>NZ_LR698997.1:0-1447956 GCF_902386915.1 Phoenicibacter congonensis
TGGCTCAACCGACGATTTCTGCATTCATGTCTGTCACCAGTGAAATTTATAGGCAGAGCTGTGAAAATTGAGTCAAAAAAGTCAAGATAATTAGTAAAAACGAATTTTTGCTACAAATGAACAATTCATAAAAACACCTTTATACAGGTAATTTCCCGATAAATCCCACAGTAAATTACCGATACATCACAAAATAATTGAACGAACCAAGTCAACTGTAGTTACTAATCATTACATCTGCGAACAATGTGTTATGCCTACCACCAGTGCAAGATCAGTACGACATGACTGACACCAATGAGACATGTCTGAAACCAGAACTAAAGACTATCATCTAATCCCGAATTCATGTCTGTCACCAATGTAACACGTTTGTCACTTTTGCGAATTTAGATCAGTCTGATGCGTTTAAACCAATCCCGAATTCATGTCTGTCACCACCGCTTGAAGACTGTCATCAATGGCAGCACTGGCACATGCAATCTTGAATTCATGTCTGTCACCAATGTAACACGTTTGTCGCCAGTGATACATGTCTGGCACCGACATTCAACGTGTGACACTATTTAAAACTCTTGTTTTAAAGGACGCGAAGCTAAGACTTTCACTTGCTCTAGCACATTTGCCCCATTCCATATAATGTCGTTAATCATGTTTGTAATCGGAAGTTCAACATTAAATTTCTTGGAGAGTGTTTGCAGATTCTGCGCAGCGACAGCGCCTTCAACAATCATCTTTGTGTCATGTTTAAAATCATCGAGCGTCTTGCCTTTCGAAAGATAGTCCTCTCCGAATCGTCGGTTTCTCGAATGTCTTGACATGCAAGTCACAACCATATCGCCGATTCCCGCAAGACCCTGGCATGTCCTCTCATCTCCACCTGCGCTTTTAACCATACGACTCATCTCAGCGACACCGCGCGTGATAATCAGAGCCGCAGTATTATCTCCAAAACCGAGCCCATAACAAAGCCCCACTGCTATAGCTATAACATTCTTAAAGGTTGCACACAACTCAACACCATAGACGTCTGTCATAGTGTAAACACGAAAATATTCAGAAGAAAAAACGTCACGGATTCTGTTCGCAAGTTCAAGATCAGAGCAGGCGCAAGTTGCTGCACTGTAGACCTGTTTTATCACCTCTTCTGCGTGGGTTGGACCACTAAGAACAGCGATTCTTCTCTCATTCCCCAAAACATCTGCTAAGACTTCGCTAGAAAGCAGTCCAGTGTCGTGTTCGGCGCCTTTAGAACAAATCACAATAGGTAAATCATCGTCGACAAAAGCCTTAAAACCCTCGGCAGTTGAACGTAAAAATTGTGATGGAGTCACCACAACACAGAGTTTTGCTCCATCTAAAGCCTCCTCAAAAGAATTTGTCGCCTTAATCCTGTCATCAAGAACTATGCTTGAGAGATAAATGGGGTTCTTGTGGGATATGTTAATCCCCTTCTCAACTTCAGGCTCAAGAGCCCACAGCATTATGTCATTTCCATTCTTCGCAAGAAGTTGAGACAGAGCACATCCCCAAGAGCCAGCTCCAATTACAGCTATCTTCGACACTTTCTCACCTCACAACTATTAAAGTTTCGAATCATATTTAGTATATTGTCTCATGCAAACAAACATCTTTTTGCAATTTGAGTCATGTTTCCATCAAGTATGTTAAGTATTTTTTATGTCTGGCACCAGTGCATCATGACTGTCACCAGTGCATACAGCGCAAACATTCAAGACTGTCACCAGTGTAAAATTTCTAGCACCATCGTGAAGAAAGATACAAAAAATCATGTCTGGCACCATTGGCAGACTTCTATCTCCCCCGACAAATCCAACTTATATGAATCAAGTATAAATTTGGGCATAGTGGTTGACAGTATTCGTTGGGTTAATGCAATTTATGTCTGGCACCATTGCATCAGTATTATTTATGTCTGGCACCAGTGCATCATGACTGTCACCAGTGCATACAGTGTAAACATTCAAGACTGACACCTGTGTAAAATTTCTAGCACCATCATGAAGAAAGATACAAAAAATCATGACTGTCACCAGTGCGGACAGTGCAAACATTCATGACTGACACCGTTGTGAAACGACGTAGCCGCCACTGTAGTAGCTGCAAGCAACTAGTTGTCGCTCTTCTTCGAAGCTCCTATTTTTCGCTCTGTTCCATTTTTAATGCGCACAATATTGCCGCGATGCGCCCAGATAACGACAAGACCCGCTACGCTTAAGATGAGCGCAGGAAGCGGGCTATTCCAATGGGTAACAAACGCAGCTAAAGGATAAAGCGCAGCTGCGGTCACCGAACCCGCTGACACATATTTCGTGGCCAAAACTACAAGTAAAAAAGCTCCAAAGAGTATACAAGCTACCGGAACGCTCATGGAAATGAAGCTAGCTCCAAACGCGGTTGAAATTCCTTTTCCACCTTTCCAACCAAGCCATGGACAAAAAATGTGGCCCATAGTTGCAAAAAAAGTTGCCAAAGCCGCAGTCAGCTCCGCTGGGTTTTCACAAAGCGGAAATTGAGCACCAGTTAAAAAAATTGGAGCAACATAGAGCCCAATTGCGGCAGCAAGCATGCCTTTCAAAAAATCACCAACAAAAACGGCTCCTCCGCCGACTTTGCCCATTGATCTCATCGAGTTAGTAAAGCCAATGTTTCCAGAGCCTTCATCTCTAACATCCTTATGAAAAAAGACTTTAGAAATCAAAACGCCGCAAGGAATCGAGCCTAGCAAAAAAGATACAAGCGACAAAAGCAGTAAAACAGCTATATTCTGCAACTCTCTAATCCTTTCAAAAAATCACCAACAAAAACGGCTCCTCCGCCGACTTTGCCCATTGATCTCATCGAGTTAGTAAAGCCAATGTTTCCAGAACCTTCATCTCTAACATCCTTATGAAAAAAGACTTTAGAAATCAAAACGCCGCAAGGAATCGAGCCTAGCAAAAAAGATACAAGCGACAAAAGCAGTAAAACAGCTATATTCTGCAACTCTCTAATCCTTTCAAAAAATCACCAACAAAAACGGCTCCTCCGCCGACTTTGCCCATTGATCTCATCGAGTTAGTAAAGCCAATGTTTCCAGAGCCTTTATCTCTAACATCCTTATGAAAAAAGACTTTAGAAATCAAAACGCCGCAAGGAATCGAGCCTAGCAAAAAAGATACAAGCGACAAAAGCAGTAAAACAGCTATATTCTGCAACTCTCTAATCCTTTCCGCGCATAAATATCTTGATTGGCGTTCCACTCAAATCAAATGAATCCCGCAGCTTATTCTCCAAAAACCGCTTGTAATTAGGCGTTACTATGTCGGGGCGGTTGCAAAAAATTTGGAAAGTCGGCGGTTTTACACCACTTTGAGTAATATATTTCATGCGAAGAATGGCCTTTCCAGAAGTGATAGTGTGACCTGAACTTCGTATGTCTGCAAGCCATTCGTTCAATTTGGCAGTGGATAATTTTTTGCAGTAATTGTCATATGCTATGTTTATTGAATCCCAAATCTTATCGACTTTCTTTCCTGTCAAGGCAGAAATAGACTGAATTGGAGCATAACTAGCAAACTGCATAAATTCTTCAAGGTCAGCGCGAATTTCTTTCTTCGCTTCTGCGCCTTCTACAGCATCCCACTTATTAAGAGCAATGCACATAGCGCAGTGCTTCTCTTCTGCATAATTTGCAACACGCTGATCTTCGTTCGTGATGCCAAGCGTGCCATCGACAACAAGTACAGCAACGTCAGCCCTATCAATTGCACGCATTGCTCGCACATAACTGAAATATTCCACATTGTCGTCAATCTTTGATTTCCTGCGCAAGCCAGCTGTGTCAATAATGCGATAGGTTCGCCCCTCATGTTCAACGACTGTGTCTATCGCGTCGCGGGTCGTTCCGGCGACATCACTAACAATAGAGCGGTTCTGATCGGTAAGCTTGTTAGTCAAAGTAGACTTACCAGCGTTAGGACGCCCTATTATCGCAACATTAATGAAATCATCTTCCTCACCAATAAAAGAATCCGCTTCGTCTTGATCTTGCTCAGCAACTCGTTTCAAATCGTCAACAACAATGTCTAGAAGATCCCCCGTTCCATGGCCATGAACAGCGCTGACGGCGATTGGCTGTCCGAAACCAAGCGACATGAAATTCCAAATCTCGCCTTCATCATCGGGGTTGTCCATTTTATTGACAGCTAAATGAACTTGTTTTTTTGTTTTCTTCAAAAGACAAGCAACGTCCTGGTCATCAGATTGAATTCCAACTTTTCCATCTACCAAAAAAACAATGGAATCAGCCTCTTCTGCCCCCATCAGAGCAGAACTGCGAATGTCCCCTTTAAAACAGTCGTCGTCCGACATCTCAAGTCCGCCGGTGTCAATCAAATCAAAAGCAACACCGTTCCACTCGCAAGGGTGGTATGTGCGATCGCGGGTCACACCACGACGCTCGTGAACAATCGCCTCGTCTCTCTCGCACAAACGATTAACAAGTGCCGACTTGCCAACATTTGGCCTTCCTACTATTGCAACTTTTAAATTCTTCATTTTGTCTTTCTTAACTAGTTAAAGATTCATTAAACCCGATAAAGTTTTTGCCTAACGTGAATTCTATCAACAAAACGAACATACACAAAGTGATGCTATATGCTAAGCAACCGCTACCAGATCCCGACAGCGTAACCATACCTACAGTCCTCTTGGTTAACGCAAAATAAAACTGACCTAGTCATAAAACAGCTAAATCTATAACCCCCCAAAACTCTAACAGAGCTTTAATGAACAACGCAGGCTAAACTTCTTCAATTAGTACGCACATTTGCGCGAGCTATTCAATTCGAGTTGTGCCCTCAATTTAGCTTGCACGTTTGAGGAAGACATGGGCACATTGTTATTAAAGCCACGAGATTATGGCAAAAATTGGGACAAATGCCAAAATCTCATCGGCAAGGCGCATACTTGGTTCGCCATAAAAGCCAACAAGCAGCTCCAGGATAATCACTAACACGTCGTCACACCCTGCAAAAGCAGGCATCACATTAGCTTGCGCCGCACATTATCGATGCGAGCATCTCACAAAACTACAACCTCTCGGTACCAAAAACCCTAGAGAGCGCTCTTGTAGATGTTTACTGCGTCTCCCATAGTAAGTTTCTTAAATGAACCAAAAAGCTCACCTTTGTTTTCCTTTAAAGTAGGAAGCATTTTTTCAATGTCGTCTTCCACAAATCCAAACTCTGAAAGCCTTGTTGGCATGTTCATCGAAACAAAAAATTCACGCGTAGCCCGAATCGCAGCACGGGCGTCGGCCTCAATGTCGTCAGTTGTGGTAATTCCAAAAACTTCTCTGCCATAAAGCGCAAATCTAGCAGGGTTTTCTTTGTAAACATAATCCATCCATGCAGGAAAAAGAACAGCCAACCCCGCTCCGTGGGTCACGTCTGGCTTTAATGCCGACAGCTCGTGTTCCATGCCATGGGTCGCCCAATCTTCATGTCGACCACATCCAGCAATTCCATTGTGACACAAGGCACCTGCCCACATGATGTTTGCACGCGCATCATAGTTATCAGGCTCCTCTAAAACTCGGAGAGCGTTAGCACGAATCGTCTTCATGAGCGACATGTTCAAGTTGTCTGTAGCTGGAATGTTTTCTGCATCGTCAAAGAAACGCTCTAGAAGGTGAGCAAACATGTCGGTACAACCCGCAGCAGTTTGATAGGCTGGAAGGCTCATAGTGAGTTCAGGATTCAAAAAAGCAAATTTTGGACGGTTAATGTCGGATCCAAAACCAGTTTTTAATCCCAACTCATCATTTGAAATTACTGAGTTTTTGGACGATTCACTTCCTGCGGCAGGAATAGTTAACACGACCGCAATTGGTAAGGCCTCTGTAACGGGTATTTTTTTGCACACAAAATCCCAGGGGTCACCATCATAGTGAGCAGAATCAGCTATACACTTAATCGAATCAATCACTGACCCACCGCCGACGGCAATCAAATAGTCAATATCATGTTCTTTGCAGAGTTTTTGACCTTCACGAACAAGGCTAATCTCGGGGTTTGGTCGAACTCCACCAAGATCAACCCATTCAACACCAGCGTCTTCTAGTGACTTTTCAACTTTATCAATCAAACCTGACTCTTTAGCGTGGTGACTTCCAAAATGAATCAATGCGCGTTTTGCTCCGGCTTCTTTTAATCTTTCTCCGACTTTGAGCTCAGCATCCTTTCCAAAAATAAATCTTGTTGGAGAATAAAATTCAAAATCATTAAATGCTGTCATAGCCCCTCCAAATCTACACACAAAAGATTATTTATTACAAAACTAGTATAAAACATGCCCATTAAATTCCCCTATCCAAGCGCTTTTCGCAAAATAAACGCAAAAATTGGAGAGCAAAAACTCAGCAAAAGAACAACGTTTCTATTCCGTGAGATAAAGAAGAAATGCAATCAAACTCTTTAGGAAGCTACAAAATTTTTATCTAAAAAAGATTCGAGCTCATCAATCTGAGAAGCAGGTGTGGAAGCACCAGCAGTTATACCGATTAAAAATTCAGAATCAAAGTTTTCACATAAAATCTTGCGAATATAGTCAACTAACGCGTCTAATTCCACCATTGATTCAATATGAAAGCAATGCTTGCATTTTTCTTGACAGAGTTCAAATAGACGCCGGGTGTTTGCCGACTTTTTCCCACCTAGAACAATCATTACATTGGCTTTAGCCGACAAGTCAAGTGCTGCCTCCTGCCGTTCTTTCGTTGCATTGCAAATTGTGTTCTTGATTTCCAGGTTTTGGGAACCCTCTGGCGAAAAAGGTTGCTTCTGTCCCCGGTTCATTCTTTTTTTAACTTCGCGCACAATTTTTGAAAAAGTTTCTTCAGATTGCGTGGTTTGCGAAACAATTCCTACACTATGCGGATAAGAATCTGGAAGATTATCAACATCCGGAACTAAGACAACTTTGGTTGCACCCTGTTTTGCATATTCAACAATCGCCTCAACCTCAGGATGCCCTTCCTCACCGACGACAATCACAAGTTCATGTCTCTCGCCTAAATTCTTAGCAGAAAGCTGTGCTTTTTTGACATAAGGGCATGTTGCATCGATTACTTTTGCATGTTTCTCAATCTCTCGCTCAACGCTTGGTTTAACACCATGTGATCGCAAAACGACAGTTCCACATGCCTCAGCCGGCGATTTGATAACAGAGACACCCCTGCTAGAAAAATCATTAACGACTATTGGATTGTGAATAATCTCACCAAATGTAGATACATTTTGTTCACTGTCAATAGCTTTGCTCGTTAACTCTAACGCGCGCACAACTCCATAACAAGCCCCTGCAGGATTGGCACAAACTACTTTTACCCTAGCACCCACCGAGAAGTTCCTCCGTTGTGTGATGAATGTGCAGGTTCTTTACCTCTTCGACATCAGAATAGTCAATATCATTAGGAAAAAGAGTTTTCATATCGACTTGTTCAGGCTTAATCGCATCCCTAAGCGCAAAAACCTCTCGCATAGCCCACCAACTGCAAATCGCAAGCCTATCTTTCTTCTCAAAACAGTCAAAATCAGAGAGCAAAATCGGATCTCCATATTCAATTTCAACTTTTGGAAAGTGCAAGCGCTCACCCTTTTTCTTAATCTTCCCAACATTTCTAAATGCACAAGGAATGATTGGAGCATCACCAGCCATCTTAGCTATGAACGCAAAGCCGGAATGAAGCGAGAGATCAGCCGTTCCGCGCCCTCTTCTTGTGCCTTCAGGCATAATCGTAACCATTTCTTTGCGTTGCAGCATCTTTACGGCACGCTTTAAAGATTTTCTGTCGGAAGTTTCACGCGAAATTGGGAATGCACCGGCACGCGCAATGATTTGCCTAGCAATCCATGGCTTACCTTCGAAAAGAGTCTCGCGAGCAACAATTCGTGGACAGCATTTGGGGCGAGGTCCAAGAAAAGCAAACACAGCATCAAGATAGGATTCATGATTTGCGATTATTATGCATCCGCGTTTGTCTTTAAAATCAGTAACTTTTCTCTTGTTAATAACTTTATAACGAAACGCGACTTTTGCAATAAAACCCAGCACAAAGAAAGCAAACCAACTAAACCAGTGGGTAATTCTGCGTTTAATTGGGATGCCCTCTTTATCAACGTTAAACTCTCCATCAAAGGGAAGGTCAAACATTTCCTCGGTTCGAAGTATTTTCATCTATCGTCTACGCTCGTTTGCAAGCTCGCAAATTTTTGCAATAACTGTTTCGATGTGATCGCCAGTAGAGTCAATTTCTACTGCGTCATCTGCTTTCTTTAAAGGAGAAGTATCACGGGTTGTGTCAGCTCTATCGCGTCTAATAATGTCGGCCAACACCTCTTCATAATCAATGGAACCCACGCACCTATCGGCATTTTGTCGCACTCTGCGATGTGCTCTTTCCTCAGGAGAAGCCGTCAAAAAGACTTTAACTTCAGCATTTGGAAAAACAACAGTGCCAATGTCGCGTCCCTCAACAACATAATCGCCAGCATTACCAATTCGTTGCTGCTGTAAAACCAACGCCTCACGAACGGCTGGTGCTGAGCTAACAGGAGACACGGCCTTGTCGATTTCTGCAGTTCTGATGTCGCTTGTGACGTCGTGCCCATCAACGAACACCTGATTTGGTGTTGGGTCTTCATTCGTGTGCCCAAAAGCGATTTCACATTCTCGAGCCACTTTACCAAGGGCCTCATTATCGTCCAAATCCACGCCATTGTGCTTGGCGAGCCATGCAACTGCACGATACATTGCGCCAGTGTCTAGGCATGAAAACCCGAGTTCACGTGCAACAACCTTTGCTACAGAAGACTTCCCCGCACCACAAGGTCCATCGATTGCAACAATCATTTATTCTCCTTTTGTTAATTTTTTAACGTCGTCAAGAAAGTGTGGATAGGAAACATCTATGCAGTCAAAATCTTCTACAGAGATTGATTTCTTACCCACAAGTCCGGCAATCGCCCAAGTTATTGCCATTCGGTGGTCGCGATGAGAAGGCATAACAAGCCCATCAGGCAAATCAAAGTCAGGATCTCCCTCGATAAACAAATCATCGCCATGGGTCCAAACACTTGCGCCAAGCTCAGTTAAACCATCGATTATTGCTTGCAGGCGGTCAGTTTCCTTGGCGCGAAGTTCTTCGCAATTCCGAAAAACCGTGACACCCTTTGCACAAGATGCAACAAGAGCAAGAATTGGAACTTCATCAACAACTGTTGCGAAATATTTAGCAGGAATCTCACAGCCCTTGATGTTTGGGGAATATTCAGCGTGAATGTCGCCATAATTTTCCTTGCCTTCCGAGCCTTTCACTTCCCAAGTGATTTTAGCGCCCATGCGCTCAAGGGTTCGCAAAAAACCAGTTCGAGAGGGGCTTAAAAGCACGTCTTTAACTGTAATAGAGCTCCCCTTTAAAAGAACAGCAAGGCAGCACAAAAAAGCAGCAGAAGAAGCATCCCCTGGAACATTCAAATCAGCTGCCTTCATTTGCACAGGTCCTGAAACTTCGGCATATCTGGTTTGAGCAACAGTTTCAACGCCATATTGGCTCAACATCAATTCGGTGTGAGTCCTCGATTGTTCTGGCTCTGTTACAGATGTCTTTCCATTAGCATAAACCCCAGCAAGCAGTACTGCCGACTTTAGCTGCGCAGAAGCCATTGGGCTTTCATATTGAATAGCCTTTAAATTCCTGTTTCCGTGAATTGTAATTGGAAGAGTTTCTGCGCCCTCCGGAGAGAATTTTGCGCCCATCAACATGAGCGGGGCCGTAATTCGGCGCATTGGTCGCATGCAAAGAGACTCATCACCCGTAATTTCAACCTCGATGTTCCAAGGTGCCAAAATTCCCATGAGCAAACGTGCCGTGGTTCCCGAATTCATACAATTAATTGGAGCAGCGGGTTGCTTTGGTCCTTTGCTTCCCCAACCAGTTATCTCTCCAGTAAGAGAGCCATCACTCTGCTTTTTTAAATCTACTTTGGCTCCCAGAGCAGTCACCGCCTCAATTGAAGCTCGAACGTCGGCTGAATCTAAAACCCCAGAAACTTTCGAAGTTCCTTCGCTCATTGCAGAAAAAAGAATCGATCGATGTGAGATTGACTTATCGCCAGAAACCGCGACAGACCCTTTAATTGGACCTGATAGAGGCTCAATTTTAACCGTGTTAGACATAATCTCCCCTCGCTTTATTGTTATAAAAACAATTCTACACTATACAAAAGAGCGCAATATTTCCAGCTCCTTGCCCTTTACTTCGCGCATTTGGCCAGCCTTAACAGAGTCGATTGAAATGTTTGCATATTTCGTTCTTTTAAGAGAAACAACAGGATGATTTACTGCAGAAAACATCCTGCGGACTTGCCTGTTTTTCCCCTCGTGAATTGTGATTTCAACAACAGATTCATCTTTATCTGACGACAGAAGCTTGCATGAAGCTGGAGAAGTTATAAAATCCCCCAGATCGACACCTCTTCTCAAAACATCAAGATCGCAAGATAAAACATTTCCTTGTACAGTAGCAACATAGGTTTTACGAACTTCTGATGAAGGATGCATTAATTTAGCACCAAGTTCGCCATCGTTTGTGACAAGCAAAAGGCCGCTTGTGTCAAAGTCGAGCCGTCCAACTGGAAAAAGTCCAATATGTTCACTTTTAGAAATTAAGTCTTTCACAGTTGGACGACCTTGTGGGTCATCCATAGTGGTAACAAAACCACAGGGTTTATTTAAAGCTAAGACGACCTTTTCTGCCGCTATTTTAACAACCTCACTATCTACTGCAACAACATCTACATTTTCATCAACACTCGTGCCAAGTTCACTAACCACATGTCCGTTTACAGTAACACGCCCTTCAGCAATTATTTTTTCAGAATTACGTCTCGAAGCCACACCACTTCTGGCTAGATATTTTTGCAATCTCATCATTTATCTGTCGACATCGTCCGCAAGTTCAGTGTTTCTTGACCTTAGAGCACCAAGACGTTCCGCAATCGAAATTCTTGCGTCTTCGTCTGGTGCAAATTCCTCAAGTGGAGGCAATTGTTCAATATCAGTTAAGCCAAATGAATTCAAAAATTGTGTTGTTGTCGATAAGAGTGCAGGATTTCCTGCATCTGTAGAGATTCCTGATTCAAAAATGTAGCCTTTATTAATCAAAGTTGTTACAAGTGAATCAGAATTAACACCGCGAATTTCTGCAATTTGAGAACGCGTAACTGGTTGCGTGTAGGCAACAATTGAGAGCACTTCCACAGCAGAAGCGGAAAGTTTGCGCCTGTCTTGATCAAGAATAAAGCTTTCGCATGCATCGAAATATTCTTCTTTTGTAAAAAGCTGATAGCCGCCAGCAACCTCTCTAATTTCTAACGCCGACTCATCTTCAAAGAGATAGTCATCAAGATCAGCAATGCTAAGCTCAATATCTTCTGCATCTTCTCCAAGGGCTGAGCATAAATCGTCCATCGAGACAGCCCCTTCCGACACAAAAAGGATCGCCTCAATCTTTTGCATCAATTTACGGTCAGACCTTGTTTTATATTCAGTAATCGCTTCAAACATTTTTCATTCTTTCCTATTCTTTTGCTTCAATTTCAATGTCGCCAAATTCACAAACTTGCTCAACATTTACAAGATTGCGTTTATACAACTCAAGAACTGCCAACAGTGTTACAACCACAATCTCACGCCGAGGAGATTCTTTAACAAGTTCGCTAAAACGCATCTTTCCTTCAATCTTGCATCTCGACAAGACAGTTTGTGCAAACACTTCAACATTTAATGGCTTTGATGCAATGTGAGAAGAAGCCAAAAGAAACTGGTCTTTTCGACCAAGCAACAATGCAGCCTTCTCAGAAAAAACTACAACTTCAACATCTTTTAAAAAATTCGGGGCTACTTCTTTAAAATCACTTGTTGGACCAAATGTGCGCGTGATGTGGCGCGTTTCGGCATCAAACATATCATTTAGTCGGGCGGAAACATTCTTGAATTGCTTGTAAACGATCAGCTTTTGAATCAGAAGTTCTCTTGCCTCTAATGGAGAAAGCATCTCATCTTCTTCTAAAGTGACAATTTGTTTAGGCAACATAGACTTTGCTTTAATTTCAAGCAAAGTTGCCGCTACCAGCATAAAATCGGACGCTGTCTCTGTGTCTAAAATAACCATTCTTGACACAATTGCGAGATATTGATCGGTTATCTCCGAAATCGAAATCGAAGAAATGTCAACCCGTTTAGATTGAACAAGCTGAAGCAGAAGGTCGAAAGGACCTTCAAAGTTTGCAGTTTTGATGTTGATACTCAAAACTTGCCTTCTAGTAAAAAGGAATCATGAGGCGTCCGAGATTTCCCGCAGTTAAATTTAAATAGGCCGAAATTAGATCAATGTTGATGATGTATGGAATAACAATTATCGCAATTAGCAAAATTGGAAGCGCATACTGCTGCATTGCATACCATTTTGGCAACTTGTCCTCAGGAATAAACAGAGCGATTATCGATGAGCCGTCAAGTGGCGGCACTGGGATCAAATTAAAGAACATCAAATAGAGGTTAATCAAAATAAACTGAGGTAAAAACAGGAAATAAAAGTAATAGCCAATCACATTGTTATAAATAGCAAACGCTTCCCCTTTAAAGAGGTTCATAATCAATGCGCCAACAAATGCCATTACAAAGTTAGCCAAAGGACCTGCAAGTCCAACAATACAGTCACCTTTTCTTTTGTCCTTAAAATACATTGGATTGTATGGAACAGGCTTTGCATAACCAAACACAGGCAGGTTCATTATCATAAGAAACAGTGGCAAAATTACCGTTCCAAAAATGTCAACATGCTTCGCTGGATTTAGAGAAAGACGGCCTGCCTGCTTCGCCGTGGGGTCTCCTAGTTTATATGCAGCAAACCCGTGAGCGACTTCATGAAGAACAATTGCTGGCACAAAAGCCAGTATTATGCAGGCATATGAAGCAATAGTGTCAAAATTCATAGACTTAAGTTTAACAGTTCTGCTGGATTACAGCTAACTCTTCGCTTCTTTCCAGCCACTCTGCTTCAATTTCAGGCAATCTCTCTTTGAGCATTGCATGTTCTGTTATTATCGCCGTTGGGTTTTCAGCGGTCATATAAAAATTTGGCTCAGCCATTATTTTTAAAAGCTCATCGATTCTTGCGCTATCTTCGTCCATCTGTTTTTCTAGATTAGCCAGTTGTTTACGCAAATCTTTAGTGATTGTGGACATTTTGTTTCGAGCCTCAGCTTCTGCTCGTTTCTGTTCTTTTGTTTTAGGTGCACCTCCACGTGACTGACCTGAACCATTTGCAAATTTATTTCCACCATTAGCTTTATCAGAGGAAGAAATCTTTCCTCCACCTGCAAGACCTTTGGCATGTTTTGGGTTCGCTGCATTAAAAGATTCACGTGCAACTTCTTCTTTAGCGTGTGCCAGCTCATCGTTATTCATCATTTCGTCTTGAGCGCTTTTAAAAAGATAGTAATCATAATCGCCGTTATAAACGTTGATTTGTCCATCTTTTACTTCTGCAATTTTATTGGCAACACTTCGTATCAAGTGGCGATCGTGAGTAATGAACAGAATGCTACCTTCAAATGAATTTAGTGCCTGTTCTAAAACGTCTACGCTGGCGATGTCAAGGTGATTTGTTGGCTCATCCAAACACAAAAGCGGCTTTGGTTCAACAAGCATCTTAGCAAGCGCTAGTCTACACTTTTCACCGCCAGACAAGACGCTAACTTTTTTGTCCACATCATCACCTTTAAACAAAAAAGCTCCAAGAAGCGAGCGAACTTGAGAAATTGTCCATCCAGGCGCTGTTTGATCTAACTCTTCAAAAACCGTGTTTCGAACATCAAGTTCATCTAATTGATGCTGGGCAAAATAGGTGTAGTCAACATGAATTCCATACTTTAACGTGCCGCTATCGGGCGTGATAGCTCCTGCGACCATCTTTAAAAGTGTAGATTTTCCAGCTCCATTCGGGCCAACAAGTGCAATCTTGTCACCTCTATACATCGTAAAATCAACGTCATCATAAACAACATGGTCACCAAAAGCTTTGTGAATAGAGCGCATTTTGACAACTTCATCACCGGTGCGCTGTGGTTGAACAAACTTGAAGTGAACCCTTTTCGGCTCCGGCGGGATCTCAATTCTGTTTTCGTATATTTTCTCGAGTTTACGCAAGCGATCCTGAGCCTGCTTAGCCTTCGAAGCTTTATATCTAAATTTACGAACAAAATCTTCCAGATGCGCAATTTCAGCATCTTGTTTGACTTTGTCTTCTTTTAGCTGCTCTATTCTAATTTCACGAAGCTTTAAATATTTAGAATAATTTCCCTCATAGCACTCCGATTTACCATTTGCAATCTCAACAACACGATTGACCACGTTATCCATAAAAGCACGATCATGAGAGACAACAATAACTGTTCCCGAATAGCCCTTCAAAAAAGACTCAAGCCAGCGCACACTTTCAAGATCAAGATGATTTGTTGGCTCGTCAAGCAGCAAAATTTTTGGTGCTTTAACAAGCAATTTCGAAAGGGCAATTCTCATTTGCCAGCCACCTGAGAATTCAGACGTTTTGCGCTTCATGTCTTCTTCTTTAAATCCAAGACCGAACAAAACAGCGCGCGCGTCGGCCTCTAAAGTGTAACCTCCAGCAAGCTCAAACTTTTCACGAACTTCGCCAAGACGAGCAACCAAAGAATCGTCTTGTGTTTTTGAAACTTCGTCTTCTAAAGCATGAAGCTCTCTCTCAAGAGAAATGAGCTCAGTCTGCGAAGAAATCACCTCATCGAAGACTTCGTTGTCTTCCATTTCAATTGCTTCCTGGCGAAGATAGCCAATATCAGCACCTTTTTCGACAATAACATCTCCATTGTCAGGGTGTTCTACCCCAGCAATAATGTTTAGAAGCGTGGTCTTTCCAGCGCCATTTACTCCGACAAGCGCCAGACGCTCGCCTGACTTGAGACGAAAAGTGACATCACGAAACAGCGACCCAAAGCCAAAGTCTTTTGATAAATGTTCTACTTGTAAAATCATGCTTTAATTTTAGCGCGCTCCGCCGAAGCCTCCTCCGCCGAAGCCTCCTCCGCCGCCACCAGAGAAGCCTCCACCACTAAAGCCACCGCCGTCAGACCAGTCACCGCCAGTGGCAGATGATATGGCGCTCGTGACTTCATTAAATGAAGTCTCCAGGCTCGAAATTCCATCAATAAACGATGCGCCTGTTTGATTAACTCCTGGAGAATACCAGAACCACCAAGGCATCACAGAAATGTCATTACTCTCACCGACAAAAATGTTCGGGTTAGCAATCTTTAGCTGCTCAATGGCTTGCTTAGCAACACCAAGGACATAGGCATAAACCATGAATTCGCCCCACACAGTTGTATCAAGTGCAGGACGCTCGCCCAATGCTGTGAAATCGCAAAGCCATTTCTTAAGCGCTTTAGTCTTCGCGTGGGCTTCGTTCGCCCGAATTGTGCGTCGAAGCATCAGGTGGCTAATTTTCTTGAAGATGATTCCAACCACAAACATTAAAATCACAGCGAAGATACCATAAACCACAAGATCCCCAGAAACAATGTCGGTATCCCAAAGGAAAATAAGGGCCAGAAGGATTAGGAACATAATTCCTGTAAGTATTCCCGAAACAGTGTTGAATACTGTTGAAATTTTTGTTCCTTTTTCCTCGAACAGTTGTGCTTTATCAACTTCTTTAGAAAGAACTCCTTGCCAATCACTAAGACATGATTCAGCATAAACCCCATTATCTTTTGCCATGTCAGAGATGTCGGAGAACAAAATCGAAGTGCCTTTATATATTTCAAATGGGTCTAAATCCCCAAGAACCGACACAGAGGAAATATTGCTCACCGACACTGATGGAGTTTCGGCTCTTGCATCGAATTGCCCTGCAGATTGCACAGATTCTGAAGACCCCGAATCATATAAATTATTCTGTGCGGACACAGAAGCCGAGGTACTTGACGAAGGCTTTCCCACGCCAACAGGAACTTCTTCAAAAAGAAAGCGCAATGTTTCACGCTCTAATGCAGAAAGTTTTTTAGCCGTAGGGTTGCCAATAGAGATAACATAATCGTTCTTATTTCTCTTAGATTTATCATTGTGCGATAGCCCACAGTCTTCAATCTTAATAATCCCTCGTGCATGAAGATGCATTATTGCTGCGATTAAATCAGATTGCTTCTCTTTTCCCCAGTTCTCATTTCGAGAAATCACACAAGGGCTCCATTCGGGGTCTGGTACGTCGCGCCAATAATCGCCCTGAAACACAGGCTTGTGTTCCTTTCCATATTTAAAGAACAGGATCAAGAAAACAATTATGAGAACAATTGGCACTGCAATCAAAGCGCATAACAATGCCAAGTTTTTTGTGCGTTGAAAATTAGCGTCGTTTGCATATTTATCTTCTTCAGCAAGAATAGAAGAAAGCATTTCACGTCTTGGATTTGCCCCTTGATAGGCACTGTCATAGCTTGTTATCCAACTATTCGGAAAACAAACGCGAGTCTCAGCAAAAGATCCTGATGCCACCGAAGGAACGCTCATTTGAATGGACGTTTGATTGTTGTCGATGTGTCCATCTAGAGGCCCATGAGCCCATGCCCTAACATCTTGAGAAGGAATAACACCTTCAGGAACTGGCAAGTTCACCGTGCACGTGACATCGCTTGACTTCTTTTCCCACACATCAGAGACAAACTTCCAATAGAGCTCTGCAGTGTCTTTATAAACACTGACGGCGTTTTTATAAACATAATTTAGAGTGATTTCGTAGGTTCCAGATGAATAGCTAGAAAACACATAAACCGTGCCATCGCTATTATCGATAGTATATGCGGCAACGTCTGGCCCACCGGAATATCTCCATTCAGACACAAAGTCAACTTGTGGCAATTCTTCGGGGGCAAAGCCTGCTTCATCAACCCTCTTAACTGTCACTGAATCAATTTCAAAATCAGCATCACTGCCGAGAGGAACCATTAGAAGCGAAAAAACGCCATCGAATTCTACCTGGCGAGATTGTGTGACGTTCATGGAAGTGTCACTGTTGACAGTCGCAGTTATGTCTGTTTTTGTGAGCGAATAGTCTTTCGCAAAAGCAACTCTTTGCGGAACCAGAAAGACTACAAAAACAAACAAGGCAATTAAAAGCGTGGTTGGCCATAGCGCTCTTTTGTATTGAGAGTGCATAATTCTCACCTTAAAAACGAACGGATTTCTAGAATTGAACTTTTGGAGCAACCTCGGCACCCGACGCTGCATCAAAGCTTGGGCGTGCTTGAAAGCCAAACATTCCAGCAAAAATGTTGCCAGGGAATGTTTGCAAAGCGTTGTTGTACTTCATAACAACGTCGTTGTAGCTCTGACGCATGTAGCTGATTTTGTCCTCGGTGTTCGAAAGCTCGCTCTGAAGCTCGAGGAAGTTTGTGTTTGCCTTCAACTCTGGATAGGCTTCAGCAACAGCGAAAAGCGACTTTAATGTTCCTGTAAGGACATTATCTGCGGCCATTTTTTCCTCAGGCGTCGATGCGTTTGCAACAGCAGAACGAGCCTCTGTGACTTTCTGGAAAGTTTCTGACTCATGTTTTGCATAGCCTTTAACCGTTTCGACAATGTTTGGGATCAAATCAAGACGACGCTGAAGTTGTACATCTATTTGCGCCCATGCGTTGTCGCAAAGATTGCGGAGTTTTACAAAGTTGTTGTACATCGAAATAAGCAGCAAGGCTAGTGCCACAATAACAACGATGACTACGATAATGATGGTCATGTGTCCTCCTTAAATAATTTAAAAACTTTAAAACAATTATATAAGGGCACTAGTTTTAGCAGAAGTGACATATGTCAAGTGTTTCTCTTTTGGAACATAAAAATTACACATGTGAGTTTAGGAAAACATACATAAGGCACTTTTCCTGTTAAATGAAAGTATTTTTTTAGAAAACAGGACGGTAATAATGGATAAACAAGAGGGATTTCGATAAAAGATGCAGTTCAGATTCGCTTGCAATGTGAAGATAAAGGAGAGCTAAGACTATAGGAGGTAGTTTCTGAATGAATCTGACGAGCGCAATTCGCGGGAAAATCGAACGAGGAAAATTCTAGCGTACTTTGCGTACGTGAATTTTTCGAGTTGAAGATTTTTCGCTCGGCAATCGAGACGGACTTCAACGAGCAATCATAAAATGGCGTTCAAACAAAACCAAGCAAAAATGACATATACGATAGTTTCTGAATGAATCTGACGAGCGCAATTCGCGGGAAAATCGAACGAGGAAAATTCTAGCGTACTTGGCGTACGTGAATTTTTCGAGTTGAAGATTTTCGCGCGAAGTGCGCCGTCAGATTCATTCAGATGGTGGTCGCTACTGGGTTTGAACCAGTGACCCCCGCCGTGTGAAGGCGATGCTCTCCCGCTGAGCCAAGCGACCACAATAAATAACAAGAAAACATTATAGCAGTAAAGAAGGGCGTCATTTCAACGCCCATCTTTTAAGGATTATGATGTTCAAATTTTGTGTGATGGCTTAAACTGCCTTGTTGCCACGCTCTCCTGTCCTAATTCTCACAACCTCGTCAACTGGTGTGACAAAAATCTTCCCGTCTCCAACATTGCCAGTTCTTGCGGTTTCGCAAATGATGTCGACTATTTCATCCACGCGTTCTTCTTCAGTAATAATCTCGAAACGAATCTTAGGAATCGTGTTAAGCATCACCTCAGTTCCTCGGTAATACTCTTTCCATCCATGCTGAGTGCCACAACCCATCACTTGCGAAATTGTCATGCCATTAACTTTGGCGGCCGATAGCGCCTCTTTTAACGCTTCAAGCTTTTCGGGTCTAACTATTGCTGAAATTCTTTTCATGATTTGCTCCTTTCAACTCTAATCAAGACCGATGTAGGCTGGGTAAGCCGACTCGCCATGCACCGAAACATCGAGGCCAAGTGCTTCCTCTTCCTCAGAAACACGAAGGTCCCCTTTAAAGATAGCCTTAATAACAAGACCGATAATAACATCTGCTACAGCGACAAAGACAATTGTAACTAGAATGCCGAGAATTTGACTTAACAGCAAGCTTGGATCGCCAGTGTAAATTAAACCTCCTTTGTCGGTCCAGCTGAGATCTGGGACGCAGAAAACGCCTGTTAAAATGCCGCCGATAATTCCGCCGACCGAATGGCAACCAAAAGCATCAAGTGCGTCGTCGTAACCAATCTTGGCCTTTAAGAAAGAAACAGCAAAGTAGCAAATTGGAGCAACAATGATGCCCATTAGAACAGCTGCCCATGGCTCCACAAAACCAGCAGCAGGTGTAATTGCCACCAGACCAGCCACAAGACCAGTTGCAGCACCAACTAACGTCGGTTTTCCATTTCGAACACGCTCAACAGTCATCCATGCAACAAGACCTGCTCCAGAAGCAACAACAGTGTTGAGAACAGCTAGTGCTGCAACACCATCCGCAGCAAACTGGCTTCCTCCATTAAAACCGAACCAGCCAAACCACAGAAGTGTTGCGCCAAGGGCTACAAATGGAACGTTGTGAGGTCTGTAGCTCATAACTCCAAAACCCTTGCGCTTCCCCAGCAAAAGAGCCAAGATCAAACCTGTGAGACCCGATGAAATGTGGACAACATCACCACCTGCAAAGTCAAGCGCGCCAATTGTGTCACCAATGAAGCTGCCATCTCCACCCCACGCCATGTGAGCCAGTGGTGGATACACAACAATTGTCCAAACGGCAACAAAAGCACAAATTGCACCAAACTTCATTCTTCCTGCAAGAGCGCCTGTGATGATTGCAGTTGTAATCATGCAAAACGCCATTTGGAAAAAAACATCTACTAACGCAGGATAGGTCTCATGCGACAGTGCACTTGCATCCTCGTTTATGAGGTTGCCAACCAAACCAAACAGCCCAATTTGGTCAAATCCGCCAAAGAATGGAATCGAGCCATCCCCCCCATAGGCAAAAGACCAGCCAAACATGGTCCAAGTGAGAGCTACAATTCCAAGCACTCCAAAACACATAATCATCGTGTTGACGACATTCTTGCGGCGCGAAAGACCGCCATAAAAAAACGCCAACCCCGGCGTCATGAGCAGCACGAGCATCGCACAAACAATCATGAATCCAGTGTTACCAGAATCAAACATCATTTCCTCCCATCCCTAAGTTTTTCCATTGAATAACTCCGATTATGAAACTGATGAATTTAGACACTGGACTACAAACTGAATTTAATAGAGAGTTAAACACTTGGCAATTAAACAGAAACAGCATCGAAACTGACTTGAAATAATCCCAGTGTAAACATGTTTTTTAATGTCACAAGACGTAGTGTTTAAATAATGCATTACACCTTTACCTCGGTGCCGCAAGCAAAACTGAACTCTATATTAGTCATGCATACTATCGAGCAAAGCGAAACAACCGCGCCACAAAAACAAAGCATGAAACGCAGGTTAAAGCAAAGAAAGAGACTATAAACCTCTACCAAATGCGTTCAAGAAAGCCAAGTTGCTGCTGAGAATAGATTCTAAATTTTCCTGATGCGATGAGAGATATTCCAACAACGAGTAGGAAAAATTCAGGGGTTACAAAACCAAACAATTCAACTGCAAGCAGAAGCGAAGCTAGAGGACACTTCGTTATTCCGCAAAACATACCAATCATGCCAAGCGCAGCAAAAACAACAACGTCAACAGAAAATATTTGAGCGTAAAAGTTACCAAAAGTAGCTCCCACAAACAGAGCAGGAATAATTTCTCCCCCCTGGAATCCGCCACCTAGGCTAATGCATGTAAACAGCAACTTCAAAACACAAACATACCAAGCAAGTCTCAAAGATGCGTTAGTTAAACAAGCTAGGATTGTCTCAGTCCCAGCGCCATTGTAGGTTTGATCTCCAACAAGATAGGTTCCTGCAATGATGATTAGCGATGACCACAGAATCGGAAGAATTTTGCTCTTAGACAGCTTTTTGTAGAGAACTTTCGTGTATTTAATGCTCTGAGAAAAAATAACGGAAGCAGCAGCGCAACACAATCCAAAAAAGCAAACTATGCCAGTCGTTTCTAGGTTAAAAGGAAGAGAGGTGTTCAATTCGGCGATTAAAAAAGGAACGTTTAAAAAGCCTGCAATTACTCTGGCAATCAATGCTGAAATTGCTGCAGGCAAAATAGCTTGAGGCGTGCTCACTCTGCCTTTTTCTATTTCTAGGGCAAAAACGCAAGCTGCCATCGGTGTTCCAAAAAGAGCAGAGAAAGCCGCACTCATGCCTGAGATGATAATGATTGGAGAATCAGAATCTGGGACCTTAAACAACCGGCCGATGGTACTTCCAAAAGAACCACCAATTTGCAACGCTGCTGCCTCCCTGCCGATGCTAGCACCAAAGAACTGGGAAACTAAGGTCGAAACAAAAATCAAAGGTGTCATGACCCATCGAACATATTTCTTCTCATGCATTCTCTCGATAACGAGATTAGTTCCACCAGGGTTATCCACCTTCGCAGCGTGATGAATTGCCAAAATGAAAAGCCCACCAAAAGGAAGAAGCAATACAAGCCACTGGCGAGTTGCGCGAAACGAATTACACCAAAAAAGGGCGAGCGCAAACAGGGAAACCAGCAGCCCTACTGCCAGCCCAATTACGATTGAAACAAGCCCAATTTTGACAATCTTTAAAAACCTCTCCACAGCAAAACATTATATTGCTAGGCATGCCTCTCAAACATGACTAAAAAGAAAGCGAAGAACCTCTGTGCACATTGAAAAAAGGAAGGATTAACGCAGGTCTAAAAAGAGAACGATCTCATCTGCTGAGCGAACGTGTCAAAAAACAATGAAAGTAATGAGAAAACCTCAGTAATGCCCAAATAAAAATACAATCAAGGTGAAAATTCTCTTAAAAATTTGCAATTCAAAGCATTAACTAGCGTTATTTGAATCGAAAAAACTACATAAATGCGTAAAGCAACGAGAACTTAGATGTTTTTAAATCGCAGCAACTAAAACGTGCAAAAGCAACTAGGAAGTGTGTCTCCAGTGAGAGTCTGTTAGTGCTCGAGCGAGAACTAACCCAAACGGCAAGCAAACGATAACCATAACTCCGTGAATTAGCCAAGAGAAAGCTTCTCCTGTTTCGAACTGCGCCATAAAGAACATAGCTTTATAAAGATAGAGCCCTGGCACCATGATTACAACTGAGGGAACAGTGATGGCAGTGCGTGGATACCTCGTTTTTTGCCAAACTAAACTAGCAAGAATACCTGCGGTAAATGCCCCAACAAAAGCTCCTATTTCAGGTGCGAATCCAAAGTATTTTACGAGTTCCAGATTTAGAGTGTCAGATATTCCGCCCATAACGCCTGCAGTAAATGCAACTTTAACGGGAGAGTTAAACATTATCGAAAATCCAAAGACACCAACGAAAGCCGCAACTAATCGCAAACCGCACATTCCAATCTCAGGGATGTCAAGTGGCAGAAAATCTCCAGGTTTTAATTGCAAGAAGACCGCAAGCATCCACCCGACGAGAGTTGCAAGCAAAATTGTGAGCGATGCATAAACTAGGCGCTCAATTCCGCTTCGCATGTCAAACAAATACATGTCTAGCGCGGCAGTAATCAGAGGAAATCCAGGGATAACGAACAGCATAGCGCCAATGTATCCCATTTGATGCATCAACGCGTCGGGAACAAAAAGACTAATGAAACACAACGAAAGGAAATATGCGAGACAAGAACATGCAACTCCAAGACCAACTGCCAGCAACTGATTAATTCTGTTAGCAAGAAGGAGTCTCCTTACAATTTGTCCGATTCCAGCTCCAACAAAAGCACAAATCATCTCTATGAGTCCTCCGCCCAGCAAAAAAGTAAATGCGCCGCAAGCAGCTGCCGAAGCAAGGCCACTAACATAGGGATTGTAAAGAGCTTTCTTGTTCCTGGCCTCATCCATTCGAAGATGATAGTTGGTAACAGAGATGTCATATCCATGGTCGTCGATCTCAACGAGAAATTTATCAAGATCAAGAACGAGATTGGTGTTAACACCACTTTCTGGAATTACAACAGTTTGTGAAATCTGTTCTGCGCCCTCTCGCACAGTACACTCAATGTCGGTGAGTCCAATCGACACAGTAGCCGTGACATTCAAGGCGCGGGCAGTTCTGTTTACAGCATCTCGAACACGCCATCCACCAGAACCACTTTTAAGGAACAAAGCCGCCATGCGACAAATAATGGAAGTTTTTTCGTGAAGAGTTGCATGACCTGCTGGGACATTCCTGTCGGTTTCGATTTCTTCATGCCAAGCAACAGGCATATGATGATTTGTGCCAACAGGTTTTACTTTGTTCATTCTTTTCCTAAAACTCCTAGTATCAGGTTACTTCTGTTTTTTCAACTCTGCGTAATAATTTAGCACACACTCTGGCACAAGTTTAGAAATGTCGGCATCGAGTTCGTGTAACTCTCTCACAACCGAGCTTGAAACATACATATACTCAGGTGCACTCATGATATAGACATTCTCGAGATTTGGATCAATTTGGTGGTTTAATGCACCCTGCTGAAACTCATATTCAAAATCAGTAATCGCGCGCAGTCCCTTAACAATAACTTCAGCGTTATTGTCTTTAGCAAATTTAACGAGCATATTCGTAAATGGCTTAACTGAAACGTTGTCCATGTCGCCAACGGCTTCACTAACAAGTTTCACTCTCGTGTCAATGTCAAACTTAGGATGCTTGTTTTTAGATGCAGCAACACCAACAATCACGTCGGAAAAAAGCAGAGACGCGCGTTTAATAATGTCAAGATGACCAAGCGTAATGGGGTCAAACGTGCCTGGCACGATTGCAATTTGTCGCACAATTTCTCCTTAGTAATAACGATAATATGCCGCACAGCTTCCTTCAGAAGAAACCATACATGGCCCAACTGGGTTTTCTGGAGTGCAAACCTTGCGGAATAATGGGCACTCTTTTGGAGATATTACACCTCTTAAAACATCACCGCAACGACAACCTTTCGGTTCCACAGTTGGCTCAACTTCTAGGCCAAATCTGCTCCATGCGTCAAATTCTTTATATTCATCACGAATTCTGTAGCCGCTGCCAGCTATTTCCCCAATTCCACGCCACTCGGCATCGCATGTTTCAAACACATTAGCAATTGCCTCCTTGGCAGCAACATTACCTTTGGACTCGACAGCTCTTGCATATGCATTCTCGATTCTTGCCTCACCATCAGAAATCTGACACATTAACATCTCTACGCCTCGAAGAATGTCAACAGGTTCAAAACCTGTTACCACACCTGGAATGTGATATTTTTGCGCCAGAAACTCATAGGGTTTCGTGCCGATAATGACTGACACATGGCCTGGTAAAATCAAGCCATCAACTTTAACTTGAGGGTCATTGACGATAGTTTCCAATGCGCCTGGCATGTTTTTGTGGGCCACGAAAACTGAGAAATTATTAAGCCCCATCGATTTTGCTCGAAGAACAGTAGAAGCTATCAAAGGGGTTGTAGTCTCAAAACCAACTCCAACAAATATCACCTGTTTATCAGGCGACTCCACAGCAACATTCAGAGCGTCAAGCGGTGAATAGACGATTCGAATGTCTGCACCTCGTGCCTGCTCTTTTAGCAGACTCGAAGTCGACCCTGGCACACGCGTCATGTCCCCAAAAGTCGTTATGACAATATCAGGCATTTTAGTGAGAGCAATAACCTTGTCTATGTCTACATTTGCAGTAACGCAAACAGGACAACCTGGACCTGATATCAAATGAATGTTTGACGGAATAATTGATTTAATTCCTGCGCGCGCAATCGAGACCGTGTGAGTTCCGCAGACCTCCATTAAGTTGACATCTCTGTCAACATTGTGGTTCTCTATCGCTTTTATTAGCGTTTTTGCAAGGTCTGGATTGCGGAAACCTTCCAAAATGCTTGGCACTGGCTCCATTAACAAATCTCCGAAAACTCAGGCATTTCTTTTATTAAATCGAGGGTCTGCTGTGCAATTACCTCATCAACAATTTCAATCGAGAAACCAGCGTGAACAAGAACATAATCATCAACTTTAACATCTGGCGTTAAGTCGCAAGAAACGCGTCGTCTTGTTCCCAAGATGTTGACATTGGCGATGTTGCCTTCCTCTAATGATTCAACTTTTGCTGGAATTGCCAAGCACATGTCTACTCTTCGACCGCCTTCGCTCTATGTCGTGCACAGTTAACTATTGCTTGCCCATATGATACCCCACCGTCGTTAGGTGACAGGTCTCTGTTCAGAATAACGTCAAAGCCATCGCTCTCTAGGGCAGCCACACTACTTTCGCACAAATAACGATTCATCCATACGCCGCCAGCCAAAACGCACTTTTTAATGCCATAAATTTGGTAGGTAATTTGCGCAATCAGTCTAACTAGCTTCACTATTGCATCATGGAATCGTCTCGCAATAACCGCTTTGTCAACATTATTTCTAATGTCTTCAAGAATCGCGGCGACCACTTTTTTGGGATCAATTACAAACATAGAAGTGTCTAGAGCTGTTGAGTGTTCAGTAGCGGAATTCTTTTGCACTTCAAATGCATATCGCACATCATCCGAATCATAATCATCAAACTCGAAGTTAAACATGGCTGCCTCAAGCTCAATGGCAGCCTCGCCCTCATATGTAGGCTGAACGCAAATCCCTAACAGTGCAGCAACAGCATCAAATAATCTTCCCACTGAAGAAGTGTAGGGAGTGTTGGTGCTAGACTCAATGAGCGATTCACACGCTTTCGCCTCATCTCCCATCTCACTCACGAACTCTCTTGCCTCATCAAGAAGATCGCAAGAATAAAGCAAGCCATATGCAGTGCGAGTTGGTTTTTTGACTGCCCCTGCCCCACTAGGTAGCGGAAAATAGGCAAAATTAGCAACTCTTTCATAGGTCTCAAGGTTTGAAAGAAGAACTTCGCCACCCCAAATGCAACCATCTGCACCAAAACCTGTTCCGTCAAAAGAAAAACCGATGGTTGCTTCATCAATTCCATTTTCAGCCATTGCTGAAACTATGTGCGCATGATGATGATAGACTTCATCGAACCCAAGCGGTTCCTCTGCTTCAATTACATGTTTTTTCGCCCATTTGCTTGTCAAATATTCAGGATGTTTGTCACACACAATTGCGCAATGATCACTCAAATCAAACAAATTCTCAAACCGAGATTTCGTCTCAAACCAAGCGTCAGAAACATCAACATCTCCAACGTCGCCATTGTGTTGCGAAACAAAAGCATGCTGCTTGCGCACAAAAGTGAATGTGTTTTTTTGCTCAGGGCCAGTTGCAAAAGTTTCAAAATCATTTTCAAAAGGAACGCTCAAAGGACGAGGTGCATATCCCCTAGCACGTCGAATCATTTGTACTGCTGACTCATCGTTTCCAAAATCAAGAACACGCACAACCGAATCATCAAAACGCGTGAGTATCTCTCGGTCATTTCCAAGAATTGCATCTGCTATCCCCAAAAACTTTGTTTTTGCCACATCATCGTCTGTGACAATTGGCTCATCATGCAAATTGCCCGAAGTCATAACAAGAACTGCAGAATCATCATTAGAAACTTTTTCGAATGATTCAAGCAAAAGCGCTTGAACGGGAGTGTATGGAAGCATCACACCAAGTTCTGGCAAATCTCCAGAGAGAGCATCTGGAAGATTAAAACATGCAGTGCACCTACTTGCTGAAAAATCTTCATTGGAACATTTTGCTGCAGAAGTGTCAGAGCAATTATCGTCTGACTCGAAGGCATCGTTTATTGATGCGTGAGTAATCTTGTGAGTCAGGTAACTGTCACCGCAACTGCGAGAGTTCTGCGAGATAGAACTGAGTTTTTTTAAAAGAACGATAGGTTTTTCAGGAGAATCCAAAATGCTTGCTTCTGCGTCGCTTACATTGCAAAAACCCCTCACAACATCTACGCTTTTCATCATGACCGCAAACGCTTTGTTGTCGCGGTGCTTGCGAGCACGCAGCTTGTTTAATGCCTCTGGATTTTTCCCGTCACAAACGAGATGAAAACCGCCAAGACCTTTTACTGCAAGAATCTCACCATCTTTCAGACGCCGTGCACATTCCGAAAAAATAGCATCTGAAATTTCGAGATTCGTTCCCTCTTTAATGGAACAAAAATCGTCAAGATAAACATGGGGACCACACTCAAAACAGGCATTTGGCTGCGCGTGAAAACGCCTGTTTGCAGGATCTCTATATTCGATTTCGCAAGCTTCACACATCGGGAACTTCTTCATCGAAGTCTTAGGGCGATCGTAGGGAAGCTCATCAATAATCGTAAAACGAGGACCGCAATTTGTGCAGTTAATAAATGGGTAGTGATAACGCCTGTCATTTTTATCAAAAAGTTCTCGCATGCAGTCGGTGCACATTGCAATGTCGGGAGAAACAAGAGTTTTTTCGTTTACGCAATCCTCGTCTGACATGCGAATCTCAAAACCCTCAAAGTGTTGCAATGGAATGTCTTCAATGCTAATTTCTTTCACGCTAGATGCAGCAGGAGCATTTTCAGAAAGCGCCATAATAAAAGAGGCAACGTTTTTTTCTTCCCCTTCACCTTCAACATGCACGCCATCGGAGGCATTGAGCACCCAGCCTGAAATCAAATGCTTCTTTGCTTCACGATAAACAAAGGGTCTGAATCCGACCCCTTGTACAATGCCTTTTATGTGTAATCTAACGCAACGATTCAAAACTATTTCGCCTGCTTTTCTATAATCATGTCATCAATCACGTCTCGAACAATGTGATTCAAAAGACGAATTGCAACACCTGAATTATTTGGGAGATGAATGTGTAGCGCTCTGCGTCCTCTCTCACTCAAGATTTGCATGTCGCCAATCGCTTGGGCGTGTGCTAAAGTTCCAAGAGTTGGAGCTTTCGCATGATCGCCAAGCTCAATGTCTTTTAGCTCACTAGCTGAAACAATTAAAAACACGCCGTTGTTAGGGCCACCTTTTTGCAACTGACCAGTGCTGTGTAAAAATCTTGGACCAATTTCAAGGCAAGACATAACTCCAAATGCATGAGCCACACTTGAGCGAATTTTATCGAGAGCCTCACGACGTCCTTCTCCAGTAAATGGCAAAAAGGCATTTACACTGAAATAGTCGCCAGGTTCTATTGACTCAAAAAGAGCGCGAATTGATTCATGCAATGTGTCACACTCAGGAATTGCATCACTTGCAAACACAAGAGCTTCGCCCATGTACGCCTCTTCTGCATAGCTAACTTTTCTTCCGCGATCAAGGTTTCCTTCTTCCAAAACCTTTAAAGTAGCAGCTTTTGCAGAAGCAACATCTGGCTGGTCAAACGGACAGATTTTCATAAGCCATCCACACATTGCAATTGCATATTCCCAAATTACAAAATGTTGTGCAAGCTCGTAAACACTAGAAATGCTGAATTTCTTAACAGGAATGTTTTCATCAATATATTTCAAAGACAACTCAAAGGAAGCCTTTTCATCCCAAAAGTCAGTCTCAGTTTCGTACATAATTGCAGTTCTGTCGCCGGTGTCTTTTGAGAGAAGAAGCGAGTCAATTTCAATGTTAGGCGTGACGCCTTTTCCATTCTTGCCTAATGACTCCGCAACGAGCTGTTCAATCCACAGGCCCAAAACACGACCACGTTTTGGTGTGAGAAACGAAAACTTGTTGCGACCACGCTCGTAGTTTTCAAAGAGAAACGCAGCAAGTTCAACAGCGGGATTTGAGGTCACATCTGCTCTGCATTGCTCTTCAGCGTCTGCTGCAAATTCAAGAAACTTAATGATGTCAATTCCAGTTAAGGCAGCAGGCACTAAGCCAAACACCGAAAGTGCGGAATAACGGCCTCCAACGCTTTCCTTCCCATAGAAAATCTTTCGCCAGCCTTCTTCTTGCGCCATTTTGTCAAGCGAAGAGCCAGGGTCAGTAATAGCAACGAGGTGGTTAGGCAATTCATCTCCCAAAATTGGCGCGAAAGCCTGTTTAATTGCAATTAAAAGCGAGTTTGGCTCGATGGTGCCACCACTCTTTGATGAGACGAGAAGAAGCGTCTCGAAAGGGTTAGTTGTTTCCAAAAATTCACGAACACGCACAGGTGAGACCGAGTCAATAATGCGAAACGTGACATTTCCACGATCTTGCTTGTCATATTTTGTGATTGTCATTGGAGCTTGCGTTGAGCCGCCTTGCCCAAGAAGTACAACTTTGTTCAAGCCGTCATTTCTCGCCTGTCTTGCGAAAGAAATGATAGAGCCTGGCGAAACAGGAGGCCTTGAGGCTAAATCGCGCCAACCCATAAACTGCGCGGCACATTCCATTGCGTCTTCAGAAAAGTCGTAGAGGCTTGCATCTCCTGCACCAATTCTTCTAGCTACGCTGTTTTCCACCAGCAGCTTTGACGCTGAATTATCGCTCATATAAAACTCCTTTAGCTAAAGTCATGATTATATCACGCTGGGACTTTCGCTGCACTTCGCTTGAGCTTGCGCAAACGCCAGCACGTGTGCCAGACACACAATCTTTAAAAGAAAAAAAGCCCAGCTAAAGCCAGGCTTTTCATTGTTATTTATTCAAAAATCGGAATTCTGCAAACCCTAAAACGAGCCTACTCTGCAGGATGCGTTGCTGTCTGCATTCCCTGGAGATAGTTCCAATAGGAATCGACATCTTCTTTAATTTCCTCAAGAAGACCAGCATTTTCCGGTTTAAAGAGATGTTTGAAACGACCTTGTGGTTTCAAGAAGTCCTCAAGAGGCACACGCTTGTTCTCTTTAACGTCGGTTACGTTCCACACACCATTTTCAACTTCGAACAAAGGCCAGTAACGTGAGTTAACTGCCGCACGACAAATTTGAGCCGTCAAATCCTCGGAATATCTCCAACCACGTGGACAAGGAGCAAGCACTACGAGGAAGGCAGAACCTTCGCACTCAAACGCTTTAGCTGCCTTTGCAGTGAGATCTTTCCAATGTCCCACAGTAGATTGAGCAACATATGGAATGTGATGAGCTGCAATCACACTTGCGAGGTCTTTTCTGATTTGTGGCTTGCCTTGCTGTGCTGCACCAACTTCTGAAGTCGTTGCCCAAGCACCTTTTGGGGTTGCAGATGAGCGCTGAATGCCTGTGTTCATGTAGGCATTGTTGTCATAGCAAACATAAACCATGTCGTGTCCGCGCTCCATTGCACCTGACAAAGACTGAAGGCCGATGTCATAGGTGCCACCGTCACCGCCAAATGCCACAAACTTGCACTTTTTATTCTCAGGAATTTTTCCCGCGCGCTGCATTGCTTTGAACGCAGCTTCAACACCAGAAACCGTCGCTGCTGAGTTTTCAAACGCATTATGAATAAAAGGCACATTCCAAGCGTTATATGGATAAATCGTAGTCGAGACTTCCAAGCAACCAGTTGCACAGCCAACTACTGGTTGGCAATCCTCTGGCACGCCCATGAGCACCTGACGAACACACATTGAAGCGCCACATCCAGCACACAAGCGATGGCCTGGAGCAAGTCTTTCAGGAAGTTGAGAAAGTTCTTTCAAATTAGCCATTATTCTTCCCCTTTCTCATCCATGTATCCAATAAATTTAAGAGTACCGCTTTCAGTCCCGTTGTCTCTCAAATCTTGTGCCTCAGAAATGATTTGGCGAACAAGCTTTTCAGTAAAGTCAAGACCACCAAGGCCAAAGACATAATTCTTGAATGGAACATTAACGCCTGCTGCAAAAAGAGCCGATGCGACATCTGCACCAAGTGGTGCAAAATGGTCACCAATGCTGTCAGCACGGTCGAGAACAACCACGCTGCATTTGCGAGCATCTGCAACTTGCTTGATGGCATTAACAATAATCTCATCAGGGAAAGGACGATAAACGCGAGGACGAATTACGCCAACATTAACGCCTTCCTCACGAAGAATCCTTGCAACATGACGGACATTGCCGCCAGCCGAACCAAGAACGACAACGAGAATGTCAGCATCCTCGCATCCCCAACAATCGACAAGGTCGAATGGACGACCAGTTATTTCTGCCCACTCTTTGCCATATTTCTCAATAATTGGAAGAGCGGCGCGTGATGTGTCACGAAGTACTTTGCGTGTCTTCATGTATGAAGAACCGTTAGCAAAAAGACCATGACCCACAGGCTCAGAAGATGTGAGCAGTCCGTTTTCTCCTACATAGTCGCCAACGAAATTCTTGACTGTTTCATCGTCTTCTTTAACGCAATATTGCATTGCATGAGAAGTAGTGAATCCGTCAAGCGTTGTCATTACAGGCAAATGAACGTCTCTATCTTCCGCAATTGGAAAAGAAATGATTGAGTTGTCATATGCCTCTTGAGCAGTCTCTGCAAAAAACATAATCCAACCTGCGTCGCGCGCACCCATAACGTCGGAATGGTCGCCGTGAATGTTAATTGGTGCTGAAAGCGCACGATTTGCATTCGCCATGACGATTGGAAGTCTCATGCCGGAAGCGATGTAGAGTTCTTCCCACATGAGAGCTAATCCCTGAGAAGCAGTTGCAGTTGCCACTCGAGCACCAGCTGCAGAAGCACCAACACAGGCACTCATAGCTGAATGCTCAGATTCAACAGTAACAAACTCAGTGTGCACGAGTCCATTGGCCACAAACTTCGCATATCCCTCAACAATAGTGGTTTGAGGGGTGATAGGGTATGCAGCCATTACATCGGGATCAACCTGACGGAATGCCTCAGCAATCATCTGGTTGCCAGTAGCTGAAAATGGTTGTGAAGTTGCCATTATTCGTCTCCTTTCGCCAGAGCCTCAGATTCTTTAATGATTGAGAGTGCATCAAATTTGCATTCATGAACACAAACGCCGCATCCTTTGCAGTGGTCGTAATCAATACCAATCATTTCTCCGTCTTTCACTTGAATTGATGAATCAGGGCAAACTACCCAGCACATCATGCAATTCTTGCAAGCATCTTTTTTCCAAACAGGGCGCTTTGATCTCCAGCCACCTGTGACATATTCTTTAGCTGTGCCTGCATTGCACACATATCCTTGAGGAATTTCTTCCGGACGCCACTCGTCGAAAGTTTCAAGATTTGGCATCTGCATTATTCTTGCACCTCCTCATATGCACGATCAACACTTGTTAAATTAGCATCAATGATTTCCTGCGTAAATTTCTTACCGAATGTTGTCTTGAGATGTTCTTTAATCCCATCAAGAGAAACCACACCAGTCACCTTAGCCAAAGCTCCGCAAATTGGGGTGTTTGGGATGTCTCTCTTAATAGTTGAAAGAGCAATGTCGGAAGCGTTAACGGCAGCCACTTTTACACTCTCAGGAGCATTTAGCTTCTTTCTGGCATCAGCAACGGTCATTGCAGTGTTCAAAATAACAACTCCGTCGTCCTTGATGCCTTCCAAAACATCAACAATATCAAGAAGTGTTTCGTCCAAAACAACAACGATGTCTGGGGTTTTGATTGAATTGTGTACTTCGATTGGTTGATCAGAAACACGAGTGTAGGCCTTCAAAGGAGCACCTGTGCGCTCTGGACCATACTCAGGCATTGCTTGGATGTAGGCACCAGCTGAAAGCGCAGTGTCTGCAATGAGTTTTGCAGCAGTAACAGCACCTTGGCCAGCACGAGCATGCCATCTGATTTCTGTCATCTTTGCCATACTTCCCCTTTCTTTGTAAATTGACAATTATCAATTCTATGTTCTTAAAGACGAACAAAAAAACCTCGCCGTGACTTTTTCGGTCAACGACGAGGCTATCTAGGAGTATATCGAATAACCTGCTGTGACTAAACCCAGCTGATATATTCGCAAAAAAGAGTTAGCGCCTACTTGTGGCAGAAATCCTTTGCAGGACAACCACCGCAACTTCCGCAATCGCAGAGTGCGCTTTTGCCTTGGCGCTTTTTGTCAACCATTCTCCAAATAATGATTGCAACTATTAGAACAAGCAGAACAACAACACCAGTAAAGTCAAATTGACCAAGAATAATGTTGCCAATCTGATTAATTAGAGTACCAACGAGGTAGGCAAATCCACATTGATAGCCAATGGCGAACCAGAACCAACGTGCGCTGTTCATTTCGCGCTTGATTGCACCCATTGCAGCGAAGCAAGGTGCGCACAGCAAGTTGAAGAACAAGAATGCAAGTGCTGCAGGTGCCGCCATAGCGCGGAAGAACTCGCTCACGCCAATGCTGCCACCATAAATAACAGACATTGTTGAAACGAGGTTTTCCTTCGCAACAAGACCTGTTAGGCATGTGACAGTTGTTTGCCATTCGCCAAATCCAAGTGGGGCAAAAATCCAGCAGAGAGCATTGCCGATTGCGGCAAGTATTGAAGAATCAATTTGATCTTCTTCAAGCATTCCGAATGAGCCTTCTGCAAAACCAAAGTTCTGAAGGAACCAAATCACAATAGTTGAAAGGAGAATGATGGTTCCAGCTTTTTTAATGAAGGCCCATGCACGGTCCCACATTGTTTTCAAAACAGAAGTGAGTTTTGGAAGATGATATTGTGGAAGCTCCATGATAAACGGTGATGACTCTCCCTTGAAGCGGTTTAACCTTTGGAGGAAAAGTCCACTAATCAAGATTGCGAAGATGCCACCGAAGTAGGCTGCAGTTGTGATTACTGCCGCATACTCACCGCCCATGACTGCGCCCGCAATGAGAGCGATGATTGGCAACTTAGCAGAACAAGGAATCATCGTTGTGGTCATGACAGTAATTCGACGTTCCTTCGGCTCCTCAATTGTGCGCGTTGACATAATCGCAGGCACGCCACAACCTGTTGAGATGAGCATTGGGATTATGCTTTTGCCTGAGAGTCCAAAGCGTCTAAACAATCTGTCAAGCACGAATGCAACACGCGCCATATATCCGCATTCTTCAATAAATGCAAGGCAGATGAACAATACCATCAACTGTGGAACAAATCCGAGTACCGCACCAACACCACCAATAATGCCATCAACTATCAAGCCCTGTAACCATGATGGCGATTCAAGACTCTCGAGCCAATCACTTGCAGCATTAGTTAAAGAAGGAATAAAACCATCATAATCTGCAGGGTCAGGTTCGTCAGCCTGAGCAAGGACAGCTTCCTCAAAGTCCGAAGAAGTAACCTCAATCTTGTCTCCAGTTGGGACATCGTCTTCATACAAGTCAACATCTCTTGCCGTGAAAGACGCATTAGCGGTCACAAAATCATCAAGCGTTTTATTAGCGTCAGCGTCTTCTGGATCTTCTGCTAATGCATCAACCGCACCTGAGACTTCTTCAGTGTCAATGCCTTTAGCCTCAGCCGCAGCGAGATATCCACTGATCTTATCAGCATAATTTCCTTCTGCATACTCATCAGCAGCCTCTTCATAGGCCTGCTGGCTTTCGCTGTTTACAAAAAAACCATCGCCAAAAAGGTTATCGTTTACCCAGTCGGTTGCTGGCTGACCAACCCAAACCATCGCGATGTTAAAAATCAAGAACATCACAAGGGCAAAAATTGGAAGTCCCAAGACTCTGTTCGTGACTACACTGTCGATTTTTTCGGAAATCGGCTTCTTTGGCTTTTCTGGTGCTTTTTTACACTCTTTAACGATTGGAACAATGTAGTCATATCTTGCATTAGTGATGATTGTTTCCGCATCATCCCCAAGTTCTTGCTCAGCAGCTTCAATGTCATGCTGCACATGCTCACGATCTTCTTGTGAAACGCCAATCTTATCAAGGATTTTTTGGTCGCCCTCAAAGATTTTAATTGCATACCATTTTTGAATCGACTCTGGGAAATCATGCAAAACGCGCTCTTCAATGTGCGCCAGAGCGTGTTCTACACAACCCGCATAGCTATGACACGGAGCTCTGTCGCCCTTCCTTGCAGCTTCAATTGCCAGTTCAGCGGCTTCCTGCACATTTTCGCCTTTTGCAGCTGAAATCTCAACTACTGAGCAGCCTAATTTTTCCCCGAGTAGTTTCGTGTTAAGAGTAACGCCGCTTTTGCGAACAACGTCCATCATGTTAATAGCAACCACAACCGGGATGCCAAGCTCGATTAGTTGTGTAGTGAGATAGAGATTCCTCTCAATGTTAGAGCCGTCTACAATGTTCAGAATTACATCTGGACGTTCATCAAGAAGGAAATTTCTAGCAACAACTTCTTCCTGAGTGTAGGGGGACAAGGAATATATTCCTGGAAGGTCAGTGATGCGAACGTCTTTGTGGCCTTTAATGAATCCATGTTTCTTTTCAACAGTTACACCAGGCCAATTGCCTACATATTGGTTAGCGCCTGTGAGAGCATTAAAAAGAGTCGTTTTGCCACTGTTAGGATTGCCAGCAAGTGCGATTGACATGCCCATTATTGCACCTCAATCATTTCTGCATCTTTGCGACGCAAACTCAAATGATAATCCCTCAACTCGATTTCCATAGGGTCTCCTAGCGGAGCAACCTTAACAACCTTGAGTGCAGTGCCACGAGTGATGCCCATATCCATGATTCTGCGACGAAGTGCCCCAGACCCTTGGATATTGGCAACAATGCTCACGTCACCCACCTTAGCGTCTTTCATTGTTTTCATCCAAAAACTCCCAAACATTTAATAAGCAACAAATAATTAACCTGAGAAATTAACTGTTAGCAATAGCTAACATAAATTACCGATACCTATGTTAGCACATGCGAACTCAAATTAGCGAAAACTTTTTAAATCTCTGAATTTTTAAGGAATCAGCCAACATAAATCCAAGTTAGGCACCCCATTTGCATTAGTGCCAGGCATAAAAGTTATGACATTTAGGCAAGTTTTGCAGGGTACAACAATAGTATTTACGTTAATTAAAGCTAAATTGGTGCCATACATAAATTCAAGGAAGAAACTAAATGTGACAAAGGTGTGTTAATCCCCACGAACAAGCTATCAATTCATACAACAAATACACCCGGGAAACACACTTGGTAAAGTTCCTTCTTCACAAATTGGAATTGACTTTGTGCCGAATACAAACTCACCTGAGGAATAAGTTTGGTAAAAGTGTCTGCTAGGGCCACTTTTTAAAGGAGTTAAAAATAAATTAAAGGTGCTAGCTACTTTTCTCAAGCACATGCGAAAGAGTTTTTTTTAATTCTGCGACAGTAGAAACAAACTGAATTTCTGAGAGACGCGAAGGCGTTGAAAAGCCTTTTTCTATCATCTCATCAAGAAGTGTTCGCAGAGGATCATAATAGCCGTCGAGATTGAGGATGAAGCATGGCTTGTGCAGGCGATGAAGCGAACACAGCGACATGATTTCTGAAATCTCTTCAAGTGTTCCAGTTCCTCCTGGGAGAGCAACATAGGCGTCACCCTTTTGTAACATTAGAGCTTTTCGCTGTTGCATGTTCTCTGTCACAATCAAATCAGATACTTCCTCGAACTGCAAATCTTGGTCAATAAAGAAATGAGGCTCAACTCCAGTTACATGTGCACCGTGATCAAGTGCACTTTTTGCAACGGCGCCCATGAGCCCGACTTTCGAGCCGCCATAAATTAAAGAGTGACCATTGTCTCCAATCCAAGCGCCAAATTCTTCGGCAGCTTTTTTATAATTAGGGTCGTTCCCAAAGGAAGCACCCAAATAAACAGTAATGTTCATGTTCTCTCCAAATAAAAAGAAGTCAATCGCTTTCATGAAATGCCACGTGCAGAATAGATGAGAAATAACTTGCCGCACAAGAGGCATTGTATTGACTCTCAAACCTTAAATAATTATATAAAACGCGACTGCCCAGCAATCTTGTTAAGCTTTAAAAGAGAAATGCTTTATTGGCGGCGAAGTAAATAATAGTTTCCAAATTCGGAAACAACCGTTCATTAGGAAGTCTTCCACTTTTTTATACATAAAAACGTTTGGATTATTTTGAGGAAAACCTCAAGTTGTGTTTCCCACAGACAATCACCAGCAATCGTTCTCCGTTCGAAACATTGCTAAGGGAGAAATCACTCGAGAAGGTACAAAATTTCTTCAGCAATTCAAAACACTTAAGCCGTAACTTTTGCATCTATCATGACTAGCTAGATGCAAATAAAAAGAGGGCATTTAAACTCAAACGCCCTCATAAAAAATTGCGTGACCAAGACGACTATTAACTAGTAGAGTTTTGCACCTGCAGGAATGTGATTATCAACAATCAAAAGGTGAAGTTTCTCAGCACCCTCTTCTTCATGTACAGCCGAGATCAACATTCCTTCTGAGGCAATGCCCATCATCTTTCGCGACGGCAGGTTCACTATCGCAATTGCAGTTTTGCCAATTAGCTGTTCAGGCTCATAATAATCATGAATTCCACTCAGGATAGTGCGATCTTTTCTTTCACCATCATCAAGCGTGAACTTCAAAAGTTTTTTCGACTTTGGAACTGCTTCACAATCCAAAATTTTTACTGCACGAAAATCAGACTTTGAAAACGTATCGAAGTCCACCATTTCCTCAAACAGAGGCTCTACTTTTACTTTAGAAAAATCAATTGTTTCAGGTTCAACCACGCTTTCAACAGCGACTTTCTGAGCTGAGTCTGCCTTTTTAGTAAAGTCAGCAGATGGTTTCATTGCCGGGAACAAAAGAACATCACGGATGGAAGCGGAATCGGTCAACAGCATCACAAGACGATCAATTCCTATGCCGCAACCACCAGTTGGTGGCAATCCATATTCAAGTGCACGAATGTAGTCGGCGTCAAATCCCATTGCTTCATCGTCACCCATGTCCTTTGCAGCGACTTGAGCTCGGAAACGTTCTGCCTGATCAATTGGATCATTTAATTCGGTGAACGCATTTGCATATTCATGACCACAAATAAACAACTCAAAGCGCTGGGTAAGCTCTGGGTTATCGGGGCATTTCATTGCGAGCGGAGAAACCTCAAGTGGATGCTCCGTGACAAATGTAGGTTGAATCAGCTTCTCTTCTGCAACTGCCTCAAAGATTTCCGCCAAAATTTTGCCTTTACCCCAAGCGGCCTGAACATCAACACCATTGTTCTTCGCTATAGAAGCAAGCTCCTCGCGACTGCGGTTGATGTTTACATCTTCACCTGAATATTTAGAAGCAAGTTCACTCATTGTGGCAACTGCAAAATCTCCAGAAAGATCAATGTCGGTTCCCTGGTAATTAATTTGCAAGGTGCCATTTGCCGCCATACAAGCGTCCTGGATTAACGCTTGAGTAATCTCAATCATTCCATTGAGGTCAGAAAATGCTTCGTAGAACTCAATCGTTGTAAATTCTGGATTGTGATAGGGGTCCATGCCTTCGTTTCTAAACTGGCGACCCAATTCATAAACACGATCCATTCCACCAACAATGAGACGTTTCAAAGGCAACTCAGTTGCAATGCGCAAATAGAAATCAATATCTAACGCATTGAAGTGAGTTATGAACGGTTTGGCATTTGCACCACCAAGAATCTGGTGCAAAAAAGGAGTCTCTACCTCGTGATAGCCACGATTATCCATAAAGCGGCGAATCGCTGAGACTATCTCAGAGCGTTTAACAAAAGTATCTTTTACCTCAGGATTCATGATGAGGTCAACGTAACGCTGACGATATCGCGTCTCCTTGTCAGTGAGACCATGGAACTTTTCTGGCAAAGGACGAAGAGACTTGCTCATCAATTCAAACGACGATACGCAAATCGAAACTTCTCCGCGCTTTGTTTTCATCATGGTGCCTGTGACCGCAATCCAGTCACCGACATCAAGTTCTTTCATCTTTGCAAATTGCTCGTCGCCAAGGTTGTTGATTCTACAGAAAATTTGCATTTTTGCAGTGCTGTCCATTACCTCCATAAAGGCAACCTTGCCTTGGCCACGCTTTGCCATTAAACGCCCTGCGATGGAAACTTCATCCTCTGTGAGTTCGCCATCTTCAAGACCAGCATATTTTTCCAAAAGCTCACCAACGTAATCGCTTGGAGAAAAAGCATGACCATAGGGATTTTCGCCAGCGTCAATCATTGCTTGACGCTTGTTTTTGCGCACTTGGACTGGGTCGTCCTCTGCAACTAGTTTGTTTAGTGTTTCTTCAGCCATATCACCAATAACTATTTAAATGACAAAATTTTTATTTGAGTTTCGCGGCCGTTTGGCCCAACTGCTATTACTGTGTCACCTTTTTTAGATCCAAGAAGAGCCTGTCCAACAGGGCTTAAATTAGAAATCTTGCCAGCAGCGACGTTGCTTTCTGCTCCACCCACAATTGTAAAAACACGCTCAGCACCGTTCATTTCAACTGTGACGGTGTTGCCAATGTTTATTTTAGAGCCCTTTTTTGCAGCAGAAATAATCGTTGCTTCCTGCAAAATGCGATTTATCTCAACAATTCTGCCTTCCATCATCGCTTGCTCATTTTTCGCATCGTCATACTCAGAATTTTCTGAAATGTCACCAAACTCGCGTGCAACCTTAATGCGCTCTCCAACCTCGGCACGTTTCTCAGTTTCGAGATAATGAAGTTCATCAAGAAGGTCTTGTTTTCCTTCTTCCGTAAGAATAATTTCTGAATCAGTCATTTTTTCTCCTCGTTTTATTTGCCCTAACTGGGCTAATCCTTAACTGAATTATTGTGTCATTAGTTCTGCGAAATACATCACTTTAAAAAGCATTTGGCAAGATCTGCTATTTCTTAACGACTACTCTTTTTACCTTTTTCTTAGGTTCTTCATCGTCAGCATCTGCTTCCTCAGCTGCTTCTGGTTCATCGTCATTCTCGATGTCTTCGTCATCTTCAACCTCAACAACTTTCACCTTTTTCTTAGGTTTTGAAGTAGACTCAACCTCTTCCTCTTCAGCTGCTTCTTCTTTGCCCTCGTTCAAGCCATCTTTTAGGTTCTTAACTGTTTTTCCAAGAGAGCTTCCAATTTTAGGAAGATTCTTTGCAAATTTTGCGCCAAACAAAACAAGAACAATAATAAGAATAACGATTAGTTCTGGAGTTCCAAGACCAAAAATTTTCATTTCAATAACCCTTCGTACAGCGTTTTATTAACGCCTTGCAGACGTATAATTAACCGTTAGATAATATCACACACGCGCAGGCAAAGGGAGATTTCAAAGCTCATGAATAAAGAGTCAATTTCCACGATGAATTTAAGTGCAGGCGCGAAATTTTGCATCGACACACTTGAAAATGCGGGCTTTGAAGCGTGGGTGGTCGGAGGCTGTGTCCGTGATTCTATTCTTGGCTATGCTCCACACGATTACGACATAGCAACAGACGCCAAGCCAAATGAAACAGAAGCTGTTTTTAGCAAAGCGGGTCTAAAGACATTCGATGTCGGAAAGAAGCACGGCACTATCTCTGTTCTATTTGAAAGCTCTTTAGATGAATGTGGCGCAGATACTTGTGTCAGGCCTGAAGCTTTCATGAAAGATGTCAAAGCAAAAAAAGAAACTCCACACCATCAAAATGAAACCTCAGCTCATCAAAAACAAGAAACGATTGAGATTACAACCTATCGCGTTGAAGGGAAATATTTCGACGCACGCCACCCCGACTCTGTCGAGTTCGTGCGCTCAATCAAAGAAGACCTGAAACGCCGAGACTTTACTATGAATGCAATCGCATTCAACCCTCGACTCGGCTTTTTTGATCCACTTGGAGGGATGAAAGACATAAAGGCAAAAGTCATTCGTTGCGTTGGAGATCCAAAGAAGCGCTTTAAAGACGACGCGTTGAGAATGCTCAGGGCATGTCGCTTTAAAAGCCAGTTAGGTTTCATCATCGAAGAACAAACATGGGCTGAAGCCGTTCGTCAAAAGGCAGGGATTCTTTCAATTTCGAACGAAAGAACAACTTCTGAAATCAACAAACTGCTTCAAGGCGAACATGTTCTTGAGGCACTAATTTCGTGTCCCGACGTTTTAGAAGTCGCTCTTCCGGAAATCACTGCATGCAGAGGGTTTGATCAACAGACAAAATATCACGCATTCGACGTTTGGGTCCACATCGCCCACGTCGTCGCCCACGTAAAAAACACGCAACTTTTGCGCTGGGCAGCACTTTGCCACGACATCGGCAAACCGTCCACATTCTTTCTCGATGAAAACAAACAAGGACACTTCTACGGACATGCTGTTCAGAGTGCAACCTTAACAAAAAACGTAATGAGCCGAATGTGCCTTGACAAAAAGACAAAGCAGCAAGTCATAACCCTTGTCGAACGTCACAACGACACGCTTTCCCCTGAGAAACAAAATATCACACGAACAATTAGGCTAATGGGTGGCAACGTGTGGCTCTTTCGGCAACTATTGCAACTCAAGCGTGCCGACTCTTTAGGGCATGCCTCACAATATCAACGAGAAACAAGTGTTTACGACGAAATAGAAAAATCACTCGACGATTTGCTTGCTGACGGGTATGTTTTCAACGTGCGAGATCTTGAAATCTCTGGCAAAGACTTGTTAGCGCTAGGCATGGATGAAGGTCCACGAATAAAAGAAAAACTAGGAGTCGCCCTTGAATGGGTGCAAACTGGAGTCTGCAATAACAAAAAAGATGAACTCATAGCTCAAATGGAAAAGCACCTTACAAGAAACTTAAATCCTTTATGAGTTAGCAAGCTTGACTTAACCCAGGGTTAAAGGCACAAAATACGAAATCAATTTTTTATTAAAACACATGCGACAAAGGCACTTAAACGCACTCAATCGCCGAAATATATGGCAGAATTTATGCAAAGTAACTAGGAGGAAAGATGTCAATCACGACAGACGAAATTCAAGATTTATTCATGAACCAAATTGACTGTGGAAGTGTTGTAGCTTCACAATTTTCTGATGAAACAAATAGGTCAGCATCTGACCTAATGAAGGCATGCAGTGGATTCGGTGGTGGTTTATTCTGCGGCGAGACCTGTGGTGCTATTGCTGCGGCTAACGTGGTCATAGGATTAAAATATGGAATCGACACTCCTGGCGATGAAGAAGGCAAGACGGAACTTATCAAGAAAGTGAGTGAATTCAACGCAAGAATGCACGAGAAATATCCCAGCTTTTTGTGCACTAATCTTTTGGGGTCTGATCTTGCGACAGCTGCAGAGTCAGGAAAAATGATGCAGTTCTGTCCCAATTTCTGCAAAGAAGTAATCGACGTCTTAAAAGAAATAATCTAGATTGATGGCAACTGATTTGTGCTTTTTTACAACTTACACAAAACTAAACATAATTAATGAATTTTTTCGCATTGAGCAACCATAAAAATAGATTTGAGCTGCTTTATGCGTGGCGCACGTGCATAACACCAAGCAATGTGCTTTTATAGAATGTATTAAGGAGAGAAGAAATGGCAAAAGCAGACACAGCAGAAGAATTATTTCGCGAAGGGTTTAACTGCTGCCAATCAGTCTACTGTGCATTTGCAGAAGAAATGGGATTAACACCTGCCGAGGCTGCAAAGAAATCTAGTCCCTTTGGAGCAGGGTTCGGGAAGCTTCGGGAAGTGTGCGGTGCTGTCACTGGAATGGTCATGGTCTTAGGAGAAATGGAGGGCTACAGCGACCCAAAAGACTCTCAAGGCAAAAAGGAGTTATATGAGAAGGTGCGTCAACTCTGCAATCAATTTGAAGAATCAGAGGGAAGCATCATTTGCAGAGAACTCTTAGGGCTCAAAAAGGGTGAGGAGCTAGAAGAGCCAGCAATTAGGCCAGCCAATTATTATGAGACTCGCCCTTGTTTAAAAGCTTGTCGTCGTGCGGCAGAAATTTTGGAATGCCACCTAATTAAAAATGCGCTCTAAAAAAGATTATCGAATGTCTCTGTATGCCGCAGCGATTTCCTCTATGGGAACGCCGTCGCGATAGGCTTTACGCAGGCGGTTCATCTGCCACATAACTTTTAGCTTTCCCCCTTCATGATAGCGACGACTCGATGTCTCTATCAGCCCCTTTGCAACACCAATTTTTTCCCCTCGTTGTTTTAAGGTGAGTGAAAGCTGGTAGTCCTCCATTATTGGCAAATCTGGAAAGCCACCAATCTCGAAGAAAAGATCTTTTTTAATGAAGATTCCTTGATCTCCGAATACTACCTTTCGGTCATAAATCCTATTATTCGAAATTATTTGACAGATTTTCATAAGAGGATCAGAGTCGTCAAACTTCACTCCAAAACATCCCCAGTTGGCTTTCTTCAAAGTTTTACGAACTTGCTCAACAAGGCTTTTTGGAGGACGGCAGTCGCAATGCAAAAACATGAGAATATCACCCTTTGCAAGCCTGGCAGCCTCATTCATCTGTTTAGCTCGTCCTTTTTCAGTTCGAATTAATCGCGCGTTAATAGGCAGGTTTTCCTGCAGATAGCCGACAGTTCCGTCGCTAGACCCTCCATCAGCAAAAATAATTTCGGCTTTCTCAGCTATTGGACCAACGCTTTCCAAAAAAGTAGAAATTGTAGAAATCTCGTTATAGATTGGGACAATGACAGAAACAACGCTTCCGCATAGCCCTGCGAGCTCAAAACGCGAAGTATCGAAATTATCAAGAAAAACCTTTGTTAAGCTATTCGACGAAAGAAACTCTCTCTTTTTCCACAATTCATAAAAATCAGCTGGAACATCAACGTCTTTTTCTTCTTTTCCAAGAGCCACATTAAGAGTTTCTTTGCCACACTGTTTTAAAGTGTCGTCTAAAACCGTCTTTTGACCTTCGTTCTTAACGTGAAAGATGCATGACTTTAGCTCATTCAATCCGACATAGCAATAGCCCCCATCATCAGTTGGGCCAATAACAACATCAGACTCTAAAAGACTTCTAAACGCACATGATATTGAGTCTGCATCTATGCACGGAACATCGCAGCCAACCAGAACTTTTCGACCAGGCGCCCCGAATGCCCAAGAGTCACTAAAAGCATTATTCATCCGGTCAAAAATGTCGGTGCCCCGCTGCGGAAATGTGCAAAAAGGAATCGAAATCTCATCGTTTAGAAATGAGCGGAATTCATCTTTGTCATCATCTGTCGCTTCTCCATCTTCAAAATAGCAGACATCAACTCGATCAGCAATCGAAGAGATGACCCCTAGTTCATCTGCCATAAAAGAGTAATGAAGATTTACACACTCATCGGGTGTCAAAAAAGGACTGAGTCGAGTCTTGGTTTTTCCCGCTACTGGAATTCTAGTGAAAAGGATTATAGTTTTTATGTTTGTATAATTGCAACTCATTGAATCAATGTATTCTCTAATTTTTAAGCTTGGCACAAACCCCACATGTCAGTCACTATTTTAACAGCCTCCAAATTCATGTGTGACCCCATTGCCAGGCCCCTTGTCAAAAGACTAACCTCCTCTAAACATAGTGAGAGAAGCATTTAGTGCCAAACCAATATTAAAGCGACACAGATTTCAAATAATTAATGTCCAAATAATGACCAAGTTTTTCACGTGTTACGTCATCAAGTATTTCCTTCGAATTGCTTGCATAATCCACACTTGCCTGCGCACACCATGTTATTCCTCGCAAACAAGTAAAATTCGCAAACTTCAAACAGCGATCCTTCAAGCCATCATCTTTAAAACGACCAGAAATGTCGTCGATGTATTCGCCAACAAAATCAATCTTCTCACTCTGCGTGAAGAAAAAGTCGGTTTTCCAAAATGTAGTGGTGTCTGCCAAAAAGTGCCCGATGTCTTGAGCGGGGTCGGCAATCAGCGGCTTTTCCCAGTCAATTAAATAGCTAGGCTCAGAATCGCTTTCATTTATTAAAAAATTAGTGTTGTTAACTTCGGTGTTAATGATTGAGAAATGATTGTTTATCTCTCCAAGTCGAACAAGTGTCTTCTCAGCCTCAGAAATTAAACGCACGATTTGGGCCTTAATTCTAGACTCGCAGATGCTAGATTGGAAATAGACTGCCGCCATCTTTTTGCATTCTGCAAGCATTTCAGCAAATGCATTGTTTGCTTTTATTAGGCCAGTGTTGTCGGGGATTGGAAATGAATGAATGTCAGCAAAGATTGAAGCAGCTTCGCTAAGATGGCATCGTTTCTCATAGTCGAGTTTAACGCCAGGAAGAAATTCCTCTACCAATACGCCATTTCTGCAAAGTGAGCGAGACCCATCACAGTAAAAAGCCCTCGGAGTTCGATTACATTTCTCAAGGGCTTTTAAGCCAGAATATTCATATTCAATTTGATTCTCGATTCCCATTTGAGAACCACGCTCAACCCGAAGCAACAATTTTTTGTGCGTTGTGGGGTGCTCGAAAATAAAATTTTGGTTATATTCGCCATGTGCAAAGTCGGAATATTGTTCTTCTACCTCCAAGGGCAGTAAAAGCGCTTCCCGATATTGCCGAGAAGACACAACTTTTGAAAGTCCTGGGATGGCATTTAAACATTCATTCATAACATTTGCCTTTCAGACATTGTTTTAATGCAGAAATTATCACCTAAAAATTATGCCTAGCACTAAAGCTCAATATTTAATGTATTCACGTTTCAAGTTCGTAAATAACACCTAAATAAAAAAGGCTTAACTCGAAATGGACTTAAAAAAATAATCATTGGAACTGCGCACAAAAGCGAAGCACAGAGCAATGAGCTCGGCTACACAACAGGATTGCAGTTTTTTGCAAACTTGCATTTTGCCCTGTTCATAAAAGCATTCTTAGAATCAGGCACTTCATTAACACCAAGAATTAACGATAAAACATGGGCACAGTTATCATTGCCCAAACGCGAAAACTGTCCAAGGCATGAAGCGCAATAGGTGATAATTGTTTCGTTTTCTGCAGCGTCCATGACCTTATGAGTGCATTTCTGAACGGATTTAGGGCCTTTTGCCATAATTTCAGGCAAAAGACCACAGCACGGAACCTTTGACATCGTTTCCACATTCTCAAATGAAACACAACTTCTAACTTCTGATTCGAGCTCGTGGGCAGGTCGATCAGGACACGGAACAAAGAGTTTTCCGTGTACCTCGGCAACAGAAGTCGAAGGTTTAAGGTCTATCTCTTTTAGATATTCATAAATTGAAACAACTGGCAATTGCAAACGCCCACGCATTAATTTCCAACAATTAGGACACAAAACAACTACACGCTCACAACCAATCTTTTTAAGCCTTTTCTCTATTCCGCGCAGAACACGATCCGTGCCGCCATGAACTCCATAGCCATCCAATGGATGACCACAACACGCATATGCAACTCCACATCCGTGATCGTTGCAAACTTTGGCAATTGCCTCCATTGTTTTTGGGAATTGAGAAGGAAACGCACATGCTGGAAACAAGACATCTTTGCATTTTTTAGAAGGATAGCACTTGAAAGGATAATGCCCTTTTTCAAGGCAAATCATTTTTGTAGAAAAACTCATTATTCAATGTTCGCTTTCTTCTTCAAAAAATAGGCTATCAAAAGTGTGACAATCAGCAGGATAGCCGCAAAACCAAAATAGAGAAGTCGGTTGTCAGCATCAAGCAGCCCAGCTGAAGCTACTGTGTAAACTGCAGTCCCCGGAATCATAAAAATTGCGGAATAGAGCGTGTATGAAAAAAAGCTTATGTCTGTTATTCCATATGCAAAATTTTGAAGGTTATAGGGAAAAATCGGAATCAGCCGCGTGATTGCAAGGAGATAAATGTCACTTTTGTGAGCTCCCTCAAAAAACAACTTGTTAAGCTGCCTATTCTGAGACAGTTTTGGCTTTAGCGAATCTTTCAAAAAATAACGTCCGACAAGAAATGAAACCATTGCGCCAAGCGTCACGGCGAGCCAACACAAAAAAGTTCCAGTAATCGCGCCAAACAAAGTGCCTGCCGCAATTGCAAAAATAACGCCAGGCAGGGCCAAAACTACACATCCAATTATTGATAACACTACATAAATGATTCCAGTTGTAACAGGATGCTCAACTAGCATCGATTTGAGCCAGTCTATAAATTGGCCATTAGCAATCATGTCAGACCAACCAAAAACAAAATTCAAAACTACAATCAAAACTACAAGCCCCAAGAAAACAAGGAGCTTGTAGTTTTTTTTACAAAATTCGAGAGCCGAAGCCATGACTATTCCTCAACAGAGGTTTCCGATTCTTTGGTTACAAAAGACTCCGAAACATTCTCTTTAACTGACTCATCAGATTCTTTTACCGAATTAGAACCACTTGAGATTGCTTCTTCTTCAATTGGCTGCACAGGAACAACATCGGCCTCAGCCCTAGATTGGTTAGGTTTCGCCTTTCTGCGCGTGTTGAATTTGCCTTCAGCATTAACTTCAATCGCAGACTTTCCATTTGCAGCAGCTTCAGCATCTGCAGTCTCGTTAGATTCATCCATGAGTTCCTTATGACGTGATTTCCAAACGAGCGCAAAAAACCAAACTACGCCCGCAATGATAAACATCATAATCATGGCCATAAACACGGTGTAAATCTCACCTGTCAAGGTTGATCCTACATAGGAGTAAACAATAGTTGCAGGAAGCTGGCCAATGCCTGTCCAAATAAAGAAGTCAAGAAAACTCATGCCTGTAATGCCAGCAGCATATGAAATGTAGTCAAAAGAAACAAATGGAAGAAGGCGACAAATGAGAATCGCATTTTTGCCATACTTTGTAAACCATCTGTCAACACTAGCCAAAGCACCTCTGCTCATAAAAAGCATAACGGCGTCGCGTCCAAATAAACGTGCAATATAAAAACAAATTACAGCCGCAAGCATAGCTGATGACCAAGAAAGAATCGCTCCCCAAACCCAGCCAAAAACAGCAGCGTTTGAAAAAGTAATCAAGAAAGCAGGAATTGGTGCAGCTAGAGACTGGAACACCATCAAGAAAGTAGAAACCAAAGGTCCCCAAACACCTGTTCCTCTAATGAGTTCTTTTACCTTTTCAATGTCACCAGCTGACAAAAGATTAAAGACATATCCAATTGCATCATGAACTGGCTGATAGAAGCTACAAACTAAAATTATTACAAAAAGAATGAAAAATGAAATCCACTTGACGCGACTTTGGTAGATTGAGCGTCTTCTCTCTTCTTCGTCCTCATATGGTTTTTCAGGGGCTTTATGGACAAATTCGTAAACAAAAATAGCAATGCCACCAAGAACAAAGAATGCAAACAGTAACCAGGACACCATTTGAATGTTCCAATGGAAAACAATACCGAAGAAACCGCGCTTCGTGAACATGCCAAGTGCGCGCACAATATGCGCAAAATCAGCTCCATAGACGATAATCGCAAACATTATCGTGCACATCACTGAGCCCAGAGTTCCTCTCCAGCCAACACCACGGCGATGTCCACGTCCTCCATAAATCGCTCCAGCAAGACCAATCAAGAACACATACCAAAAGATGTATCCAAAATATGACATCTGAATGCTTGTCTGACCGAAGCAAAAATACTCAACCGTGCAAGCCCAGCAAAAAGAGACATAAACATAGGAAAAATATTTCATGAATGTCTCAAGTTTTTTAACACCTGTCGTTCTGGTGTCAGGTTCAATCACCTTTTCCGCTTTTTCTTTCCCCTTTAAAAGGGCCATCTATTACCTCCATAATCAATTAACCAAAGCTAACCCACCGAACATGAAGATAGCCACAGTGAGTTGCCGTGGCTATCTTTCAAATTAATTTAAATAGACGCTTTCAAGCAAGGCATTAAGCCTTAGCTTTGAATGTAACTACAACTTTAGTTCCGCCAGCTGGGAGGACGTCCTCACGACCGTTGAACCAAGTGTAGTTAGTTGCTGTTGTTGTGTTTGATTCCCAAGCAGCGTCAGAACAAATTCCAACTGCACAGGAGTCGAGGCAAAGTACGCATCCGGTATTCTTTGCTTTTGCACGATCAATGTTGCCTCCAAATCTCCAGTCGGCTTGTCTCTGCTCGCCATTCGTTGTTTTGAAGCATTTCTCAATTGGGAAAGGATCTTTTCCGTCCCACTGAATTGTAACGTCAAGCTTGTCGCCCTCGATAGATTTTCCCTCACCAGGAGCCGCAGACATATCAGCAGCTGTTAGATTGTTTCCAGGAGTGAAACCGAGATCCATCATGTCTTGATAGAACTCTTTTTCATCGCCAAGACCAGTGAGAACAGACTTGTCTCCATTCGAACCGCCCTTGTATACAATTGCATGGCGTGTGTTTTCGGTGAAGTAAATGTCATTTACTTCAGCAAGGTATCTAATCTCTTTTTTCTCTTTGTCAACGACGATAGGCTTTGATTCAGTTGGCATTTCAACAGATTCTTTCTTTGTATCATCGCTCTTTTGATCACTTGAAGAAGAGCCGCATCCCACAAGTGCGAAAGCAAGAAGCGCTGCACATGCAGCAACTACAGCAAGCTTAATCCAAGACATAGCTGTCTTTGAGTTATTCATATTTCCTCCCTATAAAAGATAATCCCATCCAAAATACAATTGGAAGAGAGACATAATTCCCCCGCAGACACGGGTAATGCAGATCGGTTTCCTGAAGCAGAAAGCGTCTATGAAAAATTTCAAAAAACCTGAACTATATTATAGCACTGTTAAGAAAAAGTCATTCAAGCACGCCACAAAAAACACACAGCAAAGACGCTGTAAAAACAACTTTCACACTTGCATTGCTAAAGCACAAAGCAAAGAATATTGGCAGGCTAGTTAAAAACCCACAGATGCTAAACTAGGGAAATTGGGTCAACGTCGACAGCTGTCGAAACTCCTTTAGAAGCATTGAAACAACGAAACACTTTTTCAATCTTAGAAGAAATTTCCATTTCGAGTGGCACCTTTAGCAAAACATGAAAATGCCAGCTCTTTTGCACCTTCTCAAACGGGCAAGCAGAAGCTGGAGAGATAATAAGACCAGACGCTTCTTCTTCTGACAACTCATCAACGACTCGTTCGCGCAGTCTGTCAATGTCTTTGCGAGCAAGCTCTTTGTCAGTCGACCAAACAAGAAGCCTAACTAGTGAAACATAAGGTGGAAATTTTAATACTTTTCGCTTTGGCAGCTCCACGCGCAAAAACAACTCCCTGTCATGTTCTTTTGCGGCGCGCAGTGCCGAATTATCGGGCTCATAGGTTTGCACAATGACTCTTCCCTCGTAAGTTGACCTTCCGCAACGCCCGCTAACTTGTTCAATCAAATCAAAAGTGCGTTCTGAAGCTCTAAAATCAGGAACGTGCATTACAGTGTCAGCATTAATCACTCCAACAAGCGTAACCTCATCAAAGTCAAGACCCTTAGCAATCATTTGAGTGCCCAAAAGAACAGAGCGACTTGCATCATCGAATTCTCTAAGGAGCCTCTCATGTGAATTAGCCCTTTCGGTTGTATCGGCGTCCATTCTAACAACTAGAACATCTTCAAAACCTGGTCTCTTTGACAACAAGAGGCGCAGTTCCCCTTCAACTTTTTGAGTTCCAGTTCCCAATCTTTTTAAATAGGGAGATCCGCAAGCAGGGCAAACGGCAGGCGACTTTACGTCATAGCCACAGTGATGACATTTCAACTTATTTCCATCTTCATGATAGGTCAAAGAGGTGGAGCAATTCGGGCATTCAGGAACGAAGCCGCAATCTCGACACAAAAGAAATTTTGAGTAGCCGCGCTGATTAAGAAGAAGCACCACCTTGTGCCCCTTTCCTAACTCCTCAAAAATCGAAGACTTCAAATGCGGAGAAAACAGGCTGTATTTACCGCCTTTCGGAAGCGTAGTCATGTTCACAATTTCCACTTTTGGCATAGATTGCCCCGTGGCCCTTGCACTGAGTTCTACTCTTCTCCAATCTGCGTTATGCTTTGAGCAATAAATAGCTTCGATGCTCGGAGTTGCACTGCCCAAAACAAGCACTCCCCCAGCCTCTTCCATCAACTTCTTTGCGACAGTTCGTGCGTGATAACGCGGGGCACTTTCCTGTTTGTAGGAAGTTTCATGTTCCTCGTCGATAACAACTATTCCAACATTTTTTAAAGGAGAAAATAGCGCACTTCGTGCACCAATCACCACTCTGGCGTTGCCATCTTTTATCCAAAACCACTGTTGGCGTCTTTGTGCTTGTGTCATTTTTGAATGCATAACAGCAATCTCATCACCAAAGCGCGACTTAAAACGCGCAACGGTTTGTGGCGTCAAGGAAATTTCAGGCACAAGAACTATCGCATTTTTCCCCTCACTCAAAACTTTTGAAATAACTTGAAGATAGACCTCTGTTTTGCCAGAGCCTGTGACACCATCAAGCAAAACACAAGAGCCGTTTTGCAAAGATCGCATCTGTTCAATCACATTAATAGCATGATTTTGCTCCGACGTTAAATGCTCCGGTTCTGAGTAGTTGTTAAATATTGAATCAACGTCTTTTTTGTCAAACTCGATTTTCTTAGGTCGGCGAGATGCTTTTACTAACGAAGTTGTGCCGTCTTTATGAGATACAAAATGTGGCGTTCCACCAGAAGGCAAAGCAAGTCGCACAGCGCTTGAAAGTGGCGAAACATATTTATGAGCTATCCAAATTAGTTCTTCTGCCCTTTGCCTTTCAAAATAGCTCTCGCTCAAAACGTCTTTAATTTCCTTGACTTCAAAATCTAAATCAGTTGCGTTTTGGTGAAGATTAACTGAAATGACAAACCCCACAGCAGGTTTATTTCGGCATTCAACAAGAACAGCCTTGCCAACTTCCACAAACTTTGCTTCTCTAGATTCACAAAAATTTTTAGATAAAGTTTTTGTTGTTACATCGTGAGGCAAAAATCGATTAGGGATAGCATAGGTAAAAGCTCTATCTATCACCTTTGAAGTTGAATCTATTACAATTTCTGCAGTTGCCACAGTAAACACCCACTAATTCAAACTAGACAAAACTAACCAAAGATTTCATATTCCATCTAAAACTTTTATAAAAATCTATTCGTATAACGCAAACTCAAATGTCACAAAGTGCGGAAAAGTTATTAGGCAAACAATTAGAAATCAACCTTGAAAGCAGGCTTGACAAGCCCATTGTGGTCAACAGCTATCACTCCCTCATTGCCACAACGCAAATAAATGCCTGCAAATTTTCCGTTATATGAATAAAGTCCTGGCATCGCATTGAACTTTTGCACTGGCGTCGTGTTGTCAAGTTTTTCGCCAGTAAACAAAACATCTGTTTTGTGTTGCTTAGCATACTCCTGTGCAACATAACCCGTGTTAACATGTGATTTCACAACTTCAGCCCATTTTTGTGTATCCTCAAAATCAGGACCTGCAAAAACACCTTTTGCGCCGTAATCATCTTCAGGTTTCAAAATCCATCCATTAGGATTGTTCTGAATTTCGTTTACATCAACAATGCCACCAGAATCGAGACGATAGGTTCTAGGGCAATGAGAATCAATAAAGTCACACTCTGAGTCTGTTAAAAACCTTCTTGTTTCAGGCAAAAATAAAGCGATGTTTACAGTTTTTGTGTGAACAACTGTGGTTCTAAAGTGCCCAACTAAACACACTTTTTCTGCTGCAACAGCATCGATTAAACCACAGCATGAATCAATGTTATTTTGAATGTCACATGTTACAGCGCGTCTATAAACACAGTCAACAACTTCACCATCTTTGTTGTCTTTAAGATGCTCTCCATCAAATTCAAGATCGCGAATGTCAACGACTCGAGCTCTCACACCGCAACGTTTAAATGCATCTGCGAATCGGTCAAAGTCGGAATAAGTTGCATGCTCATCCATGAAATCAGCAATCACCACAAGAGGATTCTCGCGATAAAAACAGCACTCCCTGTAGTTTTTCAGACACTGATTCGCCCAAGAATCAAAGAGCTCATAATTCTCAACCGACTTGTGTGCATTTGCAAACTGCTTAAAAGCATCACCTTTAGCAATAGCCTCGCCCAGAACAAGGTCACGAGACATGCAGCTTGTTCCATCGGTGTTAAACTCGCAAAACTTGAAGTCTAGAGTTTCTTCATCCATAAAAATGTCAAAGCGAGCCATTGGCAAAAGCTCAGAATATTGACAGGGCAGCATTATCAACTCTTCAAGCTGTTTTGAATAACCAAATAGTTCTCTATAATTAGCATCTTCTAAATAGCGGCGAATGATTTTTGTGAGTATTGAATGAGTGGTTGAAACAATTTCTTCAAAATGCTTGTTTAAATTTTCATTCACAAGATAGGGAAAATAAGAAAAATTGAGAGGTTCTCCATGAGCGTCGACGTCACTGCGAACTAGATAGTCAAGTGCAGCTTCTCTGCCAGTCAAATCACCATCAAGTTCACACAAAATTTGCTTATATTCATCGTTAAGAGTATTCACTATGCGCCCCTCCATTTTCGCAAATTTCAATGTCACAATTATAATTTAAGGTTCTAAAGCAAATTATGAGGAGGAGTCTTGCTCTTAGTAATTCCAAAAGCACTGGCAAGAATCGTTTTGGCGATAACAATCATTTTGGCAGGACTAATGGTTTGTATCCACATCCCACAAGTCACAGAAATAGTTTCAAGGTTGACTTCTAATGCCGCTTCTGTGGGATTGTCATCGGATGCGATGGCAAAAATTAGCGTTAGCACAAGGGATTTTTCGTTAGGGTTAATTGGACCAGAAGGACTTAAAAGCGTGCTTGCAACCCTCGGAATTCCAACTAGCGCCCTTGACGAATCGATGCTCACCCATTTGCAAGATTGCACATGGGTGTTCAATCTAATGACAGACCTGTTCAAAGCATTAGGAATTGCATCATTGGTGCTTGCAGTGCTCGCACTAATAATAGGTCGAAGAAATGAGCTTTCGAAACTTCTGTTGCAATCTTCAATTCTTGCAATCCTAATTCTTGCTGCTTTTGGAATATGGATTACCGTTGGTTTTGATTCATTTTTTACATGGATGCACTCCCTGTTTTTTGCTTCTGGCACCTGGACCTTTCCGGCCGACTCATTCCTAATTCAGATGTTTCCCGAAAGCTTTTGGATTGGCATGGGGGTTGTGTGGGGCGCTTCGTCGGTTCTATTCTCACTTGCTCTAATTCTCATATCGCAGGTAATTAAGAAACGATAGCCCTGTGCTAGAATTTTTCTGCTGTGATATTGATTTGAGTGTTTTAGAAGAAAGAGGAAAAATGAAGATTTGGGACAAAGTCAATGAATGTGACGTAGAAATCGATTCATGGGATGACTTGATGCAAATCATGATTGACGGCCGACAGGTTGATATCATCGTTGGACACGAGAAATCGGATGCTGACGGCTACCTCACATGGGACGTTGAGCATTGGTCAGCTATTGATGACAGAAGATTCATCAGAACATATGCATTAAAAGGACGCGAACTCGGAGAGTCAACTGGACACAACATCTATGACCTAAAAAATGAGTTCCACCCAGAGGATGCAGAGAAAGTTCAGCTTTCATAAACAATCGATTTTTTTAACCTTGAGGAGCAGCTCTCTTTGTCAACCTTAAGCTGAAGAAGAGTGCCTGACAAAAGATATTAGGAATTAAAAATGCCCTGCTCGAGCGGGGCATTTTTAATACAAACAATTTTAAAAGGGTTATCGCCAATCAAAATTTAAATCAACATAGCATTTGCAAAACTAGACGACCAAAGTTCCAGGTTCAGTCGATTTTGTAACCCAAGTGTTTGAACCAACAGTGCAACCATCGCCAATAAAGGTGTCTCCTCCAAGGATAGTTGCATTTGCATAAATTACAACATTGTTGCCAATGTTAGGATGACGCTTTCCGCCCTTTACAGGATTTCCATTTTCATCCTTCTCAAAACTTTTTGCGCCAATGGTCACACCTTGATAAAGCTTCACATGATTTCCCAAAACGGCGGTTTCGCCAATCACGATTCCTGTCGCGTGATCAATACAAAAATATTCTCCAATAGTTGCGCCAGGATGAATGTCAACACCTGTCTTTTGATGAGCAAATTCGCTTATCAAACGAGGAATAACAGGGATTTTCCTGATGTAGAGCTCATAGGCGAGACGATGACAAAAAGAAGCGAAATAGCCAGGGTAACAAAGAACAATTTCTTTGTAGGACAAAGCGGCGGGGTCTCCATCATAAATTGCTTTTATGTCTTTATTGAGCATTTTTAAAATTCTTGGCAATTGCTCAACAAAATCATCTGCAACTTCAGCAGCTTTGTCTTCAGCTTCACGCCCTATAACGCCAATTTCTGAAAGAGCAATCTCAATTTCAGAAGACAAATTTCTTCTTAAATCGAAGACTAGCTCATATTCCCCTCTGTGATCATTAAAAATTGATGGATACATTAAAGCTTGAACATCTTTAATGACATCTTGAATTACCTCGCGATGAGGTGCGCGACCGTCACCCTCAACGCAAGGATGACGGTTCGCGATAATTTCGTGGATTACTTTTTCGGTGTCCAAATTCTCTATTCCTCATAAAGTGCAGTTGATAAATATCTATCGCCCGAATCAGGAAGAATAACGACTATGTTCTTGCCTTCGTTCTCGGGGCGCTTAGCAAGTTCTTTTGCTGCCCACACTGCAGCACCTGCAGAAATGCCAACTAATATTCCTTCGGTTCTAGAAAACTCACGTCCCGTTTCTAGTGCATCGTCATTTTCAACTTTAATGATCTCATCGATAACATTCATGTCCACAACATCTGCAATAAACCCAGGAGAGATTCCTTGGACCTTATGAGGTCCAGGCTGTCCTCCAGAAAGAACTGGAGAAGCGGCAGCCTCAACAGCCACCATTTTAACAACAAGTCCCTTTTCCTTGAAAAGTTTGCCAATTCCACTGATTGTTCCACCAGTGCCGACACCTGCGACAACAATGTCGACTTCGTTATCAAGAGCATCTAAAATTTCAGGACCAGTAGTATCATAATGAGCCTTCCAGTTAGCAGGATTCGTAAATTGGCTCGGAATAAATGAGTTTGGAATTTCTGCTGCAAGCTCTTTGGCTTTTGCAATTGCGCCCTTCATTCCACCTGCGCCGTCAGACAAAACCACCTCGGCGCCATATGCTTTCATTAACTTTCGACGCTCAACGCTAAATGTCTCAGGCATAACAATAATCACGCGGTATCCCTTATGGACCCCAACCGCAGAGAGTCCAATGCCTGTGTTTCCGCTGGTGGGCTCAATGATTACAGATCCCTCTTTTAATTCGCCAGACTTTTCAGCTTCCTCAATCATCGACAAAGCAATGCGGTCTTTAATTGAACCAGTGAGGTTGAAAGCCTCAACTTTTCCGAAAATGTTAGCTTTATTGTTAACAGCCTTTTCCGTAGCAACCAGCTCCACCAAAGGCGTGTTGCCAATGAGCTGTTCTGTACTTTTTAAAATGTTTGCCATTGTGTAGTCTTCTCCTTTAATTTTAAATTTTGAATAAGAAAAAGAATAATATTCAGTTCATGCACCAACTAAAGGTGCCTAAAGAAGACATCGAGGAATTACGAAATGTTCGAATGTGATTAACATGGTTAACATCATACATGTTTTTCCAAAAAGTTGTTTGCAAATAACCAACTTTCTGGAGTGCCTGTGTCAAGGCCATCTTCTGGCGCAAATTCCACAGCATACATTTCTTCTTCTGACAAAAGGGCGAAAAGCGCATCAGTGAGCTGGATTTCCCCACCCACGCCAGGCTTTGTCTCCGCCAAAATTTTCATAACCCGTGGAGACAAAAGATATCTTCCGAACACGCAAAGATTAGTGGGAGCGTCTTCAAGCGAAGGCTTTTCTACCAATGTGTCAACTTTCCAAACACCCTCACCCAAGTTTTCACCGCCCATGATTCCAAAACGGTGAACCTCTTCGTCAGGAACTGGAACAACAGCGATTACACTTGCGCCACCATGGGATTCTGAAACCTCTTTCATGCGAGGAAGCATTTTGTTTCCGGGAACAATAACGTCTCCTAGACAAACAAAAAATGCTTCATCTCCAGTTGCAGGAGATGCGCACAAAACTGCATGACCAAGGCCCAAAGCCTCATCTTGATATACATACTCAACATTTAAATTGCCAGCATGCTCGACTCGATTGGCGAGTTCATCTTTCCCTTTTGAACGAAGATGATTGACTAGCTTTTCATCAGGAGAAAAATGCTGTTCAATTGCTGCTTTCTCGCGCGAATTCACAATGACAACACCATCGGAGACATCAAGTCCTTCTTCCACAATCCACTGAATTGCAGGCTTTCCGCCAACTGGCAACATCTCTTTAGGCACGGCTTTGGTGATTGGCAAAAAACGAGTTCCAAGCCCAGCAGCAGGAATAACAGTTTTCATTTGTCCTCCAAACTATTTCGACTAATACAAAAGAATTATAATTCATTGATTTAGACACCAAAAATGCCAAAAGAATTACTATGAAGGTTAAAAGTTGAGGGAGAGTCTAAACAAAACAAGTCGAGATAAAGATTTACTGTTTGAAGCTAATTTAAAGCATCAAAAAACTATATATAAAAACAGTCTTCCCGAAAAAAGAAATTAGAAAGTCGAAAGGAACATAAAAATGGCATCTAAGTTTTCAAACTTCCTAAAAGAAGTAACCATCGATTCTTTATTAGTTGGAATTGCAACCATAGTTGTTGGGTTGCTATTTATTCTTCTTCCAGCATCATCGGGTTGGATTCTCTGCGTCATCACGGGCATTGCTTTATTAACAATGGGAATTTTCTCATTGTATGGCTATTTTTCCTACGGCAGATTTTTATGTGGCTATTCGTTTATTGTGGCAATTCTGTTTCTCATAATGGGCGCGCTTTGTCTTATTCAACCGATGCTCATAATGGGAATACTCACAATTGTTCTCGGGCTCATTGTCATTGTCGACGCGGCTACAACACTTGCAGAAGGAATTGCTTTTGTCAGAGCCCGCATTAAAGGTGGAATGCCTTTAGCTATCTTTTCCGCAATTCTCATGCTTCTTGGAATTTTCATCATTATGAGTCCAGCTGAAACGGTAATGATTTTCACCGGCTGGGTTCTGGTTTTAGATGGAGTCTTTGACGTCGTAGCAATGCTGACATATGGCAAGAAGATCAAAGACTTCAAGAAATCAATGTTCGGGGAACGCTAGCCGCAAGTTCCAGTGCGGTTATTAAAATCGCCAATTAGCGACTAGACGCGCAACTAGAGATTTACAACCTGAAAAACTGCGCTAATACGACTTTTAAATGCGCAAACTTAAAATTAGCTAGGATAAAAAAAGAGAGTCAAAAGAAATGGCTCCCCGGGTAGGATTCGAACCTACAACCCTCCGGTTAACAGCCGGATGCTCTGCCGTTGAGCTACCGAGGAATATTCGCGCCTTTATGAAATGTTTAACGGCGCGACTACCTATTATACACAAATAAATGAATCTGCGAGTTATTTTTGTAAATAATTGCGAAGCACTCCACAACGCGATGGATGACGAAGTTTGGCTAGCGTTTTGCTTTCAATTTGACGAATGCGCTCGCGAGTTACTTTGAACTCCCGGCCAACTTCCTCGAGTGTGTGCGGATGACCATCTTCAAGCCCAAAACGCAGAAGAATGACTTTCCTCTCACGCTCTCCCAAAGTCCCAAGAACTTCTCTAATCTGCTGTTGTAGCATTGCAAACCTTGCAGCCTCAGCAGGGTCAATAGCTTTTTCGTCTTCAATAAAGTCACCGAGCTGAGAGTCTTCCTCTTCACCAATTGGCGTCTCCAAAGAAACTGGGTCTTGCGCAATCTTTTGAATCTCTTGCACACGTTCTGGCGTGATGTCCATGAGAACTGCAATTTCTTCAGGGCTTGGGTCGCGGCCAAGTTCCTGTTGAAGTTTTCTTTGCGTGCGAACGAGCTTGTTAATAGTCTCAACCATGTGTACAGGAATACGAATAGTTCTTGCCTGATCTGCAATTGCACGCGTTATTGCCTGACGAATCCACCATGTTGCATATGTGGAAAACTTGTATCCACGCTTGTATTCAAACTTTTCGACAGCGCGAATGAGTCCAAGGTTTCCCTCTTGAATGAGGTCGAGAAGCGAAAGCCCACGACCAATGTAGCGCTTTGCGTTAGCAACCACAAGGCGCAGGTTTGCTTCCATCAACGCAGAACGCGCATCAAGTCCAACATTCTCGATTCTTGTTAAACGGCGCTTGTCACGACGCGAAAGTTCAATTCCCTGTTCTTCAGCGGCTTCGAGTTCTTCCGTTGCCTTTAACCCTGCCTCAATTTTCATTGCAAGGTCAACCTCTTCTTCTTTGGTAAGTAGGTCAACTTTGCCAATTTCTTTCAAATACATGCGAATTGGATCGCCAGTTAACAAAGTCCTTGAGACGTCAACGTTTCTTCTGCGAGCTCCGCTTTTAGAGCGTGGAGTGACTGTCTTTAGCTTTTTAACATTAGACTCTGTGCTCTTCAGCTCTTCGTCAGGAATTCCTTCTAGCAAATCCTCGCTATCTACATCATCGTAGTCATCATTAAATAAAGCATCTTCATCTGGCGCATCGCCCATTCTCCCAACTTCTGCAAGCTCTCCATCGTCAGAAACTAGAGCAACTTCAATTGCGTCTTCCGTTTTTTTCGGCTTTCTGCCAGGCTTTTTCTTAGCAGTTGTCTTTGTTGATTTTGCAGACGATTTCACTACAGACTCAGAAACTGTCTTCTCTGCTTCTGAATTGTCGCCTTCATCTTTTGATTTTTTAGCCGAAGATTTAGCAGCAGCTTTTTTTGTTGCTGTCGTTGTTTTTCTTGCAGTCTTTTTTGTCTCTTTATCGCTGTTTTCCGCCTCGGCTACATTTATGACATCTGCTTCACCAGTTGTGGATTTGCTAGCAGTCTTTTTTGTAGCCGTTTTGGTCGTAGTTTTCCTTGTAGTTCTTTTCTTGACAGTTGTCGCGCTAGCATCTTTCTCGGCTTCTGCTTCTAGCCCCTCACTAGTTGTTGCCTTTCTAGTGGTTGTCTTTTTTGCAGTGCTAGACTTAGCAGCCGTTTTTTTGGTTGAAGCACTTGACGTTGCGGCTTTTGTCGTTTTGGTTTTTTTGGCACTCTCAGTTTTGGCCACAATTTTAACGTCGCTTACAGTCTCTGCGCTATCAACTTCTGTATTCTCTTTTTTTGAAATGGTTTTTGGGGTCTTTGACTCTGATGTCATTAGTTTATATAATCCTCCCAAGATACATAACGATAGAACATATAACTATAGCACTAATGAGGCAAAAAGCAAGTCATCTACCCCTAATTGGTTAGAACAAACACAGGATTTTAAAAAAAGAAAACTAGCTGCCGTGAAGCCAAAAAAATCTATAGTTAGAACAGAGTTTCCCTGTTAAAAAACGATTAGTCGTCTTTTTGCGAGCACAAAAGCAGAATTCCTCCTACTAGACTCAAAAATATTAGAGTGCAAACTCCAAATGCGACAGTGTTCTTGCGTGTTCCTTTGTAAATCCCCCAGCTGACTACGGTCATAGGAATCATCCAGGCAAGAGGAATTAAGGCCCAACAAACAGCAATCGTTGAAATTAAATTGAAAATGAATGCAATCAAACGAAGGGTGCGGTCCTTATCAGACATGACAGGCTTTACATCAAAATAAACCGCATCGGTTGGCTGCCAACTTGCATTTGTTTGATATTGTGCATCGTAATTTTGATTAGCCTGATTGATCTGTGCCTGTGAATTACAAGCTTGATTAGCATAAACTTGTGAATTACTGTCTTGATTAACCTGAACTTGCTTTGAATCAATATGGTTGGCATATGCCTGCTGATATGATTCGCTGGGCTGGCTTACCTGCTGTGAGATTTTAGACCCACACTTCGAACAAAACACTGCATCATCAGGGACAAAGGAACCGCAATTTGAGCAACAATTCATAACAAACTCCTAGTTTTTAAACTAAAAACATGCTATCAGACAATTGCTATACAACGCAAACGAGTTAAATCGTTACGATTAAAAAGCGCACGCCATCAAATTGAGTACGGAGCACATAATGCTTCATTGTTGCGACATACATCACACTCACCAATCAAAAAGTGACCAACCTAATAATTGTTGTGAGGATTCTCCTAAATCACGCTCGACTGTCACGCTTTGTGGCGTAGAATTTCAAATAATGGCAAGATGATTGGCGCGAACATCGTGCGTGTGGGATTTGTCTCATAAACAAATTATCATTCTGAAGTTTCTGCAAATCTGTAGCGTTATTAATGCGCAGCTCACCACACAGGGGAATTAGGGTGAAAATCCCTTGCTATACCAGTAACCGTAAATGCATCGCTCTGCATAACACAGCAAAGTCGGAATACTCGAAGGCAACTGTTCGGAAATTTCAGATGATGAGAGAAAAAGGCTTAAACCACAAGATTTAGATAGTGGCGTTAGGCTATCATGTCTTGCCCGCCCAACGAGCGACTTGACTTTAGAGTTAATGCAAAAAAAGCTTGAGCATAAAGTTCTCACAACTGGCAAAATGCCAAAATTCAAAAAAGACGAAGGCCTCATCGGCTATGGATTTGCTATTGACATTGGAACGACGACAGTAGTCGCAACTTTGGTTAATCTAGAAACAGGAGAGCAGCTGAGCAGCGCCTCTGACATTAACGCACAAAAGCATTATGGGCTCGATGTACTTACACGCATTACATATGAATATGAACACGGCGAAGATGGCATAATTGACCTACAAAAAGCAATTGTAGACTCTCTTAATGAGTTAATGCTCAGTGCATGCAAACAATCTAGTGTTTCTATTGAACAAATTGAGAATATAAATGTCGCTGCAAACTGCACAATGATGCACATGCTTTTAGGCGTTGATGCCAGGTCAATTGGAAAAGCGCCCTACCAGCCAGCTTTTAAAGAAGCAAAAGAAATGCCTGCCAAAGAAATTGGACTCAAAGGCAGTGACGATTGTGTTCTGTATTGCCTGCCACATGTTTCTTCATATATTGGTGCAGACATTGTTGCAGGCGCATATGTGTGCGAAATGCACAAATCTAACGATAACGAACTATTTATTGACATTGGCACGAACGGCGAAATAGTTCTAGCTAAATGCGGAAAATTGTTCAGTTGTTCTTGTGCTGCTGGACCAGCTCTGGAAGGAATGAACATTTCTTCAGGAATGCGAGCAGCTGCAGGTGCAATCGAAGACGTTCACATCTTCACCGACGAAATCAAACTAGACACAATCGGTGACAAAAAACCTGAAGGCATTTGTGGAAGTGGGATTTTGGCTGTAATTCGAGAGCTTGTAGTAAACGAATTTATTCAAAAGAGTGGTGTTTTTATTAAACCTGACAGACTACCTGATGACGATTGGCGCAAAAAATTCATTAGAATGAATGGCACAAAACGTGAACTGGTGATGTGTGAAGACCCTGAAATCATTGTTTCTCAAAGCGATGTGCGACAGGTACAAATGGCAAAAGGGGCAATTCTCTCGGGCTTCATGGCGTTATTAAATGAAGCTGGAATTGACATGGAAGACCTTGACAAAGTTTTCATTGCAGGCCAATTTGGGGCGCACTTGTCGGTCGACTCGCTCGTAGGCAGCGGAATTTTGCCTGCTTGCGTGCAAGATAAGCTAGTCTATGTCGGCAACAGTTCAAAAACTGGTGCCTACATGACACTCATGAGCAAGAAAGTCAAAGAGGAAATAGAAACGCTTGCGACTGAAATTGACTATCTGGAACTTTCAAATCTAGAAAACTACGACAGACTTTACTCAGATTGTATGCTGTTCCCTCAGTTTTAGCTAAATTGCTCTCGCGGCTTCAGAAACACACACTAAAAATAGAGAATCAGCACTCAAGTATTAACTAAGATCGTCACGAAAGAGATGTCTTCTTTACTAGGCGCAATAGACACAATCAATTAGTGCCCGCTAAATTGAAGAACCCCCTTCGCTAAAGCGGGCACACTTGCAGTATCGTCAACCGCCTTAAACATGAAGAGAAAGTGTCTTCATGACTACAGAAACTTCACTTCTCCTGTTTCAACGTCATAAATAGCGCCTGTGACAGTCACACCATCCGAAACGAGCTCTTTAACTTCATCGTTGGCTAAAAGCTTGTCCACGCTTGCTTTAACGTTTAATTCACAAGCTTTTAAATCATCAGTTTCGCTTCCAATAGCTTCTTCGATAGGAGCAGTTAAAGCGCACAAACAGCCATGACCAGCATGACCAATCGCAGCTCCTACGGCACCACAATTTGTGTGCCCCAAAACCACAACGAGCTTTGACTTTAAATGTTCAGCCGCATAAACAACGCTTGCAAGTTGTGTGTCAGTAACTATGTTTCCTGCAACACGAATAACGAACAACTCACCAATCCCGGCCATGAAAATGTGCTCTGGCACCACCCTCGAATCGGAGCAGGTGAGAATAACTGCATGTGGGTGTTGCCCATTCTCAAAAGTTTCTTTTCTTTTTTTAAGCGAGATGTTACCATCATTTGATTTTGCGGAAAGATAGCGAGCGTTTCCATTTTTTAGGATTTGCAGGGACTCATTAGCATTCATAGATTCTCCCCTCAACGAAATGCAATAGCTAATTATCTCACAGCTAGCATTTATTAAAAACACTCAAGTAATGTTTCTTAAATGCAAATGTGGGGCTTAGTTACAGCAGGTCTCTACAAAAATCTGTGATTCTTTGCAACGAATCAACAATTTCCACGGCACGAGCGATACATTCTCTCCTTGAGTCGGTCTCAGGCGGGCGCAACCCGGCTTTCGCCGCGCCAAAACGAGCCTTGTCGGTGAGATCGTCCCAGTTTTCGAGAACTCTTTTGAGCACAGTCGTTCCTTGTTCGCCAAGAATTGATTTTTCCCAATTGCTTGAACACTCATCAATGAGAGAAACAGCAAAATCAAGCTCGGAATCAATTTCTTCACTCATGCGTTTGAGCGCCACATCAGAAACGGCTTTACTGAAACCACCGACTTCAACCGTTATCGGGTGCACTGCTCGCCCACTGATTTCTGACAAAATGTTTGTTAAAGCGTGCCTCAATTCAAGGCATTTCTTAAGAAAATCACTGTCGGCTTCAACGAACTCCTGGAAGTCAACATAGCCTTTTATTTGGGGAAATTCTGACAACACTAAAGATGTAATGTCATTATGGGCCCTTTCAGCAAGGCGAAGGATTTCACGCAGAATCAAATCTCTTGAATCAATTGTTAAATTATTCTTCTTTTCAAACTTTGAAGCTGAATTTAGAGCTAGCTCTTGCGAGATTTCTCCATCAAATCTAGCCTCAACAAAAAGAGCATCATCTCCGGTAAGCCCTTCGACATTCTTTTCAAGAAAACGATCAATGCTACAAACATCCAAAAAACTCACAAAAGCATCGTTCCCATCGACATTTGTAACATTCTCAGCATTATAAAAAGCAGTTTCAAGGCATGCATGTTTAGAAATCCCACTGCAACCCCGGCACTGTTTGTTCAATCTAGTGCAAAGTCCATCGCAACCACACATTGAAACTAAGCCGGCACAGAGCCTTCCTTGTCCATAGAAGCAACCTTTTTCATTGCTCTTGCATTCTCCACAAAGACAAGCACTGGATTCAAACGTGTTTCTACCACCAATTGCCTTTTGCAAAACATTTAAAAATTGATTTGTATCAATGGGACAACAACGGCAACAATAATCAACGTCGATAAAATCTGTTAAAGCGCGAAAGTGAACACTCTCGCCTAGGGCATCTTTATTGAGGCCACAAGCGCAAGCTCCAATCGCGACTATAACTTTAGAATTTTCCCGAAGTTGCTTGACAAATTCTTCCTGCTCTGGCGTCTTTACAGCACCCTCCACGACAGCAATGTCCACTGCAGCAGGCGATTTTCTATCTGAAAGTTTTGGCCAATAAACAACATTGACCTGATTAAAAACGTTAAAAAGCTTTTCATCGGCATTAAGAATTTGCTGCTCACAACCATGACAACTCTCAAGCTCGAAAAAGCCTAAAGTTGGTTTATTTGCATTGGAACAAATCATCTAGATTGACCCCTGCATGTTTTGTGCATCCCAATAATTAAAAACAGGTCCATCCTGGCAACAATACTGATGACCCACCTGGCAGTGACCACATTTGCCCATTCCGCACTTCATGTGCCGCTCAAAGCTCATATAAATGCGATCGTACTCAATACCTTTTTTCCGCATCTCTTCAATGACACTTGCATACATAACAGGAGGACCGCAAATTGCTCCATAGGTGTTTTCAGGATTAACTTCGACATATTTAAACATGTCGCCTGCATATCCAACTTCGCCAGTCCAATCGTCGTCAGGTTGCGATAAAGGAAGATATAGTTCGAAATCTTTGCGATGGCGCCACATCTCAAACTGATCACGGAACATGATTGTGCTTGCAGTTCGAGAACCATAAATAATAACTACCTTGCCAAATTGGTCACGCTCGTCGTGAATGTTGTTGATGAGTGAACGAAGTGGAGCTATTCCAGTTCCTCCAGCAACAAGCAGAATGTCATTTCCCTTCATTTCTTCATAGGGGAAAGGATGACCATATGGGCCACGAATTCCCACTATGTCACCACACTGCATAGAATCGAGTTTCGACGTCACTGCACCGGCTTTTCTGATTGTAAGTTCAAAAAAACCAACTTTGGCAGGGCTCGAACAAATCGCTATTGGTGCCTCACCAACCCCAAGAACAGAAACCATGACAAATTGTCCCGGCTTGTGTCTAAACGCCTGACGAACACGCTCGTCAATCAAGCGCAGTTCATATAACTTCTCAGTCGCTGTGAGGGGCGTAATGCTTGTGATTCTTGCCTCCCAAGGACGGTATGGATCGGCCTTAAGCAGTGCCTGACCTTGTAGCGTCGTTTCTGATTCTGTAAATGCCACGCTACTCAAACTCCTTATTAGCAAAGAATTTCAACACTTCAGATGGAGAGATGCCAGCTTTGCAAGCACGCGCGCACCTGCCACAGCCAACACAAAGATATCTGTCATATTTTGAATAGAATCCATTTAGCTTGTGATACATGCGGTGTCTGACGCGAGAAACATTGCTGTCGCGGAAATTAAAGCCACCTGTTACCTGCGCAAATTCCGGATTGGTGCAGCAGTCAGGAATGCGCTCCCTTTTCCCGCCCTTGCCATTCGCATTCAAGGTGTCAATTATGTTAAAGCAATAACACGTTGGACACACCTGCGCACAAGCCGTGCAAGACAGGCACTTCTTTCCCATTTCTTCCCAAAACGGGTCATCGTGAAATGCGTCCATGAGCATTGGTATCTCTTGTATTTCTGGAATTTCTTTCGAAAAGGCTTCTTGGCGTAGTCGAGTTCTTTCCAAAAATAGCTTTCTGTCTTCATCTGTGGTGTCACGAGGCGAACAAGATGATTCCAAAACATCGGCGCCCTCAACACTTCCAATTGAAACAAAATATCTGTCACCTAGGTCCTGAAGGAACAGGTCATAGCCACCTTTTGCTTCCTGCACCCCAAGGTTGTGGCAAAAGCAAGTTTTTGTCGGCATACAGGAAATGCCCACAATCATTGTTTTTGATTTTCTCTTCTTGTAGTAGGGGTCAGGCCGCTCTTGATCTTCAAACACAAGGTTTAGGTTGTTAATCGCGTTGATATCACAGGCGTGAGCACCAAACAAAACGCGCGACCTTGGATAAATCTCACAATCGTGAATTTCATTATTTTCATCGAACTCAAATAACGTTTCGTGTTTCGGGATAAAGAACTTTTTTAAAGAAGTGAGCGTTGTGTGATAGTCAAGCTCAACCTCGTCAAAAGAATGAACTTCTGAAAATGAATAGCTCTTCTTCATCTTTATAGGTGCAATGACAGTTGCATTGCCCAAAAACGTGTTAAACAGCAACTCTAGGTCTGGCTTATCAATAACTTTATATAGCAATTAAAGCTCCGGCGAATTCACCTAACTGTTTTGCGACGCAAAATAGAGCTCAGCATTTGAGACTTTCCAACCAACAAGATCACGTTTCATCGTGATGACATAGGTTATTTCGCCCCCTTGCTCGGTTTTTGCCTTCGAATAAACCTTGCTCTCATTCATGCCGCGAGTTACACCCTCTATTTCTACATTGTCATCCTTCACGATGGAATTAACAATTTGAGAGCGCGAAGATTCGCTTACCGTTGATGAAAATGCGCTGTTCGTGGTCGATGGGTTGCTGAACAGCTCAGTAGTTGTCATTTGCTGAGTTGGATAGCCATAACCAAGAATGTAACCAGCCGCACCGGCACCTACAATCAAAACAATAAGAATAATAAACACAAGCAAGATTTTTAGGCCAACACCTTTGCGCTTGCGCTCTTTTTTCGCCTGCTGTTTGTAGATTTCCTTTAGTTCATCTTCTGTGGCGGTGAAAAACTTATCGTCATCACCCTCATAGGCATCAATATACCCAGGAACTTTGTCTAGAACCTCGGTTCCGTCATCGTAGAAATAGGGGTCGCTGCTGTTAGTCAAATCGTCAGCGGTTGACACATCGAGGCCACTCATGTCAACAGCTGTCGCTTCTGCCGCTGCCAACTTGTTAAGCTCACTAATGCAACGCGAATAGTCAACAGACGCAGAATCAGAGAGCTGATATGTTCCATCAGCTGTTACTTCTTTAAAACACTCTACAGCAGCCTCAGGTTCGTTGTTGGCAGCATGTGCTTGTCCCATGCTTGCCAAAAGGCGATTGCGCGTGTCATTTGACATGTTAAACTGCTTCGCGCTTTCATATGAAGCGATAGCATCACCTGGTCGCCCAAGACTCATGAAACAAACTCCCAAGTTGAGCAAGGACTTTGCTGGGTCTGGGTTGTTTGGGTCTAGTGCAGCTTCTCGGAAATTTCTTCCAGCATCTGCCGAATCACCCATTTTCATTTGGATGTTGCCAAGGCTCATTAATGCCTTGTATCGACTGGTATAAGTTTCGTCATTAATAGCAATTTGCAACTCATCAATAGCCTTGTCATATTCTTTTAATGAGCTGTATGCCTTGCCTAGATTCGTGTGAAGCGACGCGCCCGCTGTGTATGCACTGTCTTCTTCCGCTTGCAGATACGCACGAATTGCCTCAGAAGAATTCTTCATCTTCATTAAACAATTTCCAATGTGATGATAAAGAGCTCCATACTCTCCAGGTTGAAGAGGATTTTGCTCGTCTCTCAAACAATCAGTGTATTTTCGAAGTGCACCACGGTAGTCTCCTGCCTTATAGAGTCCGTTCGCTCTTGAAAAGGTTGTTTCGTTCACGCTGCGTATCCTTTTTTAGTTTTTTATAACCCTTTAATTATATACGAGTTCTAAAATCGGTAAATTTTTACCAGCAAGAGGGCTATTACTTGTTTTCAATAGTGATGCTTTCGATGTCGTCGCCAACACGAAGTTCGCCAATCACATCAAGGCCTTCGATGGTCTGGCCAAACACAGTGTAGTTTGGATCCAAGAAACTTTGTGGCCCAAGGCAAAAATAAAATTGAGAACCTGCAGAATTTGGCATTTGGCTTCTTGCCATAGCAAGCGTTCCGTCTAAATGCTTATTATTTGGATTAGTCGTGTATTCCTCTTTAATGCAATATCCAGGACCGCCAGTTCCAAAACCACCAATGCCAGTTTGTGCGCCGAGGATAACCTCGTCAGCGCTCTTGCCACGAGTGTTTGGACATCCACCTTGTATTACAAAATTCGGAACATAACGATGGAACTTTAATCCGTCATAAAAGCCCTTGTTGGCAAGTTCGATAAAATTTCCAACGTGAATTGGAGCGTCTTTTCCTGCAAGTTGCACTTTGATAGTTCCCTTGTTAGTCTTAATTACTGCAATCTCCTCACCAGTTGGCTGATATTCAGGAGTGTAGAGTTTCTCAAACATTTAAATTATTCCTTTCTTGAATTATTAACAGAGAAAAGTAAAATATGGTGCCCTCGACAGGAGTCGAACCTGCGACACCCTGCTCCGGAGGCAGGTGCTCTGTCCACTGAGCTACGAGGGCAAGCCCATCAGAGCCGATTAGTTACTATAAACTTTTAATGTGATTGATAACATCGCCAACAGTGTTGATGTCTTGTGGGTTTCCAAAGTCAATCTCTAACTCGTCCTCTAGATTGCAAATGAGTTCTGCAACATCGATAGAGTCAAGATTTAAGGATTCGAGCGTAGCATCATCAGTAACGTCATCTGGATCAACTCCAGCGTTCTCTTTTAGAAGTTTGCGAATGACATCGATTGTTTCCATGAAACACCTCTTCGATAAAATGGTTTTATAACCAAATCATTTTATCACGGTAAAAACAATCGATGCCATCGCTAGCTACTCAAATAAATTAGTCAACAGAAGTTGAAGTCTTCTCATCTTCTGAAAGTGGGACTTGGTAAAGTGTGTCCCATCCACAAAGATCACAGTGCAGGCAACGACCGCACTCACGACGTCCTGCCATTGGTTCAATGTCGAGTTCAATGTAGTCAAAATCGTGTTTGCGCTCTTCTGCAGGTCTCTCGTGAATTTCTTCACGTGGAGCATATTGAGGATATTGATGGTAGCTTTCTTTTGCCTTTACACCAGGGTCAATTGTGTGGTTGTAACCAAGGGCATTATCAATGTTGTATGCAGCAACTTTGCCAGCTCCGATTGCCATAATTGCAGATGCAGGGCTTGTTTGGCAGTCGCCACCAACCCAAACTCCAGGCATGTCTTCTGCCTCGAGGAATTCATTCGCTTTAAACGCATGCCATTGGGTCTTCATTCCAGCATCTTCGAATGGTCCACAAACAATGTCCTGACCAACAGCCAAAAGAAGAATGTCGATTGGCGTTACAAGTTCCTCTTTTTCTGTATCAGGCTCTGGCTTTGGACGACCACCAGGAACCTCAATCAAACGCTGAGGCTGTGTTCTCATTGCAGTTAAATGGCCATTATCATCAACATTTAGACCAACTGGAGATTGCAAAGCAAGGAACTGAACTCCCTCTTCCATAGCTCCATGAATCTCAACTTTGTCAGCAGGCATATCCTCGACACGTCTGCGATAGAAACAATATACATTTTTTGCATTGCAACGAACACTTGTGCGCACACAGTCCATTGCAACGTTGCCGCCACCAACAACACCAATGTTTAGACCCTCAAAATCAGGATAATCATCATCGCCGACCGCACGCAAAATCTCAACGGCGCTCATGACGCCTTTTGCATCAACATTTTCAATGCGAAGGCCTTTTCCAGTGTGAGCACCAATTGCAACGAATGTTGCATCATGCGAGGCTTTGATTTCATTGAACTTATCTGCATCAACATAGCAGTTCATTTGAACATTAATTCCGCCAACGCCAAGAATTGCATTAACATCCTCATCAAGTCTCTCGCGTGGGAAACGATATTTTGGAATACCATAGCGAAGCATTCCACCCATCTTAGAGCGAGACTCATAAACATCAACATCATGCCCCATAATTGCAAGATAATAGGCGCAAGAAAGACCACAAGGGCCAGCTCCAATAACAGCAATTTTCTTTCCAGTTGGCTCTTGACGAGGTGGTGTTGAAACAACATCGGCATGGCAGTTGTCAATCGCAAGTTTTTTGACACCACGAATGTTAACAGCTGAATCAATCCCACGACGACGGCAATAGTCCTCGCATGGATGCATGCAAACAAGAGCACAAGCCGTTACAAATGGGTTGTCTTTTCTCACCATTTTAACTGCACCATCAAAGTCGCCCTCTGAGGCAAGTCCAATGTAGGCAGATGCATTAACATGAGCAGGGCACCCAGCCTTGCAAGGTGATTTCATGTTTTTATCACAAGCGCAAGAATGTGCTTCAACATGCGCATAGTAATCAAGTTGGAAAAGTTCAATTCCCTCCAGAAGCTCTTTGCAAGCCTTCTTTGTAGTTTCGCAAGTTTCAGTGCTTTCAACTAATTCTTTTGCACCCTTTGCAAATTGATCAAATTGCTTTTGATTACTAAGGAAAAGATGAATCTTTTTGAGCGTATCAAGTAACTTTGTGAGTTTTTGGAAGTTTTCAGATTCATTGTCGACCTGATGTCTGACTTCATGATAAAACTTTTCGAAGCGTGCGAGTTGAATAGAGATTTGGCAAGTTCCTGTTTTAGCTACTTTAACAGCTTCAGCTAAAGTGTCAGCAACCAAACACTTCTCCACGTCGGCTTTTACAATCATGATTACTCCTTAGATTCCTACCCCAAGATAACGGGTTAATTTTAACGCTTTTTGTTTGTCTAATTCATGTCTTTTAGGCTAAAGAAGAATTAAAAAAGTCCCCAGTGCTGGGGACTTTTAAACATGTTTTTTGATTATTTAGGCCCATCCCCACTTAACTGTGTAGGTCGTTCCAAACGTTGCTATCCATGAATCGAGATCGGTCGTGACAATAGCTCCTATATTGTGCATAACCTTTCCATCCCCAATGTAAATGCCAACATGTCCATATATTTGAGCCCAATTGTCACCGTTGGTGTGTGAAGGAACGGCAATTATCATTCCAGGCTCCAATTGTGACCTGTCGCTTGATGTGCAATAGGCCCAATACATGTCTTTTGCATCGCCACTAGGATATCCACAACCGGCATTTTGATAAACACGGCTAACCCACATCGCACAATAGCCAGCACCAGGTGACCCTGTTGAAAAACATGCATTCACAATAGCTTGACCTTTGGCAGAATTAGCATGGGGAATTGATCCGCCACCGCTGTATGTCTGACCGCTTCCTCCTGAATAATTTGAAGAAGAAATCTGGTTGTTGCCAGCTGCAGCGGCAGCTGCGGCTGCCACTAGTTCAGCATCACGCTGTTCCATGAGGTCTTTGACATCACTGCTCAAGCTGTTTACCAAATCAGTCGTTTCTTGTTGCTTTGCAGCCACTGAATCAATTTGAGATTTTTGCGCAGCTTGCAATTGCTCAAGTTCAGCTTTTTTGTCGCTGAGTTTTTGCTTTTCCGCTTTTACCTCATTGATCAGCTCATTGTCTGATTCCATGATTTTAGAAGCTAGAAACCAATTGTTAGCAAAATCAGAAAAGTCGGTTGAACTCAAGAATAAATCAAGCATTCCAGCATCGCCACCACGATATTTTGAAGCAATCCTTTTGCCCAATTCATCTTGTTTTTTGCTCAAAACTTCTTGCTGCTCAGCAATTTGATCGTTCACGTCATCAACTTCACGAGAAGTTGCAGCAAGCTTTTCGTTTAAGTCATTAAATTCTGACTGAATTTGTTCGAGCTGTGAATTAACTTCATCGAGTTGGGCCTGCGCGCTATCTAACTTTTCCTGAGTTGTCTCACCAAATGCTCTCAAAGGCGGAACAGTGAAACTTAAAGAGAAGGCGAAAGCGACAGCCAGAAAAAAAATGAAGATTCGTTTTGTAATAGATATAGTCTTATCCTTAATCAAAACAGTTGCTCCTTGTGTGTTTAGTGTACTTTTCGCAACGAATTTATTATTTTATCACGAAAGAAAATTGCGTTCAAAGCGCTAGTTGTTGCCTTGCTTTTCTCGCCGAGTGGAAATTAAATAGGAAATCAGCACCGAGAGGAACAATATTCCGCCGATTATAAAAATCGATAAGAAAGTCGAAATGTGAATTCCAAAAGCGGAAACGAGCATTTTTATTCCCGTAAACACGAGAATAAAAGCAACTCCATATTTCACATATTCAAACTTCGATTCAAGATGTTCAATTACAAAAAACAGCTGTCTTAAACAAAGAATTGCAAAGATGTTCGAAGTGTAAACAACAAACAAATCTGTAGAAATTGAGAGTACAGCAGGAACAGAGTCAACAGCAAAAATAATATCAGAACCTTCAATGAGGATGAGAATTGCCAAAAGAGGCGTCATCATGCGTTTCCCATTTTCGACAACCATAAACCTGTCGCCATGAAGTTCCTTTGTGACAGGGAAAACCTTAGAAACCGTCTTGAAAATGAACGAATCATGAGGATCAGATTCCTTTTCAGGTAGCCACATCTTAATTCCCTGAATGATTAGGAATGCGCCAAAAATCCAAACTACCCACTCAAAAGTTGTGATGAGTGCAATTCCAAAGAAAATAAAAAGGAACCTCAGCACTACTGCTCCAATGATTCCCCAAGCAAGGCATCGGTGCTGAGCATGCTCCGTCACGCCAAAGCTTCGAAATATCATGAGAAAAACAAAGACGTTGTCAATCGACAGCGAAAGCTCAGTTAGATAGCCTGCCAAAAATTCCTGAGCTCGGACTTCTCCTTCTACCACCCAAACGCCTATGTTAAAAAGGATGGCTACTCCGATCCATATGAGTAGCCATTTAATTTGCCCGATTAAATGAGCACGTTTCTTATCCAATTAGTCCACCACAATTTTTAAACTACTAGTGTTTATCGTCAAAATCGCCAAAATCGAATCTTGCCCCATATTTATCAAAATAGGGGTCAGTTGGAAGCTCCTCCTGCTTTTCAGGATCAAGGAGTTCAGGATGCTCAAGTTCGTCTTTTTTGCGAGCTTCCTCTTCTTCAGCATCTCTTTTTGCAATGATATCTTTCTCACGTGAAAGATAATCGTCCCACTTGTTTTCAAGCAATGCTTGGCAAGCTTCACCTTCAACAGTTTCACGGTCAATCAAAACACTTGCCATCAAATCCATGTGTTCTTTGTTGGCGTTCAGAATTTCAAATGCGCAATCATGTGCTTCTTTCATGAGTCTTGACACTTCTTCATCAATCTTGCGCGCTGTTTCATCAGAGTAGTCCTGAGTATTGCCATAATCTCTGCCCAAGAAGACTTCGTGATTTGGCTGGCCAAAAACTTGGTTGCCAAGAGGGCTCATGCCATACTGCGTAACAATAGCGCGTGCAATCTTTGAAGCACGTTCCAAGTCATTAGACGCTCCAGTAGTCACATCGCCAATGAAAATCTCTTCAGCAACACGACCACCCATCAAAACTGCAAGTTGTGCTTTCATCTCCGACAAAGAATTTAAAACTTTATCTTCCTCAGGAATGCTTAATGTGTAGCCAAGAGCACGTCCGCGGCTAATAATTGAAATCTTATGCACTGGATCAGCATGCTCAAGACTAAATCCAACGAGCGCATGGCCACTTTCGTGATAGGCAATAGTCTTTTTGGTTTGTTCGGTGACGACTCTTCCTTTGCGCTCTGGACCAGCGATAACCCTCTCGAGCGATTCTGAAACTTCACGCTGGGTGATAATTTTTTTGTTTCTTCTCGCAGTCAAAAGCGCAGATTCGTTGAGTAAGTTCATAAGATCAGCGCCAGTGAAACCAGGCGTAATTTTTGCAATAGCATCCAAATCTACGTCGCTACCAAGAGGTTTATCTTTCGCATGAACATCAAGAATCGCACGACGACCTTTTACGTCAGGAGTGTCAACCACAATCTGTCGATCAAAACGACCTGGACGAAGAAGAGCTGGGTCCAAAACGTCAGCACGGTTTGTTGCAGCAATGAGCACAACGGAGTCTTTCTCATCGAATCCATCCATTTCGACAAGAATCTGGTTTAATGTTTGTTCACGCTCGTCATGGCCTCCGCCAAGTCCAGCGCCTCTTTGACGTCCAACAGCATCAATCTCATCGATAAAAATAATTGATGGAGCGCTTTCCCGTGCCTGTTTAAACAAATCGCGAACGCGAGAAGCACCAACACCAACAAACATTTCAACAAAATCAGAACCTGAAATGCTGTAGAAAGGAACACTTGCCTCCCCAGCCACTGCCTTTGCAAGCAAAGTTTTGCCTGTTCCCGGAGGGCCCACAAGCAAGCAGCCTCTTGGGATTTTTGCTCCTATCTTGTGATATTTTCGAGGATCAGCCAAAAAGTCTTTAATCTCTCGCATCTCCTCAACTGCCTCATCAACACCAGCTACATCATCAAATGTAACTCTTGGTCGCTCTTCTGTGTATTTCTTAGCTTTTGAATTACCAAAGCCCATTTGAGAATTCTGTTGCTTGGTGATTTGATTTAAGAAAAGGAACATAATCGCACCAATCAAAATGATTGGAAGAAGTGATTGCAAGATGTTCCAGAAACCGCTAGGTAAAGTAATGGAATAGCTGATTTCAGGGTGTTGCTTCATCAACTCACCAAGAGAATCGCTTCCAACATAAACACTTTTGTACTTCTTTGGCTCATCTGCCTTATCAGAAGTAAGAGTTTTTGTTTGAATTCCAGCATTACCAGAAGCATCCACAACACCCGACTCTTCTAATTGCAAATTTATTGCTTCAATCGATTTGTTTAGTGAAGACAATATCTCGCTACCAGGATTAGTTGTAGGGTAATATTCACCTGCGACAGTATATTCACTTGCAGAGTATGTAACGCTTTTTACCCTGCCTTGCTCTACAGCTTGCACAAACTGAGACGTATCAAGTTCGTCAACATCGTTGCTTTTGAAAGGATTCACTAGCGAAGACATAATAAAAACTAGCGCCAAGAAGCACAATAGTGTCACTATCACCGTCCGGCGCGATTTCATCTTCGGAGGAATTGAATTTCTGTTTGGAGAAGGCGAGCCAAGAAACTCTTTATTATGGCTATCCTCATTTGATTTATTTTGATTATTTCTAGAGTCTTTTACCTCGTCAGAGTCTTTGTTCTGATCATTGTCTTCAGCAAGCATTACTCTCATTTAACGGTTCTTTACTTTCTTTCGTTTTTTGTGCAATTTAACAAGAAATTTTAACACAGCCACAAATTACCATTTGACCCTCCACAAGCGTCCTAAGCACATTTGATACATTTGAAGTAGTCATCAAGAAAATTCTTAAAAGCGATTAAGAAATCTCCTATTTCAAACGAAATTGAAGCGTAGTTAGCATCAAGATTTTGATCAGCAGAAACATTAAAACTGACCTCCGAACTATCAACAGACTCTTCTTTGATGTCGTCAATGTCTTCAAAATGGTGAAGACAGTTGTAACAAACATCCATATCATCAAACAATCTACTGTTGCACACTGGACATTTCTTCACGATCAGCCTCCTCTGCAAAATATTTATCAAACAGCAAGGTTTCTCCAGGCTCTACCCATGGCTCAGCACTTGAAAATCGTTCCAGAACAGCTTCAGCATCTTTGTGTGTCAAGAGTGAACCAGGTTGCACATCATGATAAACTGCTAAAACAAAAGCAAAAGCATCAACAAAAGCTATGTCAATTGGTTCTTTCATGCCAACCGTGTGAACACTGTTGCACATCATAAAAACTCTCGTAATGTTGTCTTTCTCTGTGAACTCGAGCCCTTTGAGTCTTTCATAGAACGACCAGTAGCTCTCAAATGGAAAATAGCCATTGTTTCCTCTAACAACTTCTGGCCAATCATATTTTTTATAACGCGGTCTTTTCTTCTTCTTCATTTCCAGCTCCTAATATCGTTTTTTCCAAACTGAACATCTTGCAATTCACAAATCACACCCTTTACCCTGGCTCTACCCTCTTCCCCGAGCAGTTTTTCAAAATCAACCTCAACTTTCACTTCTCCAATTACTGGCAAGTCAGCAACAGCAACATCAAACTTTGCTTTCTTTATCTCTTCGTCAAACTCTGAATTTAAAAGACTTGAAACAGCGGCCATGAAATTAGTAGAAGGTGAAGAAGACTTCCTAGCAAGCGACTGTGCGCTTTCAAACGCAGAGGCAAAATCATCCTTTGACCCCTTAATCACCTTTTCCGTGTTTCTTATTACGGGTTTTTTAGCAACCCAATCAGAAGGAGACAATCCTAATCCATCAAGAGTGTCGTATAGCAAGTTTTTAGCATGACCAGCAAGTTCTGAAGATAGCTCACCTGAACAAGATTCGACATTAAGCAAGTTGCCCGAAAGTTCCTTTTCTTCTCCAAACTGATTAAGGATGTTTCTCCAAACTCGTGCAACAACGCTGTTGTCATCGGTCTTAGGCTCCAACCTTTTCATGAGCATTGAAATTCCGCTTTCTGCTTTATCAGTTTCAAGCTTTGCTCCCGAAACTGCAAAAGTAAACCCAGGCTCATCATTTTCTCTAACAAACAAGTTATCAACAGAACTCTTGCTTTTCCCATTCTTTGAAACAGTGAGAGAAATTGCACCGTCTCTGCCAGGAGGCGACACTTTAATCCTCGCCTTTTTCGCCTCGTTTAAAAAACTAGACAAGGCATCATTTGCCTCATTAAGCGTATCTTTCATCTTTCCAGATGCTTCATCAAAGGCTTTCTTCGCCTCGTCAAATGAATCCTTTAATGCACGAATCTGGTGATAGTAATGTTCAAAACCACTGACAGTGTTTGTTGTCGCAGAAGCAACACTGCCAACATTCGAGGTGCTAAACTCACAAACATCGCACTCAGAAAATTCTTCAGAATCAAACTGCGAACAAGACCCGAGAGAGACAAAACCAGCTGCACAAGGCATGCCGGGATTAGAATGCATTGTTCTAGTTCCAGAACTTTCAGTTATGGGATAAATGTTCTCGTTGTATCTGTCTGAATCCCTAAAACTATTTGCCTCAGAATAAAGCTCTGGCAAAACATATTGCCCCGAATCTCCTAAATTTCCAAGACTATCCTCAAATTCGCTCACGCACCATTCGTAATAATCCTTACGAAGATATGATCTTGAACGCTCCCTCAAATCATCCAAAGCCTGAGGGGACTCAGTTTCTTTTCTCGATTGGAAGTAGGCAAAAGAGCGACGAAAAGCAACATTAAAATCCCATGCATCAGGAGAGGAATAATGTGGATTATCAGTTGAAGAAATGTTTGATAGCGATGATGCTCTTTCATAAAGACAATAGGCAGGGTCTGCGCCACAATCTAAGACCCACGCTTCGCGATTAATTTTGTCCATTTCTTCTTTTAGTTTTTGTAATTCTTCTGCCTCTTTTTGAACTTCATCAACCTGGGAGCTTGCTTTACTTTCCGCTTCTTCAAGAGCAGAAGTGTCAAGTTTTATTTCCTTGACCTTCATTGGAACAAGCACAGCAATCCCCAAAGAATTGCCAGAATCTAGTTCATTTTCTTGAACAACATTTAGTGCGCTAACCGCTGATAGCAAAGGTAGTGCCTCTTGATAAACAGAGAGCCCCTCTTTCGCTGTTGCCGAAAAAGACGAACGAGCCTCACCGATGTCATTTGCCTTGGCAATTAAATCAGCGCTAGTAGCAACATTGCCTGCGCATGCGAACACTATAGCTGTGCCCCAAAGAACATATTGAGCCGCATTCATAACGACAATGGCAGTGTCACATGTGTTCGCAACGTTATAGAACTTAGCCACTTGCGCCTCCGCTGCCAGAACCGACGCATCCGATGTCTCTTGGATAGAAGCAGCCTCAGTTTCGATTTGATACAGCCGAACCCCAGTAAACATTAAAGCAAGCGCTACAAGGATTGAAATTCCACCACCAATCGAAGCGCTGGCCTTGCTCGATTTAAGCTTGCTAATCATAAAACATCACCTGCTCGGTAGGGATTTACACTCAATGCGCATTTATGCGACAACTGAAACAATTGCACACCAAACACGCTAGTTTTCATTCCAATTCCAAACAATGTTGGAGACCACATCAGCTCGCACTCATAGCGCGTGGTAAACAAAGAACTCTTACTCACTGAAACACTTATGCTTTCATTTGACGCAGAAAAGCTTGACTGCAACGCCGATTCAATCCTAGATGCAGGTCCGAAATAGCCCTCATTAATAGCAGGCGTTGACGCCTCGCACCTGATAGCATTTCTCGCTTCTCTATCAAAACGTGCACATTCACTTGCAAAAGAAAGTGCATTAACTAAGACAACTGCAACAATAATCATGATGGGAAAAACAATGCTCAACTCGACAGCCATCTGCCCGCTCTTATCATCAATTTTTTCGCATGTCTCCCCAAATGAGCAATGCTTTTTCAGATTGAAAAGTCGCAGAAAAGAGTAGGGTCTCACCTTTTTATTTTTTATCAAGCACTTTGAAAAAGGTTGCGAAATTGCAATTGCTCCTTTAAACTGTCTGCGCAACTGTTGAGAATCAACAAAAAGAGTTTTGGAGTTTTTCAATAATTCCATCATTTTTTACCCACCCAGTCAGGCTGCACAACTTGTTTAGAAGTTGCAGAAATCTCGATTACCCCATTTCTAGTAGCACCACCAAAAGCCCGGAGCGCAACATCAATTAGAGGAACCGCCTTTAATTTGTTCGATATGCTCACTTCAACCTTTGATGATCCTCTGCCAGAAATATTGATTTGCCAAGTGCAACCTCCTTCATGAATGTGAAACAAGTCTGCTTGAGGCACAGCCGAAAGTCTTCTTCTGATTAAATACTCAATATCGGCATTTTTTTGCGACCCTGGTTCAGAAGCCAGCCTGCATGCTTCAGAAGAAGCTGAATTCATAACGATCAGGTCGTAAAAAATGATTGCAGGTTGCACTAAAAGCAAAATCAAAGTTAAAAGTACAGGAATCATAAAGGCCGCTTCCAAAGTTGCCTGCCCGCTTGCTCCCTTAATCTTCAAGGCAATGTCAGAACGAAAACGCATCGATAACTCCAGCAATTGAATGTGTGACATTGTGAGAGGATGAAGTCATAGCATGAGCAAGAAAGGTTCCATCATTTAACTTGTTAAACAGCACAATTAAGGCAACAATCACCGACAATACAACGAAAGCAACAATCGCAAATTCAACAACAGATTGACCCTTTTGAGATTTGAATTTTCTTTCAAGAGCTACAAGATCAAAAACAGTTCTCTTCCTTAAAGCGAGTTCATTCCATCCGAGATTGCATCCCAAAGTTCTTGGAGCTTCGGCTTGAACACTGCTATTGCCAAAATTGCAATCACAACCAACACTCCGACAAGAATTGCATACTCGGTGGTCCCCTGCCCTTTTTTGCACACAAGCTTTGACTGCAAGTTGCAAAATGCACAACTCAACCTCTGTACAGCGATTCTTGAATGCTTGCGAACAGCTTTCCAAATTGATAAATCCATAGCTAACCTCCAACTTTCTATTCGATAAACTCATAATTCCTAAACACCTCCCCCGATCAGCTCCAATAAAACCGGGCCCAGGATCATGAGGAGCATTGCGGGCAAAATCAAGGCGCCTGTCGGAATCATCATTTTGATAGGTGCCTTTCTAACCTGTTCTTCTCGCTTTGCTTTATAAACAGAACGAGCTTCTGTGGCTGTAGACATTAAAGATTCACTAACTGAACTTCCAAGCTTCAAGGTTCTAATCAATCCCTCGATGGTTCTGGAAAACATTAGTGAGTCATATCCTTTTGAAACATCGCGAAGGGCATTCTCTCGTGACAAAATCCCGCTCTGCCAAAGTTGTTGTGCAGAAGCAATTTCTCTGCTTATTATGGTTTTGAAATTTGCTGTGTAAATCTCACACGCACGATCAAAGGAAAGGCCACTTCTCATACCAATGCTTAATATTTCGAGCATTTCAGGCAAGTGCTGCTCAAGCTCTAAAGAACGTTTCTCTTTCATTTTTTTTAGAACGTTTCTTGGGTAGGAAAACCCTAAAAATAATCCAAACAAGAAACCGAGAATTAGTAGCTCTTGTGAAAAAACTAAACCAATGAAACCAAAAATGACGGCTGTTAATAGACCAATTTTTAATTGAGCAGCAACGACAACGCTCGGCGAAACTCTGCCCGATAGCCCAGCAAAAACAATTTCACTTAGCAAAGCTGGTGAGCTTGAAAAGAAATTTGTAACCCTATTAAGAAAATTAGACTTAAACTCTTTCGAACCACCCAACTCCAAGTAGCTAATTAGGCGGTCCTCAATCGACAACCGTTGCTCCTTTGCTAAAGGAGATTCAGAATATAGGCAGTTTTTAACCCTCGCAACACGTTTGTTGCTCTCCAATTCCAAAGAGAAACTAAAAGCAGCAAGAAACGCCATAATCGCAGTGGTAAGAAGCAACAATATTTCAGATGATGCACACATATGTTTCACTCCTCACATTTCGCAAGTGTCTTTCTGACAAGCATTACACCTGTAAGTTGCATGGATAATGCAAGCACTAGAATCGAAATTCCAACAAAACTAGAGAAAAAAGGATTCAAGAAACCGGGACTCATAAACGAAAACAGCGCCAATAGAACAAACGGCAATATAGTCACAATTGAGGCTGACATTTTGGCCTGAGCAGTTTGAATGCGAAGGGTTCTTGCAAGCTCAAGCTCACTCAAAACCGACTCACGTGCACAATCAAGAACGTCTGCAATTGGGCCCCCTGTCACGTGATGAACGCTAAAAGCTACTGCAATGAATTTGAGTTCGGGAATTTCCCTGACGCTTTCAAAAACTTCCAATGATTCAGAAACTGAAGAACCCATGTTTAACCGATTGTGAGCCAAGAGAAAAACTTGCCCAAGCGCCCCTTTGCATTCATGCGAAGCCTGCTCAAATGTCTGCATTAATGAAAGTCCGCACCTAACACAAGTTGACAAACAACGAATTGCATCTGGCACTTGTTCGCGAAGCCCACTCAATTCCTTAGCGAGCAAATTAGTAAAAAACGCCGTCAATGCAAAAAAGATGCAAAATGCTACGCATAATGCGCAAATTAAAGAAATGGTAAAAATGAAAGTAAGACAAGCAGAAACAAACGAAAAGAGAATCAAGCACGATACTGCTGTTTTAGCTTCTACTATTACGCCTTTTAGTGAAAGATAGGTAACAACGCTGCAAGCATTACTATCAATAAACTTCAATTTTAGGATTAATGAACTCAAACTTCCAAACACTCTGTTAGACACACCAAAGATGAGTTGAGTAAAGCTTCCATCTTTCGTTTCGCCCATGCTCCACAAAATTTTTTGCTTCTGACAGCTTTCAATAATTACCAAGAGCGCGAAAAAAATGCTAATCCCTAAGAAACAAAAAGCGCAGACGAAGAGTGTGAAATATCTTAGTTCCACTCCAAAACCTCCTTAGCCTCCGCAAACCCAAAGGAAAGAGCCAAGTTTGGAACCCCAGCATCAGAAAACCAATTTCCACCTTCGTAAAATTGCTCTCGAGAATAAAGGGGTTCTATAGAAATTTGCCTTGCAAGTCTATCAAAATGAACTGAAGATATTTCATTCAGGTATCTGTTACCTCTACGGTCTCTTTTTACTTGAATAATGTAATCAAACGCGCTTCCAAGCTGGCTCATGATCGCATCAATAGGAAGATCAACAGCATATCTAACCAGGGCAGTCATTCTTTCGACGACATCTTCACTAGAGTTTGCATGAATTGTCGTCATGGAACCGTCATGTCCAGTGTTCATGGCTTGGAGCATGTCTAGGGCCTCTCCACCTCGACACTCCCCAACAATAATTCGATCAGGTCGCATCCTCAGTGAGTTCTTCACAAGATCTCGAATTGTAACTTCACCGACTCCTTCAGTGTTTTGTGGGCGAGCTTCCAGCCGCACTACATGCAAATCAGAAGAGAACTTTAGCTCCAAAGAGTCCTCAATAGTAATTACTCTTTCACCTTTAGGAATAAAACAACTAGCTGCATTAAGCATCGTGGTTTTACCGCTTCCGGTCCCACCAGAAACCACAATGTTTTTCCTAAGAAGAACTATCCATTTTAAAAATTGATAAACTTTTTGCTCTATAGATCCAGATTCAAGCATTATTTCCGGCGAAAGTACGTCTCTTCTAAATGCGCGAATAGTCACCATTGGGCCATCTGGAGAAATCGGAGGAATAATAGCATTCACCCTGTGACCGCGCATTAAACGAGCATTCACCATCGGACTTGCCTCGTCTATGCGTCTTCCAAGAGGAGCTAAAATTTTGTCGATGAGCACACGAACTTGCTCGTCATCCTCGAATTGCAAGTCAGTCTTTTCCAGAGTTCCACGTTTTTCTATATATATTTCGCTTGCACCATTGATGATTATTTCTGTGACGTCCTCATCGACGATAAAATCTTCAATTGGCCCCATTCCAAACACAACATCCATCAATGCAGAAGTCAATTCCGCTTCTCTGCTTTTAGAATTAGCAAATTGCTCATTGTTAAGAAACACCTGTTTGCATGCACCTGTAAGTTCCGAGCGCGCGCGTCGCGGATCATCTAACAGCATAGAGGCTATGTCATCGAGGGAAACATATCGTTGCACCTCTTCTTTGAGGTCTCTCACTGAAACTTCACTTTGAGTTTCACTCAGAATCTTCACTCCAAGAGCATCTGCTCTCGTGAATTCAGCTGATTTCACCATCTCTTGTAAGCTCATGACAGGCCTTCTTCCAATGCGCCTTTAGACAATTTCCTGTCTTTAGAAGAAAGGGGGCAAACGTCTTTCAAAAAATTGAAGATGGAAACAGCAAGTGCGTTCTTCTGCGAAACTAAATCATTGACTCGCGCACAACACATTTTCTCTTCAACCTCCAAGGAGCCATCTTTAAACTCCCAAACATCAGCACAACGAAGGGTTGCCTTGACATCAGAAGATGAAATTAATTGTTTCCTAGAGCATCTGTTCAGTGCAAATTTAAATGAAGCGCTTGAAACATTTAGACGCTCGGCAAGGTCAAGAGCATGCGCACACGCTCGCACCGAAGACACTCTCTGATCGATTAAAAACAGACACGCCGATGAAAACTTCAATAGATGCGCATGTGCATCACTCCAGTTAGATCCAGTGTTGATAATTATGCAATCAAAACAAGCGGAGAGATAATCTAGCAATGCTGGGAGAACATCACAAGCAGTTTCACTCGCTTCCAAACGTTTCGGAGCTGCCAGAATGATAAGCTCTCCTTCAATTGAACTTGAACTAACGTTGAAAGAATTCTTAGCTGCATCAGACAAACGGCCATTACTCACCACATCCTCATAATTCACAACATTCGAGTCTCTGAAAGCGGCTGCAAGATCTCCAAACTGAAAATCTGAATCAATTAAAAGTGTTTTAAAACCCAAGGAGGCCATCAAGCTTGCCGAAACTGCAGCAACGCAAGATTTTCCTGCACCCCCTGACCCAGAAAAGACCGTCATCGTCCAGCACGACTGCTTGGAATCTACAATTTCCTTTTCCGGCACTTCGAGAGCGCAATTTTCATCTATTTCATAATCATCAATCCCTAAAATCTGATCTTTCAGATCGTTATCTCTCCTAAAGAAGCTCTCTAATTCATCAACAACGATTAGTTCGTCAATTCGACAAGCATCTTTTCTAGATCGAAGAGAACCACTAATTTCCCTTACAACCAGAGCAACGAAGAGATTAAGATGGTCGTGTTTAATTGCTGCTGCCAGATTTATGGAGTCAACATCGTCAGACGAAATGACCAAAACTCTAGCACCTTCATCAAGCAATCTAGCGGCATTTCTAGCCTTTAAACCATCGCTCACGAAGAGGCAATCTTCTCTCGCCAGAAGACTAACAGGTAGCCCAAACTCAGTAGGAGATTTTAGACACATTGAATCGATACAAATAAGATTTTTCATAATTTAAAAACCCATAAAGAAACTGAAAAGAAAATTAAAAATAATCAATTCACGAAATTGACAAGCTCATTTAGCGGAAGGAAAAAAGTAACAGAATCGCTCGCTTCGCTTCCCTCAACCATGGCCGCAGAAAATAAAGCATCAAAATTTTCAAAACAAATAGCACAACTTGTTTCTTTGAATGCGCAATTCGAGCATACATTTTTTAAACAGCCAGGTTTGCAATCTTTAGGTTGTATGTGCACATTTTTCTCGCGTCCAAATCTAACGAAAAGTTTTTTCTTTAGGTCCGCTAAAGCAGGACAAAAACTCTGCCTTTCGTAGTGTTCTATCAAAACTCCAAGAGTGAGTTTCATTTTTTGAAAAACTTGATTAAGCGAACTAAGCATTTCATTCCTCCATCAAATCGCCAACTTGTGGCATTTCCCTGTCGGAAGGAAGCACAACATATAAGCTCAATTTCTGCGCAGCACTCACAACCTCTTGAGCTTTTTCCTTGTCGACAGCAACTGTAATCCATTTAGTTTCTGAATTAACAGTCTTGTCAGAATTTGAAGTTTCGAGAATTTGAACATTTGAGCAGATTTTCGTAGTAGACGTTGATCCAGTCGCATAAACGTCAACTTTCTGATTAACCCGAAGTGTACCTCCAACCGATGACGTGTCATTCAACGGAAGCGAAACGGCAACTTTGCCAGTTGGCGCGTTGATTTTTGCGTCTCCTGATTGAAATCGTGCAGAAGAGATAACTTCACCTTTAAGAATGCTTGAGCCTAACTGCTTGCCCTCACACTCAGAAACATCCCTAACCGCATCAACTGGAAGAAGAGAGTTAACCCACGGCTTGACTTCAATGTCACTTTCTCTAATGGTTTCACCGCCAGCAATGTCTCTATTGGCAACGCACACCTCAACGTTAACGCCTCCAAAATCACTGGCAACCTCTTGCTCTTTTGCAGCCGCATCACTTTTAACACTAACCAAAAACGCGCCTGCACAACCAGCAGCAATAAGCCCTGAACAAAGTGCAACTTTTATGTTTCTGCTCAGCCCGGGCAAAACTTTTAGCCTCACAATAACCCCCTTTAAGATCAAACTTGCGTTTCGCTTCGTCGACGACAAATTTAAGTTTCAAAATAAAAGTGAAAAAACATGTGAAACTTTTACCCACAAAATGCATATTGAAAACTTGGATTGAAATGAAAAGAAAGTGAGAGATTTAGTGTTGAACTAGTGAAGACACAAATGAACAAATTGTGACGATGCTAATGAAGAAAAACTGTTGAATTTTTCACGTTAAAGATGAATCTTCACTGAAGAAGATAATGAATATATAAAACTAATTAGCAACTGATTATAAAAACGAGTTAATTAAGAAGAATAATGTGAGTGATTTGTGAATGTCGAATTTCAAGCAAAATAGTTCCTCTTACTAAAGTTAGGGCTGCGGAAAACTTTTGTCCCTAAAATCATGAATAGCATCGCAGGAAAAGAGCATCTAACCTCTAGAATTCTGCGCTTGGATTTCAGAGTGAGGAAGAACAATAAAGATTTACTTTTAAGATTTAGCCTAAGGCTGACAAACTAGAAACAGTCAACTAATCCAAAGCTAGAATCAATAACGCTATGAAAAAATTGGATTTAGAAAAGATGGTGGTCGAGGAGGGATTTGAACCCCCGACCGTTTGCTTGTAAGGCAACTGCGCTCCCGCTGCGCCACTCGACCATCTAACAAGAAAAGTCGCACAATATGAACCGTGCGACTTGAAATTATAACAGACTAATTACTACAGTTTAAGAAAAGAACTAATTTAGCTACTTAATAAATCTTTTTATTCCCACTAGTTCAATGAAAATAGATTTATTTCATGTTTACGCAATGAATCTTTTCGTCACGCTCAAGATAGGCCATAACTTCTTCAGCTGCCATTTTTGCACAGTTGTCTTCAGCCTCAGCCGTTGAAGCCCCAAGGTGAGGAATGACAATTGTGTTAGTCATTTTTACAACTGCAGGGTTTGCGAAATCGGTTACATATTTAGCAACTTTTCCACTTTCAAGAGCTTGAGCCATGTCTTTGTCGTTGACAAGCTTATCGCGAGAGAAGTTCAAAAATACAACTCCGTCTTTCATATTGCTAATCGCGTCGGCATTTATCATTCCTGAAGTTTCTGCCGTTGCAGGAACATGGATTGTCACAAAGTCTGACTTGCTTAAAAGCTCGTTCAAATCTTCAGTAAACAAAAGTTTCTCGCTAATTTCCTTTGCTTTTTCCTGATTTAGAAACGGGTCATATCCAACACAATTCATGCCGAGCGCCTCTGCTGACTCGACAACAAGGCGGCCGATTGCTCCAAGACCAACCACGCCAAGCGTTTTTCCTAAAATCTCGCCGCCAGCAAAAGCCTTCTTAGCTTTCTCAGCACTCTTGCCAACATTCTCATCTTCAGCATTATCGCGAACCCAGTTGCATCCACCAATAATGTCGCGACAGCTGAGAAGCAAACCTGCCAATACAAGCTCCTTTACTGCATTTGCATTTGCGCCAGGCGTGTTAAAAACGGGGATGCCCTTTTCTGCAAGAGCTTCAAGTGGAATGTTGTTAACGCCAGCACCAGCGCGTGCAACACATTTAACCGAATCAGGAAGCTCCATATCGTGCATGTTTGCACTTCTAACAAGAATCACGTTAGCTTCATCGATAGAATCGACAATTTCATAATCATTTGTGAAACAATCGAGGCCTTTTTTTGAAATGTTATTTAAGCAATGAACTTTATACATGAAAACCCTTTCTGCTTTCTAGCTGGCAATCTTCTCACCACGAAGAATAACACTGTTTAATGTGAGGTCTTCGTTCAAAATTAAAATATCGGCCGAGGCTCCTTCACAAATTGTGCCCACTTTTCCACCCATTCCAAGAGCGCGAGCGGGATTTTCGGTTGCGCATTTCACTGCACTTTCAAGCGGAATGCCAGCGGTTTTTACAGCATAGCGCAAACAATCGGGCAAACATGTAACACTTCCGGCAATCGAACCGTCAGCAATAGTTGCAAGAGAACCATGAACGGTAACGTCCTGCCCCCCAAGATCATATGTTCCATCTTCAAGGCCGCAAGCCCGCATGGTGTCAGAAATCAATATGATTCTGTCATCTCCAAACAGCTTGAAAGCCATTCGAATGACAGCTGGATGAGAATGAATCCCATCGCAAATTAATTCGGCCATTACTCTGTCATCATCAAACGCCGCAACTACTGGACCTGGCTTCCTGTGATGAATAGGATTCATAGCATTAAACAAATGAGTCATCTGACGAGCACCCGCTTCAAAAGCACTGTTCGCCTCATCAAAAGTAGCGCAGGTGTGAGCAATCGAGACACGAACGCCCTCATCGGTCGCTTGTTTGATGAAGTCAAGATTCCCAATGACCTCTGGTGCGACATCTACTAGCTTAATCATTTTTCCACTGGCATCATTTAGTCGATTGAACTCTGCAATGTCGCCGGCATGGACATATGCAGGATTTTGTGCCCCCACTTTGTCAGGAGAAATGTAGGGGCCTTCCATGTTAATGCCAGCAAAAGTTGAACAATCGCTTGGGGTTTCACCTCTCTTTTGCGCTTCAACAAATTGAGAGACGCTATCCATTATTGGCGTCAAAATCTCTTCGGAATAGGTCATTGTAGCTGGGCAAATTGAAGTTGTTCCGACACTTGCCTGAAATTTCGCAATTTTTACAATAGATTCAACTTTTCCATCACAGAGGTCTGCACCCACGCAACCATGAAAATGCAAGTCAACGAGACCAGGAATTACATAGCAACCACGTGCATCAACAGTTTCTCCTGAATCTGTTGCACCTTTAGAAACAGCAGTGATTTTCCCATTTTCAAACGTTACGTTTTTGCCTTCTACAAAAGCGCCATCTACGAAAACCTTTCCATTAATTACAGCCATTTGTGCTCCTTAACAATGAAGTCTGACATGTTTTTAAAATAAAAAATTTTGCATTCACTTGCAAGTCTGACCTGATATTAAAATTTTAAATTTATGTCAGACTTAAAAATTAAACACCTCAAAATCAAAGCCTGACATGCTTTTCAAATCTCATAAACCGCTGCCGACCTCACGATTCTCTAATCAACAAACGAAGTCTGACACCAAAAATGAAATTTAAAATTTATGTCAGACTTAAAAATTCAAGAATTATGTTCAATTTAACATTGAAGTCTGACATGCATTTTAAATAGCAGGGAATAAAAAAACCAGATAAGTTTTATTTCTGGCTTTAAAAACTAACAATCGATTAAAGCTGGCTTGCGGCCTCTTTGTCGAGGATGATTGTGCAATCAGGATGACTTTGCAAAATCGAAGCCGGAACTTGTGGTGTAACTTCTCCCTTGAAAGCCTTCTTAACAATTTCTGCCTTACCTTCACCTGTTGCAAGGAGCAAGACTTTTTTTGCTTTCATGATTGTGCCAATTCCCATTGTGTAGGCAGCCGTCGGAACCTCATCGATTGAGTTGAACAAGCGAGAATTTGCCTCAATCGTCGACCGAGTTAGCTCAACATAATGCGTAGCAACTGGGAATTCATCGCATGGCTCATTAAAACCAATGTGTCCATTGTGGCCAAGCCCGAGAAGTTGTAAATCCACGCCGCCAGCTTCCTCAATTGCTTTTTCATAGTCTTCGCACATTTTCTCTGGATCATCGCTGTTACCAGATGGAACATGAGTGCGCACCTTGTCAATGTCGACGTTATCGAACAGATGATGATTCATGAACCAGCGATAGCTCTGGTCGTGATCTCCATCGAGTCCTGCATACTCATCCAAATTAAAAGTCGTTATGTCTTCGAAAGATACCTCACCGCGCTTAAACTTCGCAACAAGCTCTTCATAGGTTCCAATTGGAGTAGATCCAGTGGCAAGGCCCAACACGGCAGCGGGCTTCGACTGAATTTGCTCGGCAATAATGTCGGCCGCAGCACGTGAAACGTCTTCGTAGGTTTCTTCAATAATGAACTGCATACAATCTCCTTCATACTTTTAGGTCCAGAACAAAAATGCCTGCTTGAATCCCTCGTAACTCCACGCATAAACATCGGAATACCATCCTGTTTCAGGAACAAAACAAAGGAGCAGACTGTATATCACACTCACTGTGACCGTGAGTATTATAACCTTGTACAAAAGATTAGAACTCAAGTGCAAAGGCACAATTGAAATGTCTTTTCCGCGCGAGAGACTTTCCTCTTCCGCCTCATCCAAAGACGAAGAGAGAAGAGCATTTTCGTTAAGAATAAACGCAATGAGAACGGCCGCCGCAAGAAACATAAATGAGAAATCAGCGTAATAGCGTTGCAAAATTCCTGCAACTTCCGCATCAAGAATTGCAACAATAACACCACTAACAATGAGAGCCAGAACAACTCCGCTAACTGTTTTAGTTTTTCGTTGTGCATTACGAATTTTCAAGACAGGGAAAGCAATAATTATTAGCCAAAGAATTGGAAGACAAGCAAATATTCCGCCAAAAGTTGCCTCACGAATGGTTTGTCCAAAATAGGTCGACTCAAAAGCAGTTTCTTGAATGAACGGAAAAACACCAGTTGTAGCCGGAGTCTGGAAAAAATACATGAAAAGCGCTGGGGCAATTCGACCAGCGTTGATACCTCGTTTTGTCATGTCGTTCACAGTGAGATTGTAATTGGCGCCAAAATCCAGCGGCGAGCCAAAGCGCGCGTAGTTATAGACAAACAGACAACAAACAACAATCACATATGGCGCAATCAAGCAAATGAATTCTTGCAATCCATCCCTGGTGGTAATCCTTTTCTCACTAATGTATGCTCGCCAAAACAAAGGAAACGCAAGGAATGAAAGAATTGCAAGTTGTGGACGACATCCAACAACAAGCGCCATGCACAAAGAACCAGCGAAGAAAACCAGCTTCTTGTGGGTTCTGTGCCTTCCCATCATCCAGAAATAAAGTCCCCAAACGGTAAATGCTATCGCACATGCAATTGGCAACGAATAAAAAGTCGGGAACTTTAAAAGATAAAGAGTGCCCGAACACACAACAATTGCAACTTGAAGTATGAGAAAAATGCCGAGGTTAACGCGCTTAAAGTGATATTTCGCAAAACGATGAAGCAACGCTGTTATTCCCGCAAAGAAAAATATCGTCGCAATCAAAACACCAATTGCGGTAGGGAAATCGGATCCAGTCAATAAATAAAACGGCAAATAAAACAACAGGACAGGAACAACACCAAAATAAACATAATAATGGCCATCACGATAGGCAACATCAAATAGGTAGTCTTCCCCGCTTTCTTTTTCCGCTTCATCACGTGAAACTTTATCGTAGGGGTTGTCCATTTCTTGTAACCATTGCGGTGGTTCTTCCAGAAGCGAAACCTGCCCTTGCGCAAAAGCGCGGGCTAGTAGTGCATATTGTTGCGAATTCTTTCCGCCGACTTGATAGGAATTCACTATGGAGTGACCATCCCAATCGCCATAGTTATAGCTTGAAGTTGCGATACCGACTAAATTAGAGCCAAAAAACATAAAAGTCGATGCCAAGCAAATCTCGACGAAAGTGGCACCAACAATCAAAGTTTTCGATGCGAAATCGTTTTCTCGAATCATGATCCGATAGATTGCAGACTTCGGTCTGAAGGCATAAATAACAAGCATTGCAAACAGGACAAAACCAAAGCGCACAAAATTGAAATCAAAAGGCCTGTTCGGGTTTATCTCGATAGTGTTGAGATAAATCGGATATTCCAAATCGTGTGTGCCGTCAGAAACAACCTCAATTTTAATATTGTGCAACTGCCCAGAGCAATTGATTCGAATGTAATGTGTGTTTTCAATTGCGGTAGATAGCGAAGACAGCGGAATGCCTTCTGTATATTCAGTTGAATCAAAGTAACTCACATGAGCATCGTCGGTAAACTGGATCTTTACCCTCAAAGCTTGAGCCTTCTGAGAGTCGTCAAAATCAAGAAACAACGAGTTGACCTTCGTGTCTACGTTTTTAAACTCAATTGTGTGATTTGCACTCGTGAGAACGAATGGCGAAATTCCATCTTCGTTAGTCTTGTTGGTCCTTGTTGCAGTAATTTGGCTCGCCATGTCAATGGGCTCATTTTTTAGCGTAATAAAGTAATTGAAATTGAACACAAACGTCTCCAACAACACTGCCGCAGGCAACAAAAGTAGCAAATTTCTGCCCAAGCACTGGAGTTTTTTCTTCCTGGGCTCGCCCCAATTTTGCCAAATATAACGGGTGTTTTCGTGGATTGAACGCATTGCAAAATTATAGCATGCAGTATAATGAAGGCGTTCTTAGAGGAAACTAGAGAAAGTGGGGTTATGCCATGAAGTTTTCAGTTTCAGGGCGTAAAATGCCAGTCACAGATGCTCTTCAGAAGTATGCGGAAGAGAAAATCAAAGACTCCGTCGAACAACTTGGATTAGACATCATCAACTGCGACGTAGTTTTGTACTGTGAGAAAAATCCTGCAAATCCAACGCCGGCAACCTGCGAAGTTACAGTGACATTAAAGGGACAAATTGCCCGCGTCGAAATTCGTGACATTGATATGTATGCAGCAATCGACATCGCTGCCGCAAAAATCGTTCGCCAGCTTCGCAAATATAAGACTCGCACCTATGAAAAGAGAAGAAGAGAAGCAGGTGAAGCTCCTTTGGCTGCAGCTGCCACAAGCGGAGATCTTGACATCGAAGCATTAATGAATGAGTTGACCGAAGACGACATTATTCGTCGTAAAGAGATTACCTACACAGTCTGCACCGAAGAAGAAGCACTTTCAAGAATGGACCTTCTTGGACACGACTTCTATATCTACACCGACCGTGATTCAAACGATGTTCACCTTCTTTACAGAAGACTCGACGGCGGCTATGGTCTATTGTCACCAAAAAATTAAGGGCTAGAGAAAATAACTTAACTAGCAAATTCCTTCAAATGGGCTCGAAGCTCACCGACTGAATAAAGACTCCCAAAGCAAACAATGACACTTTGGGTGTCTTTTTTTGTGGCTTCATGCACAGCGCATTTAAGCGCGGCGTCAAGTGCCCCTCTTGCATTAGAAGTTTCGTGGGTAACGCCATATTCAAAAGTCAAGGCCGACAAATCATCTGCGGGAAGTTTTCTTGGATTGTTGGGTTCATAGACATAAAACTCGTCAATCAAATCACCAACATTTTCAAGAATGCCACGTGCGTCTTTATCTTTTAGAACTCCCATTACAGCGATGATTTTTACATTTTTCAAACATATGTCAGACTTGTGCGTTTGATCGAAATCTGCTGTGTCGACTTTGAGGTCTGACATGTTTTGAAAATCTACATTATTCAAGTCTGACATGATTTGCAAATTCTGTTCTTGTTTACAAAAAACACGGTTTTTAAGGGCTTTTGTAACATCAAGAAGCGAATCACGAAGAGCAGCTGCTCCATCAGGGTTATGCGCACCGTCAACAAATACAAGGCAAGGAAGCCCGCACGAAAAAAGCTCAAAACGACCTGGCCAAGTTGCATTTTCGATGCCAGCTTGAATTTTGCTCTCATCTATGCCCAAAGCGAAGGCTGCTTCAATTGCAACTGCTGCATTTTCTGGCTGATAGGCACCAAGAAGTTGAGTGTAATAGCTTTTGTTTCTGTATAAAAAACTTCTAGTGGCATTAAACGAACAATGGAAGTAAGAGTTGCATTCACAGGATTTATTTGTTCCAGAAACAAATTGTAAATTGCAATTATTTTCTGAGTCACACACATGCGCCAAGTTTGAGAGGCGATCTGCATCGATGCTAGAAAAAGGCTCAACCGAACTAGTTAAATAATTTCTGCGGTGCGAATGATCAAAAACAACATCTTCACAATCACATTCAGAAAAGACAGGTTCGTTTTGTCTACAGCACATTAAAAGACCGCCCTGTCGCAAGGAGGCTTTGTCAACATAGATTATTTCTGAGTTTGTTTTATTGGCAACTTTTTCAATTGCAAGTCTGGCTTCTTCTGTTTGTTGATCGACAACAACTCGAACACCAGGCTTAATTATTCCCGCTTTCTCATATGCAATTTTTTCAAGAGTGTCACCAAGAATTGCTGTGTGATCCAGGCCAATTTTTGTTATTACAGAAAGCAAAGGGGTTATCACATTCGTAGAATCAAGACGTCCCCCAAGACCAACTTCGACCACACAAATGTCGCACATCTGTTGGAAGAAATAGACAAACGCAACTGCCGTCATCAACTCAAATTCCGTCGGATGCTCTCCAAGTTGATTCTCAACTTGGAGAGCTTTTTCTTTCACCAAAAGAGTAATTTTCGTGAGATTGTTGATATCAATATCTTCATTGTTCACGCGGATGCGCTCTTCGAAGTGATCAATGTAGGGTGATGTGAATAAACCTGTTTTTAGGCCACCCTCTCTTAAAATTGCATCAAGATAGGCACAAACTGAACCCTTGCCATTAGTTCCTGCAACATGAACAAACTTAAGTTGGTTCTGTGGGTTCCCAAGAAGCTCAAGTAATAGTTCAATCCGAGAAAGCCCAAGCGAAACCTTTTGCCATCTTGGCTCGTTGATGTAGGCTATTGGATCAAACATAGATGCGGTTCAAACGCATTGCTCCAAGGTCGCAAGCCAGTTCGTAATTAATAGTGTTGCCAGCTTCAGCCATTTCATCAAGAGACACACAATTATCTCCGTCTTCGCCAATAATCGTAACAACTTCTCCGACCATCGGATCTGATTGAGGATTAACAGCCAAGCGACGTTGTGAAACTTCAAACATGCACTGGTCCATGCAAATCGAACCAACTTGCGGATGCCTCTCCCCTCTGAAAAGAAAGTCGATTTTGCCACTTAATGCGCGATGCAAGCCATCGGCATACCCAACAGAAATCGTGCAAACTTTAGCGTAGCCGCGGCTCCTGTAATGAAGACCATAGCTCACGCCTTCCCCAATTGGCACGCTGCGAACGTCGGTGATGTGAGCTTTCACACTCATAACGGGATTTAGTTCAATTTTCGGAATTGTTACAGGTGAAGGCTTTAGGCCATAGAGAATAATTCCAGGTCGGCACATGTCGAAATGAACACCAGGATATTTCAAAGTGGCAGCTGAGTTAGAGCAATGTACAATTCCAGGATTTACTCCAACTGCACGAATCTCATCAATTGCAGTCTTGAAACGATTTGCCTGTCTCTCGAAATCGAGCGTGTCAATTTCGTCGGCAGTGGCAAAATGCGTAAAGCATCCCTCCAAGTCTAGAGCTCGATGGAATGAAATGAGACGAGCAAACTCTGCCGCTTCGTTCCAAGACACACCAATTCTGTTCATGCCTGTGTTAATGGCAAGATGAAATGGGGCGTGCACGCCTCGTGCGTCTGCTGCTTCGCCATACTGAATTGCGAACTCGGAATCAAAAACTGAAGGCATAATGTTAAAGTCGAGCAATGCTTCAATTGCATCGAAAGGCGGTTGAGAAAGCATGAGAATTGGTTTTGAGATTCCAGCCCTTCGAAGTTCAATGCCTTCTAGGACGGTTGCGACACCAAAATAGTCGGTTCCGCAGCTCTCAAAAACTTTTGCACAGCGCACGGCGCCATGTCCATATGCGTCAGCTTTAACAACGCTCAGCACTTTCGTGCCAGGCTTTAGCGAGCGTTTAATTGCATAAAAATTGTTGCGCAAACGCCCAAGGTCTATCTCCACCCAGGCCCCGCGCAACGCATTTAAATCATAATCATCAAGTGATTTTGTGTATTTATTCTCGTCCATAACCTAATTATAATTTCACTCCGATGGCCCAATTGTCACTAAATACAGTAGCGCGAATTATTCATGAATTGGTTACAACTAGGTAACAGTTTTTTAATGTCACATAAAAAATTCGATTATTTTTTGCCTTTACGACTTTTCTAAGAATTCTCTGTTTTAACTCGGTGATACAGAAATTGAGAAGTGGCGAAACGACGGGGAAAATAGGCATTGCTCTTGTTTTTACATGCGAGTAAATAAATTCAAAAAAAGCCTTTTACCCAAAAAGAATAAAGAAACACCCAAACAGTCATAAATTACGTGTTAGACAAAGAGAAAAGCACCCGCGCAATATCGAGGGTGCTTTTATTTGTCTCTTAAATAAAGAAACCAAAAAAGGAATAACTAATAAACCATTCCCTCATAAAGGACGTGATTTTCGAGGATATTTGAAACTTGCTCACGTACGGTTTTAAGAGTTGCTTCGTCGCTTGCATTAAATGCAACTCTCGAAATCATGTCACCAACATGGTAGAACTCTTCAGAATTTAAACCCGTAGTCGTTGCTGCTGCGGTTCCAACGCGAATTCCGCTTGTGACAAATGGCGATCGTGTTTCATTTGGAATTGTGTTTTTGTTAACGGTCAGACCAGCAACTCCGAGAGCAGCCTCTGCCTCTTTACCAGTAACACCTGCAGCGGTGAGGTCGACAAGACACAGGTGATTGTCTGTGCCACCACTGACAAGACGAAGACCTCCGTCTGCGATTCCCTTAGCCATGCTCTGGCAATTTTCAAGAACATGCCCAATATAATCTTTAAATTCTGGCTTTAGAGCCTCGCCGAAAGCAACTGCTTTGCCTGCGATTACATGCATCAAAGGACCACCTTGCGTGCCAGGAAAAACAGCACTGTCTATTTTTTTTGCAAGCTCCTCGTTGTTTGTGAGAATAAAGCCGCCGCGAGGTCCGCGCAGGGTTTTGTGCGTGGTTGAGGTAACAACATCAGCGTAGTCAACTGGATTTTGATGACACCTAGCTGCAACAAGCCCAGCGATGTGTGCCATGTCAACCATCAAATAGGCCCCGACCTCGTGAGCTATTTCTGCAAAACGCTTGAAATCAATCTTTCGAGGATAGGCTGACGCTCCTGCCACGATTAAAGCAGGTCTCTCTTCTTTTGCTCTTTTTTCAACGGCATCGTAGTCGATAGTTTCAGTTTCAGGATCAACACCATATGCGCAAATGTCATAGAGTTTGCCCGAGAAATTCACTGGACTTCCATGAGTTAAATGTCCACCATGGTCAAGGCTCATTCCCATAATTTTGTCACCAGGTTTGATTAGCGCAAAATAGGCAGCCAAGTTTGCATTAGCGCCTGAATGAGGCTGAACGTTTGAGAAGTTAGCGTTAAACAACTTGCATGCACGCTCACGCGCAATGTTTTCAATCACATCGACGTTCACACAACCGCCGTAATATCTCTTGGCTGGATACCCCTCGGCATATTTGTTCGTACAAACGCTTCCCATTGCCTCCATTACAGCGCGAGAAGTGAAGTTTTCTGAAGCAATCAACTCAATGGAGTTGCGCTGGCGCCCAAGTTCAGCTCGCACTGCCTCATAAACTTCAGCATCAGTATCTCTTAAATTTTGAACTGGCATGATTCCCTCTAGTCTTTAAACTGATTATGTTAACTGCTTAATTATACGATTAAGCCCCGCAACTTGCGACCCGACTGGGTTAATGACAAAAACGACAACGAGAAGCCGTTCAAAAGAGTATAAGTAGCGATAGCTCATTTGAATCTTCTACATTAGGACGTGTCTGCAACCCGTGTTTAGCAAACACTGCGCCTAAAGAATTCTATGCTTGCGGAAATAAACGAATAGGAGCAAATTCATTGTGCTTCAATATTTCTGCTGCTGTTAACTTTCCACTGCTCACATGAAGTGTTTCTTTAAGTATCAAGTCTGCCGCTTCTGAAAGTGACATTTTTCCTTCTGTTATTGCACTAACATCAACATCAATGTTTTCTGAAGAATCAAGACATGCCTGAGCATTTCCGCAAATTTTAACGGTTGGGCAAAGAGGGTTGCCAACGTTGTTTCCTTTTCCTGTTGTAAATAGGCTAACCTGTGCACCACCTGCGCAAAAGGCAGTCAAAATTTCGGCAGCGGCTGACGATGTGTTCATAAAATATAAACCGCGAGAGCCACCATTTGGAATTTCGCAGGTGTCTAATATTCCCACAATTTTTGATGTGCCAAGTTTCTGTATGTTTCCTAATGCTTTTTCCTCAATAGTGGTGATCCCGCCAGCAATGTTTCCCTCGTTTGGTTGAGACCCAAGCAGGTCAACACCTTTTGACATAACAAAGTCGAAGTATTCTTGCCAGATTTTCAGAAATTCATCTTGTAATTCTTTAGTTGCAAAACGACTCGCAACAACATTCTCGGCTCCTGTTAGCTCTGGAGTCTCGCCAAAAAACATGTTACTGCCAGCTGCTGCAAGCCTGTCGGCGACAACTCCCACCGCAGGGTTACTCGCAATTCCAGACGTTGTGTCAGACTCCCCGCACTTAAGCCCAACCGTTAATTCCGAAATCGATGCCTCTTCGCGTTTTAAGGAAGTAGCCCACTTTACAAACTGAACTGCCTTCCTAGACGCGGCTTCGATAGTCTTTAATTCTCCATTTCCTGAAGTTGAAAATTTCGCGACAGGCTTGCCAGCAGATGAAATGCCCTCTGCAATTTTTGAAGTCCATTCGTCTTCAATGCCAAGGACAATTACAGCTGCAACGTTTGGATTCTTCCCACAGCCGATTAGCGTTCTGAAGTGTAGGTCAAGATCGGCGCCAAACTGCATTCTGCCATAGGGATGATAAAAAGTTGAAGTGCCGCTAACAATTGAATTTACGGCTCTGCAAACGCTGTATGACACTGCATCTAATGGAAGAATGAGAACATGGTTCCTAATTCCAACAGTGCCATTTTCGCGTCTGTATCCACTAAAACAAGTTGAATCAGACATCACTACCACCTCTTAGTCTTCAAATTGTGAATGTGGACAAGTTCACCTTTGTGAATCATCGCGGTTGCAACGCCAATCGTTTCGCTATACTCAATTAAATCTTGATCTTTGGCAACTTCAGATAGTGCAACCTTGTGAAATCGGGGGATGTCATTACATGCAAAAAAGGAATCACCACTGCATTCAGTTGAGGCGCTGATTACAAGCTCGTCTCCAACTACAACATCTTGCAACACGACCCCAACAGTATCGCCAAATTCATGAACAAAAACAGTTTTTGCCATAAAACGCCTTTCTACATTGAATATCGCAAAGTCGAAGAAACAGTGTGAACTATAGAGTTTTCAATTGCCTCCTTCGTAGGTTCCTGCCCAATTCCTGGCAAATCGGGAACTTTATATCTACCATGAACAGGCTGATAGTCATAAATGCAACTCTCGCGACTCTCTTTCCCGAGGGCACGTTGGTGATGTTCGTGGATCAAGAAGTTAGGAATAGCTGCCTCTAACTGCAAAGCTGCTGCCTTTGAAATTGGACTTCCACAAACATGTGCCTGAACATTACAATCATAAACTTGGCCCATTTCTGCTATCTTTTTAGCTTCTGAAATTCCACCGCATGTGCAAAGATCAGGCTGTAAAACTTTGAGAGAGTGATTCTCGAAGAAATTGCGGTATCCAAAACGAGTATAAATTCGCTCCCCTGAAGCAAGCGGAATAGAAGTGTTTTCTGCAACGATCTGCATCATGTCTGAATTCAAAGGATGCACAGGTTCTTCCATATAGAAAATCCGAAGAGGCTCGAGAGCATGTGCAAGTTGAATTGCAGAAGTTGTGTCGGTGTTTGAATGAAGCTCAATGATGATATCAATGTCATCACCGCCAGCCTCTCTCATTGCAGCAACACGATTGACCACCTCATTTAGAACCTGATTTGTGAGAGGCCCCCTGCGATTCCATTCAATGCCTGTCTTTGGGACTGCGAAAGGATCAACCTTTAAAGCATCGTAGCCATCCTCTATAATCGCGGTCGTGACTTCAGCATATTGCTTGACGTCAGAAAGTCGACCCACAGGATATTTATCACCCCAGCCATATTGCAACTGTGAGGCATAAACCCTCAAATCGTCATTTTGTTTCCCGCCCAATAACTCATAGACAGGAACGTTCAAGGCTTTACCTTTTATGTCATAAAGAGCAACATCAATGGCGCTCATTGCTGCGCTTACGACGGTTCCACCGCCCATTCCCCAAAAAGTCTCGCGAAATAACTTGTTCCAAATCATGTCAGACTTAAAAGGATCGAGCCCAATAACCACTTCTGCAAAATCGCAAACCATTCCAAATCCGCCGCGCCAACCTTTTCCATAGGCTAGACCAACTTCGCCATAACCAGAAATGCCTTCATCTGTGTTAACCCGAACAATGACAGGACTCCAGGCTCCACGAGTTGCACCAGCATTCCCGCTTTTAATTTGCATCACATCTACACTTGTAATTTTCATAAAAGTTAAAGCCTCCAAATGAAAGTTAAATACAAAAACAGAGGGCCGCATTTGCGACCCTCGTTTAAAAAACCATTAATCAATGGTCCAACGCAGCATTCGCTTCTTAATAGTTTCAAAGATTTGCATAACGACAATCAAAACAACCACCATGAAAATAAAACCAGCCCATGTGTTAGCAAAGATTCCAAGGTCAGCATATTTCTTTACGAAGTAGCCCATGCCTTCGCCCGCGCCGTACATTTCTGCAAAAACGAGCATCAGAAATGAACTTCTGAGGGAGTTTACGAAACCAGCTAAAATTGCAGGACTTGCAGCAGGAAGAATTACCTTAAAAAACCGCTTTACTCCCCTAATTTCAAGAGTTCGGGCTTTGTCTAAATAGCGCTTGTCAATCGTCATAATTCCAGTAATTGTTGCAAAGAGAGTTGCCCAAACAATGTTGTAGACAATCAAAATGACTGACGCTACAAAAATTGAAGGGGCGAGCATAAGAACAAAAGGGGAAAGCAAAATCGCTGGAATGACAGAAAATGCATAAATTACAGGATGAAGAATCTCACGAATGCGCTCGTTGAGACCCATAATTGCACCGAGAACAAGAGCAATTAACAAAGCAAAGAAAATTGAAGGCACGAGCAGTTTGAAACTTGCAAACATATTGGGGATAAACTGGTCTTTATTATCCATGAACGCTTTCCAAACCATATCGCTCGATGGGAAAAGATAGGCGTTAACCAGTTTGTTGTTAGCCAATACACAATATAAAACAACCAACCCAACAAAAATTAAGGCGGTTGGCCAATACTTTTTGCATAGGCCACTAAATTTCTTCATCATTGCTCCTTGAAATTAATAATTAAAGTGCGTAATTAAAATTAAGCGTTGTGTTTTTGATAGAACTCTTCCATCTTCTTGTAGAAGGCCTCATCATCTTTGCCATATTTTGACTTGCAGTCATCAAGAGCACTCTTGTAAAGTTCGCAGTTGATGTGGTCGTCAATGTTGATTCCGTTGCCTTCTTTAAGATAGCCAGTTTTTCCGAGAATATCCCAAGCTCGTTCAACACCGTCTTTAAGAGGATCCACATTAACGCGGTAATGTTCGTCGAGCATATATGCTGCAACATAGTCTTCATCGGCTCCGATTGCCTTCGCAAGGAGTTTAACTGACTCATCTTTGTTCGCTTCATACCACTGTTGAGCGCGAATAAGAGCTCGGTTGATAGCTTTGATAGTGTTTGGATTGTCTTTGACCCATTGTGAATTAGCAACCATGCGGCAACATGAATAATCAGCCATGATGTCACTTTGATAGGCAACAATGTCAATCTCGCCATCAGCAGCCATTTTCTTTGCTGTCTGAGTTTGTCCAGTACCAAGAAGTGCATATGCCACATCACCACGCACAACAGCAGCTAGAGCATCATTGTAGTCTTTAAAGATTTGCCAATCGCAAACTTCAAGTGGCTTGTCATATCCCTTTTCCATCAATGCGCCAGTAAATGCGAAGTAGCTTGGGTTAACCGCAACCTTCTTGCCAACAAAAGACTCAATGCCGTTCCACTCAGCTCCTTTTTGCCCTACAACTGGCATGCAACCAGTCAGCATGTGACCACCAAAAACGGTAATGTCCACACCATTTGAAATTTGCTGCAATGGATTTGAGGTGCCAGCGTTAGACACTACATCTGTCTTGCCAGAAGAAAGAAGACCCATAGCATCGAGAACAGCGGTAGCTTCAACTTTCTCGATGGTGATTCCTTCTTCTTTAAAATAACCTTTGTCTTCTGCGATAACCACAAGCACATTGCCGCTTGTGCCATAATTCCAGCGTACGGTAGATTGCTCTACAGCTCCGCTTGAGTCAGATGATTTCGAAGAATCGCCACTCGAACATCCAACCATGCCTGTTGTTGCGACCGCCAAACCAGCGGCACCAACAATCTTGAAGAAATCCCTTCTCGAATAAACCATTAATCTCCCTTCCTTTCCTATAAAAGATTAACTATCGACCCTATCAACAACGTCTTTGTTGATTTGTCTAATGAGTTCTCCACGAAGTGTTGCAACTTCAGGATTGTCATATTGATGCTCACGCGAAACGCAGAAGTCATCAGCAACTTTCACATCGAAAATAATGCTCGATGGGCGTTGGCCCAAAACGATAATCCTGTTAGCCAAAAGCAAAGCTTCATCAACATCATGCGTAACAAAGAAAACAGTTTTTCTTGGTTCTTGGCCTCTCCAGAGTTGCAGTACAAGATCTTGGAGTTTCGCTCTTGTAACAGCATCAAGGGCACCAAAAGGCTCGTCCATCAAAAAGATTGGTGGGTCAATCGCAAATGCCTGCGCGATGGCACATCTCTGTTTCATTCCTCCAGAAAGTTCCTTTGGAAGTTTCTTAAACACATCAGCATCAAGACCAACATTTTTGAGCATTTCATAGGCAAGCTTTTCACGATCTTCCTTGCTCATTTCTGGGAAACGTTGCTTGATTGCAAGCGTGATGTTCTCGCCTGCTGTAATCCAGGGGAACAAACCATAATCCTGAAAAACAACACCTCTATCAAGCGAAGCATCTTTTACAATCTCTCCATCAATGCTAATCTCGCCCGAAGTTGCATTCTCAAGGCCAGCCAGCAATCGAAGCAGAGTCGATTTACCACAACCAGACTGACCCAAAATGCAGACAAACTCGCCAGGCTCAAATGAAGCATTAATGTTCTCTAGAATTAACCTGTCAGTTCCTGGATAAGAAAATACGAGGTCTTTAATTACAATCTTGTCGTTGTCTGCCATTTACCTAACCTTTCCTAATTAAAGCATCAGCAATGCGCTGCCCAGCGAGTTTAATATTTTCGCTGCTGGTAGCAAGATTTATTCGAATAAATGTATTAGAGTTTTGCCCGCCAAACCAAGAACCAAAGTCAGGGGCGATTTCGCAGTCATTAATCACAAAATCAACAAGTTCTTCAGAAGAAACATATGCACCTAAATCAAGCCATGTCAAATAGGTCCCCTGCAAATCAGCAAACCAAACTTTCGGGCACCTAGACTGAATGGTCTCTTTCAAAAGCTTGTAATTGTCTTGGATGATGTCGTTAACTTCACTCAACCAATTCTCACCGCCATTAAAAGCAGCTGTGCATGCAATGTATCCAAAAGGGTTACCTGTATTGATGCGCAGCTCTTTTGTGTGTGCCAAATAACGCTCTCTTTAATTTTCGTCTGGAATCACAATGAAAGAATTTTGACAGCCTGCAACGTTGAATGTTTTGGATGGAGCTGAAATGGTAACTAAAATATCGTTAAAATCACCCACAGTTGCAGCGGGAACGTGGACATAATCCTTCGCTAGTATGTCTTGATGAATCTCATCCGACAAAACAATGACACCGTGCTTTTTGCAAATATTTAACAGCTTCGTTATTTCATCTTTTGTCCAAACTCGACCGCAAGGGTTGTGAGGAGAACAGAAAATAAAGCCCTTCACATTGTTGTCAATTACCTTTTGTTCAAAATCGTTGAGATCAATTCTGTAGCTTGTGTCTGTGCGAACTAATTCACTTTCCACTAGTGTGCGCGCATTATTTACAACAGCTTCGCTAAACGGATAATAAACTGGAGTTTGAATGATTACAGCATCGCCAGGCGCAGTAAAAGACTGCAACAGCCAATTGAAACCCGCAACTACACCAGGCGAAAAGCATATCCACTCGCGCTCGATGTTATAACCATGATGCTCTTTTTCCCACTTTATGATTGCATCGAAATAGTCATCTGGAACAGAGTAGTACCCATAAACACCCTGCGCACAATATTCACCAAGAGCATCGATGACACACTGTGGAGCTTGAAAATCCATATCTGCAATCCAAAGAGGCAAAGGCTCATTGTCAAACGAAAATCGCTCTCGCAAATTGTCCCACTTGCGCGAATTCGTTCCCTTCCTTGGAACATACACAATCTCAGATGGCATTAAAATGCATCCCCCAACCCAAAAAAATAGATGATTTAAAACGCAGATAAACACGCGAAAAGCACAGAACAACTTAAATTGCAGAACCACAATATATCACTTAAACTGACTACTTTCAAATAATCTCGTTATTGTTATTGAGATTTAAAAAACAAGACGAAAGCAAAGAATGAGAAGTCAAGCAATTAAGAAACATAACTAGCGAATTTAAGCTATGAGAAAATATGAATATGGACAGGATGATTCTTCACATAGACCTAAATTGTTGCTACGGGCAAATTGAATGTGAAGAACACCCAGAACTTCGCGATAAACCTGTGGTTGTCGCCGGCAAAGAAGAACTTCGCCATGGAATCGTTATGGCCAAAAACCAAGTAGCGAAAGAACGAGGAATCAAAACTGCCTGCACGCTTCGCGAAGCAAGACAAATTTGTCCTGATGTGGTTGTTGTTCCACCGAACTTTGATTTATATAAACGCGTCAGTCGAGACACTAGAAAAATCTATTACAGCTATTCTGACCAGGTTGAACCCTTTGGAATTGATGAGTGCTGGGTCGATGTAACCCACACACACGAATGTTTAGGAATGACGCCTGAAGAAATCGCCTATGACGTAAACCGACGCGTAAAAGAAGAAATAGGTCTAACCACTTCTGTGGGGCTTTCGTGGAACAAAATTTTCGCAAAATTCGGAAGCGATTACAAAAAGCCAGATGCTGTGACCATAATCACACGTGACAACTACAAAGACATAGTTTGGAGGTCGAAAGTTCGCGATTTGCTCTATGTTGGTGCAGCCACCGAACGCAGGTTAAATAATGCTGGCATTTTTACAATCGAGCAGCTCGTTCATGCCTCCGACAAATTCCTAGCGAGCGAACTCGGGAAAATGGGGTTTGTCCTTCGAGATTTTGCGAACGGTAACGACACTTCTCCAGTAAAAACATTTAACCCCGACCATTGCGACGTTGACCGCGAGATTAAAAGTTATGGAAACGGAATAACATTTCCCCGCGATATCGATGATTTTTTGACAGCAAAAGCTGTGACGCACATGCTCGCTGAAAGCGTGGCGCAGCGGATGCGCGAAGATTGTGTGCGTGCAAAAACCGTGAGCGTCGCAATTAGGAGCAGTGAAGACCTAGGTTTCATTTCAAGACAAAAAAAGCTTGACATAGGAACAAACATAACAATCGAAATTTGCGACATTGCCTGGGAACTTATGCGCACCAACTGGTTTTTTCCGCAAATGCCAGCGCGTGGGCTTTATGTAACGTGCTCAAACCTAGAATCAGATGATCTGCCTATTCAGCTGACGATTGATGACCAATACAAAAATCGCGAGAAACTAGGGCACCTCGACAAGAAAATTGACAAACTTCGAAGCATGTATGGCAACAACTCAATAATGTGGGGCGCAAAAGCAAGCGATGTCGATACTTCAAATATGGACATAAAAGACGATAATACCGTGCATCCAATTTCATTTTTCCACGACTAACAAGAGTCCTAATCAAGCGATAAAGACGTAAACTTCTTTATAAATGGGAAGCTTGCTTAAAGTTTTTAAATAAATTACTAAATGCTATTTAAATAGGTGGGGTATGGTCAAGAAACAGTCATTAACTACAAGAAGTCTTTATTTTTATTGGCAAGCAACGAAAAAGCACATGGGATATTTTGTGCTTCTAATCGCTTCTACTGCAATATTTGTCGGTTGCCTCACCTATGGAAATCCCTACATCATGGGCAAGATTGTGGACCGTGTTTCACTTGGATATGTGCCACAAGATCAACTGTTTGATGTCTATGCACCCTATTTAATATCTCTCGTGCTCATAAATTTGCTTGGCCAAGCGGGATCAAAACTGCAAGATTATGCAACCTACAAGCTAAACATTTTGGTGACCTATGACCTGTCAATCACTTGTTTTGATTGCCTCTGCAACCAATCGGTCGCTTTCCATTCATCAAACTATGGTGGCGCACTCGTATCGGCAACATCGAAATTTTTAAACGCCTATCAAGAGCTGATTCGAAACATAAATTATCCGTTCATGCCAATTTTAATGAGTGTAATTTGTACTTGCGCATTGCTAGCGCCACTAATCCCGCAATATGTCGCTATCTTGTTAGTGATTCTCTGCCTGTATGCCTTCACTTCCTACAAAATGTACAAGAGAATTCTGCATCTAAATGAAAAAGCATCGGTTGCACAAAACTCTCTGTCAGGAGAACTTAGTGATGCAGTAACAAACATATTGGCAGTCAAAACCTGCGGAAGAGAAGATTACGAGAAGAAAATTTTTGATGAAGCTGCAGTAAACGTTCGCAATCGCGACTCGATTCGAATGAAATCGTCTCTCATTCGCGGGATAATCACCGCTGCAATTGCACTCGTGATGATGACTGTAGTTGGAATATTCATTTGTGTAGGAAACACAATGTTTAGCATTCGCCCAGGCACGCTAATAATTATGTTTACCTACACCTATTCACTAACGCAGCAATTCAACCACCTTGCAAATGCGCTTGAACGCCAAAATAAGGCGTTCGGTGACGCATATGCGATGACGGCAGTTCTTGACGAACCACGCCTTGTTGACGACGCGCACGATGCAAAAGACATGCACGTCAATAACGGAGAAATTGAGTTTAAAAACATTGGCTTTTCATACACCGACGGAGGCTCAAAAACGACTGTCTTCAACAACTTTAATCTCAAAATCAATGCCGGAGAGAAAGTTGGGCTAGTTGGGGTTTCGGGCTCAGGAAAAACAACATTAACGAAACTTTTGCTGAGGCTCTCTGACATCCAAGTAGGCCAAATTCTAGTCGATGGCCAAAATGTTGCTGATGTGACACAGCAATCGTTGCGACGACAAATCGTATATGTTCCACAAGAACCACTGCTGTTCCACAGGACAATTGCCGAAAACATTTCATATGGACGTCCAAGTGCGACTGTTGAAGAAATCGAGCAAGCCGCACAAAATGCAAATGCATATGATTTCATCAAAAGCCTACCACAAGGTTTTAATACTCTAACTGGAGAGCGCGGCGTCAAACTGTCAGGAGGCCAGCGTCAACGCATCGCGATTGCTCGCGCTATGCTCATAAACGCGCCAATTCTGGTTCTAGACGAGGCCACGAGCGCGCTTGATTCCGAGAGCGAAGCGACGGTGCAAGACGCTCTCGCAAAGCTCATGAAAGGAAGAACCACAATTGTGGTAGCGCACAGGCTTTCAACAGTTGCTAACCTCGACAGAATCGTTGTCCTCAAACAAGGCGAAATAATTGAAGATGGCTCACATTCCGGCCTAATCAGGTTAAATGGAGAATATGCGCGACTTTGGAATCGTCAAACTCAAGTCAACGAAGAACTAAAACGCACAGCCTAAAACTATGAGTAACTTTGGAATCGTAAAAACTCGAATCTATGAAAAGCTAATGCGCACCGCCTAACAAAGCAAACTAAAAGCTACTCTCGCATGCGTTTGTTCAGTTTAAATGCTATTGCTAGCAGATTGCGGAGTTCACGATGACAGCAGCTGTTCCACCGTCTAAACAAATTAAAATCGGCTCTTCTGTTGAGACGTTTGAGAGTCCAAGAGAAGGATGTTCAGAAATCTTCGCATCGTCAGACTCCCATTTCAAGCCTCGAATAAACAAACCTTCAACGGTCGGTTCTACTTGCATTAGTGAGATTGTCGTGCCTGGCGCAACAAAATAGCCATCTTTTGTAATTTCAAGTGCTGTTTTATTTCCAGCAGAAAACTCGGCGTCAGGAGCATCAGAGACCTGTTCTCCCGTTTTTTCTGCATTGTCAGAGTTTTCTCCCTCAACGTCGTCTGCATTAACATCAGAAGATGCCACAGTTTCTGATGTTTTTGATAACGAAGCAATCATTGCATTAACTGCGAATCCGTGTTTAGCAACAATAAAATCGGGGTCATCATCAAGCTCTGCAATGCCTGTTTTGAAAGTTCCGACGATTTCAGTTTCAGACGAAGCTTCAGAATTGTCACCTGCGTTTTCGACACTGTCGCTTGTTAATCCATCTTCGCCAATGACAGACGAAAAGTCCTCCATGACGTCTGCCTCCCATGCTTTTCCGCCCTTTAGCATGAACACAGTCTCATCCATTCCTACGAAAATGACCTGCAAACCACGCCTGGCTGCGCTTCCGCCAATGCGAATGTTGGAAAGTGTGTGATCAAGACGACGCCCAAGTGCACCGAAAATGAAAACTCGATCATAGGAATAGGACAAAAGTCTTGTTATTGTGAGTTGGAGATCAGAGTCGTCCTTGTCTACTGGAAATTTGCAGCTGTGAATGCCTTTTGGTTCCCATCCAAGTGAATCAAAGTCTCCCAGAACAATGTCGGCACGACGGTCCATGTCAAGCAGATATTGATAGCCACCATCAACCGCCATAACATAGTCAAACATTCCCTTATCATCAAGCGCACGGAACGCCTTTTCGTTAAAATCACTTGAACAAACAATTACCGCAGTATTCAAAATCTTCTCCTATAAAGCCTCTAGCCGGGAGTTGTTCCCCATTTGCACATAGAACGCTTTCTCATCCTGCCACAAAAAATGAGGTTTACCCGAAATCATCACAGTGTAGCGATAGCCATAACCGCCGCATTTGAGCGAGGGAGCATAGCGTCTTTCAGTCACGCGATCTATGCGGAACCTTCGCCCCGAATCAAGAATTATCTCGAGTGGCGTAATCGTGCCCTCATCGCTGAAATGAGCGATGACTTCTACATAGCATTTTCCGTTTTGATCAACTTCTCCCATAACTGAATTATAGCCTCTAACTCGTCAGCGACTGCGAGCGTCTCGCCCTCTTTTCGTGGGAGATCAGTCTCAAACAGAAGATGTTCAGAGCCAATTTGGCGCGCAATTTCTGCCCCATTTTTTGTAGCGAGCATGCGGGGGTTCACAGAAAACAAACAGCCGTCTTTTTTGCATCGCTTTAAAGTTTCAAAATCGTCATTAAACCAGTGATAAATTACAATGCAATTTTCTAGACAGCCCGAACTTTTTAGAATTTCATGCGTCAATCCGTTCGTTTTGCAAGAATGCACAGAGATGATTCGTAAATTGTTGCAAAACGCTAACGCTGAATTTACTGAGTTAGCATCTGATAACAAAACGTCTGTTGACTGGCAGGGAAGGTTTTGGGTAGTTGCACTTTGAATAGGCGATTTATGGACTGTTTCATTCTGTGGATGTGCTTTGTTAGGAGTTGCGCTCTCAAAATTTGCTCCGTGAGCGTCTAAGTTTTGATTATGCGTGTTTTCAAAAGGTGCGCTTGCGACAGCAGAACAAACAGTTTTAAACACCTCAATCTGGCTTTCCTTCTCCCTTTCAGAAAAACGTTTAGAAAAATCAAGTCCAATTTCTCCAACAAACTGAGTTTCTTCCAAGCATTTACAAAACAAGTCAGACTTAAAATTTTGCGAGTACCACGGGTGAGCGCCAACACCAATTTTTACTTTGCTAAAACTTTTAAAATTTAAGTCTGACATGATTTTTAAATCATCTTTTGCCTGTTCAGGAGCACTGTCTTTTAAATCCAAGTCAGACTTACTTTGTAAATTTTTCCTTTGGCTCTCATGTTGCAACCAGCCACCACACAAAGCTTCACCACGGAAGTCTGACATGATTTTTAAATTTGGTGTCTCGCAAGCAAAAGCGAAATTGTTATACAAATCGTTAAGCTCGCATTCAATGGAAGCTAATCGTTCTTTTAAAAACAAAAACTCTTCGGGAGAAATTGTGTTTGCAAAAACGTGCAGATTTGATTGTTGGAGCTCTTTAAGATAGTCGGCAAGATTAGGCACCCAAGCTAGATGCATATGTGCATCGAAGCAATTTACACTTACACCTATGCCGTTTAGTACTATTTCTTTATTTTTGTGCAATTGACCTAATCACATGTGCTGCTATTGTTATCCCCATTATTGAAGGTATAAACGAAACGGATCCAAGAATCTTTTTCTCGACGTCGCGCGTGATTACCTGTTCAGGCTGAATCACTGTTTGCTCATCTGAATAACAAACAGTGAAATCGGGAATGTTTCGTTTTCGTGCTTCTTTGCGCATTATTCTACACAGGCCATCGTTGCATGTCTTTGACAAACTCGAAATTTGGATGCGAGAAGGGTCGAGCTTGTTAGCAGCTCCCATCGCAGATATATATCCAAGTCTACGCACTTGTACTGTGTTTTTCCCCGATTTCTCTGTCAGAGAAACGCAAGATTTTTCATCTATGTTTTCTTTACTAGAGACATTTTCTTTACTAACTTCTAATGGCTTGGAGAGCTGATTTCCATCAGTGCTAAAGCATTGGCACCAGACTTTGTCTCTGTCGCGAACAAAGTGTTCAGCAAGCAATAACTTGATTGAAATTGCATCAATCGCATCAATTATCCATTCTGGCTGAAAACTCTCTATAACGTCGACCGTCGCTCCAATGTTTCCTGACAAGATTAACTCGTCGAAGGTTTTAACTGTGCATTGTGGGTTCACTTCCGCAACACAGGCCTTTGCGACATCTACTTTTCTTTCCCCAATAGTTGAAAGAAATGCAAACTCCTGTCTGTTTATGTTAGTGACATCATATGCATCCCCATCGATAATTAGAACATTCCCAACGCCTGCGCGAACAAGCGACGACAAACAATAGGACCCAACTCCCCCAAGACCAAGCAAGCACACCTTGGAATTCTGAATTTTCGTGAATGCCTCTTCGCCAAAAACTCTGCGCGTCCGATCATGTGCGTCGCCACCTGTCTCAAATCCAGTCAACTTGCCTCCAAACTTGCTGCCTGCTGTCCCAAACCGATTTGCTTCACTACCATTCTCATCTTCAGCACAGAATGCAGATCATCAGGCTTTTTTGTTGTTTATCGATTTCCACTTTTATGTCTGACATGATTTTTAAATATTTTACAAAGTAAGTCTGACTTGTTTTGTAAATATATATTCAAATGAAGTCTGACACTAGTTTTTAAAACCGTTTAGACCTGACTCTTTGGAATCTTATAGTTAATTATCACTTCACTGCCATATTCAACTTTAAGAATAACGCCACTAAGTTGCGAGATTTTATGCTTTAGCGATTCGAAATCAGAATAAGAGCATGTCTCACAAAGCTCATCATATTCAATAATCTCGACTAAATTGCCGTCTTCTTTTGCATTCTCAATTGCTGTCTTGACTGCTCCGGAATAGGCACGCACAAGTCCACCTGTGCCAAGCAACGTTCCTCCAAAATATCTCGTTACAACGCACGCCACGTTTTCCAAGTTCGCATGCTGTAAAGTTTCAAGCGTCGGTTTTCCTGCGGTTTGTGATGGTTCTCCATCATCAGTGAAACGAATGCGCAAGTTTGTCCCGTCTTCAGTGCCAGAAACTATGTAGGCATAAACATTATGACGCGCTTGAGCGTGCTCCTTTTTTACAGCAGCGATGAAACCAAGCGCCTCGTTTTCGCTTTCGACATGTTTAATTTGAGCGATAAAACGAGACTTTTTGTCGACCAGCTCGCCTTTCGCTAAACCGTCAATTGTAAATTTTTTGATTGAAGCCATTTTTAAGTAAAACCAGTTTCGTTTTTAACCTTTTTGAGCGCCACACAACGCTCATGGCAGTTCATTTGCTATCTAAGAAATTATTATCAACCGAAATAACATGAAAAATAAATCAAAATACAAAAACCAGGAAAAGGTATTCTTGTAATACATTCATATCCTTGTAATACATTCACAGTCGATAAAACTGGTAAAAATCAAAAAAGAAAATCAGCTAATGCTGCAGAGAACAGCTTTAAATAACAAAACAACAAAACACTAAATGTGTGCGAAAATCACACTGCAAAAAAGCAGGAAAACTCAAAGCAAGAAAAACTAATCAAGAAAAAACAGATGGAGTTAATGAGAATCTAGTTAAATTTGTTTTGGACGTTTGGGACTGTTTCATGCGTGAGAGCAAGGCAGGCATCTTTTGCCTTGTGAATCGCAAACTCGATGTCTTCTGCGTTAGCCTTCAATGGTTTAGACAAAACCCAATCAATAACAGTTTTTCGCCCTGGAGGATGCCCAATTCCGACCTTAACATGAATGAAATTTGTGTCTCCACATTTGTTGATAATAGATTTCAAGCCATTGTGTCCGCCGGCTGAGCCGCCTTGCTTAATGCGGATTCTTCCAGGTTCGAGATCAAGGTCATCGTGAACAACAATCAAGTTTTTAACGCTGAGTTTATATTCCTTCAGAAGAGATGAAACTGGTCCGCCAGATGTGTTCATAAAAGACTGTGGTTTCGCAAGAACCACATTTGCACCTTCAGGGGTTTGTGCCTCTGCATAAAGCGCTCCGCATCCATCCTTCCAATAGTTAACACGCAAAACTTCTGCCAATGCATCGACAGTGTCAAAACCCATGTTGTGCAGAGTGTGCTCATATTCAGGGCCCGGATTCCCGAGCCCCACGATTAGCCAATCAACATTTTTCTTAAAACCAAATCCCATTTAGAAGTTTCACAAATTAAGCCTAAAATCACTAATTCGATGTCTTAAATAACACCCGTTTGGAACAAAGACATTTTAAAAACGCTAAACGCATTAAAAAACACTCGCAATCCAAAATGCAAAACCTGCTAGTGCAGCGCGTCACAAACGAATCTGATAAACACCTGAAATCGTCATATCTAAAGTGCAAAATCAGGATCAAACAATGTTGACACGCTGCCGTTGTTGTAAACATTGTTGATTGCGCGCGCAAACAAAGGAGCAACAGAAACAAGCTTTATTTTGCCAGTCTGCTTCTCGGGTGGCACAGGAATAGTGTTGCAACATACAACTTCTTTAACTGGAGCATTTTCAAGACGCTCGAATGCAGGACCCGATAACACCGGATGGGTGCAGCAAATGTAAATTTCTTTTGCGCCTTTTGCCTTCAAAGTCTCTGCTGCAGCAACGATAGTGCCCGCGGTGTCAATCATGTCATCGTTGATGATGCAGATTTTATCTTTAACATCACCAATGAGTGCCGTGATTTCTGCCTTATTGTGACCAGGGCGACCCTTGTGCATAATAGCCAAATCAGCATCCATCATGTCGCAGAATTTCTTCGCCGCTTTAGCACGTCCAACATCAGGAGAAACAATGCAAACGTCTTCTTTATCCAAACCTTTTGCCTTGAAATAATCGACAAGAATTGGAAGGCCTGTCAAGTGATCAACAGGGAAATTGAAGAAGCCCTGAATTTGATTTTGGTGAAGATCGATTGTCATAACGCGTTGAATTCCAGCCGCAGTCATGAGGTCGGCAACTAGTTTTGCAGTAATTGGTTCACGAGCAGCAGCTTTTCGATCTTGACGAGCATACCCATAATGTGTCACAACAGCGGTGACAGTCCTTGCCGAAGCACGCTTTGCGGCATCAGCCATAATCAATAGCTCCATGAGCGCGTCGTTAATGTGCGCACCTGCAACCGATTGAATCAGGAACACGTCGCAACCACGAATGCTCTCAAGATAACGAGCATAAATTTCGCCATTAGCAAATTTTTCAAGTTTGATGTTTCCGAGCTCACACCCAACATTTTTAGCAATTTCTTCCGCTAGCGCTGGATAAACCGAACCAGAGAAAAGTGCCATTGTTTTTTGCATCTCAGTCATTGTGAGTCTCCTAATCCTTGAATCTGTCTGTTTTATTTACTTGTCTTGCACGGCCAAATGCCAAAGTGTCATCCGGAACTTCTTCCGTGATAACTGAACCAGCAGCGATAACCACATTGCTTCCTACCTTAACAGGAGCAACAAGCATCGTCGATGAACCCACAAATGCGTCATTGCCAATTTCGGTTTTGTGCTTGTTCTTCCCGTCATAATTGCAGGTAATTGTGCCCGCTCCCAAGTTAACGCCAGTTCCGATTGTGGTGTCGCCAATGTATGAAAGGTGAGGAACCTTGCTACCCTCGCCAACAGTTGATTTCTTAATCTCGACGCAAGTGCCCGCCTTAGAGTTCTTACATAAATGCGCACCAGGTCGCAAGTAACAACGCGGCCCAGTGTTCGCGCCGTCATCGACAAAAGAATCAATTGCGATTGTCTCGTCCGCACGACACCCTTTTCCAACTTCGACATTTGTGAGTCGTGTGTTTGGACCAACCACTGAATCTTCTCCAATTTTTGTGTTTCCAAGAAGCATTGTGTTTGGCCAGATTTCAACATCGTTTGAAATTTCGACATCAGGACCAATGATTGTAGTCTCAGCATCCCACATAGTAACGCCTGCAAGCATGTGCTTTTTGTTAATGCGACGCTGCATAATTTTTGTTGCTTCAGAGAGCTGATAGCGTGAATTTACGCCGAGAAGTTCAGTTGTGTCCTCGGCGTGAACAGAAGTCACTTTCTTGCCCATTCTACACAAAATCTCAAGAGTGTCAGTCAAATAAAACTCACCTTGAGCGTTGTCGTTATTAACCTTTGAGAGTGCATCAAAAAGCAGTTCAACATCGAAGCAATAAAACCCAGTGTTACACTCTTTGATTTTGCGTTGCTCGTCTGTGCAGTCTTTATCTTCGACATTGCAGATAATGTCACCTTGTTCATCGCGAACAATTCGTCCATAGCCGGTCGGGTCATCGAGCTCCATAGTCAAAACCGACACAGCGGAATCTCTGACTTCCCTCGCTTCCACCAGTTTTCCCAAAGTCTCAGGAGTAATCAAAGGACAATCTGCATACGTCACAATGACAGAACCTTTAACACCCTTAAACATTTCACGGGCGGAATTAACAGCATCGCCGGTTCCAAGCCTGTTTTCTTGCACGGCAATCTCACAACCAACGCAGAGCGGCTCGATTTGCTCTCTCTCAAATCCCACGACACAAACTGTGCGATTTGCACCGGCCTGCTTAACGGAATCGATTGCATAATTAACCATCGGTTTTCCAAAAATTTCGTGAGCTACCTTGGGTTTCTTAGATTTCATTCTGGTGCCAGCGCCGGCTGCCAGAATAATTGCTGATAGAGACATGTACACCTCTTATTTCGATTTTCTTTAAATGCGCAAATGCGCACTACAAATTATTATAGTTTAAGCGCTGAGACAATTTAGAGTTAGCCATCGACAACCTGAGTTGTGCTAAAATCAACTCAAGTTTCAGGGAGTGGAGAAATTATGGGCTTACAAGAATCTGGCGAAATGTATCTCGAAACAATCCTTCGTTTACAAGAGGAGATGCGAATTGTTCGAGCAATTGACGTTGCAGAAAAAATGGATTACAGCAAGGCAAGTGTTAGCCGTGCGGTAAAAATCCTCAAAAACGATGGCTACATTGAAGTCGAGCGCACAGGAAACCTTCTTCTCACAAAAGAAGGAGAGAAGTTAGCGAAAAAAATTTATGACCGTCACACTACGCTCACTTCCTACCTGGAAAACATCGGCATTGACCCACAAACCGCGGAAGAAGATGCATGCCGCATCGAACATGTCATCAGTGACAAGTCATTTAACGTCATTAAAAAGATTGTAAAAAGCAACCAGGCAAAATAGACAAGCCGCGACCTTATAAAAAAGCTAAAGTCGCCGAGCCGAACTTTAAAACAACAACTCATAATTAACTAATCACAACTTTGAAAAGCTGATTCGAAGTTCATTTACATAGTGCAAAATCTAAATTCATCTTGACTCTCATTTGAGTTTTTGCCAGAGTTTTCCAAAAATTGGACAAGCAACAACGAGTAGTCTATAGCGATTAGGTTGGCTTTAGTGGAGATTTCTGTGCAAGGCTCACACGGCGCGGAAGTTTGATTCTACACTTGCCCGTTTTCTTAAAAGAATAAATCACGCGTTGCGTAACACCATCGCTTAGTTCCAACTCTCGCTTGTTCACGAGCTCTAATCCAAGCATGTCTAAAAGAGACATGCCCCACTCTTCCTCTTCCGCATCAATTATTGACTTCAGCGCTATAAAAGTGCCACCTTTTGCAAGCAAAGGAGCAGCAAGTTCAAGAAGAGATGGAAGAGACGACAGGGCACGCGCGGTCACTACTGCATATTGTCCTCTATGCTTTGCCGAGAAATCCTCGATTCGTTCCGCATAACCTTTGAAAGTCGCGAAGTCATCTATACGCGATTTTTGAATCGCCTCAGATACAACCCGAATTTTCTTAGCACGAGAATCGACAAGATGGGTTTCACGCCCACTTGCAGCACCGAGAACAACTCCTGGGAATCCGCCGCCGCAGCCAATGTCGCAATAATTGCCCTCTGCTGCCGCTTTCATGTCGGGCAGCGCCACAAGGGAGTCTTCCAAATGAAGCAAGCACGCTTTTTGAAAATCGCTTATTGACGTCAGGTTAATGTGCTCATTTATCAATAAAATCTCGTTTAGATAGGAAACGAGCGACTGCGCACATTTCTCGCTTGTATATCGGCACAATTCTTGAAAGTTGTTTGCAATAATTTCATCCATAAATAAAATTATATTCACTATTAAATCTCACTTTGAAAAGGCCTTGATGAAAACTTTCGCCAATATTAAATCCCGTCCGCGTCGCATCGCGGTCATAGACACCGGCTCAAACACGATTCGATTGGCGGTCTTCAACTGCGGAGCTACGAACAGCCGTGATTTTCAAGAGTTAATTGATGTAAAGAGCGTAGCTGGCCTTTCAAACTATGTTCACGACGGTTTCTTTTCGCAATCCGGAATTGAAAAGGCATCGCGAACGCTCAATCGTCACATAGAGCGCGCAGAAAATCTGGGCTGCGACACAATTTTCATTTTTGCAACAGCAGTTTTGAGAAATGCAAAGAACTCAGAAGCTGCTGTTAGGGCAATTGAGAAGCGGATTAATCACAAAATCGATTTGCTGAGCGGTTTTGATGAAGCTCGACTTGGAATGAAAGGTGCATTTCTTCAAATCCCAACCGAGGACGGAACGCTAATTGACCTAGGTGGTGGGTCTTGTGAAATCACGCGGTATGCTGAAACCACAGTTTGTTCAGAGAGTCTAAAAATTGGATGCGTTTCCACATATTCCGAATTCGTGTCAGGTCTTTTCCCCACAGCAGAAGAAATTGAAAAAATCCAAGAATCGGCAAGCTCTGCTATAAAAAAATGCCACTGCAACATTTCAAACTCAAACAACCTCTATGGCATCGGCGGAAGTGTTCGTGCGATTGCGCGTCTAACGCGAGATATGAAAAATCTGGAGAAAACTCCAAAACACATTTGGGCAACCGACGTGCAAGATGTCATAGAATTTCTGCTAAAAGATGCCAATGCATTTGCACATGTAGCGGTGCGAGCTGTGCCTGATCGTCTTCACTCTGTAGTTCCTGGGTGCCTGATTATTGGAGAGTTGATTAAGGCGGCTGGAGTTGACGAACTCGACATTCGCAAAGGAGGCCTGCGCGAAGGCTATCTTTTAAGCAAAATCTAGCACAGACTTAAATCACAGCTTCCAAACCAACATCAGATGCTCATTTCTAGAAACATCTGCTTATCCGAAGCGAAAAAACATAAAAAGATTACCTTCAGCAAACCGCATTAGATGCATGAGCATCTTGCGGTCCAACTAGGCGACAGCAGTTGCCGCATCATTTCCCCCACCATCGACAGATAGCCGCCTTCTTTTCGCCACAACCAATGCAATCGAGAAGACAGCGGCTGCAAACAGAAGAAGGATTAAGAACGACTGTCCGACGCCTGCTAGAGCAAAAGAGTCAAGCGAAGTTGTGTGTGCGAGAGTGTTAATAGCAGTCGAAAGCCAATAACCAGGTGTAAATTGCGCAAACGCTTTCATCGAATCGCTCATCAAATCGAGGCTAATCCATGCACCACCAAGGAATGACAAAACAAGTCCTAATATGTTGCCTATTGAGTTTAGCGCACCAGCATTTGCACCGAGCTGACCTAATAAATAACCACAAGCTAGCGGGAACAGAGCGAAGCAGAAAGAAAGAGCAAAAATTAGCGCACCATTCAGAGGATTAATCGAAGAAAGCGAACTGCCGAATGCAATCAAGCCAACCACAATCGTGAACAGCCAGCAAATCACCATAACCACAAAACAAGCAAGTGCAACTTGTATATTTGCAGAAATGTTTGATACAGGGCTAGCGAGATTTCTCTGACGCAAAGAAGTCCTGTTGAATGCACAAAGAACAACACCAATGCAAATCATGATTGAACATGTTAGTGTGTAGACCGACCATTCCAGATAGAATGCAAGTCGATCGATTGGTGCACCCGATGCGTCACGAACAAGCAGTTCAGTGGTAGTTTTTTCAATGTTGGCTGAATTTACTTGAGAAATTAAAGTGTCAATGTCATCGTCGGGTTTCAACTGTGCGGCTGCAGCTATCATTTTTACAAAGCTGTCAGCAGCAGAAGAAACAAGGTAGGAAGAATCAGCATCAGCTCTGCCGTCCTTTAGGATTTCAGGCGCCACAGTTCCTTCTTTCACAGAACTCAACAAATTCGATTCGAAATTCTGCGGGATAATCATCAAAAGCGTGACCTTCGTTTTTGCGACTGCGTCCTGCATCGCAAACTTGTCGTCAGCTATGTCTACTCGATTTCCAAATTGAGACAGGTGTTCGATTAAAGCATTAGACAATTCTGAATTGTCGCGGTCAATAACAGCATAATTTGACTTTTCGATTTCAAAATCACCAGCAGTCTGCTCTCCAACTGGAAGGTCAAGAGCGATAAAGACTCCCATCACAGCAAAAAGAACGCAATAAATTAGAAAGTAAATTTTGTGTTTGGAGACAATCCTGAGTGCCGATTTAAACATATTCATAACGTTGCTTCCTTACAAAAATCAAAGAGATAGCGACAAACAAAACTGAGAATGCAATGAGAATTAGAACTGTGTTCCAAAATGGCCCTAGAGTGTCATAGTAATAGAGGTTATAAAACATGTCAGTCACTACCTTTGCAGGGTTTAGCTTGGCAAGAATTGGGACAGAAGCCGAAATCTCATCGGCAAGACGCATGCTTGGTTCGCCATAAAGACCAGCAAACAACGCCAGTATTGAAGTGATGCCTGCGATGATTCCGCCTTTCGAGCCACCAGGTATCCCTGGAATAGCTCCTATAATTGCTCCAGCAGCACATGCCATCAATGACGCCACCAAAAGACCAATTGCGCAATAGATGTCTTTACCTGCAAAATCTATTCCTACGACGATACGAATAAAAGAATAGGCGATAAGCATGCACGCAAACTGAACAAGCCAACTTGCTAGAAAAATTGCCAGGAACATTTTGCCTCGTGATTGGCTTCCTACAGCACGTCGAGCTGCAACAGCACTTAAATTTGGCTGAATTGATACAACGCTCATGAGCGCAACATTAGCTCCCATGAGAGCAGCCATGCCAAGCAACGCATAATAGAAACGCACAGTCTCCTTAGGCGTGTTCTCAGTCAGAGAAAAGTCAGAAACATAGCTTGGCTGATCTAAAGCTTCTTCAATTTTGGACGGGTTTGCAAAAACCATTGGGCTGTCCTTCGCAATTTGGGTGACTAGCTCAGAATTCTGAACATAGGAGTCGCACACTTGAGAAAGAATGCTGGCATAAATTTGATGCATGTTTCCCGAAAGCTTAGAAACAGAAAGCGTTGTTAAATGAGGCTTGCCATCACTTCCAACAGACAAAAGACCCTCCACCTTTTGGTTTCTAACGAGGTCATCACCAACTTCTTTTGTTTTGACTTCAATGACGTTAATGAGATGGTCGTCGCCCTCGTCAGACAAAGAATAAACAACGTCAGAAAAGTTGCTCTCAGAATAATTCTCATCTTCAAGAACAGCAACATCAAAGGGATTGAGCTCAGTCATTTCATCAATTGAAGAAAACATAAACACAAAAAGCGTTGACAGAATTATCGGGAACGCGAGTGTCCAAATCCAAACCTCTGGGTGATAAAAAAAGCTTTGAACAGTGACTTTGAATGTTTGGAACATAATCACACCCCGTTAATCGCGAAGTTCTGTTCCGGTAATTTCGAGGAACACATCGTTTAGGGTTGGTGGCTCGGCCCAAATGCGCCCAGGCACAACATTCTTTTCACGCAGAATTTCAAGGATATCGGCGACATTGTGGCTTGAATTTTTGCAAGCGATTTGCAAAACCTGACCGTCGTAATCAACGGTGAGAATGTTGGGTTTCTGTCGTAGTAAATCACACAAACAATCGCCTGCTTCTGCCACCTCTATTCGCACACGCTCTCCAATTGAAACCATTCGTTTCAGTTCATCATTTGTTCCTTGCGCAAGCACTTTTCCGTGATCCATAATCATGATTCGCGAACAAATTTCCTCAACTTCTTCCATGTAGTGCGAAGTGTAGATGATTGTTGACCCCAAATGATTTAAATGCATAATCCCCTCAAGTATCGAATTTCTGCTTTGAGGGTCAACAGCCACAGTTGGCTCATCGAAGAAAATCAGCTCAGGTTTGTGTGCAATTCCGCATGCAATGTTTAATCGCCTCAACAAGCCTCCCGACAACTTCTTTGGACGAAACTTAACATAATCATGAAGTCCAACAAACTCGATGGCTTCATCAACAAGCTTCTTTCGCTCTCTTTTAGAATCCACATAAAGACTGCAGAAGTAATCGATGTTTTCATGAACGTTGAGCTCGTTAAACACTGCAACATTTTGGGGAACAACACCGATTCGTTTCTTAATGTCATAGCGCGAAGGCGTCATTTCTTCGCCGAATAGTTTGATCTTGCCCTTTGAAAATGTTAAGAGCTGAAGAATGCAGTTTACCGCCGTTGTTTTACCGCTTCCGTTTGGCCCAAGCAAACCAAAAATCTCGCCTCGCGAAATAGAGAGATTGAAATGGTCTAGCGCCAAAACATCGCCATAGCGTTTGACTAGATTTTCTACTTCTACAACGTTCACAATTCCTCCAGACTAAGACCCATCATGAAACTATTGTTGCAAAGTGCCACTTTTTTCGCTAGTGACAGAAGTCACGTTTTTTATGTTTAGTGGCTTACAAAAAATCATAAAAGTCTACATTAGCAACCCAGCTAAACAACTAATGCTATTAGAAAAAGTGACCGTCTTAAACGAATCGCCTGTTAACGTTTGTGCTTGCACAAAAATAATGCACAAACATTCATCTCCTACCAAATGTCCTGTTAAAAAAATGGCAGAAGGAAATGCTCTATGCTTGCAAACTTTGCTGCATTATGAAGCGCATAATGTCACTTCTGTTTATTGTTCCAACAATTTTTCCATCATCGATGACAGGCAACTTCTTCAATTTTTTGTCAGCAAGCAAGTTGCAGGCCTCTTCAAGGGTGGAAGCTAAATCAATTGAAATTGCTTTGTTTGTCGCAATTACACCAACCTCAAGACGCAAAAGTTCATTAACCTTTTCTTCCAGTGTTTGGTTGTTAGCCATTTCTAACAGTGAATAGCTAGAGGTAACTGAAGGCGACTTTTCTGCAATATATCGCATGATGTCGCCATCAGAAACAAAACCCACAACCTCGTGATTGTCATTGACAAGAGGCAATCCGCCAACTTCTTTTTTGACCATCGTCGACATGGCAGAGCGAACACTTGCATGTTCATTAATGCACCAAGGGGTTGTTTGCATAATTTGTTGTAGCAGCGAAGTGCTTTCTTCTGCTCCACACACGGGTTCGGACGCAGCACCAGACACTCTCTTCCTGGCAGCTCGTGCATAGAAAAAGCCTACACATGTGCCAACTAAGGCAAACACTGAAGCAACTGTCATAGCGAGCGAAAAACCTTCTGCAAGTGCCAGATTTGCATTTGTCGCAGCATTCACAGAAGCGTTTTGTCCAAAAGTCATGAGCCCAGTGTAGAGTGAAGGCCCAATGCATGCAGCAATTTGGACAAAAGTGTTTGTTAGAGCAACACCATATGGATTTTCCTCACGCGTTAAAGTTTTCAAGCCAGCAGTTTGCGAAGGAGAAAAAATCAAGCCTGTTCCAGCATAAACAACGATTGCGGCAAAGAACACAAGCTGAAGCGAAAGAGTAGAAGAGAAAAAAGTCAGCAACAAAAAACCTGCAGTCACGCATGCAAAACCTAAAGGAAGCAGAGGCCACTCTCCAAATCTATCGAATAGACGACCCGCAAATATTGTTGCTACACAGTTACTCAGCACTGGAATCAACAAAACAAGACCAGCAATGAACGGAATCAAGCCACACGCACCCTCAAAGTAAATTGGCAATAAAACGCTACACGAAAAAGTTCCAATCATAGCTATCGAAGTCATGAGAATTGAAGGCCAGAAGCGAATTGACTTCATTGGGTTTAAATTTATGAGAGGGTTGTCAATTTTTAGTTGTCGAATAACAAAAAGAATGCCTGTTAAAACAAATAATGCAAGTGCAGGAGCGCCAATAGTCCAATCAACCATGACTTGAGCAAGCCCAAAACTGAGCGCAAACAGCAGAAGAGCTGCAAGACCCACTGAAGCAACGTCTAGCTTCAGATAGTGATTCTCAAGATTCTTGACGCAAAAAATTGCAATAATCGCAAGGATCAAAACAACAATTGTGGGCATAGCGAAAATGTATCTCCACCCGAAAGCAGACACCACTGCGCCACAAACCACAGGAGCAAAAGCGGGGCCAAAAGTTATCATGCAGCCGCCAATTGAAAAATAGGTTCCAAGTTTGTTTTTCGGTGTCACGATTAGTATTGTGTTCATCATGAGCGGAATGAAAATTCCCGTCCCAAGGGCTTGAATGAGACGCGCAACCATGAGAACTTCAAAATTTGGCGAAAACAGCCCCAGAGCTGAACCAACAAAACTAAATAGCGCGGCAATGAAATAGAGTCTTCTCAAAGGGAATCGCTGATATAGAACTGCCATGCTCATTACAACAACAGTTGCGACAATCATGTAGCCTGTTACAAGCCACTGTGCCGTAATCGAATCTATTGAAAACTCGTTCATAATCGAGAGCAATGCCATGTTCACAAGGTTTTCATTAAACCCAGCAATAAAAGCGCTTCCATATAAAACAACTAGCATCGCAAGAGGTGCTTTTTTATCCATTTGTTTTTCCTGTTCTTTGTAAACTTTTAAGGCAAACTGGCGCATTTGTGTGGCCTTTTGGCCGATTCATAAATAGCTTCTTTGCACGCCCACCTTGTGTGACTCAACGCATTATACACAAAATCATTATTTTTTCGTAAGCTTTTATGCAACACTTCAAAGATTGAAGGTAAAACCGACTTGTAAAATAAACACATGAATCACCTGGCAAACAAATTCGCAATTCTGATTTCTTGCTGTTTGCTTTTTGGTGTCTATATCAATGTTCTAGATTCTGCCGAATTTGCAACAATACAAGCCCAGCCTGCAACATATGTTGTCATTTCCCTTTTGGTTGCGATCACTGCCACATGTTTTACAGTAATAAATAATTCATGGCTCAAGTTTTTGACCGCTTTGGCACTAACCATTGCTTCGCTTTTTCTTTTTCCGCTAAAGTTCAGCATTGCACTTTGCGTCTACATCTATCTTGAGTGCAAAGAAAACTGGCAGAAGCTAGTTGGAATTTCGCTTTGCATCGCCAGTCTTTATGATCTGAACAGCACAGGAATAGTGTTCAACATTGCACTGATGATCCTTGCATCGCTTCTTTATTACAACACTACCTGCTATATAAAAGCAAAATTTAAGATTGCAAACAACCGTGATTTGTTTGAAGAAACAAAACTTCGATACGAAAAAGAATCTCTTCATTTAGAACAATTGAGAGACATGCAAGCGCATCGCGCAACTCTCGAAGAGCGTGCACGCATAGCGCGAGACATACACGACAATGTGGGACATCTTCTGACTCGTTCAATATATCAAGTTGACGCTTTGGAAGTGATCCATCAAGATGATGTGACCTATATCGAAGATCTAAAAAATGTTGGACGCACCCTCCATGAGGCCATGGACGACATGAGGAAAAGCATTCATGCATTACACGCCGAGGCTCGTGACCTGCCAAAAGAAATTCAAGACATTACAAACAACTACCCAAGAATTACCGTCTCAACAGAATGTTTAATCGATCAAATGCCAGAAAACATTGCCGACACAATGCTCATTCTTGTCAAAGAATGCTTTCAAAATGTTATCAAGCACAGCAATGCCACTCGCGTTTCAATATCTATCGTCGAAAACCCCGGCTTTTGGCGATTCCGCTTTAAAGATAATGGCGGGTGCAATGATGTAAAAACAAAAGCCAACTTTTCAAAAAATGGGGGCTGCACAACAATAGGAAGCCAAAACCTTGAACGTCAAAGCGAAGAGTTCAGTCTTTCGAACAACCCAAGAGAGAGCACTTCATTCGAACCTGGTAAAGATACGGAACGTGAGAACGATGGGCTTGGTTTGCGCAGTATGCGAGAGCGCATTGAATCACAGGGCGGTACATTCAAAACATTTGCAGATGATGGATTTACAGTCTTTGCAACAATTCCAAAAAAGGCAGAACAGATCTAAAAATCAGTCATTCGAAAAGTAGTGACACAGAAAGCGTGACTAGAAATAAGACGCTAAAAGCAACAAAAATGAAATTAAAAATAACCAGCAACAGATAAGAATCAAGGAAATTATGGGTGACAAAATAAAAACAATCGTTGTAGACGACGATAACTTCATAGTGGAAAGTCTCAAGACAATTCTCAATGCGCAACCAGACATCGAATTTGCAGGCGGTGGCACAAGTGGGTCTGAAATCCTGAATCTATATGAAGAGTTTTCGCCCGATGTTGTGCTGACAGACATTCAAATGCCAGAGACAAATGGGCTTGAGGGAGCCGAACAATTGCTAAAAAAGCACCCAAGTGCGAAGGTTCTTTTCCTGTCAACTTTTTCCGATGAAGAATACATTGTTCACGCTCTGAAAATAGGATCATATGGCTATTTAATCAAACAAGATGTTGTATCAATAGCCCCCGCAATTCGAAGCGTAGCAGCAGGTCAGCGCGTGCTTGGAGATGAAGTTATGGGCTACATTGAGGGTCTTTTTTCAAATAAACAAGCCACAGCAAAAACTGAGGTTTCACTGGAGACACTTTCATCATGCGAAACTGTTGCTAAAGCTGATTCGCAAAATAAAGCAAATAAGTTCAGTGAAGGAAAACTTGAGGGTTTTGATCTCACTCCTCGAGAAAAAAGCATCGTAATTGAAATCGCAAAAGGTTTTGACAATTCAGAAATTGCTAAACGTCTTTATTTGAGCGAAGGCACGGTGCGCAACAACATCAGCAACATTCTGTCTAAGCTGGGCCTAAAAAACCGAACACAAATCGCCATTTTCTATTATCAGAACTAACCGGGCAGCCAGTTCAAAGCACAACCCACTAAAGCAAAAAAAACATTCGGGATTTGATGGCGGGATGTACGAGACTTGAACTCGCGACCTCCGACGTGACAGGCCGGCGCTCTAACCAACTGAGCTAACACCCCGCTTTGCGAGAAACACTTCATTTGAAGTGCGATTAGTTATTATACATGAAGTTTAAAAAAGTCCAAACAAATTGCCAATTTTTTAAAACTGTTTTGTTCTGGTTATTGAAACTAAAGGCGTCTCAATTTGAAAACTCTCGAGAAGTTTATCGATTCTCAACGCTCCAGCCTGCGAAGAACGCAGCGTACAAGTGAGATTCTGCCCCTCAATGGTTGGCATCTCAACAAGGTAATCATCGACATTTAGAACCTTTAATTTCTTTTTTCTAACAACCTCAATCGTTTCAGGAACGTCAAAATCGGGAATTTCCCCGTCATAAACACACTCATAGACACTGTTCTCAAAAGCAATAGATGCAGCAGGAGCCTTAATGTCGATGTATTTGCAATCGATCACGCGCAAGCCTTCAGAACTCGCTTTCTGCAAGCTTTTAAGCGCATCGTTGACATTCACATAATCCTTCAAAATCACGTCTGCAATTTCGCCTGTTCCTCCAACTCCAACAGGCAAAGCGCTGCCAAACGACAGCTTCATGTGCGGAGAAAAACCTTGGCTAACCGCAAATGGCAGCTTTGACCTGCGCACAACTCGCTCAAGTGCACTAGTCACCTCAAGATGAGAAAGAAAAGCGAGGCTGCCAAGTTTCTCAAAAGTCATTCGCAAACGAAATCTTGCAACCGCCTCCATTATTTCTCCCCCTCATATGCAAACTCTCGAACACCCTCAATGTGATTTCGACAAGGCAAATTCCAACATGCAGCACATCTAGAACATTTCACTCCAACCGATGTGCAGTCAGGCGTGGTTGACTCGTTTTTCGATTTCTCAAGTTCAGAAAGGAGAAACTTTTTGTCGATTCCACAACCAATGTGATCCCAAGGTAGTGGCTTTTCCACATCAAAAGTTTTGTGAGCTTCAACTTGCAGGTCAATTCCGCAAGAATCAGCAGCGAGTCTCCAAGCATCTTCGTTAAAGAACTCACTCCATGCATCAAAACGAGCGCCGTTGAGCCATGCTTTGTAAACCACATCAGCAATTTCGCGACCTCCACGCGACATTACAGCTTCAATGAGGGAGGTTTTTGGCTCGTGATAGGAAACATTGATTGCGCGGTGCTTGAGCGATGATTTAATTAAATGAGCGCGGCGATATGCCTCGTCTGAATCAATTTGCCCGCACCACTGGAAAGGCGTGTTTGCCTTTGGAACAAAAACAGCTGCCGAGAGCGAAAGTGACAAATTGCCTTTCTGCGACTTGTCAACATTGTCTAGCATCACCTTGTAACATTTTTCCGCAAGTTCGGCAATTCCAATGACATCTTCATCAGTTTCGCCTGGCAGACCAATCATGAAATAAAGCTTGCATCGACGCCAGCCAAGATCCATCGCATGTTCAATAGAATCTAGCAATTGCTGTTCGGACACATTTTTGTTAATTATGTTTCGCATGCGCTGGGTTCCAGCTTCAGGCGCAAGCGTTAAACCCCCGCGCTTCGCACCTGCAACAAGTTCCGCCATCTCAACGCCAAAAGAGTCAACGCGCTGAGATGGAATTGAAACTCGAATTCCGCTTCCAGGCTTGGCTACCTCTTTATTTAAACGAGACAAAATTTCTTTTATTTGAGAGTGGTCTGTCGAAGAGAGAGAAGTCAAGGAAACTTCCTCATAGCCAGTCTCTTCGATGCCGCGCTTCACTGCGTTCACAATGTTTTCAACGCTGCGCTCGCGAATTGGGCGATACATCATGCCTGCTTGACAAAAACGGCATCCACGCGCGCAACCGCGAAGGATTTCAACATTCAAGCGGTCATGAACTATGTCCATGTAGGGCACAATAGCAGGCTCCCAGGCGTCGCTTTCTGCAAAGCCAGCATATACACGCTTTTCAACAAATGCAGGCGCACACGAACCGTCCTTCGGCACCACATGACCTTCTTTATCTTGCTCATATTCAGAGGGGACATATGTTCCAGAAATTTCTGCCAAACGACGAACAATTTCAGCACGCGAAACACCCTCATTTCGCAAATCTCGAATGAAACGAAGCGCTTCAGGCAGCGATTCTTCACCTTCTCCAATCAGACAAGCGTCATAAAAACTGTAAAGTGGCTCAGGGTTGTAGGTGCAAGGTCCGCCACCAATAATAATTGGGTCGTTTTCTTCGCGCTCACTAGTCAGAACAGAAATCTTGCCAAGGTCGAGAACTTCGAGAATGTTAGTGTAGGCTAACTCGTGTGGCACTGTAATTCCAACCGCATCAAAATCCTTGAGAGCTGTGTGAGTTTCCAACGAGAAAAAAGGGATGTCTCTCTCGCGCATTTTTTCAATCATGTCTACTGCTGGCAAAAAGCCACGTTCGGCAAACATTCCGTCTTCTGCATTGACAGCATTGCACAGAATGCGAAGAGCCTGGTTCGGCTGACCCAATTCATAGGTGTCGGGATAAATCATACAAAAACGAAAATTAACTTCGTCTTCGGGCTTTATTGTGACACCCCATTCGCCACCAAGATAGCGCGACGGTCGCTCAACCTCGCGAAGAAGTGGCGTAATCAATGAATCCATGCTGGATTTATAAACTCTGCTAGGCATTTTTTCCTTTTATGTTGAAAGAACAAGAAGTATGTTCCCAAAATCTTAAAATTCCACAACTGATTTTAACGGCAAAAGGAATAAAGAACAAAATCGGGTGAGAAAGAAAGAAAAGGGTCCACTCAAGTAAAATCAGCAAACGAGTTTAATTCTAATCTCTACCTAGCCCTATGCCCTGACGGTCGCGGCTATTTTAGATGCAATTGGTTTTACTGCATCGCTAGCAACCTTTGAGCCCTCTAGTGTCTTTTTCAAAAGCTCTACGACTCCATCGATGTCCCCGCCGGCCTCAAAATAGGAAACTAGGGCACGACCAATGACTTCAGTGGTTCCAAGCGCAACAACTCCAGAGATAACAAAAGCAGGAAGAGGAATGATTTTGTTAGTAATTTTGAAGACTTTTTTGCCGAAAACCGCAGCAACCAAAACGCCAGCAGCTTCTTTTAAAAGGTTTAAGTCAATTTTTTTGCCGTATACTGTGGCAATTTGTCCAAGCATACACAGCTGATTCAAAAGCATGATTGGAAAGTCAGCTTTTGAGAAAAACGGAACAATTCCAACTGCGGTGTTTTCAATTGCAGTCAAGTGAACAATTTCCATAGCAAGCGGACGTGCAACAAAGGGAAAAGCAGCTGCAAAAGCAAACTTTTTTCCAACACAAACGTTAGCAATCCATGTGCCAAGTTTCTTCTTCATAATCGCGACCGATTCTTTTTCTTCGGGATTCAAAATGCAGTAATCACCTGCTATTTCTCTTTCCGCAAGGAAACTAGAAACAGATGACGACGTGAATCCATCAAAGACAATGTAGCAAGGAACAGCCATTTCGCGAACTTTGTATAAAAGATCCACCACAGAAGAAGTGTCGCATCCAACAATCACAGCCATGTCGGCGGAACGGTCGACGTTCACATCGTTGTTGTCAAAATAGCAAATTTGCAAACGAACATTTGGAACAGATGTCATGAAAAGGTTGCGAACTACTGTCGACGCCTCGTTAGAAGCATGATTGTCAACAAACAACAAAACATTTAGAGTCATGTCCTCAAGTTTTGAGATTTTGGCGATTTCGGCACCAACATTTTTGATGTCTTCGGTCTTTGGGACATATTTTTTCACAATTGAATTGACCTGTTTTAACCTAGATTGTCTTGGCATATTTCACACCTTTCGACATAGTTGAACCGCCGCCAGCAATTGACTTGCGCCATACATTTGCGACGAGGCCACAACAAGTGAAATTCACAATCATAAACGATGAGCCGTAACTCACAAATGGCAACGGAATTCCAGTGATTGGCATGACACCACAACACATTCCGATGTTTTCCAAAATTTGGAAAAACCACATCGCACTAATTCCTAAACATATTAACATACCGAATAAATCGCCTGAATCGCGACCGATTCTCATAGTTAAATATAAAAGAGCCGCATAGAGAGCAAGAAGCACAAGTGCACCAACAAAGCCGAGTTCTTCGCACAAAACACAAAAAATAAAATCGGTTGGGGCTTCAGGCAAAAAACCAAGAGTCGACTGCGTAGCGCCGCCAAGACCCTTGCCAAAAAACCCTCCAGAACCAATAGCAATCATTGCTTGATGCAAGTTGTAGCCTTCACTAGAAGTGTCGGTGCCGCCCTGGTTTAGAAACACAAACAGACGGTTTCTCTGATAGTTTTTCAAAAGCTTGTATTCAACTGTGCCATCTGATGCTGTCGTTTTCAAAACTTCGTCAAGGGCAAGCAACGCGAGAAAGGCAACAATGATGAGCCCGACTGTCATGAGAACATAGCGAGCTCGAGCGCCACCCATTATCACAACCACTGCTGAAATGACAAGATACACAAGTCCTGTGCCGAGGTCAGGCTGAGTGAGAATGCATATGAATGGAATCGCAAGCATGCCTGCTACTTTGCAATATTCCTTGAAGTCGTCAAGCTTTCCGCCATATTTTGCCATGAGCGATGCGCCATAAAGAATGACTGTGACTTTAGCAAGCTCACCTGGCTGAAACTGCATTCCAATTTTCACCCACGAACGCGCACCCATCGCTTCAACGCCAATCACTGGCAAATGCGGCGATAAAATCATCGCTACAGTCAAAATTAACAGTGGGATGGTCATCTTCTCAAAGACTTTGTAGTCATAAAAATAGGCAGCTAAACAGCAAACAATGCCAATGCCAAGGCCCATCATCTGCCGCATGAACGAATATTCGTCATTTTCAGAAACAGCCGAATAGCAAATGAGCAAGCCATAGCTAACTAAAAGAAAAAGGACAATGAGCAAAGGCACGTTAATCGCGCTTAACCAAAACGGAAGCTTGGCACCCGGTGCAGGGATTTTGCGCACATGCTTGTGCTTTCCCCCGGTCGGGGAAAATCCGCCCACGTTATCTAATGTTGGTAGCTTAGCCAATTTAATCCTAGCTGTTCAGTCGTTCTATATCTCACTCTAAACTAATCTTCACTTGCGTACAAATTCAATGCCTGCAAAATAGGCAATGTAGCACCCACTGTAAACATCTGCATACATTCAACCCCATGCAGATGTGCCACGTGGTGTCTCTTGCTCTCTGACACACGCATCCACGCTTCAGTCTTAAGTAACTAACCACTTGTGCGCTAATTTCCGCGTGCACCCAAACTTGCACCTGGGTTTGCACCGCTGATCAATTCCTCACCAGCATAACCTGCGATTGAACCAACCTCTAAAGTCGCATCTCCTTCGCCTTTAATTGCCGCGTTCAAAACGTTGCAAACAATTGGAGCAGAATCAAGCGTTGCCGAATTACCGTGCTGCAAGACGCAAGCACAAACATATTTGGGTTCATCATAGGGTGCATATCCCACGAATAAGGTGTCTGGAATTTCATTGGCGTGTTCTGCAGTGCCAGTTTTGCCTGCAACGTCTATGCCAAGGTCGTCACAAACTCCCTTCACATTCTTGTCACTTTGCACCATGTCATGAAGCGCATCTTGCACAAAATGCAAGTTCTCCTCGTTCAAATCGGGCTGAACAAGAGTTTCAAGTTGAGTTTCAACAACAGTGTCGCCCTCTGAATTCTTGATTGCTTTCACAAGATGAGGCTTCATGGCCTTACCAGTTGCAATTGTAGAATAGGCGCAAGCCAACTGAATTGGCGTCACCAAGACGTCGCCTTGACCAATAATCATGTTAGTGTAGTCGCCAGCAACCCAGTTTCCCTGCGAAGGGACATTTCTCCAGCGCTCCTTTTTCCACTCAGGCGTTGGAATTCTGCCCCCAGCTTCATCTGACAAATCGACGCCAGTTTTTTTGCCCAAATTGAAAAGCTCATAATATTCCTGCAATGCAGTGTCAGAAACGTCATTTGAACCTGCCGACCCATGCAAAAAGAATTGCTTAGCAATTTCATAAAAAACTACGTCGCATGAAACGACGATACCGCGATGAAGATTAATGTCACCATGGCCTGTTAAAAGCCAGCATTTCTGAACATCTCCTGAGCCAAATCCGTCCCACTCTCCAGTGCAACTATATTCCGCAGCCTCTGAAGTGAGTCCATATTTCAACCCTGCCATTGCCGACATTGATTTCATTGTTGAACCAGGCGCATAGCCAGAAGAAATGGAGCGATTGAGCATTGGGCTTCGCGACTCTTCCTTCGAATAAAGGTTCCAAATTTCTTCAGGAATGCCATCGGTGAAGTGATTGGGGTCATATGTTGGGAAAGAAGACATGGCAACAATCCCACCAGTTTCTATTTCGATGCAAACCACAGCACCCGTGGACGCCTTGCCGTCGTGACATTTGTCAGCAAGCATGCTGTCGGCGATATATTGAGCATGGGCATCAAGAGTGAGCTGCAGATCACTGCCTCGAACAGCAGCGACCTCATTTTTGACCTCGACTATGTTGCCATCGGCATCAACACGAACCGTGCGCTGCCCCGCATCGCCAGAAAGCAAACTGTTGTATTGTTTTTCGATGCCGCTTTTCCCATTTGAAACATCGAGTGTCAATGAATGGTCTTCAGAAGATGCAACCTCCTCTTCAGTTGGATAGCCCGTGTAGCCGAGAACGTGCGCGGCTAAAGCGCCATATGTATATTTCCTGACAGTCCTGTTTTCCACAAAAACACCAGGTAGACGGTCTTTGTGCTCAAGCACCCATGCAATGTCGCGATCGCTTGCCTTGTCGGAAACTACGCGACGGCTCTGTGCTCCGGCAGTCGAATCGAGAATTCTTTTTCTCACAATTCCAAACGGAATTCCAAGAACAGCGCTCAAGCGACGCATAACATCGGAGTCGTCAGAAACATCTTTTTCAGCTACAACAGCTGAAACATTTTCAGAATAGGCAAGCGTTCGGTTGTTTCGGTCGCTAATTACACCGCGCGATGCTGGTGTGTTCACAACGCGATATTGGTTCTCGTTTGCAGCCCTTTCATAGGAATCTTGATTAAAAAGCTGCATTGATGCAAGTTTCCCCAAAAGAAGAGCGAAAACTCCACCTGTTACAGCCCCAAATCCAACAATTCTTTTTGAAAGTCGCTCTGTAGCAACCTTGTCTTTGTTTTCGTTTTTCAGTTCGATGTCATCGACTTTTTTCTCGGTCGAAATGACCTGCTTCGCGCCCACCTCTCTGACGTCCTTTTTGACAGAAGTCGCATTTTTCTGTCGTGAATCAATTACTTTGAGAACGCAGACTACAACTAGTGCCAGAATTACTGCAGTGATTATTGCTATTAATAAAGCCTGAAGCATTTAGATTCCTTCGGCGGCCACTCTAAAATGATGACTTCCACGCATCTCGAGAATCGTCAACGAGAATCTTCGACAAAATGAGAAGAAAAAGAACGGAAATCACCCCATCAAAAATCAAAGACCAAAGTGCTCCCGATGTAAATGCTGTAATGAGTGAAATTCCAGGAGTGGCCACACCAACAATCAGGCAATGGAGCAAATTAGCAACTGCGCACGCAACAAATGCAATAACAGATTTCTCAAGTGTGCCAGAAGAAGTGATGTTCGCCGAAACAGAAACGCAAGTCGCGTTAATGAGTAAAAAGATTAGAGTGAACGCACCAACTGGGCCGCCATGCGTTAAGTCCATGATAATTCCCAAAAGAACACAAAGAACAATCTTTGGATTCTCCCTCAAGGCCAAAGAAATTGCTACGACATATGCAAGGCAGAAGTTTAGCGTCGTTCCCCCGATGGGGAGAGAAGGCGACACTATTAGCTGAAGCAACAGGACAACCACCACACACACTATGTTTATCATGATTTTTTTGTTCATGTTAGTTTGACCCTCCACCGCTCGAAGAGTCGCCTCCTGCCGACTTAACGATTATCACTTCCTCATATGTATTTTTGTCGGCTTGTTTGATTGTCGCTTCAAGACTTCCATCTTGAGAATTGCCTGTCACCTTAGTGACAGTTCCAATAATGATTCCTTTAGTAAAACTTCCGCCAAGGCCACTTGTGATGATGATGTCGCCAACCGAAACATTTGTTCCAGCAGGAATGTTAGAAGCAACAATCAAGCCATCGAGTGAACCTTTAACCACACAGGTCGCGCGCGATGACTGAATCATCCCAGCAACGCCCGACTGAGGGTCGGTTAACAAACGAACAACAGAGGTTGTGTCGGTGACAGATGTGACCTGTCCAATCACACCAAAAGAAGCACAAACTGTGGCACCAACAAACGAGCCATCATTTGTTCCAACATCAACTGTGATTGTCTGATTCCAATTCTCTGTAGTGCGGCCAATAACATGACCACTAACTCCATCAATGCTATATTGATCCTTCAAGTTCAAAAGTTCCTGCAAACGTTGCGCTTCCTGACGATATTCTTCGCCCTTCGCGACTTGCGCTGTGAGCACAGCATTTTGCTCTTTTAAAGACGAAAGTGTGTCTTGACTTGCACTGCTGTTTTCCGCATCTCTAGAAACATCATTGCCGGTGTTTGATGCCGATTGAGAAACTACAGAAAGAGGACTTAACACCTTGGTGACGTTTTGCTGCGCCGCATGCAAAATTCCGCTGTCTCCCTCGCGAGCCCAAACCCCCATCGAAACGACGCACAGAAGAGCAATCACCGCAAAAGCGACTACATAAACTATTGGTGTCTTATTGTGAAAATTATCGTTCATGTGACACAAAACCCCAGTAAAGGGCGCACTTTTAGCGAGTGCGCATCAACGTCTGACGAAGTGCTGTTGGCGACTCTAACACTTTCAAGCAACCGTTTACAACATTCGTGAGCGCAGTGTCACTGCAGAAAACTGGAATGTCAAGCTCGGCGGCAAGGTAGTTATCTAGGCCAGTTAATAGGCCACCGCCGCCAGTTAGCAAAATCCCATTTGAAATAATGTCAGACGCAAGGTCTGGGTTTGTTGACTTAAAAGTGTCCTTGATGTGAAGCACCATTTCATCAATTTGAGGAAGAAGCGCCGCGCGTACATCTTCAGACTGAATCGTAACTTCTTTTGGTTGTTCGGTGTAGACATCCTGACCAGAAATAATCATGTCACGTTCATGACCATCAGGGAATTCCGTGACCGAACCAATCTTGATTTTAATAACCTCGGCTGTGCGCTCACCAATCTTGATCCCGAGAAGATCGCGCAAGTGCATAGCAATCGACTCATCAAGACGATTGCCCGCGAGACGCAAAGAACTTGAGCTCACGATGCCGCCGAGAGAAATAACTGCAACTTCAGTTGTGCCGCCGCCGATGTCTACAACCATCGAACCAGTCGGCTCGGTTACAGGCAAGTCGGCACCCATTGCCGCCGCCATTGGCTCTTCAATCAAGAATGCCTGGCGTGCGCCTGCCTGAATAGCCGCCTCAAAAACGGCACGCTTTTCTACAGAAGTAGCACCGCAGGGGATGCAAATGACGATTCGTGGCTTCTGCTGAAAAACGCTGCTCTTCTCAAAGGCGCGGTCGATGAATGCAGAAAGCATCGCCTCGGTGATGTCATAATCAGCTATTACTCCGTCCTTCAAAGGATGCACTGCAGTAAACGCATCAGGCGTGTGATTAATCATGTTTTTAGCCTCATGACCAACAGCCAAAACTCGCTGCGTGCTTTTTTCGATTGCGACAACGCTTGGCTCGTTAATAACGATGCCTTGTTCACCAACGGCAACAAGAGTGTTTGCCGTTCCAAGATCAATCGCCATGTCAACAGGCTGACCAAATGAAAATTTCGGTAATTTATCGATGAAGGACATTAAAAAATCCCCTTATAAATCGCTCTAAACGTGGACTTAAATTTTAGCACACCAAAAAAACACACATTTTTTGCGCGGGTCCACAGGGGGCAAAATACAACTAGTAAATTACTTCTTTCTATAATTTTAATCTGCTATCAAAATTAGAAGGAAAGCATTCTCGGTTTAATTGCAATTTAGTGAAGTCAATCTTTAAATAACAAGCAATCAGTTTGTAAATAGTAATACTAGAAATTTGGTATGAATGACTCCTTGCAAGTTTCGCCTTCCTGCCAAAAATATTCTTCAATCCCAAGGCTGTCTGCAAAATCAAGAACTTCTTCATATTCTTCATCAGTAGCAGATCTTCCCAACTCAGGATGCTTTCGCAGCACACGCGCCGACCATTCATCTCCTGAATCAGCTGCTGTTTTCAACACAGGAGTGTATTGGTTCAATATCGAAAGCGTGACTGAATCGCCGAAGTTGTTGAAAACATGCTTAATTACTTTCTTGGAATCTTCGATATGACCTGGCAAAATCAAATGGCGAATGATTACCTCGGGCTGCTTGTCGTTTGCGCCGCTAATCTCATCTGTAAAAGAAGAAGATGTGTCTCCACCTTTATCAAGCATGGCTTTAATTGCAACCGTCGCAACTTTGCAATAGTTACTAACTGCCGAGAGTTCTTTTCCAAGTTCTTCTGAAAAATATTTGAAATCAGTTAAATAGATGTCAACGAATCTGTTTAATCTGTGCACGGTTTCAACAGTCTCAAAGCCTGAAGTGTTCCAAACAATCGGAATGTCTAACTTGCCGATAATTTCCACTTCATCAGCAAGTCTGACATGATTTCTAAATTTGCTGGCAACGCCTTCACTTTCAAGTCTGACATGATTTTTAAATTCTCCACCAGAGCAAAAATGCCCTGTTCTGTCATCATTTTTACACACATTATTTGGAGATGCAGTGTAGCTTCTAGAACTGTTCTCGACCAAGCCAGGTACAGTTTCGCTTGCAAGTCTGACATGATTTTTAAAAGGTAGTCGACCGACGAGTGTCAGAGCTTGTTCAATTTGAGGAAGGTAGTGAGTTCCCGTTACAAGGTTAATATTGGTAGCTCCACGTGCTTGCAAATCAAGCATCATTTGTGCGAGTTCAACCGGGGTGACTTCATTTCCCTTGCCTTCACGCGAAATTTGTCGATTTTGACAATAAACACACTTTAGTGGACAGTGCGAAAAGAAAATTGCTCCGCTTCCATGCTCTCCCGTAATTGGAGGCTCTTCCCACATGTGCAAATCGGCAAGCGCGACTTGCGCAACCTCACCAGCCCCACAAACTCCAACTTTTCCTTGCTTGCGCTCAACCCCGCATTTTCTTGGACATAATTCACAGCCAGAAGTTGTAGCTCTAAACATTTGTTTCTCGTTACTAGACGGTGACTGCACATTAACATCAAGTTGAGCTTCCATGGCGGTTTTCGCGCACTGCAAAAAATCAACGCCCCTAGAACTCAAAGCATTGGAGGAAGACTCTGAATTGTTATTAGAAGCAAAAGGCGCACCAGAAGTTGTAGCCATAGCGCTAGCTTTTCCAATCTCGCTTGAAAGGTTTAGAGACGGATCAGCAGGTTTGTTCGTCATGTTCTTTAATTTTTTGAGGAACGTGTTTCGTGTCAGGAATTATTGCAATGTCGCCAGTTGAACAAGGGCAAGTGTCTTCGCTGCCTTTTCCCAAAGCACAAACGACACATTTACAATTCATGTCAGACTTCAACACTTCTTCCGCTTTTTTAAATGCAAAATCACAAGCATCATCACGGTTAGGAATAACACCATGCGCTGTGCTACTAGGCAAATTAGCTGCTATTTTTTGCGCGAACTCTGTTGGATCTTCAGCAAAAGGCTCATCGGAAGTCACAACCACGAAGTCGCTATTCGCGGCAGCTGCCTCTGGAAGTTCAGTCTGACGTCGCAGAGCTTTTCCGGAGCTACAACCAAAATAGGTGATAACAAATGCGCCAGGATACATCTCTTTTACAGCTTCGAAAAACTTCAGATAGGAATCTTTAGTGTGAGCATAATCAACAATTCCCACAAGCCGACCGTCTTTTGACGTGCTCACTTCCATGCGCCCTTCAACCGCCACTTCACTAATGGCTTCGATTGAAGTTTGTTCGTCAAGGCCTAACAACTTGCAAATTTTCAACGCGCAAGCAGCATTTTCTTTGTTGTAAGAACCACACATCTTTAGCTTTCCATCAAAGTCATCATCCGAGAAAGTCACAAGATTTATGTCTTCATTGCCTTGAAGCTCGCATATTCCTTCATTAACAAACCGTTCAACCTCAGGAAGAAGTGAAAGATTTTTGTTAACAATCAAATTCTTGGAAACTTCGGCAATTTTGAACTTGGATGCTACATAATCTTCGACGCTTGGATGCTCAATTGGCGCTATGTGATCAATCCCAACGTTTATCAATGCAGCGACGTCAACACTCAACCCCCAAACGCGGTCATATTTCAAACCCTGCGATGAAATTTCCATTACGCAATGTTTGAGCCCATTTTCAACCATTTCGTGCAGATAACGATAAAGATAAGGCGGCTCTGGCGTTGTGTTAGGTGGCTCAATTGTGTCTTTACCATTAAAAACATGATGAGTGCCAATGAATCCACATTGCATTCCGCAACACTTTTCAACCTCGCTTTTCACGAAAGAAGCGGTCGTAGTTTTGCCTTTTGTTCCGGTAATGCCAACGATTGTTAGCTTTTCATCGGGGCTTCCCCATGCAACTTTTGAGGCTAGCGCCTGTGCGCGCCGAATGTCAGAAACAACTACACACGGCACTGAAGATGGAATGTCGAGTCCCATTCCCGACGCACAAACAACAGCAACGGCACCCTTTTCGATTGCTGATGCCAAGAACTCAGGTTTGAAGTTCTTACCTTTACAAATAAAAATGTTTCCAGGCTCAACTGCTCTAGAATCACAACAAGCACCACACACATCCACATCATTTGAGTTCAAGACGTCAAATTCTAGACAAGCGTTTGCCATTGCATGTGTTATTTGAGAAAATTTGCAGCTCACGATGAGCACCTGACTTTACAAAGGATGAACTTTAGAAAAAGGCATCCAGGATTTGTCTTTTCTGATGACCTTTCCATCTCTCATTCCTTCGGTTAGCTTTGGGAAACCAGACTTGACTTCGTGTGACACAAACAAACGAATCGTTTCTTTGCAGAGCGTCAAAAAAGTTCCAAATGCGAAAACAACAGGATTGTAGTCACCATGCTCCATTAAATAATGAGCCATGTGACCGCGGTTTCTCATGATGTGGTAGCGGCTCATGTTGCTTGTGCTGTTGAGTTTGCGAACGCTTCCCAGTTTGACATTTTTCAAAGGACGTGTTCTTCGCATAATAACTTCGTTAACTACGAGCATTTTCGTGGCTTTAGAAGCAAGATAACCATAGACTGTATCATCCCAATAAATGAAAAAACGCGCATCAGGCAGCCCAATCGCCTTTACCACATCGCGGTGAAACATGCTCCCCTCAAAACACATCGTGTTCATCTCACGAGAGCGCTCTTCATCACCGAATGCGCTTGGCGCAAAAGGATTCGGAATTCCCAACTTGTTCCAAAAATGATATTGCCAATAGAACAGCGAACCATCCCAGTTATATTTTCTGCATTGAAAAACAGTTGCAGTCTCACTCAGAGTTTTTCCTGCATGAAGCTGTTTTTCAGCCTCTCGCGCCCACACTTCGAGTCGCTCAAGCGCATTAGGTTCAACGGAAACATCGTCGTCCATGACCCAAATCCACTCATGTCCAGCATGATAGGCCTCTTCAACTCCCCTTGAAAAACCACCAGCGCCACCTGTGTTTTCCTCCATGCCAATGTAGTGTTCGACATTAAATTCATCTGCAAGCGCTTTTGTAGCAGGAGAATTTTCGTTATCAATCATAAAAATCGCACTTGGCTGCACAGTCATGCTACGAATAGACTCAAGCAGAACACGAAGCAAGTCGCGTCGATTGTATGTTGTTATTGCTATTGCAACATCGGGAGCTGAATTGCCACTAACTTCAGAGCCGGCTTCCCCTCTATGTGCATTATTTTCAGAAATTTGTTCCATTAAATACCTATTTACAAAACATGTCAGACTTAAATTTTAACAATAGTTTTCGCTGGGCAACAAAAAAGAAAAGCCCCAGAAAAACTGGAGCTTTAGTTTGAATGAACGTTTAGAGTCTAATCAATCAAGTGGCTGCTACAACTAAATTGAGAATCTAATCCTAGTTAGCTTTCTCAGGATAGTGTTGAACGACTTGCGAATCTAGCCTCTGCGACGAAGGAATTCTGGAATGTAGTCGTCGTCTTGCTGAGGGTTAGAAGCGCTTCCAAAGTTAACACGTGCAGGTGCAGGAGTTGCAGGAGCAGGTGCTGCAGGTTTAGCCTCGGTTGATTGGAAGAGCCCAGAAGCACCGCCTCCAAAGTCGGCCTTAGTCTGACGAGGTGAGTTCTTGAATCCAGTAGCAATGACTGTGACTCGAACTTTGTCGCCAAGAGACTCATCGACAATTTGTCCATAAATGATGTTTGCGTTCTCGTCGGCGCATGACTCAATTGTGCGAGCGGCGTCAGCAACTTCCGAAAGGGTGAGATCCATGCCACCAGCAATTGAGAACAAAACTCTAGTAGCGCCATCAATTGACGTCTCAAGCAAGTTAGAATTCGTGGCTTCCTGAGCAGCATCGAGCGCACGCGATTCGCCTTGACCAAAGCCAATGCCCATCATCGCAGTGCCAGCGTCCTTCATGACTGTGCGGATGTCAGCAAAGTCGAGGTTGATGAGACCAGGAATTGTGATGAGGTCGGTGACACCCTGAATGCCTTGACGAAGAGTGTCGTCAGCCAAGCGGAACGCATCAAGCATCGATGTCTTTTTATCTACAATTTCAAGAAGGCGATCGTTAGGAATAACAATCATTGTGTCAACGCGAGAGCCGAGAAGTTCAACGCCTTGTTCTGCTTGATTTCTGCGAAGACGTCCTTCAAATGAGAAAGGTTTTGTTACAACGCCCACCGTGAGCGCACCAATTTCGTCGCGAGCAATTTCAGCAACTATTGGGGCTGCGCCAGTGCCAGTTCCGCCACCTTCACCGCAGGTAACGAACACCATGTCGGCTTCAGCGAGAACCTCACGTAGAGCATCTCTGCTTTCCTCGGCTGCCTGGCAACCAATCTCAGGGTTTGCACCTGCTCCAAGTCCGCGTGTGATTTCCTCGCCGATGTGAACTGTTTTGTCAGCATTGCTCATCATGAGCGCTTGATTATCGGTGTTAACTGCTATGAATTCAACGCCCTTTATTCCAGCTTCCACCATGCGGTTAATAGCGTTTGTGCCGCCACCGCCAACTCCGACAACTTTAATGTTAGCTGCTCGGTCCAAATTTGAATTCGCCATCTTTCCTCCATGGGTTCAATCGGTGCATTTTAGCTGCGTTTAAAAGGCAGGGTATTCCCTACACACTGGTTTATTATAAACTTTTTTAATAAATCCCTGAATAACATAAAGTTCAAGGAAAACTAGCCAAACAATTGACTAATTAAGAAGCTCCGAAAGTTGGCAAAATAATTAACCATCAAATTGTTCCCAAACTCATTAAAGAACTTATTCGCAAATCCATCGGAATTAAGAAAATGTTTTAAAGGACTTAAAAAAGAGGTCTCTCTAAGAAATTTTGCTTCTAGAGCAGAAAAAAGCGCATGCGCAAAATTAATGCATGCACATGCGCAAACATAAACTAAAAAACTTCTTTGATGCTAGTCTTCGAGCTCCTCTGGGGAGTCAACGATTTCCACATTGTGTTCTTTTTCAGAAATGTCGCTGACAGGTCGTTCAAGACCTTCAATCTTGATGCCTTTCTTTTCAGCATAATCCCAAAGTGCCGCATGAATGCCCTCTTCGGCCAAAAGCGAGCAGTGAACTTTCACTGGTGGCAGACCATCAAGCGCCTCCATAACAGCCTTGTTTGTGACCTCTAAAGCTTCTTGCACTGTTTTTCCCTTAATGAGAGTTGTTGCCATCGAGCTTGTTGCAATTGCAGCACCGCAGCCAAAAGTCTTAAATTTCGCATCTCGAATGACACCATCATCATCGATGTCGAGATAAATTCTCATAATGTCACCGCAAACGGCATTGCCGACTGTGCCACAACCGCTACAGTTTGGGATTTCACCAACGTTTCTCGGGTGGGTAAAATGGTCCATTACCTTGTCAGAATAATCCATTGCCATTATTATCAACTCCTAATTACAGTTAGGCACACCAGCGGCTTTGTAGCCGTCGATAATGCTCTCATATTTACCATTTTTGAAATCTTCATACAAAGGGCTCATCATGCGCAAGTTGCTAATGACCTGAGCGAGTGTGTCGCACGCAAAGTCAATGTCCTCTTTTGTTGTGTCTCGATCGAGCGTCATGCGCATTGAACCGTGCGCAATTTCATGAGGAAGTCCAATTGCCAACAAAACGTGAGATGGATCAAGTGAACCAGAGGTGCATGCGCTGCCAGATGAAACGCAAATTCCATTGCCTGCCATTTGCAAAAGCATGCCTTCACCCTCGATAAACTCAAACGAAATGTTTACGTTGTTTACCATGCGAGGCTCCCATGCGCCATTAAGTTTGCAATGAGGAATTTCGCTCAAAATGCGTTTAATAGCAAAATCGCGAAGCTCCTTTTCCCGAGCCATGTCTTCATCAAGAGTAGCGCGCATGAGCTCACAAGCCTTACCAAAGCCAACAATTCCCGGCACGTTTTCGGTAGTGGCACGTTTGCCACGCTCCTGCGCGCCGCCATCTAAATAGTTTTGAACTTTAGCACCCTTGCGAATGTAGAGTGCGCCAACTCCTTTTGGTCCATGGAATTTGTGTCCACTGATGTTTAACAAATCGACTCCCAAGTCTTGAACATCGACTGACATGTGGGCAAAAGCTTGAACCGCATCGGTGTGAAACATCGCTCCGCCTTGAGGAGACGTGCCTGCGCCGTGTTCATGAGCAGCTTTCGCAAGCTCTTTAATTGGCATAATCGTGCCAATCTCGTTGTTTGAAAGCATAATGCTCACAAGAATAGTGTCGTCTCGAAGTGCTTTTTTCAAATCCTCGACTGACACAAGACCACCTTCGTCAACGGGAAGGTAGGTGACCTCAAAACCTTCTTTTTCAAGAGCTTGACAAGAATGCAAGACTGCATGATGTTCAACAGCACTAGTAATAATGTGCTTACCCTTGTTAGCATGTGCATGCGCAGTTCCTTTAATCGCCCAGTTGTCGCCTTCTGAACCGCCGCAAGTGAAAAAAAGCTCTTTTGGCGAGCAGTTTAGAGCGCAAGCCAACTTGCCCCTGGCGTCGCGAACTGCATCAGATGCTCTTTGTCCAAGCGAATAAATCGAAGAAGGGTTGCCATATTCTTCCGTGAAGTAGGGAAGCATTTCATCGACTACTTCTTGACGCACGCGAGTAGTGGCCGCGTTGTCCAAATAAATTGTCTTCATTTTTACTCCCAGAACTAAATCTGCGTACTTTTAACACTAAAGAATATACACCCCACCAGCTATTAGTCAAGACAATTAAAAATATTTTTAATATTTACGCCGAACGGTGTGTTTTGAATGGTAGATAGGTTGAAATTCTTAAAGATTAAAACCAGTGCAAGCAAACAAAACAGCACTTGCGAAAAATCATTCTGAATTACCTAGAGCACCCCCTCCCCACAAATCTCGCTTTTATGTGGCTAGTCTAATCGTGGAAAGAACGATAAACGAAGCACCTCTCGCAAAGGTCGCTTTTGAGCTTCTAAATATTGAAGCCTGCGAGATAAATTCTTAGGAACTTAATCAGTGCTTCCACGTTCGCACTTTGTCGAAGTCGCATAAGATGTGTAGTTTGGGCGCTCAAGCGCAACTATGAACTAAATTGGATGCGACTATGCTTTATTTTCTCGTTAACGTAATAAAAAATGGAAAGTTAAGTAAATGTTGCGTTGAATGCAAATTTTCGCATCCAAACTAAAACGAAAAGCTTTTACATTTGACAGAGACAAAAAGGCGCAGCGGTTGCAGCGCCTTTTTTAATTACAAGTTAAAGCTCGTGCCCTCCAAGGCTAACTTGAATTTCTCTAACAATCTATCTTGAATAGATATTTAGAACCCTAAAGCGACGTAGCCTATTCGACAGCAGTTGCGCCGAGGAACACAAGGCCAGTTGTGCCAATTGGTCCAAAGTTCTCGAGTTTGTTTGAATCGTAGGCTGTGCCTGTCTCGCGATGGAACAATGGGTAAATTGGGCAATTCTCAGCAATGAGGTCGAAGCACTCATTCCAAGTTGACTGCTGCTTAGAAGAGTCAGATTCTTGACGTGCAGACTGGAGCTTGTCTTGGAGTGTCTTCCACTCATCGGTGCCAGCCCAGCATGAGCGGCCTTTTGTCCAAACATTGTCGCCATACCACCAGTTCATGAGGAGGTCTGGATCGTTGCCGAAGCATGATGGGTCACCAGGAGTGAGCATTACATCATATGGAAGAGTGTCATCAGATGGAGCAAGTTTTGCCCAGTCAATCTTTGTCTCATTGATTGTTACATCGATTCCAACAGCGGCGAGGTTTTCTTTAATTTGAGCAGCGAGGTTCTTTACCCAGTTGTTGTTAACCATGAGCTCGCAAGTGATTGACTCTTGTCCTGCTTCTTTAAGAAGTGACTTTGCCTTTTCTGGGTCATATGAGAAGACAGTTGATGCCTTGTGATAGTTTGCATATGTCTCAGGAAGGAACGAAGTTGCAGCCTTTGCGTGTCCTGCCATCTGGTTAGAAATCAGCTTGTCAACGTCAATTGCGTAGAAGAATGCCTGGCGAACTTTTTTGTCGTCGAATGGAGCCTTCTTTGTGTTGAACATGAGGAAAGGCAGTGCAAATCCAGGAACATATTCAACCGTCATGCCAGCACCTGTGATTTGGTCGGCATTTGCGTCAGGAACGTTCTCGATTGCCATTGCAGAACCGCTCGTTACAGCTGTTGTTCTTGATGTGTTGTCGAGAAGAATGTTCCACTCCATGCGCTCATTGTTAGCTGGTTTTGAGCCATTGTAATTTGGGTTAGGAACAAAGGCGATTGTGCCACCGTCGTCGCCATTGATTGTTTCGTACATCCATGGACCAGTGCCGATTGGCATTGTCTTCAAATCATCAACACTCTGTGCTTTAGGGAAAATCTTAACAAGTGCAAGACGTCCTTTGAGAAGTGTTTCGAAAGCAAACTTCAATTTGAAGTCGACAGTTTCGTCATCTTTTGCAGTGACAGAGTCGATGAATGACAAGAATGCGCCATAGGTGTCATCTTTAATGTTGAGTTCGAATGCATTTACAACATCTTCTGCAGTGACTGCGGTGCCATCGCTGAACTTTGCGTCTTTGCGAAGTTTGACTGTGTATTCAGTGTCAGAAACTTTTTGTGGGTCGCCGTCTGCAAGTCCGTTGTATGTCTTGTAGTTTGTCAAATCGAGGTCATAAAGGCCTTCAAAAACATGCCATGTTGCTGCCAACATCAATGCTGAGCTGTTTCCGATTGGGTTGCAGTTTGTTGATGTGTAGGCTGGAGCAGCTGTGATTGTTTTAGCTTTTTGCTTGTCAGAAGAACCGGAGCTGCTGCTAGAGCCGCTTGATCCGCATCCTGAAAGACCGAGTGCAGCAATGCCTGCTGTTGCTGCTGTACCAGCTAAAAAGGTACGACGAGAAAACTGTAGTTGATTCATGAGCACTACCTCTCCTTTTCTAATGTGCACGACCGTGCACTCCCCTTTTATGGCTCGCGTCCATAATGTAAATATTTTACATTGAGTGTATAAAGATAGTGTTAAGAACGCACCTAAAATGAGTAAAAGTACCTCTTAAAAACATAAACAAAAAACTCTCTCACTAACCGCTCAATGCAATAAACACCAGACAAAATCAGCTGACAACTTGATCCACAAGCGCCAATAGACGACATTCGCCAATGAAGCAGAAGTCAATCTGAGGGTAAAGATTCGCGAAAACGCGAGATAAAACCATTGAGTTTTTGCGAACTGAAAAAAGAAGTAGAAATTTAACTGAGAATTCAGATTTGCTTTAAACGGAGATGACGCTAAGTAACGTTGCGAATTCCCAATGGAGCGAAAAGCAATCTGAGCGGGCAGATTTTCACGAAAACGTGAGGAGCTGTGCTAGTGCACTGCCCGAGCGTTTGCAGGGCTAAGATGCCGTTCAGATTGGTTTGCAACGTCAGGATTCCCGTTTTTCGGTAGAAAAACGAAAAGATAGATGGTGCCCCCAACGGGAATCGAACCCGTGTCTCAGCCTTGAAAGGGCCGCGTCCTAACCTCTAGACTATGGGGACAAGAAACGACTTAATATTATACACGTGTGTTTGGTTTTTTTGTTACGATTTTTTTTCGTCTTTGAAACCCTTCATAATCCCAGGCAGTGCGAGGCGCTCCGGGGACAAAATTTTTAGAGAGAAGCGCAAAGGAGAGCTCTTCAGCCTTGCGAATTGCACCAACTGTCACCGGCATTACAAGTGAGGTGATTGCTTTAATTCGTTTTGAAAAACTTCCTCGCGTAAAATGAGCGCCGCGAAGTCGTTGGGCAGTAATCACGGTTTTGACTTCTGAATTTATAACAGGGACGAAACGCAAAGCGAGTGCCAAGACAAATGAAAGTTCCGACACAGGAACTCCGATTTTTTGAAGAGGCGAAAACAGCTTGCCAAGCCCCTCAGTCAATTGCATTTGAGAAGTGCAAGCTAAAAGAAAAGCGCCTGCAAGAAGTGTCATGCAAAGCCTAACAGCATAAAGGCAGGAACGATAGACACCAACACTATATATACAAAGACTTCCTAAAGCAAAAACCACCTCGCCCTCATGGATGACAAATGCGTTAAAAAATGAAATTATGGCAAAACCAATGAGCACAGGCAAAATTGAACGCACTAGAGAAAAAAAGTTGATTTTAGCCATGGCGCAGCAGGCGACCAGAAACACTGCAATTCCACAAAGAACCCAAATGTTAAAAAACGAAAACACACAAATTACAAAAACAACAAATGCCAAGATTTTGGCGCGCGCATCGCACTTGTGCAATATGCTGTTTCGACGGACATATTGCCCAGCTTTTATTTTTTTTCCTGATCCCATAAATGCTATCAACTATTTTTTCTTATTTTTGTTTAACCAAAGTTCATTTATTAAGATGCCTTAAAGCAAAAGCAAAAATTTATGCATGAAGACGAACAACTTGATCTGCAAGTTTTTCGACTTCGGAACTGTCATGCGAAACTAAAACAACCGCCTTGCCTTCTGCTTTCAAGTCACTAATTAGCTGATGAAGTCTCTCGACCGATCCACAGTCAAGAGATGCGCTTGGCTCATCAAAGCAAACATTTGGCGTCTCCATCGCCAAAACTCCAGCAATAGCTGCCATTCTTTGTTGGCCGCCAGAAATCTTAAAAGGCGATTTCTCTGCAATTCCAGCAATGTCAAAATAGTTCAACCACTTGTTTACCGAGTCTTCAATTTCATCCTTTGTGAAACCGATGTTTTCAGGTCCAAAAGCGACGTCTTTAGCAACAGTTTCAGCAAATAACTGCATCTCAGGCTTCTGCATGACATAGCCAATGAGCGAAGCGTGATTTTTAATTACCTTATGCTTACCAAATAGCTTCTTCTCCCAAAGAGGCTGACCTTGGAGCAACACTTCCCCTGAATCTGGTTTAATTACACCGCACATAATCTTTAGAAGCGTTGACTTGCCAGCTCCATTTGGTCCAACTATTGCTGTGCACTCGCCATCGTTTGCAACAAGCGAAAAATCGCTGAATAGCTTTCTGTTTTCAAAACCAAATGAAATGTTTTTTAATTCAATCAAAGCTCAATCACCCTATTTGCTTTTGCAATTTCACAAGACTTGTGAGTAATGTGCAAAACTGTGCACTCGTTAGAAATTTTTTCTATTAACCTCATGCATCTTTTCTCATTTTGTTCATCGAGGAAAGCAGTTGGTTCATCTAGAACAACCAACCTTGGCTCTGAAGCAATTGCAGCTGCGATAGACACCAACTGCTGCTCGCCGCCAGAAAGCGTCATTGGATCTCTCTCAGCGATTTCTCCAAGCCCTGCTTTATCGAGCTCAAGCGCAACAAGCTCATCAATCCGTTCGACACTCAAGCACAAATTCTGAGGGCCAAACGCAAGCTCTCCTGCAACAGTTTCGGTTACAAGCTGAGTTGCAGGATCTTGTGCAACATATGCGATGCTTTTCCTGGCTTCTTCATAATTTTGAGAATTAACACCTAAATGATCAAAGCACACAAGTCCCATGAGCTCAACTTCACCAGAATCAGGAGAAAGAAGACCTGCAACAAGCTTTCCAAGCGTAGATTTGCCTGCTCCATTGCGTCCAACTAAAGCCACATGCTCGCCTTCGTCTAGCGAAAAAGAAAAATCTCTTATGACGAAAGAATGTACCTCGTCATAAGAGAAAAAAATGTGTTTGAGGTCAGCGATTCGCAAGCTAGCTTAAAGCCTTCTTCAATGGAAGAAACACAAGTCCTGCAACAACGCTGTTGATGGTGAACTTCATTAAGTTGAACGGAAGAATGATTGGAACTATCATTCCCGCAACGGTCTCGACTGGAACACCTGTATAGAGAGGAGTAACAATCAAATTCATGACAGCGGCAGCTGCCGTAGATGCAACGACCGCGAGAATAAGACCAACAACGAGAGCCTTGTTTGTGCCCTTAGCTCGATAAATCATAGAACCAACAAGGACGCCTGCAAGCCCCATGATCAGGCTCATGATTGCGCCAGCAGGGTTCGTAAACAGACGGAAAACCCAAGGCAGTGCCACAACAACAGAACCAGTTGCAGGGCCATAAAGCAAAGCAGCGAGCAGACAGAAAATGCCCGAAGGGTCATACTTTAAAAATGGTGCAGCAGGAAAAATCGGAAATTCGATAAAACTAGTGACAATTGAAAGTGCTACAAAAAGCGCGCTCACAGCGACGCGGCGTGTGTCCCACTTGCCTCTTCCGTCTCCAGTTGAATGATTGCTGACTGCATAAGAATTTTGAGAAATGCTCATTTGAGCTCCTTTCGCTTTTCCCATCCGGACTTTTACCGTTGGTGCTGGATTCTCACCAGCTCGGCTCCCTCTCGAGAGTTCGCGGACTTTGAGACCATTGATTCTTAAAGGTCTAACACCGCCAGTGGGGAATTTCACCCCGCCCTAAAACGTGACTCCCATAATAGCAGAACTAAATAACGATGGCACAAATAAAAACGGGGACCTTACGACCCCCGTTTTATGTTTTAACAAGTTTACAAGCTAAATTTAATCGCCATAAAATAGTTGACTAAATTCGCAAAATAAATAACTAGCAGCTATGCTTCAACTTTCTCTGTTTGAAGAAGTGACTTAAGCTCCTCAATGCGCTCTTTTTCAAGCGTCTTGGTTTCCCCTTGCGCAAGTGTCTTCTTAAACGAACCACAAATGGCAAACATAACGAGAATGAAAGGGAACGCTGCAACCAGAGATATGGTCTGTAACGGTTTCAGAGCGCCACTTCCGCCGCCACCAGCCATCAGCAAGCCAATGCAAACAACTGCGATGATGACACCCCAAAGAATCTTTTTGAAATTTGAAGGATTTAGATTTCCTTCAGAGGTGAGCATTGACAAAACATAAACACCACTGTTTGCTGAAGTGATGAAGAAGAAGAGGAGCGACACAAGAGCAACAAAGCAGAGGATTTGTCCAACAGGAATTCCAAAAACGCTATATTGTTGCAGAATCACGAACAAGCCAGCAGAAGGGTCAGCTACAGCTTGCTGTGCAGCCTCAATTGTCATTCTTCCAATTTCAACGAGGTTGATTCCAAGGTTTCCCATGATAGCGCCCCAAACACATGAAGCGATTGCAGGAACAAGGGCAACACCCAAAACAAACTCTCGAATTGTGCGTCCCTTAGAAATCTTAGCAACAAACACGCCAACAAATGGAGCCCATGCAATAAACCAAGCCCAGTAGAAAACTCTCCATGAACCAACCCAAGAATTAGCATCAGCATCATAGCCACTAATGCCGAGTGAAACGCTAAAGAAATCACGAATATAATTGCCAATGCCTTGAGTTAAGCCGTTGAGATCGGCAACCATAGGTCCAATCAAGAAACATGCAATCATGAGGCCAATAGCGATGTAGAGGTTGGTGTCGGAAATGATTTTCATTCCCTTTTCAATGCCCGACACAGCTGATGCTGTGTAAATAACTGTGATGATCGCGATAATCAAGATTTGAACGGTCAAAGTGTTTGGAACACCAAGCATATAGTTCATGCCAGTGTTAATTTGGATGACTCCGAGTCCTAACGAAGTAACAACAGCAGCAACTGTTGCAAAAACAGCAATAATGTCAATCAACTTTCCAAGCCAGCCGTTCGCTCTGTCTTCACCAATCAAAGGAACAAGCATCACTGAAATCAGGCCTTTTTTGTTCTTCCTATACATGAAGTAGGCAAGGGCAAGGCCGACAACGGCATAGTTAGCCCATGGAAGAATTCCCCAGTGCATAAAAAATGATGACAACGCAAAGTCTGCTGCACCTGGTGTTGCAGCCTCAATGCCTGTGCCAGCTTGAGGATAAAGATAATGTGTCAAAGGTTCTGCAACTCCCCAAAACACAAGACCAACGCCCATGCCACATCCAAACAAAAGACCAAACCATGTGAAATTTTTAAACTCAGGCCTTGAATCGTCGGCTCCTAATCTAATTTTTCCAAATTTACCGAAAGCGCACCAAGCCATAAAGAAGAAAAACACAAGCATCGCTATGAGATATAGCCAAGCAAAATCGGATGTCAAAACACCGAAGCAAATGTTTGCAACAGCCGCGAAACTCTCGTTGCCAGCTACTGACCAAATTGCCATTGCGCCAACGATAATGAGCGAAATGATAAACACGGGGTTGCTCAGTTCTTTTTTATTCATAATTCACCTCTCTTAATTCCCTTCCTAAATGTGCGATTGTGGCGGATTTCTATTTATCTTTGAAGTTGCATGAGCAGAATAATAAAACGTCAAAGATAAATTTTGTTCGAACTAAATATGCGAATAAATCCGCCTTTTTCTAATGTTTATAAAGAAATAAATTCCTCCTTTCAAAAAACTAAAAACAAATATTTAAAAGACCATTCACTTGAAAACTCAATAAATTTCTCTCTCGATAATCCACTCATCACGAATTTCCCAAACACAGCCAACATTATTCTGCATGTCATCAGAAGGTGTGCAACAGCGCGGCCAGCTGCGAATTATTTCGCTTTTAAACTGAGGAAACATGTTTCCCTTATCACTCATGATTAATGAAGCCTCGTTAACAATTCCTGCATCACGCAGTTTTTTGTCATGAGCACGTTCATCGTTGTCATCAACGGGGACATACATGTAATTCAAAACATATCCCCACTTGTTGTAATCAATGATAAAGAGTTGTTCATCAGGTACATCAACTGTGAGGGAAACCTCACCTTCTGCCTCAGGAAGTCTGGCTTCTTCTGTGAGAGCTAGCCAAATTGGCAAATATAGGTCATCTGGAACTGTTATTTGTTTTCTAGCCTGATCAGTTAGCCATCGATAGGCCTGGATGTAATAGTCAGAAATTGTGTCTGACTTAGCACGGAGGAATTGCTCGCGGCAAATGAAGCTGCCGTTCGCTTCAAGTTCTTTTAGCACAAGAACATTTTGTCTTGTCCAAACTACCATTGCAACCCCTCCCTTCACATCAGCAGTCGAACTTCTGACCGAATTAATTCAACAAAATAGAAAACGCTGAATTAATTTAGCTAGTCTAAAAATACATTATTTTTGAATATTTATCAAGATATTTTGAACAAAATTTGAAGCCGTTTAGGAAAACTGAACTTATCGCGATAACATTTGTTTCATGAGAAACATGCCATTACTGTCGGAATATGATTATTTAAACAAAATTTCAGGTATTTAAAAAATAATCAGCCTATTTTTGACAAACATGTTTAATTTAAGTATAATAAACGCAATTTGAGGGTATTCCTCACAAGCTGTTTGTTCACGTTTAGAAATGAGAGGAGTGTGAAATCGATGAAACTGGAGATTGGAAATATCCAAGTAAAAGACGTGGTTCTTGGAACAGAAAATTCTTTTAAGAATGGCATTCTTACTATAAACAAGCAAGAAGCTATTGACTACTTAAAAGAAAAAGACGACCACTTGACAGATGTTGACATTGTGATTGCTCACCCAGGTGACGACACAAGAATCTGTCCAGTCGTCGAAACTATTGAGCCAAGAATGCGCGTTGATGGTCGCACATTATTCCCGGGCGTAACTGATGATGTCGTGCCTGCAGGCGAAGGCGAACTCAAAGCTTTTAAAGGCTGCTGCGTCACAGTTGTGGCAAAAGAATGGGGTTCATTCGGCGACGGTGTTATTGACATGGGCGGCGAAGGAGCAAAGCACACCTACTGGTCAAAACTCATTAACATTTGCTTAGTTGGTGACACTGATGAAGAATTCGAGAGACATGAACAGCAAAAATGCAACCATGCTCTTCGTTGGGCAGGCCACCGCTTTGCCGAGTGGATTGGAAAAATTGCAGAGAATGTCGCTGTGGAAGAGACTGAGGTTTATGAGTTTGACCCAATCTTGAAGCGCGATGACTCACGCAAGGAGCTCCCAAATGTTGTTGCTGTTCTGCAGCCTCAATCGCAAATGGAGGCATTGGGCTACAACGATCTTTGGTATGGATGGGATATGAATAAATATCTGCCTTCTTTCGTGAGTCCAACAGAGGTTTTCGATGGCGCAATAATTTCTGGCTCATTCATGCCATCGTCATCAAAATGGTCAACCTATGAGATGCAAAACTTCCCAACATTAAAAGAGCTCATGAAGCATGACGGCAAAGAATTTAACTTTGTAGGTGTCATCATGTCAAACTTAAACGTTGCTCTTGAACAAAAAGAGCGTTCAGCCATTATGGTTCGCAACATGGCCCTCAATCTTGGAGCAGATTATGCCCTTGTAACTGAAGAAGGTTATGGAAACCCTGATGCTGACTACGTTCGTTGCCAGGTGATTCTTGAAGACGCAGGCATTCCTGTTGTTGGTATTTCGAATGAATCGGTTGGACGTGACGGATTTGGACAACCGCTTGTTACGCTCGACGAAAAAATGACCGCTCTTGTTTCCACAGGCAACGTTGGTGAGCTTTCTGACCTCCCAGCGTGCAAAACAGTTATTGGCAATCTTGAAGCACTGAACCGCGATGGCATGTCAGGATCTTGGGGTTATGACGAAATCCTCGGCAAATCAGGTCGTGACGATGGGTCAGTCATTATGGAAGACAACAACTGGTTCTGTGGCGACCACATTTCAGGTTTCTGCATTAAGACCATGAGAGAAGTTTAGGGGGTGCAACATGACTAAGAAAGTAATTGTTTACCTAAACCAATTCTTCGGTGGAAAAGGTGGCGAAGACACTGCAGATTATGAGCCAGAGCTCATAGAAGGTTTAGTTGGCCCTTCAGTGGCAATGAATGCTCAACTTAAAGACGCAGAAGTAACTCACACAATCATTTGTGGAGACAACTTCATGGGCTCAAACACCGATGAGGCACTTGCAAGAATCGAGAAAATGCTAGATGGCCTCGAATTCGACATGCTCCTTGCAGGTCCTGCTTTCCAAGCAGGCCGCTATGGCGTAGCTTGCGGTAATGTTTGCAAGCTTGTTGCTGAGAAATATGGAGTTCCTTGCATTACCTCAATGAATGTTGAGAACCCTGGTGTTGACATGTTTAAGAAAGACTGCTTCATCATGAAGGGTCACAATGCTGCTGCTCAAATGAGAAAAGACGTTCCTGCAATGACAGATTTTGCAAATCGTCTCCTTGCAGGTGAGCCAACTCGTGGTGCCGATGAAGAAGGCTACTTCGCACGCGGCTGCCGCCATGAAGTTTTCCTCGAAGATGTTTATGAAAACACTGCTGCCTATCGTGGTGTGCAAATGCTCATCAAGAAAATCAAGGGCGAGGACTACCAAACAGAGCTCATCATTCCCAAAAAAGATCTTGTCCCAATTGCACCTGCAATCAAAGATCTTTCAGAGGCGACGATTGTTCTCTGCACAACAGGCGGCATTGTTCCAGTAGACAACCCAGACAGAATTCAATCTGCATCTGCCACTCGTTGGGGCCGATACAACGTAGCTGGTCTTGACAAACTCCCTAACCGAGCAGAGGGCGGCTACAAAACAATTCACGCAGGATATGACCCTGCAGCTGCCGATGCTTGCCCTGATGTTTGCACACCAATCGATGCTCTTCGCCAATATGAAAAAGAAGGCAAGATTGGAAAGCTCGACGACTGGTTCTACACAACAGTTGGCACGGGAACAACAGAGTCTGAAGCTGCGCGCATGGCCAATGAAATGCTTCCTTTCTTTGAGGAAGAAGGAGTCGATGGCGTAATTATGACCTCCACTTGAGGCACCTGCACTCGTTGCGGTGCAACGATGGTTAAAGAATTCGAGAAGGCAGGCTATCCAGTAGTGCACATGTGCAACCTTGTTCCTGTTGCTCTCACGGTCGGCGCAAACAGAATTGTTCCAACAATCTCAATTCCATATCCACTTGGAGACCCAAACACTCCAGTCGAGGAGCAATACAAACTTCGTTATTCTCGCGTGGGAACAGCTCTAGATGCTCTCGCAACTGACTGCGATGAACAAACTGTTTTTAAAGTAAAGATCTAACTCCCTTGACTTTGCTTTAAATATTAACCAGCTCTTTCCCAGGAGTCGGTAACGCTCAAAGGCTGCTTTCGGGCAGCCTTTTTTGTGACTAGAGCTTAATGACAATGGAAGCACAACTCACAAATGCCGCATATATTTCGCTTTTTTTACTTGGATTAACACAAAATCAAGCACTACGCACATAACACCGCTTGCTGGCATGATTTTATATGTATACATTGATGAAGTGTAAAAAAGAAAAATCAACACTTCATTTTTATAATTAAATGTTCTTTAAAGAATGGTTCAGAAATTGTAATGAGTTTAATCGCTGATAACCCAGAATGATATTACAATTTTGTCGAATACGATTAATGAAACAAAAACTCACTGTATAGCTGATAAAACTATGGTTATATTAATTAAACAGCTCCAATTTGTTGTACAAAAAACTGGTAAAATTTGAAAAAAAATAGCCTAAGGAGTGGTAATGGGCAGAACTAAATATAGCGAAGCTGAACGTGACAAAATCATTGTAATGTTCATTTCTGCTGCTAGAGAAATAATCGAAACAGAAGGAATTAAAAAAATTACTGTAAGAAAAGTTGCAGATCTAGCAGGGTGCAACTCCTCACTTCTTTATTTCTATTTCCACGACGTTGATGAACTTGTGACAATGTCATCAATGAGCTATCTAGAAAAATACACTCGCAGTCTTGTAGCGGATCTCAAAAAACTCGAAAATCACTATGATATTTTTCTTCACACCTGGGAAGTTTTTACCGTTTACGCACTTGACAACCCAGAAGTGTTCAACCAGATTTTCTTCTGTGAACACAAAGTGCCACTTGAAAAGATGATTCGTGAATATTATCGTTTGTTCCCTGCACAACTTGAGAATGTTGGAGCTAGCGTTAAAGACATGCTATACCAAGGAACTCTAATCGAAAGAAACCTTGACATATTGCGGCCTCTTGTGACAGAAGGCATCATAAAGGCTGACAACCTCGACATGATCAACGATTTAATGCTCAGTTATTTCCACGAGATTCTCAGGCAGCGCCTTGCCTCAGATGGCGGCCTCATCGAATGTGAACAAATGCGCACACGCTTCATGAAAGTTGTCGAATACCTCGTCGAAAAAGAAAAAGTAGCAGCGTAGCACACTCTACACATGCACTCATAGGCGCAATGCTAGCGCCTAGTGCTCATTTCACATTCGTCTTGGCAAGCAATATTGCAGTCAGACTAAAGTCTATCAATTACTTTTAATTAGCTCCAAAAAATGTGTTCACAAGCAAAGCGCTAATTCAGACAGCTTTGTGCTTATTCCCACTCGCTAGCCAGAGTGCAAAGCATGATTGCTTTAATGGAGTGCATTCTGTTTTCCGCCTGGTCAAAAACAACAGACTGATTCGAACGGAAAACCTCGTCGGTCACCTCCATCTCAGAGATTCCAAACTGCTTGTAAACATCTTGAGCAACTGTGGTGTTTAAATCATGAAAAGAGGGTAGGCAGTGCATAAAAATACAGTTGTCGCCAGCACGTTTCATTACACGATTGTTTACTTGATAGGGGCTCAGCAGATTAATTCGACTCCCCCAAATATCAGAAGGCTCACCCATGGAAACCCAAATGTCTGTATAAATAACGTCGGCATTAACACAAGCATCATCAATGCTTTCACTAAGAGAAATTGATCCTCCAGTAGTGGCGCAAGTCTCTTTGCACTCCTGCACAAGAGAATCGCTTGGCCACAATTCACATGGGGCGCATGCGACAAAATGCATTCCTAATTTAACACAAACAGCAGCAAGTGAATTCGCAACGTTGTTTCTGGAATCGCCAACATACACAAGCTTTCTTCCTTTTAGATTAAAGCCGAGTTTCTCCTGTATCGTCATCATGTCGGCAATCATTTGTGTTGGATGAGCATCATCGGTGAGTCCATTCCAGACGGGCACACCCGACTCTCGTGCCAAGCACTCAACAGTTTCTTGCAGAAAACCGCGATATTCTATTCCATCATAAAAGCGCCCAAGAACTTTAGCAGTGTCTTCGATAGATTCTTTGTTTCCCATTTGTGAAGAGGCAGGATCGAGATAGGTAACATTCATGCCAAGATCGTGAGCTGCTACTTCAAACGCACAACGCGTTCTTGTGGAAGTCTTCTCAAACAAAAGACAAATGTTTTTGCCTCCCAAATAGCAATGCGCCTCTCCATCTTTCTTTTTCTTTTTGAGCGAATGTGCCACAGAAAGCATTTCTTCGATTTCAGCAGGTGTGAAATCGACAATCTTCAAGAAAGACCTGCCTGTGAGAGTTGACTTCATTTTCTTTTCTCCAATGAAAAAACACGCCATATGCCAAGGCAGTTGGCGTGTTATGGTTTGAACATTCTGCTAGCTTTTAGCCGACTCCTATTTTAAATCACAAACCTTGTGGAGAAGGGTCTCAAAACTCACTCCGCGCTCCATAAAATGCGGTTGTTTAGAGCTAACAATCATCGCATCATGCACAAAATCTCCTGCAAATTCTACACTGCGAACAAGCGAAATGCCTTTCATGATTCCACCAAGTACGCATGAAGCATAAACATCGCCTGTTCCATGAAGCATATAGTTCACAAACTCGTTGCTAACCTCAACAATGCCGTCGACTTCTTCCCCGCCAACAAAATTGCGAATAACTGTCTCGTTTTTGCGCTGTATGCCCTTCAAGACAACATTTCTTGCACCAAGATCGAGAAGCGCCTTGACAAGTTCATGCGCGCGTCCATTTGTGATGTCGGTCCCTTCCCATTCATCTCCAATAGGAAGACCTAGAATAATTGCTGCCTCCGTTAGATTTGGTGTCAATACGTCAGCACGAGCTGAAAGTTTTGCCATAGCATCACAAAGCTCTGGGGTGTATGTTGGATAAACCTTGCCATGGTCTGCCATTACGGGGTCAACAAACTTGATTGCTTCTGGATATTTCTCATAAAGAGACTCAATAATCTCAACTTGCTTTGGGTCCCCCAAAAAACCAGAATAAATTGCGTCGATGTTGACATCAATTCCTTCCCAAGCCTTCAGATAGTCGTCAAGAATGTCAGTCGTGTCATGCATATACCAGCCAGGAAATGCAGTGTGAGAAGAAAAAAGGCCAGTAGGCACAGGACAAACGTCACATCCAGCAGCCGAAAGAACAGGGATTGCAACGCCAAGCGAGCATTTACCATAGCCGCAAAGATCATGCACGGCAGCTATGCGTGGAATGTAATCTTTATCTCTAACATAAACCAAGTCTGACATTAGTAAAACCTTTCTGATTATTCGTCGTCATCGTCCCAATCGTCATCATCGTCATCATCCCAGTCATCGTCTTCTTCACGCTGGGCTTTTAACGCTTCCTGACGCTCCTTCAAGGCCTTTTTTGCACGCTTTTCCATAATCGCGCAAGCAAGGATGCTAACGAGCAATGCAGCGCCGAGAAGAATTGCTATGCCACCAAAGGTTTCGAAAAGGAAGTGATAAAGTCCGTCGAATGTTTCCAAAATGCGTCGACTCCTAATCAGAACAAGTTTCGATGATTTTATTTAGCGCGCTAATTGAACAATTAATAGCCCGTAACGCGCGGATATCATCATAATATTTAAGCTCGATTTTTGCAAGGTCGGGAGCCACTTTCACTGTTTTTCCAACATATATTCGCGCTCCCACATTTCTATCCTGATCCTCTCCATCTTGTCGCTTCGATGCCGTTATTTCCTGAAATTTTTGCAAGTAATCTTTAAAGTCTGACATATTTTGTAAATAAGGCGCGGTGTCGCATAAATCGTTTTTATTCTTATTGAAATCCTCTGTTAAAACCTGTTCTTTCTTTTTCTTGCTCGCGCAAGGCTGATTATTTGTAATGAACTCTGTTTTTAAGTCTGACATGTTTTGTAAATCGGGTTTGACAACTTTCAACAACATCTCATCTCTGGTTGGATTAGATGAGTAACACACATCTTCCACCTGCTCCTTCACGCACTGTAGAGAATGAGTGTTATGTCCGATGTTTAGGTTTGAAGAGTTTTGTAAATGCCAAATAATGATGTGCTCTAGTGTGTGCGCAAGCGATGTAGTGTTTATGCAGTCGCCAAACCTTGGACCATGAGAATTCCTGCATGCGTGTTCAAGAATTCCAGGGAATCGAGAACTCACACTATCTGCAATTTTAAGTCTGACTTCTTTTGTAAATACACAATTAACTTCGACAAGTATCTCTACCCTGTCGCTTTTAAGAGTTATTTTTCTAGCTTTAACTGGCACGCTTCAAGCGAGTAACATTTGAATCATCGACGCTGCTAACATAGGGAGCGCTTGTGGCTTTGTACTTTCCACTAAAAACAGTGTTTAACAAGTTGCCTGCATCAAAAAAATAGGAAGAGACGGCATCTAAATTGATGTCAGCAATTACAAGTTCGTTTCGGTCTTGCGAAAATACATAGTGTGCGGAACCTTCTTTGTTGTCAAGCCGCTCTTTAATTGTTTTTGAACCAGTATCTAGAGAATAGGTAAAAATCATGTCGCTAGTCATTCTGATTTCAGTGTCGGTGACTTGAATTGTCGTGTCGCTGTCATCCACTATCCATGTGCCTTGAATGTCCTGGGCATCATCGGCCACACACCAGCGAGTAAACGAGAAAATGATTGTAGCTGTTGCAATAAGAAGCGCGATGATAAAAAACACCGCGCACACTATTTTCTTTGTTTTTGACAATAATTAAAGAGCAGAGCTAGTTTTTCTCAATCTTTGTGAGACCACCCATGTATGGAACAAGCACTTCAGGGATTGTGACTGTGCCGTCTTCATTTTGGTAGTTCTCTAGCAAAGCAGCCATTGTGCGCCCAACAGCAAGACCAGAACCGTTGAGCGTGTAGCAAAGACGGCTGCCTTTAAATTTGTCTGGGTCTTTATAACGAATGCCAGCACGGCGAGCCTGGAAGTCGGTGCAGCAACTGCAACTTGAAATTTCCTTGTAGCCCTTGTAGCTTGGCATCCAGACCTCAACATCATATGTTTTAGCAGCAGAAAATCCAATGTCGCCTGTGCAAAGTGTAATCACGCGATATGGCAGGCCAAGAAGTTGCAAAATGTTCTCTGCATCTGCAGTCATTTTTTCTAACTCATCAAACCCAGTTTCAGGTGTAGTTACTTTTACCATCTCAACTTTGCTGAACTGATGAACGCGAATGATGCCTCGAGTGTCACGACCAGCACTTCCTGCTTCTTCGCGGAAGCATGGAGTAAATGCGCAATATTTCTTTGGCAACTCTTCTGCCTTCAAAGTTTCCTGCGCGTGAATGTTTGTCAATTGAACTTCGGCAGTTGGAATGAGGTAAAGCCCTTCAGTTGTTGTTTTGTAAAGATCATCCTCGAATTTAGGAAGCTGAGCTGTTCCAGTTAGCGTTGTCTTATTTGCAAGAGCTGGAACCCACCACTCTTTGTAGCCACGAGAAACATGTGTGTCAATCATGAAATTGATGAGCGCACGTTCAAGTCTGGCACCTGCGCCACCTAAAACATAGAACCTAGAACCCGTTAGTTTTACGCCACAATCGAAATCGATGATGTCAAGGTCGGTGCCAAGATCCCAGTGCGGTTTGTCTTCAAAATCAAATTCGCGAGGAGTTCCCCAGCGTCTAACCTCAACGTTGTCGTTTTCATCTTTACCAACAGGAACGCCTTCCGCAGGGAAGTTTGGAACATGCATGAGAAGATCGGTGAGGTCAGCATCTATTTTCTCGCGCTCAGCGGTGAGCTTGTCGAGTTTGTCATTAATCTCGCGAACGCTTTCTTTCATTGCAGCGGCCTCGTCAGCCTTGCCGTCCTTCATGAGACCACCGATAGCTTTTGAATCAGCGTTGCGCTTTGCCTGCAGAGCTTCCTCTTCGCCAATGAGTTCGCGACGAGACTTGTCAAGCTGGGAAAAACGCTTAGCATCAAATTGTGCATTTCTATTTTTCATTGCTTCTGAGACGGCATCTAGATTGTCGCGAACGAACTTAAGGTCTAGCATCAAAACTCCTTATACGCTGGGTATTTTTACGAAATATATGTTAGCACATGAAAAAGTGCCCTCAAGACTTCGGGGCACTCATGCGTCGCGACGCAATCTTTAAACCAATCCTCAACAAGCATTCGTGTCGGCGTTCAGCTCATCACTGCTGTTGCCAAATAAAAAACACATTTCCTTGAGATAGTAGACAGTTCGCGATTTTCGCCGAGACACTTGGGATCAAACTAACAGGTGTTTGCAACATCTGAGCGAGCAGATTCGCCCGAAACTCCGAGGAACAAACTAACAGGTGTTTGCAACATCTGAGCGAGCGATTTTCGCCGAGACACTGAGGAGCTGTGCTTAGGTCACAGCCCGAAGTGTCGCAGACGAAAAGCGCCGCTCAGAATTGTTTTTGGCTAGAAGAGAGGGACTACAGCTCCGCTATACTTACTCTCAATAAACTGCTTCACATCGTCGCTCTGGACTGCCTTTACGAGAGCTTGGATTTTCTCGCTGTTCTTGTTGCCTTCTTTGCAAGCAATTACGTTAACGTATGCTTTTGCAGCTTCGCCTTGGTCTGATTCAACTGCGAGAGCTGAAGAAGTTTCAAGTCCTGCTGAGAGTGCATAATTGCAGTTAACTACGAGGATGTCGACATCAGAAACTGTGCGTGGAACTTGTGCTGCTTCGACTTCTTGAATGTCGAGGTTCTTTGGGTTTTCGACGATGTCAAGTTTAGTAGCGTTGGTGCCAGCGCCATCCTTCAATTTGATGAGACCTTCTTGCTGGAGAAGAAGAAGTGCACGTGCTTCGTTAGTTGTGTCATTTGGAACTGAAACAGTTGCACCGTCTTTTAAGTCTGACAAGCTCTTTGTTTTGCCAGCATAAATTCTCATCGGTTCAAAGTGAATGTCAGCTGCAGACTCGATGTGAGTTCCGTTTTCTTTATTGAAGTTGTTGAGATAGGTAATGTGCTGGAAGTAGTTAGCATCTAAATCACCAGACTCAAGAGCAGTGTTTGGCTGAACATAGTCGTTATATTCAACAACTTGAAGATCCCAGCCTTCTTGCTTCAGAGTGTCTTTCACATGATTCAAAATTTCTGCATGAGGAGTTGGCGATGCACCAACTTTGATTGTTTTGTCGGAGCTAGATGAGCCTGAATCTGAAGAGGACGATGAGGAGCATCCAGCAAGTGCAAAAATTGATAGGAACACGGCAACTGCAACTGCAATCACTTTTGTTAGTCTTTGTTTTGTGAGAGTCATTTTGTCTCCTTTAATCTTTTAAATCTTTCTATTTCTTATAAAAACTGGTTCTAATCAAATGCGAACTTAAAAATTCAGCACTTTATTTGAGTCGTTTGTCGGTGCGCCTTGCGAGGAGAAGGCCACCTTCCTGGAAAATTTGGACAATTACAACAAGCAATAAAACTGTGATTAGCATAATGTCAGTTTGATAGCGATAATAGCCATAGTTAATGGCGACAGCGCCTAGGCCACCGCCCCCGACAAAACCAGCCATTGCAGAATATCCAAGAATAGTTGCCAGAGAAATTGCTGCGCCAACTAACAGAGAAGGGCGAGCTTCAGGCAAATAAACCTTTGTGATAATCTGCCAACTTGATGTGCCCATTGACTGAGCAGCTTCCACGACACCTGGGTCAACTTCTTTCAAAGAAGACTCGACCATTCTGGCGACATAGGGAGCAGCTGCAACAATCAAAGGAACAACTGTGGCGTTAGTTCCCAGTGTTGTGCCTGCAACAAGTCGTGTAAAAGGCAAAATTGCAACAAGCAAAATGAGGAAAGGAACTGAACGCAATACGTTAACGATTAGTCCAACGATAAAGTTAACGACAGCGTTCGGGCGAGTTCCCTCTTTTGAGGTAATGTAAAGAAGAACTCCAAGAGGTGTGCCAATCAAATAGGCGACAAATGTTGACAGAACTGTCATGTAAATTGTTTCCCCAGTGGAAGCAACAAGAAGAGAGATTAGTTGTTGATCCATTTAAATCACCTCCACAAACTTCTCAGGGAAAAGCAATTTGTTTGTTGCTTCTGACTGTGGGTTTGTAAATACTTCTGACACGGTTCCAACCTCACAAATTTTCCCGCTGTCAATTACTGCAACACGGTCACAAACTTGCTCAACAACAGCCATTTCATGCGTGATGATGACGATTGTGACCTCCAGTTCTTCGTTGAGTTTTTTTAGCAAAGCCAGCACCGACTTCGTGGTAATTGGGTCGAGTGCACTTGTGGCTTCATCGCAAAGAATAATGTCAGGGTCGGTGGCCAAGGCGCGAGCAATTGCAACACGTTGTTTTTGACCACCCGAAAGCTGAGAAGGATACACACTGGCCTTTTCTGTGAGTCCAACAAGTCCCAAAAGCTTGTTCACTTTTGCATCAGCCTCTGGTCCAGAGTATCCTGCTACTTCGAGTGGAAAACGAACGTTTTTAAAAACTGTGCGCTGTTCTAACAAATTGAACTGTTGAAAAATCATTCCGATTTTTCTGCGCTTCTCATTAAGCTCTTTTCTGCCAAGCTCGCAAATGTTTAGCCCATCGATTAAAACTTCACCGCTATCAGGTTTTTCAAGAAGGTTAATGCAACGCACAAGCGTAGATTTTCCTGCACCACTAAAGCCAATAATTCCAAACACTTCATGATTGTTAATCGTGAGACTAACATCTTTTAGTGCAGAAGTTTTATTCTTCTTGTTTTGATAGGTCTTGTTAATGTTTTTAAGTTCAATCATGGACAGCCTTTAAACCGCTAGTTGTTTTTTGAAATTTGCACCATTTATCTTAAACACAAATTTGACAAATGGATATTAAGTTTTAAGAGTGGGGTATTAGATATATGTAGGCCAAGGCCTACATCATTGTAGACATCATGAAGAAAGCTTTTATGTCGCATGTGTTCGTCATTGCTTTAGTCATTCTACAACAAAAGGTTTACCCTAGATAAAAAAACTTGTGAAATTGTTTCGAGAGTGTTAACACCACTTCGTTTCCCAAGTGAAAACACTCAGCTCAAATGTAACTTATAACCGCACTATCCTTTGGTTTGTCTCCCACGCAAAAACAGAATAAAGGATAAACTTCACAAACAGAAGCACTTCAATCGAAGCTAACAACTCAAATAATTCTTATATTGAAACTACCAGCTCAAATAATGCGAGCGCTTAATTATTACGCACTGCGGCGCCCGGGTTAATTGTCATCGATTCAAAACGGTTTTCCATGTAGTCATCATCAAAATTAGTTGCGTAGAACTGTGTTATGTTTGACTTCGAAGCAGATTCCTCTCCTTCAGAAATTCTCATATACCAGCAATCAAGCGATTGTAATGTCATGACCACATCAACAACCATGAGGATTGTCGCTACAGCAGTTACGACACATCTCCAGTTCCAGGGAATCTTATTTACGACTTTAACAACAGTTGGCATAAAAATCTTTAGCCATATTGCACCCATAAAGCCCCACATAATCATAAATTTCGCACAAGTTCGCCCGCCAAACAAAGGCAGAACTTCCGAAGAGTAATTCCATGCAACAGCGCCAAACGTGTATTCCATGAAGTAGCTAACAACTACCTCAAAAAGACCTCCAATAATGGCACTGGCAAGGAAAATAACGAGAATGGGATATTTGTGAAGGCGGTTTAGGGCAACTGTCATAATCACAGCCCCACAACCATATATTGGCGAGAAGGGTCCAAACAAAAGTCCTGCGCGATCTTGCAATTCACCAGGAACCACAAAGAAATAGTGATAGAGCTCCTCAGCAACAAGCCCAATTATCGAGCAAACGAGGAAAATCCAAAAGAGATTAAAGAAATTGATCTCAATAGCGCCTTTTCCCGACGAATCAAATCCAATCGTTCCCGCGTCCTGCTCCTCATGCCATTCTTCCTCAATTTTATGCATCTTCATCGAACGCTCTTCGCCAAGCATAGGATCAAGATAAATTTGAAGAGCAACCAAAATAATGAAACCCACTACGTAGAATATGATTTCTAGCCCAATGCCATTAAGCATTACATATGTGATTAAATCGGCGCCGTAAAACAGATATAAAACATAAATAAAGCGGGCTGATTCCTTTTTCTTTGATGCAAGCAACATGATGCTCAAAAAGATGTTGCAAATCGAAATCCCGGCACCCGCCACAAGATTTATTACTTCACAAACTGCGGTTGAAAGTCCTGCACCATTAGCAGTCGTTGAAATAATGTGAAAAAGATATTTCCAAAAAGATGCACTCGTTCTGGCTATTGAAAGAACGGTGAATACAATAATTAATACGCAAAAAACTTTAATCGCAATTGGGATTTTTGCTTGAATGTCGCTCTCGATTTTTTTCCCGAGTTCGCGAATGTTGTTGTCTTTTAGCTCCAATGCCGTCTAGACCTGCATTGCTTTTTTAAGCATAGGTATCTTTCGCCTTGAAACAGGGATAACTGAGTCGGTGCCTTCGATTTTTAGCGTCATCGCACCATTTTCTGCAGTAACTGCTTCTTTAACGCAATTCAAATTCACAAGATAGCTGCGATGAACGCGCATAAAACCAAGACCGTCAAGTTGCTTTTCAATGCTTGAAAGCGAAGAAGGAGCGAAAAATTTGCCTTCTTTTGCTTCTACATAGGCATAGTCATCACGCGCTGTGCAAAACAAGATGTCAGACGCATTAATCATTACTTTTTTGCCAGACTTCTCACAAGCAATTTGTTTACCTTTTTGAGATTTATGCTGCATAACGACGCTTTTTTCAACAGTCTCAATAGCTTTCTTGAGACGTTTTTCGTCAACAGGCTTCAAGAGATAATCGACTGCTTTAACCTCGAAAGCGTCAACTGCATATTCACTGTAGGCCGAAACAAAAACAACAGCCGGAGGAAAACGAAGTGTGCGAAGCGCACCTGCAAGTCTCAGTCCATTCGCATCAGGCATGTTAATGTCGAGAAACAAAACATCGCAGGGGTGTTCTTGTAAAGCCGCAATCGCTTGAGCTGCGCAATCCGCCTCAGCGACGACTTCAACACCGCCGACTTCACTGAGTAGATAGATTAGTTCATCACGAGCTGGTTTCTCATCATCAACAACGATTGCGTTCAGCAACACGACCTCCATTATTCACAGTTCGAAACTAAAATGGTGCCCGGAGTGGGATTCGAACCCACACACCCGTGAAGATATCGGTTTTTGAGACCGACGCGTCTGCCATTCCGCCACCCGGGCAATTCTGCAATGGAGTTATGAATTATACGACTATTTCGGCAAACGGTCAATTGTGAGCAAAATTGTATCTATCCTCAAATTGTCCATTTTAAGAACTTCGAATTCTGCTTCAATTGCTTCCTCTGCCATTTCTTTTGTTATTGAAACAGAGTCACCCTCATTTGGAATTCTGTCCATGAGTTTTAAAACTAAGCCAGCGACTGTTTCAACCTCGCTTGAACCCTTTGGTTCAAATCCCAGCAACTCAACAAGATCGGCGATTGACATCCTTCCATCAAGTTTAAATGAGCCATCTGCCTGCGGTTTTACTGCATCGTCAACCTCATGACGATATTCGTCATCAATGCGACCAACAATCTGCTCAAGAATGTCGGCAAGCGTTGCAATGCCAGCAGTTCCGCCATGCTCATCCACAACAACACAAATTTCAGTGCGATTTGATGAGAGTTCCTGAATCATTTTTGAAATGGAACAAGTCTCTGGCACTGCAATCAAATTTCTGATTGGCCACTGTCTCATTGGAGTTTCTTTATCAATTCCAAACAAATCCTTCATGTGGACAAAGCCAACAAGATGGTCGGCATCACCATCACAAACGGGATATCTCGAATAGGAATATCTGTTTATCGTCTCAAGGTTTTCTTCAGCTGAATCATTAATGTCAATGAATGTAACATCGGTCCTTGGGGTCATAATCGCTTCAGCGTCTTTGTCGCCCAAATCCAAAACGTTGTCAACATATTCATTTTGTTCAGGATCAATCAACCCACTGGCTGTAGATTCGTCAACGAGAAGCTTGATTTCATCGCCAGAATAAACGTCGTGTTCATCAGATGGATCGTGACCCAGCAATTTAACGACGCCATTGGTGATTGTGTTGAAAAGCCACATTACCGGATAGGTCACGCGATAGAAAATCATCAAAGGACGCGAAGTGTGAAGAGCATAACTTTCTGTAGAAAAAATCGCGATTGATTTTGGAATGAGTTCACCAACAACAACATGAAAAGTAGTCATCAAAAAATAACCAACTGCAATTGCAACAGCGGGAACTATTGCTTCAGGAAGGCGAAGTAGCACAAAAATTGGGCGCACAAGAGCAGCGAAAACCGGCTCACCAAGCCAACCTAATGCAAGAGAAGCCAGCGTGATGCCAAGCTGACAGGCCGACAGATAGGCATTAACGTTTGTGACTATTTCTTGTGCTTGCTTTGCCCCTTTTTTGCCTTCCTCCACTGCTAGTTCAATTTGAGACTTTCTAACTCGAACTATTGAGAATTCAGCTACAACAAAAAAGGCATTCATCAATAGGAAAAGGACAACTAAAACTAAATAAATTCCAATACGCCAAGCTTCCAATTATTTATTCACACCTTCTAAATAACTAAGAACTGAATCTTTGATTACGTCGCTTCTGTTAATCACACCAACAATTTTACCCGACTCGCAAATTGGCAGTTTTTTGAGGTGATATTCACTAAGAATCCTGCAAATCTCACCAATATTAGTGGTTGTAGTAGCACAAATGCAGTTGTTGACACACAAATCTTTTACCTTTAACTTCATCAGATAATCAAGCTTGTCTTCAATGTGTGCATGTTCAAACCCAGCAAGACACATGAGCGCAAGTGGATCGTCAATGTTAGAAGTTGTTCTAGACAAACGTTTGAGGAAGTCTCCATCACTAAAAAATCCAATTGGTTTTAGGTCCTTATCAACAACAGGGGCGCCGCTAATTCGATGTTCTACCAGCATTGCTAAGGCTGATTCAACGGTTTTGTCTTTGTCAAGACAATAAACATCGCGCTTCATAATTCGCTCAATGATAGCTTTGTTTTCGGCAGCTGAGATCTCATCAATGACTTCAGACTCTTCACGGGCCTGAGAAGGCTTTTCTTTCTTAACCCACATAAAGCTGAATATAAACACAACAAGAATTGCTGCCGACAGAGCGAAATATCCAACGTTAACCCCAAGAAGAGTTGCCTCAATTGGAGTGTGTGTTGCAGCTGCATGCGATTCAACCACCGATGTAATTGAGACAACCACGGCTGTTCCAAGCGAGGCTGCGACAGTACGAAGAGTGCTTTGTACACTTGTCGCATGCGGAGCGAGTTTGTCGTCAAGACGTGCCATACCCCAAGTGGTTGCTGTCATATTGTGAAGGGCAATACCAAATTGGCGAACAACAAAAATGCCAGCCACAATCCAAGGGCTTCCATCGATTCTCATGAGACCAAAACAAATGTTCGCGACGAGAAAAAGTCCAATGCCAGAAAGAATAATCAGGCGTGGACCATGCTTGTCATAAAATCTACCAGCCCAAACATTAACAGCGGCCGACAATACTGCACCAGGTAAAATCGTTAAACCAGAAACAAACGAATCATAGCCAAGAATTGTTTGAATGTAGATCGGCATCAAAATGCCTGAAATAGTGACACCAGCTTGCGCAACCATGCCAATGAACGTTGCAAGTGTAAAATCGCGCGACTTTAAAACCCTAATTTGAAGCATAGGGTGCTCTAGATGGAGCTGACGAATGCAGAAAAGCGCTATAAGAGTGATTCCTACAAGCATCATTATCCCGACAACTAGAGTTAGCCCCTGCGAACCAATCACACTAAAACTGTAAAGAAGAGCTCCGAGACCAAACGTAGAAAGCAGGACACTCAACACGTCAAGATGCACTTCCTTGGCATGATCTGGTTTTTTGCTTTCAACATAAAAGAACCCTAGCAGTGCAAGCACAGCGCATAGAGCTGCCATTCCCCAGAACATGTAATGCCATCCGACTGAGACCACAAGAAATCCTGACAAACTTGGTCCAATCGCAGGCGCGCATGCAAAAACAGTGCCAACAATTCCCATAGCAGCACCGCGGTGTTCGAGAGGAAAAGTGACAAGCATTGTTGCCATCGCCATAGGCATCATTATGCCTGCCCCAATCGCTTGAATTAAACGACCAATCAGCAAAAGCTCAAAGGTTGGCCCCCAAGCGCAAAAAGCAGAACCGAAGCCAAAAGCAACCATTGCAAAAGAAAAAATCGATCTCGTCGGAAACTTCTCCATGATGTAGGCAGTAATTGGAATCATTACCGCATTCACGAGGAGGAAGCCAGTTGTTAGCCATTGAACAGTCGCTGCGTCAACCGAAAAATCTTTCATGATTGTTGGAAGTGCAGGCGAAATGAACGTTTGATTCAAAATTGTCGTGAAAGAACCCACGACTATGATGACGACCATCATCGTCGTTCTTTTATTTAATCCATATAACAATCGAGAATTCCTTATGAATCATTAAGATAAATGCGCAATCAAGAAAGATATTATAGAACTAGAAAAAAGGAGAGTCGATGGACACAAAAAAAATCGAAGAAGGCGTAAAACTTATCCTTGAAGGGGTGGGAGAAGACCCAAATCGAGAAGGAATTAAAAAAACACCTGAGCGAGTCGCAAAGATGTATGAAGAGATTTTTGCAGGATGCGATGCGAATCCAGGAGACCTTTTTGAAACTACATTTGATGAGCATCACACAGAAATGGTGATAGTAAAAGACATTCCTTTTTACTCAATGTGCGAACATCATTTGATGCCATTTTTTGGAACTGCACACGTTGCCTATATCCCTTCAAAAGACGGAAGAATTTGCGGAATATCAAAACTGGCAAGACTTGTGGAACTTTACGCAAAACGTCCTCAAGTTCAAGAGCGACTAACAACTCAAGTTGCCGACACACTCATGAAAGAGTTGCATCCAATGGGTGTAATGGTTGTCATGGAAGCCGAGCATCTTTGCATGAGCATGCGTGGTGTAAAAAAGCCAGGCAGCAAAACTTCAACAAGTGCAGTGCGTGGTGTGTTTGAAAAAAGCGACAAAACCCGAGCTGAAGCACTCCGGCTGATTTTAGGTTAAGGCCTGTTAACTCACGCGTTTCCAAACGAATTATCATTTCAAAAAATCGATATTTACTTTTTGCCTGGGGGCGCAAGTTTTCACATTTATTAAAGCGCACGCTAGCAAGTATTGCTTGAAATCTAAGTTTTAAAGGACCAAGGGGAAGCGCGTCCACACAATGGCAACAAAAAAACAGAACGTGCGAATGCCCTAGCGCTGGCACTCTAGTCGCGAATACAAAATGAGCCGAAGAGTGGGATTGAGCCACAAAAAAACTTGGCAGTTGAGCTAACTTTTAGCCACGAATTAAAAGGTTTGCCATGTGTTTATTTGCCTCAATTTCTTCAGTGTCATCAAGAGGCTCAAGACCGAATGAAATTAGACAACCTAAACTTGAATCGCCATTAGCTAAATGAGTTGTTTTCTCAGAAGCAATCGTTTGCCCGCAATGGGCGGAATTTAGAGACAGTCGATTTTCAATCGCTTTGAGAATTAACCAGTCGGCTACCTCTGGATTCTTAGAAAGAAGAGGCCCATGTAAATAGGTGCCAATAGTGCTTTTATAAAGCACGCCATCGGCATGATCTTCTTCATTATTTCCGCAGCCCATGCTTGACACAACTTTTCCAAACGAGCTAAGGTCTGAAGAAATGTGCGTTCTCCCTGCATGATTTTCAAAGCCGATTACAGGTCGTGAAGCAAGATTTGACTTCAATGCTATGTTTTGCACCAAACGGTTTGCAGATGTTCCAGGGCGGTTAGTTGTAATGTCTAAAAGACCTAAGCCTGGCACTCTCTCACCATTTAAGAGCCACTCGTTACCAAGCATTTGATAGCTTCCGCAAATTGCAAGCATCGGTTTTCCAAATTGTACATGCTCATTTAGAGCATCTCTCCAACGAAGGGCCTCTTTGCTTGCCAATTCCTGTTCACGATCGGGCGACCCTCCCATAACAATAATGTCGAAATCGGAAAAATTAACATCACTTCCTGCGCAAACTGGAACAACTTCTGCTGCTATTCCACGCCAGTGTAAACGATTAAGCAAAATTCTCACATTTCCGCCATCACCATAAAGATTCAAAAGTTCTGGCAAAACATGGGCTATTTTTATCGGACGTCCATCAAAGGAATCGAGAATCGTTGCTATATTGCCATTCGGCGATACATTCTCAGAAACAGCAAAAGCGGGTTCGCTAATTTCACTCGTTGCATTATTCTCTCCACATTTGAGAGACTGGGAGTTTTTGCGCACAAACGGGTCACACGCTGGCTGTTTTTCAAGGCAAACGTTACTAACCCGATTAATCCTGCCTTGTGACTCAAAATCATCAAGCGTCTTCTTTTCAACCGGAAGAGCAGTGTAGTTAGCAACGATAAACGCCTGCTCAACACCGCAATTTATTACTTCATCAACTCCGTCGCATAAATTTGCTTTGATTCCAGCGTGCTTGAGGCGAACACGCAAGTCATGCTTTCTGCTTCCTCCGCAAAAAAAAATTACTCCATCAAAACAAGCCAGTTCTTCAAAATCAATATCCCAAATCCACGATATGTCGTGTCCATCGGCTGTTTGGTCGTTGATGAAAAAAGCTACAGACGTTTCTTTATTTCTATCAATAGCAGATGTTATTATTCGCAAATTTTGATTAAAACCCGTTGGATTCTTAGCGAGATTGAGAAGAATCTGAACACCGTCAATTTCATAGCGTTGTAACCGCCCATTCTTTGGAGCAAACTCACCAATTGCTTTCTGTATAGCCTCGGCAGAAGCCCCCATCATGGTCGCAGCACAAACACAAGCAAGAATGTTGTAGGCATTGTAGGACCCAAGCAATTTGCTTGAAAATTTGCGGCAAGTCACGATAGAGTTATCGTTAACATCGATGCATAACCCAGAAGCACTCATCTTTACTTGAGTTGCTGAGAACGCAAGAGCTGGGCGAGAAAATCCGCATTTTGGGCAGCGATATTTCCCAAGTTTGTCATATTGTCGAAAATCATAATCAAGCATCGACTCACATTTTTGGCACATTGTTGTGTCCGACACTGAATTCTGTTCCCAATTTAGAGGCTCATCGATTCCAAAAGGAATGTTGCCTTTGGAATGGTTGCGCTCGGTGGCAGCAGCCGCATTTTCTGCCACAACTTCACAAAGAGGATCATCGGCGTTATAAATCAGCTGGGTCTTTGGCGAACGACGAAGTGCTTCGGTGATAGCTAACTGGATTCGCTCAATTTCACCGCAACGATCAAGCTGGTCACGAAATAAATTCAAAAGCAGGAAATAATCGGCCTGCAATGCCGGCAGTGTGTCTTTTGACCAAAGCTCGTCAGACTCAAACACGCCAACGTCGCTCAACTTGCCAGCCAAAAGAGCCGAGCACACTCCCGCTTTCATGTTTGCACCACTTCTGTTGCAGAGAACCTTTAACCCTTGAGCTTCAAGGCAGTCGGCAATCATGTTAGTGACAGAAGTTTTTCCATTTGTTCCAACAACAACAATCGATTTGCCTTTGATTTTATTAACAACCTCAGCTTGGACAGATTTATCGTCAATTTTTAAAGCAAGTTGTCCAGGGAAATTTGATGCGTTCATGCTGGTGAAATGCTTGATTCCAAACGCGGCAGCTGAAGCGGCAACTTTCGCTATGTTGTGCTTTAAACTCATACGACTAGTTTATCATTGAGCGATGTGAGCACACTTTCCAAAACAAGTTCCAACGACGGCTTTACAGCGCAAAAACCTTCTAGATAAACTGGAATATTTTCTCCAAGAATTTTATTTTCACGCTCGGGATGAAAAATGTTTATCCCAATTCCAACGCACAGTTTTCCATTGTATATTTCAGTGGAAATGCCGACAAGTTTTTCCCTCTTGTTTGAATCGGGAAAATAGGAACGAGCAAGTACGATGTCATTCTGCGGTTTTATCGTGAGTGGCTCAGTCGACAGAGGCTCAAGCCCGCACAGAACTGCATTAGCGACTCTCATTGGAATTTCGCTAAGATTTTCAGGCGGAAGTGTCGGTTGGAGCAACAAGGAAAAATATAAACCACCAACTGGACTCACCCACTTGTGTCCTCGCATGCCATAGCCGCTAACTTGTTTTTTTGCAGCGGCCACATAGCCGACTTCCACGCCTTCATTTATCTTGTTTTTGACCTCGACATTTGTCGAAGGAGTTTCGTCAAACCAGTGTATGTCCCAATTGTTAACCAGCACTAACTTGTGTTCTAAATTCTGTGAGACATTCCCACCCTTGCAATTTCATCAATACGGTCAACCGCAGTTCCATCTGCAAGCACGTGATTAGGCAAAACGTCCTCAAAGGGTTTAACGACAAAGTCGCGCTCACACAAATTCAAATGTGGCAACGTGAGTTCTTCAGATTCGCAAACATACATTTGATAGTCCTCGATGTCAATGTCAATTGTGCGAGGGCCATTTTCCACTTCGCGCTTACGCCCTAGTGAGTTTTCTATGAGATGCAAATATTCCAGCAATTCCAGTGGAGGAATGCCGCATCTCAAAACTACAACGCAATTGACAAATGTCGCCTGATCTTCTTTGTATGCAGGCTCCGATTCATAAAAAGGAGATATGTCAATGAGTTCCGTATCAGGCAAATTCAGCATCTCTGTAATTGCCATGTTAATTTGCGAAGTGAGACACTCAATGCGCTCAGATTCATTCTGTGCATAAATTGCAACATTTGCACCAAGTCCCAAAACAACTAGTGGGCGCAATTTTGCAAGAGCCTGCGCAATTTTTTCAACGTTGTGCACGCGAACAACACCAGCGCCACGCTCACAAGCACGCAAACACTCAAGCGCAGTTATGTCATCTTTGTCTCCGTCTCCAAAAAGGGAGAGATACCGTTTTCTGCTAGGAGCTGCCATAACGGGATATCCAAGATGCCTGATTTCATGTATGTTTTGCATCAACTCTTTCGTTTGTTCAGGAGTTTTTGCAAACCCTGGTCCTGGATCAACACAAATGCGTTGTGCCTCAATACCATGGGATTCAAGCATTGATGTTTGGTTTTTAAGCCAATCACGCACCTCGTCTACGACATTTTTATAGTCGGTTAGTTCTGTCATAGTTTGAGGGGTGCCGCGCATGTGCATGACAACAAGCCCGCAATCGCAGTTTTTGGCAATCTCAACCATTTGAGGGTCGGTAAAACCAGAAACATCATTAATGATTGAAGCGCCCGCTTCAATCGCTTTCTTTGCAGTTTCTGGATGTCGCGTGTCAACAGAAACGCAAATGCCTTCCGCGCTCAAACGCGAAACAATCTCAGAAATCCTTTGCCATTCTTCCGCAGGGGTTACTTCTGTTGAACCAGGTCTTGTAGACTCCCCTCCAACATCAATAATCTGCGCGCCTTGAGAAACTAAAAGTTTTGCATTTTCTATCGCAACACTAGCTTCCTCGTTTTTCCCACCATCAGAAAAACTGTCAGGTGTTGCATTGATAATCCCCATAATTACAGGGATTCTGGTGTCAAATTTAAAATTTCCGCATTTCCAAAACATAGTTTTTCAATTATACATTCACGAAAGTTTTGAACATTGCATTTAGCATCAACTACTCTAGTTGTGGGAGTTTAGATGCTTCAAGTGCTTGCATGCTCCTTAATAATTGTCGTTGATATAATTAGAGCATGGTAAACAGCAAACACGCAAAACCAACACCAAGAACGAGAAAAACCAAAAAACGCGCCTCTAACGAGCGCCCTTTTGACATCACACGCCGTCAATTTTTAATTGGCGCCGGCGTTGTTGGTGCGGTTTTAGCAGTTGGCGGAGGCACCTATTATGTCACCGAAAACAACAAAGACACGAGCGGTCAAACAAAGCTTAAGGTAACACAAGACCAGGTCATAAAAATTGACGACCTGGAACTCGTTGATGACATTTCGGAATTTTTAAAAGTCGAGCGCGAAGTAACGCTTGACTACAACACACTAATTCATTCGAACGACAGTGAGATGCTTTCGTTGCTTGAATCGACGGGAGAGGGATCACCGCTGTTTCATGCATGCGCGTTTTCTCTTGCAAGCGGGAACAAATCGGTTCTGTTGAGCGGACCTGTGACCGACAAGCCGCGTTTTGACATATTCGATTTCAAAACAAATTCCTCGGGCAGCGTTTGGGTTGAATCAAACGTTTTCACAGGAGAAAACATAGTTTACACTTGCGAGGCTAACTCTGACCATTCCACAAATGCTATAGTTGCAATGACTCTTGGAGCAGATAAAAAAATGCCTCAAATTGTCGCATGCGACGACTACGCATGGATTCAAACTTCACCGTCAGAGGGAAACAGCGGAAAAGAAGAACTGTGGCGGATTAAATTTGGCGAAAGCGGGTCTTCCGCAGAAAAAATTATGGAAACAAAGGCATTTGCGACAGCACCCTCTTGGACGAAATCAGGTGTTGTCATTACACCGAGAAATGAAAATACACTAGCTTCATATGACATTCGTTTGCTCGATGCAACGTCAGCTCAAATAAAAGACATTTGCAGTTTGCAACAATCAATGAAACCTCAAGACGTTTCTTGGGGAAACAGCGGCTTTTCTTTTTCGTTCCAGGGTTCATATGAAGTGGGAGAAGGAATCTCGCAAGTTGGAACATATGCTCAAACAAACATTGGGAACAAGCTAGCTAGTGAAGATAATGCAAGCCGAGACGCACGTAACGAAAACTTGAGCGAGCAAACTTGGTTGTCTTTCAACCGTGAACCAACCTGCGCACCTGCATGGATTGGAGACTACATTGCCTTCAAATCCACAAGCTCAGTAGCAATTGTGGATCCCAAAACAAAAAAATACGCCGCCATTAAAGCTGATGACGGCGCTGACGATTATGGAGTTTGGTTGATAAGTCACGGGGATTGTGATCGCCTTGTGACTATTCAAAACATCAACTACACACCACTTTCTGGCGACCCAATTAAAGAGTGCCAACTAAAAGTTTGGGTCGCATAACACTACCTAAACGCTGGCCTTTATTGCGCGCTCCAGCCTAACTATAAACTCATCAACATCACCTTTGGTAATGACTAGAGGTGGCAAGAAACGAAGCGTGTCATCTCCAGTTGCATTGATTACTAGCTTTTCTCTCAGCAGTGCGTTTTCAACAACATCATGTGCATCAATGCCAGGCTTTAGCTGTGCACCAAGCATCAAACCTTTGCCGCGCACTTCAACTATTTCCTCGATGCATTCAAGTTTGTTCCTCATGTATGCGCCAACAAGCGCAACATTGCTCAATGTATCAAGACGCTCTAATTCATCAAGGGTCGCATTAATTGCAGCCATCGCAAGAGGCCCGCCGCCAAACGTTGTTCCGTGGTCGCCTGGTTGCAAAACTTCAGCCGCCTCGCCTGTGGCTGCACAGACGCCACAAGGGAAACCATCCCCGATTCCTTTTGCCATAGTCACAACGTCAGGCACTACATCGCAAAGCTGAAAAGCATAGGGGCATCCACTTCTATAAAGACCAGTTTGCACCTCATCAAGAATCATGAGAGCATCGTTGTCTTTAGTCAACTGACGAATGAGTTGCATGTAAGAAGTAGTGAGAGGGTGCACTCCCGACTCACCCTGGATTGGTTCAGCTATCATCGCACTAATATTGTCGCCCCAATCACAAAAAGTGTCTTTAAGCTGTTCTTCATCATTTGCGTCTACCTCAATGAACACAGGCGACATTGGATTTAGCCCCACATGGAACCTGTCTTGAGCGGTCGCAGCAAGCGTTTCGAAAGTTCTTCCGTGAAACGACTTTTTCAACACAACAACCTTAGTGTGTGCTCCATCGTTGCCATGTTTTCTGTTTGCGAGGTATCTTGCAATTTTTAACGCGCATTCGTTAGATTCAGCGCCGCTGTTTGTAAAAAACACCTTCCAGGTTTTAGGGTTATCAGAACCAAAATTTAGCAAGTTGTTGAATTTTCCAGCAGCTTCGCCTCTGCCTTCAATGTAGTAATAGTTTGAAACATGCATCAATTTTCCAACCTGCTCTTGAAGAGCGTGAACTACTTTTTCGTTGCAATGCCCAAGTGAGCAAACTGCAATGCCTGAAAGAAAGTCGAGATACTCATTGCCTTCGATGTCATAGAGATGAGCACCTTTGCCTTTTACAAATTCAACACCATATCTTCCAAAAGTGTGAATCAAATGCTTTTCTTCAAGTTGTTTTTCTTTTTCATTAACTAAAGAGCTAGCCATTGTTGTCTCCAATAGGTTGTTCCAATTTATAACTTATAGATATCTGTTCTCAAGCAATCGCGATGCAAAATGATCGACTTCCGCTTGATGTTCGGCATGCGTTTTGCCAGTGTTTGAAACAAGAGTTCCAATTCCTTCGTCAGTCAAAACTTCGATGAGAAGAGCATGGGGAGTTGTGCCGTTCACAAATTGAACAGAAGGAACTCCTTCATCAAGAGCGTGGATGCAACTTGTCAACTTTGGAATCATTCCCTTCGAAATGTTCGGGTCACTCAAAAGCTCCTTCGCCTCATCAACACTCATGTTAGCAATGAGAGTGTCTTCATCAGGGAAGTCTTTGTAGATGCCATCAACATCGGAAATAAAAATAACCTTGTGAGCACCAATCGCACCAGCAATGTGACCTGCGGCAATGTCAGCGTTAATGTTGAATATGCCTCCGTCATCGCCGAGCGCAATAGTTGAAATTAGAGGAATGTAGTCATCCTCTAGCAGGTCATTAACAATGCCAGGATTAACACGAATAATTTCACCGATTCGTCCTAACTCAGGATCTTTTTGCTTTGCAATCAAAAGACCGCCATCGGCACCGCTCAATCCTACCGCAATGTTTCCGTGCTGATTCATTTCCCAAACCAGCTGCTGATTGACTTCGCCTGTGAGGACTCTTCTAACAATTTGCATTGCGGCATCGGTTGTCACCCTCTGTCCGTTGACAAACTCAACCTCAATACCCTCTTCTTTCATTTCTTTTGAAATTGCATTGCCGCCACCGTGCACAATAACAGGTTTAACACCGAGCATCTTTAGCATCAAAATGTCACCCATTACTGCCTTGCGCAAATCCTCACTAACCATGGCAGCACCGCCATATTTAACCACGATTGTTTTGCCTGTGATTTCCTTAATCCAAGGCATCGCCTCGCTCAGAACTTCACCTGCAAGAATTGAGTTCCCACCGCGCTTCGCAGAACTTGCAAATTTCATTTTTTCTTCTTTCCTTATGAACGATAATCAGCGTTGATGGAAATGTAGTCGTGAGTCAAATCGCATGACCAAACAACTGCATGACCATCCCCTTCACCGAGGTTGCAGTCGATGTCGATTTGAGTTTCTTCAAATCGCTTCAAGGCTTCGTCTTCGTCGAAAGGTATTGGCAAACCGCCACGTAAAACAGGCATTTTCAAAAAATCAATGCTTGTGTTTTCCTGTTTAAAATCGATGTCGCATTTCCCAAGAGCTGCCGCAACCCTGCCCCAGTTGGCATCATGACCAGCAATTGCAGTCTTCACAAGAGGAGAATTGGCAACTGACCTAGCCGCAATCAAAGCTTCATCGTTATTTTTGGCGCCTTCAACAGTGATTTGAACAATTTTTGTTGCGCCCTCGCCGTCCACAGCAATTTTCTTAGCTAACTCAATACAAACATAATTGAGCGCTTCTTTAAAAACACCGCACTCCGGTGTTCCAGGTTTGATTTCGTTTTCTTTACCACTAGACATAAAAATTGCAGTGTCATTTGTAGACGTGTCGGAATCAACTGTCACACAATTAAAACTGCGGTCAACCGCCGCCCTAAACACTGTAGTCATGACATCGTCAGAAAGAGGCACGTCCGTCGTGATAACAGAAATCATCGTCGCCATGTTTGGCTGAATCATGCCGCTTCCTTTAACCATGCCACCAATGTGGAATGTGCCGGAGAGCCCTAATGCTTCGCCTTCAATTTCAACAGCAACTTGCTTGTAGTGAGTGTCGGTCGTCATTATTGCGCGTGCCGCATCAAGACCACCTTCAACACTCAGTTTTATTGCAGCCTCAGGAACTCCTGTTTTAAAAGGCTCCAGGGGCAAAGGCACACCAATGACGCCAGTCGATGAAACTAACACCTCATCGACAGAAATGCCAAGTTCGTCTGCCACAATTCCCGCAGATTCACGAGCAATGTTAATTCCATCAATTCCAGTTGCGGCATTTGCATTCCCAGAATTGATAGCTACAGCCGAGATCTTTGAAACACCGCAATGGTTTCCGTCATAACCAAGCTGCTCACGGTCAAAAATTACGGGAGCCGCACAGAACTTATTGCGAGTGAAAGTTCCGGTCGTTTTTGCTGGCTCCTCAGCAGCAATCAGTGCAAAATCAAGTCGCCCCGGATTTTTCCTAAACCCGGCATGCACTCCTGTTGCTTTAAATCCACGGGAAGTAGTCACGCCACCGTTCTTAACTACAACAAAATGTTCCATTAAAACCCCCTTTCTTATGCAAAAAGCTAAACTAAATTTATACTACTACACGGGCAATGCAACATTTGCCAAGCCCGCCATCTCATCAAATCCAAACACGATGTTTGCACACTGAACACCCTGCCCCGCCGCACCTTTAACTAGGTTATCAATTGCCGCAATTGCTATAACAATTCCAAGCTCTTCGTTGAATGCAATTCCAATGTGAGCAAAGTTAGTGCCTGTTACACTCGAGGTTTGAGGAAACTGTCCCAAAGGCAAGACCTTAACAAAATTGGAATCTTTGTAAAAATCGTCATAGAGAGAATGAATTTCTTCAGCTGAAGTTGCAACGTCTTTCTTTGTCTTCATGGTCACTGTCGACAAAATGCCTCGATTTGCAGGAGCAAGATGAGGAGTGAAAACGACACTCGTGCCAAGAATTTGTTCCATCTCAGGCGTGTGACGATGTTTCGTAACGCCATAAACAGAATAGTTTTCGTTGACGTTAACATACATCGATTTTTCAGTAGCCTTTTTGCCAGCTCCAGTCAAACCAGAAATCGCATCAATGACTGGCGGCATTTCATTGTCAAACAGCTCGCTTTCAACAAAAGGTTTTGCAGCTAAAGTTGATGCGGTCACATAGCAGCCTGCGCACGCAACAAGAACATCTTCATGTTTTAAATAATTCTCGTGAGCATTGTTTATCTCTTCTGAAAACAACTCAGGTAAACCAAATGAACGCTTTTTTAAAAGCTCCAACTGGTCATGTTTAACTCCATACCATTTTTCATAAACTGCAGGGTCTTCAATGCGAAAGTCAGCAGAAAGATCTATTACAGCAACACCTTTATCTATAAATCTTGGAGTGATAGATAGGGAGGCTTTGTGAGGAACAGCCAAAAACACAACGTCTAAATCTTTTTCTACAATCTCATCGGTATCAAGAAAAACAAGGCTTCCCGCTCTTGTTCCTGTAAACGATGGATAAAGTTCCTCGAGCTTCATTCCCTCGTTTGACACAGATGAAATTGCAATTAACTCAAATTCGGGATGTGAATTCAAAATTGAAACAGCTTGAATCCCTGCAAATCCCCCAGCACCGACTACGCCAGCTTTTTTCATGATGGCCTGCTTTCTTTCTCAAATTTTCTATAAATTAATTTTAGATGTTTACCAAAGGCCAGGCTCAAGACGCACGCGGTCAGTCAGATTAACAACACAACATAAAAGACCAACGACGCCTCCTGCGCAAGCTGAAACTACATTTGCAGGAACAATCGAACCTAATCCAGCAATCCAGGGCAACAAAGAACTTAAAACAAGAATTGCAAAACATGTCAGACTTCCAAAAATGTCAAATGTTTTAGTGCCGTGAGCGCAGAAAAGAGAGAAAATGGCCGAAGCGGCGATCCAGCAGACAGCAATCATGTAGCTGGCAGGATTTGTGACTACCGACATAAACATTTCCCACACTTTTTGATTTGCAATCACGGTTGAAGACGGCAATAGCATATTGTCGAAAAAATACCATCCAAACATTGATTGACTTCCAAACACAGCCATAAAAAAACTCAACGATGAAATAAAAGATGCAGTGATTGTTCCTTTTTTTGGACCAAGCAAAGCTCCAGATAGAGCTATCGCAACTGGCGCAAGGCCAAACGCTCCCAACAACAGAGAAGATAATGCGCAAAATGTCGAGATAAAACTTTTTTCACCGAGTTTTACCCACCACAGGCCAGTTATAACGGCGAGCAAGATCGCCGCAGGACAGCATTGATAAAAGCAAAGCAAAATTACGATGGAAGCAAATGCTGCCAATGAAGCATATTTAGGAAAAATAAACGTGAGCAAGGCAACAACTAGCAAAATTGTCACAAACGCTGCTGGTTGAAAAGACAGAACTCCAAAAGCATCAGAGACGCTAAATCGGATGTTAAGCATAATAAACCCGAGCACTAGAGCAGAACTAAGCGCAGATGCTGCTTTTGCGATTAGTTTGGCGCCCTTTTCACCAAGCCTGTCAACAAAAGCCTCTTGAGCGCAAGCGTCTTTTAGTGCTGCATCGATGTCAATGGTAGAAGTGTCAAGGTAGTTATCTTCGTTCCCATTGACAATTACCGACAATTCTTTTTTTCCGAGTTTTGGTTCCCCAAGATAAAGCTTTAAAGCGCTGTTGAATTGTCGGATGGAAGCAAAGCGGTTTTCTCTGTCCACCGAAAGCGCCTTAAAAAGTGCGTCATCTGCCCCTTCCTCAAGATTTTCCCAGCAAGCGCTCGGAATGATGAGTTCAGAGTTCATCATGGATTCTTCAGCCTCTGAAAGCGTTTTCGCTGTTGTAAAAGGATTGCTCCCAGTCAACATTTCATAGGTGATAATCGCTAACGACCATTCATCGCTTCGAACGTCAAGCGGCATTTTTTGCATTTGCTCAAGAGGCATGTAACCAATCGTGCCTGCTGCCGCTGAGCCTTTTCCATTTAAATCCATGAGCGTTGCTAGCCCAAAGTCTGCAACCTTTACATCACCGCCTCGACCAATCAAAATGTTGTCTGGCTTTATGTCTAAATGCAAAATGTTTGCTTTGTGCGCTGCCATGATGGCAGCAGAAACACTTTTGAAAACGTGAGCGATAATGTCGAGATTTATGTCGTCCTGCAAATAACGCATGAGTTGCGTGAGTGTTATTCCCTCAACATATTCCTCGATGACATAAACGGTGTCATCAGCAACTTCGCAGTCATAAATCATCACAATGTTAGGATGTGTTAACCGCGCAGCAGCTTGCGCTTCCGAAAGCCCAGGCACTTTCGTTTGCTTTTGAAGCGAAAGCTCAGGCGAGTCGCCATCTGTCAAACGGGCATTTTTAGAACCTAAAGCATCATCTTTAAAGCTTCGTCTTTCATTTGAATCAAGTTCTGCAAGTGCATTATTGTCAGAATCTAAACCAGCAGAATCTTCTGGAAAAGCGTTTCTTGAATCGCCTAAAGTTGATTTTTTTTCTTGTGGAATTTCCGAATTCAAAGCTTTCTCATCTAAAGAAGAAAGTAACACTGTTTTGATTGCGACTTCTCGTTTGAGGCGCGTGTCATATGCATGGATGACAGTGCCGTAACCGCCAACGCCGGCAGTTTCAATCGGCCTATATCGTCCAAGAATCATATTTTCTTTATCATCATTCATTCACTTAAACAAACGCCTTTAATTCAGTTTTTAATGTTTTGCATATAAAAGGAACTCTTTGTTGCCCTTTTTCTTTCCGCGAATTGGAGACTCGGCAACATCAATCACGTCAAATTCTTGCCGCGTTAAAGCCTCACAAACTTCACTTATCGTTCGCTTGTGCACAGCTTCATCAGCCACTAGCCCACCTTCGTTTTCGGAAACGTTGGCCTCAAACTCAGGTTTAATGAGCGCAATCAATTCGGTTTTCCCAGTTGCTGGAGAAAAAGCAAAATTTTTGATTACTGGCGCTAGTGAGGCAAGTCCAATAAAACTAACATCAATCGCTATTAAATCGAAAGGAGCTCCCAGCAGCGAAGGGTCGGCGTTCTTGATGTTAGTGCGTTCAAAAACAGCACTTCTCTCGTCACTTCGCACTTTCCAAGCAAGTTGTCCATAGTTAACATCTACACAAGCAACTCGACGGGCGCCTTCCTGCAAAAGACAGTCCGAAAAACCACCTGTTGATGAGCCGATGTCAAGGCAGTTTTTCTCACAAATGCTCAAATTGAAATAATCGATGGCTCCTTTTAGCTTGATTCCACCACGCGAAACATATGGACATGTTTCCTTTAATGTGATTTCACAGGTTGAATTAAACTTTGCTCCAGGAGATGTCACGAACTCATCGCCAACTTTAACGTCTTTTGAGATTATCAATCGCATTGCTTCTTCTTCAGAAGACGCCAAACCGCGATTCACCAAAAGATGTTTTAGCTGCTCTTTTGCCACGTATTAATTCCCTTTTCAAGAGCCCAAATCATTAACTTGATTCTATCAAACTTGAACTTTGCTAAGATATTGCAAAGAAAGGAGCCACAATGCCAGCAATCATCACCCATGACACTTTCGCACAAGAGATTTATGCAAAACTCAATGCTCTGATTGGGCAATCCGAAGAAGAAAAAAATGCTTTTCTGCTTGGAAGTCAAGGGCCCGACGTTTTCTTTTATGGCTCGATAAATCCGCGCATACCACAAGCAAACAGCTTTGGAAAGAAGCTGCATCGCAATCATTGCAGTGAGTTCATTTCGGCGCTGGCGCTTGGCGTGCCAAACATTAAAGAGTCAGAACATCAACAAGATGAAGATTATCTCGCCTCGGCTCAAGACATCGCACGTGCCTATGCACTTGGTTATCTAATGCATTTTGAACTCGATTCAAAAGTGCACCCATTTGTGTTTTCACAGCAATATGCCTACTGTGATGCAGGAGAACCAGGTCTTGACCGTTCAAGTCAAAGCGAAGTGCATGTCGAAATTGAATGTGAACTCGATGAACTGGTGTTAACGATAAAGCGCGGAGAGACAATTGCAACTTTTGATCCATCTTCGCAAATTTTAAAAGCATCAAACAGAACACTCGACATAATAAGCGCGTTATATGAGTTCGCACTCCCGATTTCTCACAAAGAAGAATCAGCAAAAAGCATGTATCGTTTGAGTGTAAAAGCCTATCGCCAAACACAAAGGTGGCTCTACAGCACAACTGGCGTAAAGCGCGATCTGATTGGACGATTTGAGAGAATCTTTAGACAACACTCCTACCTTCGAGCGATGATTCACAAGAATGTGCGCATCTATCAAAGCATTTTTGACAACCACGAGCACTATGCATGGGATGACCCATGGGTTAAAGGAAAAACTCACAATGAATCATTCTGGGATTTATATAACCTCGCAAAAGTAGACGGAATGAAACATTTGCATAGATATGCAGAGAGCATCGACTCGCTTGTTGCAAAAAAAGAGTCGTTGACTAGACCAGAGACGATTGAAGAAGCGAAGGCTGATGTCAGAAACATCTTTCGCACCACATTTGAAATCACAGGCAATCTAAACTTCTATGGCTGCAACGAAAGCATAATTGACCCAGAAACTGGCAAGCCGAAAGAGTAATTTCAAACTTCAACCCCAAATTAGCTCACTTTCTCAATGTTACAACTGTTAATAGACGGCTAGAACAAAAGGCCAGCAAGTGAATTGTTGCTAAAGACAATTGCAACCAATGATTTAAGAACCTAGCTGAAAGGTGTCATTCTGCTTTTGAGAACAATCCAAAACAACCAAACAGATGTGCAGATTCATAAAAAGGCTAGCTACATTATCAATCGCTAGATGATTGAAACTACAAAGCGGTTAAATCAGTTCTTCAAATCATTTCTTACATTGTTTCTTTTGAAAACTAAAAAACTCGGTGGGGATTCTAAACCCACCGAGCGAATTGAGATATTTTATGTAGGTGCTTTTTATTCTGCAGGCTTGTCAAAAGCAGCCGCACAATGAGGGCAGCGAGTTGCACCAACTTTGACCTCTTCTAAGCAATAGGGGCAAGTTGGAGCAGGATTATCAGCCTCGTCCTCTTTGCCTCTTAATTTGTGGCCCAAATCTTGTGCTTTGTTAACTGCTTTAACGAGCAGAAATACAACAAATGCAACGATGAGAAAGTTAATACAAGCGCTAATAAATGCTCCGAAGTCGATGTCTGTACCAGGAATCACCAACCCAGAAACGGCCTCTGCACCGCCACCAGCAATTACAGAAATGAGCGGATTTATGATGTTTGTAGTGAGCGCAGTAACGATAGAAGTGAATGCACCTCCAATGATAACAGCAACAGCCAAATCCATAACATTACCGCGATTTATGAATTCTTTAAATTCGTGCAAAAACTTCTTCACGATTCTTCCTTTCCATCACAAATAAATAAAAACAGACAGGATCGAATTTATAAATATTGGGCTCTTAAAACACCCCTCCAACAAATCTTAATTCTACCAAAATTACCACTCTGTTTTAAAAGTTGAAATCCTGGCTTAAATGATTTAACTACACAAGAAATAGTGGTTCATCCTGTAGCATTATCTATATATAGAATACAAAATCGAGAAATGAGAGAGGACGGCCACATGGCACGATTAAAGAAAATACATCCCAGATCTTGCGCTCTTGTCACCGGGGCTACAGGAGGAATTGGAAAAGAACTTTGTGAAAATCTTGCAAGACAAAAAGAACACGAAACGATTGCTCTGGTGGGAAGGAACAGCACAGAACTCGAAGCACTTGCAAACTCACTCCAAAAGAAATATGGAGTAAAAACATGCGTGCTCATCGCCGACTTCTCAATTTCAGATGCCGTTGAGAAGCTTGTTTCTAAAGTGCGTGGCTCAAATTTAGTGGTCGAAACACTTGTGAACAATGCAGGATTTGGGTATGACGCAAACTTTGTAGACAGCGACGCGAAGAGACAACAAGCTCTAGTCCAAACTAACGTGATGGCACTAATGGACCTGTGTCTCGCATTCGTCCCCGACATGGCAAAACGCAAACACGGAAATGTTTTGAACGTGGCAAGCGTTGCAGGTTTTTTGCCCGGCCCACGCATGGCCACCTATTATGCATCTAAAGCATTTGTGCAATCATTTTCAAATGCGCTACACATGGAACTGCGATTTCACGGCGTCCATGTCACGGCTCTTTGCCCAGGACCAGTTCGCACACCTTTTTGGGATAGAGCCGACGCAGAAAAAACTGCGATAGCTCACATGACAATGAGTCCCTCAGTTGTTGCAAGCAGCGCTTTGTTGGCATTAAAGTTAAACCGCATGTTGTGCTGCCCTGGTTTATTTGCAAAAACTATAGTGTTCAGCAGTCGGTTGCTCCCCAGAAGTTGGGCAGGTGCAATTGCAGCAGCTCTGCAAACTCCTAAAGAATAGGCAGACAACCACGTCTTTTCAAAGTCGCATTTCAAGTTTTAAAGACCATAAATGCCGCTTCAAAGTCATGCTCAATCAAAGCAAAATGCGACTAGCCTAACTTGGGAGCTAATCAAAGAAAACGAAACGGGTGCTCGCTGAAAGCGCAAATTCACAGAAACTGCCCCGCTAAATGCGCATTTGACTGAATGATCCCCAGCCTGTTGACCACAAATTCAACAAAGGTTGGCTCTGTTTGCGGCGTGTTTATGTGCGTTGACCTGACCAAAGAGGGCAAACTAATTCAGCAAGAAATGAACTTCCTATTTTTTTACACCTGAAAATGCATAGATTCCAGGTGTGTCAACGAGTGCTTCAAGTTTGAATTTTGATTTCCAGATTCTACTTTCTTCTTCAACGGGAGCAAGTCCGCTGCTGACTCCTGCCGCAACTGCCTGATGATGGCTATTGATTAAATCTTTTCCACTCCCATGAGCAACAACAAAACGTCCATTTGGTTTCAGAAGGTTCCAGATTTTGTCAACTAAAGCATGTTTGTCCATGAAATGAGGATAGGCGTTATAAATCACGACGGCATCAAACAGATTAGCCTCGTCTAACTCCAGTGCATCGCAAGCGATAAATTCTATGCAATCAACACTCGCAAACTTTTGCTTTGCAAACTCAATCATCTTAGGAGAAATGTCCACGGCCGTTACATGAGAAACCTTTGCATCCAAGTAAAAAGGCACCATGATGCCCTGTCCACACCCAAGATCCAACACACTGTCACCCTCTTTTATGTCAACAAAAGAAAGAACAGCTCCTTGCGCTCGATTCTCTGTTGAATCCCAATTTTCCGCACGTTCATCAAAATATTTAGCTACTTCATTCATTTAAAACTCCATTAAAAACTCGGTACCAAGTGCAAATTTTGAACATCAAATAATTACTGCTATTCTTCCACAAGCTTTCATAACTATTAACAAAACTGCTGATGGGTTTAAGATTAAAACTCCACTTGCACTGTGCGTAAATTATCAAACCTCACACACAAGCTGAAAAAGAAACTATTATGCAACCACAAACCGCCGTCCATTGTGCTCGATGACCTCGCACTCTAGTCCATAAATAGAAGCCATTCTTTCGTGAGTTACGATGTCGGCATCTCCAAAAGACTCAACATTACCGTTTTTGAGAAACAAAAACTTGTCACAATATTTGAGTGCAAGATTAACATCATGCATAACAGCCGCCGCTGCAATGCCTCGTTCATTCACTTCATTTGCAATCTCTTTCATGACATCCTGCTGATTTGCAGGGTCAAGGTTATTCGTTGGCTCGTCAAATAAAAGCGTGTTAGCCTGCTGCACAAACGCGCGTGCGAGAACCATCTTTTGGTATTCTCCACCAGAAAGTTCGCTAGCATAACGAAGCGCATAGTCTGCAAGTCCAAGTCGGCAAATCACGCCTTCAACTACTTCATAATCATCATTTGTTGGTGCGCCTTCCATGTGCGGACGCCTCCCTAGCAAAATAGAATCGTAAACTGTGAGCCTGTTAGCGTGGCTATGCTGTGAAACGAAGGCAATTTGCTTCGCACGATCAAGGCGGCTGACATTTGACAATTCCACTCCATCAAGGAAAACCTGCCCCGAATTCGGTTTCCTAATTCCTGTTAAACATGACAGTAAAGTTGACTTTCCGCACCCGTTAACTCCAAGAATTGCTAAAAATGATCCTGGTGTAATTTCAACAGAAACACCTTGCAAAACAGGCATGTTTGTTCGATATGAGAAGTGGATGTTGCGAGCTTCTAACATTATCGGCTAACTCCATTGAACAGGAGATATATGAAAACTGGTGCGCCAACGAGCGACGTAATTGCTGAAATTGGCAGAATTAAAGGGGAGACAATTGCATGGCACAAAATGTCGGACAGCAACAATAGCCCTGCTCCTGCAATTGCTGAGGCAGGAAGCAAAAAACGATAGTCGGCACCAAGAAGCCGCCTCATAATGTGCGGCGCAACCAGGCCAACAAAATTAATAATTCCGCAAAATGCAATTACAGTAGATGCCGCAGCGCTTGCGACGAGCATGTTTGACAAGCGAACTTTGTTAACAGAAACCCCAAGGCTGTGCGCCAGGCCTTCCCCGGTTTCAATTGCGTTTAGTGACCAGCGGTTTATGTAGAAGAACACTGCTGACAATAGGGTTACAAAGCTCGTAATTGCGAGTTGCTCTTTACTAACTCGGCTAAGGTCGCCAAAAGTCCAAAAAACAACCGCGGCAACTTGCGTGTCTTCCGCAAAATATTGAACCATGGTAGTCCCAGCTGTGAAAACTGCAGAAAGTGCGACACCAAGCAACACGATGCTCTCAGGTGTCATCTCACGAACACGAGAGAGCATGAGAATTACCACAGTAGATGCCATCGCCCCAATGAAAGCAAATAACACAGTGAGAATTGGATTTCCTGATGCCACTCCTTCGTAGGCTGAAGAAGCACCTGCACCAGCAAACACGATAATCGCAAGAGATGCTCCGAATGCTGCACCTTGAGAAATGCCCAAGGTGCTTGCAGATGCTAGAGGATTTCTCAAAACGCTTTGATAGGCGCAACCTGCAAGCGACAAAGCAATGCCTGCTATAACTGCTGTCGCAATTCGTGGCAAACGAATGTTTTGAACAGCAGCGACAGCACGAGCATCTCCCTGCCCAAAGACGGCGCAAACAATTTCTTGCGGCGATAGACCAAGCGAGCCCATCCCAAGTGAAGCGAGCGCAATACCCGCGACAACAACGAACATAACGGCAATCACGACTCTTTTGCGCTTTATGTATCCAACATAATGCTCTCTTGGTCCGCGCGTTTGTGCAGGCAAGCGCCCTCCACCGAGCATATCTTCTTTCATCTAATTCGCCAAATCCCCAATAGCCAACTTGTAAAGAAACTTTATCTCACAAAGTCTTAGCTTCGCAATAACAAAAGTCAAATGAAAAAAGCATTGAAACTTCTGATTTCTTTTTTATCCAAACCAAAATCATCGAATAGGGAACAACCTAACTAAAAAAGATCGGTTTAAAGTCCATGCCCTTTGACTTCATTACTTCATAGAAGTCGCTGCCCAAAAGCGTGGTGTAAATCTCTGAATATTTTGCACTCAAATCAACATCGGCAAATTTGTCAGGGTAAATCGTTGCGCCAATGAAATAGGTGTCACAAATTCCAGTATCAATGTTTGTTCCATTGAAATTAAAGAAAGGCTGCGTAAACAAGTTACCATTTTTGAAAGCTTTGAGACTGTCAAAGAAATCTTTATTCTTGCCGTAGTCATCCTTCATCAAATCCATGTTCCCAGCATTAAGGAACATATAGTCAGGATCCCAGTTTCCAATTTGTTCCAAATCAACATCCACTGCAGCCGATTGACCTGTCTCATCGGCTACATTTTTCGCGTTTAGTTCCACAAGCGGCGCATAGTTGGCATATGTTCCTGTGAAACTCTTCGCACCTTTGTAATTAACAGCTCCAACATAAACACTAGGCTTGTCCCCCTCAGCAATGTCAGAAGTGCGTGACTTCAAATCGTTGTCCCAGCTTTTCAATTTATCTATTACCTGCTTTGCATGCTCCTCAGTTCCAAGCGCCTCTGCCACACACTCAATTGACTTGTAAACGCTGTCGGTAAACAGTTGATTTTGATAGCTAATTCCAATTACAGGAATTCCTGTGTTCTTCTGCAAAGCGTCGCACTCCTCGGCGCTGCGACTCGAAATGATAACGTCGGGTGCAAGTTCAATTAGCTGCTCTTCATTCACGTTCGTTTCAAGCAGGTGATTTCCGTTGCTTGTTGATGGCAGGTCAGCAAATTTGTCTTTATAAACAAAGGCATATGGTCTGTTGAGTGCAGGATCTTTTTCCATCTCTGTAACTGCAATCAACTTGTCTTGAGCACCTGCATAGACAACAAACCTTGCTCCGCTTCCAACTGTAGCAGCTGTTTTTGCGTCGCGAGGAACTTCAACGCTTCTGTTGTAGGCATCAACCACAGTCTTAACTGAGGATTCCTGTGACTGATTATTAGTAGAGCTTGAAGATGAGCTAGAACAACCCATTAAAACTAAAGCAATTGACAAAACGAGGCAAGAAATCGCCACAAACAAACTTGTCTTAACCATCTTTACCATAAAAACCCTCCTGAACAGAATCAATAAGATCCAAGATAGAACTAACAACCATGCGAGCTCGTCAACGCTAAAAATAAACACAAAAGCGTCAAAAGATCTCAAAAGAAAAATGCATCCAAAAAACCCAAAATCACATTTATCTTGGATAACAAATGATGGTAACACAAATTATCATTTTGTAACACCAAAGCATAGTCTAGCTTTTCGTTCGACATCACACGCTTCCTACTTCAAATGGTTGAAAATAGCTTCTGTTTTGGCGAATGCAATATAATCAAGGGTGCACGAAAAATGAAGAATACTGGAGCATAAATGACTCAAAGAAACCCAATGAACGAACGATATCAAGACGAAGACCGCAAGGGTCACTCACGAAAAAGCGCAGCATCCGCAAAGCCAAAAACAAGTGCCGCAGGAACTATTACTATTCAAAGCACTGAGAAAACCGCAAAGCAAAAGAAACAAGAGCGCAAGCAACGTGAGCGTGAACAGGCTGCAAAAGACCGCGAACTTGCGATGAAATATTCAACACCCGACTCACCAGAATACAAAAAATGGAAAAAAGCTTGGGCCATTGGGCTTTTCTCTGCGATTCTTCTGGTAATCGCTTCGTGGTTCCTTCGCGAAGTCCAGCCAGAGTGGATTTCCATTGTTGTGCTTGCATTAGCATACATTGCAATCATATTTGCTTTCTGGGTTGACCTTTCTAAAATTAAAAAAGTCACACGCAAATGGCAAGAAGAGCAAATAGAAAAAGAAAAGAAAGCCAACAAAGGTAAATCAAAGAAACAAATTGCCGAGGAACGCGCACAGTATGAAGAAGCCCTGAGAAAAGCAAAAGAAGAACGCGAAGCAAATTCCTTAACAGGAAAACTCAAAAAGAAGCGTGCCGAAAAAAAGGCGGCAAAAGAGCAAGAGAAAGCTGAAAGCGCATCGAACAGTTTAGAGCAATCAACCAAAGAAGAAAAAGAAGCTAAGAGCGACAAAAAAGACAGTTCAGACAATAAAATAGAGGAGACAAAATAATGGGAAATTGCCTCATTGCTCAAAGCGGTGGACCAACTGCTGTTATAAACGGAAGCCTTGCTGGCGTAATTCGTGCGAACCAGCTCAACCACAAATTTGGCAAGGTTTTGGGCGGAATCCACGGAATCGAAGGCGTCCTTAAAAACAAGCTCTTCGATTTAACAGATCTGCCAGCAGATGAGGTTTCACTTCTTCGACAGACACCTTCGAGCGCACTTGGAACTTGTCGCTACAAGCTCAAGCGTGATCAAGCGGAAGATTTCGAGACGCTAAACCAAGTTCTTAAAGAAAATGACGTGGACGTCATGTTTTATGTCGGCGGAAATGATTCGATGGACACAGTGGACGCTCTGAGTGAATGGGCAGCAAAACATGGTTCAAACACTCGTTTCGTGGGCATCCCAAAAACGGTAGACAACGACTTGGTCCCTCCAGATCATTGCCCTGGTTTCCCAAGCGCGTCAAAATTTGCAAACCTTGTTACAAAGGCAACAGCATTTGACTACGATGCCTACACTCGCCCAGAAGTTTTTGTTCTTGAAACAATGGGCCGTGACGCAGGATGGCTCGCAGCAAGTTGTTGCATGTCAGGCGTCGTTGATCTTCTCGTTCTCCCCGAAATTCCTTTCGAAAAAGATGCTTTTCTTGCACAAGTGCAGAAGTACATGGATGAGAAAAACAGTTGCTACATCGTCATTTCTGAGGGAGCTCGCGATGCGGAAGGTAACTATGTTTCCGCAGGTGAGAGCGCAAATGACGGTTTCTCCCATGCCGTTTTAGGAGGAGCTGGAATAGCTCTTAGACAAATGATCGTTGACGCTGGCATTGCACCTCGCGGAGTTGTGCAGGACTTATCACGTGCAGCCCGTTCAAGCAATTTTGCAATGAGCAAGGTAGATTATGATGAGGCCTATGAACTAGGACTTTCTGCACACATGCACGCATGCGACAACGATTTCACAGCAAAGGTTGTTGGAATAAAACGCGGTGCGAACGCAAGCGGCGAATATGCTGGAGAAGTGTTTGTCGACGACGCAAGCAAATTCGCAAATTTTGTAAAACAATTCCCAACACAGTGGGCAAAGGCAAACTATGGCGGCATCACAGAAGAGGCAAAAGACTATTTCGCCCCACTAATTAAAGGGCAGCCTCAACTGAATTGGAGCAACGACGGGTTAATTCAGATGGTCAAGCCGTTTAACCTGCGATAATAGTTACAGCCAAACAATAGTAAAAAGCGGGATGTAGCTCAGCTTGGTAGAGCGCTGCGTTCGGGACGCAGAAGCCGCAGGTTCAAATCCTGTCATCCCGACCATTAGAAAGAAGACTGCAGTGGCAATTAAAAGACCAGAAGGAACATTCGATCTTTTCGGGCAAGAGATGCAAGAGTGGGAGCTCTTCAAAAAATGCGCAAACGAAACATTTGGAGCTGCTGCATATGAATTAATACAAACTCCTACGTTTGAAAAAACTGAGCTTTTTGTTCGCGGAATCGGCGACACAACAGATGTTGTGAACAAAGAAATGTATTCGGCACTATCAGGCGGAAACATTGAGAAACTCAAATCAGGAGAAGAGATTTCTTCGAAAGCTCAGCTGACGTTGCGACCAGAAGGAACAGCAGGTGCTGTTAGGGCGGCTGTCGAAAATGGCTGGATAGACCAAGCATCGCAACCTGTTCGGATTTGGTATGCAGGTCCAATGTTTCGCGCCGAACGACCACAAAAGGGGCGCCAACGCCAGTTCCACCAAATTGGAATTGAATGCCTTGGCAGCAATGACGCTTCGCTAGATGCACAAGCAATTGTATTGATGATGCAGCTCTTTAAAGAGTTCGGCATCGATGTGGATAAGTGCACTCTCCACCTAAACTCACTCGGCTGTGAAAAATGCCGTCCAGCCTACCGCGAAGCAGTCAAAAAATTCATTCACACTAACACCGACTGCATGTGTGAAACATGCATGGAGCGAGCTGAAAAGAATCCTCTTCGTTCATTTGATTGCAAAAATCCAGAATGCAAATCGGCTATGCAAAACGCACCTCTAATTGATCAATATTTATGCGATGATTGCAAAGCTCACTTTGCAAAAGTTAAACAATTCCTTGATCTCGCAAATTGCAAATATGAGATAGACGCCACACTTGTTCGTGGTCTTGACTATTACACAAAAACAGTTTTCGAATGTACTTTCAATGACGGTCTCGGTGCGCAAAATGCTATCGGGGGTGGCGGAAGATATGATAAATTGGCGGCAGAAATTGGCGGTCCTGACATCCCCGGCCTTGGATTTGCAGTCGGCTTTGAGCGCTGTCTTCTAGCAAAGAAGGCTTCTGCGAGCAAATCGTTTGCAACAAAACGCAAGGGATTGTTCATCATTCCGCTCGATGAAAATGCGAAGAGTTTTGCAGAAAAAATGTTTGTTTTAAACAGCTTTAACCCAGAAATAAAGCTTGATATGGACCTTCGCCCAGAAGAAACAGGTCAAACTTGCGTTAGGAGTTTAAAATCTCAGTTAAAGTTAGCTAACAAAAGCAATGCAGAAACTGCTCTCATCCTTGGGAGCGACGAGATGGAGAATAAATGCTTCACCGTGCGCAACCTCGAAACGCATGAAGATTCAAAGGTCAGTTTTGACGACGCCAAGAAAGCATTGCACACCTCAATTCCGCAGGAGTAGAAATGACTGAAAACAAAAAATACACTGTCGTGATAGTCGATGATCAGCCACTTGTCCGCAGCGGCTACAAAGCCATCCTTTCAGTTTATGACGACATTGAAGTTGTTGGGGAAGCCACAAACGGCATTGAAGCAATTGAGCAAGTCCAAAAATTGCATCCAAACATTGCGCTCATGGACATTCGCATGACGAAAATGAACGGAATTGAAGCAACAAAGCGAATCGTCAGCGACCCACAATGCAAAGGCACTCGTGTCCTCGTGATGACGACCTTTGACCTCGATGAATATGTTTTCGAAGCTCTCAAAGCAGGAGCAGGCGGGTTCTTGTTAAAAGATGCAGAACCAGAAGATATTGCAAATGCAATCAGAACAGTAGCCGATGGAAACGCTTTGATTCAACCCAGCGTCATGCGCCGATTAGTAAACAAGTTTGTCAAATCTGACCCCAAAGAAGACAAACCAGCACCGATTAAAAAAGGCCAAGAACTTGATGACCCTCTGACTGACCGTGAACAGGAAATTCTCGAGCTTGTTGCCCAAGGTCTATCAAACAAAGAAATTGGCGAGAAGCTGTTTATTTCACCTGCAACCGCAAAAACTCACCTCTCTCGCATTATGCAAAAAACAAATTGCCATTCGCGGGCTCAACTAGTAGTCTATTACAATTCATAGACTCACTATTTTGCCGTACTCTTGCTTGCAAACTAAACGCCTACCTTGCTGAGCGCTCTCCATTTTATGCGTGCTCCTATTTTTAGTGGTTCTCCATTGCAATGTTGTCTAAATAATAAGAAAGCAGAGCCAGCTTCCTCCGCCTCTAAAAAAACACACTCGTGAAAACAAGAGATAAATGAGGATTGATTTATGCAAAGTGCTTTCTGGTCGCTTTATAGTTTTGAAGATGGGTGGAAAACTCAGCGGAAGTGTCGCTATTGCCTGTTCGCCATGTTTTATGATCGATTATCTCGGATTGAAACCCATAAAAGGCATCAATATAGGTGATTAAATTGTCGAGAGCTTCGAGCTGTGCCGAAGGATAATCGCCACTGCCACCAACGTGAACCATCTCAATTCCAATTGAATAGGAATTCATTCCATAATCGGCAAAGTTTCCTCCAATTGGAACTGTGCCCGCTTTGTCGTCGCGGCTCTCGTCCTCGACTCCAAAATCAATGTTGTGGCCTGTGTCTCCAAATCCTGCATGATGCGCTATTTTGTCCATTGGAACACATTGGACAATCGAGCCATCCGTGTTGACAATAAAATGCGCCGCAACAAGGTTACCACTTGCCTCCCAACCGTTTACAACAGAGGATGCATCGTTTGACCCCTCCGTGTCATGAAGAACAATATACTTCTGAAAGTCAGCACCCTTTTCACCATGGATGAAGTCATCTCTGTAGTCTTCTGTGAGTTGCAGCTTTGCCTTTGCTTCCTCAATTAGAGCTTTACGATTTTCAACATCAATCTGCTGGTTCTGTGCCTGAACATCTTCTTCAGAGACTGTTTTATCGCTCAATTGAACATCATCAAAATCATTAGCTGAAGAGTCATGTTGAGTTCCCGAACAACCAATAAGAAAGAAGGAAGAAACTAGGGCAGATAAGAAAAAAATTCCTAAATTTCGCGAAAGTGTTCGTAAAGACAGGACAGCAGTCTGCCTTTGGAAACTTAGTGTAAAGCTATTGCTAACAGCTCCGTAATCATGACACGTCAAATCGTCATGATGGCGACCAAAGAGGTCATTTCTACGATTAGTAACCTCTCTATAATAATGCCCCGAGGCATCATGTGGTCGCATTTCGCAGTTTAACGAGCAATTACTATCTCTTTGAAAGCACCACGCCATATTACTAATCAACTCACACCGTAACCTTAGTTCGGATGCACCGAATTAACATCATAGCCACGCTCAGAAAGAACAGAAACCATCAAAGAAGCATTTTCATTCTCAATATCGGTTGGTCTATATTGATTTAAAAAATCATCAGGTGCAATTGTTCCTCGATACCAAGACTTAGAATTAAAGTAGTTCTGAAGCCAATCATTTTTAAACATGCGACCGTGACGTGCCCATATTTCATTTTGAGCAAGACATATCTCATCGCCCGACATGCTAAACAAATCAGAGCGAGATAGATATCTTATATCACTGTCATTAATGACATAGGTATTATTAAAGCCAGTTTTTGTTCCACTTGCTTTTCCAAGATTTTGTCTGATGTCAGAATATTCATTGCTATCTGAAGAAGACTGTTGATTGCTGTCGCTAGTTGATGCTTTATCATCGCTCTTCTTTTCGGAGTCTTTTGATTGCGTTGCCTCATTAGCCTGTTTTGCAGCATTAATTGAAGCCTCGTTCGATGACTTTGAAGTGAAATAAATTGCACAAGCTGCAATCAATGCGACAATCACGACACCCACAACAATTGTTATTGTTATTGGGAGTGCTTTGCTTGAAGATGCACTTCTGTTCGGAGAATCTGCTGAACTTTGCTGATATACCTGTGCGCACTCATCAGTTTCCTCCGCTGAAACAGCGGGCATTACAGCTGTTTTGTCCGGTTCGAATGTAGGATATGCATAAACTTCAACTCCAGTGCAATCAACAGCATCAATGCTGTATTCCTTACTCTGATCTGCTTTTACTGTCTCAAGCAATTCAGTCTTCTGTTCAGAAATGTCTTCACCTGCCTCTTTGTTTTCAGAAGATTCTGGTTTCTGTTTCTCAACTTCGAAACCACATTTAGTGCAGAATACATCTCCATCATGCAACTCTGAGCCGCAATTTGAACAAAACATTATCTCTCCCAACAAGAATTGGCCTTTCTATTTATTTTAAAGAATAGACTTTCGGCAAAGCGGATTAAAAACAATGCACTGTGCAACATTTAGACTTCGCTAAGATCTACTTCCCGTTTGCAAAGGACACTTAATTGCCACTAATCCAATTGCAAAATTGGCGTCCAGTTAATGCTTGTTTAAATTATTTCTTCTTGGGAGCAAAATGACAATCACAAGAATGACTAGCAAAGGGAGTGCTATTGCAAGAGCGACAAGAATTGGATTAATCCTCATTGCATCAGCTGCAACCGAGGCCATTGTGCCATCTGCGTTCTCAGTTCGATGGCCACGAACTAAAAGCCTGTGAGTGTTGACACCATATGGCGTGCACGTAACAAGCGTGCAATAGTCTTTTCCTTCAACGATTTGCAATGCCTCAGTGTCGTTTGGATCAACAATCAAAATTTGATCAACTTCATATGTGAGAACCTCATTTAAGACACGCAAAACAAAGGTGTCGCTTTCCTTTAAGCTATCAAGATTAGTAAAAAGCATTGCATTCGGAAGTCCTCTGTGTCCCGTCAAAACACAATGCGAAGAGGCTCCTCCAACTGGCAAACTCGTCCACTCCAAATGACTTATTGCAGTGTTTAAAACTTCATCTCCAGTTCCGTGATAAATCGGAAGAGAAACTTTGATTGAAGGAATTTCGATGTAGCCCATCATGCCAGTCTCATCGATTCTCAAAAGCTGCTCATATCTCACCTTTTCAGCTTCTGACAAGTCATATTTCTGAGGTTTTTGAGCAAGTTCCGCGTTGTATTGTTTCGCATCATTCAAGATTTTTTCATAATCAGCAGAATCAAGATCTTTCACGCTTTCATTGTAGGAAGCAATAGCTCATGACTGATGTAGTGAATTAACATAATCACTGAAGGTTGGATATAGCAAAAGGCAGAAACCTAAAACTAGCATTAGAACAAGTATTACAGTGCTTAAATGCTTTTTCATGAGATATGCCTCGAGTCACCTCTAGATATATATCAGTTGCCTAAATAGTTAGCGCAAGTTTATTTCGCTAGCAAGCCACTTTCTTTGTTTCTTTTCCGAAAATTGTCTTGACTCCTTTGTAGGCGAGAACAAGCGCAAGAGCGAAAAGAAGAATTGCAAGGACAAGCTGCGCCACGACGCCGGCCACTCCACCAGCCTGAGCTGCCAACACAGTCGCTGGACCCGTGAGCAATGTAATCTTTGCCATGCCTGTTTGGAAAAGCGAAGTGAGAGTGACTACCAACATAAATGCCATTGGAATATAGAGCATTTGATTTTTCTTCCCAGCATTTTTGAGCCAGGCACAAACTGCAAGAAGAGCAAGTGCCGCAAGCAGTTGGTTCGCTGCACCAAACAATGGCCAAATGATTGTATATCCTGTCAATCCCAAACCAATTCCTGCAAATACGGTAATGACGGTAGCAACATATTTATTTGAGAGGAATTTTCTTGCTGGCGATTTTACCGACTCATGAGTTTCGTCTGACTTTAGCCATAACTCCTGGAACATGTAGCGCGCTAAACGAGTCGCAGTGTCAAGAGAGGTCAGGCAAAAAGCAGAGACCGCAAGAATGAGCAGCGTGTAGGCGATGCTCTCATAATTTTTAAGGCCAGGAATGCAAGCGAGCATCTGTGACAGACCTGAAGCAAACACAGCAGTTGGTGATGCATAGCCACCCTTGCAATATTCTGCCCAAACGAAACCAACTGCTACCAAAGAAATGATTGCAAGCAAGCATTCAATGAGCATGCCGCCATATGCAATTGGAAGTGCTTGCCCTTCGTTGTCGATTTGCTTTGAAGTTGTTCCAGAAGCGACAAGAGAGTGGAACCCAGAAATTGCGCCACAAGCAATCGTGACAAAAAGCGCAGGGAACAATGAGCCGCTAACAGCCGCTTTGTTAGTGATTGTTTTGCCTGCTTGATCTAAAACTGCTTGACCTGTTGAAGGGTCAAAAGCCGCATTGCTGGCGAAAAAGCCAGTAAAAGCAGGAATTTGCAAATCTGTAGCTGCACCAGTGATTGTCGCACCAACAATGCCAACAATTGCGAGAACAATCATTCCGTAAAGTAGGTAACTGCTCAAATAGTCGCGAGGTTGCAACAAAATCCAAACAGGAGCAATCGATGCAATCATTATGTAAACTCCCAGAAGAAGCATCCAGGTTTCATAATCGAGGCTTACGATTGGGAAGTTGTAGCCAAGAGCAACAACAATAATAATCATGACTATTGCAGAAACAATGTTTGCAACATCGGGAATCTGGCGACCCTTTGTGACGAGGCCCCAGGCAATTGCAATAACAATAAACAAAATAGAAATCATCGCAGTTTGCTCATTCGCACGCGCGGCAGCGTCACTCTGATTAGCAAGACCGACCGCAAATGTGTTAGCAACAATCGATGCAAATGCTGCAACAACAAGAATCAATGTGAGGTATGCAAAAATGCAGAAGAGCTTCTTTGCAGTCTCGTCCATGTTCTCTGCAATTACCGATGCGAGCGTGTGGCCCTTGTGACGAATTGAGGCAAACAGCGAGCCAAAATCGTGAACAGCACCAAAGAAAATGCCACCGATTAAAACCCACAACATTACAGGCACCCATCCAAAAACCGACGCCTGGATTGGTCCATTAATTGGACCCGCTCCCGCAATTGAAGAAAAATGATGTCCCAAGACAACATATGGCTTGGAAGGCACGAAATCGACTCCGTCTTCCAACTCATGTGCAGGTGTTGGTCTTGATGGATCCAGCCCCCAAGTCTTTGCTAGCCAACGACCATAGGTCAAATAACCAGCAACAATAATGGCTGCTCCAATCCCAAAAATAACTAAAGCATTCATCCAAATCTCCTTACCCAGCTGCTAAACCACCTCTAGCAGCGCAAGCAATTATAAAACGGCATGGAACTCGATTAATAAATTTTTGGAATTTTTCGCTAAACCTAAAGAATTGTTAAATTTTGTTTAACAACAGGCAAAAGATGTTTTGCAAATGCATTAGTTGCGACCTCATTTTTGCTCAAATCAACAACAACTAAACGCAAGTCAGCCCAACCCCAAAAGGAGAATTTATAATTTTTGCGGCGCTTGACATGTTTTGCCATCTTAAAAGCTGTTGAAGCGACAGTGTTGCAGACACAAACCAAAGTAATAGCAGAGCTCATGTGGTCGGGTCGCGGATTGACCTTCTCAAACCCGCATGTTTTCATGAAGTCGACAAGATGTTGAAGTTCGCAACCATCTAAAGCATCAATCGCTTTTAGAAACATGTATTCATCTGCCTCGACCGACCACAGTTTCGCCTTTTTTGAAAGAACATATTTCGAACCCAGCTCATGAAATTCCGCATAGCCCTCGAATTTTTCACCGCAATAGGAATAGTCTTCATAAACATCAAAAGAATTCGAGATGCTTTTTAAAAGTGCTTTTATTAATTTTTGCGATTTATCCATGTTCCCAACAGTGTAGCAAGTTATTTAATGAAATTCACACATACAATAAATTCTCGTGTCTAAAGAATTCTATCGCCTCGGAAATAAAAAGGGCGAGCAAACCGCCCGCCCAAAAAATAGTCGTGTTTAACGCCAACTATGCAGCTTGCTTTGCAACCTTTACGAGTTCTGCAAATGCATCTTTGTCATTAACTGCAATGTCTGCAAGAGACTTGCGATCAAGCAAAACTCCAGCTTTCTTAAGACCATTCATGAATGTTGAATAGCTCATGCCGTTAAGTCTTGCTGCTGCATTAATGCGAGTAATCCAAAGGCGACGGAAGTTGCGTTTCTTGACGCGACGATCGCGATATTGGTACTGCATTGAGCGGCGCACCTGCTGTTTCGCGTTTTTGTAGGAACGTGATTTTGCACCATAATATCCACGGGCAGCCTTTAGAGTGCCACGACGCTTTTTACGAGCTGAAACTGATCTTTTAATGCGTGCCATTTAGTCGCACCCTCCTATCTTCTTCCAAGGTTGCGCTGTACTACCTTGTAATCAGCGGTTGCCATCTCTGTTTCTTTACGGAAATTTCTCTTCCGTTTTTGTGATTTTTTAGTCAAGATGTGGCTCTTAAATGCTTTTGCACGCATTACTTTTCCGCTGCCAGTGACGCGGAAACGCTTTGCAGAACCGCGATGTGTCTTCATCTTTGGCATGCTAGTTTCTCCTATTCTTCCTCTTGCTTCTTGGCAGCCTCGCGTTGTTTAGCTGCTCTTTGCGCTTTTCTCGATTGTGTTGCCTGTTTTTTATTTCCCGATTTTCCCGAAGGAGCAATGGTCATATGCATGTTTCTGCCTTCCAGAATTGGTTTGCTTTCAACCACTGCAACATCTGACAAATCATCGGCCAGACGCTCAAGAATTGAAATCCCTTGTTCTGGATGAGCCATTTCACGTCCGCGGAACATGATGGTAATCTTCACCTTGTTTCCGTCACCAAGAAAACGAAGGACGTGCTTTTTCTTGGTCTCATAATCACCAACATCGATCTTTGGACGGAACTTCATTTCCTTAACCTCAATCTTTGTCTGGTTTTTCTTAGCTTGCTTTGCTTTTACAGCCTGCTCATATTTGTATTTGCCATAGTTCATGACTCTGCAAACTGGAGGCTTGGCATCTGGTGCTATCTCAACGAGATCATATCCTGCAGCAGCAGCTATGTCGAGAGCCTGCGAGAGCGTGAAAACTCCCATTTGGTTTCCGTCGTAATCAATCAAGCGGCATTGCGCGCAATTGATTTCTTCGTTCAGCCTTGGTTCTGGCTTGGCTATTTAAACCACCTGCTTTCTAAAATAAAAAAGGCTTGCACAATCGTGAGCAAGCCATATAAATACAAATTTTAAGTTGTAAACCCGACTGCTAAACGCAACCAAGGTGGAGCGGCTTTGCTCACTTCGCGCATAACATTATACATAATTTCTTCTCGAGGTATGGAAATTGCAAGCACAAATTATTCGTAAAGAGCCTTTAGTTTTTCAAATGCTGGCTTTGAGTTGATGATAGTTTCTTTGGCAATGCAATAGGAAAGACGAATCCATCCTTCAGCCCCAAAACTCTCACTTGGAACAATTAGCAGGTCGAGCTCCCGCGCTTTGTCAGAAAATGATTGAGCACTTGGTTCGAGTGCCTTCATCCACAAATAGAAAGCACCTTGTGGCTCTGCATATTCATAGCCAAGATCGTCAAGCATTTCAGTTAACAATGCTCGATTTTCAGCATATGGAGTAACATCGGTTGGAACATCAATGCAGTCGGCCAAGATGTGCTGGAACATCACTGGTGCGCAAATGTGGCCCAGAGCGCGTGCAGCTCCAGTGATTGCAACATAGACGTCACGTGCGTTTTCCATGGTGTCGCTAACATAGGCATATCCAATGCGCTCGCCCGGCAAGCTCAGAGTTTTGCTCAAAGAATTGCACACAATTGTGCGCGAATAAATGGACGGAACCCATGGCACTTCTGCACCATATGTAATCTCGCGATAGGGTTCATCGCAAATTAGATAAATCTTAGTTCCAAATTGCTTTTCTTTAGACTCAAGAATGTCAGCAAGCTTCTCAAGGTCTTCACGAGGATAAACTGCACCTGTTGGATTGTTTGGGCTGTTGAGCACAAATGCTGAAGTTTTTTCGTTAATTGCTTTTTCAATCTCATTAAAGTCAAGCTGGAATGACTTCCTATCACAAGCAACAGGCACGAGAGTTGATCCTGCAGTGTCAATCCACGTTTTGTATTCAGGGAAATAGGGGGCAGGGACAATGACCTCTTCACCAGGAAGCGTGACCGCACAAAAAGAAGCTGCCAAAGCTCCAGATGCACCATGGGTTAAAAAGACGTTGCTTCCGCCGGCCCTGAAATCATATGTTCTTGTGATGAAGTCGGCAAGAGTATTACGAACTTGCTCAATGCCAGCAGCAGTTGAATAGGAATGCAGTGCAACTGGATCATCGTTCATGTGTTTTAAAATGCAAGCTTTTACTTGTTCTGGGGCAGGAACGCTTGGATTTCCAATCGAGAAATCATAGACCTTATCATCACCCACAACTTTCTTGCGTTGCAAACCCCACATAAACAACTCGCGGATAGCGCTAGGCTCGTCGCCTAATTTTGACATTCTTTCATTCAGCACTTTTATCTCCTTTCACGTGAACAATGATAGAACAAATGAAGTTAAGGTTAGGAACAATGCTCTCATGGGCGGCGACTTTTACCAAGAAATAACAAACCATCATTTTCGCAATGATGCTTGCCGAATGAGCAGGTTTAAAGTTTCTAACGTTAATGTGACAAAAGACCAAATTAGTTTACAGAAACAAAATGAATCAATGAACATTATCGGTGGGTCCCACCCATGAAGTAAAATAAATACATGGATCGACACATTCACAGAGCACAATATTTAGCAAGAAGGCGCAGAGAAGCAAGAAGGCGCAGGATTATTGCCGCTAGCACTGTTGGGATTTTGGTTGTAGCTGTCGTTGGAGTGTTTGCTTTTATGAACGCAGGAAGAGGTTCTGAGGAGCAACCTGCAACAGATATCCTGCCAGTTGGAAACGAAGCAACCCAGCAGCAGAATTCTGAATCAAAAGCAAACGCTGAAAACATAGTTATGACTCTTTTTGGCGACAAAAACACACTTGTTCTTAAAGGTGAAGATTACATCGAGTCGGGTTGTCACGCAGTTGACACTACAAAAAACGAAAACATTTCAAACATCAAAGTTGAAGGAAGCGTTGACACTTCAAAGACTGGCGACTATCAAATTAAATACACTGCGACCGACTCAACTGGGAAAAAAGCAACTTGTGAACGAAAGGTGAGCGTTGTTGATTCTTTTGATGGAGGAAACGCGCAAGCAGTGCCAGTTTGCATGTACCACTATGTTTATGACGAGACTAACAAGCCTGACGAAGTTGATAACAACTGGATTGAAGCAAGCCTTCTAGAACAAGAGATTTTATGGACAAAGGAAAACAATTTTTATTACCCTTCCTATGAAGAGCTAGCAGCATTTGTCGACGGGAAAAAAACACTGCCAATGAAGAGCATCATATTTACGTTTGATGACGGCAAGCCTGAATTCCTGCAAAGCGGAATTCCGTTGTTTAACAAATGTGAAGTTCCTGCAACTTCTTTTGTAATTTGCAGTGACGCTGATGCAAGTGAGAAGGTTTTTGGCAACCCAAGCAAATTTGTACAATATCAATCACATTCATATGCAATGCATGTTGCCGGCAGCAATGTTGGCAGAGGGGGAAGAATCCATGCATGCTCCTATGATGAAATTTTGGATGACCAAAAACAAGCTGCCGCTTTAACAGGAAACTCGCAAGCATATGCATATCCTTTTGGAGACCACAATGAAACTGCCGAGAAAGCATTACAAGATGCAGGTGTAATTTGTGCTTTCACGATTGAAAACCGTGCTGTCAAACCAGGCGACGACAAAATGGCTTTGCCTCGAGTGCGCATCAGTGGAAATTATTCTTTTGAGCAGTTCTGCGCATTGGTTTCATAAAGACTAAAAACATGCCTAAACACAACCCTTTTAAAAGCGCTCATCTGATAGAAAAAACTATTGGATCTTCTAACGAGATTTCCTTCAACGTTCTTGAAAGCAAAAAACTAAAGAACGGAAGTGATTCAGCTCCTGCACCTTGGGAAATTTCGCCTGAAGCAGTTGCGAAGAAGAAAAAAGCAAGGGTTCGAGGAAGGCTTCTCACAATTCTTTCAATCGTGGCCGTCGTTTTAATTGGCATTGTTTTTGCAATTTGGGGCTTCGCTGGTTTGTTTCAAAACTATGCAGGCTCAATGGACAAATTGCACAGCCAGATAAATGACGTGGTTAAGACCTCCGACGACCTTGGCGAAATGAGAAGCACCCTGCAACTGTTGCTTAACAATGACCCGAATGACTTCGGCACAAATGTTAATGCCGACAACCTAACAAATCTAAAAGACAAAGCAGAGAAATCAAAGTCGGCTTTAGCAAGTGAAAAATCAAATCTTGAAACTACTCTTTCTGAAATTGCAACTCCAGCCGACCGCGACGGAGCAAACAACGCAATCACATTAGCTGATAAAGAGTCAAGGCTAATTGACCTTTATGAAACCACTTTTTCTTTTGCATACCCTTTCATACTTTCAAAAGAAAATGCAAATAACGCAATGAAAGACCTGATTGATGCCGACGCAAAAGACCGTGAGGCATCGCAGTTGTTGGGCAATGCGAACACCGATGACGCTAAAAAGGCAATTGATGCCGCGAACGAATCAAAACAACTCGCAATTAACGCTAAGGGTCTTTTCCAAAACGTTGTTGACGCAAATTTCCAAAACGAAGAATTAGGACTCGATAGTGCCCTTCTGCAGAGCTATGTCGACTATTGTGACTACATTATTTCTTCACAGGATGCAACAGTAGCGGTGGCTAACGCCTACATTGACCGCAACAAAGAAGAACTCCAAGCTCAAAACGATAAATATAACGAGCTAAAAACGGAAGCTACCGACATTTCTAAAAATTGGAATCAGCAATTGCCCGATTTAATCAATGACCAGTTCAAGGAAAAACGGCAGGGCAACACCGATGCACTCGCTCAGGATTTAAAAGACCGGGATGCAATTTACAAACAGGTTAAAAGCTACATTAATGGTAAATAACTTTATTAAAATTAGATTGTCATAAAACAAACAAGGAGATTAGACATGTCATCAACAGTTATTGTCGGAACTCAATGGGGCGACGAAGGAAAAGGCAAAATTACAGACCTTATTTCTGGGGACTATGACTTCGTAGTTCGATGCTCAGGAGGAAACAACGCAGGTCACACCGTTATCGTTGGTGACACAAAACTCTCGCTTCACCTCATGCCGTCAGGCGTTATGTATGAAAACTGCACTCCAGTTATTGGAAACGGATGTGTCGTCGACCCTGGAGTTCTTGTTAAGGAAATGGCGATGCTCAACGCAGAAGGCATCAGCTGTGAACGCCTTAAAATCTCATGCGATGCGCACGTTATCATGCCATATCACAAGATCCTCGATGGTGCCGATGAAAAGCGCCTCGGTAAAAACAAAATTGGCACAACAAAACGAGGAATTGGTCCATGCTATCAAGACAAAGTTGCACGCCGCGGTATTCGCATGCAAGACTTGCTTGATGAAAAAATCTTCAAACTAAAACTTGAGACTGTTCTAGAAAGAACAAATGCTATTTTGAGCAAGGTTTATGGGCTACAAACATTTACAATGGAAGAAATTCTCGAAGAATACCTAGATTACGCACGCATTCTCAAAAAACACGTCGCAGAAACGGCACAGCTTTTAAACGACGCACTTCGCGATGGTAAAAACATTTTGTTTGAAGGCGCACAAGGAACAATGCTTGATGTTGACCATGGCACCTATCCTTTCGTGACATCATCAAGTTGTTGTGCAGGCGGCGCTTGCACAGGAGCAGGCGTTGGACCCACTCGCATTGATAATGTTCTTGGAATTATGAAAGCCTACACGACTCGCGTCGGTGAAGGACCATTCCCAACAGAACTTCACTTCAAAGAAAACGGTGGAACTGGCCAAGATGCAATTGACGGCGAGCTGCTCTGCCAAGAGGGCCACGAGTTTGGCACCACCACTGGAAGAAAACGTCGCTGCGGCTGGTTCGATGCAGTGGTTGGCAGATATGCTGCTGACATTCATGGACTCACCCAGATTGCGCTCACAAAACTTGACGTTCTTTCAGCGTTCGAAACTTTGAAAGTTTGCGTTGCATATGAATGCAATGGTCAAAAATATGACTACTTCCCAATGCAGCAATCAGTTCTTTTTCATGCAAAACCAGTCTATGTTGAATTGCCAGGCTGGAAAGGGCACGATCTCACAAGTGCAAAAACATTTGATGAACTTCCTGAAAACGCGAAGAAATACATTAACTTCCTGGAAGAGTCTGTGGGAGTGAAAATGAACTTCATTTCCACTGGCCCAGACAGAAATCAAACAATCATTCGCTAGAAAAACGGAGATCCAACGAACACCTGAATGCGTTTTAACTAGATGTTAAACACTGATTTAAGTAAATAACTTTAAAAGTCGCTCCAATTTATTGAAGTTTTAGCAGTAAAAATGTTTATGACAGCAGAACAAGCAGCAATGATAATTTCACTGCTGCTTGTTTTTTTAGCTGCAATCCAAGACAGAAAAAATCGTGAAGTTTCAAACTGGTTCCCAATTTTTTTAATCATTGTGTTTTTGATAGCACGAATTGCATTAGTGTGTTTTGGAAAAGACAACCCCATTGACTCAATATTGATTCCTCTTGCTTTCTCTATTGCAACGCTGATTGTGCTGCTAGCACTGACTGTTACGCTAGAACGAATAAAAGGAAAGGAGATGTTTGGTGGCGGTGACATCAAAATCATCGCATCGACAACTCCAATTTTAGGAATAGAAGGACTGTTGTTCGCTTTATTGGTAGCTTTTAGCGCAGTTCTGCTCTGTCTGTTTATTAAGAAAAACAGATTCGCAAGCTTTGACAAAGACACCACATTTCCATTTGTTCCATTCTTTGCAGTGGGATTTGCAGCATGCACAATAATTTCATTCTTGTAACAAATCCATGCTGCAGTGCTAAATCTATTAGTGAAAGAAATAGCTAACTCACAAATTCCTATTCTTCAAACTGGCTGTTATAAAGAGTGGCGTAAAAACCACCTTTGGCAAGGAGTTCCTCGTGATTTCCTTGCTCAACAATTTCTCCATGATTCAAGACGAGAATCTTGTCGGCGTTTTTGATTGTCGAAAGCCTGTGGGCAATCACAAATGAGGTTCTTCCCACCATCAATGTGTCCATTGACTGCTGAATCAATTGCTCGGTTCGCGTGTCAACACTACTTGTTGCTTCATCGAGAATTAGCATCGGGGCATTCTTGATCATTGCGCGCGCAATCGTGACAAGTTGACGCTGTCCCGCCGACAAAGCAGAGCTGTCATTGAGCACTGTTTCATAGCCTTTAGGGAGCGTTTGAATGAAGTGATGCAGGCCAACTGCCTTGCATGCGTTTATGACCTCTTCGTCGGTCACTCCCTCTTTTGAATAAACGATGTTCTCGCGAATTGTCCCTTCAAAAATCCATGCATCTTGCAAAACCATGCAGAATTGATCATGTATTGCTTGACGAGAGAGCTTCGTGGTCTCAATTCCATCAATGTAGATTTTTCCACCTTGCAACTCATAGAAACGCATGAGCAAATTGATTAAAGTTGTCTTTCCTGCACCTGTTGGCCCAACGATTGCAACCTTCTGACCAGGCTTAACATCAGCAGAGAAGTCTTGGATGATGATATCTTCAGGGTCATAACCAAAGCGAACATGCTCAAACCTAACTGCGCCAGCAACGTTATCTAAACATTGAATATTGTCCTTCTCAGTTTCCATTTCATCTTCATTTAGGATTTCAAAAATCCTCTCTGACGCAGCTGCAGCACTTTGCAGCGAATTTGCAGCTTGAGCAAATTGACTGAGAGGCTGCGTGAATTGACGAACATAAACCATAAAAGCCACAATCACGCCAAAAGAAATGATGCCGTTAATGGTGAGAACTGCACCGACAACACAAACAACAACATATCCCAAGTTGCCAACAAAACCCATGAGAGGCTGCATCAGCCCACTTAAAAACTGGCTCTTCCACGCGCAATTATAAAGTTCATTGTTGATGCGTCTAAATTCTTTCTTCACAGAGTCTTCTGCTGTGTAGGCTTTAACCACCGCGTGGCCAGAATAGGTTTCCTCAATGTGCCCATTAAGAGAACCGAGCGATTGTTGTTGCTGGTTGAAATATTTCTGTGATTTTTTGATGATCACAAGCATGATTGAGAAACCAAGAATTGATGCTCCCACGCCCGAAAGCGCCAAAATCCAGTTTGTGGTGAACATACAGAATAGCGAGCCAAAAAACATCACGAATGCAGTAATTAATGCACCTAGACTTTGATTGAGCGTTTGTCCAATCATGTCAACATCGTTTGAGATGCGTGACATAACATTACCAACTGAAGTTCCATCAAAATACTTCAAAGGCAATTTGTCAATTTTCAACGAAATGTCGGTGCGCAACTTTTTCGAGAGCCTTTGCGTGACTGTTGCCATAACAAAGTTCTGCAAAAAGTTGCACAGCCATGCAACTGAATAGATGATAGTGAGGATAATCGCTATTTTGACGACTGCAGCTACATCGATGCTTGACGCGATGCCTTGAGCAATGAGGTCTGTGATTTCCGAAAGTTTTCCTGGGCCTGCTAGATTTAGCGCACATCCACAAACCGCAAGCAATGATGCAACAATAATTCCTGGAAGCCAATTTTTTGCATAAAGCATCAGGCTTTTAATCGCGCTTCCAAAGTTATTCGCCTTTTCCCCTCCGACAAACTTTGAGCCAGGTCCCATGTTGCGCCGAGGTCGTTTAGGTAGTTTTATCTCCTCGTTATCTTGAGGCATTCTTCAATTCCTCCTCTGACAACTGCGATTCTGCAATTTCCCTGTAGACCTCACAAGTTTTTAATAAATCAGCATGTCGACCGTGACCAACAACTCTGCCCGAATCCATTACAAAAATTTGATCAGCATCAATGATTGTTCCAATTCTTTGCGCAACGATTAGCTTAGTAGCATTGCTCGTTTTTTCTTCCAAAGCATGACGCAACAATTTGTCGGTCTTGTAGTCAAGTGCTGAAAAAGAATCATCAAAAACATAAATTTCAGGATTTTTATAAATCGCTCTAGCTATCGAAAGACGCTGCTTTTGACCACCTGAAAAATTTGTGCCGCCTTGCGACACTTCTGCCTTTATGCCATCTTCTTCTTTGTCGACAAATTCTGTCGCCATCGCAATGTCGAGAGCTTCACGCACGCGCGATTCACTCACTTCTCCTTCGCTGCCATAGGCAACATTGCTCTCGATTGTCCCCATAAACATAATTGGCTTTTGTGTAACAAAACCAACTTTTTTTCTGAGAGAGTCTAGCGTAACGTCACGAACGTTCTTGCCATCGACGATAACCTCGCCATCACTGCAGTCATAGAATCGAGGAATGAGTTGAATGAGGGTGCTCTTTCCGCTGCCCGTCGACCCAATAAAAGCAACAGTTTCGCCTTTATGAATCTTGATATTAATGTCATGAAGAACAGGTTCTTCAGCATCAGGATATTGAAAACTGACATTCTTAAACTCAATTGCGCCAGTCTGTTTGTCGTCAGAAAAAATTTCATTTCCATCACGAACTGTCACGTCGGTTGAAATTACCTCATTAATTCGTTTTGCCGCAACAATAGCGCGAGGGGCAATAACAAACACCATAACTATCATCATGAACGACATGACAATTTGAATTGCATATGAAGAGAAAACGACCATGTCACTAAAGAGGGCAAGTCTTGCTGGAAGATTGGCTCCATTGATGATGTAGACACCAGACCAGTAAATCGCAAGCGTGAGCCCTGACATAATGAGTTGAATTGTTGGGAACATCAGCGACATTCTGCGTGAAGTAAACAATTGAGTTCGGGTTAGAGCGTTGTTAGCCGCTTCGAACTTTTCCTGCTGATAGCCTTCAGCGTTATAAGCTCTAACAACTCTCAAACCTGTTAAGTCTTCACGTGATACTCGATTCAAGTTGTCGGTTAGCTGTTGCATCATTCGAAACTTTGGCATGACCACCGATGTGACAACGCCCATCACAACTACAAGAATCACAACTGCCCCGCCAGTTATTGCTGCCCACTGCCAGCTTTTTCCCATGATTTTTACAGCTGCCCAAACAGCCATAATTGGCGCTCGCGCAACAGCTTGCGCTCCAATTGCAATGCAAAGTTGAATTTGCTGAACATCATTTGTAGTTCTTGTAATTAAACTAGCAACAGAAAATTCCGACATCTCACTGCGCGAAAAATCAATTGTTTTAAAAAAGACTTTTTCTCGAAGAACACGAGCAAGACCAGCCGCAACTTTTGCGACAAAGAAGCCTACGACAAATGTAGTTCCCAGGCCAGCAAATGCACAAAGCAACATTTTGCCCCCAGCAATGAGGACTTCAGACAAAGCACTTCCCTGCGTTTGAACGAGTGTAGTGATTTCACGCATGTAATCTGGCAATTTAAGGTCAAGACCAACCCCTGCCACGAGAAAAATGAGCGCTACAAAAAGTCGCGCCCAATCAGCTTTAGATAAATATTTAAACAACTTTAACATCTTTGATTATCACGGCTTGCAATTATGCAACAAATTTAATGCCGTTCGGCTGAACAACAAAAAATGAAACATTAGGTGTATAAAACCTGGTTCAATATAGCCAATTTTTCCATTCTAGATGAGGAGTTCATCAAATACATCTATCCAAAAAACTTTTAAGCCAATTCGGTTAGAAGACACAATCAAATGATCTTAGAGATAAAAGCAATGTGACAAACGATAAAATGAGTTTTGCTAAACCTTATAAATTGTTCACAGGACAAGAAATAGCTAGCATTTTTTCGATTGCATCATGAAGTGTTCTTGCTGGAAGCGTGTTTACTGCATGATATCGCACCTCTTTGCCAACCCTTCTGCCTTCAATTAAATTAGCTTCGCGCAAAAGCTTTAAATGATGGGCCACAGCAGGTGAACTCATATCGAGCATTTGCGCAATGCAAGCCGTGCAAAGTTCTGCATGGGTCAACATCCAAAAGATGCGAACACGATTAACGTCGCCAAGATGTTTAAAAGAATCGGCAAGGCGATTGAATTGGTCGATGTGGTCGACGAATTTCTTCATCGCTTCAAGCTCTTTTTCGTTTCCATGAGAGTGCTGAATGTAGTCTTTAGTCATTTCGATTCTCCTTTTTAAAAATTATAACAATTAAGCGTTTATTTAATCTATTAGTGTTATGATTAAGCAATCGTTTAATTAAAAGATTGTTTAAGGGATTTTGTATGACCACCGAGAATAATGAAAATTGCACTTGTGGCGCCGAAAAAAACACACATAATACTGACCATTGTGGATGCGGGCGTGAGAACCATGCTCAGGAACAATCCACCGAAAGTGCACATCAACACAATCACACTTGTGGCTGCGGCTGCAAGGAGCATGAGCACAGTAAAGCCGACCAAGATCACTGTAGCTGTGGGGGCGAAAAACATGAGCACAACCAAGACCATTGTGAATGCGGGTGTGAGGAACATAAGCATGAGCACCATCACGACAGCTGTGGTTGTGGATGTTGCGATGATGATTGTTGCGACGATGACGAATGCTGTTGTTGCTGTTGCGGTGACAGCACTTTCGACGTCACAAAAGTGCCAGAAAAAGGGCTCACAGAGAAGCAAAAGAAAAAACTGACAAGAGTTATTGTTGCATTCATTGCGCTCGTCATTATCAAACTGCTTGAACCAATTATCCCGAGTTTCTGGGCCAACGTTGTTGGGCTAAACGAGGATGCCGCAGCAACGGCATCCTATTTCACAAACATCTTTCTTTATGGAGCTGACTACATTTACATTGGCAACAAAGTCCTAAAAATCGCATTTAGAAACATTCTCAAAGGCCGAGTTTTTGACGAAAACTTCCTCATGGTTGTCGCCACTTTAGGTGCTGTGTTCATGGGAATCATGGGTGACGGGGAATTCACAGAAGCAGTTGCTGTAATCGTCTTTTTCCAACTTGGAGCTTGGTTTGAAGATTATGCTATCGGCAGGAGTCGCAAAAACATTACCGACCTCATGGACATCCGTCCCGATTATGCTAATGTCGAGAAGAGTGGACAACTTGAAAAAGTTGACCCTGAAAGCCTAGAAATCGGATCAATTATTATCGTTTTCCCGGGCGAAAAAATTCCTCTAGACGGCATTGTTGTTGAGGGATCATCTTCGATTGACACTTCCGCATTAACGGGAGAAAGTGTTCCTCGCACCGCAAACGTTGGGGATGAGATAATCAGTGGGTGCATTTGTTCATCAGGTGTTTTAAAAATCAAAACTACAAAGCATTTCAGCGAATCAACAGTTTCAAAAATCTTAAAGCTTGTTGAAACCTCAAGCGAGCGCAAATCACATTCCGAAGCGTTCATCTCAAGATTTGCAAAAGTCTACACTCCAGCGGTCTGCATTGCAGCACTCTGCCTGGCCCTCATTCCTTCAATCGTAATCACCGCTGTGGGCGAAAGTGCCAACTGGCTCGATTGGATTTATCGTGCTTTAACCTTCCTTGTAATCAGTTGCCCTTGTGCACTCGTTATCAGCATTCCGCTTTCATTCTTTGCAGGAATCGGGTGTGCAAGCAAAAACGGAGTTCTTGTCAAAGGTTCAAACTACCTTGAGGCACTTTCGAAACTTGACACAGTTGTGTTCGATAAAACAGGCACATTAACACAAGGTGTCTTTAAGGTCGTCGATGTAACGATTGCAGACGATAAAGCGCTAGAAGGCATTAAGATTGACGAAAAGCTGTCACCTCAGCTCGAATTTGATGAAGAACAGAGAAAACTTTTGGTGCTTGCTGCTTATGCCGAAAGCGCATCTTCTCACCCAATCGCAAAAAGCATCGTTGCAACTCTTTCATCACCACTTGACCGCAGCAGACTTGAAAACCAGTCAGAAACTAGTGCTCAAGGCGTTCAAGCAGACGTGCTGAAGCACACGGTTAGGGTTGGCAAACCTGGATTTACAAATGCTAATGCAGAAGCTGTAAAGACAGCCTCCACACAAGGCAGCACTGTATATGTGTCAGTTGATGACACCTTCGCTGGAACAATCACAATTGCAGATGTCGTAAAAGAAACTAGTGCGCGTGCAATTTCAGAATTGAAACGCGAAGGTGTTCGCAAGTCGGTCATGCTCACAGGCGACAACCAAGGAGCAGCAGAATTTGTTGCTTCTCAGATCGGCATTGATGAGGTGCATGCCAGCTTGCTTCCAGAAAACAAAGTTGAAGAAGTCGAGAGGATGCAGGAAACCAAGTCTGACGCAAAATCAAACATTGCATTTGTCGGTGACGGAATCAACGATGCTCCTGTTCTCATGCGTGCCGATGTTGGAATTGCGATGGGAGCAATGGGGTCAGACGCTGCCATTGAAGCTGCCGACGTGGTTCTCATGGATGACAACCCTCTGTCAATTTCAAAGGCTGTCATTATTTCAAAAAAGGCAATGCGCATAGTGCGTGAAAACATTGTGTTTGCGCTTGGAATTAAAGCTGCATGTCTGATTCTCGGCGCAGTTGGCATTGCCACAATGTATCTCGCCATCTTCGCTGATGTTGGGGTTATGGTTCTTGCAGTGCTAAACGCAATGAGAGCACTTCGAATAAAAGCGTAAACACACCAAATGAGGTAAATGAAGTTAGCTGTTGCGTTAATTATAAAAACTAAAAAGATTGCTGAATCTAGTGATTTTCAAGAGAAATAGACATCAGTGCATTTTTAAAATCGCTCGTGTCACTAGTTTGCGTGGTGCAAAAAAAAGACCGTGCACGATGACTAGCCAATTTGAGGATCAATAAAAAAGATGTTCATTAAGAACATCTCGAAAAGCACACGACAATTGCTAACAAAAAAGTTGTGGGGAAATCCATGAATCTCCCCACAACGATGAAAGCTAAATTATGCAAGTTTTAGCGAAACTTCCTTAAGCTGTCGTGATGAAACCTCATTAGGTGCCCCTGTCATTGGGTCAGAAGCGCTTGAAGTCTTAGGGAATGCGATGACATCACGAATTGAGTCAGTTCCCGAAAGAAGCATAATCAAACGGTCAAGACCGAGAGCAATGCCACCATGAGGTGGACAGCCGTGCTCAAGAGCGCGAAGCATGTGTCCAAAGCGTTCGTCAATTTCTTCATCGGTCAAGCCAAACAAGCGAAGGACGCGACGCTGCTCTTCTGAATTGTGAATACGAATGGAACCTCCACCGAGCTCAAATCCATCCATAACAATGTCATATGCATATGATTTGCAAGAAAGAGGATCGCTTTCGATTTTATCCAAGTCTTGTTCTGCAACATGAGTGAATGGGTGGTGCTCAGCAGCATATTTTCCTGTTTCTTCATCTTGCTTAAACGCTGGGAAGTCAACAACCCACAAGAATTTGTGCTCACCTTTGTCGATTCCAAGGCGGTCGGCCATGTGCAAGCGAAGCGCGCTCAAAACCGCATTTGCAACAGCAGGTTTGTCGGCTGCAAACAGAAGAAGATCACCAGGTTCAACCTCCATTTCCCTCTTCAAAGAAGCAAACTCTTCATCGTTAAAGAACTTAATGATTGGGCTTTTTTCTTCGCCAGAAGTTGTAAACGCAATCCATGCCATTCCTTTTGCGCCATTGTCGGCAGCAATGTCGGCAAGTTTTTCAACGTCGCCGCGGCTCCAGTCGCCAGCACCCTTGCAATTGATTGCTTTTACGATTCCGCCACTTTTAGCAACAGAAGCAAACACCTTGAAGTTTGAATCTTTAACAATGTCGGTAATGTCGTGCAATTCCATGCCAAAGCGCACATCAGGACGATCGCATCCAAAACGTGCCATAGCCTCGTCATAAGGCATGCGAGGAAGAGGTGTTTCGAGCTCGATTCCTGCGACTGAAAGAGCTTCTTTCAGAACATCTTCAGCCATTGTCATTACGTCATTTTGGTCAACAAAACTCATCTCAACGTCAAGCTGAGTAAACTCAGGCTGACGATCGGCGCGAAGGTCTTCATCTCTAAAGCACTTTGCTATCTGATAATAGCGTTCAATTCCACCAGCCATGAGCATTTGCTTGAACTGCTGAGGAGACTGTGGAAGCGCATAAAAAGTGCCGGGGTTTGGACGGGAAGGAACGATGTAGTCACGCGCACCCTCTGGCGTTGAGTTTGCAAGGATAGGAGTTTCAACCTCGATGAACGCACGCTTGTTCAAAGCTCCTCTCAAAGCTGTCACTACTTCGTGGCGGAGTTTAAGATGCTTGAACATTTCAGGACGACGAATGTCTAAATAGCGCCATTTCATCCTTGTAGTTTCATCAGTTTCAATTCCGTCTTCAATTGAGAAAGGAGGTGTTTGAGATTTATTCAAAACTTTAAGCTCAGAAGCCAGAACTTCTATTTCACCTGTTTCCATGTCAGGGTTTACTGCATCTTCACCACGAAGACGAACCTTGCCTTTAACAGTGATTACATCTTCACGACTGAGGTGTTCAGCTGCAGAAAAATCTTCTGCAGAAACACAATCGGGATCCACAACAATTTGTGTGTAGCCAAAGCGGTCACGCAAGTCAACAAAAATGAGGCCGCCATGGTCACGTGTGTGCCAAGCCCAACCACAAAGTGTCACTGAAACGCCATTGTCGCTCGCGCGAAGTTCGCCACAGGTGTGAGTGTGCATGCAATATTCATTCTTAAAATCAGACATCAAAACTCCTGCTATCTCTTTGTTTTTAACCCAAATATTCTATCACAGAGGCATGTATAATCTAGTTAACGCATGATTCAGGTGAGGTAGTTATGTCTAAAGAAAACAATCAACCATTCTACACGCAAGAAGAAAAATACAAAGCACCACCCTATTTTCAAAACCGTGAACTTTCTTGGCTTGAATTCAACAAGCGTGTTTTGGAGCAAGCGAGCGACACAGACGTCCCACTGCTAGAGCGAATGAACTTCTGCTCTATTTTTTGGAGCAATCTACAAGAGTTTTTCATGGTTCGTGTTGGATCTCTGTCCGACTTGGCACTTGTGAAAGACCCTCTTATTGACAAAAAATCAGGATGGACACCAGCCCAACAGCTAGAGAAAATCTATGCAAGATGCAATGAGCTCTATCCTCAATATGAACAAACCTACAAACAGGTTCGAGATGAACTAAAAGAAGTGGGCATTAATCATGTTGACATGAACGATTTGACTAACGATCAAAAGCGTTATCTAAAAGACTGGTACCGCGCCTATGTAAAGCCATTTCTTTCACCTCAAATTGTCAATTCACGACACCCTTTCCCACATCTCTCAAACGGGGAAATATACATCGTTGTTCGCCTAAACGACAAAGCTCAAAGTGACGAAACAAAAACTGGCGAAGATAAAAAAACAAAAGCCGACAAAAAAGTGAAGGCAAGCGGCGCAAAAAATGTGACGCTCGGCATCATCCCACTTCCACCACAGGTGCAACGCATAATTGAACTTCCAACATCAAGTGATGACCCAGGATTTAAATTCATTCTGCTTGAAAATTTGATTGATAAATATGCTGAAGAAATTTTTAGCATGTATAAAGTCAAGCACACAAACATTATTTGTGTCACTCGCAATGCCGACCTCGATGTTGTTGAAGGCGAAGAGGAGCAAGGTGTCGATTATCGCGAACACATGAAGCGAATCTTAAAGAAGCGTTCTCGTTTGCACCCTGTGCGTCTAGAGAGTGCTCGTCCTCTCTCAGAAGTAGTTCGCAAAACGCTGAGTGAACGTCTTGAACTTGAAGACAATCAGATGTATGTGACGGAAGTGCCTCTTGACATGTCCTACACCTATTCCCTCAAAAGTCACATCAAAAACAACAGCCTTGCTGAGCGTCTTTCAAACACACCATTCACACCGCAATGGCCAATCGCAATCAACAAAAACAGAAGCATCATAAACCAGCTTCAAAGCAACGAGTTCCTTGTTTCTTATCCATATGAATCGATGGATTCACTCGTGATGTTATTGAAAGAGGCAGCTGTTGATCCAGCAGTCATATCAATTAAAATCACACTTTATCGCTTGGCATCGCACTCAAAACTTGCAGAAGCTCTGATTTCTGCCGCAGAAAACGGCAAAGAAGTGACTGCACTCTTTGAACTTCGTGCACGCTTTGATGAATCAAACAACATCGAATGGTCACAGCGGTTCGAGGAAGCTGGCTGCAACGTTATTTATGGTTTTAGAGATTTTAAAGTTCATTCAAAAATCTGCCTAATTACTCGCAAAACCCCCACAAGTTTGCAATACATTACACAGTTGGGCACTGGCAACTACAACGAAAAAACGGCAAAACTCTACACTGACCTTTGCTTCATCACTGCCGACCCAAGCATCGGTCGCGACGCTGTTTCGTTCTTCCAAAACATGCAGATGGAAACGCTTTCAGATGAATACAAAGATTTGTGGGTAGCTCCACTCCAAATCAAGAAAAACATCATTAAAGGAATTGACGAGCAAATTAAGCTACAAAAAGAAGGCAAGCCAGCAGGGCTCTTCTTTAAAACGAACTCTATCACCGACGAGAGCGTAATTAAAAAACTCGTTGAAGCTTCACAAGCAGGCGTCGAAACTACACTTCTTGTGCGAGGCATCAGCTGCATTTTGCCTGGCATAAAAGGCTACACCGACAACATTTGCGTGGTTAGCATTGTTGGTCGCCTGTTGGAACACTCACGAATTTACATTTTTGGACCAATGAACGGCGACGTTAAAATCTATTTGTCGTCAGCCGATCTCATGACCCGAAACCTAAACAAGCGTGTTGAGGTTGCTTGGGAAATGAGAAACGAAAAACTCAAAGACAAGATTCTGGAATATTGTGGAGTTTGTCTTTCCGACACAGAAAAACTGCGAGCACTAAAATCTGACGGTACCTACACGCCACTTCGTTTTTTCCGCAGAGAAGGCGAACCAGAGATTGACTCACAACAGAAGCTGATTAGTGAAACTGCTCGTAGGGCAGGCAGCATTTGGCCAGGAAACAATGAAAACTTCCACAATGCATTGACTGAACTAATCCTTTCCGAAATTGAAGAGGAAGTTTCTGAAGCAACCAACAATCCTCGAATTGAGAAAGAAGAAAAAGAAAAGAATCAGGGAAAAACGCACAAGAAAAAGAAAGCAAGCTCAACTGCAAAGACAGAACAAATTGATGTTCGAAAAGTTTCAGAAATGAACAAAGCTGCAAAAAAAGCAACGTTTGAGTCAATAAAAAAAGTAAGTGCAAAAGCAGCTAAAACAAACAAAATTGAATTGCCAGAACAAGTCGCAAAGAAGCACGGCCTTCGAAACGAGGACATGAAAAACCCATCAAACACCATGAACGAATTCCTGAAATTGTTCCCAGAAGAGAACACCTTCAAAATGCCTTCAAGAAGCGACATGAATCCTATTGAAAAACTCAGGCAGTTAAGGAAAAAGGAAAAATAAAAGTGGTTGTTGTGCCTTTGCCAACTTCGCTTTTAACTTTTATGTTTCCGCGTCGTCCGAAATAACCAACAACGCGGCTGTTTACATTTTTTAACGCCATCCCAAGACCGGCTGATTGCCGGTCTTTTTCTGTTGAATGAAACAACTTGTCAGCAAGTTCTTGTGGCATTCCCTTTCCATCATCGGAAATGCAAATCAGCAGGTTTTTATCTTTCTTTTCAGCGACAATTCTAATCGTCATTGGACCCTGCATCGGCATTGCATGAAGAATTGAATTTTCAACTATTGGCTGAAACAAAAAAGGCGGAAGATAAAAGCGAGTAAAAAGCTCTTCATCGACATCTTCTTTATAAATGAGACGATCTTCACCAAAACGCATTTGTTGCAATCCAACATAGCGACGCGTGTTTTCAAGCTCTTTCCCAAGCGAAATAGTTTCTGCATCTTGCTCAAGCGCAGCTCGGTAAAAACCAGCAAAATCTCTCAGCATCTCTCGAGCTTTTTCTGGATTGGTGCGAGTGAGCGATGTGATGGTGTTAATGGTATTAAAAAGAAAATGTGGATTGATTTGACTTTGCAAAACCTTCAATTCCATCAGGGTGTTCAACTCTCGTTGATGCTCAGTTTCATGCGCTGCAATTTGAGTTGAAATTAAACGAGAAAATCCTTTTGCAATCATTCTTTGTGATTTATTAACCTGCGTAGCGCTTTTAAAATAGAATTTCAAAACCCCAATCGCATTGCGACTAACAATCAAAGGTTCAACAATGGCAGCGTTAATTTTGTGTCTTGCGGCAGGAAAACCAATTTCATCCTCATTAAGAACAGTTCGGCTCATGCCATCTTTTAAAACTTGGTGTGTTACTTTCGTTCGAATTTGGCACCCTTGCGGATAGTCTTCCTGCAAAAAACCAACATAGGCCAAAACATTTTCTTTATCGGTAATCGAGATTGCATCAGCGTTAGTGTAGGGCAACAGCATACTGCAGATGAGTTCCGCTGAATTTTCGTCATATCCAAAACGGAGTGCTTCAACCATTGCAGAAGACAACGACAACATTTCTTCAATTAAAGCCGCGCGTTCATCTTCCTCTTTATTGAGCTTTTGGGTATCAATTTGTCTACTATAGTTAGCCAATGTTTAATTGAATTTCACAAGTTTCACCAGGGTCAATTTCGCGTCGCGGAATTTCAGTTGTCATTGACAGAATTTGAGATGACACAACTCTGTCACTATCAATTGCTTTCATCATCTTAGGCCACAGCCTTGCATGGTCAAAATATTTTGTGCAATTTCTTTCCGCATAATCAACTGCATCACGCTTAGCAGCGCGCGCGGCAGCTGCATACTCTTTGCGGTCTGGCCTTCCGAAAGATCTCAATCGAGCTGTGAGGCCAATGCGCCCTTTGAGTCCTTTTCCAAGCATGGCACCTGGATAAGGCATCAATGATGCAGCTGTCACCTTCTGCAAATCGATGTTAGCCCAGCTAAATTCAATCTTTGCTTGCTCATAAAGCCATCGATAAATGTCTTGACGAAAACGCCTGCCCTCACTTTTGGTTGCTGGAGGCATGTGTCGAAGCCACCACTTGTTATCAAACCAAACATCGGAACCATGCATTCTCAAGTTCAAGAGATAGTCAAGGTCTTCTCCTCGCGCAATGTATGGATCAAAGCTCATGCGAGAAAACGCTTCTTTGTGGATTGCAAAGCAGCCGCCACAAACATGGTTTGAACGAGTTAACCTAGCTCCACCCATGGCACCCGCAATCCATTCATTGAAAGCATGCCCTTGCTGCCAAAACTTGTTATACCAGGCATCCTCCCATGTAGAAAAATGAGTGCCTTGCTGATTAATGTAATAACCACTTTTTACAAGAATCGGTATTCCCGTCGGTGTGAGCTTTCCAAGCCCATAAACTGCCTTTTTGAAAAAGTCAGGATCTTCAATTATTTCATCATCGTCGATGAATATAACAGCATCAAAACCAAACGCTTGTGCCAAAATGAGTCCGACATTTCGCACGTTTCCATAACCAACCAGCTTTATTTTGCGCGCAATTTCAACCTCTCCAATTTGCTCGAGGCGACGCTTTAACAAGTCAACCTGAGGTGTGCCAACGACCATGGTAGGGACATCGGGGTTATTAGCAGCAGTGCGTTTGATTTTTTCGAGCGCTACTTCTTCAATTCCCGCTTGCGCAACAACAAGAATGATTACAAGACCTGAGTTGTCAACTTTCGCAATCGACTTTAAACAGCGATCAAGTTCACCCTCTTCATTTAAAGGCGTCATGTGATCATATTGAGTCAAGATTTTCTGATCCCCATCTTGACGCCTTGGGTTGGAAACATAGGTGGGAATGATTGTAACTGGATTCATTATTTCTCCAAAAAAATGGAGCCAACGACCGGACTTGAACCGGTGACCTGCTCATTACGAGTGAGCTGCTCTACCAACTGAGCCACGTTGGCTTGATTGCCTATGCATACGTGCTTTTAGAGTTAGACCATTATAACAGACAGCGCCTAGGCTAGCTTTTCTGCAAGAGTTTTATTAATGAGCTTAGGGTCGCCTTTACCTTGCATTTCCTTCATGCACTGTCCAACAAAAAACCCGATGAGACCTGTTTTCCCGCCTCTATATTGTTCCACTTTATCAGGATTAGCAGCCAGTACTTTATCAACGACAGCCTCAATAGCCCCAGTGTCGGAGACTTGCTCCAATCCTTTCTCGGAAACGATAACTGCAGGATCTTTGTCCTCTTCAAGAATCGCCGCAAACACTGTTTTCTGCTGAGCTTTTGAAATTCTGCCAGAAGTGGAAAGGTAAACAAGATCAGCAATTCGCTTTGCAGTAAATGGCGAAGTCGAGAGGTCATTTGATTCATCGGCGTTTAACCAACCAGAAATGTCATTGATGATTATGTTAGCGAGACCCTTTGCAAATTCGTCGTTTGCATCTTTGGCAACAGCAATTGCGTCTTCAAACAATTTGCATGTTTCACGATGTTCAATCAAATGACGTGCGTCATATTCAGAAAGCCCAAAATTCTCCTCAAAGCGTTTTGCTTTTTGATCAGGCAATTCCGGAAGCTTCTTTCTCACATTTTCAATGTATTCGTCACTCAAATCAAAAGGCGCCAAGTCTGGTTCAGGGAAAAGGCGATAGTCATCGGCTGTTTCTTTGACGCGCATCACAATCGTTCGCTTAGCGCTTGGGTCCCAATGTCTAGTTTCCTGCCGAATTGCTTCTCCATCTTCAAGAGCCTGCGCTTGACGAAGAATTTCATAATAAAGACCGTCGTGCAAACTTTTGAATGAATTGATGTTTTTGAGTTCTGTTTTTGTTCCAAACTCCGTTGTTCCGCGCTTGCGCAATGATATGTTCCCGTCACATCTGAGCGAGCCTTTCTCCATAGAGCAATCGCTAATTCCAATAGCCAAATAAATTTGTCGCAATTTCTGCATGAATAGTCGCGCTTCTTCAGGGGTGCGAAGATCAGGCTCTGTAACCAACTCAATTAGAGGTGTGCCCGCGCGATTGTAGTCAACCAAAGAATTGGTGGCGCCAGCAATGCGGCCCTCGCCTCCACCGATGTGAATCATTTTGCCAGCGTCTTCTTCCATGTGAATTCGGGTGATGCCAACATGTGCACGATAGCCGTTGTCGGTTTTAACAATGTTTTCGCAAACATCGCCCTTGCTCATTTTGTCAACGCCATAGCGCTCCCCAGAATTTTTTGCATCGACATCAAGTTCAAGATGACCTCTCATGCAGAAGGCAACTGGCCCTTGCGTTGTTTGAAAGTTTTTAGACATGTCGGGATAAACATAGTTTTTGCGATAAAACATTGAGTGCTTTTCAATGTCGCAATTAGTTGCCAATCCAGCGAGAACAATAGATTCAATCGCAGCTTTGTTTGGCACAGGCAACGCTCCAGGCATGCCCAGGCAAACTGGACAAGTGTGAGTGTTTGGTTCATCGCCAAACGAAAGCTCACACCCGCAAAACATCTTTGTTTTCAAAGTGGTGAGTTCTGCATGAACCTCAAGACCAATGACTGGCTCCCACTTTTCTAAAACTTCTTCCAACGTCTTCATATCGAAATCCTCTTTTTAAAATCTCATTTCAAGCGAACATAAATTAAAAAACTCACGCGATAACCCTTTTGTCAACTTAAAACGCCTTAATTGCAAAAGACGTTAAAAAAGCTATTTGACCTCGGCAATTTCGGCAGGACCATAATGCTTTTCTAATGCAGAAGCCACACGCAACATGTTCTCATCTTTAAACGCAGGTGCTATGAGTTGCGCACCAATTGGAAGATTCGTGTCCTCCCCAAATCCAACTGGGAAACTCATTCCACCATTGCCCGCAATGTTGATAGAAATCGTGAACATATCGCTCAAATACATTTGAGCTGGATCTGATATTTCTCCAAACTTAAAAGCAGTGCGCGGAGAAGCTGGTGCCAAAATGCAGTCGACCTTTTCGAAAGCTTGCTTGTAATCATTTGTTATTAATGTACGGACCTGCTGCGCTGGATAGTAATATTGCTCATAAACTCCTGCGCTCAAAAGATAGGACCCTAAGAAGATCCTTCGACGCGCTTCCTTACCAAAGCCTGCTTTGCGGCTGGCTTCATATTGCGAAGCAAGATCAGCATGACCTTCATCGCAGTAGCCATATCTAACTGAATCGAAACGCGCAAGGTTTGAAAATGCCTCGCAAGGCCCTAAAACATAGTATGCAGAAATTGCAGCTTTTGCGTTTGGAAGCTCAATTTCTATAATTTGTGCTCCAGCCTCTTCCAAAACTTTTGCCGTTTCCTCAATTTTGTGTTTTACCTCAGAAGTGAGGCCTTCAGCATCTAGGAATGATTTAACAATTCCAATTTTCATCCCTTTAACGTTGCCGTCAATGACAGTCGTGAAGTCGGTTTTGCTTCCTTGAGAAGTGCAATCCTTTGGGTCTTTTTTACACAGCGAATTCATTGCAAGAGCAGCATCTGCCATCGTTCTTGCAAAAGGACCAACCTGATCAAGAGAACTTCCAAAAGCCACCACTCCATAGCGAGAAACAAGTCCATATGTCGGTTTGATTCCAATAATGCCACAAAGAGAAGCAGGTTGACGAATTGAACCTCCAGTGTCAGAGCCAAGTGCGATTGGAACATATCCCGCAGCTACAGCCGCAGCGCTTCCTCCAGAAGATCCGCCTGGAACACGGCTTGTGTCATGAGGGTTTTTGCTCGGCCCAAACACAGAAGTCTCAGTGGAAGAGCCAAAGGCGAACTCATCCATGTTAAGTTTGCCAATTGGCAAAGCACCTTCCTCAAGCAAGTCTTCAACGCATGTTGCGGTGTAGGTCGATTTGTAGTTCTTTAACATTTGTGAAGAGCAGGTAGTAAATGTGCCCAGCATGTTCATGTTGTCTTTAAAAGCGACAGGCACGCCATCAAGAGTTTTCCCTTCACCAAAAGTGTGGTCCTTAACGCGATCATCAGTTGCTTTAGCGGCATTTAAAGCTGCTTCTTTTGTTATTTCTGTGAAACAATTTAACTTCTGTTCGAGCTCCTCAATCACATTGAAAGTGTTTTCCACAATGTCAGTTGCGCGAAAAGCTCGCTCCTTTAAATGAATCATGTAATCAACAGCAGTAAATGTTTTTGTGTTGAATTGATACATTAACGATCTCCTCCCTCACCAAGAATAGAAGGAATTAAAAATGAACCGTCTCTTGTTTTTGGCGCGTTCTCAAGAGCCTCAACTTGTGAAAACCCTTCAACAGGAACGTCTTCGCGATCAACATTGGAGAGCCCACCAATCGGGTGAAATGTTGGCTCGACACCTTCTAGGTCATACTGGCGAATTGGCTCAAGCTCATCGATAATCGAATTGAGCTCGAAAGTTAGCTTCTCTAACTCACTATCGTCAACTCCAATGCGCGTGTACTCTGCAATTTCACGCATATCATTTTGTGTCAAATGTTCAGTCATAATTAACCCTCACAAACAACTATTTAATTGTCGTTATTAACTTTATCATCACTGGCAGAATGGTCGCCCTGCTTAATGTATCTATTGCGCAACTCTTCGCCATGTCGAGCTTTAGCTTCCCATTCATACTCATTGCCTGCTTTAACCTGGATTGAATCGAAAGGTCTATCAAAAACTTCTCTTTGCCAAAACAAAAGGCCTGCAAGAAACAGTGATGCAAAGCCAACTTGCCAAGTTCCAGAGAAAAGAAATAGCCAGCCTCCAACTGTCATGAGCACAGAAATTGTGACAGCCCAAGCAGTTCGAATTCGCATGACAAGACCAACAGCACAAAGCACGAGCAAAAGGGAAACTAAAACAAGTGGAACACCAACGAACAAAACGCTTAAATCAATCCACGACGTCAACGAAGTAAATGGTGTAAACAAACTTGGGAAGAACGTGAGGAAAATGTTTACGGCACCAACAATGAACACCAACGTTCCCATAACCCATGCAATATCGCGCGCTTTCTGTTCTTCGGTTTCTGACTTTTCTGATTTGAAAAAGCCCGATTGGGAAAGAAGAACAGCGCCAATCGCAAAAGGAATCCAAAACATGATTCCTCGATAAACCAAAGCAATTGCAGTTGATGCACCAATTGGACATCCATAAATGGAAAGGATTGCAATGATGGCTGCTTCAACGACGCCAACTCCTTGAGGCGTAGGACTCAAAAGAACTGAAATTGCTGCAACCGCAAATGCCGCAATTAGCCCTTCTACGTGTTCAAAGCCAAACGCATAGCCAATTGCAACAAGACAAGCCATGTTGAGAACTGCTGAGAGAGATGCATAGGCAATCGTAATTGCTGCGCCCTTTGGATTTTTCGCCAAAAGATTGCTTGTGTTGCGCATTGAGTGACCAATGTGACGACCCCATGCAGGTTTTAGTGATTTTTTGAAAACCCCAAGAATTTTGTTAATAATAATTTCCAAATTCATGAAAATTTTGTAAACAATGCGGGGCTTGAAGTGCCCAAAAAAGAAAAGGCTCGACAAACAAACAAGCACTAATGCGAGCAGCACGCCACCTGCAACAAATAAAGTGTTTGTGTGCCCACTAACAAACATAGTTATGAATCCAGTAACAGAAATCACAAAAACGGCTGCGAAATAGCCTATTTGAGACAAGAGCGCGCCGCCGGTCGCCTGACCAGCATCAAGGCCCTCCCTGTGAGCATCGTCGATGATAAATGCAACGCCAGTCGCCCCGCTAAAAAGGCAAAAAGTGTTGATGAACACAAGGGAGAAAATTAACACGATGTTGTGCCAAATCCCAGTCGCCTTGCCGACGGCTTCAAAGGCTGCGTCATAGGACAATGCCTGCACAAAATGACGCGCGAGCATTAATATGACAGAAACTACGAGGGGAACAAAAGAACCCGTTTTCATTGTGTCTAGAAAATTAGAAAAAAAATCGACATTTGCAAGCAAAGCGCAAACAGCCACAATTCCAACAACAATGAGAAGGGCCTTTTTCATCTTTTCCTTTTTTGAATTGGCGCTTGACCGCACTATACTCGAATTAACCTATCTATATATGATAGACTAAACGCGCATTTGATTTCAATCTAAGGAGAGTTTGATGAAACTTGTTTGTCTAGACATGGAAAATGTAATTTGGCCAGAAATTTGGCCCGAAGTTGCAAAAGCAACCAACGTTCCTGAGCTCTCGAAAACAACACGTGATTATCAAGACACAAATGAGCTTTATGCGATGCGAAGCAAATTCATGAAGGAAAACAAAATCACTCTTTCTACAATTCGTAAAGTCATTGAACAAATGGATCCAATGGAAGGAGCTGTCGATTTCCTAAACGAACTAAAATCATTTGCACAGTTCTGCATTTTGAGTGACACTTTCACACAATTCATCGAGCCAATTCGCAAGAGACTCGACTACCCAACAATCATTTGTAACCAACTTGTCGTTGATGAAAATGACATGGTTATCGGGTGGAACATGCGCTGCGATGAAACTAAACTCTCAACAGTCAAAGCATTTCAAAGCGTCGGCATTGACACTATTTGCTCTGGCGATTCCTACAACGACCTCGGCATGATTCAAGCATCAAAACATGGCTTCCTTTTCAACACAACCGATGAGATTAAGGAAAAATATCCTCAGATACAAACAGCCGACACCTACGATGAACTGCTTGCTCTCATAAAAGAGGCCTGGTTCGCTTAAAAGTTTAAAATACGTGAGCCACCATCGAAAAACGCAGACGTTCACTTCTGCGTAGTGGTGGCTCTCGCCAACCTCATTTACATTACAAACTAATTAAAACAAAGCCAGAATTCGTGCGCCAAGTGCAATCAAGATAAGCTTCTTTAACACGTGTAATTCGTCTGCAGCTCAACGCACTTCAGTCCAGCACGTGCAAAGGTGAACACAAGACGAGCACCTCTAGCTCGCGTGCAAAAAAAAACGAAACATCACAAAGTTATAATTAAAAACAGAAGAAAACAAGAGAATAGGTACAGCAGTTATGTCGCAGCAATTCGAGATGAAGCCTTGCGATAACAGAATTGTTCGGAAGTGCATGGCAGAGCTGAATTTGCCACACTTTATTGTTTCGACGTGCGTTGCGCGAGGCTATGATTCAGCTGAAAAAATAAATAAATATTTAAACCCAAGCATTGAAAGAGACTGGGGGAATCCCCTTGACATTCCAGGAATGGAAGAAGTCGCAAGCAGCTTGCAAAACGCAATTTTAAACAAAAAAAGAATAGTCGTGTTTGGCGATTTCGACCTAGACGGAATTTCGGCAACGACAGTCCTCACACGAGGCCTGCGTGCGCTTGGTGCAAATGTATCACCTTTTATTCCTGACAGATTCAAACATGGTTATGGCTTGTCATTAGAAGCATTCGAAGAATTGAAGCCTTTTAACCCCGACATAATTGTTACCGTTGACTGCGGTATTGCAAACAAAAAAGAAGTTGCAGAAATTGTTGCTAAAGGTGTCGAAGTTATTGTGACCGACCACCACGAATCGGGAGACCTTGTCCCCGAAGGCGTTGTGATTTGTGATCCCAAACACAAGGGAAGCGAAGAAGACTCAACTTTAGCTGGCGTGGGTGTTGCCCTCAAAGTCATTCAGGCAGTGGGTTCTCGCTTTGGATTTCCGCATCTTTGGAGAAGTTACACCGACTTTGCAACGCTTGGGACAATTGCCGACATGATGCCGTTACGCTCGCAAAATCGAGCACTCATAAACGACGGCGTAGAGAAAATCAAAACTCAATGCAGACCATGCCTTAGAGCATTGTTCGAAAGCTCGGGGGTAAACCCGTCAGAAACTAACGCGCATTCTGTTAGTTTTTCATGTGTGCCAAGGCTAAACGCTTCAGGGCGCTTAGGGAAAGCTAATGTTTCTCTCAACTTGCTGTTAAGCGACACCATTGAAGAATCGCTTGAACATGCAAAAGAACTGGACACGCTAAACACTAAGCGTCGAAACATAGAAACAGAACTCTCAAAACTTGCTCTTGAAAAAGCATCTTCAAAATGGGAAGGTCAACGTTGTCTTTGTCTCTCAGGAGAAAATTGGCATGAAGGTGTAAAAGGAATAGTCGCAGCTAGGGTGGTGGATAAATATCAAGTCCCATCCATCATTTTCACGATAGATGGAGATGAGGCCCGCGGAAGTGGAAGAAGTGTTGGAGACATCAATCTGTTCTCGGTCGTAAATGAACAAAGCGACCTTTTAACACGCTATGGAGGACACAAAGGGGCCGTCGGAATAACTCTTCCATCAAAAAATCTCGAAGCATTTGAACAAAGAATGAATGAGTCTCTCAATCAATTTGACGAGGCTAAATTTAAGAAAACAATAAAAATTGACACAGTTGTTTCTCTTGACGAGCTGACTTTAGAAAATGTAAAGATGCTTGAGAAATGCGGTCCATTTGGACAAGAAAACGAAAAGCCTCTGCTCCTAGCAAAAAACGTGACTGAATTTGACGGCCGTCCCGTTGGTGTTTCCGGAAGTCATTATTTATGCAAACTCTCAAACGGGCAATCAAAAATATCTTGCATTGAATTTAACTGTAAAAACATAAAGGAATTGCAAGACTCCAATGCCGTTGTTAATGCAATCTTTTCTGTGGAAACCGAAACTTGGCATGGAACAACAAGCGTGAAAGCAAAAGCTGAGTCTCTTCTTCCACTCACAGAATGCCCTGCTCTTTCATCACTTTGCAGCGATGCTTCTGTTGAATTTATCGAAGGTCTTTTCCAAAACAAGGAAAGCAACAGCAGTAACCAAACAGAGATCTCAAACGATGTGGAAGATGAAAAGTCAACTCGAGATTACTATGAGAATCTTGCCAGGACTAATCCAACTAAAGCATTCGCAGAGATTGTCAAAGAGTTAATTGGCGAACACGATTTACACTCGGCGCAGACGGAATTAATTAATCACCTAAAAGAAGGCGAATCGACGCTTGGAATTATGGCGACTGGTCGAGGTAAATCGCTAGTGTTTCAAACACATGCCGCAATGATTGCTTTATTGAAAAACAAACAAAGCATTTTTGTCTATCCACTTCGCGCTTTAATCGGTGATCAGGAAAACAACATCGAATCGAAACTTAACAAATTTGGCATTAACATCTCCACTCTAAATGGAGAAACTCCTCTAAACAAACGCAATGAAATCTACAAAAGGGTTAAAAGCAAAGACATTGACATCATTTTAACGACACCTGAATATTTGGAGCTACATGTAAACGAGTTAAAATCTGCAGGTGATTTCGGCTTTTTGGTAATTGATGAAGCACATCACGCGGCCGAAATTCCACAATCGCGCGATTCCTACGCAAGCATTCACAAAACAAAAGAACTTTTGGGAAACCCGACCACAATAGCTCTCACTGCGACAGCGCCAAAAGAAATCCAAGAAAGGCTAATGCAGGCGCTGACTCTTAAACACAAAGTTATTGATGATGCAAGCAGAGCTAATTTGAGAATCAACGATCAACGAAACATAGCACACAGAGACGACTACCTTGCGCATTTGCTCGCCCAGGGAAAAAAGACTGTCGTCTATGTCGGAACACGAGAGCAGTCAATTGCCGTCGCAAGACGCCAACGCGCAAGAGTTCCACAGCTTGCACCCTACATCGGGTTTTATAACGCAGGACTTTCACGCATTGAAAGAAAAAGAATCGGGGCACTTTTCAGAAACGACGACATTCAAGTGTTAGTGGCAACTTCTGCTTTTGGAGAAGGAATAGACATTCCAAACATACGAAATGTCGTGTTGTATCACATGCCAACGAACGAAGTAGAGTTCAATCAAATGGCAGGTCGCGCCGGTCGAGATGGAGAAGAATCGTGGATTCATTTGATGTATGGAAAAAGGGACGCAAGCATCAACGAATCGATATTAAACGAACTAGCGCCCGATAGAAATTTCATGGCTGTGATCTACAAGCGCATATTACAAGCCATCAAGGCATCTAAAAGTGGAACTTTTGAACTTGAAAGCGAGCAATTTTCCAAAACAATATCATCTGTTTCTATACAAGGGAAAATTTACAACTCAACTCCAAACATAATTGAAAATGCACTTAAAGTTTTTTGCGAACTCGATTTTTTTGATGACGAAATAAAGTTTTATGGCACTAGAAAAATTCATTTCGTAAAAAGTGGCGACTTAAACAAGAAGTCTGAGCTCACCGACTCGGTAAAATATTGTGAAGGACTATCAGCCCAAGCGGACTTCGCATCATATAGAGACGAAGCGCTTTTTGCTTCAGTTGCTGATTTAACAAACCGCATAACACACCCCATTTTCTGAGAAAATGAGAGGAGATTTAAAATGCAAACTGAATCTATAACAAATCGACCCATCGTTGAAGATCCTGACGTTTTGTTTGAGGAGCTAAAGGCTCTCTGTGCAGAATATATGGAAAGCACCGACCTCGACACCCTGACTGAGGCCTACCACTTTGCAACAAAAATGCATGGAGACCAAAAAAGAAAAAGTGGAGAGCCCTATATAACACATCCTCTCTCAGTAGCAAAAATTCTTGCTGAACTCAGAATGGACATCGAAACTGTGGTTGCAGGAATTCTGCACGACACGGTAGAGGACACGCGTGCATCAAAAGAAGATGTCGCCAAACAGTTCGGTCAAGATGTCGCAAACCTTGTTGACGGAGTGACAAAAATCACCCAAATCGAAGTGAAAAATCTCACTGACGAGCAAGCTGCAACTATCAGAAAAATGCTTGTTGCAATGGGCGAAGACATCCGCGTTATCGTCATCAAACTTGCTGACCGTTTGCACAACATGCGCACAATCAAATCGCTACCTGAAGACCGACGTTTATTCAAAGCACGTGAAACACTAGAAATTTATGCACCAATCGCCCATCGTTTAGGAATCTCCTCAGTCAAATGGGAGTTAGAAGATTTAGCTTTTTATTGGCTTGAACCATCAAAATATAAACAAGTAGAGCGCCTTGTTGCCGATTCTCGAGAAGACCGCGAGGCCTATCTTGAAAACGTTGAAACGCAAATCAAAAACGAACTAGAAAAAGTTCACATCGACGCACGCATTATGGGTCGTCCAAAGCACTTCTATTCTATTTATCAAAAAATGATGAAGAAGGGTAAAGGATTTTCTGAAATATATGACCTCATTGCAGTGCGTTTGATTGTAAATGACATTAAGGACTGCTATGCAGCCCTTGGTGCGATTCACTCATTGTGGTCACCAATTCCAGGTCGATTTAAAGACTACATCGCAATCCCAAAACACAACATGTATCGCTCCCTTCACACGACAGTTATGGGACCAGCAGGACGCCCGCTCGAAGTGCAAATTCGAACAGAGGAAATGCATCGTGCGAGCGAATATGGAGTGGCTGCTCATTGGCGCTACAAAGAAGGCGGCGGAAAAGTTTCACCGAGAGATATCGACGCTCAGCTTTCATGGTTGCGAGAAATGATTGACTGGTCCGACGAATCAGATGATTCACGTGAATTTTTAAAAGACCTAAAAATCGATTTAGAAGAATCTGACATTTATGTGTTCACGCCTGATGGTGACGTTAAAACACTTCGTGCAGGGGCAACTCCAGTTGACTTTGCATATGCTGTTCACACCGAAGTTGGCAACAGATGCATAGGTGCAAAAGTAAATGGAAAAATTGTTCCGCTTTCGCACAAACTTTCAACCGGTGACCGAGTCGAAATTATGACTTCAAAAGTTGCCAACCCGTCTATGGATTGGTTATCCTTTGTTAAAACTCCTTCTGCAAGAAATAAAATTAGGCAACATTTCTCTAAAATTTCTCGAGATAACGACACAATTCAAGGTCGTGAAAAACTTCTTTCAGAAATGCGCAAAAACGGCTATGGCTTGAGCAATGCACGCACTGTAAAAGCGCTTCGTCTCGTCGCAGATGACATGGGCTATCCAACGCCAGAAGCAATGTTTGTGCAAATTGCAAAGGGAAAAGAAAACTCAGAAACTATAGCTGGCAGACTTCTGCAGATTCTTGTTGAGCGTGCAAAAAAAGAAGAGGAAAAGAAAGAAACTCCGACAGCAGTTAGCGGTGCATCGATTGATAGACTTGACATGGTCACGAGCGTGAAGCGCCCAAAAAAACACGAGGCACACTCTTCAAACGGAATAGTCGTTAAGGGAATAGACGATGTTTTAGTGAGACTCTCGCATTGCTGCAATCCTGTTCCAGGAGATGAAATCATTGGATTTGTTACGCGGGGGCGCGGCGTTTCGGTCCACAGGAAAGACTGTCCAAATGCTACTGATCTAATGAGATCGCCAGAACGAATTATTCCTGTTGAATGGGAGAAAACACGCCCTGATGCAATTTATAAAGTTGAAGTGTCAATTAACGCTATCGACAGGGTTGGTTTGCTTCTCGATGTGTCTACAGTGTTTGGTGAAATGGGAATCAATGTCACTTCATGCACGACTAGCACCAAGCAAGCAAGCATATATAACATGATGCTGGGCTTTGAGGTGACAGAACCCAAAATGATAGACTATGTAATTGACAACTTAAGCAAGATTGAGGGTGTTTTCGAGGTCACTCGCGCGCTACCTTCAAACAAGTCAAAAAGAAAGAAAAGGAAGCAATAAATGTTCGATTTAGGAAGAGTTAATGTCGTCGAAGGACTATGCGTCGATGTAGAGTGCCTGGTGCTTGGCATTCTCATGAACAACGTTTACATAATTAGCGACGGAAAGGCAACTTTTGTGGTCGATCCTTCTTGCGACGCCGACAAAATCATGGATGCATTAAATGGAAGAAAATGCGACGCAATTATCATCACCCACGGTCACTGGGATCACATCGGTGGTGCCGCTGATTTGAAAGAAATGACCGGCGCAGAAACTATCTGCTATGAAGACGATAAAGAATGGTGCGAAGAAGGCAATGCAACTGGAACTTCTCGCAAGTCAAAGAGTGTAGAAATCGATCGAACTGTAAAGCACGGAGACGTTATTGAACTCGGTGGCATGAAGTGGAAAGTCATTCACACACCTGGACACACAAAAGGTTCCATGTGCCTGTTCGACATTCCTCAGCATGGGAACCATCCAGACGGGCTTCCTGTTTTAATTGCTGGTGACACACTTTTCCTTGGAAGCACAGGCAGAACTGACTTTGAAGGCGGAAGTGATGATGACATGCGTGCTTCAATTAAAAAGCTCGCAGCTCTTCCAGATGACACAGTTGTTCTTCCAGGTCACCGTTCTATAACAAACATAAAAACTGAACGCAGAGCAACTTTCTGGCGATGGGGAGCTGAACCAAAGCCAGACTTTGTGAAATAAAAACTGCTTCATTAATTTAGAAAATCATCCTTTGTGTTCCCATCTATGGCTGGGAACACAAAGGCGCGGTTACAGTCGAAGAAATAGGAACGAATTATGAACAAATCACTTGCTAAAGAAAACTCAGAACTCACAATTCTTGTAACTGGCGGAGCAGGGTTTATTGGATCGCACACCTGCGTTGAACTGTTAGAACAAAATTTTAAAGTGGTGATTGTTGATGATCTGAGCAACGCAAGCAAAATTGCTGTTGACCGAATCAGACAAATTGTTGGCATTGCAAAAGATTCTCCACGTCTTAAGTTTTATCAAGAGTCAGTTCTTGATGCGCGTGCGTTAGAGAAGATATTCGAAGAAAATGAAATTGACGCAATCATTCATTTTGCGGCATTTAAAGCCGTGGGAGAGTCAGTAGAGAAGCCTCTCGAATATTATCAAAACAATTTGGGTGGTGCATTAACAGTGCTTCTAACTGCAAAAAAACATGGAGTTAAGAACTTCGTGTTCAGTTCTAGTGCGACAGTATATGGTGAACCTGACAGCGTTCCGCTGTTTGAAACTTCTCCAAAACACGACGCAACAAATCCATATGGTTGGACAAAAACCATGAACGAGCAAATCCTCATGGACACTGCGAAAAGTGATGAAGAATGGAACATTGTTCTGCTTCGTTATTTCAACCCCATTGGAGCCCATGAGAGCGGTCTCATTGGAGAAGACCCACAAGGTATTCCGAACAACCTTGTCCCCTATGTCGCAAAAGTTGCTGTTGGAGCACTTGACAGCGTTGGTATTTTTGGTGATGACTATCCAACACCTGACGGAACGGGCGTGCGCGACTACATACACGTCGTTGACCTCGCAAAAGGCCATGTTAGCGTGCTAGCCTGGATGGGTGGGAAATGCGGAACAGACGCTGGGCACGATCGACGTGGTTGTGAAGTTTTCAACTTGGGAACAGGCAAAGGATCAAGCGTTCTTGAAGTCATCCATGCTTTTGAAAAGGCTTGCGGCCACGAAATTAAATATGAAATCAAACCTAGGCGCGCTGGTGACATCGCAATAAATTATGCAAATGCCGACAAAGCCAAAAAAGAGTTTGGCTGGGTTGCAGAAAAAAACCTAAATGACATGTGCATAGACTCATGGAATTGGCAATCCAAAAATCCTAACGGTTATTGTGAATAAACAAAAGCAAGAAAGGCTTCGCTAAGAAGCCTTCTTTTTGCTACAAACAGCAATTCACGCTATAATGATTTAGTCTTAAAGACATTCTTCGCGGGTGTAGTTCAATGGTAGAACACGAGCTTCCCAAGCTTGCGACGCGGGTTCGATTCCCGTCACCCGCTCCATTCTATAAGGAATAAATCCACGCTATATTTTGTCTCAAAAAGTCTGCGAATGACGAGTGCAGTTGATTCTATTCTCTCATTTATCGCTGGTTTCAGCTTTCAAGGGAGAAGCTGGAAAGCAAAGAAAAACAGTGAGTTTTCTCTCATTTGCTGTCCTCGTTGCTAAGCTCTTGAGTCCTTCGTGGAATAATTAGACCTTGCGAAACAGCATGAACCGCCAAACGCAAAATGCTGTCATATCCTGTCTTAGCAAGTATCTCTGAAATGTAGCGCTTTACCGTGCTTTCACTCATGTAAAGCGCAGCTGCAACTTCCTTTCGAGATTTAGCTTCGCAAACGAGTCTCAATATGTTTATTTCTGTTGGAGTCAACAACGCTGCGCTAGAAAGAATGTTCTTTTTTTCGTTTGGAAATGTTGAATAGCCGTTCATAGTTGAGCGTATCACGCCAATTAGCTCTTCTGTCCCAACATTTTTATAAACAAAACTATGTGCCCCAGCTGCTTTAGCCCCTTCTATAAACGTTATCTCCGGCATTCCCGTCATAATTACGACCTTAACATCAGGATAGTCTTCTCGAATTCGCTTAGCGCATTCAATTCCAATTTCTCCATCCTCAGAACATACATCAAGCAAGGCAAGGTTCGCATCTGTGCTATCCAGCACTCTAAGCCCAGCGGATGCGTCTGGCACAGCAGCAACGACCTCCATATCCTCCTGTAAATTTAGTGTACAAGCAAGCGTTTCTCTCAAAATAACTTGATCTTCTGCCAGAAGAATCTTAATCATTCGACCACCTCGTTTGCTAGAAGTTAAACTACTACTGTAAATGGACTAAGAGAAGAAATTTCGAAACTCCCTCCAACAGATTTGACAATCGATCTCATTTGTTGAATCCCTGTGCCTTCGAAGACTGCCTCCCCAGAAAAATTCCCATCACTATAAATTGATACCGAAATAAAATTTTCTTCTTTCATTATTTCAACATAAACGTTTTTTGCATTAGCATGTTTGAGTGCATTAAGAGATGATTCTCTAACTATTGCCACAAATACAGGAAATGAAGGATTCTCCCTAGGAAAATTGCCTGACAGGTGAATTGAAACATTCACCAAAGAAAAGGCATCTATGAGCAATGACAAAGCATCTCCATGTTGATCCTCATGCTCGCTAAACGAAGATTTGATGCTTGTAACTAATTGCGATATTCTTTCCACAGCTTGAGGATTGTCGATACCCGATTCTAAATAACGATGCAAAATGCTCATCCGATGCCCAATCTCTTCATGAACTCGTAGTTTTAGTTCATTTTCAGCATCTCTTTGAGCCGTCAATTCAATTTCTTGAAGAGCTTCTTTCAATTGAACATTAGAGGCTTCAAGCTCTAGGTTTGCATGACGGATAGATTCATTTAGTTCTTCTTGTTCAGTTACATCAACAGCCACGATTTGGACCGCTTTAACCCCGTGTAGCGTAACTTCTCTTCTCATAAACTGACGAATTTCCCCAGGAGCAACACGCATAGTCAACGATTGAGAATCCCTATTAAGCCTGATTCCATATTCATTTAGAGCGCAATTTATCATATCGTCCCAAACGTTAGTCTCAACAAAGAGATGACCTTTGATGCCAAGATTTATGAGAGTTCTCCTCATGGTGTCGTTCATGAGCAAAGTTCCTTTTCTCTTCGAGGAATAAAGAACCCCTTCAGGCAGTTTTTTAATCGCTTCTCCTGGAGACAGGCGAGATAAATGAAGCGATTGCCTCTTGAACCCCAGAGCAAGCGACGATGAAATGCGAAAAATAAAAAATGAACAATCCATAAATAGTAAAACCCAGCTATATGAATAACAAAGAGCAATAACGGGGGGCGTGCACATTAACACCATAACAAGCTCTAAACTCATAATTGGTTTCTTGTGTTTAATTGCAAGGAAAGCACCGAAAGAGAAAATGACCAAATTTAACCAGAGAAGAGGTTCGATTGGAACCGAAAACAACTTGATTCGGTAAAGAATTTCTCCATAGTTAAAATGAGCAGAATTTGCTACAGCACAAGCTAACACCAAATGAAACGCTAATAGAAATTCATATAAGACAACCCCCGATAAGCGGTCATCAGTTTCACAAAAAGCAGTCTGAAGTGCATAATACGTTTGCCCAAAAGCGGCGATATAGAAAAAAATGGTCAGAAGAATGAGAGTTGTCTCATTTAAGGAAAACAAAAATTCCAAAATCACTCACCCCTCATTTTTTTATCAGCACTACAAAAAGTAGAATCATTTATTTTGCCATCGCAACAAGTAACATCTTTTCCTCCTGATTCCACATGTCCAGCAACCGTCACAATCTGTGAAATATCAATGTCATTTAGAAGAGATGAAGGCATTTTTGAGAATGACGATAACTTCATGTTCTTCTTCCGTCACCTCTATAAAAACATGAGCGGCTTTGAGCTGAACCGTCAATAATTGGAAACTCCTCGCTAAGTTATTTGAGCAAGCACTAGAGAAAGTCTCAAACGCAAGTCTGAGTTCTATATCATTTGCCTGTCGCTGTTTAATAAAAATCATTAAAGCAGAAACTTTTGCATCGAAAGCAAGACGCGAAAAACCATAAATGAAATCGTATATAAAAGTGACTTTTTCTACTGGTAGCGACTCATTAATTTCTACAAAAGCAGCACTGTCTATTCCAAGAGAACTGAAATCAGATGTTATTTCATGAAGAAGAAGTTGCATTTGGCCAAGATTAAAAACATGATCTTTATGTGCGGAAATTACGAGATTTCCTTTACGCTTGCAATATGCTGTCAAGAACTTCACCTGCTCAAGAACTTCTCTTCTTCTCTGTATATCGTCGGGACTATCACTTGCGGGCAAGTTCTTGACCAATTCCTCAATCTTTAAAAAAATGTCATGTAACGAACGCTCTATAGCAGAAACTAATGACTGTTTGCAGTCATTCAAGGCAAGCAACTTTCTTGTCGCTTGTGCACGTTCTAGAACTTCCTTGTGCAAATAAAGCTGGTTTTGTTTGGCCTTTAATTCTTGACGCCGCTTGTTTATAGCCCCAACATCAATAGTTGATACAGCAGTTCCGCCAGCAATAGGAAATGATCTAATCATAATGTTCGAATTATTGTTGTCTAAACAGGAAGTGATTGAATCTGAAGAAGCCAGCGCGGAAACAACATTTTCTGAAACAACGGGTGAGACATCTGCTTCTTTAGTTGAGAACTGCATTTTTTTATCTTTCGAAAATAGCTTTACATTAAAAGGAAGTGCATAAAAAGCTTCGTCATAATGCAAATAGGAAGGAAAAATTCCGAAATCAAGAGATAGCTCGATGGCTACTAAAACTAGAACAGAATAAACAAGCGCAATGTTGGTTTTAAAAAGAAAGTATTGTCTGAAAACATAAAGAAAACAATAGGAAACAGCAACAATGGCAATTATTGTTATCGGAATAAAAGCAGGTCGAAGTCGATTTTTTGACGCTGGTACAATCAATACAAAAAACGACCCATATAAACCTAATATCCAAAACAAGACTAACCAATAACCCCAGTTATAGGAATAATTCCCCGACCATCCAACATCAGCGAAATTAAAGTCAAAAACCTGTTGATGAAAATTGTTGGTTAGAATAAAAAATACCAATGCAATGCTAATGAAAAGAACAACTTTTCGTGAAACCAACCCTGCCACAGTGTTTTCAACACACACAGCGCGAAGCGAGCTTGAAAAGCAAAGCGCTGGAACAAAAATCATTGGTACGTAATAGAGATACCAGCAAATTGATGAAAACAGGTCGTTTCGGCTTGGATATTTTATTAACACAAGCAGCATCCACATCGCAAGAAGTCCAGCTATAGCAACGAAACGTCGCCGTATATAGGCATCAGGACAACGAGCTGCAATAGAAAAAGCCCAAAAAGAAAAGAGTGGTCCCATTAAGAGCATCAATCCTGAAGTGCTTGAAGAGCCAGTCCCCATAACAGTAAATTCAGGATTATCAAAAGGCAATAGAATTTGAAAGCTCACGAGCGAGATAAAAATGAGCAGGCCTACGCACCCCGCAACGGTTAGTACTTTTCTCTTAAAACCAGCAAGTCGGTGTGCAAAAAACTCGCCCATAACCCTCCATAACCTTAATAATTAAATATTGACTAATTGGTTAGAAAGTCCTCTGTAACAAAGTAGTCAAGTTTTAAATCATTTTTATCTATTGGGACGTCGTTAACTTTTTGGACCTCAAAAGCAACTCCAATTTTTGGAATATAAGAGGGAAGTCTGCGCAGATAGCGGTCATAGAAACCTCCTCCATAGCCCAAACGATTAAGCATGTTATCGAATGCTACTACTGGGCAAATAATCAAATCTATTGCTTCAGGTGCAACGACTTCAAAATCGTCAATTGAAAACTTGTCAAGTTGACTAAACTGCGTGTCATAACTTGTAAATTCCATGTGGCCCTTCTCGTCATTAACAATAAAAGGCTTGCAAACATTTATGTCAAATACTTTAGCAGAGTTTACAAATTCTGATAGATCAACCTCTCCTTCCATCGCGTCATAAACCGCAATAGTTAGATGGCTAAATCCCCCGGAATTTAAGTCTGACTTCATTTGTAAATCAAGACAACTTGCATCTAGTTTGGGGTTAGTTAGAAACTGACTTGAAAGCGACTCGCATATTTTTGAACTAAAAGAAGCAACTTGCTCCCTCGTAAGCGCATTTCTGCGCTTGAGAACAAGTTGCCTTAACTCCGTTTTTCTATTTTTAATAGCCTCGTTATTTTGCAACGACGTTTACCAATCGCCCAGGGACGAAAATTTCTTTCACGACTGTTTTACCTTCGAGATCTTGCGAAATTGCCTCTTTTGCTCTCGCTATTGCTGTCTCTTTCTCACAGTCAGCAGGAATCATGATTCTGGCTTTGACCTTGCCAAGAAGTTGGACTGCAATTTCGACTTCATCTGCAACACAAAGAGCCTCATCAAATGATGGCCAAGTTGCCTCGGTTGCTCTGCCCCCAGTTTTAATTAAATCGCGATAGAGCTGATCGCAGAAATGAGGTGTCATCGGGAACAAAAGTTCGACAATAGTTTCTGCAACATCATCGCAAAGGTCTTTCAATTGTTTGTCATTTTCACGCAAATTTTTAGAATTCGAACGTAGGAAAGCACCAATTGCATTCGATAGTTCCATGATTGAAGCAATCGCAGTGTTGAAATTGTTTCGCTTAAAGTCTTCCGTAACTTTTTTCACAGTTGCATGGCGAACTCGAATGAGATCTTTTGCAGTAACTTCAGCTTTTCCTGCCTGGGTCTCTTCAAAGAAAGTCTCTTCTCCAGCATTTCCTTTGAGATCGTAGACTTGACGCCAAACTCGTTTCAAGAATTTAAGCATCCCAGCAAGGCCATCTTCGTTCCAGAGTTTCTCTTTGTCTGGAGGCCCCATAAAAAGAACAGCAGCTCGCACAGCATCAGCGCCATATTTCTTAATCATTTCCTCGGGAGAAACGACATTTCCCTTCGACTTGCTCATTACCTCACCGTTAGAATCAAGAACCATTCCTTGACAAAGAAGATTCTCAAACGGTTCATCAAAGTCGACCATACCCAAATCGCGACAGACTTTCGTGAAGAAGCGCGAATAGAGAAGATGCAAAATAGCATGCTCAATGCCACCGATATATTGATCTACTGGCAACCATTTGTTCGCAAGCTCAGGCGAAAATGGTTCCTTGTCATTGTGTGGGTCAGCATAACGCAAATAGTACCAGCTAGAGCAAGTAAATGTGTCCATTGTGTCGGTCTCGCGATGTGCAGGCGCACCACAAACTGGACATGTGCATTCTGCAAAAGACTTGTGTGTGGCAAGAGTTTCACCATTAGACAAGTCGATGTCTTCAGGCAGAAGAACTGGCAAATCTTTTTCTGGAACAGGAACAACACCACACTTTTCACAATGGATTGCAGGAATAGGGTTGCCCCAATAACGCTGGCGTGAAATGAGCCAATCGCGCAAACGATATTCCGTCGTCCTGTGGCCCGCCTTTTTCTCCTCCAGGAAATCGACGATTTTTTTCTCACCTTCAGAATGCTTGCCGCCAACAAGGCCAGTAAAATCACCAGATTGAACTAGCACGCCTTCAGCTTCCATTGCCTGTTCCCAGTCAACAGAAGTAACTACTCGATTTTTTTCTCCATGTAACTGTTCAAACAGAGGGTCATCTTCCTTCAAAATAATAGGAATTATTGGAAGGTCATATTTTTTTGCAAATTCAAAGTCACGTTGGTCACCACAAGGAACTGCCATAACAGCACCAGTACCATAATCAGCAACAACATAATCAGCAACCCACACAGGAACAAGCTCCCCGTTGACTGGATTTTTAACATAACGTCCAGTGAAAACACCATGTTTTTCATGGTCTCCTTGAGCACGTTCAACCGCCGAAACTTTTGCAGCTTTCTCTGCAAACTCAATCACTTCGGATTCTTTATCAGTGCCATGAACAAGATCATGCAACCCTGCATATTCTGGAGCCAAGACAAAGAAAGAACATCCAAACAATGTGTCGGCGCGGGTAGTGAATACCGTGATTGTCTCACCGTCAGCAGGAGTAGTAACCCCATCTAATGGCTCAACAACAAAGTCAACATTAGCGCCTTCGCTCTTGCCAATCCAGTTTGCTTGCTGCTGCTTTACGTTTGCAGGCCAACCAGGAAGTTTTTCGAGATCGTCAAGCAATTCTTCTGCATAATCGGTGATTTTGAAATACCACTGAGTTAAATTTCGCTTTTCAACAACGCTTGAGCAACGCCAACAAACGCCCTCTGTAACCTGCTCGTTAGCAAGGACAGTCTTGCATTTTGGGCACCAATTGACTGGAGATTCACGCCTTTCTACGAGGCCTTTCTTCCAAAATTCTAAGAAGAGCTTTTGTCCCCATTTGTAATACTCTGGGTCGCAAGTGCGAACTATGCGATCCCAATCATAGGAAAAACCCATTCGTTTAAAACTTGCAAGCTGGGTGTCTATGTTGGAATAGGTCCATTTTGATGGATGAGTGTTGTGCTTAATAGCGGCGTTTTCGGCAGGCAAACCAAAAGCGTCCCAACCAATTGGATGCAAAACCTCAAAACCACACATTCTCCAATAGCGAGCAAGACAGTCTCCATAGGTGTAGTTTGAAACGTGCCCCATGTGGATGTCTCCCGATGGATATGGAAACATCTCGAGGATGTATTTTTTTGGCTTGGTGGAGTTCTCGTCTACATGGTTAGCACCTTCCGCTTCCCACGCAGCTTGGATTGATTCCTCAACAACTGACGGATTGTATTCTTTCATATTCTTCCCTTATAACTTGAATTTTCAAGAGTTATTCTATCATGCACAGCGCACTTCGATTAATTTGCGCAACTCATCAATTCCCGTTTTTTTCTCTGCAGAAGTAACAATCACAGGCACATCTCTTCCAAGTTCAAGCAATCGCATAATGCGTTGCTTATTCGCATTGGACTTCTGTTTACTGAGCTTGTCGGCTTTCGTCAAAACCACTGCAAAAGGCGCATCAACATCTTTTAAAAATTGAATCATCGTAAAATCTAGATCGCTTGGGTCATGACGAATGTCAATCAAACAAACTGCCAGCACTAAATTACGTTCCTGATTAAAATATTCTTCGATTAAATCAGCCCAGCGATCGAGCTCAGACTGCGAAACTTTCGCAAATCCATATCCAGGTAAATCAACAAAATCGACACCATCAACATCAAAGAAATTGATAGTAGCAGTTTTTCCAGGCTTCGAAGAAACTTTTGCAAGGTTTTTTCTGTTCAAAAGCGAGTTTAAAAGCGATGATTTGCCAACATTTGACCTTCCTGCAAATGCTACTTCGCAAGTTTTGCTTACTGGCAACTGAGAGGAAACGCCATAGCTTGCCGTATATTTTGCTTTATTGAAATTCAAAATTAGCAACTCCAAACATCGCGAGAAAAAACATGTCCCAAAGAAACATCCAACAAACATCTAACCATAATCAAAGCAAAGTTCGCCTGATTAGCGCATTACCACCAAAAACCTTAAAAGAGCATCTCAGTCCTCAAAGTTTTATATAACTAAGGGGCCCAAATTCAAAAGAGCCCCTCACAAAAGCAAATTTATTTTACCAGCCCCCTAGTGAAGCTGTGCGTTTGATGCATATGTGTTTGAATCGCGAATTGTAACGTCGTGAGCACCGCCTTCAACAATTGACGTGCTTGAAACGAGAGTGAGTTTCGCTTTCTTCTGAAATTCAGGGATTGATAGCGCCCCGCAGTTGCACATAGTTGACTTAATTTTCAGCAAGGTAACTGCCATGTTGTCATGCAAAGAGCCAGCATAAGGAACATAGGAATCAACGCCCTCCACAAAAGAAAGACCTTTTTTCTCGCCACCAAGGTCATAGCGCTGCCAGTTGCGAGCACGGGCAGAACCTTCGCCCCAATACTCCTTCATGTAATTTCCGTTAACCATAACTTTGTTTGAAGGAGACTCATCGAAACGGGCAAAGTAACGACCAAGCATCACAAAGTCGCTTCCCATCGCAAGCGCAAGCGAAATGTGGTGGTCATACACAATTCCACCATCTGAGCAAATTGGAATGTATTCACCTGTTTCTTCGAACCACTCGTCACGTGCTTTTGCAACTTCAATCACGGAAGTAGCCTGGCCACGCCCAATTCCCTTTGTTTCACGAGTGATGCAAATTGAACCGCCGCCAATGCCAATCTTTATGAAGTCTGCTCCATTTTCAGCAAGGAAACGGAAACCTTCCCTGTCGACAACGTTTCCAGCTCCTACTTTGACATCGTTTCCATAATGCTCACGAATCCATTGCAAAGTATATTTTTGCCAATCAGAAAAACCTTCCGAAGAATCAATGCACAACACGTCTACTCCTGCATCGACGAGCGCAGGGACGCGATCGGCATAATCGCGAGTGTTGATTCCTGCACCAACCATAAATCGTTTGTCAGCGTCCAACAACTCATTAGGATTTGATTTGTGAGAGTCGTAATCTTTGCGAAAAACAAGTGATGACAAGCAACCATTTTTATCAACAATTGGAAGAGTGTTTAGCTTATGATCCCAAATAATGTCATTTGCTTCTTTTAAAGTGGTGTCGGTGTTGCCCATGATGAGCTTTTCAACAGGGGTCATGAACGTTTCAACTTTTTCTGTTCCATCCATTCGGCTTGGACGATAGTCGCGCGAAGCCACCAGTCCCAAAAGCTTCCCATGAGAAGTCCCATCACTAGTGACTGGCATTGTTGAGTGGCCAAAACGCTCCTTCAAAGCAAGCACATCGCTGAGTGTCATGTCAGGCTTTAGATTTACGTCCGACTCAACAAAACCAGCCTTGTGATCTTTAACGCGTCTGACCATTGCAGCCTCATCCTCAATTGTTTGAGATCCATAGATAAATGACATTCCGCCCTCTTTCGCGAGAGCAACAGCCATTTTGTCATCTGAAACAGACTGCATGATTGCAGAAATCATAGGAGAAGCCAAACAAATTGGGCAATCCTCCTTTCCTTTTTTATATTTAACAAGAGGTGTTTTTAAAGAAACAGCAGCAGGAATGCACTCTGAAGAGGAATAGCCCGGAACCAAAAGATACTCATTAAATGTGCGTGATTGCTCTTCAAAATATTCAGCCATACTACTCTCCTTTTCCCGTCGAAACTTTTTTGTAATTATAAAACAAGGCAACAAAAAAAGACGGCCCTAAAGCCGTCTTTTGTAGCCATTTGCTGGTCAAATTTAAAATTTCTGATGTATTTGTTTTGGAGCGAAGCAAATAGGGCACTTCTCAAAATCGTCGCCTTTGTGAATATATCCACAAATTGGGCAAAGATAATAGGAATCATCGTCAGGATTGTCGATGTTGTTGTAGGCATCGAGATAGAGTTCTGCATGAACCGCCTCAGCAAGTTTTGCACGAGTAAAGACGAGCTCAGCCGCTTTGTCGCCCTCTTCCTGAGCAACTTTAATGAAAGTTGGATACATGTCAGAAGTCTCATAAATCTCGCCGTTTGCTCCAGAAATGAGATTTACATCTGTTTCGTGTGTTTCAATGCCGGTTGGAGGCTCAGGTGCCACATAGCCTGGTTCCTTCTTTTTGATTTCATTTGTTTCAAGTTTGATGTGGATTTGCTCAGCTGCGCTTGTTGCTTTGAAAAGACGCGCAAGCTGTGAATAGCCCTGTTGCTCAGCTGCTGCAGAAAATGCTGCATATTTTGCGCTTGCTCCAGTTTCGCCGCAAACAGCTGCTTTCAAATTGTCGAGGGTAGTCCCAGCCTCAGTCTTAGTGTCAGCAACTACATTAAAGTTTGTTGCATTTGCTGCAGATGGCATTTCTGCTCTTGCTTTCATAACCATAATATACTCCCCTTTACTATTTGGTCTGACTCTTACATATTGTGGCAAGTTGTTCCTTAGTATACCATTTATTGAGTTTTAAAAACGCAAAAGAGAAATTTTTTGCATAATAACCGCACTATGCTATAATTTATAATCCCAATAGGGACTAAATATATTGCGGGGTGGAGCAGTCTGGTCAGCTCGCCGGGCTCATAACCCGGAGGTCGTTGGTTCAAATCCAGCCCCCGCGACCAAAAACACCAAGGTCTTTGCAACATGCAAGGCCTTTTTTCTTTTGGGCTGGATTTGAACAATTTAAAAGTTTGTACCATGCTTCTTTTCGGCCTTCGCCTCAAAGAAGCCTTCTCGCTAAAAACGTGCCACAGGCACGTTTTTTTAACGCTCAAAGCCCGCGACCAAAAACACCAAGGTCTTTGCAACATGCAAGGCCTTTTTTCTTTTGGGCTGGATTTGAACAATTTAAAAGTTTGTACCATGCTTCTTTTCGGCCTTCGCCTCAAAGAAGCCTTCTCGCTAAAAACGTGCCACAGGCACGTTTTTTAACGCTCAAAGCCCGCGACCAAAAACACCTTGGTCTTTGCAACATGCAAGGCCTTTTTTCTTGTACCTCAAACGGCGGCACTTCATTTGCTAAACAATCTTAAAATATTACCAATATTGGGACTGCAAAAAGAAAACATGCTGGCATTCTTTCTTTAAAAAGGAGAAGCCGTGGCAAACCAGCCTAATCAAAAACTCAAAATCCTTTACGTTCTAAAGGCGCTTTTAGACAAAACGGACGACGCCAACGGAATCACAACACAAGAGCTCATTGAAGAGCTAGCATTTCAAGAAATTGATGCTGAACGCAAATCAATCAATCGTGACATTCAAACTCTGCGCGATTTCGGCTTCGACATCAGACAACGAAGCCACAGATATTGGTATCTAGCAAAACGACCACTTGACATACAAGAAATAACAATGCTTGTGGATGCGGTGCAATCAGCTCCTTTCATAACAGACAAAATCACAGATGAACTCATCGAAAACATAAAGCAATTCGCAAGCGTTGAACAAAGAAAGGCGTTGCAACGTCGCATAGAAGTGCCTGGCAGAGTAAAGATGCAAAATGAAGGAGTTTTTAAAAATCTAGATATTATTCAGCGGGCATTGAGAGAAAAACGCAAATTTGAATTCCAATATTTTGCCTACGATATAAAGAAGCAACGCGTGCCAAGAAAGAATGGGTGTTTATACATTACGACGCCTGTTCGATTGCTTTATGCCGACGAATTTTATTATCTAATCACATTTAATGATTTTTGGGCAAAGCAAAATAAAGATGTTTTCACGCCATATCGCGTAGATCGGATGCTAGATGTTAAAGTTAGCGAAGAGCCTGCAACAAAAGACAATCGAATTTCTAATTACAAAAAAGAAGATCACATCTCTCCATCGTTTGGAGTTTATGCTGCTCCAAAAGTGCCAGTTGTATTAGAGTTCGACCAAAGCGTAATGAATCCAATCATCGATAAATTTGGAATTGAAGCGCCTGTTTTTATGACGAAAGGCGACAGAGCGCAGGCAAGCGTTAAGGCCCCGCTCTCACCACAATTTTTCGGATGGCTACTGCAGCTTGGACCAAAAGTGAAAATAGTGCACCCTTCTTATGCTGCAGAGGAATTCTCAAAATTACTCGAGCGCACTCAGAAAATGTATAGAAAGACCTATCGCATATGTTCTAAAACTGCAAGTAGGATAATTAGCCAAGACAAATTCCTAGAATTAACAGAATTCCTTGAACATGGATTAGAAGTGTTTATAAAAGAAAACCTGGAAGGCACAGGATTTACTAGCGAAAATGAATTTGATGAACAAGCCTGGCGTTTGATAGGTGAATGGACCGAAAAACAAAACATAAGCGATGGAATGAACTATGGAACGCTCGCAGCAGAAATGCAAAATGAAAACATTAGAGAAACTTCTGAACTGCTCGATAGCGAAAACTATTTAGCTTACGGCCAACTTGTTGGCGAGGCAATCGCGGCTGTTGAACCTATTCAATTTGCCGCACCTGGCATGGAAGAAAATTTCGTTGACACGGCCAACATTTATGACTCTGAAAAAGGTGCCAATTTCTGTTTCCGCGAGCCACACCAGCTGATGAACTGGAAACGTACATGCTCAGACATCAAGCGATGGTCAATTTGTGACGGAGTTTGGTTTGAAATAAGATATGAAAATCCTGACATTGAAGCAAGCGGTCATTGCTTCTTCAACGCGCCAAATTATGGTTATTGCGAGGTCAATGTAAAAAAATGGATGGGAGTCCCAAAAGATGCCGACGCGTGGAAAGCAGCCGCAAAACTTTGGCAGATGATTTCATACAGATTTATGCAGATCTGAACAGAGAACTAAAGTAACGAAGAACGATTAGACCTAGGGTTCAATTAAATATCTATTTTAAATTTAGTTTTATAAAAGTAAACTGTTTACAACAATCGTTTTACTATTAACTTACCGTTAGATATAAACGCGAGTTCCAGGTTTGTGAAATGAATGACAAGAATTTAACTATTAACCAAAAGCCTATGGTAAATGGCAAACATATGCTGACTAAAGTCTTTTGTCCTTGCTAATAAAGTAATCAAAAAGTTCATTTTGCACTTCGTAAAAGTGGCTAAACAATTCATCCCCCTTGTAGCCATCTTTGACAAGAGCACAAAGGATGCGAATTGCTAAATCTGAATCTTTTGCATTAATGGAATCGGTGTTGACCTCATTTCCTTCAATTTCTAGCAATTCAAAAGTTGGCTCATCGCCGCGTAAAGGATGCTCAAGTTCATTGTTTTTATTTTTAGTTGAAGATAGATTGGGTTTTTCGAAAAAGAGAGAGCTAGTGCTCACTCCCATAGCGATAGCTATTTGTTCAACATTATCGATAGAAACGTTTACTCTCTCTTGTTCGATTGCACCAATGTAGGTTCTGTGCATGCCGCATAATTCTGCAAGTTTTTCTTGCGAAATTCCAAGCTCTTTGCGGCGCGCTCGAATGTTCTTAGCGAGTGTGTCCCTAACGCCCATTTATCGACTCCTTACAATCGAAGGCTTCAATAAATTAAACCGAACAAGCTACAAACATACGACAGTACATATATAGCGAATTCGCTAGATATAAATAGCATTTGGGTATAAACAACCGCTTTAAAACAATTATTGAAAAGCTAATTTCTTTTCGATTAAATCAACTCTGGCTAAATTACTAAAACTGTTACTAATAGATGCCAAATAGGAAAAACACTATCATTAACAACGAATCAAAAGTTAACTCGCACATAATAGGCAAAACTAACTTGAAACTAAAATAGCGTTAAAGCTAAGAATGATAAATAGAAGAAGAGACAACCTATAAAGCAGAAAACTACCTAACAATCATAAAAAGTAAATGCCATGAAGCTTCCCTCTGTCTATTTAGAGTTCAATTTCATTGAGACGCAACAAAGCAAGAATATAAATTTTTAGCGATTTTTTCATAAGTTCAATGTTTGCAACCTCGTTTGGACCGTGCATAGGACCGCCCCACACTGGCAATTCCATTCCTGGTTCCTCTGGCCCAAAACTCACAGCTCGCCTGAATTGACGCGCATATGTTCCTCCACCCATTGAAAATGGTTTTGCATTTTTGCCCATTACTTCGTTGTAGGTGTCGATCAAAACTTGAACAGCCGCATCGTCAGCAGAAACCGAGAAAGGTGCTTTTGCACCTGTGCTTTCAAAAATCACGCCATACTTCGCAGAAAGAGTTGTCAACGAAGAAACTAGTTCATCAGAGGTTATGCTGTCTGGGAAACGAATGTCGATAGTTTGCTCAATCACACCGTCAACAATGGAAATCGTTCCTGCATTTAACGTTAGAGGCCCAAATGCTTCATTTGATGTTGCGATTCCAATTTCCGAACCATCTGTTGAAGATAACAAGACTTCAAGAAAATAGAGAAATTGACGCTCTTGATCATAAAAACAAACACTGCTGGAATTGTCATAATAGTTCGACACTTGCTGGAGGTAGGATACTAACACCTTAATTGCGTTAAGGCTACCCTTCGGCATTGATGCATGTCCACCAATTCCATGAGCAGTAATCTTTACTTGTCCAGTTTTTACCCTTTGCACCTCTAAACGGCCGGAAAAGACACTTGGCACGGGTAAATCTTTCTCATCGACATTTAAAATGCACACAGCTTGCGATGGAATAGCATTAGTAGCTTCAGCGCCGCTCAAAAACTCAATGCAGCCGTTCTTCACTTTTTCACTTCTAAAAATTCCCCCAAGCTGCCCTTTTTCCGCATTGCAAACTGGAAACTCAGCATCAGGAGTAAAAAGAAAATCAGGTTCTTTGTTATTTTTTAAATAGTGATGAACATCTGACATTCCAATTTCTTCATCGCAACCTAAAATTGCACGGAATGAATACTCAGGTGTAATGTCCTTCTTTAGAAAAAAAGCACCAGCATAAAGAGACAATATCGCAGGGCCTTTATCATCAACCACGCCGCGACCAATCAACCAACCATCTTTTTGTTCTACGTGAAACGGATCCCACGACCAGCCAGGTCCTGCAGGCACCACATCGACATGACAAATCGTTGCCACCTGTTCTTCCCCTTTTCCAGGAATGTCAGCAAACCCAACATATCCTTCATCTGTTCCTGTCTCGTAGCCAAGTTTTTCGGCAATTTCAAGCGCACAGTCAAGAGCAAGGCGAACTTGCTTTCCGAAAGGAGCCCCTTCAGCAAACGAATCGTATGTTGAAATTGAAGGAATTGCCACTAGAGATTTAATGTCTTCTAAAACTTCAGGCCAAACTTCTTCTATATATTCTTCAATTTCATTAACTACTAAATTACTATTTTTGATTTGAGATTCGTTTTCCATAGACTCTCCTAAAACGCAGTTGCTAGCTGTCAGACGAATTGTGAGTTTTGCTTTACAAAACAAGTCAGACTTAAATTGTAAATTGATTTGAGTCTTGACTGCGAAAGAGGATAGAAAAATAATGCTACCTGGGGATTAGTTTAAGTCGAACATCTTGACATCATTTCAGCTAAATAAGAATATCTAACTAGTAACAAACGAAGAGAAAGGTCTTCTATGGATAATAAGCAAGCATGGTTAAAATACAGTGAAGCCGAGCGGAAAGAGCTCGACTCTCTGTGTAAAGGCTACATTGATTTTTTGAGCAGTCATAAATCGGAACGCGAATTTGCTAAAGGCTCGATTGAATGTGCAGAAAATGCGGGATATAAATCGCTTGCCGAAGCCATTAAAAACAATGAGGCTTTAAAGCCTGGAGATAAAGTTTGGGCATGCCACAAAAACAAAGCTGTTGCTCTCGTACAAATTGGCAAAAACAACATCGAAGAAGGAATGAATATCCTCGGTGCTCACATCGATTCACCTCGTCTCGACATAAAACAAAACCCGCTATATGAAAAATGCGAATTCGCTATGATGGACACGCACTACTATGGCGGAATCAAAAAATATCAATGGGTAACTTTGCCACTTGCAATTCATGGCGTTATTGCACTCAAGAACGGCGAAACTATCAATGTTGTTGTTGGCGAAGATGAAAACGACCCTGTTTTTTGTGTCCCAGACATCTTGATACATCTTGGCAAGGAACAGTTGAAAAAGAACGCCGATTCAGTCATTGAAGGCGAAGATCTTGACATTCTTGTTGGCAATGAGACAACTAAAGAGCTCAAAGACGACAAAGAAGTGAAAAATGCTATCAAGCAGCACACTCTCAACCTATTAAAAGAGAAATATGGAATTGAGGAGGAGGACTTCCTAAGCGCTGAACTTGAAGTGTTCCCTGCTGGTCGCGCGCGCGAAATGGGTTTTGATCGCAGCATGATTTTGGCATATGGACAAGATGACAAAGTTTGCGCCTACCCTTCACTTCTTGCTCAACTTAACGTTGCTACAAATGGAGAAGTTCCAGAGCGCACATGTGTTTGCTTCCTTTCTGACAAGGAAGAAATTGGGAGTGTTGGAGCTAGCGGCATGCAGAGTGCTTTCTTCGAAAACACAATAGCTGAAATTTGCAAGCTTCTTGGAAAAGACGATGCGATTTCTGTCAAGCGCGCACTCAGTAATTCCAAGATGCTATCTTCAGATGTCAACGCTGGAGTAGATCCTCTTTATGAAAGCGTATTCGAAGAGAAAAATGCGTCATTTTGTGGGCGAGGACTTGTGTTCAGCAAGTTCACAGGAAGCCGAGGCAAAAGTGGTTCAAATGATGCGAATGCAGAATTTGTCGCTGAAATCAGAAAAATTATGGACGACTCAAACATCACCTACCAATTCGCTGAGCTTGGAAAAGTCGACGCAGGTGGAGGCGGAACAATCGCCTACATCACAGCAAACATGGGAATGGATGTTATCGACTCTGGTGTTGCGGTTCTTTCAATGCACAGCCCATGGGAAGTAACAAGCAAATGTGACATTTATGAGGCCTACCGCGGATATCTAGCATTTTTACAGAAAGCTGGTCTTTAATAAAGAAGATTGAATAACTTTTAATCAACTTACCAAGATGAAAAGGGGTGTCTTCCATGTGGTGCCCCTTTTTTTATGTCTGCAATCAGATCAGAAATAAGAATTCTTATATATACAAGAGACTAATCTCATGCGACCAAAAGATCCCACAACAATAGGAAAGAAGCAGCGAAAGGATAAGAGATAAACTACTAGGCGAAATGAAAACTGAGAAGTGTTACTTTAAAGCTGCATTGGAAGAAAAAAGGCGCTATACGCTAGCGCCTCTTTTTTACGCTATTAAACTAAATACTTTCTCTTAAGAATTATTCTTCCTCTTCAAAATCATCATCATCTTGGGATGTCACAGCGACAGCAGTAACTTTATCTCCAGAAGCAATGTTCATAACCTTAACACCTTGTGTGCTTCTTCCAAGCTTGCTGATGCCTGAAACAGGTGTTCTTGTGATGACTCCCTCTTCAGAAATAATCATGAGTTCATCGTCTTCGTGAACAATCTTCATACCAACCAAAAGACCCTTCTTTTGAGTCATTTGAATCGTGAACACACCCTGTCCACCACGGTGATGCTCTGGATATTCTGAAACATCGGTGCGTTTACCGTAGCCTTTTTCGGTTACTACGAACAAATCGCTGCCTGGTTTTGCAATTTCCATTCCAAGAACTTGCGCTCCTGCTGGAATTGTTATTCCTTTCACACCCATTGTTCCGCGTCCCATTGCGCGAACTTCGCTCTCATCCCAGAGAATAGCTTTTCCAAGCGAAGAAACGAGCAACACTTTTTCACCAGGGGACACTTTTCTAACAGAAATTAACTCATCGTCGTCTTTCAAATTAATCGCAATTAAACCGTTCTGACGATTTCTGTCATATAAATCTAAAGAAGTTTTTTTGCAAATTCCACTCTTTGTAGCGAACATTAGATATTCATCAGCTGGGAACTCTTTTGTTGAAATCACTGCAGTGATGCGCTCATCTTTATCAAGTTGCAGCAAATTGACAATAGCCGTTCCTCGAGCTTGGCGGCTTGCTTCAGGTATTTCATATACTCTCAAACGATAAACTTTGCCTTTGCTTGAGAACATCAATAGCCATGAATGTGCACTCGCAATGCCCATGTGAACAACAAAATCGCTGTCTTTGAGATTGACCCCCTGCATTCCTTTGCCTCCACGTTTTTGCTGGCGATAGGTTGTCGCAGGCAAACGTTTCACATATCCAGCATTTGTGAGAGTAACCACCATATCATCATCAGCAATCAAATCCATCACATCGATGTCGCGGCTTGCGTTGCCAATCTTAGTCAAACGAGGAGTGTTAAATTTCTTCTTAATCTCAAGAAGCTCTTCTTTAATAACACCTTTAAGCTTACCTTCGTCATCGAGAAGCGATTGCAAATAGGCAATTCTCTCGCGAAGTTCTTTTAATTCCTCTTCTATTTTTTCACGCTCAAGACCTGTTAATCGGCGCAATTTCATTTCAAGAATTGCATCTGCTTGTCGTTCACTCAAAGCAAAACGACTCATTAATTCAACTTTTGCAATTTTGTCAGTTTCACTTCCGCGAATAATTTTGATGACTTCATCAATGTTATCTAGAGCAATGATATAGCCTTCCAATATGTGGGCACGCTCTTCCGCTTTTTTCTTGTCAAAAATTGTTCTGCGAGTTACAACTTCAATTTGATGCTTGATGTAAAGTTGCAGAATCTCACGCAAGCTCAGAACTTTCGGGGTTCCTTCGACAAGCGCGAGCATATTGATGCCGATACCAGTTTGAAGTTGCGTGTGCTTGCACAATTTGTTGATAACAACCTCAGGCAGAGCTCCACTTTTTAGCTCAATAATAATGTCAATCCCATGACGATCAGCACCATCATGAATGTTTGAAATTTCTGGGAATTCTTTTTCACGAACAAGCTCGCCAAGCTTTTCCATGAGCTTCTGGCGATTAACCATGTATGGAATTTCTTTTACGATAACTTGCTGGCGTCCGTTTTTCTTTTCAACAACTTCAAATTTTGCACGCAGAGTAATGTTCCCATGACCAGTCGCATAGGCATCCTTAATGCCTTTTGTGCCCATTATTTGACCACCAGTAGGGAAATCAGGGCCAGGAAGAACAGTCATGAGTTCCTCAGTTGTAACGTCCTCATTGTCGAGCATCATCACTGTTGCGTCAATTGTTTCGCCAAGATTGTGAGGAGGAATGTTTGTTGCCATGCCGACAGCAATTCCATTTGAACCGTTCACGAGCAAACATGGAAATCTAGCAGGAAGAACTTCAGGTTCTTGCAATGTTTCGTCGTAGTTTGGCATCCACTCAACGGTGTCTTTATCAAGATCACGAAGGAGTTCCATTGCAGCTTTACCAAGACGCGCCTCTGTATAACGCATAGCAGCAGCACTGTCACCATCGATTGAACCAAAGTTTCCATGTCCATCAATCAGTGGAACTCTCATTGAAAATGGCTGCGCTAGACGAACCATCGTGTCATAGACTGCACTGTCTCCATGAGGGTGATATTTACCAATAACATCACCGACAGTTCTTGCTGATTTCATGTGAGGTTTTGTTGGTAAATAACCAGACTCGTTCATTGCATAGAGAATTCGACGATGTACCGGTTTTAAACCATCGCGCACATCAGGTAAAGCACGCGCGACGATAACACTCATTGAATACTCAAGAAATGATTGTTGCATTTCTCGAGCCATCTCAGAAGGCTCAATGTTGCCAATTTCGTTTTCTTCTATTTCAATTTCAGCCTGAGCTTTGTTTTCGTTTTTCTTTTTATTATCTTCGGTCATTCTTTATCCTTAAATGTCGAGGTAACGAGCTTCTTTTGCATGTTCTTGAATGAAGCGCTTGCGAGGTTCAACCTGATCTCCCATGAGTTCACTCACAACGCGCTCAGCTGTAGCTGCATCTTCAATCGTTACTTGCAAAAGCGTGCGAGTCTCAGGCTCCATTGTTGTTTCCCAAAGCTGGTCAGGGTCCATTTCGCCCAAACCTTTGTAACGCTGAATGTCAAATTTCTCAGCATTTTCATTTGAAGTTGTGAACTCTTTTAGATCTTCATCTTTAAAGAAATAACGTTCAATCTTCGGATTGCGAGAATTGCGTTTCTTGATTCCATATAGAGGTGGTTGAGCAACATAAACATATCCACGAGTAATGAGCTCTGGCATATATCTAAAGAAAAAAGTCAAGAGCAGAATGCGAATGTGAGCACCGTCGACATCAGCATCGGTCATGATAATAATCCGATGGTAACGTGCTTTGTCGGCATCAAAATCATCGCCGATGTTTGTTCCAATAGCAGTTATTAAACTAGAAATTGTGTCAGATGAAAGAGCCCTGTGTAAACCAGCTTTTTCTACATTTAAAATCTTTCCACGCAAAGGCAAAATCGCCTGATATTTCCTGTTTCTCGCTTGTTTTGCTGAACCGCCAGCTGAATCGCCCTCTACAATAAATATTTCAGAAAGCGCAGCGTCTTTTGAGGAGCAATCAGCCAATTTTCCTGGCAAAGAGAAAGATTCCAGAACACCTTTTCGTCTTGTCGCTTCTCTAGCTTTTCTTGCAGCTTCACGTGCTTTGAGGGCTTGAGATGCTTTCCCAACAATTGCTTTTGCAGCGCTGGGGTTTTCTTCCAAAAACTCTTCGAAACTTTTTCCCATTGCATCGTTTACAAGGGTTCTCATTTCGGTGTTGCCAAGCTTTGTTTTAGTTTGTCCTTCGAACTGAGGTTCATGTAACTTAACAGAAATTACTGCTGCCAAACCTTCACGGGCATCGTCACCAGTTAAATTTGGATCTTTTTCCTTAAGAAGATTTTTTGAACGAGCATATTTGTTCAAAACACGAGTCAGCGCAGTTTTGAAACCTTCGAGATGCGTTCCACCCTCAGTCGTATTAATGTTATTTGCAAACGACATGATTGTGCTTGTGTAGGAGCTGCTCCACTGCATTGAAATTTCAACTTCACCAGTGTCACTTTTGGCATCGAAATAAATTGGTTCATTAATTGTTTCTTTTCCAGCATTTAAGAAATGTACAAAATCGACAATTCCTCCTTCTGCTTGAAAAGTTTCTGTTCTTGGATTGCCTTTTTCATCTAAATCTCTTTTGTCATGAAGAATGAGTTTTAATCCACGGTTTAAATAGGACATTTCGCGGAACCTATTTGCAAGTGTTGAGAAGTTAAATTCTGTTGTTTCCTTGAATATTTCAGGGTCTGGCCAAAAAGTAACAGTGGTTCCTGTTCCTTCTGCCTTACCAACAACTTTTAAAGGCTCAACAGTTTTGCCATGATCAAAAGCTATTTGATATTCCTTGCCGTCACGCTTGACATTTACTTGAGTGCGAGTTGAAAGGGCATTTACAACTGAAACGCCAACGCCATGAAGTCCACCTGAAACCTTATACCCTTCTCCTCCAAACTTACCACCTGCATGAAGAATAGTTAAAACTACCTCAACAGTTGGAATGCCCTCTTTAGGATGGATAGCGACAGGAATTCCACGACCATTATCAATGCATGTTATTGAATTATCTTCATTTATAGAGACATCGATTTCTGTACAATATCCTGCAAGCGCTTCGTCAACCGAATTATCAACAACCTCATAAACAAGATGATGAAGCCCTCGAGGACCAGTTGATCCAATATACATACCAGGACGTTGTCTAACAGGTTCTAATCCTTCTAAAACCTGAATGTCCTCAGCACCATAGTGCGAAGTATCGGCCATTTATCCTCCTTAGATGGGGTTTAAAAAATGAATTACATTTAACATCTGCTGTGAAAATGAAACTTAGACACATCATATGCAGTCATTATTTTAGCATTTAAAAGTCAAATATAGCATGAAAACACACGAGACAACGCGATATAAGACGTTTTAAGCACTGTTTATTGTATTTTTTGACTTATTGTTAGGTTGAGGTTAATTTACAATGTTATTTAGGCTGAATAACAGGCATAACAAGATACAAAAATTTGTTCTTTAACATGTTTCCATCGTTTTCAACAACACTCTCAAAATTTAAATTAGACCTATTTTCAACACAAGGAGCAATGTGAGCAGGTTGTTTCCCAGAAGAAATTGTTAGCAACACATCGTTTGTTCCAACTGACGAAATACCATCATTAATATACGAGACATCAAACCCTGCCACACAATCAATTCCACAGCATTTAACTTCATTAACAAATTCAGTTGCAGCACCATTTGAAGTTGTGTTTAGCTTAAGTTGTAACAAGTTTTCATCAACGTTTACTTCAAAAACTACTGCTGTGTTTTCTTCACGAAGGACTGAAACTCGCTTAAGAGCTTTTGTCAGAGACGATTTATCGACAACAATAGTAGTTTCATTGGAAGGATTAATGAGTCTTCTATAATTTGGAAACTTTCCTTGAAGCTTTCTATTAATAAATGTAATGTTTCCAACTTTAATTAGCACTTGGTTGTCGTTGTAGGCAACACAAACATCACAGTCGTCAGCAGACATTGAAATGATTCCATTCAAAAAGTGAGGCGGAATAATTGCTTCAAATTCACATCCTTCTTCTACATCAACAGACTCTTCCGCCACAGCTACACGAAAAGAGTCAGATGTTACAGCGCGAACTTTTCCTTCTTTAACCTCTAAAAAGACACCAGTAAAAATTCCTTTTGACTCATCGCGCGACGCTGACTTAATAACTTTCTTTATCATGCTCTGAAATTTTGTAAAAGGAAAAGTCACACTTGCTGATGTTTCGATTTCGGGAAATCCTGGAAATTCACTTGCATTTAAAACACTCGAAGTAAAAGCTGCTTGCTCACAAGTAATAAAAGCTGTCACGTCGTCAGCTGTGACATCTACCCTTGAATCTTCCATGACTTTCGCGATGTCAAAGAATTTTTTTCCAGGCAAAACAGTGCAACCTTCTTCTTCTACTAAAGCGGGAGAAACGATTTTGCAAGAAGAATCAAGATCTGTTGCCTCAAAAGTTACATTCCCATCGCTAGCATTCACTAAAACACCAGACATAACAGGTAGAGTTGAATTTGTTGAAATTGCTGATACAGCTAACGAAAGGGCATTCGTTAATTCTTCTTTAGACATTGAAAATTTCATGATACCTCCCATTAATTCATATGAATTTATTATAACTTCTGAATTTTTAGAGGAAAAAATTCAAAGAGATGAATTATTTTAATTTTTAGCGAAAATACTTCTGAATTTTTATAAAGATTGTGTATCAAACGAAAAATGTTGTTAATAATGTTGATAACTTTATTACTTATGGTGATTTGTATGATATTTAAAGAGTTTTACGAGCAAAATGAATTGAATTTTAAATTTCTAGAGAAATTCTTGTTGTTAATATCTTTAAGCTAAATTTCTTCAATCATACGTTCTAACTTGGAAACTTAATTTATAAATCATCAACTCTATAATAATAGACTATCAAACCACAATAGAATTAAAACAGCCACACTATTCATTTACCAAATCCCAGTATAAATGCTAAATACATCTCTAAATCTTAATTTTATCAACCACAAGATAATTGAAACAGCCACTCAATTTAGAGAATTTAGAAGTTATTAACAATCTATGAATAAAAAGTTAATAACTCGAAAAAAGTAAATCAGAATTCAATAAATCCCGAATTTTTAGAAATTCAGTCTAAAATACTAGATAATGAATTTTGAAGACAAACATAGCGATAAAAACACAACATCTTTGGATAATTCAAACATGCAGTGTTCTGTTAACACTCCAGCGCGAGTTGCTATCTATGATGATTTCAAATCTAGCCCTAGAATAATTGAGATTACACCAAAAGAACCAAAAGATTTTATCGGAGAACTTGCTGCTGTAATCTATGGAGAATCTCAAAAATCAGGTGGAAAAATCGCCTACAGTGTCATCAAACAAATCACAGAAAATCTCATACATGCGCGTTTTAAAGAAATAGTAGTTTCAATATTCCCTGGCGGAAAAGAAATTCGTTTTTCTGACCAAGGACCTGGTATTAAGAATAAAGAAGACGTTTTCAGACCAGGATTTTCAACAGCAACTCATGAAATGAAAAAATATATTGATGGAGTTGGGTCAGGACTTCCAATTGCAAAAGAATATCTCGAATCAAATCATGGTGAAATTACAATAGAAAACAACCTTGATGCTGGAGTTGTTATAACTCTTAAAGAAGAAAAAAATAGCAACTATCAACAAAACACAATTAAATTACCAAATGCATTAGAGATTGATAATTCAACATCGAAAATTGTATCTAAGAGACAAGAATCTATCATGCGTCTATTAGCTGAAGAAGAAATAGCGGGCAATAAACAAATTTCGGAATCACTTGGAATTCCTCAGTCTAGTGTTCATAACGAATTATCAAAGCTAGAACAAATGAAATTTGTAAAAAAAGTAGGAACCAAACGTGCTCTCACTGCGCTAGGTAAAGAAATAACAGAGTCTCTTTAGAATCTAAAAAATGAAGTTATCCACAATGATATAATCGTTATCCACAATAAGGAGGCGATTATGAATCAAGTTGTTTTAATGCAAACATGGGATCAAATTTGTGAGACTATAAAAAACAACAACTTGGCCGATTGGAATCAATATTCTTCAATAAAAGATAAATTAGTCCCTCAGGCAATGAGTGATGGATTTCTTCTTTTGACAATTGATTCTGATTTTTTGCAACGGTGGACAATTCATAATTTTCAAGAACCTCTACAAAAAGCGCTTTATATCTTATTCAAACGTGAATATGTGGTTGAAATTGAGTTGGACGAAGTTACACCCCAACCAAAAGTAAATAAGCTAATTGACATTAATGTGCAAACTCAGTCTCCAAAACAAGAAAATATTTTTGAACAAGCAACAACTGAAATAAATACAACGAGTTTTAGTAGTGAGGATTTCGAAAAATCAAATCTAGAACCTGCTAGTGATGAGCAAAGACAAATCTTAGAGTCATTAGAACCAGACAAAACTTTTGAATCTTTTGTAATTGGCGAATCAAATAGACTTGCATATTCAATGGCAGTACAAGTAGCTGAAAATCCTGGAAATCAGGTTTTAAATCCTTTATTTATTTATGGAAAAAGCGGATTAGGAAAAACTCATCTTTTAAGGGCGATTCAAAATTATGTAATAACAACACGACCACAATTAAAAGTTATTTATGTAGACACAAACGAATTGGTTAATGACTACACACAAGCAGCAACAGAACATGACCGTTCAAAATTAAGCTTTCACCGCTTTAGAGAAAAATATGAAGCGGCAGATGTTCTCTTAATTGATGATGTTCAATTCTTGCAAGGCAAAAAACAAACTCTTGATAATGTTTTCCAGATTTTAAACAACTTAATCACTAGAGGAAAACAAATTATTTTTTCTGCAGACAGAGCTCCAAAAGTAATCGACGTAGACGAACGTTATACATCGAGATTTCTTCAAGGTGGAACTTGTGATATTCAACCGCCTGAAATTGAGACAAAAATTGCAATCATTAAACTATTTATAAAAGAATATAACCAGCAATCGATAAAAGATCAACTTTATATACCAGAAGACATAATTACTTTTATTGCAGAAAACTCTGGTTCAAACATACGCGAATTGAAAAGCGCAATCACTTTAATTATTTATAAATACTCATTTTCCGGGTCTGATATTGATAAAGAAGAACTGAAAACCACCCTTCTTAATCACTTCACAATGGTTAAATCAAATCTAACAATAGAAGACATTCAAAAGACAGTCGAAGAATACTATAAGATTTCACATTCTGATCTAATTGGAAAATCAAGATCAAAAAACATAGCCTACCCAAGACAAATATGTTTTTATTTATGTAGAACAATTCTCGACATTCCATATGATGGAATCGGAAAAAAATTTAATAGAGATCACTCAACAGTTCTCCATGGAGCAAATAAAATAGATCAAGAAATCCTAAAAAATAGAAATCTTAAAGAACAAATCGAAGTTCTAAAAAAGATTATTAAAGACCTTTAATTTTCAGAGGTTGATAAACCAAACAATTTTTAATGCATTTATTAATGTAAATAAAAGGCTTGTTTAATTGAATAATGAAGACTTATAAACAAATCAACAGTGTTTATTAATATTACTAATCTAAATAAAAACTAATTATTTACTACATCTAGTAGTTATATAAAAAGAAAATAAGCTGTAAAACCACAATTATTAAGCTATAATATCTTGTTCCTGTGATTTATTGGAGGAATAATGAAAAGAACATATCAACCAAATATACGTAAAAGAGCAAAATGCCACGGATTTAGATCAAGAATGGCAACTAAAGGCGGCCAGAAAGTGCTTGCAAGAAGACGTGCGAAAGGCCGTAAAGTTTTAAGTGTTTAACACAATAAAGAGAAGTGATGAAATATCTCAACTTTTCAATAAAGGAAAGATGATATCGTTTCGTCACTTTTCTATTTTTTATGTTGATTCTACTGAATCACAAATAGCTTTTATTGCGGGCAAAAAGCTAGGAAATTCTGTAAAAAGGAATTATCTGCGTCGCAAGCTTAAGAGAGTATATTTAGAGAATCAAGATTGGTTTCTAAATAAGAAAGCAATTATCGTTGCAAAATATAAACTTCTCACGGCTAGTGACGATGATGTAAAAAGTGATTTTAGACGAGTTTTAAAACGGTCATTTGAAAATTCTGATAAAAAAGACAGCTCTATTGCTGATTAGATTTTATCAAGTGGGGATTTCTCCACTTTTTCCATCTTGTTGCAGATTTACACCGACTTGCTCCGAATATGCGAAAATTGCTATTGAGCGTTTTGGTGTGTTACAAGGAGGAAAGCTCGCATTAAAGAGACTTAGTAAATGTCGGCCACACTCGGATTATGGATATGATCCTGTGCCTGAAAAACTATAAGGAATTTAAGTTATGTGGGAAGCCATTCTACAAGGAGTTTTTGGACTAGTCCAATTCTTCTATAACCTTTGTGGTGACTGGGGTTTAGCAATCATAATCATTACGATTATTTTTAGATTACTTGTTGCTCCTCTTATGCACAAACAGGCTAAGTCTAGCTACACAATGCAAAAGATTCAGCCTAAGATTAATGAACTGCAAGAGAAATATAAAAATGATCAAGTGCGTCTCTCACAAGAGATGCAAAAGATTTATGCAGATGCGCATTTTAACCCTCTTGCCGGATGTGTGCCAATGCTCATTCAGATGCCAGTGTTTATTGCGCTTTTCCAAGTGTTACGAAGCATTGATCAATATATCGGACAAACTGCTTCAAATATCAGCTTCTATCAGATAGTTCCTGACTTAATTAAAACTCCATCTCAAGCATTTAATGAAGGTTTCCTCACCTTTATTCCATACATTGTGTTGGTAATTATTTTTGCCGGTGCCACTTTCTTCCCTATGGTTCAGCAACAGTTGAAAAACAAAGATAATCCTCAAGGAAAAACAACTCTCATTATGGCTGCAGTTATGTCAGTGATGATGGTGTTTATCGCTTGGACATCGCCAGCTGGCGTTCTTTTGTTCTGGGGTGTTTCTTCTCTCATTGGAATTGCACAGAACCAATTCACAATGGCTCGTTGTAAAAAGGCTGATCAAGAAAAAGAAGAACGAGAGCTTGAACTTTCTCATCCATACGATGTAGATGTAATCAGAAAAGCGAAAAAAGCTCGTCCTAAGAAAAAGAAATAACGGGGCAAACTATGGAATTTAAAACCGAAGTGTCTGACGAAGAGTTAGACAAAATTGCTGACACTTCAATTGAAACCTTGAGAGAAATTGCGCAATTTTTCGAGCTTGGGGAAATTGAGGTTAGTGAATTTGAGGGAGATGAGGGAGAGCTCATTCTTGATTTAGACGGCGAAGACTTGAGCGTTTTGATTGGACATCATGGTTCTACTATTCAATCATTTCAGCAAATGGTTTCTTTGATCACTTCAATCAAGCTTGGATATAAATATCCAGTAACAATTGATGTTCATGGATACAAGAGTCGTCAGAAGAATAAGCTTGAGGATCTTGCATATAAAATGGCAAATAAAGCATTGAACCAAAATAGAAAAGTTAACCTTCGTCCTATGTCTCCTTATGACAGACGAATAATTCATATGGTATTAAGTGATGAACAAGATGTTGAAACATATTCCGTGGGCGAAGGAAAAGACCGTCACGTTGTAATTAAACCAATTCAACACTAGCATCTTTAACATTTCGGCTAATTGAAAGCACTCGGAAAGAGTGCTTTTTTATTTTCACTGCTATACTAAAAGTATCAATTTGAGTGAAGGATTTTCTTTATGAACTCTTCTTTAAAACCAGCAGGTCAAACTAAAATTATTGCCATATTAAATCAAAAAGGTGGTGTCGGGAAATCAACTACTGCCATCAATTTATCTGCTGCTTTAGGGCAAGAAGGAAAACATGTTTTACTAATTGATTTAGACCCTCAAGGCAATTCCACAAGTGGAATTGGGGTTGAAAAAAGAGAAGTGAATCAGTGTATTTATGATGTGCTTCTAAACGATGTTGACATTAGAGATGTGATAATTAAGGACATTTGTGAAAATGTTGACATTGTTCCTGCAACTATTAATCTTGCTGGTGCTGAAGTTGAATTAGTCTCAGAAATTGCTCGCGAAAATAGACTTAAGAGTAAAGCGGGTTCACTAAGAGGTTTTTATGATTATATTTTTATCGACTGCCCCCCTTCTTTAGGACTTTTAACAATTAATGCTTTAGTAGCAGCCGATAAATTATTGATCCCAATTCAGTGTGAATTCTATGCACTTGAAGGTGTGACAAAGTTGTTAGATTCAATGAAGAGAGTTAGAGATTATCTTAATCCAACGCTTGATATTTTAGGTGTAGTTTTAACGATGTTTGATGGACGTCAGCTTTTATCAAAACAGGTGGTTGAAGAAGTCAGAAACTATTTTGGAAGGCTGATGTTTAATACAATTATTCCACGCAATGTAAAAATTGCGGAAGCTCCTGGATATGCGCAACCAATTACCGATTATGCGCCTCTGTCTAAAGGGTCAATTGCATACAAAGAATTAGCAAAAGAGGTGATTGCTCGTGGCTAAAGAACATAAGAGTGGCTTAGGAAGGGGCCTCTCGAACCTTCTTGGAAATAACATCGAAGAAAAAGAGTTTATTAACCCTTTAATTCAACCAACAGGTGAAAATACAATTGTTAAAGAGGTTGTTTCTGATGATGACTATAAAATTGTTTCACGTGAAACACAAAAACCTACTCCAGCGACTTCAAAAATTAGTGAAAGAGATAATGTAGATTCGATTAAAGCTTTTAATTCTAAAGAAAGCGAAGATAAACATCAAAACAGTGGTGTTGTAAGTACATTTAATAATCAAGATCTTAAAGATAATGCTACAAATGATAATGAGAAAGAAATAAAGCTAGAAGATAATTCTAAACTTGTTGAGTTATCGGTTGAGTTAGTCGAACCGAATCCAGATCAACCTAGAACTAATTTTGATGAAAATAAACTTCAAGAGCTCGCTCATTCTATTAAAGACCAAGGTGTTCTACAGCCTATAGTAGTTCGTAAAAAAGGCGATAGATATCAAATCATTGCAGGCGAAAGAAGATGGCAAGCTTCGCGAATTGCAGGTGTAAAAACAATCCCTGCTACAGTTATTGAGGCGAATGATTCAAAAGCTTTAGAACTTGCTCTGATTGAAAATATACAAAGAGATGATTTAAATCCAATTGAAGAAGCTTATGCATATAAGCGTCTCATGGATAAGCTTAATTACACCCAAGCAGAACTTGCAAAAGCAGTTGCAAAAGGAAGATCTACTGTTGCAAATGCAATTAGACTTTTAGATTTACCTGAAAAAGCACAAGAAGCCATGTTTAACGGCTTAATTACTGCCGGACATGCGCGTGCTGTTTTGTCTGTTCCAAGCGCAAAAGGGCGTGATAAGCTCACAGAAAAGATTATTGAGGAGAAGCTCACTGTTAGAGAAGCAGAATCGCTTGCTCGCCTACTATCCATTGACCCCGCCTCTAGAGCGAAAGCTTCTAACACTAAAAATATCCCACCTGCCTATTCAGCAATGGCAAAGTCTTTAAAAGAAGTTCTTGGAACCAATGTGAAGGTAAAAAAAGGTAAGAAAGATAATAAGCTCGAGATTTCATTTAAAACTGAAGAAGAATTAAGAAAAATTTACGATAAACTTGCAGAAGAGTAAGTGTTTCACATGAAACAATGAAATTCTTATTTGTTTTAATATGTGGGTGAAGTAACTTATTCTTTATGCTTACTCTAAGATCAACTTTTTAAAGAAATAATTCATTTAAATTATGTAAAATTTACCTTTTTAATTATAAAAGAGAGTGTAATCTATGTTTCATGTTGAATATGAATTAATGAAGACATACTTTTATATTTCCAATCGAACTTATTAATTTAATAAATTTGGTAAATATTGTTTTTGTGATGTGTATTAAGCGCAAAGAAGCTATGTTTTTTTATAGAGAAGATTACATTTAGTTGTTAAATTAGTTTTTGTTTCACGTGAAACATATACAATTGAGGAAACAATAAACTGTAGTTGCTATTTCAATTATTGAGAGTATTTCAGATTCTTCAAAATCAAATTACGAATTTTTTAAAATTATTAACCAGATTAGTAATAAATATTCTTATTTGTTTAGTTGAGTTTCACGTGAAACAATTATTTTTTTAATTATATAACTTTCTGAAGTAATTATCTCTAGAGATGTATTGAATTAAGACTTTTAGAATTAAGAGAAAGAACTTATTAAACTTAGTAATAAGTTAAAGTTGTTATTCCTTGTTTTTTTAATTATGTTTCACATGAAACACTATCGTATTTAAAATAAATAGAAACTGAAGCAATTATTTTAAAGAAATTTTCTTGAAGTTTTTTTATTCATTAGGTTGAATCATTATTTTTTTGCATTGCGATTCAGTGTTTGTAATTTCCTCGTGAAGATTGTTTCGATTTGTGTATCAAAGATACGTTTTCTAAGCTGCTAAGTAACTGTAGGAATGATTACTCAAGTTGTTTGATTCGGGTTTTTAGAATTAACAGAAGGAATTCTTGAACTTAGTAATAGAGATAAGATGTACATTCTTTTGTATTTTTTAAGTTGAGTTTCACGTGAAACATTTTTTAAAAGTTTAAAATCGGAATTTTTGCTCGAATAGTTGTTAGAAACCATATTCTTATCGATTAATAAGAATAATACTTTAACCTTTATCAGAATTTAAACTCTTGCAAATGAAATACTTGTTTATAGAGCCTAGCTTATGATTTGTAAAGTAACAAGAGTTAATAATTAGTTTGGACTTGCTTCTTAATATTCTTTAGAATTAATAAGAGGAATTCTCTAGTTTATTAATGAGAATAAATAGTTATTTAATTGTCACAATGTTTCATATGAAACAGGAATTATGGTCGATATGGATAATTACTACGGTAAATATGTTGTTGGGTTGCCTACTTCATCTGAGGAAGCTGCGAAGTTAATGAATGCCGATAATGTGATCGGCGATATTTATAAAATCAAATGCGAAATGAAAGATGGTCAGCATAGGGCTGTTGTAATTAACAGATTTGGCGATTCACCTTGTTATTTTAAACCGACCCTTTCTCGAGAATTAGCCCTTAATGAAGCAAAAGGGTTTATCAGCTATGCAATCCTAACAATTGTTGGATTCACTACAAGCGATACAGGAGAAAATTACTGGGCTGAGTTCGCTTTGATTTCTTATCCAAAAATCAATCAAGAGACATTTTCAATTTTTGTTGAAGAGGTTTCTAAAGCAATCAAAAGTGATAAACGAGTTGAGGTAGATTTAACTAAAGATCAGCTGGATCTAGTAATTAAAAATAAAGGTCATTTTGTTCCTACAACTATTCATCCAAAACCTAAAAAGAAACGTGGTCAAGTAATTCTAAAATCACGTGTTAAATTAACTGACAAAATGGTAGAACAAGGGAGAAAAAAGAATCCTGGTTGCTATGTTTTGGGATGGGTTTTTCTTTTAGCTTTTGTGGCTTTATTTGTTTTATTAATAAAAACAATTTTCAACTTGTAAGAGTAGTCTCTTATCAAATTATTAAATTGAAATTTAAATACTGATTATCATTATGGAAGATAAAAATATATTTAATCAAAATCTCAACGAGCTAACAGACATTCTAGTCTCTGCAGGAGAAAAAAAATTTAGAGCTAAACAAGTGTATGAGTGGATTCATAATCATCCGATTACTAGTTATGATGATATGAATAATGTTCCAAAATCTGCTAGGGAGTTCCTTGCAATTAATTATCCAATTGATGAACTAAGAGTAACTGATATTCAATTTTCATCTGATGGAACTAGGAAATATCTATTCAAATTAAATGATGGTAATGTTGTTGAATCTGTCTTGATTCCAAACAGCGACGGAAGAATAACAGCGTGCATCTCATCTCAAGTTGGTTGTTCTATGGGCTGCGCATTTTGTGCTACAGGTTTTCATGGTTTTAAAAGAAACTTGAGTTCTCAAGAGATTTTCCTTCAAATTTCTGCAATGGAAAAAGAAAATGGAGAACGTGTTGGTAATGTAGTTGTTATGGGTCAAGGAGAACCTTTTTTGAACTACGAAAACACTATAGAAGCAATAAAAGTTCTTAATCGGTTTGAAGCTTTTAAAATTGCGGCAAGAAAAATTACTGTGTCTACGTGTGGAGTAATTCAAGGAATAAAAAAAATTAGCGAAGAGTCAGAACAATTCGGCCTCGCCATTTCGCTTCACAGCGCCGTTCAGAGCAGCAGAAATGTAATAATGCCAAATACTAAAAACATGCCTTTAAATGAACTCTCAGAGGCTATTAATAATTATGTTAAAAATACAAATCGTAGAGTAACGTTCGAATATATTCTTTTAAAAGGGATTAATGAAGATGACGAGCATTTAAAGGCTCTGATTGATTTTTGCGATAATAAGTTATGTCATGTAAATCTCTTGCAATTTAATAAAGTTGATTGTTGCGATTTTCAACCTTCAAGTTCTCATCGCTTAAAAGAATTTGAACGTTGCCTTCATGATCACGGAATAGCATGTTCGATTAGACATTCAAAGGGAGCTGATATAGATAGTGCATGCGGTCAACTCTCAAATAGAACAAGCGCTTAACTTTCTTTTCATATACATCTGTTCACAAATTGTAGAATTATAGTTGTTTTTAAACTCTCAACTTATTTTTATGGAGGCTAGAATGCAAAAACTAACAGCTGCTGATGTTCGTGTCCCAATGGATGTTCCAGCAGAATCACGTGACACATATATAGCAAACTTTTTAAAAGCAACTCGTGAGACCGGCAGATTGATGCTTTTCGCTTGTGACCAAAAAATCGAGCACATGAACAAAGATTTTTATGGAGAAGGAATTGATATAGCTGATTGTGAGCCACAACATCTTTTTGAAATTGGGAAAAATGGTGTAATTGGTGTTCTCGCGGGTCAGCGTGGATTAGTTGCTCAGTATGCTGCTGATTATCCAGAAATCAACTATTTAATCAAAATGAACAGTAAAACCAATCTTGTAAAAACTTCACAAGAGGATCCTTATTCACCACAGCTGACTGACCTGGAGGCTGTGCTGCAAATGCGCGAAAATGGCGTAAATGTCGTGGGTCTTGGCTACACAATTTATCTTGGCAGTGAATATGAAGCAACTATGATGGCTGAAGCAGGCCAGCTTATTGCTCAAGCACACGAACTTGGACTGCTTGTTGTCCTTTGGATTTACCCACGTGGAAAAGCCGTCACAGCAGAAAAAGATCCTGATTTGATTGCTGGTGCTGCTGGTGTTGCGCTTTGTTTGGGTGCTGATTTTGTAAAAGTTAATCCTCCAAAACCAGAAGATGGAAAAACTCCTGCAGAAGCACTTTCTATTGCTGCAAAAGCAGCTGGCAGAACCGGACTTGTTTGCGCGGGCGGTGGAACAGTTGACGCTAAGACATTCCTTACGCAACTATATGACCAAATCCATGTTGGTGGTGCCTGCGGCAATGCAACAGGCAGAAACATCCATCAACGCTCACTTGATGAAGCAGTTCGTTTAACTAAAGCTATTTCTACTATCACTCTAGCTGACGCATCTGTAGATGAGGCTCTTGAAGTTTTCAACGGCGACAAAGACTTTGGTTATGAAAATATCTAAATAAATTTAAAAATAGACTTTTTTATAAAGGGCTAAGAATATATTCTTAGTCCTTTATTTTTTGCTCCTATCTTTTGATTGACTTCTTCTCCTATTCTAGGCACAGAAAGAGCCAAGCCAATTACTAAACATATTTTGTAGCTTCTTTAACATCCTCAAAACAAAGAATTCAAAACAGTATTTGTCATGTGTAGTTTTTTAACAGTTAGGTTATTTGTTATTGTTGATGCATTATCTATTTTTTGCTGCTTTAAAAATCAACGATGTCGTTGTCTATAATTGAAATAGATGTTAATTCTGCATTTTTTTCTGCTCTGAGGAACAAGGCAAGAACCAAGGAGCCGTTTGTGGGGGAAGAAAAACAACATTTAATCACTAAATTAAAGAAAACACGCGACCACATTATTGAACTTGTGATGGAGCGAGAAGACATTCTTTTGCAACAAAACCCTGCTATTGAAGCTGACTATATGGTTAAAGTCGGAGCCTATGAATTAAAGTGTGCTGAGGCAGAATTGTCAGCAAGAAGAGCTAAAAGAAAGTTAGCACTGTGTCAGGCTCAAGTTAATTTGGGTAATCCAGTCGACGAGGACCAAATAGAAAATGAGTTAGATGCAGAGCTTGAGAAGTGGATGCTAGATGTCCAACAGAAACAGGTTCAAGTTTTTTCACTTTTGGATAGACGTTCTAGCTCAACAGTTATGAGCCAATCGGATTCAAAAAAACTAAAAGAGATTTATAGGAAGCTTTGTAAAAAACTGCATCCTGATTTAAACCCTCTTCTTACCGACTATGAGTTAAATTTATTTTCTGGAATTCAAAAAGCCTATGAGCGTGGAGATCTAGCCACTCTTGAGGCATATCTTTGGTTACTAGATGAACCTGAGGAAATCGATGACAGTAAAAAATGCGAGGAAGAACTCACTGCAGAAATTGCACTTTTAGAAGCACAAGCAAGTGTTCAAAAAGAAATGCTAGAGGATTTAAAAAACAACTACCCATATAACTTAATTGACAAGTTGTCTAATGCTAACTGGGTTTTTGAAACAGTTAGCGTTTTTAAAACAAAAACCAAAGAATATCTAGATATTAAAGATGCATATGAAGAAGAGATTAAAAACCTCTTGTCTTGAGCTATAAAATAGCATCTACGCTGGGAACTTGCTTATTCTTTGATTTTTTTGCCAATTTATTTAAAAGGAGTATTTTTGGAAAAAAACCTAATCGACACTAGAAAGAAATCGATAACTACACTTGCTGACACTAACAAGATGGGTTTTTCAAACATCTCCAAACCATTTAGTTCTGAAATTTTGTTATTCCGCAGGGTTAGAGTGGCTGGCACTAAAAACATTTTTAATATTGAAGAAATTATTAATGATTTAAAAGTTAATCAAAAAATGGTGTTGCTCAGAGATTCTAAACACTTAAGCGACCGGTGGGCAGTCAGAGTTATAGATTCTAAAGGCAGAAGTGTTGGATTTTTATCAAGTGATTGCAGCGAAGTTGTTTCTCGCCTAATGGATGCGGGAAAGAAGATGTTTGCAAAGATAGAAAACATTGAAAAAAGACCACACTGGAATCTGATTGAGCTTGAGGTGTATTTAGATGACTAAATGGGTCAATGTTGACGACTTAAATGAATATGAATTCAAGCGAATAAAAAGTTCATTTTCTTTTGCTCCTGCAGGATTTAATCCTGACGAGAAAGGATTGGTGGAAATAACAATTTCTGAACCTGTTCGCGATTGCAGAACAGGTAAATATCTTGGGCGTGAATATATTGACTACTATCCAAGAGATTTCTTAATGCCAGGTGACGATAGTTGTGGGCCAGAGATAGCGCTTAATGCTGGTGCTGCTTTTTACAATGAGGCTCTTGAATATGTAGATGAAGACATGAGAGATGTGCGTGTTGGTTGTTTTAAATCAGCAGAGCTACTTTATTTCCATGCTGCTTTGTGGGGAAACTGGGAATGCCTTAGCACATGTTGGCTAAACCTTGGTTATTTGTATGAATATAGACTTACAAATGATGATTTATGGCCTTTGTGGATGGAAGATGTCCCAAAAACCTACCATCCTGTTTTGCAAATGCGAGATAGAGATAGTCGTGCTCATGCTTGTTATGGATTAGCGATGGAATCTGGGAGCATAGAAGCTATATATAAATATGCTGACACTGTGAGATGGGAAAAAGGGTGCAATCCAAACATTAAAGAAGCTGTCAAACTTTATTCTCAAGCTTGGGAAAAATGTCAATATAGTGACCCTCACGTAATTGGAAGTGTTGCTTCTCGACTAGCAGGATGTTATGAGGACGAAGATGGTTGTGTTCGCGATTTAAAGAAAGCAAAAGACTTTTATGAGCGAGCAATTATGTGGTTTGAGATTTCGGCCGAATACACTTCACTTTATGAAAAAATGCTTTCTAAATGCAAGAAAGGGCTTTCTAGAGTCGATCAAGAATTACAATTTGAATAAATGTTTATAAACTGTTGTTTATATTATTTCTCATTTTTTGTTTATAAATTATTTATATGCTTATTCAGTTTTTAGTTACTGTTTATTAATATTTTTTAAAATCATCTCTAGCTTTTTTATTAAAAATTCAAAGGCTAGCTTTCCCCATTTTTATCGACCAAACAATAATTTGGCTAGTTAAAGAACTCTTTTAACTTTATTTGCTCAAGTTATGAGACCAGGATAAATAAACATCTTGCATTACATGTATAATTTATCTGTTTGTTGCGCTTTTGTGCATAGAGTTTAAAGGGGAGAGCAATGAGTAAATTGTTGCGTTTGATTGGGAACCGACTGATTTGGTTGCCAGTCATGATCATTGGCGTTACTGTCCTTGTGTTTTTTATAATGTCTCTTTCTCCAATTGACCCAGCCTATTCGGTCCTTGGAGAAAATGCTACAGAAGCACAGGCTGCAGCATATCGTGCCGAACATGGGCTAGATTTGCCAGTTGTAGTTCAGTATTTCAATTTTATGGGTGGGCTTTTACATGGAGACCTCGGAACTTATGGTGCAAACAACGCCAGTGTAGCTGACCAAGTTATGCGTGCGTTGCCAGTCACACTTCAATTAACATTTTTCGGTCTCATCATCGGTGTGATAGCCTCTTTGATTCTTGGTGTGATTTCAGCTCTTTACCGTGATCGTTGGCCCGACCACATCATTCGTGTTTTTTCCATCGCATGCATCGCAACTCCATCTTTCTGGCTTGCTGTTCTTTTAATTTTGCAATTCCAAGGAACGCTTCCTGTTGCTGGGAAGTTGCCAAGCATTTCGTCTGATTTCGGCGGTTGGTTTATGCGAATGCTTCTGCCAGCTATTTCTTTGGGAGTCCCAGTAACTGGCCAGTTAACTCGCGTAGTAAGAACTTCGATGGTTGAAGAACTTGACAAAGACTATGTTAGAACCGCGCGTGGAGCAGGCATTCCCTATGCTGTGGTTGTTGCGCGCAATGTTTTGCGTAACGCACTCATCACGCCAGTTACAGTCCTTGGTTTAAGAATTGGCTATTTAATTGGTGGAGCTGTGATTATTGAGGTTATTTTTAATCTTCCAGGAATGGGCATGACAATTGTTTCAGCTATCCAATCTAACTACATTTATCTTGTTCAAGGCGTTGTTCTGACTGTGGCAGTTGCATTTATTTTGATTAACATCATCGTAGACATGCTCTACATTTTGATTGACCCAAGAATTAGGAGTGTTTAGCATGGCTGAATTAAACAAAACAAAAATTGCGGACGCAAAGGGTTCAATCGCTCCGAAAGGATTGCTGCGCGGAAACACAACTAATAAACTAAGTGCAGGTAAGGTTCTGCTTCGTCGATGGAACGCAATGAGCATCCGTGCGAGGATTTCACTCATTGTTTTACTATTAGTTGTCCTCACAGCAGTGTTAGCAAATTTCCTGGCGCCAATGTCTCCATATGAGATTTTCACTGCACGTCAGGCACCAGATTCTACTTTCTTGTTTGGCACCGATGACAAAGGTCGTGACGTTTTGTCAAGAATGATGTATGGCGCGAGATATTCGCTCGTAATCGGTCTTGGGGCGACAACATTCGCATTGGTGTTTGGCTCTATCATTGGTTCTGTTGCAGCTGTTGTTCGTCCTTGGGTGTCAAATCTCATCATGAGAATTCTTGACATTATTATGAGCTTCCCGGGAATTGCATTAGCAGCAACTTTTGTCATCGTTTTTGGCAATAGCCTTCCATCACTAATTTTTGCGATTGGCTTTCTGTACATTCCACAGCTCGCGAGAATCGTTCGAGCCAACGTAATGAGTGAATATAATCAGGATTATGTTCGAGCTGTAGTTGTTAGCGGTGCAAAAGCTCCCTATATTCTTTTTAAACACGTAATCAGGAACTGCATTGCACCAGTTCTCGTTTTTACTATTGTTTTGGTTGCTGACGCTATTGTGTTTGAGGCTTCGCTTTCGTTTATCAGCGCAGGCATTCCTGAGCCAACACCAACATGGGGCAACATTTTAGCTGACGCTCGTGGTGGGGTTCTTGCTGGACAATGGTGGCAAGCGATGTTCCCAGGCCTTGCAATTATGATTACTGTTCTTTGCTTGAACATTTTCAGTGAAGGAATTACAGATGCAATGGCAGCTCCAGCGAAAGCGCCAGTTGCCAAAGGTGATGACAAACTTGATTCTGATCGTGAAGCTGACATGTTTGTGTCTAACCCTAAACTTGCATATGAAGCGCAACGAGAAATGTTGACGAAGCGTTTGGCAGCCTTAAAAGAAACTGAAGAGAAGAGAAAAGACCGTTTCTCTGCTAAAACTGATGTGCCTCCAGTTCTTGAAGTTAAAGATTTGTGCATTCGATTCCCACGTCACGGAGAGGTTAATGTTGTAGATCACTTGAGCTTCGTAGTTCGTCCTCGCCAAACTATGGGTTTGGTTGGTGAGTCAGGTTGCGGTAAATCAATCACATCTCTTGCAATCATGGGTCTTCTTGATCGTAAAGCGCACATTTCTGGTGAAGTTCTATACAACGGAAACAACCTTCTTGCTCTAAATGAGAAAGACATGAATGAACTTCGTGGCAAAGAAATAGCGATGATTTATCAAGATGCTCTTTCTTCTTTGAATCCATCAATGACAATTAAGGCTCAAATGAAGCAACTCACTGAACGTGGTGGAACTCGCAACGCTGAGGAGCTACTTACCTTAGTGGGTCTCGATCCTGAGCGCACCCTTCGTTCATATCCTCATGAGTTGTCAGGTGGCCAGCGCCAAAGGGTTCTCATCGCAATGGCTTTAACGCGCGATCCTAAAGTCGTGATTGCTGACGAACCCACAACTGCTCTTGACGTTACTGTTCAAAAGCAAGTTATCTCTCTTTTGAACAAACTTCAAGCTGAACTTGGATTCGCGATGGTGTTCGTGAGTCATGACCTTGCTCTTGTAGCCGAAGTTGCAAATTCAATTACTGTTATGTATGCAGGACAAATTGTGGAGCAAGGTCCTGTGCGTGACATTTTAACTCACCCAATTCATGAGTACACTCGTGGTCTTCTTGGTTCAGTGCTTTCAATCGAGGCAGGTGGAGATCGTTTGCACCAAGTTCCTGGATCTGTACCTTCTCCTAAAGACTTCCCTGAAGGAGACCGTTTTAGACCACGCTCGAGCCATCCTGATAAAATATCTCCTATTCCACCAATGCTGAAGCAGATTGAAGGAACTGATCATTATTATGCCGAGCTTCCTGATTCTGAGTTGAAGCGTTTAGGAATTGAGCCCTACAAAATCAACGTTGAAGCAGCAAAGCTTGATGCACTTGAGGAGAAAGGAGCTGACAATGACTAGAACAGATGCAACTCCAATCATTTTCCTTGATAACATTTCTGTTGATTTTAAAACGAGAACTGGGTCATTTATGCACCCAACGATTGTTCACGCGGTTAGAGATTTGACAATTAAATTGATGCCAGGCGAGACGATTGGTATTGTTGGTGAGTCGGGTTGCGGAAAGTCGACCACTGCAAATGTTATGTGTGGATTGCAATCACCAACTAAAGGCAAGGTGTTCTTTAAGGGCAAAGATGTTACCCACAGAACAGCTGCTGACAGAAAAACAATTGGCCGCGTAATTTCTGTTGTTTTCCAAGATCCTGCTACAGCACTTAACGCTCGCATGACAATCTCTGACCAGTTAATGGACCCTATGAAAGTTCACAATGTTGGAACTCAAAAAGAGCGCGAGGCTCGTGTGCGTGAGCTGATTGGAATGGTTGGCTTGCCTGAAAGCTCACTTGATGCCTTGCCTGGGCAGCTGTCAGGTGGTCAGCGTCAGCGAGTTGCGATTGCACGTGCACTTTCATTGAAACCCGATGCGATTATTGCAGACGAACCAACCAGTGCACTTGATGTTTCTGTGCGCGCTCAAATTCTTAATCTCTTGATGGATTTGAAAAAGGAGCTTGGTTTAGCCATGGTGTTTATTTCACATGACATCCAAACTGTTCGTTATATTTCAGACAGGGTTATTGTTATGAATAAAGGTCAGATGGTAGAAACGGGCCCAACGAAAGACATCATGAGAAATCCACAGGATGATTATACGAAGTTATTGCTAGGTGCTGCTCCTTCGCTTTTGCATCCAGATGCAAGTGTGCTTGAGGGCTAGGTTGGAATAAATCTAAAAGTTATTTAACTTTTATTATTTGATTTGCAAAATGTTAGTAACTTGAAGTTTGAAATGAACTTCAGGGAGAACACTTTAAACAGGATCCTTTAGATTTTGTTTCACGAGAAACAGTTTATCTGCGTTTTTTGAAAAACTGAGACAACAAGGTGGCGCATTCTTTTTCAAGAACGCCACCTTTTACTTTAAAGTTGTGGTTTAGTCGCGCATCTTCTGCGACTTTATAAAGCGTAACAAGCGCTCCGGCTTTTTTGTCATATGCTCCGAAGACGCATCTGTCAATTCGCGCCTGGTGCATGAGGCCCGCACACATTATGCAAGGCTCTAGTGTGACATAGACTGTGCACCCAGTGAGGCGCCAAGCTTGTTTTATTTTGGAAGCTTTTTCAATCGCAATGTGCTCTGCGTGCGCAGCAGGGCTGTGAAGTTGTTCTCTCAAGTTGTGTGAGCGAGCGATGATTTTACCTTCAGCATCAACTACAATCGCTCCAATTGGCACTTCGCCTTCTATTTCCGCTTGCTTCGCTTCTTCAATTGCAATTTTCATGTATTCTTCGTCGTTCATAACAACTAATTCTACTTGTGTGTTAGAAGTTTTATGAAATTAACTTGAAGTAGAGATGACTCATAATCATTAATAGGAGTGTGAATCAGTAAAGTTTTAAGCAGAATAATATACATAGGAATTTTAATCAAACTCATTCAAATTGTTATTATTGCGTTAACTCCAATGATTAAAAGTTAATTCTAGCTGGTGCGCTATACTTAGCTAAAGTGCTCAAATTTTGGAAAGGGGAGATCTTGAGTAATTTAGCATCTAGTTGTAAGAAATCATTAGCCGCGGTCGTTGCGGTTTTAGCTTGTGTTGGAATAGCTTTTTCACTTTGGGGATGTTCAGGAAGTGGCTCAGGCAGTTCTTCTGATTCTGGAGACAAGAGTCGAGAGGTTAAAGTTTGCTTCGTAGAAATTGTAGAAAATGACGCATTTGTCACGATGATAGATGGATTTAAACAGGGCATGGAAGACGCCGGCTACACCAATGTAAAATATGACGTTAAAAACGCACAGGGCGATTCTTCGACTTTGAACCAAATTGCAGCTCAACTTAAGAGCAGCGATTATGACGTGGTTGTGCCAATTGGAACACCACCTGCTCAAGCATGCGCAAATGCTGGAATTTCAACACCAATGGTGTTTATGAGTGTTACTGATCCTTTAAATGCAGGTGTGACAAATTCGATGGAGAATCCTGATAAAGGAATGACTGGTACGACAAACTTTGCAGATGTGGAGGCAATTTTTACAGCAGCCGAGGAATTGAAACCAAACATCTTGGAGAAAAAGGTTGGCATCATCTATTGCTCCAGTGACAAAAATGCGCAGGTTACAGCAGAGCAAGCTCGTGACTATTTAACTTCTAGAAACATTGAGTCTGAAATTAAAACTGTAACGAATTCAAGTGAAGTTCAGCAAGTAGGTCAAGCACTTGCATCAGATTGTGGAAGCATTTATGTCCCTGCCGATTCAATCGTTCAAGTTGCTATGGCTCAGTTGACTGACGTAGCAACAAAAGCTGGAATTCCAGTGCTGGGCACCGATCCAGTTATGACGGAGAACGGCGCACTTGAAAGCGTTTCATGCACAAATGACAACTTGGGTGTTGAATCAGCGAAGCTTGCAATTCAACTAATCGAAGGAAAAGCAATTAAAGATGTCCCTATCTACGCTTTGCCTTCGACCGACCGTTCTGTAAACAAAAACACAGCTGCTGCTTTAGGAATTGAGATTCCAGCAAACAGCAACTTTAGAGTAATTGGCTAGTTTTTTCAATATTTTTAATGTTTGGATGTAGGTTAAATTTAAGGCCTGGTTGCCATTTATTTGGAGATTAATTTGTTTTAGCGATAACAGCTAGATGTAAGGATTTTCTGATTGAACTTTTCTTAAATCGCATAAATTGGTGAAAGCTTTAAAGTCCAATTGAAAACCTGCTGATTGGTAGCTTGATATAAATAGCGACTTAGAGGGGTTGACCTGCTAAAATATGCAGGCAACCTCTTTTTAGTTCTTAAGGATTAATAGCTCATGAGTTTAACGATTTTATTTGATGCGACTTCTTTAGGCTTTGAATATGCATTATTGGCGGTCGGAATATTTATCACGTTTAGAATTCTTGGCATGGCCGACCTCACCGTTGATGGGTCATTTTGCCTAGGAATGGCTGTTACATGCGTGTTTACTGTCGCTGGACATCCTGCCATTGGACTTGTGGCGGGCGCGGCAGCAGGTGCGCTCGCAGGCTGTGTAACTGGGCTTTTAGCTACAAAGGCACGAATTAACCCGTTGATTGCTGGTATTATCACATCAACTGGCCTCTATTCAATTAACGTTTATGTTTTAGGCTCCCCTAATTTAAGCCTACTTGGAATTTCAAAATTGTATGATGGGATTCATCGTTTATTGTTTCCTGGCCTTCCAACATCATCCGAGGCTCAAATGCCTGTGGCTCCTGGGGCAATTGCTCCAATTGACATCTCAAAGTTCATTTTCGTGATACTTATTGTGGTGGCAATTATTGCTGTTTTAATTTATTTCTTTAAAACCGAAAGCGGTCTTGCAATGCGCGCCGTTGGAGATAACGAACAGATGAGCGCTGCAAGTTCTATTAATGTTGACTTCTATAAAATAGGAGGTCTTGCCCTCGGCAATGCGCTTGTTGGCTTGACGGGTGGAATTCTTGCTCAATGCCAGGGATTTGGCGACATGACTAGCGGTACAGGCATGGTTCTTGTTGGTCTTGCTAGCGTTATTATTGGAGAAGTCTTTGGCGGAAGACGCGGAGTAACGTCCGGACTGATTTGCACCGTTGTGGGCTCTGTTGTCTATCGCATCATTATCCAAGTTGCAGTGGGGGTAAATCTCGACGCAAATTCATTAAAACTTATTAGTGCAATAATAGTTGGCACATTCATGTCTTTGCCGGCAGTTCGCGCTTTCTTCACTGAAAGAAAAACAAGAAAACATTCATATGAAGAAACCAACGGCGATACTTTAACCTCAGCAGACTTGAAGGGCGGCAAAAATGACTAATCAGATGTTAAGTATTCAAGCGTTGAGGAAAACATTTAATAAAGGGCAAGCACTTGAGCACAAGGCGCTTCAAGGCATCAATTTAAAAATGAATGAAGGCGAGTTTGTTTGTGTGGTTGGTTCAAATGGCGCGGGCAAATCAACTTTATTCAATTGCATTGCCGGCTCTGTAATGCCTGACTCTGGAAAAATTGTTCTCGATGGGAAAGACATTACTTTTGTGCGCGACTATCGACGTTCAAGGAATTTATCTCGTGTTTTTCAAGATCCGCTAAAAGGCACTTCGCCTAACCTAACGATTGCAGAAAATATTTCGCTTGCTTTGGGCAGATCAACTCATCAAAATCCCCTTGGGTTGGCAATGAAAAAGTCGAAGCGAGAATTTATTGCAGATACGCTCGCGAAGTTTAACATCGGGCTCGAAAACCGTCTCGATGTTAAAGTTGGGAGCTTGTCGGGTGGGCAGCGTCAAACTGTCTGTTTGCTCATGGCCGTCATTGGAAAACCAAAACTATTGCTGCTTGATGAACACACTGCTGCTCTAGATCCACAGGCAACAAAAAACGTTCTTCAAATTACAAATGACGCCGTAAAGATGAATAATACGACGACAATTATGGTTACCCACAACATGGAAGATGCGCTCAGCTATGGTTCAAGAACGCTTGTTATGCATGAAGGGCGCTTTATTGCAGACGTTACTGGCGATGTGCGCAAGAACATGTCGGTCGATGATCTTGTGGAGCTTTTTCATGAAGAAACTGGCGAGACTCTTGCAAATGACGAGATGATGCTTGCATAGACCATCTGTTTTTATTTCTAGGACAGATTTACAGAGCAAACTTGCAGACATGAATTTCTTCACTGCTATTATTGTGTAGAAAAAATCCGCAACAATTAGCAGATAGTTGCTTTCATAGCTTTAAATTCATTGAAGAGGGAAATCAGAGACCTCAACTTGTTCAACTTATGGTTCATATTTGACCAAATTGAACATAACCTTTACAATTCCTTTACAAACAGAAAGGAATTAATTTAGCATGATTTCTGAAAACGAATTCCTGATTTTATCGTCTTTGATAAATCAGCCTACTTTTAATCAACGTCAATTGGCCGAAATAACTGGACTATCTGTTGGCACAGTTAATAGCACCTATCGCACATTAGAAGAAAAAGGTCTCACTTCTGATTATTCAGTAACAGATGATGGAACTAAAGAACTTGAACCTTTTAAAGTAAAAAATGCTGTGATTTTAGCCGCTGGACTTTCAAGCAGGCTGGCTCCCATCACATATGATCGTCCAAAAGGAATGCTCAAAGTTCGAGGCGAGATTTTGATTGAGCGCCAAATTGAGCAACTTCTTGATGCTGGTATAGATGACATTTATATCGTCGTTGGCTTTAAAAAAGAAGAGTTTTTCTATTTGGAAGAAAAGTATGGCGTAAAGCTAATCGTGAGCCCTGAGTATATGGAGAGAAACAACCATTCGTCCATTTGGGAAGCGCGACATGTTTTAGGCAACACATATGTTTGCTCTTCTGATAATTACTTCACAATAAACCCATTTAATTCCTATGAATTTGCTTCTTTTACTGCTGCAACTGAATGTCACAGTGCGCCTCTAGAATATTTTTTAAAGACAAAAGGTAGCGTTAACAGAATTGTTGGCGCAGAACTCAATGGTCAAGATGGCTTCGTAATGATGGGTCACACTTTTTGGAATGAAGAATTTTCTAAAAAGTTTATTGAAATTCTTCAATCAGAATGGATGAAGCCAGAAACTGAAGACAAGCTTTGGGATGAGATTTTCTATGAACATGTAGATGAGCTCGTCATGAGAATGAAGGAATATCCACGTGGTGTAATCCAAGAGTTCGACTCTCTTGATCAAGTTAGTGCTTTTGACCCTGAGTTCATCCAAAATGTTGGATCTGATGTGCTTGACAACATTTGCAACACACTTTCTTGCGAACGAAGCGACATTAGAAACATTGACCCCATTAAGCAAGGTTTAACTAATTTATCTTTTTATTTTGAGTGTCGTGGCGACGGTTATGTTTACCGACATCCTGGTGCTGGAACAAATGAGATTATCAATCGCCCTGCTGAGGCTTTCGCGTGTAAAACTGCCGCCGATCTTGGCCTTGATGAAACATTTGTTACTGAAGATGCAACCAGCGGATGGAAGATTTCAAAGTTTGTTCCCGATTGCACTGGCTTTGATTATAGTGACACTTCCCAAGTTGAACGTGCTCTTGGCATGGTTCGAAAGCTGCATCAAAGTGGCGTAATTTCTCCATGGAGTTTCGATTTTTATGATGAGTCTCTAAACATTGTGCACATTTTGAAGGAATCTGGCTGGACCTTCCCTTCTGGTTTTGACGAACTTCAAGCTAGAATTGCATCTCTTGTTGCTCCTATGCGTGCCGGTGCAGGTGAGCCTGTTTTGTGCCACAACGACTTCTATGGTCCAAACTTGTTAGTTCATGGTAAAGATATGTGGCTCATAGACTGGGAATATTCTGCCATGGGCGATTATGGAAATGACTTTGGCAACTTCATTGCCCAGAGTGATTATTATGATGTTGAGGGCGCAATAGAGGCAATGTCTCTTTATTTTGGTAAGAAACCGACACCTGACCAGGAGTTCCATTTAATAGCATGTTCAGCTGTTGTTGGCTGGTATTGGTATGTTTGGGCGATGTTTAAAGAGCTAAAAGGTGCGCCTGCTGGTGAGTGGCTTTATGTTTGGTATCGAGCGGCGAAAGAATTTTCGGCAAGAGCAATTGAGATGCTTGGCGGAAATTCATTCGAGAGAAACCTTTCCATGGACGAATTCCGCATTCTTGCAAAGGCAGATGCTAGACGTGCTGGTCGAGATTATGAATATGGTGAAGTCTCCAACACAGCTGAGGCGAGTGAGAACCTTGAAAAGCGGGGTTTTTTGCGTGACGGCGAAATTACTGCTCTTGGAGTTGCTGCGCTTGAGCCATACAGAGTTAAGCGCGGCGTTTTGCTTGCTGCTGGTTTCGGAAGCCGACTTTTGCCTGTGACTGTCAACACTCCAAAACCTCTTGCGCGTGTAAACGGTTTGCGAATTATCGACCGTTTGATTGATGGTCTCCTTGCTGCTGGAGTTACTGAAATTTATGTAGTGCGTGGTTATCTGGCAGAAGAATTCGATCAACTTCTGAACAAATATTCTGACATTAAGTTCATTGAGAATCCACTCTATTCTAAGACCAATAACATTAGTTCGGCGCTCGCAGCAATCGACCATTTTGAAGATGCATATGTTTTTGAAAGCGATTTATTGCTGGAAAACCAATGTTTGCTCACACCCTACCAATATCGCTCCAACTATTTGGGGATTGACGTTGATAGCACCGATGACTGGCGTTTCCTCACCGACGAAAACGAGAGAATTTGTGATCTTGCTAAAGGTGACGAAAATCGTTGCTGGCAAATGGTCGGCGTCTCCTATTGGGAAAAATCAGATGCGCATCGACTTGCTGAAGACATACGAGAAATCTTTGAGACCGAAGAGGGCAAACAAATATTTTGGGATGAAGTTCCAATCCTTCATAAAAATGAACATTTTGATCTTTATGTTCGTCCTTGCAAAAGTGAAGACATCGTTGAGATTGACGATTTCGAGGACTTGCAGAGAATAGACCCTTCATACATCGTTAAAAAGAAGGCCGTCTAAAAGGAGAGACAGTGGAAGAAAAGCTTGAAACATTTGAGAGCTCAGAATATTTTGAAAAGCGTTCATTGAAAACAGGAGCTGCAGGTTGGATGCTTCTGATGGGACTTGGAGTTGCCTATGTTATTTCTGGTGACTTTTCGGGCTGGAATTATGGCATTGCACACGGTGGTTGGTTGGGTTTAGCAATTGCATTTGTCTTGATGGGAACAATGTATGTTTGCACAGTTCTTGGTGAGGCAGAAATGTCTTCCGCATTGCCAACTGCGGGAGCAGGGTTCGCATTTTCGAGATGTGCGATGGGAAGGTTTGGCGGATTTTTAACAGGTCTTGCAATTACAGTTGAATATGTTTGCGCCCCAGCTGCAATATCTACTTTTATCGCTAATTATTTCTTGGAATTGGGACTTCTCCCCGATGATTTTCCAAGACTCGTTTTGATTGCAATCATATTTTTCATTTTCTTAGGAGTGCACATTTTCGGCGTAGGTGAAGCGCTGAAATTGATGCTTTTAATCACACTTGTTGGCGCTGTTGCGCTTGTCGCGTTTGTAGTTGGAGCTGCTCCTGCTTTTGATCCAGCTGGACTATTTGACATTGCTCCAAATGGCGGAACTTCCACCGCACTTCCTTTTGGTTTTAGTGGCCTTCTGGCTGCTCTCCCTTTTGGAATATGGTTCTTTCTTGGTGTCGAGGGTGTTCCTCTGGCGGCGGAAGAAGCAAAGAATCCGAAGAAAGACATCCCCCGTGCCATTATAGGCTCAATGGCTGTGCTCATTTGCACAGGTCTCGCTGTGCTCACTTTTGCTGCTGGTGTAACAGGTTCTCAGGTAATGGGCGAGTCTTCTGCTCCTCTCGTTGATGCTCTCAATGCAGCAGGGAATCCTGGGCTTGCATTCTTTGTAAACGTAGCAGGTTTATTCGGGCTCATTGCATCTTTCTTTTCTCTGATCTATGCAGGTTCAAGAGAAGTGTTTGCACTTTCCAGAGCCGGTTATTTACCAACTTTTTTGTCTTTGACAGGAAAGCGTAAAACGCCTTGGGTAGCTCTTGTTGTTCAAGGAGTTATTGGTTTTTTGCTGGTTGTAGTTGTGGAGTCAGGCGACGTTTTGCTCAACATGGCAGTTCTTGGTGCTTGCATTAGTTATGCTTTAATGAATGCTTCGCACATCATTTTTAGGAATAAGCAACCTGGTTTAAAACGTGGATGGCTTACGCCAGGAGGTAAAGTAACGACCTGTGTTGGGCTTGTTCTTTCTGTTATTGCAGTTTGTTCAACGTTCTTTGTCGACACGATTGCTTCAATTGGAATCATTTGCGTACTCATTGCAGGTTCAGTTTATTTCTTCGTCTATGCAAAGAAGCGCCTCATTGCAAATGCTCCAGAAGAGGAGTTTGCCAAACTTGAAGATGCGAGTGCAGAAATTAGATAATGCATACTTTTTCTGTAAAGAGTCACTCTGTTAACGATGTGGCAACATCCTAAATTCTGTGTCAGGAATTGTTAGAGAAACTTTCCATATTGATAGTTAATGCGAATAGGAACGTTTTTTTATTAGTGAGAAGCATTTCCGGAGTTGTATTTTGAATAGACGAGGAGTTGGTTATGAAAGCATATAAAGGAACAATTCTGACCGTAGACAAAAGTGACTCCATTGCTAAATGGCTTGTTGAAGATACTGGTCAAATAGTTTATGTTGGAGATGAACTTCCATCTCAATTTAAAAATGCTGAAGTTATTAACCTTGGAAGAAAAACGCTTTGCCCAAGCTTTGTCGACACTCATGCGCATCTAGCAAGCTTTGCAACGTTTAATGCAGGCCTCAATGTGATGAATGCTCGTTCTAATTCAGAAATCGTTGAGCGTGTTGCTGATTTCTCTAAAAGAACGTCAGCTAAAGTCTTAATTGCATTTGGAGCTTCTCCCTACTCAGTGGAGGAAGGACATCTTGTTAGTCGTGAACAACTTGATTTAGCTTGTCCTGACAAACCGGTTATGCTTGTCAAATATGATGGCCATGCATGCGTTGTGAATTCTGCATTACTTAAGTTGATAAATTCTGATGTAAAAGAACTTCGTGGATATCATCCTGATAGCGGAGAGATGAACCAGGAAGCATTTTTTAAAGTTTCTGACTTTATTACTAGTTCGCTCTCAATTCCAGAACTTGTAAGAAACATTCAAAAGGCCATGGATTATTATGCGTCACGTGGAATTGGAATGGTCCACACAGTAAGCGGTGTTGGTTTCGCTGGCGACATGGACATAACAATGGAACAATGTGTAGCAAAGAGCGCACAAAGCGGTTTCCAAATTCGAGTTTTTCCACAAACGCTTGATGTAAATGTTGCGCTAAAAAGAAAACTGCCAAGAATTGGTGGCTGCTTTGCATGCGCGCTTGACGGATGCTTTGGATCAGCCGATGCTGCTTTGAACGAACCTTATGAAGGAACCAGTGACACTGGCGTTCTTTACTATGATGATGAGAAAGTTGCTTCATTTTGCAAGGCAGCTAACCGCGCTGGGCTCCAGATTGAAATGCATGCTATTGGAGATGCTGCTTTTGATCAAGCCGCTAGATGCATCAAGGCAGCGCTTGATGAATTCCCTCGAAAAGATCACCGACACGGCATAATTCATTCTTGCTTGCCAACAGAAGAAGGCACCAAGATTTGCGCGGAATATGGAATTCAATTTCCTATGCAAACCTCTTTTATTGATTGGCCTCAAGAGCCAGATGAATATCTTTGCAAGTTGTTGGGCAATAAAAGAGCAAACAACCTCAATCCACTGCGCAAGTATTGGGATGCAGGAATCCGAATTTCTGCGGGATCCGATGCGCCATGCACTGATCCTAATCCAATTCTCTGGATGGAAAAAGCCTGCAATCACTCTAATCCACATGAGTCTCTAACACCTGAAGAAGCACTTCGAATGTGCACGTTTAATGGTGCAGCTGCAACGTTTGACGATGATAAACGAGGATCGCTCGAGGAAGGAAAAATTGCTGACATGACAGTGCTCAATGGAAATCCCTATGATGCTGATTGGAAAAACCTAAAAGTTGAACAGCTCATTTTGCAAGGCAAGCCATATGAAAATCAAAGACAAGGTGCATTCTCTGCTCTGCTTAAAGGATTTGTTTCAAAAGCTAAGAACTACTAGAGTAATTATTTTTTTGCAAGGTGCATGCCTCTGAGTAGCCAACTTTGTTGAATTTAGGCACAGTTGCGCACGAATACCACCAGCATGAATCCCTCTTGTTATAAGTGCGGAATCAACGAGTTCTGCTTGCTCCAAATCTTTTCCTTATAGAGCGTCTAAAAGTCCAGTTCGTGTGATGCGAGAGATGAGCAAAGCGTAGGTTATTACGCTTTGCCTCCCACCAAAGTTTCTCCTGTGAAGTGCCAGTTGTTGAAATCGGTTGAGTCACCTTCGATTTTGTAGTGGAACATCGAGTGTGAATAACGTCCATCAGAAGAAATCATCCAAAAATCACGCACGTTCATGCTTGGGTCGTCTTCAAAAATGGTTGATCCATATTTAGAGTAGTTTTGCCCCATAGCGCTTAGTATTGTCGCCATTAGTTGCGAATGGCTAACTGGTGAGTCGGTTCTTACTACGTTTCCTTCCCCTGTTCCACTCTTTTTAGCGAACATAATTGGAGTAGTAGCGTAATCAGGCAAATCCTCTGAGGAATGCCAGTTGCCATGGTCTGAAGTAATAATTATTGTTGCGTTGTCATAAAGGCCTTTTTCCTTTAATTGTTTCAAGTATTCGTTGACGATGTGAATTGCGGCGCGCGCCTGCGTAGTTTCGTCGGAATTGCCAACACCAACATCTTCTGCATTTTCATTCAGATAATATGGATCGTGATCGCCGTTTAGGTGAATTAGTCTAAATGCGCCGTTGTAGCCACGGTCGTCTACTGTGATTCCTGAATCTTTGAGTTTTTCATAATAGCGAACATCATCTGTAACGTGGACGGTATCTGCTGGCGAGCCGTCGGATTGGTATGAGATAACGTTTCTGTTTATGTCATCGGTGTAGAAGCGGAAGCGCTCTTTGAAAACCCAAGGTGCATCACGATATAGAGAACACTTAATTAGCGACTTCACTGCGTTTTCAACGTTGATATTCATGCTGCTCAAAGGGTGAATGTTTATTGTGTTAGAAGCAACATACTTCTGTGAATCTTCGTCGCTCATTTTGTTTAGTTGCAGGTCGGGACTGTAAATTCCAACTGAATAGTTGGAATCATGCATGTCTTTGAGGAAAGTAGACCTTTTGTATCTAGTTTCTCTGTAGTGAACTAGGTCCTCACCCTCATCTGGATGAACTCCTGTCAGCATATATGGAATGGCATTGTTCGTTGGAATCATTACGCTGTTTGAATTGTGGAAATAGGTAAATCCCTGCCACTCATTGAGTGCATCTGGATATTCTTGCAACACCCTGTCCATTGTTTTTGTGTCAAATCTGTCAAGCACAAACATGATTACATTGTTTTTGCTTGAAACTTCGTTCATTCCATCTTCTGTAATTTGTGTTGGTCCCAAATCGCTTGAATAACTTCTCTCAGTAATTTGGTTTGCGAACAGGCTACCAACCCCAACGGCCTGCACGAAAATCAAAACGATGGAGATGGCGGCTGCAAAACCCTGGAAGCGACTGCGGTTTATGTTTGAAACTAATGCGATACCAACAATGAGAACAATCCAAACTATGAGTGAGACAATCATCATCGTTTTATGGTCACCCCAGAAATCAACTTCGCGACCGTCTGCAGATGGAAGCCCATTGTTCATAAACATAGCTTGTATGTAGAAACAGAGGCTCACAGCAAAAGCAAGAGCAAGCAAAACTGTAAATAGTTTTCCTCTGAATAAAGACAGCACAATAGCTGTGATTAAAATTACAATTATTGTGAACACGGCCATTGGAATTGCGATGTCGCTTAACGCAAAACTTAAAGAGCCACCTGCACCTGCGACTATCTCATATGGGGCGACAATGCCGAGGGTAAATCCTCCAAACGTGCAAACTATTAAAGAAAGAATGAAACGACGGAACCATCCTGGTTCTATTCCCTTGTCCTCTTTTTTCTCTCCCTTTTCTTTTTTCACGAAGATAGAAGTTTTTCTTGCTTCAATTGTGTGACGGTCCTCTTCAGCAATGATTGGGTTGCCGCTTTCGTCTACTCTGCACCATGCAGGGTCAACTTCTTTCCCCGCATTTTCATCAATTCCAAGCGCTTTAACAAGTTTTTTTCTTGTTCGACGAAATGCCACGCCAAGCACAGTGGATAGCGCAACAGCCACGCCTGCCAATGCCTGAATAGTGTAGGTCATAACTGACGGATCTACATATGCCCAGGCAACGTTTGAGAACAACGGCAGTGTTGTCGCGGCAAGCACTAAACATGCGAACACATCAAAAGAAATGAGCACTAGGCGCCTGCAGTCTAAATTAGTTTTCTGCATTCTAATCACCTTTCTCTTCCTCATGTTTTTCTGCCTGCTTAGTTAATATTTCCTGCAGTAAATATTCGCCTGCAACGTTGGCAGATTCACCGATGTTAAAAATCGTTTTATTGCGAATTTCTTTGATTTTGTCATGCCAGCTGCTTTGATGCTCAATCATTTCAGCAAGCACATCGCCAATTTCGTTTGCTTTAGCAGGGTCAAGTGATTTTCCAATCTCATTGCGAAGTGTGATGTCGACTGGTTCAATTCCTAAATCTTTCCAATTAGGATTTGAAACCTTCATTTTAGTGTCCATGAAAACGACTGGTTTGCATGTTGAAAATGCGAATTCTGCTGAGACTGAAGACCAGTCAGTGATCAAAATGTCGGAAGAAAAAATTGTTTTGTTTGACGAAAAGTCTTTTTCGAAATAGAGTTCATCTTCTGACACATTTTCATAATTTGCTTGAAGTGCTTTCCAACGTGCTCCATAACGTTTTGTGTATTCTGGATGTGGTCTCACAATAATTTTCCAACCACGTCCGAGCATCGATTTGAGCATGTCATCAATGCACGAGTCTAAAATGCAATCCTCTTGCCATGATGGTGCAATCAAAATTGTTGGCTTGTCATTACCCGAAGTCAGTTCTGAGAATGCTTCAATCTCTTCGTCAAGCAACGGATAACCGCACTCGACAAGGTTTTTTGCAGACAGGTTATATATTTTTTCTGCTTGTCTAACTTCTTTTACTTGATGAGGTCCTGTGCAAAGCAGAGTGTCGAATTTGTCATAGGCTTCTTTTCTAGCTGCCAAATGAGTTGAAGTCATGTGATGGAAGAAGAAAACATATTCAATGTCATCGCGAACATAGGAGCGCTTAATGTAGTAGTTGTCAAAATCTTCAAGTGTCATCGCGACAACATCGGCGTCCATTTTCATCATGAGCGTGATGGCTTTCTTTTGACCGATGTAGTAGGGGCGAATTCGAGGTTCCGTTTCCGCAATTTTAAAAATTTGATCGTCTGGGTCGTTGGTTACATAATGAATGTTGCCTTTTGAATTCTTTAAGAGATATTCAATTGCGCCTTTGAAATATTTATAGAAACCACTTCCTTCAGAATAAAAAACCATGTGTTTATCAACAACATGCAAGAATTTCTTGTAATCTCGTTTTTCACGTTTTGCAAGCGGATCTTTCTGATACCACTTCTTTTTCTCTGCTCCGTCAAGGGACTCTAGCGCTTCTAGTTCTTCGCGACTTGCTTGCAAATCTTCGTAGTCAATGTATTTTTTAGGTTTGATACAAATGTTGCAAATTGCCTGAATGATAATTGCTGAGAAGTTAGAGACAATCCAATAAAAGCACATTCCTGCTGCAACAAAAACGCCAAGAAACAATGACAAGCCAATTGACAAACCGTTGGTCATGTTCTTTTCGGCTTTTGATTGTTCTTTTTGAAGAGGGTTGATTCTGTTTTGCGCGAAGCCCATAATAACAGCAGAAAGCCCTGCAAGAACAGGCATTATCCAAGAAACTCCGCCGTCTTCAATCGGGACGAGTCCTAAAAATTCTGTTCCTGGCGCGCCATTGTCGGTTATGACATGAATCACGTCAACAAGGCCAAACAAAATTAGAACTTGCACTGCAAGGGGGATTAGAGAAAGCATTGGGTGGTAGTGCTTTTCTTTGTACATCTCATTTTGCTTTTCGCCAATTGTTTCTTTATCGCCATAATATTTTATTTTCAGGCGGTTGAGGGCTGGCATGATTTTTACCATTACGATGCTGTTCCATTGGCACCAAAGTGACATTGGGAACAGAATTACTTTTGTAATGAGTGTAAATAAAAGGATTGAAATCCACCAGTTTCCAGAAATGTCATAACATGGCTGCACTATCAGCATTAGTGCATTGGTGATTGCTTCTATCAATTGTTACTCCGTAATACTTCTTAGCAAGGAACACACTTGTGCTCAATTAACATATTCAACCTTATGAGTTTACCAAAGCGAGCACAGCAATTAAGAAATTAGACCGTGCAGCCCTTTTGTTATCCTCTCACATCTTGTTTATTTTTCAGCAAATCTTTGTAGCAAGCGAGGTTTGCGCGGAAATCTTTGCTTGTTTAGAAGCGATGCTTTTCACTAGAGTTCATTTGGTTTTCGCTCGTCAGTTCATGCCAACTGGTGAGCAGTCTTTCGCTCACAGCATTTATAACAGCACATCCTGGTTCAGATGTGTGAGTGCAATCGCGAAATTTGCATTGATGTGATAGTTTTGCTATTTCTGGAAAAGCTTTTTCAATCCCATTTACGCAGTCAATCATTCCTATTGAGCGAAGCCCAGGCATGTCAACAACTCTGTGATTGTCTGTTAGCTCGATTATTTCACGTGAAACAGTTGTGTGACGACCTTTGTCGTCAAATTCACGCACTTCGCCTCGCAGGCACAATTCTTCTTCTGCTATTCCGTTGATTAATGATGATTTTCCTGCTCCCGATTTTCCAACTAAAATTGTTGTTACGCTTTTTTCGAATAACCTCTCTATTTCAAAATGTTCTTCTTCAATCGTCAAATTATCGTTACTCTCTATTTCACAAATTGTAAGACGCTTGCATTTTGCTGACAGTCCATTTAATTCAGTTTTGTAAATGTTGTCGAAAGCAGGCAGAAATTCTTTCACTTCGCCTAGGTTAGGTTTTGATAGGTCGCATTTAGTAATTATTAAATCTGTTGGGATGTTTGCGTTTTTAGATATTACGAGCATTCTTGCGATATGAGAGAAATTTAGTTCGGAAGCAACAGAGCAAATTGCAATTCTGTCAAAATTTGCTGCTAGTGCTTGTTTTTTATTGCGATTAACTGGGTCGTTTCGATACAGTTCAGTTTTTCGCGGAAGAATTCGATTTATGATTGCGTTTTCTTGGTTGTTGGTAAGCGTGACTTCAACCAAGTCCCCTATTGTTAGCGCCTGCTTTTTTTTCGACATTTTCGCACAGAATTCCGCTCGCAGTTTTTTCGAAACACATGTCTTTCCGGTTTGCAATTCACCCTTTAAATCGTTGAAGCCTTCGTCCCTAGATTGCAGTTCCACTAAGGGGAGACCACGATCGAGCTTGATTACTTCAGCAACTTTTTCCACTAGTTGTCCTCAATATCTTCATCTGTCTCAGCTTGGGCAAGTTCTGCCCTTTTTCGTTTCGCGAGGTAGAGATAAAAACCAGACATAATTCCGCCGAAAATTAGCATACAAATTCCAAAAGAGAGTCCTTGTGCATCAAATTCAGGATTGACTTCATTGCCTACTGCTTTTATACTTGAGCTCTCTGCATGTACATCGCATAGTCCGTCGTGCTGAGGGCATGCGATATTAAACACACCTCGCACTTTTAATGTGGTCCCACGTTTCCCATAGGCACCATATGTGTCTATTAAATTGGTGGTGTTTTCGGTGCAATAAACTGATATTGTGCTGAATTTATCCTTTTCCTCTGCCTGCAATGTTATCCAATAGTGACCTTCTTCAAAGCCTACTGTGCGTCTGTCGCCAATCACTTCTCCCACGATTTGCACTGTTTGCCCATCAAGGATGTTAGCGGAAGAGTCCTGCAACTCAGCAATTGACGTGTCATAGAGAAAAGAAGAATCTGCATCTTGCGATGGATTCACTTTGTTTGTTGGAGTTAGGGCTTGCGGATCTGCAATTCCACCTGCGTCATTTCTTGCTTTTAATTCACAACCAGTGAGTGACATTGTCATTAAAAGCGATAGGAATGCGAGCGCTATGGGTTCAAAAAATCTTTGCTTAGTAGATGAGCGATGTTGAGTCTTTGTAGTTTCAGCGTTCCAGCCAGTGAACTTGCAATTTTGAGCAGTGTTATTGCTAATTACTGCGCTCAAAGAAAATCTATTCCTATCTTTATTTTCAGAAAAGTTTTCTTTCTGAAAATTTGTGCGCTTCCTGAGTACGCTTAATTTGCGTGAATTGAAAAACTCTTTATTTTTAGAAGTCCTTAAACTCATGACAGTTGACCTTTAACTCTTCTGCAACTCGTCATCTGAAAACTTGGGGTTCATGAATTTAGATGATCGTCCCTCACGCTTAAGTATTCGTTTATTAGGCTTAAAGCTCGCTATAGATTGGGCAATGATTGCCAGCAACGCGATAAATTCTAAACGTCCAGCCCACATTAAAATAATGTAGATGACCTCAAGGCTAATTGGCATTCCAGCATTTGCGATGCCACATGTGATTCCTCCATTTGATGTCAGCGTAATCGATTCAAACATCGACTTTGTTGCGTCGTATCCATGGGTGATTCCTGCAAGAGTTCCAATCACAAATGCAATGATGAACAAGACAAAAATCGTCATTGAATTTTTAACGGTGGTCGCGTCTAGAACTCGCCTTCCTGTGTGAAGGTAGTGCATTGATAGTTTTGCTGTTGATGGCGAAACGGCTTCTTTTATCGTCAGCACAAGTGATTTGAAAATAACCCCAATTCTCACAAACTTGATGCCGCCCGCGGTGCTTCCTGCAGATCCACCGACAGCCATAATCAAGGCAAGTGTGATGAAAGCCCCAGACGACAGAACCGCGTTTAGTTGAGTCTGGTTTAAAACGGTTAGGCCTGTGGTTGAAAAAGCCGTGATAATCGTAAATGTGCCGCGGTGTATCAAAGATGGTAGCGTGTTGAAATAGTTGCTTTGTGTTGCCGTAGCGGTGAATATAATCATCATTATTACGAGCCAGATAGCACCCGTTTTCGTTTCGATGTCATTAAAAAACATCATTGGCTTGCCCTTGAAAATCCAATATATGATGTTGAAGCTCACAGTGCCAATAATCATTACAAGCATGCACACAAATTCAATCGACAGTGAGTTGTAATACATTAGCGAATCACTCATTGGTGAAAACCCACCTGTTGTATACGCTGAAATTGACATCCACAAAGATTGCAGAAAAGCGCGCGATGGCTCAAGTCCGTCGTGAACCATCAGCAAAAAAAGCACAAGTGTTGAAAACATAACAATGATTAATGTGATTCTAATGATGAAACGCGTGGCGGCGACTATGTTGGGGATAACGTGTTCATCTCTTCCTTCGCCTTGGAATAGAGCCGTAGAGGTTCCTTTTCCGAAGATTCCGAGCGAAAGTGCAACTACAATAATTCCAAGGCCCCCGGTGAAGTGCATCATGAAACGAAACATGTTGTCGGCGTTAGATAGATGATCAAGGTCGACCAAAACTGAGGCACCTGTCGTGGTGTAGCCTGAAACAGCATCGAAAAGTGCGTCGGTGTATTGCACAAAATGCCCTGAATAGTAAAGCGTAAATGAAGCAGCAATTGACAAAAACATCCAGGAAAAACCTGTGACTGCAACTGCCTGCTGTTTGGTGAGTTTTTCGGGCGACACTTTGGCAAGGCTTAAAATGGCACCTATTGCAATGCATGCCCCAATTGAAGTTGTGTATCTTGCCAACGGATTCCATTCTTGGAAAACAATCGCTGTTACAACTGACGGCAGCATTATTACTGCAGATCCGATTAGCAAAAACCCAAGGTAGTGCACAATCACTCTCACATCTTCAAATGTATAACGTGACCACATTTAAAATTTCACCGTTGTAATGATTGTTGTGATTGCGGTTACTGCCCAAAGGACAAATATTAAACAAATGATTGAAAGCAAAAAAGAAGCAATCGAAAAAACAACTTCTCTAGCTGGGATTTTTGTCTTCTTTGTTTTTGGCATAGCAAGAACATTTTACATCACACGCTGGTAAAATGATTGGGTTATAATGTAGTGACGCTTCTCATGGAACTAACTTTCACGTTAAACGATGTTGACATATCCAGTTTGAGCGACACGCAACGTCGCATGATTGAAGACATTGTGCATCTGGGCAGCACAGTGGCTAGTGAAATTTGCACGCCTCGCGTTGACATGATAAACGTTGACTGCGATGAAAGCGTGAGAGTTGCCATGGAGCGTATGCGCGGAACTGGATATTCTCGTCTACCAGTCACACATTCCGACAGCGATGAGATTGTTGGAATTGTTCATTACAAGGATTTAATATCGGCCGCCCTCGACGGCGATTCTGATATTTCATGTTCAAAATTCATGTATCGACCGAAATATGTTCCGGAGTCAAAAGATGTAATTAAGCTTCTTGAAGAAATGCAAGTTGAGCATTGCCAGATGGCAATTGTGATTGATGAATATGGTGGAACAGAGGGTCTCATCACCGTTGAAGACATTGTGGAAGAAATTGTTGGCGAAATTGTAGACGAAACTGACGATGAAGAAGCTCTACTCGAGCGCATTAACGACACAACGTGGCGAGTTGACGGAAAATGCCCTGTTAAGTTTGCTGAGCAGTATGGATGGCCTGTTAAAGAAGCTGAAGATTATGAAACAATTGCAGGGTGGTTGCTCGATGAAATTGACTCTGTCCCAACGGCTGGCGAAGAATTTGAATTTGATGGATATTCTTTCAAAATCGAAAAGATGAGACGAAACAGAATTCAGTCAATACGCATTGAAAAGCAGGCTTAATCGACTTTTTTGGGTTCTCTCAAAAAAGCACGAGTATACATACTGTGATAAAATCATTAAAACTAGTTCGACCAAATTGAGGAGGATAAAATGTCTAAATTTGGATGCTTTGCAAGCGGAGTAGTTGTTGGTGCTCTGGGCGGTGGAATTGCAGCCCTTCTCTTAACTCCAAAAACAGGTGAAGAAAATCGTGCGCTCGTGGCTGATTACGCCACTAATATTGCAAACAATGCTCAAACTTACAGCGACCAAGTTGCTGCTTCTTTCCAGGACGGCATTAAACAAGCAAGCACTGTAGGTGGCAATTTTGTTGGCAACGTAAAGAGCACAGTGGAAACTGCAGGAACGCAATTTAACGACAGAAACGATGAGCTTCGCGCAAAAATTGAAGCTGCCCGAGATCGCATAGCTCAACAGGTAAAGAAAAATGCTGAGCAGGATGAAGCTGAAGACGATGAAGTTTCTCCAGCAGAAGTTGAGTCTGAAGAGACTGCTGAAGAATAGAGTTGTCATTCAAGACATCTGAATATCTTGGCAAATTAGCCTATTTAACGACCGACGAAAGTGACGAAGAGGTAACCGTCAAAAAAGTCGGTCGTGTCCATTTTTTCGTTTTTCATCAACGGAAGTGCGTCGGAGTGCTCGTTAAACGCCCTGATCTTGCGATGATGATTCACAGGAAAGACATTTTCGCTCCACTAAATGCAATCTATTTTCAAGATAAGGCAATTATTCTTGATTCCGACTATGAAGATAAAGCAAATGCATACCTAAAAGAGAACAAAATCAAGCTTTCGCAAACTTTTGTTTGGGATGGAATGACGGTTAACTGCGAAAACGATAAAAGCCTTGGTACTGTTGATTGCGTTGTTTGTTCAGAAAAATCAGGAAAGCTCATCGAGCTGCATGTCTCTGACGGCGTTACTTCTGACAAGTTGCTCGGGGTTCGTGTTTTGCCATCTGACCTTGTTTTAGGAATGAGAATGGGCACTGGCACGGCTCGTTTGATGACTGTTGACGACAAAGAGGATGAAGGCTGTGGCGTTTTGTGCGTTAAAAATGAGGCTTCAACAATTCCTCTCACTGGAGGAGCTGCCGAAAAGTTGGCTGTGAGCAGTGCAAAAGCTAAAGACAAAGCGATAGAAACTGCTATCGATGTTAAGAAGAAGGCGGTTCCAGCAACAAAGAAAGCTAAAGCAGCCGCTTCAACTGTTATAGATGCGGGAGTAAAAAAAGCTGGTCGTGATTCTGCAACTATTAAAAAAGGTGTTGTTGGATTTAAAGACGAATTTATGAAATCCTTTAATGGGGAAGATAAATAACTATCTTTCCTTTTTTGTTAAATTCTTTTTCTGAAGAACTTTTAAATAATTGATTGCCTTAAAAGCAATTCTAGAATTCTTTTTTAATTGTTGCTCGCATGTTCACGCAGCTGCAAGCCCGTGTCCAATAACCATTCTCTTGAGCAACGGAGGCAATTTTTCTTGACTGCTCGAAAGATTTGCAAATTGCAAAACATGTTGAACCACTTCCGCACAGGAGGGTGTTATCTTCGCCCGCAGCTTCTGACAGCAATTTAAGAACATCTGTGACGGCAGGACACATTTCCTTTGCAACTGGCTGCAAGTCGTTATGCAAGCACATTTCTTCTTGAGTTGAGGTGGCAACATAAGTGCTGCCTGGAAGATCTAATTCATCAAATTTTTGGTAGGCCTCTGCTGTTGAAATTCCAGCTTCAGGTCTAACAAGGACTATCGGCATTTTCTTCGACCGCAATTCTTTAGAGAAAATTGAGCCGTCGCCACTCATTGATGCACAGCCACCCTTTAAAAAGAATACAACGTCTGAACCTAGTTCTTTTGCAACTTCTGTGATGTCTTCATCTGATAGGCTAAACAGTTCTTTTGAGATTATTAGAGCAGCTGCGGCGTCGCTAGACCCCCCACCTAGCCCGGCCTGCACAGGTATGTTTTTTTCTAACAAAACTTCTATGTGCATTTCATCTTTAAAATTTGCTTTTTTTGCGCAAGCAATGAAAGTTTTCTGAACCAGGTTTTCTGAAATAGGAATCTTAATGTTTTGACCAGTTAGGTCATCTACAACAATGCAGACCTCGATGTTTTCGCATTTAATGATTTGGGCAGTTGACTCTTTTATTCCATATGCATCATTTATTTTCCTATTTCGTTTATTTATGACTTCTTGAGTGTCTTTTTCATTTTCAGGAACAGAAACATTTAATGTGTCATGTAGAGTAATTGTTTGAAGAATAGTTTCGACCGCATGTTTTTCATCAGTTTCATTTTTTCTGCTTACATGCAGTGTTAAGTTAATTTTTGCTGGTGCTATCGCACTAAATCTCTTCATTTTATTCCTTGGTCACAAACTTTAAAGCGAGGATGAATTTACCTATGCTTTCGATGCTACTGTCATAAGTTTACTAGGACAGCACAAAACAGGCAAAGCTATCTTGTAGTTTTAAATTTTGGATTTGAGCAAAACTTGTTTTTTGCCTATGACACAGTTAGAGTCACAACTCCATTGACAACTGAAATTGTGCCGTTCACAGCCCCTGATGTTTGTCCAGCTAGGCTTGATGTGTTGCCTGTTAATGCTATCTGGTTAGTAACGTAGTCAATCCCATCAATTGTGTATCTTGTCACGGCATTAGTTGTGAGTGTGTTGCCGCTAATATTGCCAGTGAGTTGCACATAGGCTCCACTCGATACAGCAAGTTGCATCGTGGCTTCTGCCGCTTCTTTTTCTTTTTTGATAACGTCATCACTCAGGGTTTCCCCGGTTGTTCCAAGCCAAGTAACGCTTGCTACCCAACCGGAAACCTCGCTCCAACCGACGCGAACTTTCATTGTTTTTACTAAATTTCCACCATTTGCGCCAGCTCCTGGTTTTGTGAAGATAATTGTGAGCTCTCCACCATCATCTCCCAGTTCGCCTTCTCTTGAAATGCTCGCTCCTTCCATTTTTGCTGCGGAATCGGCATCATATTCTTCGAGAAGCGTCATTGCGTCCTCTTCTATTTTGTCGGCGTCTGGTCCGCTGTTCGGGTGGTAGTTTGAACTTTCAATCTCGCTTTGTCCTGCACTCCACGAATGAAGCAGGCTGTTATAGGTATATTTAATACGCATTTTTGATGTAGAGGTGATGCTTTCATTAGAGAATGTGACTTCTGCGGAGGCATCACAAATGTAGCTAGAAGAACCTTCGCCAGTAGAAGTGACAACGCGTCCAATTTTGACATTTTTCACGTCAGGGTTGCTCGCAGTTGTTTCTTTTAGGTATTTTAGGGAATCATATGCTGGAGGAGAAACCTTTTTAAAGTCAGCTTCAACTGTTGATTGGCTTGGACCATCTGGGGCAAGCAATGAACCTCCAAAGTTCATTGTCAACGCAATTGTGTAACAAATGTAAATGAGTGCAAGAATTCCCAAAACAGCAAGGATTCTTCTTCTCCACTTTGTGATTGAGGTGTATTTATCACCACCAGGCAGACTTGCTGTCGCCTTGTGATGAGATTTTGCCTTATCCACTCTGGGATTTGTGGGCGCTGGGCGAAGAGTAATCTCTTCCTTTTCAAATGAAGTCTTATCTTCCACTAGGTCTTCCGCCTATCATTTTCACTAATGGTGGCAATTGTAGAAACGCGCCCCCGTTTTCAACTAGAATTATTATATTAGACAAAAGCCCTGTTTGCAGTTATATAAGAGGTGTCGCGTAAACAATGAAATTAAGAGCTGAGAGGAAAGCTTTTAGCAGCAAGCCTCGCAAGCAAAACTGGATAACACGCCAGGTTAATCAATGGTTTGATCGCGTTGTTGGCGCGATGAAGGGTGATGGTCTTGCTGAGCAAGAAGCAATTTATGGTTCTCATCAAACAACCCGAGATTTCCTTTGGAATTCCATTGGTACTGCCTGCTGGTCTTTTGTTTTTCCAGTAGTTACGATGGTTTCAACTCAACTAGTTGGTGTTGAGCAAGCCGGCAGAATTTCAATGGCGTTTGTCATTGGTCTTTTGCTCATGTTTGTAGGCAATTTTGGAACCCGTGCCTATCAAGCATCTGACATTAAACGCGAGCATTCCTTCATGGATTATCAAGCCACACGTTGGGTTACGTGTGTTTTAATGCTGTTGGCGGGCTGGTGGTATTGCGGTTTTCGTGGATACACCGGTGACATGAACGCAATTGTCACCGCTGTGCTTGTTTACAGATGTGTTGATGCTTTGGCAGATGTTTACGAAGGGCGACTTCAACAGTGCGACAAACTATATCTTGCAGGCATTTCGCAGGCGGTTCGCTCAATTGCAGCGCTCTTTTTCTTTTGTATTTTCCTTTTGATAACAAGAAACTCAGCAACTGCTTGCTGGGCAATGGCTATTGTTGCCGCAATTACTTTTTTTGTTTTGACTTTGCCTCTGGCACTTCTTGAAACACAGAAATCTCATGGATTTAGTCTTAGTAGCGTTTGGAAACTCCTAAAAATCACGGCGCCGCTATTCTTGGCGGTGTTTCTTTTCAATGTCATCGAAAACATGCCAAAACTCGTGATGGAGGGAGCGCTTGACTACGACGCCCAGCTCTACTTCAATGCTCTATATTTCCCAGCTCAATGCATATTAATACTGGGTCAGCTTGTCTATAAACCTTTGATTTTGCGAATGGCCGACGTTTGGCAAGATGACAAAAAGAGACGCAAATTTGATGTTCTGATTCTTGCTATATTGCTGGTGATAGTTGCGATTACAGCAGGAGCTTGGGCTTTTATGGCTTCATTTGGAATTCCAGTTATGAGCTTTTTTTATGGTGTCGATTTCGAGAATTATCGCAAACTTTCATATGTCATGATTGCAACTGGTGGTGTCACTTGTGCCATCGATTTTATTTATCAAGTGATTACTGTAATGCGCCGTCAAAAGGATGTTATGACGCTGTATTGCGTTACTTTTGCTTTCTCTCTCTTTATTCCGTCGTTGCTCATCGGATTTGAAGGTCTTGACGGTGCTATTCTGTCCTATTTAATAATAGAATCTATTTTGTTGGTGCTTCTTGTTTGGGAATATTTCAGAATCAGGGGCGATTTAACCAGGGAATCTCAAATTCGCAAAGAGACTGAAGAAAAGGTTCGCAAGTCTTTTCTTGATTTGATGGAAGACCAGCCAATGGGTGAGGGGAAATAAATGAACGGATATCTGCAAACAGGCTTCGCTCTGTTTGGTGGTCTTGCACTTTTCCTTTTTGGAATGAATGCAATGAGTGACGCTCTTCAAAAAGCTGCTGGAGACAGGATGAAGCAGGTGCTCGGATTTTTGACCAGAAACCCAATTATGGGTGTTCTAGCTGGCACTTTAGTTACAGCTCTTCTTCAAAGTTCTTCGGCGACATCTGTTATGGTGGTAGGGTTTGTTTCCGCTGGACTGATGACTTTGCGTCAAGGAATCTCTGTTACTCTTGGTGCAAGCATTGGTACCACAATCACTGCACAAATCGTCGCGTTCAATTTAACTGACTACATCATGCCGATTATTTTTGTCGGCTTTTTTATTTTCTTTGTTTTCAAAAAAGAAACAATAAAAAACGTCGGCATGGGAATTCTGGGATTCGGTATTTTATTCTTGGGCATTGAGATTATGGGCGATGCCATGGGGCCTTTAGCTTCCAGTCCCGTTTTTCTTAACTTAATAGAATCGGTAAAGAACATTCCAGTGCTTGGGCTTCTTGTTGGAACTGGAATGACTCTCATTGTTCAAAGTTCTTCAGCAACAGTTGCAGTTTTGCAGAATTTTGCAGCGGCACCTGGGTCAGATGGCAATGCTACTTTGTCGCTTGCGCAGTCAATGCCAATTTTGTTTGGCGATAACATTGGAACAACAATCACTGCGCTAATTGCTTGCATTGGGCAGTCAAAAGATGCGAAGCGAGTCGCAGTTGCGCACACGCTTTTTAAGATTATCGGGTCAATAATTTTCATGTTTTTGATCCCTGTTTTTGCACCACTAGTCATTGCAATATCACCTGGAAATCCAGTCGATGTCTTGCCAAGACAAATTGCAAATGCTCACACAATCTTTAACATTATCAACACTTGTTTTTGGCTTCCACTAATTGGTGTGCTTGAAAAGAGCGTTATGCTCATCATCCCTGGCAAAGACAAAGCTACTTCAATGGGAGACATTCTTCCTCCTTTCTTGAACAATTCAGTGGTTAACCAACCTGTTGCTGCAATGTATCTTTTGTCTCTTGAACTTGAAAGAAGCGGTCGCCTGGTTGGCGAAATGATGAAAAAGACAGAAGTTGCGCTGATTGGTCCAAAGCGGCGGGCAACAATTCTTGAGGTTCAAGATCAAGGTCAAGAAATTAGAGAAATACAGAGACACATTTCTTCCTATATTGCTGCTTGTTTGAGCGGAACTTCTGTGACTGAAAGTCAATCTGAGCAAATTGCAAGTTTGCTTTCTATTAATAATGACATTTCTAGAATTTCAGAACGCCTTGTTGAGGTTGCTAATGTGGCAGGGTCGCAGCGCGAGGGAAAAATGGTGTTTTCAGAGGCAGGACAGTCTGAAATCCATGATATTTTCAGAGTGGCAATTCAAGCATACACAAACGTCATCACTGCTCTTTCTGAAAAAGATAAAGGTCTCGCTGAAACAGTTGTGACAGACATCACGAAATATCACAAATACATTAAACGCTCTAACAAAAACCATCTTAAACGCTGGAAAAATAAAGAGTGTGATGAAAGTTTGGTAAATGCCTACCCAGAGATATTGACATCATTGCAAAGAATCGGCGACAATTGCTTGAGTCTAGCTGAAGAAGTTCTCGAAGACACAGAACTAAAGATTCTTGAACCTCAGCGTCCTGAAGAAAATCATGATGAGAATACAGAAACTGAGGTTTTGACCACTAAAGATTTAGATGCTGGAGCAAGTGTCGACTCTGATAAAAACACTGAAACTGAAGCTAGAGTAAAAGAATAGCTGTTGGGTTTAATTTGTGATCTCTAGGGATAACCATGGAAGTAATAGATAAATTCAAAGGGGAGGAAAGCCTTGAAGATTTAAAGGTTACCCGCATTTATCCCGATGGGAAAAAAAATGAACAAATTCAGAGTGTTGCTTTGGAACATCACATGGACGTGATAATTAACACGGTTCCCACTTTTGAGGTAGTTTGTTCTCCTGACAATCTTTCAAATTTGGTTATTGGGAGATTGATTACTCAGGGGATTGTTGATGGTGCTGATGAAATTGAACAGGTCTATGTTTGCGATTATGGAAATCGCGCAGAAGTCATTTTGAAAGATTCAAACAAAGCCGACTTTTCAAAAACTCAACTTGAAAGTGTTCCCACCTGTTGCACTGGGAACAAAACACTAAATTCTTTTTTTCAAACGGAAGAAATGCCAGGAGTTGTGAGCCCAATAGATTGGGATTACGATTGGTTGTTTAAAATCACTAGATTTTTCAAGGAAGATTCTCCTGCCCACAAAAAGAGCTTTGGCACACACAGCTGCTACATTTCACAAAAAGGACAGAATTTCGATTCTTCCAAACCAATTGTTTGTGAGGATCTTGGAAGGCACAATGCTTTTGACAAAGCAGTTGGAACGGCAGTTTGTGCTGGTTTTGATTTGAAGCAATGCATGGTTTTTACTAGTGGTCGTCTTCCTGTTGACATGGTGACTAAAGCAATCCGAGCGAAGATACCGATTCTTGTATCAAAGGCGGTGCCAACTGATTCGGCGATTGATCTGGCGATGCAATCAAAACTCACGTTGATATGTAGTGCCTATCCTGATTCAGCTGATGTCTATCTTGATTTCTGATTTCATGATTTCCAAAGCCGCTGTTTTTGCCAATTTTGTCTTTCCTTAATAGGTTTAATTTTTATGCTACGTTTGACTCATTTTTTATTGAAGAAACTGATTCCTGCAAAGACTCATTTGACTTTTGAATAAAAGTTTCTATAATTCGATTAAAAATTATTTTAATCTAAATTAAGTTGTAAAAGTCTCGATTAATTATTTGTTTAGAGTATGTTCGACAATTTCGAAACACTACTAACAGTCAATAATGGATAACTGTATTTAATCTGAGTTAACAACATGGTGCCAAATAGGGAGCGTTTTTATGGCAAATCAAGAAGCTTTTAGGATTCTCATTGATGGAATGCACTGCGGCAATTGTGCAATGAATGTTGAGAATCATTTGAATGGCGTTCCTGGCGTCGTAACAGCCACTGTTAGCCTTGCTTCTAATTCAGGAAAAGTTGTTTATGATACAACGCTCACGACTCCTGAAGATGTTTTGAAAGTCTTTAATGATCTGTCTTTTTCTGCCAAGATCGTCGAGGGCGACAACAAGATGAAAATATTAAAAGAACGAAAGGCGAAAGCGCAAAAACAAGAAAAACGCGACCTCTCTGCATTTGTGATATCAGCTGTTATTACAGTAGTTGTTGTCTCGATTTGCATGATTCCCGGGTGGCACATGCACACCGGGAAACTGATTTATGATGCCCTAGCTTCTGCAGGTTTTGGAACTTCTGCATCAGGAGATGCGATGGCAATGCACATGTTTTGTGCGAACGTGCTCGTGATGTTGTTAACAATTCCAGTTCAGTTTGTTTTTGGGGCTAAGTTTTACAAAGGAGCTGTTGCTTCAATCAAAAGTGGCATGGCGAACATGGATGTGTTAGTTGCGGCGGGCACAACAATTGCATTTCTTTTTTCTATCTACATTACTTTTGGTGATTCGACAATAAATGATGGAATGCCCTATTTTGAAACATGTGACATGTTGATAACTTTTGTAATGTTAGGCAAACTTCTGGAATCGCGTGCTAAAACTCATGCTGGAGACGCAGTTGAAAAGCTCATTCGTCTGACACCAGACACGGTTACAGTTATCTCTAAGACTGGAGAAACTCACGAGGCTTCAATTGAGGACGTTTTCCCAGGTGAGATGTTGATTATCAACAAGGGTGATAATTTCCCTGTTGATGGAGAAGTGAAAAATGGCACGAGCCAAGTTGATGAGAGCATGCTTACAGGTGAAGCCGAGCTTGTTGAGAAGAAAAAGGGTGATCAAGTTTCAGCTGGAACACTGAATTTGGGTTCGAAAATTGTGATTGTTGCAAAAAGCGTTGGTGGCGACACTCAATTAGCGCACATCATTCAAGCTGTTGAAGACGCCGAAAGCTCAAAGCCTTCAATTCAGAGGATTGCTGACAAAATTGCTGGAATTTTTGTGCCTGCGATTTTTATTATTGCTGCGATTACCTTTGTTGGTTGGCTCATTTATGGTTTTTCTCAAAGTGGCACCCCTGGAGACATTCTCAAAAATGCAATTTTGCCTGCAATTGCGACCATTTGTGTTGCCTGTCCTTGTGCTCTTGGACTGGCGACTCCAACTGCACTCATGGTTGGAATGGGAAAAGGAGCAGAACTTGGCATACTCATTAAAGATGGCGAGATGCTTGAAACTGCGTGCAAAATCAACACCTGCGTTTTTGATAAAACTGGCACTTTAACGACTGGAGTTGTGCTTGACACCGAGGATGCCAGCATAGTTGTAAAAAATGACAAGATCAAACCAGACGCAAAGGACGCAATCTCTGCTTTGAAAAACATGGGCGTCACGCCTTGGATGGTTTCTGGAGACAAGAGAGACCGTGCAGAAGAGATTGCTGGTCAGGTGGGAATTTCTCCTGACAATTTAGTGTGCGAAGTTCTTCCTACAGAAAAGGGTGAGCATGTCGATGAGATTAAGGCAAGCAGACCGGCTGGAATTCTTGCATTTGTCGGTGATGGCATAAACGATGCTCCTGCTCTTGCAAAGGCCGATGTTGGAATCGCAATGTCGAGTGGCACCGATGTCGCAATCGACGCAGGTTCAATTGTTTTAATGCACAACAAAGTTACCGACGTTGTAAAGGCGATTGATCTTTCAAAGGCGACTTTAAGAAAGATTAAGCAAAACCTGTTTTGGGCCCTCATATATAACTGCATTATGATTCCATTGGCAGTATTCGGAATTTTGGCACCAGCAGTTGCAGGTGCAGCAATGGCTTTATCTTCTGTGACTGTGGTTTCAAACTCTCTTTTGTTGAAAAGTTTCAAGTAACCGTCAACCGCGCGGTTTATTTTTCTCACGTGTGCCCTGTGCTAAAATTAGCTATTGCATTATTGACAATCTAGAAGGGAGAGCAAGTGGCCCAAATTTCGACCGCTGATTTCAGAAACGGAATGTGCATCGAATATAACGGTAAGCTTTGCACTATCGTTGAATTTCAGCATGTAAAACCTGGAAAAGGAAGTGCGTTTGTTCGCACAAAACTGAAAGACATCAGAACGGGCCGCGTAGTAGACTACACCTTCAATTCAGGCGTAAAATTCGAAAATGTTCGTCTTGAAACTAAGAAGATGCAATATCTCTACAACGATGGCGCTGATTATTATTTCATGGACAATGACACCTATGAGCAGATGTCAATGCCAAAAGAAACCGTTGGCGAGGCAGCCAAATGGTTGAAAGAAAACGACGATGCTTCACTGCTTTATGCGGGTGATGATTTGATTTCTATTGAACCTCCAATGTTTGTTGAGCTTGAAGTTACAGCAACTGAACCTGGATTTAAAGGAAACACAGTTCAAGACACTTTAAAGCCTGCAACTCTTGAAACGGGTGTGGAAGTTCAAGTTCCTACATTTATCGAAATTGGGGATGTTCTTCAAATGGACACCCGCGACGGTCGTTTTGTTAAAAGAGTCTAGTCATATTAGAAAAGGGAAGAAGATGTCACGCTTGAAGATAATGGATACGACGATTCGCGACGGGCAACAAAGCTTGTGGGCGACTCGTATGACCATTGGCGACATTTTGCCGATTTTGCCAAAAATGGACAAAGTTGGCTATTGGGCAATCGAAGCTTGGGGTGGTGCTACATTTGACTCATGCTTGAGATTTTTGGATGAGAATCCATGGGAGAGGCTCCGCTCGATAAAAGCAATGACGCCAAACACCCCACTTGCAATGCTATCTCGTGGCCAAAACCTCGTTGGATACAAACACTATTCAAAAGACATTGTCACACGCTTCATTCACGCAGCCCACACTAATGGTGTTGAAGTTTTCCGTGTTTTCGATGCGTTGAATGACATTCGAAACATCACAGACAACGCTGAGGCAATTCTAGAATGTGGTGGTCTTTTTGAAGGCGCAATTTCTTACACAATTTCGCCAGTTCACACACTTGACTCCTATCTTGAATATGCTCAAAAGCTCAAGGATTTGGGTGCACACACCATTTGCATAAAGGACATGGCAGGCATGCTCACACCATACAGAACTGAGCGAATTGTTACGGCTTTCAACAAAGAGATTGGCCTTCCAGTTCATGTGCATTCTCATTATGTTGGTGGCATGGCTTCCACAAACATCATTAAAGCAGCAGAAGCTGGTGCAGAAATTGCTGACACTGCTCATGCCCCATTGGCTTTTGGAAACTCACACCCAGCCGTTGAAATGATTGTTGCTTCACTCAATGAAAGCAAATTTAACACCGACCTTGACCTCGATCTTTTGTTTGAGATTAGCGATTATTGGGAAAATGTGAGAAAGAAGAATCACTACAAGCAAGGCGTTTCTTCTTTGATGCACATGAAGGTTTATTCTCATCAAGTTCCTGGCGGCATGATGAGCAACTTGGTTAGCCAGCTTGAGGCTCAAAAAGCATCGGATCGTCTAGAAGAAGTGATGGAAGAGATTCCACGCGTTCGTGCAGAGGTTGGTTACCCACCACTTGTAACTCCAATGTCACAAATTGTTGGCACGCAAGCTGTGTTTAATGTTCTAACAGGTAAACGCTGGAGTGTTATTTCTGCAGAAATGAAGGATTATCTAAAGGGCTATTACGGAAAAGCTCCAGGAGAAATTGATAAAGACATCTTGTTGAAGGCAACTGGCGGTGAAGGAATTTTGCCACCCGACGTTGCTCCTTGCACACTCGCAACGACAACGTTTGAAGACTTCAAAGAAGAAATTGGTGATTTAGCGAAATCAGACGAAGACGTTTTGATGTATGCGCTTTTCCCTAATTCTGCAAGAACATATCTCTCAAAACATCAAGCACAAGAAAATGTCGACTTCATGCCTGAAAGTGAAGTGTCGTCAGCAAAAGAGGAGGATTACGTGGATATTCAACAAATTAAAGAGCTTGTTAATGTTGTTCAAGAGACCGGCGTTGGCGAGATTGTAGTTGAAGAGGCTGGCACAAAAGTTGCTGTGAGAATGCCTGGATGCTGCGGAGTAGCTGCACCGGCAGTAGCAGCTCCAGCTCAAGCAGCGCCTGCACCTGCAGCAGCGCCTGCACCTGCAGCAGCCCCAGCTAGTGACAAGCCATCACACTGGATTCCTGTAAAAGCTCCAATGGTGGGCACATTCTATGAAGCTCCTGCTCCTGGCGAGGCACCTTTTGTAAAGGTCGGCGACGAAGTGGCAGCTGGTGAGACACTTTGCATCGTAGAGGCAATGAAACTCATGAATGAAATTACTGCTGACGAAGTTGGAGTTGTTAAAGAGGTTTGCTTGAAAGACTCAACACCTGTTGAATTTGGAACAGTTTTGTTCTGGCTTGAGCCAATTTCAAGTGCCCAGTCAATCTCACAAAACGTATAGGAATTACTTATGTTCAAAAAAATCCTGATTGCTAACAGAGGTGAAGTTGCTCTGCGCGTTATTCGTGCAGCCAAAGAGCTTGGAGTCAAAACTGTTGCTGTTTATTCTGAGGCCGACAAAGACTCTTTGCCTGTAAAGCTTGCTGATGAAGCAGTTTGTATTGGACCTGCTCCAGCGACTAAAAGCTACCTCGTTATGTCAAATATTATTGCTGCTGCCGAAAACACTGGTGCAGAAGCAATTCATCCAGGCTATGGCTTTTTAGCAGAAAATGCTGATTTTGCGAAAGCTTGCGAATTAAATGACATCAAGTTTATTGGTCCTTCCGCTGATTGCATTTCAATGATGGGAGACAAGGCGACAGCTCGCGAAACCATGATTAAGTGCGGTGTGCCGGTTGTTCCTGGAAGTGACGGAATTTGCGAAACTGTTGAAGAAGCTCGCGAATTTGCCGAGAGCGTTGGCTATCCTGTTCTTATTAAGGCCACTGCTGGTGGCGGTGGAAAGGGTATGCGTGAAGTTCACAAACCTGAAGATTTAGAATCTCAGTTTACGCAGGCTCAAGTTGAGGCTAAGGCTGCTTTTGGAAATGGTGATGTTTATCTTGAAAAACTTGTCTTGAGACCAAGACATGTTGAAATTCAAGTTTTGGCAGACGACTTCGACCACAGAATCGCACTTTGTGAGCGCGATTGTTCAATTCAGCGTAGACATCAGAAACTATTGGAAGAAGCACCAAGCCCTGCTCTGACAGATGAACTTCGTCGTGAAATGGGTGTTGCTGCCACTAAAGCTGTTAGAGCGGTTGACTATCGCAACGCTGGAACGATTGAGTTTTTGCTTGATGAAGACGGCAAGTTTTATTTCATGGAAATGAACACTCGTGTTCAAGTCGAACACCCTGTGTCAGAGTTGATTACAGGTACTGACATCATCAAAGAACAGATTCGCATTGCTGCAGGTGAACCAATCAGCTGTGCTGACAGAGCTCCTTTCTCACCACAAGGCGCAGCAATAGAGATGAGAATTAATGCAGAAGACGTTGACAACAAGTTCATGCCCACGCCTGGAAAAATCACGAAGTTTAGAATTCCTTCTGGGCCAGGCGTTCGTGTTGACACCTACCTCACAGAAGGCGCAAGCGTTTCTCCATTCTATGATTCGCTTGTTGCAAAACTCATTTGTTATGGTCAAGACCGTGAAGAGGCAGTTGCTCGTGCAAAGCGTGCCTTGGAAGAGTTTGAAGTTGAAGGAATTAAAACAACAATTCCTTTTCATCAAAGAGTTCTTGAGAATGAAGCATTTGTTGCAGGGGATGCTCACACTGATTTTATAGACACTCAAATGCCAGACATTTTGGAATAGAATCTGGAGGCTGGTTATGGCAAGAAATTTTTCGTCACCTTCAATGTCAATTGCACCTGGTGTTGTTGATCGCGTAATTACAATAGCGGCAAGCGAAGTTGAGGGCGTTGCTTCAGTGTGCTCTTTCCGCTCATGCAATGTTGTTTCGCAATTCATTAGTTGCGCAAAAATTGCGCCAGTTGAAACTGCCGTTAATGAGAATGGCAAGCTAGATGTAAAAATTCACATTGCTTGCAAATATGGTTATTCAATTCCAGAGGTTGCGAATAAAGTTCGCGAAAACATTGCAGACGCTCTTTTCCTTCAAACTGGTATTGAGATTGGAAAAGTTGACGTGTCGGTTGAGGGCGTTACTTTTAGCAAAGTAGCCTAAATACTAACAGTAGGGCTAAAAGAATATGGCACACAAACACGAGAGAAGTCTTTCCCGTCGAACAGCTGTGCAAGTTTTGTTCGCATGGGAGATGAGAAAATCAACTGAAGAGGGTAAAAAACTTGAAGTGACACCCGATTCTTTGATGGAAAATGGCGAGTTAGATTTAATTGAAGGACCCATGGATGATTATGCTCAAATGCTGATTCATGGTGTGATGAATAACATAGATGAAATTGATGAGAGACTTTCAAATTTGTCAAAAAATTGGTCTATTGACCGTATGTCCCTCGTCGATTTGAACATTATTCGCGTTGCCATATTCGAAATGCTTCACGTTGATGATGTTCCAGTTTCTGTGACGATTGATGAAGCAGTTGAGCTTGCAAAAGGGTTTGGTGGCGCTGAGTCACACAAATTCGTAAATGGAATTCTTGGCGCTATTGCACAAGGTATCGAGGGCGAAGAGGCTTAATGGCTTTAGCGGATTTTTCGAAAGAGCTTTCACAAAACAAAGAGCGACTTCAGGAAATTGGCGAGCAAGTGGATTCTGAAAATGTTTCCACAGACGATCTTTTGTCTATGCTTGAAGAGGCAGTAAACATTGGCATGGATGTTTGTGAACAGGTTAAAGAAAAAGTTGTTCTTGACGAAAAATCGGAGCAAGATAAGAACGATGGCGGAGAATAACCGTATACTCGATGTAATCTCACGACCTTCTGATGTTCAATTTTTAACTGATGAAGAACTTGAGATTCTTGCGAATGAAATCAGAGAGGAAATAATTTCTGTTACCTCAACTAACGGAGGCCACATTGCGCCTTCGCTCGGTGCGGTCGATTTGATTCTTGCAGTTCACAGCGAAATTGATGTTCCAAAAGATAAATTGATTTTTGATGTTGGGCATCAATCCTATGCTCACATGTTATTGTGTGGAAAAGTTGATAGTTTTAAAACACTTCGTGAGTTTGGTGGTTTTCCTGGCTTTCCGCGACCAAGTGTTAGTCAATATGACAGTAATGTTGCGGGGCATGCTTCTGATTCGCTTTCAGTTGCAGCAGGTTATGCGCTAACAAATCGTCTGAACAACACCGACTCAAAAGTTGTGACAATCATTGGAGACGCCGCAATTGAAGGTGGGATGGCACTCGAAGCGCTGAATTATATTGGCTCAAAACAGCTGAAAATGATTATTATTCTAAATGATAATGCGATGGCAATTTCAGCTTCTGTCGGGGCAATAACAAGACATTTAAGCAACATTCGTGCAACAAAAAACTATCGCAACGCTCGCAGTGCAATGAAACAACGGCTTTCAGAACGAGGCGAATTTGGCAAACGTGCGATTGATTTTGTTAGCAGAACGAAATCTTCTTTAAAATCGATGCTATTTCCGCAATCTATGGTTTTTGAAAAGATGGGAATCATGTGCACACCTCCCATCAATGGAAATTCAATATCAGAAGTTCGCGAAATGATTGATCTTGTGAAAGATGTCGATGGGCCTGTGCTCATTCATGCGATCACTCGTAAAGGAAAGGGCTATGCACCTGCTGAACTTGACCCTGAAGGCTTTCACGGAGTTGGCAAGTTTGATGTTGCAACTGGAAAGCCGATTTGTCGCGTGGCGACAAAATGGACAGATGTTTTTGGTGATGAGTTAGTTGAACTAGCGAAAGAAAACGAAGACATTGTTGCCATTACTGCTGCAATGGAAGGTGGCTGCGGGTTAAAGAAATTTCATAGGGAATTTCCTGATCGCTTTATTGATGTGGGAATTGCAGAGGAAAATGCCGTAGGCATAGCTTCTGGTCTTGCATATTCTGGAAAGCTTCCTGTGGTTTGCATATATTCGACATTTTTACAGCGTGCCATCGATCAGATGATGATTGACATTTGTCTAGAGAAAAAGCACGTGATTTTTGCTATTGACAGAGCTGGACTTGTGGGCGACGATGGGCCAACTCATCACGGTGAGTTTGATTTGGCCTACCTCAGAATGATGCCAAACATGACAGTCATTGCTCCTAGTGGAGAAGTTGAACTTCAAAAAGCTCTCAAATTCGCAGTTGAGTGTGACGGCCCTGTTGCAATTCGTTATCCCAGAGGAAATTGCCCGCATTATGCTGTCCATCATCCGGAGTTTAAAATGGGAAAGTCACGAGAAATCAAACCTGGTGATGATGTCAAAGTTTTAGCTTTTGGGAAAATGACTAAGACCGCTGTGGAGACTTCTAAAATCCTAGAAATGAATGGGATTTCTTGCGGTGTTTTTGACATGCGTTTTGTAAAGCCTTTAGACAAAGATGCGATAGCGCAGGCTTCTCGAGCACAGGTAGTTGTGACAATTGAGGATGGCATTTTGCAAGGAGGAGCAGGCGAAGCTGCTGTAGCTGAACTTGCAAAAAATTGTGAAAAAATGCCGAAAGTTTTAACTTTTGGATTTGATGATCAATTTGTTGAACATGGTACGTGCGGGGAATTATTTACATCTCTCGGTTTACATCCTGGCAGTATTGCTGACAAAATAATGAATTCCCTATAATTTTTCTCAGGTGATGAACCAAGAAAATGAACATACTCAGTTTGTGCCAAGGGTGCAGCGCATTTGGTCAGGAGAAGAAATCTCTCGCAAAATTCTGCCCTGTATTCTAAACATTGGCGAATCTTTAATGCGAGCAGGCGCCGACGTTAATCATGTGGAACGCTTGATTGAACGTTTGGGCATTGCCTATGGCGCAAAGCACATGAATGTTTTTGTTATTACCGAAAGCATAATTGTCACAATGACTATTTCTGATGGGCGAGAATATACTCAAACTCGAAGAGTTGGTCCAACTGAAATTAACTTTTACAAACTTGAGTGTTTAAACAAACTTTGTCGCTCAGTTCACCACATGCCTCTACCGCCTGATGAGTTGCAGGCGAGGTTTAGAGAGATAGATGGCGAAGCTCGCACAACAAGCTGGATTTATGTTGGAGCTTTTCTGGTTGTTGCAGGCTATTCTGCATTTTTTGGAGGAACAATTCCTGAGATAATCGTGAGCTCGCTTTTTTCGTTAGTTCTGTGTTTTCTTGTTGAAAAGCTGTCTAAGAAAACTCCGAACTTGATTGGCTTTAACTTCATCGCATCATTTATTATGGGTGTCTTAATTGGGATAATGACAAAAGTTTTCCCAAGTCTCACAGTTGACACCATGATTAGTGGTGTGATTATGGTGATTATTCCTGGATTAGCCATCACTAACTCTATTAGAGACATGCTCTCTGGAGACACCCTTGCGGGCCTTCTTCGTTTTGCAGAGAGCTTTTTGTGGACTGTCGCGATGGTGTTTGGCTTCACTATTGCGCTAATGCTTTTGGGGCTCACTGTTCACACCAACATTTCAATCGCGCCATGGCGCGTGAAATACATTGCAATCATCCCAGCCACATTAGGACTTCTGCTCTATTACTATTCACGCAGGAGACTCATGATTTATGGTTTTGTTGGGGCATTAATATCATTTCCCGTGTATGTTTTTGTGGAGAACATAAACCCGCCAAATGAATTTTTGCCAGTTCTTGCGGCTTCATTTGTTGCTGCTGTTTATGCAGAAATTTTTGCGAGAAGAATGAGAGTTCCAACATCTGTTTTCTTTGTTGTTGCAATAATGCCTTTAATCCCTGGCAGATTGCTATTTTCAACGGTTACATTTTTGGTCCAGGGAAATTATGAACTAGCAGGTCAAATCGGTTCGACTGCCGCTTTGACTTCACTTGGAATTGCTACTGCAATCTGCATTGTTTGGACAATTTCTAGAACTTGGGAAAATTTTCACATTAATCAGCGAATTGCTGACATTATTCATTAGGAGGAATTGGTGGAGTTCATTTCTAACTGGTTATCGTCTTTAACTTTTGTTGACATTTTCAATCTTTGTGTTTTGCTGCTGTTTGTTATTTGCTATGCCTATCAGCTGTTCTATGTTTTTGTTGTTCTCACTCACAAACCGCCAAAGGTTGTCGCAAAGGCCAATCATAGATATGCAGCTTTAATTCCTGCGAGAAATGAGCATGCAGTAATCGGTAACATCATCGATTCAATAAAACAGCAAACATATGACACTAGCCTCATCGATGTTTTCGTAATTGCTGACAATTGCACCGACGACACTGCAGAAATTGCAAAACAACACGGCGCACATGTAATCGTCAGAAACAGACCTGACATGGTTGGAAAAGGCTTTGCTCTTGACTTTGCCTTGCAACACATTTGGAAAGAATTTGGACCCGATGCACACGAAGCTTTTTTCGTCTTTGATGCCGATAACGTTTTAGACAAGAATTACTTCAAGGAAATGAATGCAACGTTTGATAACGGCGCACTCGCCTCAACCAGTTATCGAAATTCAAAGAACTTTGACACCAACTGGATCTCTTCGGGATATGCGCTTTGGTTTTTAAAAGAAGCAAAATTCCTAAACCAAGCAAGATTGACATTAAACACTGGCGCTGCAATTTCTGGAACTGGTTTTTTTATTGCTTCTAAAGTTTTGATCGAAGCAGGTGGTTGGAAGTGGCATTTGCTAACAGAAGACATTCAGTTTTCAGCGTCGTCAGCGTGTGAGCAACGACGCATTTCCTATAATCCTCGCGCAGTTCTTTATGATGAGCAGCCAACAACTTTTAAAGCTTCATGGGATCAACGTTGTCGTTGGGCAAAGGGCTTTTATCAGGTTCTGCTGAAATATGCTGGTGGATTGTGCAGGGGTTTTGTGAAAAACGAGCGTGGCTATCACTTCGCTTGCTGGGATATGCTCATGACTGTTGCACCTGGAATGTTGCTCACTGTTATTGTTCTCACATTAAATCTAGCAATTGTTATCATGGGTTTTCTTGGCATTTACTCTTTTGGGACAGCAGTAGTTAGCGCGCTTTCATCTGCTGCATTCTGTTTAATAAATTATTTGCTGTTCATGTTTTTGTATGGCGTTTTGACAACATTTGTTGAATGGAACAACATTCACACCACAACCAAGAAAAAAATCTTAACTTGCTTTACCTTCCCATTCTTTCAGCTGACATATGTTCCAATTGCAATTGTTGCACTGTTTAAGAAGGTGGCATGGAAGCCTATCGCGCACACTGTCACAGTTGATGTGGAGGAATTTTCTGAAAAGCAAGGAAGTTAAAAACCTGAGAACCAATCACGTTAATCATTGCGTGATGTGTAAATTGGGATTTAACAACTACGAGTGAGCTTCGCTCTCACATAAAAGATAACAAAAATTTTTAATAGTAAAAAAGTCTGTTTTTTCTATGCCTGAATTAGTTGTTGCACTGAAGTTTAGCTTCTTTAAAGCAGATATTTTTAGATTAATTGCGCGTTTCTTAGAAAATTTTGCTTTCAGATAATAAACATTTTTAAAAACGTTAATAGTTTCCTAAGATTGCAAACTAGCTTTTCACAACTTTTTGAACTGGTAGAGATCCCCGTCTTGAAAGCCTAGTGAGCGGTAATATTCTCGAGTGCCAACTGCGCTAATTACGTTTATTATCGTCCGGTCGTTTTCAGTTGCTATTTCTGTCGCATAAGCTATGAGTTTTGTTCCGAGTCCGAGATGTTGGGCGCCTTTAACTTTGTGATGAATTCTTGCAACTTTGCCGTAAATGTGCACCTCGCGAATCATAGCCGTGTTCTCTTTTCTTGTCCCAGCTTTTGGCAAAGAAAGTCTCAAGAAACCAGCAAGTCTGTTTTCGCTTGTGACCCATTGTAAGAAGTGTTCTGTAGTGTTGCTTGTTTCGTAAACCACATCTTCGAGTCGCAGGTCTTCTTCTTTAATTTCATCAGTTGCAATTTCGCGGAAGCGCATTTCTTGGACGGCACTTGAATTGCCTTTTTCTCTCAGTTTTTCTTCAACAAGCTGACGCAAGTTTGGCTTTTTGTTGCCTGCAATAATGTCAGTTGTTGAAATGTCTCTTATCATTCGAGATATTCTTGTGTGGGCAGGTGTGTCGGCAATGTTTGAAACAACAATGTCTAATAGTTCTTCTTCGGAATAGGGTTTCCATTCCCCTGTCTCGAAATGCTTTGTGAGATGAGCACTTTCCACCAGACAACATGGATAAATTTTTACTTCATCTGGCTGAAAGGAAGGGTCTGTCATTAACATGTGGTAGACCTTTTTATCGACGTCAGGCGTGCTGCCCATCAAATTTGCCATTATGTGCACATGAGACTTGAATCCCAAAAGCCTTAAATTCTCCATCGTTTTGCCTATTACTTCTGGTGAAATCGCACGGCAATTTCTTTTGAGGATTTCAGGGTCAAGAGTTTGGATTCCTATTTGAATTTTAGTGCAGCCAAGTTGTCTTAAGAAAACTAAGTCATCGATTGAGGGAGAATCGGGGCGAGTTTCAACAACGAGTCCAACAACTCGAGAGCCGCTGGTTTCATTTTCATTCTGCTCTTTATTGAGTTCTTTAAACGTGGCAGTTTGCCAGCTCGATAATTCTTCTTCTTGGTGAGCATACGCCTCGCGCCATGCATCGTTATAGCTAAGCTCTCCCTTATTTAATTTAATCTGAAGACCTTCTAAAAGTGCAAGTCTGTCTTCTTTGGTAACTCTCGAATTTAAGTTACTTGTTTTGCTTGTTGAGTCAACCTCAACTGAAGTTGTAACTTTGCTTGCTTCTTTTTTTTCTTTGATTTTTTTCTGAAAGTCATTGCATGCGCGAAACAGTTCTTTTATATAGTAGATTTGATAATCGCGCTTGTAGTCAGAAAATGTTCCTCCAAGCACAATGAGCTCAATTTTGTCAATGTTGTGCCCCATGTCATAGAGTGCTGTGAGCCTTGATGTGACCTGGTCGTAAGGATCAAAACCCCAGCGTTCCGCTCGTTGGCATGCTGGTTCGTTGTGAATGTAGCTTTTTGGCATTCGGATGTCGTTTGGGCAAAAAACGCAATTTCCGCTGCAAGGCCAAGGTTTAGTGAGAACTGTTATAGTTGCCACTCCAGAGGCTGTGCGTCTCGGTTTTGCTTGCAACAGAGCGGTGATTTTACTGTTCAGTTCTGCGTCTACTTTGAGTTTGTCTAAAACAGCAGGTTCTTCACGCTTTAGTCGCAAATATTCAGGCATGAGACGTCTTTTTGCAATAATTCGTTTCGAGTCATGCTGTTCGCGATTTTTTGAGCGCACGAATTTTGCAAGCCATTTATCGTCAATGACTTCTTCATTCGATTTCATCGTTTTGATGATTTCTATTACAGCATCGTTTAATTCGTTTGTTTCCAAATTTTCTTCTTTATGTTTTCTTTCTTGTGATTGTTTTTTTCAGGCTATCGCTCACTATGCAACTTAAAATGCTATTTTTTGTTTTGTGTTTTGTAAAAGAAAAAGTATTGCTGTATTATCCCAGCATTTTCTCCCATTTCTGAAAATGGATTTATCCCTTTAAAATCTTGGTCGATAACGCGCTGAATCCACACGTCTACAGGAGCACGTTTTGTGCGTGAGAACCCAAAAAGCATGATGCAGTTTGCAACTTTTGTCCCCACTCCTTTTATTGTGCAAAGTTTGCTAAACAATTCGTCGTCGTCTAGTTTTTTGCAAAGTTCAAGATCAAGTTCTCCGCTTGAAACTTTTTTTGCTGCGTCGAGTATGTAGGGAGCCCGATAGCCTACACCACAATTCCGAATATCAGATTCAGTTAGATTTAGTAATGCCTCTGGTGTTGGAAAAGAGTGTTTGATGGTGCACTCATTTTGCGTTTGAAGTTCTTCTCCACATAATGTGCAAATCTTGTCAACGGCAGTCGCGATTGCTGGCATGCTTCTTCTTTGAGAAATAATGAAGGTCACTATCATTTCCCACGGGTCCTGTTTTAAAATTCGAAGTCCTTTTCCATAGTCAAGAGTCATGTCGACAAAGCCGTTTTGCCCAGTTGCATTTTTGCGAATATTTCTGTAGCTACGCCCCAAGTCAAAATAGTTTTTCCAAAAGTCGTCGAATTCTTTTTTGGTGCAGCTAACTAACCATTCGTTTTTTGTGTTGTTTGATTTTTGAATTTCTATGTAGTGTTCTGAGGCTATATTGCAAAAGATAGGATTTTCGCATTTTGAATCTGCCCTGTATTCATCTTCGCTTTTCGAGAAATGATTGATTTTTTTCATACGGAAGCATTGTCCCGATTTTGCAATCTTTTCGATGTCGAAATCGTCTGTAATTTTTATTGCTGTAGTCATTCTTCAATTATATTGCGCAAGTGGTCTACGCTCGGGATTCTTTGAAAAATACAACACTTATTTTTCATCTGTAAAAAAAATTATTGAAAACACTACATTTTGTGTGTATTATAAATAATTACGCGTTTTTGCGGAAAGTAAGATAATCACGTGAAAGGAATTTCTTCGTGGCAACAAAGAAAAAGACCAGTTCAGAGAACATTTATCGCGAGCGTCGTTCGTTTGCGAAGATTCCTGACGTCATGGATATGCCTAACTTAATTGGCGTCCAGACAGAAAGTTTTGAAAAGTTCAAAACTGAGGGAATCCAAGAAGCATTTCATGATTTAACCCCTATCGAGAGCCCTAAAAAAGACATGGTTCTTGAGTTTGGAGCTCATCATTTTGAAGAGCCAAAAATGGGAATTGATGAATGCAAAGACAAAGATGCCAACTATCAAGCAGCTCTCACAGTTGATGTTCGTTTCATCAATCGTGAAACAGGCGAGGTGACTGAGCAAGAGTGCTACATGGGAGATTTCCCAATGATGACTCCTCGTGGAACTTTTATCATCAACGGCACTGAGCGTGTTGTTGTGTCTCAGCTTGTTAGAAGCCCTGGCGTTTATTTCTCAAAAGAGCTTGATCGCACAACAGACACCGAAATCATCAGCGCAAAGATGATTCCAAGTCATGGCGCTTGGCTTGAGTTTGAAACCGACAAGCGAGATGCACTAAACGTGCGCATCGACCGCAAGCGCAAACAGCCTGCAACTTTAGTTGTTCGTGCCCTTGGTTTGGCAGAAACTAATGATGAGATTATCAAACTTCTTGGTAACAACAAGTTTGTTTTGAACACTCTTGATCGTGATGGGACCGTTAATCAGGAAGAGGCGTTGATTGAGCTGTATAAGCGCTTCCGCCCAGGCGAGCCACCAACTATTGAATCTGCTCGCTCAATGCTTGAGAATCTTTACTTCCGCGCAAATCGTTATGGTTTGGCAAAAGTTGGCCGCTACAAGATGAACAAAAAGCTTCATGGCGGTGAAAATCCAGCTTGCGACATTGAGCTTGGCGAAGGCGACTACATTTCAACTTTGACTGCCGACGACATCGTTTGCACACTCAAATACATCATCGCTCTTGGTCTTGAAGAGGATGGCTACACCTACGATGACATCGACCACTTCGGTAACAGAAGAATCCGCACTTGTGGCGAACTTATATCTAACACTTTCCGCACAGGACTTTCAAGAATGGCGCGTCAAGTTCGTGACAGGATGGGAACGCTTGACCCTAACGACATTACGCCAACCATTCTTGTCAACTCACGTCCAATTAATGCTCAACTTAAAGAATTCTTTGGCTCCTCACCTCTTTCACAGTTCATGGACCAAACGAACCCTGCTTCAGGCATCACTAACAAGCGTCGTCTTTCCGCATTGGGACCTGGCGGTTTGTCTCGTGAGCGCGCTGGCATCGATGTTCGTGACGTTCACAACTCACACTATGGAAGAATGTGTCCTATTGAAACACCTGAAGGTCCAAACATTGGTTTGATTGGTTCACTTGCTACATTTGGACGTGTAAATGACTATGGATTTATCGAGACTCCATATCGTCGTGTTGTTGACGGCAAAGTGACTGACGAAATTGACTATTTGACAGCTGATCAAGAAGAAAACTTCACAATTGCTCAGGCAAATGAGCATTTTGACCCAGAGACTCGTGAATTTGGCAAGCGTGATGAAAATGGCAATTTTGTTCCATCAACTCGCGTTTTGTGCCGCACAAGAAATGCAGAAGGTGAGTTTGGCGAGCCTGCAGAAGTTGATCCTTCTGAAGTCACATACATGGACGTCTCACCTCGACAGATGACATCTGTTGCAACTGCCCTCATTCCTTTCTTGGAGCATGACGACGCAAACCGTGCTTTGATGGGTTCAAACATGCAGCGCCAGGCTGTGCCTCTGCTTCACCCAGAAGCTCCTCTTGTTGGAACTGGCATGGAGCATCGCATTGCTGTTGACTCCGGTGAAATTATGGTTGCCGCTAACGATGGTGTTGTTGACTATGTTGATGGTGAAACAATCATTATCAAGAACAATAGCGGCGAATATGACGAATACCTCGTTCCTAAATTTAAGCGTTCTAATCAAAGCGGATGCATTAATCACCATCCACTAGTGCGAGTTGGCGACAAGGTTTGCGCGGGTGATGTTCTTGCTGATGGTCCATCTTGTGATCACGGCGAGCTTGCCCTTGGGCAAAACCTCATGGTTGCCTACATGCCTTGGGAAGGTTACAACTACGAGGACGCTATCATTTTATCGGAGCGTGTTGTTACTGAAGACCTTTTGACTTCTATATCAATTGCCCAACACGAAGTTGAGTGCCACGAAACAAAGCTTGGTGACGAAGAAATCACTCGTGAGATTCCAAATGTTTCACCAAGTGCTGTTGCGCACCTCGACGAAGAGGGTGTTGTAATGATTGGCACCGAAGTAAAGCCTGGCGACATTCTTGTTGGCAAGGTCACACCAAAAGGTGAGAGCGACGTCACTGCCGAAGAGCGACTTCTTCGCGCAATCTTTGGCGAGAAGGCTCGCGACGTTCGCGACACTTCCCTTCGTGTTCCTCATGGAGCAGGCGGTCGTGTCATTGGCATTTTGCACTTCCGCGCAGATGCTGGCGATGATTTGAAGCCGCAAGTTAAAGACATGATTCGTGTGTTCATCGCGCAAAAGAGAAAGATTCAACCTGGCGACAAACTTTCAGGCCGTCACGGTAACAAGGGTGTTATTTCTAGAGTCCTTCCTATCGAAGACATGCCATACATGGCGGATGGCACACCAATCGATGTAATGCTCAATCCTCTGGGCGTTCCTTCACGTATGAATGTTGGACAGCTGCTCGAAAATCACCTTGGTTGGGCTGCTAAATGGGGCTGGACCGACGATGAAAACCAAACTGAGCCAATTGAAGGCCAGCAGTTTGTTTCTACTCCTGTGTTTGATGGTGCTACTGAGGAAGAGATTTCTGATGCAATTGAAAAAGCTAACAGAAACCTCATGCTCGAGCGCAAGAAGGAATATGGCGAACACTTTGACGAAGCCTATGTTCCACAACTTTCACGCGAAGGAAAAATGTGGCTATATGATGGTCGCACTGGAGAGAAATTCCGTGAGCCAATTACGGTTGGTGCAACCTACATCTTGAAACTCGGACACATGGTCGACGACAAGATTCACGCCCGCTCGAACGGCCCATACAGCTTGATTACACAACAGCCTCTCGGTGGCAAAGCTCAATTCGGCGGTCAGAGATTTGGTGAGATGGAAGTTTGGGCGCTCTATGCATATGGTGCTTCAAATGTGTTGCAGGAAATGCTAACAATTAAGTCAGACGACGTTTCAGGCAGAACTCGTGCATATGAAGCAATTGTTTCTGGCAACAATATTCCTGCTCCAGAAGTTCCAGAATCATTCAAGGTTTTGGTCAAAGAGATGAAGTCACTCGGACTTTCTGTTGAACTCAAAGGTAATGGCACGGTTATGGAAATGCGTGATGACGCTGACCCAAGTGACAACAAGCCTAGTGTTTATGCAAACAAAGACGAGCTTGAGATGACTGCTCAAGAAGAGACAATCGATGCCCTTGATGACATTGAGTCAGATCTTGGTGACCTTTTGGGTGAACTCGATTTAAATACAGGTCTTGATTTAGGAGACGACGATAACTTGTTATTCGACGAAGACGACAACGAGGACGGAAAGGAGGACAAATAATGGCTCACACTCATAATCACAATCATGTAGCTGAGTTCGACGTCAGAAATTTCGACTCTATTCAGGTCCATCTTGCTTCTGCTGAAGAAATCAGAAGCTGGTCCCGTGGCGAGGTCAAAAAGCCAGAAACAATTAACTACCGCACGCAAAAGCCTGAAAAAGATGGTCTTTTTTGTGAAAAGATTTTTGGACCTACTCGCGACTGGGAATGCGCTTGCGGTAAATATAAAAGAATTCGATTTCGCGGAATCGTTTGCGAACGTTGCGGCGTTGAAGTAACACGTTCTAAAGTCCGTCGTGAAAGAATGGGCCACATTGAGCTTGCGGCTCCTGTTTCACACATTTGGTACTTCAAAGGCAGTCCCTCACGTCTCGGTTACTTGCTTGATATTCCTCCAAAGGATCTCGAGAAAGTTCTTTATTTTGCTTCTTACCTTGTTACGAAGGTTGATTATGAAGCTCGTGATGAAGACGCTGATGAACTTCGCGAGGAGATGTTTGCAGACCTCGAACAAATCGACGCAGAGCGCGATCGCTTGATTGCTGCTACACGCGCAATGGGTGAAAAATATCATCCATCAGAGGGTGAAATTGTTGACGAAGACGACGAGGCATTGAGTCCTGAAGAAGTTGAAGCAGAAATTGCTGAACTTCACGAAGAATTTAACGAAAGAAAAGCGCTTCGCGAGGATGCTCTAAATGAGTTCCTTCGCTTAAAAGAGCGTCAGCTCGTTGATGATGAAGAGCTTTTCCGCGAAATGAGAAAATATTACAGCGACTACTTCCAGGGTGGAATGGGTGCTGCTTCTGTTCGTGAGCTCATTGAAGAGATGGATCTTGAGCAAACTGCTGAAGAACTCAAAGAGCTTATCTCTAACAGCAAAGGTCAAAAGCGAACTAAGGCTTTGAAGAGATTGAAGGTCGTTGAGGCATTCATTAACTCTGGAAACAATCCTGCAAACATGATTATGGAAGCGATTCCTGTCATTCCACCAGATCTTCGCCCTATGGTGCAACTCGATGGTGGCCGTTTTGCTACTTCTGATCTCAACGATTTGTATCGTCGTGTGATTAACAGAAATAATCGTTTGAAGAAGCTTCTTGATTTGAATGCTCCTGAAATCATGCTCAACAACGAGATGCGCATGCTGCAGGAAGCTGTTGACTCGCTGTTCGATAATGGCCGCCGAGGCCGTGCAATTGAGGGACCGGGTCACCGCCCACTCAAATCACTGAGCGACATTTTGAAAGGCAAGCAAGGGCGTTTCCGTCAAAACTTGCTCGGAAAACGTGTTGACTACTCTGGTCGTTCAGTAATCGTTGTTGGACCTGAACTCAAGCTTCATCAGTGTGGCTTGCCATCTCAAATGGCACTCGAACTTTTCAAGCCATTCGTTTTGAAACGCCTAATTGAGCTTGGAGCTGATAAAGACAGAAACATCAACACCGCAAAGCAGATGATTGAAGAAGGATCTCCTGAGGTTTGGGACGTGTTGGCAGAAGTAATTAAGGACCACCCAGTTCTTTTGAACCGTGCTCCTACGCTTCACCGCCTTGGCATTCAGGCTTTTGAGCCAGTGTTGGTTGACGGTAAGGCTATTAAACTTCATCCATTGGTTTGTACTGCATTTAACGCTGACTTTGACGGCGACCAAATGGCTGTGCATGTTCCTCTGTCAAATGAGGCACAGGCTGAAGCTCGCGTTTTGATGCTTTCAACTAACAACATCAAATCTCCTGCTCATGGTCGTCCTTTGACAGTTCCTACTCAAGACATGATCATCGGTCTTTATTATCTGACTGCCGTGCGTGAAGGATTTGAGGGTGAAGGTCGTCATTTCATCGATTTTGCTGATGCTACCGCAACCTATGAAGCTCGTGCAGGTCTTGACCTCCAAGCAAAGATTGATGTTCGCCTCAAGCGTGACGGTCTCGTTGCTACTGCTTTCAACGAGTTTGAAGAGCACAAAGCTGGTGATCACATCGAGACATCTGTCGGTAGAATTATCTTTAATGATGTTCTTCCTAAAGACTATCCATATCTCAACTATGAGATGAATAAGTCAGAGATTAGCCGTCTTGTTGCTGACCTTGCTGAGAAATATCCTCTTGGCGACTTGCCAGCAATTTATGATGGACTAAAAGACGCAGGCTTCCACTATGCAACACGTGCAGGCGTTACTGTTTCTGTTTATGATGCTTCCATTCCGCCTTCAAAGAAACAGATTCTTGCTGAAGCAGACAAGAAGGTCGAAGAAATTCAGGAAGAATATGAAATTGGCTTGCTCACAAACGAGAGCCGCCACCAGGAAGTTGTTGACATTTGGAATGAGGCTAACGAAGCTGTGGGCGAGGCTATGGCCGATAACTTCGATCGCTTCAACCCAATTTATATGATGGCTTTCTCTGGAGCTCGTGGTAACATCAAACAGATTCGTCAGCTTGCAGGTATGCGTGGTCTTATGTCTGACCCTAAAGGCAACATTATTGACCATCCAATCAAAGCAAACTTCCGCGAAGGCTTGAGCGTTTTGGAATACTTTATTTCAACACACGGAGCTAGAAAAGGTCTTGCAGACACTGCATTGCGCACTGCTGACTCAGGCCACTTGACTCGTCGTCTGGTTGACGTTGCTCAAGACGTTATCATTCGTGAACTCGACTGCGGTTGTGATGAAGGAATGGATTATCCAGTTCATAACGCAAAGGGTGACATCGATGACAATCTCGTTGGTCGTTGTCTCAATAAAGATGCAGTTGGGTCTGACGGAAGCGTAGTTCTTGCAAAAGATGAATATATTACAAGCCTTGATCAGCTCAAAGCTCTTGCTAAGGCCGGCGTTGAGGAAATCAACATTCGTACTATCATGACTTGCCATGCAGAACATGGTGTTTGCCAGAAGTGCTATGGCCTTGACCTTGCAACTGGACTTCCAGTTAACATTGGAACTGCCGTTGGCATTATTGCCGCTCAGTCCATTGGCGAGCCAGGCACACAGCTCACAATGAGAACGTTCCACACTGGTGGCGTTGCTGGTGCAGACATTACACATGGTCTTCCTCGTGTACAAGAGCTGTTTGAGGCCAGAAATCCTAAAGGCAAGGCAGAACTTGCTGAAATCTCAGGCACTCTTAATGTCACAACTACTGATGACCACATGTTGCTCACTATTCATGACCAAGAAGGCAACATCAGGGAATATGAACTTTCAGCAAGAGCGCAGCTAATGCCAAACATCAGCGATGGATGCGAGGTAAAAGTTGGTGATCAGCTCACAAAGGGTTCCATTAATCCTCATGAGTTGCTAAGACTGACTGACGCTGCAACCACATTGCGCTACATCGTGTCACAGGTCCAAGATGTTTACGTCTCACAAGGTGTAGACATCAACGACAAGCACATCGAGGTTATTGCTCGTCAAATGCTCAAGCGCGTTGTTGTTCTTGACAGTGGCGACTCTGATTTCCTCCCAGGTTCACAGGTTGATCGCTTCACTTTCCGCACGACCGCCAACAAACTCATTGACGAGGGCAAAGAGCCTCCAATTGGTCAGCCACTTTTGCTCGGCATTACTAAGGCTTCCTTGGCAACTGATTCATGGCTTGCGGCTGCTTCGTTCCAAGAGACTACTAAAGTTTTGACCGATGCTGCAATTGAAGGGTCAACGGACCATCTCAACAGCTTGAAGGAAAACGTGATTATTGGTAAGCCAATTCCTGCTGGTACTGGCATCAAGAGATACCACGACCTTGGACTCACCTATCACGGAGTGCCAATCGATCACGATGTTAATGTTTCAGAAGAACTTCCGACCTATGCTCCTGAAGGACTTCAGAAAATTGAAGAACTCATTCCTGAACCTGAGCAATGGCAAATTGGTGCCGATGGTGCTTTTGTTGGAAATGGCAATTACAAAAATTACATGGGAATGCTCGAGCTTGCACGCCACGGTCATTCTTTGTCAGAAGACGATGCTCGCCTGTTTATTTATGATGACCTTGGTGTTTCACAACGCTGGGCAAACAAATTCAGCGAGGCAGGCATCGAGACAGTCCAAGACTTGGTCGGCAAAGATGAAAATGAGCTGAAACAAATTTCAGGCATTGGCGAGAAGGCAATTGACGAGCTTCGAGAGGGACTTAAATCACACGGTTTGCTTTATGTAATCGAAGATTCGAAAGCAACAGAAGCCAGTGAAGACATGTCAAAACTCATGGACATGGTGTTCAACCCTGATGGATCAAGCCAATTCTCTAGCGATGTATCCATGTTTGACACAACGAAGTCAGATGTTGATGAGAATGATGATGAAGTTGGTTCAAAATTCGCTCGCAGTGAAAGTGAACTTGATGCAGTTCTTAATGCAATGAAAGACCTTGGTTTTTCTGTCACGGACGAAGATTCCGATGACATCCTGGACAATGAGGACAACTAATGGCTAGACTTTTTGGAACAGACGGAATTCGCGGGAAAGTTAACAGCGAACTCACGAATGAGATTGCCTATCGATTGGGACAGGCAGCTGTCAAGTTTCAGGGAACCAGAGTGTTAATCGCAAGAGACACTCGCATTTCTGGACAAATGTTAGAAGCAGTATTGGCTGCCGGCGTAATGAGCGCCGGCGGTCATGCTTTTTTATGTGGTGTAATTCCAACTCCAGCTGTTGCGATGCTGGTGAGAAAGCACAACATGGATGCAGGAGTTATGATTTCTGCTTCACACAATCCTCCAGAGTACAACGGTCTAAAGATGTTTGATGGCAAGGGCTATAAGTTGCCTGATGCTGTTGAAGATGAAATCGATGCTTTTATTAAGGCTGGTGGACTAGAGACAACTAAAGAGTTGACTGAGGGTGACGAAACAGGAATTGTTTCAAGCCTTGACACAGCTGTTTCTGATTACATTGATTTTGTGACTGATTCAGTTAAATCACAGAAAGTTGATTTTTCTGGAATGAAGATTGCAGTAGATTCTGGACACGGTGCAAGCTTTAGAACAACTCCTGAAACTCTTCGCGAGCTAGGTGCTGATGTTGTTGCAATCAACACCGACTATAGTGGCAAAGACATAAACGTAAAATGCGGTTCGACACATCTTGAGCCTCTGTTCAATCTTGTAAAAGAAACAGGCGCCGACATTGGAATTGCACATGATGGTGACGCCGATCGTGTCATGATGGTGTCTGCTGACGGACATGAAATCGATGGCGATGTGATGCTTTCCGTTATTGCCAAAGACCTAAAAGCAAGAAACTTGCTTCGCGGCGATGTTGTCGTTGGCACTGTAATGTCGAATCTTGGTCTAAAACAGGCGTTGGCCGAAGACGGAATTTCATTGGTTCAAACCAAAGTTGGCGATCGCTATGTTTTAGAGGAAATGCTTGATAAAGACTATGCCATTGGTGGCGAGCAATCGGGCCATGTTATTCTGATTGATCACAACACCACAGGGGACGGCCTCATGACCGCTGTTCAGTTTTTGTGCGCTGTAAAACGTTCGGGAAAAACTCCATCTGAAGCAATTGCTCATTTCAATCGTTTCCCACAAGTTCTCATCAATGTTCATGTTGATGATAAAGAAGCAGCAATGTCTAGCGAACAGGCATTGGCGCTTGTTCGTGAAGCTGAAGAGGACATGGGAGACAACGGCAGAGTTCTTCTTCGTCCGTCTGGAACTGAACCAGTCGTTCGCGTTATGGTCGAGGCTAACGACCAAGTAGTTGCTGAACGCTGGGCAAATGCAATTGCGAATAAATTAAGTTAGGAAAATAATGCTACAAGAGAAAATTAGAAACGTCGCAATTATTGCGCACGTTGACCATGGTAAAACTACGCTTGTTGATTGTCTTTTGCAAGCAAGCGGCGTTTTTAGAGAGAATCAGGAAGTTGAAGACAGAGTTCTCGACTCAAACGATCAAGAGCGCGAGCGTGGCATCACCATTCTTTCTAAAAATGTTTCGATTACTCACAAAGGCGTGAAAATTAACATCATTGACACGCCAGGACATGCCGATTTTGGCGGTGAGGTCGAGCGCGTTTTGAATATGGCAGACGGTGCTCTTTTGATTGTCGATGCTTTCGAGGGACCAATGCCTCAAACACGCTTCGTTTTGCAGCACGCCCTTGAAATGGGTCTGCGGATTATGCTTGTTGTAAACAAAATTGACAGACCTGGTTCTCGTCCGGAAGAAGTTGTTGATGAGGTGTTCGATCTCATGTGTGAGCTCAACGCAAGCGACGAGCAACTTGATTTTCCAGTAGTTTATACAAGCGCCATGCAAGGAATTGCAAAACTTGACATGAGTGACGAAAGCAGAAACATGCTTCCGCTGCTCGACAAAATTTTGGAAGAGATTCCTGCACCTGATGTTGACACCGATGGCCCTGTTGCAATGCAAATTTGCACAGTTGACCACTCAAGTTTTGTTGGCAGAATTGGCGTCGGAAGACTTTCTTCTGGCACGCTTCACAAGAATGAAAATGTTCTCGTTATCAAAAACGACGGAGCGCGCTATAACACGATCATCAAGCAGCTCTTTACTTTTGAACAGCTTGGTAAAAAAGAGCAAAAAGAGGCTGGAGCAGGTGACATCATTGCAGTTGTGGGTGTTGACGATGCTGACATTGGTGATGTTGTTACAAGTCGTGAAACTCCTCGTACATTTGACCCGATCAAGGTTGAGCAACCTACTATGGCGATTGTTTTCGAAGCTTCGACAAGTCCTCTTGTTGGACGCGAAGGCGACATTGTTGGTGCTCGCCAGCTTAAAGAACGTCTCCTAAAAGAAGCAGAATCAAACATTTCTATGCAAATCACAGAGCTTCCTGACAAAAGCGGCATGGAAGTTGCAGGCCGTGGAGTTTTGCATCTTTCCGTTTTGATGGAGACAATGCGTCGTGAAGGGTTTGAATTTCAAGTCGGACGTCCTCGCGTAATTTTGAAAGAAGATGAAAACGGCAATAAACTTGAGCCTATCGAAGAAGCAACAGTTGATGTTCCAAGCGATTATGCTGGGAAAGTAATTGAGGTGTTTGGAACTGCTGGCGGTGAGATGACTGATATGGTATCTCGCGGTGAGCAAACCCACATCGTTTTTCACATTCCTTCTCGCGGAACCATGGGCTTGAGAACGAAAGTTTTGAATGCTACTCGTGGAGAGGCCGTGATGTTCCATCATTTTTATGACTATGGAGCTTGGCGCGGTGACCTTGGTGGACGTGCACGCGGTTCAATGATTGCCATGGCAACTGAAAAAAGCGTTGCCTATGCTCTTGACACATTGCAAGAGCGCGGACGCCTATTTGTGGGGCCCGGCGAAGATTGCTATGAAGGCATGATTGTTGGGGAGAGTGCAAAAGAAAGCGACATGGTCGTTAACGTTGCTAAGGCAAAGCAGCTCGGCAATCAGCGTTCAAGTGGTGCTGACAAGGCAATCTCGCTCACTCCAAAAGTGACTTTTACTTTAGAGGAAGCGCTCGAATACATCGAAGATGACGAACTCGTTGAGGTGACACCGAAATCGATTCGCCTGCGTAAACGTCTTTTGTCGGCAACTGACAGGAAGAAAGCTGCAAAGAAATAATTCAAATGTATGACTCTCGCCCTCTGTTTCAAGGAGGGCGATTTTCGTTGTTATAATTTTTTGCTGGACCATTAGTAAAAAGTGTTTTGTTAGAACAAAACATTTTTTGTTAGCAGAGAGTAGGAAGATTTTTATGACTTTAAAGATTGTGAAGAAGTGCGGCATAGTTTTTGTTGTCACTGCTTTTTTGATGTCAACCATTTTTTTGACCGGTTGTTCAAGCGACCCTTATGCAGCTAAGGTGAATGGCACAGAAATTAAAGAGTCAAAAATTACTAAGACTATTGAAAATGTGCGAAATAACTATGGCATGACTGACGACGACAAATGGGGAAAATGGCTCGCACAGTTGAGTCTGACACCCAGTAGCTATCGCGACAAAATTCTTGACAACTTGATTGAGCAAGAAATTGTAAGGCAATATGCTGGCGATGAGGGTTGTGGTGCAACGGACGACGAGATAAACGACCAGGTGAATAAAATCAAAGCAAACTATAAAGATGATAACGCCTGGAAAGAGGCTCTGACTACTGCTGGATTTGAAAGCGAAAACGATTATCGTGAACAGTTGAAACTCGCTATTCAGAAAAAAAAGTTGACAGAGAAACTTTCAAACGAGCAGACCATTGATGATGAAACGCTGCTAAAAGATGTTCAAACAAAAGCCGATAAGATTGATGGCGGAAAAAAGTCCTCTCACATTCTCTTTTCTGTAGATGACGAGCAGAAGGCACAAGAAGTCTTAGATAAGATTAATTCCGGAGAGCTTGATTTTGCTGAGGCAGCTAAGGAATATTCGACGGACTCTGGATCAGCCTCCGACGGTGGAAATGTTGGCTGGGACAAAGAGTCAAAATTTGTTGATGCATATCAAACTGCACTCGACGGTCTTTCAGAAGGTGAAGTGAGTGGTCTTGTTAAAAGCGACTATGGAATTCACATTATTAAATGCACAGAAGTGTTTAACATGCCTTCTGACACAAGTTCTCTAGACAATTTCCCAAGCGATTTAGTGGAAGAGGTTCGCAAGTCTGACCAAGAGTCAAAAGCGACAACAGCCTATAACGACTGGGTACAACAAAAGAAGGATAGCGCTACCATAGAGCGAAAAGAAATGCCAAGCAATGCTTCATATAACGTTGATATGAGTAAATATGAATCATCTAGCAACTCAAGTTCTTCGAACAGTGATTCATCTGCAGACAGTTCGAGCGATCAGTCAGGCGACACTTCTTCTGACAATTCTTCCGGGCAATCGAGCGACTCCAATTCGCAAAGCTCGGGTTCAAACAGCCAGGGATAAATTAGATGAATGTGGCAGCCGCTATGACTGCCACATCTCCTGCCTCGAACAAGGTCGTGAGGCATAGACGAAAGCTCGGGTAGTTCCGGGCTTTTTGTGTTTATTGGCGATTCACAATTTAGAATTTTAAAGGAAGAATTCATTCGCGTAATAAGTCATGCCTTTAATCAAGTGAGAATGCTATTGAATTTTTAATTTCAAGTCTGACATGAAATTTAAATTTACGAATGAAGTCTGACATGATTTGAAAGCACTTGCGATGCGAGTCTGGCATGTTCTGTTAATTTATCTGACAAATCAGAATTGCCTGCTACTGAATGACTTTTTATATTTGTAGGCATGTTATGAATGTGTTTTTAAATTCAAGTCTGACATTAATTTTAAATTTACAAATGAAGTCTGACTTTCTATTGATGCCTAAAAATTTAAGTCTGACATGAAATTTAAATTTGCAAATGAAGTCTGGCATGATTTGAAAGCACTTGTGATGCAAGTCTGGCATGTTCTGTTAATTTATCTGACAGATCAGAATTACCTGCTATTGAGTGACTTTTTATATTTGTAGGCATGTTCTGAATGTGTTTTTAAATTCAAGTCTGACATAAAAGTCAAATTTTAAAATGACGTCAGACTTTCTATTGATGCCTAAAAATTTAAGTCTGACTTAAATTCAAATTGTATTTAGACGAAGAAGGTGTTTGAGGGGACTGTAATTTGTGATTTATTCAAAAGTAAATCGATTCGGAATTCGTCTTTGAATTCCTGTGCTGTCATTTTTTCATTTAATGTCAGACCTAAAAGTTGCGCAATTGTTCCAACTACGTCTTCGGGTTTTGCTCCTGTGTTCTTTATTTCGCCAAGATTTAGAGATTTGTCACGTTTAGCCAGTCTTTGGCCAGATTCGTTTACGAGCATTGGTACGTGTACAAAATCAATCTCGCTGCTCAGACTAACCTTAGATTTCAAGTCTGACTTGTATTGCGAATGTGTTTCTGTGAGTTTATCGTTAAAGTTTGGCTTGCAATTTAAATTGTTAATTTTGATCTCAATTTGAAAGTCTGACATGTTTTGTAAGTCAAAAAGTTGACTGCTTTTATTTAAGTCTGGCATGCTTTTCAATAGTTTAGAAATAAGCCAGACTTCGCGTGGCGCAGAAGTTAACAAGTCGTTTCCGCGAATGATTGTGTTGACCCCGAGAAGAGCATCGTCTATTGCGTTTGTGAATTGATAAGAAAAGACCCCATCTGACCTGCGAAGAATCATATCTCCACATTCTTTCGCAAGGTTTTGGGCAAAAAATCCCTGGAGCCTATCATGAATTCCAACTCGTTCGTTTGGTACTTCAACGCGATAGGCAGGTTTCTTCTTCGATGCTAATTCATTGATTTCATAAGATGTCAGACTTCTACATTTGCCCGAGTAGATTGGCGTACCGTCACTGGCATGTGGTGCGCTGGCTGCGTGCAAGTCTGCACGTGAACAAAAGCAAGGGTAGATGTGCTGATGCTTTTGAAAAGCATGCCAGACTTCCTCATAAACATCGATTCTTGAGGATTGATAAATTGGACCATTGTCCCAATCGAGCCCTAGCCATTTCAGGTCATCGATTAGCGTTTCCTGAAAGCTCGCATTTTTGCAACGGTCGTCGAGGTCGTCGATTCTTAAAATCAATTCTCCGCTGTTTTTGCGTGCATCGGCCCATGCAATAAGGAATGAGAATACGTTGCCGAGATGCATTCTTCCAGAAGGTGAAGGTGCTAAGCGTCCGGTATACTTCTTTAATTCTTCTCTGTTTGATTTTTTAGTTATCTGCATTTTTTATAGACAGTGTCTTGGCGTCCGGGAATAAGATTAAAAAGCATGTGCTCATTAAGCCATTTTCTTTTCTAAATTGTCGCCGTTTTAATTCACAATGATAGTAGAGCACTGCTAGTTGTCGATCTTGTCATCTAACGGCCATGGACAAAACATCATATGCTATGCTGACTCGGCATCCTCTCTTGATAAATCATTCTTTTGGTGTTTCAAGGAAGGCTTTATAGAAAGTAAAGAGTCTGCTTGGTAAATATCGTTAATCGTCTAGTAATCTTCTGCTTCTAATACTTTAAATGTCGCAGTTTTAAGTTGTGAAAGCTTGTCTTCGTCAACATATGTAAATGCTGAAACAGTTGTTGATTGCTCAGGGGCGAGCTTTAAAGCAGAGGCGTAGTCTTCTGCAATCCTGTCGCCGTTTTCATCCACTGCCTCAATCGTTACAAAGAATGATTTTGTAGTTTTACTGTTGTTTTTAATTGTCACCGGCATAGACGTTGACGACACGCTTAACTCATCAATGTTTGAAACCACAAAATCTCCTAAAGTTATTTCGCAGTCATCTTTCCAGTCGTCTAAGTCATCGAGCGAATTGTAATCTGAGTGGGAATCGTTGAGGTAGGAACCGTCTTCAAAAAGGTCATCTAGATCATAGTCATAGGCATCTTTAAACTGGTAATAGCTTATGCCCAGCAGCACCAATTGAATGCACATTATGATTGAAACAATTAGGGCAAGGCTTCCTGTCACTATACCCGTAATAGCCAAACCTTTTCCTTTTAAGCGCAGTTTATCTCTGCTAATTTTTACGAGAGAGATAATTCCGAATACTATTGCCAGAATTGCCACAACTATCATCATGAAATTTAGAAGAGGGACTCCCGAAAAAACAAGCGAAACAATTCCCAGCACAAGTGCGGCGACAGCAAGACCAACGGTCTTTTTTTCTGGAATTAGGCTTGGGTCCACTACAATTCTTCCAGGTTGTGCAGGCATCCAGCTTGCTCCCTGAGGCTGCGCATTATTGTTGCGTGGTTGATAATTCTGATTCTCGCTTGATGGTTCTTGATGCTGTTGACATGCGCTTTGATTGGAAGTTTCTTGTGAAACACTGTTGTTGTTTTCTGTGTCCATGCTTCCTCTTTCTTTAACTCTGCATCTTTTAATTTTATCAAAATTGCAGTTTCAAATTTAAGTCTGACATCGTTTGTAAATTTCGGAATTGCCTGTTCCAGGCAGGTCTGACTTTTATTTTGAGGGGAAATTGTGCTTTCTAGTTTTAAGTCTGACATAAATTTTAAAAACTACTATTTGTTTCAAATTTAAGTCTGACATGGTTTGTAAAACGCATGTGCGATGTACGACACTTAGTTGTGCTATCTTATATTCGCTATTAAAAGCGCATATTTTATGTGCGTCGTTGAGTTTTTTAAGGGGGCATAATGACCAAAATTGTTAATTCTTGGAATGACTGGGACCCGCTGAAGCATGTCATCGTTGGACGCTGTGACAACGGAATGATCCCACCTGAGGAGCCTGCAACTTCTGAAAAGGTTCCTGTCGATTCTGACATGCGTGGAATGTGGGGACTTCGCCCACTTCGCACAGTTGAGGCTGGTAACGCAGCACTCGATCGCCTTGTAAAGATTTTGGAGGATCGCGGAATTAAGGTTGACCGCCCAACTCCTCTTCAATGGAATCAAAAGATTGGCACACCAGACTTCACCAACGACTCAATGATGGGATGCATGCCTCCTCGTGACATTCTTTTGACGGTTGGCAATGAAATCATGGCTTCTGCCAACTCTTTCAGATGCCGTTATTTTGAATATCTAGCATATTGGCCTTTGATGGAACAGTACTTCGAGGAAGACCCAGAGTTCAAGTGGACTCAGGCTCCTAGACCTCGCTTGACCGACAAATCATACAAGCACAATTATTACGACGAGTCAATTTCTCTCGAGGAAAGACTCAAGCGCACCGCTGCAAAAGACTTTGTTACGACTGAAGTTGAGCCAATGTGGGATGCAGCTGACTGGATGCGCATGGGCAAAGACATCTTTGTTCAGCATGGTTTGACGACAAACCGCGCTGCTATGGATTGGATGCAAAGATACTATCCTGATCTTCGTATTCATGCCGTCAACTTCCCTGGCGATCCTTACCCAATTCACATCGATGCTACTTTTGTACCTCTGCGTCCAGGTCTGATTATCAACAATCCAGTTCGTCCATTGCCTGAAGAGCAACGCGCAATCTTCGAGGCAAACGATTGGCAAATTGTTGAAGCTGCGCAACCTGCCCACAGTGAGCCACCAGAGCTATGCTATTCAAGCGTTTGGCTGTCAATGAACTGCCTCGTCCTTGATCCAAAGACAGTCGTTGTCGAGGCTTCTGAGAAATATCAGATGGAGCAAATGGACAAACTCGGCATGAATGTTATTCCTTGCGATTTGCGTGATGCATATCCATTTGGTGGAGGTTTGCATTGCTGCACTGCTGACGTATATCGTGAAGGTGGATGCGAGGATTACTTCCCAAATCGTGTCAAGGACACTACGCTTGTTCGTCCTGAGATGTGGGATTAAATTCGACTAAGAGTTATGGCTGTTTCATCGTGGTTAAACCTTATATGAAAATAGGTGATTTAACCTTGTGTACTGCCTGAGCTTTGGATTAGGCGAATAACCTGTTATAATGCAAAGGGTTCCTTTTGAGGAACCCTTTTTCTTTTATGGCGGATATTCAAAACATATCAGATCACGAAAAGCACGCGATGCTCAAGAAAGTCGTGTTTTCGTCTTTTCTTGGAAATTTTATTGAGTGGTTTGATTATGCGAGTTATTCTTATTTCGCTGTCACAATCGGGATTGTTTTCTTTCCTGAAGGCGACCCCATTGTTAATACTATGATGGCTTTTGCTCTTTTTGCCTTGTCTTTCTTAGTTCGCCCTATTGGTGCTTTGTTCTGGGGAAACATGGGTGATAAAAAAGGCCGCAAGTGGACGCTTTCCATCTCTATTCTTGTCATGACGACTGCAACGTTTTGTATGGGTTGCTTGCCAGGCTATCATTCAATTGGGTTAGCTGCTCCGTTACTGTTGCTTCTTTGCAGATGCGTGCAGAGTTTTTCTGCTTCTGGAGAGTATGCTGGTGCATCAACTTTTATTGCCGAATATGCACCTGTTAATAAGCGTGGGCTTTATGTTTCAGCCGTTCCAGCTTCGACTGCAACAGGATTGTTCGTTGGCTCACTTTTTGCTATGGCGATGTTTGCAGTTTGTGGTGGCTCTAATTCTGAATTTGTCACTTCATGGGGATGGCGAATTCCATTTCTTTTGGCTCTTCCACTTGGCTGGATAACTAACTACATTCGCGTTCATCTTCAGGATTCTCCTGTTTATGAAAAAATGGCGCATGATGCTGAGCGTGGTGGCGATGGCACAAAAGCAAAAACGCCTGTTCGTGATGTTCTTTTTAAATACCCCAAAACTACGCTCATTTGTTTTGGCTCAGCAATGCTAAATGCTATTGGATTTTATGCAGTTCTCACCTTTATGCCTAGCTATCTTGAAACAGTCGTTGAATATGATTCTGTTTCTGCAACGTTAATCACTAATATTGTTTTGCTTGCCTACATTGCTTTGATCTTCCTTTCTGGTTGGATTTCTGATCACTTTGGAAGAAAGAAAATGTTGATTCTAGCGGCTGTCGGCTTCATTTTGTTTACGGTGCCCTGTTACATGATTTTGAACAGTCAGATTTTTATTTTGATTTTGCTCTCAGAACTTTTTATGGCTTTGCTTTTGTGTATAAACGACGGAACGCTAGCAAGCTATCTTTCTGAACAATTCCCGACGGAAGTGCGATTTACTGGATTTGCTTTCACGTTTAACCTTGCAAACGCATTGTTCGGCGGAAGCTGTTCAGCAATCTCTCTTTGGCTGGTGAACTTCACGGGAAACGAACTTGCACCTGCATTTTATTTTATCGGCGTTGCTGTAATTGCTCTCATTGCAATCATTTGCTCACGCGAACACTCTAACACCGAGCTGAGCGACGTCGTAATCGACAACTAAATATTTTTTAATTCTCCCCAAAACGCTTAAATTCCTCCCGCTCAATTTGAAGTCTGACATGAATTTAAAACTGTTCAAGCGGAAGTCTGACATGAATTTAAAACAATGTTCAAGCGGAAGTCTGACATGAATTTAAATTTACAAATGATGTCAGACTTTATTTGTAAATGAGTCGCTTCTTAAGTTTGACATGTTTTGTAAATTACTTAGATGCTGCGACGAGCGCCCTTATGAAGTAATAGTGATTAAAAAATCATGCCAGACTTCATTTTTGGCAATTTGAGTCTGGCATGAAATGTTTAAGATTTTTTGTATTTGATTACGTTTCGCTTATTCGTCGAGTGAACACAAGTCGGCATATGTTTCGCGTCTGACTGCAATTCTCGCTTTACCGTCGCGAATAGCGATGATTGGAGGGCGAGGTATGCGATTATAGTTCGATGCCATTGAGTAGTTATATGCGCCTGTGCAAAGCACCGCAAGGATGTCTCCACGAGAGGGTTCTGGAATTGCGACGTTTTCTTGAATCAAATCACCACTTTCGCAGCATCTGCCTGCGATTGTGCACACAAAATCGCATTTTTCGTTCATTTTGTTTGCAAGAACGCAAGTGTAGGGCGATTGATAAAGAGCATATCTGGGGTTATCTGTCATTCCGCCATCTACGCTTGCATAGTTTTTGAATCCTTCGATTTCTTTAGTTGCTCCAATTTCATAGATTGTAAGACCTGCGGCGGCAACAATAGAGCGGCCAGGCTCCATCAATATGTTTGGTTGTTTGATTCCAAAGTCTCTGCAGTGCTCTTTGATTTCTGCGCTCAGTTTCTCAATTCTCTCTGCATAATCGATTTGCGGATCATCTTTTGTGTACTGAACGCCAAAGCCGCCACCAAGGTTTAAATAGTTCGTGTCAAAGCCATATTTATCATGTAGCATCGCGACGAATTCGAGCATAATTCTCGCTGCATCGCTAAACGGTTCTATCTCAAAGATTTGCGACCCAATGTGGCTGTGGAAACCCTCCAGAGAGACGTTTGGTGTTTCCATTACTTTGCAAAATAGCTTTTCTGCCATGCCAGTTTCGATGGGCGCGCCAAACTTCGAATCAACCTTGCCAGTGTTGATTTTTGCATGCGTGTGAGGATCAATCCCGGGCGTTACCCGAAGCAGAATTTTCTGCGTAATCCCAAGGTCCTTTGCTTGCTTGGATATTTCCTCTAGCTCAAAAACGTTGTCAACGATGAAATATCCCACTCCCTCTTTTAGCCCATATGCGATGTCAGCATTCGTTTTGTTTGAGCCGTGAAAAAACGCATTGCTCATGTCGAACCCTGCGTTTACTGCAGTGTATAGCTCGCCAGGTGAGACAATGTCGATGCACCCACCAACCTCACTAATCAGTCGATAAATGCCAGTGTAAGAGAGTGCTTTGCTAGCGAATAGAGGCTTTGACCCTTCACCCATGTGAGTTTTCATTGCATTTTGGTAGGTCTTGAAGTTCTCCAAAACCATATTCTCATCAATGAGGTATGCGGGTGTGCCATATTCCTTTGCAACAACAGTTGTGTCTACGCCAGCGAACTCGAGATGTCCCTTTTCGTTTATGCTTAAGTTCTTGTGAAGCATGTTTACAGAATCCTTTCGAGTCGAGCAATCGCTTCGTCATAATCTTCCGCTTTTCCAAACGATGTGATGCGGAAAAAGCCTTCGCCTTGTGCGCCAAAGCCCACGCCAGGCGTTCCTGCGATTTGGGCTTCATTGAGCAGATAATCGAAGAAATCCCAACTTGGCGTATTATCTTTTGTTTGCATCCAAATGTATGGTGAATTGATTCCGCCAGTAAACTTGATTCCTTTTCTTGTCAAGAATTCACTCATTTTTGCAGCGTTTGCCTTGTAATATTCGATGTTTTCCATGCAAACTTTCATTCCTTCTTCTGAAAGTGCGGCTTGCGCGGCGCGTTGAATGATGTATGGAACACCATTAAATCTTGTTGCTTGGCGGCGCGACCACGCTTTGTTGAAGTTAAGACCGTTAGCCTCGAGCTCTTTCGGAACAATCATCCATCCACATCTTGTGCCTGTAAAGCCTGCCGTTTTTGACAAGGAACAGATTTCTAACGCACAAGTTCTTGCACCTTCGATTTCATAAATGCTCCTGGGGTTCTCACCTGTTACGAAAGCTTCATATGCAGAGTCGAAAATAATTAAACAACCGTGCTCGTTTGCGAAATTCACCCATTCTGTTAGCTGCTCTCGATTGTAAACGCTGCCCGTTGGATTGTTTGGCGAGCAAATGTAGATTACGCTTCCGCATTCGATGTCGGAAGTTGGCATTGGGGCAAATTCATTTTCTAGAGTTCCTGGGATGTAGAAAACGTGATTTCCTTGCATAATGTTTGCATCAACATAGGCAGGATAAACTGGGTCAGGCACATATATTTGGTTGTGACCCAAAAGATCGAGCACGTTTCCACAGTCCGATTTTGCGCCATCAGAAATAAACACTTCGCTGGAGTCGACGTTTGTTCCTCTGCGCGCATAATAATTTGCGACCGCAACGCGCGTGAAATCATAACCGCTTTCAGGAGCATATCCGCGGAAAGTCTCGGCTTGAGCTTGTTCTTCAACAGCTTTTTTTAACGCATCGATGACAACGCTAGGCAGAGGGCGCGTCACATCTCCAATGCTAAGCTTGATTATTTTTGCCTTAGGGTTATCTTTTTGGTATGCGGCAATTTTGTTCGCACATTCCACAAATAAATAGTTATCTTTGAACGTTTTGAAATTCTCGTTTACGTTAATTTTCATATTCAAAAACCCCTTCGTAGACCTTCGTTGCAGGCCCCGTCATTTCAATTTCATAATTATCGTCACACTTAATATACAAAGTGCCCCCGATTAAATCGACAGCAACTGGCTCATTTGCATCAAGAAATCCATTTTTAACGCAAGCAGCGACGGAAGCGCAAGCTCCAGTTCCGCAGGCATAGGTCTCTCCGCTTCCGCGTTCCCAAACTCGCATTTTTATGTGTCTGCGGTCGATAATTTCAATAAACTCTGTATTTACTCTTTCTGGGAAAAGTGAATAGTTTTCAAACTCAGGTCCGATTTTTTCCAAATCTAGAGTGTCGATATCAATGTCCTCAGCTGCAGGGTTACCTATGTTTTTAGTTACAATTACGGAATGTGGATTCCCCATGCTTACAGCCGTTATTTTCCATGCTTTGCCAGAAACATCGATGCTTTTGAGAATCACTGGCTCATCGCTGGTGATCGGGATTTCTTTTGGCTCAAAGTTAGCCTTGCCCATTTGAACTGAGACGCTCACAACTCTTCCATTCTCGACATTTAATGCGAGAGTTTTAAGGCCACTTAACGTTTCAATTGTGATTCTGTCTTTAGAGCAAATGCCGTTGTCATATAGGTATTTTCCAACGCAACGAATTGCATTTCCGCACATTTTTCCTTCTGTGCCATCGAGGTTGAACATGCGCATTTTTGCATCTGCAACACAACTTGGACAAATGCAAACAACCCCGTCAGCGCCAACGGAAAAATGGCGGGGAGACATAACCTTTGCTAGCTTGCATGGGTCGAAATCCATTTTTTCAAGGCAGTTTATATAAATGTAGTCATTTGCGCAACCGTGCATTTTGGTGAATTTTATTTGCAAAGCAAATCCTCCATTTTCCAAAGTTTGTTTTCTTTTCCCTGGAGAAAGCGTGCTGCGTCAATTGCTCCGTCGGCAAAAAGTGCACGGTCATGCGATGTGTGTTTAATTTCGATAGCTTGGGTGCCTGTATCAAAAATAATTGTGTGTTCGCCGACAATATTCCCGAGTCGCATTGCGCTGACTCCAATTTGTCCAGGCTCTCTTGGCTCCATACCGCTTCTGCCGCAAACAATTTCACCGCCGCCTCGCGCATGTTGAATTGCGCGAGCAATCATAAGTGCTGTGCCAGATGGTGAGTCCACTTTTTTGTTGTGGTGAGATTCGACAATTTCGCAGTCGGCGTCAGGAAACATTGTGGCGACCTCGCATGCCAACTTCGAAGTTAGACCCACACCCACACTCATGTTTCCAGCGAAAAAGACAGGAGCGAATTGCGCCGCTGCTTCGATAACTTTTGTCTCTTCCTCTGTGTGCCCCGTTGTCGCTATGACCGCAGGAATTTTTGTTTTCGTAATAAATTGTGCTATCTCGGGAGCGCTTGTGTGGAATGAAAAGTCAATCAGGCAGTCCGCCTCGATGTTTTGAGCCTGCTTATCCTCTAGAGAAGATGCCAGAGGACACTGTGAGAATTCTGTGTTTTCACTCTTGTTAATGTCCACTGCCAAGACAAGTTGTAAATCATCGTTTTGATTAATAGCTTCGATGACCTTTTGCCCCATGCGTCCAAGGGCACCAGTGAGAATAATTCGCACTTAAATCACCCCGTGTTGTTTCATGACCGACACCAACACTTCTTCTTTTTCTTTGCTCATTGGCGTCAGCGGAAGCCTCAAAGAGTTCTCGCACCAACCCAGATGAGCACATGCGGCTTTCACTGGAATTGGATTTACTTCGCTGAAAAGCGCCTTGATGAGGTCAAAATACTTGATTTGAAGTTCAGCTGATTTTTTAAAGTCTCCGTTGAGCGCGGCATGAGCAATTTCGGAAGTTTCTTTTGGAATCACATTGGAAAGAACGGAAATAACGCCCTTGCCTCCAAGTGACATGATTGCAGTAATCTGATCGTCGTTTCCGCTGTATAGAGACATGTTGTCGCCAATGCGATGAAGCGTGTCAATAACGCTCACAACATCGCCGTTTGCCTCTTTGATGCCTGCTATTTTGTCATTGCTCATCAGCGCCTCATAGGTTGAAGGTGCGATGTTAACTCCTGTGCGGGAGGGGACGTTATAGAGGATGATTGGTTTCGTGCTGACCTCGGCAATTTTTGTGAAAGTCTCCACGAGGCCAGCTTGAGTTGCCTTATTGTAATAAGGAGTTACAACGAGGAGAGCGTCAGCACCCATTTCACAAGCAGCTTTAGAGAGGTCGATTGCATAGGCTGTGTCGTTTGAACCTGTGCCCGCTATAACTGGCACACGACCATCAGTGTGTTCGACGACGAATTTAATGCATTCACGATGTTCTTCGTCGGTGAGCGTTGAGCCTTCGCCTGTTGTTCCGCACACTACTAGTGCATCGACGCCACTTTCAATTTGCCAGTCAACGAATTTGCCAAATGCATCATAATCGACTTTCCCGTCTTTGAAAGGCGTAATGAGTGCAGTTGCTACTCCTTGAAAAATTGGTTCTGTCATTTTTGCCCCCTTATTAAAATGCACGATTGATTTTATTTACCTTTAAACACGTCAATTCTTCGCAATTCTCTCGTTTAACTATGAAGTCTGACATGTTCTGTAAAACTTCTAAAATTATAGTTTAGCCTGCACTTTTTTAAAGTTTTCATCGGTGTTCATATGTTTGAAACAATTCTTTCAAGCCATGCCAGACTTGCGATGAAATTTGAAGTCTGACATGAAATTTAAGTGAATCAGGCTGCCTTGTTATTGAAGCTTGGCTTCAAATTAGAGCTGTTTTTGCTTCGTTGATTGTTTAAAAATTTAAGTCTGACATGAAATTTAAGTGCAACAGTTTGCTTCGTCAATGAAGTCTGACATGAATTTTAAACTGTTAGATGGCTGGTCTTTATTGCTCGGGGCGATGTGCTTTTGCTGTTAATGACGTCGATTTGACAGTAAAAACAGAAACATTTTGCGTTTCGTTTTCTGAGAATTGGAAGTGCTTTCCCGTCTGATGATTCATGAGAATTGCCAGGCCGTGAGCCTTTTCTTTTCCTTCAAGAAACGAAACTGTTCCATTTCCCATCACAGATGCAAACCGATATGAATAGGCACATGCTTTTTCCGATTCCATCAATTCGCCCTCGCAGTCAAGCTCAAACGCAACTGTTGGGTTTTTAGTGAGTGCGTCAATTTTTCGCCCTTCGTTTGCACTGTGATAATAAAAAGTCCAAACTCCATCTTCAAACTCATATCCGAAATTCAATGGCACGATGTAAATTCCTTCCGCGTCTTGAACCGCTAGGCGCATCACCTTACACTCGTTAATTATTTCTTTGATGTCCTCAATTGAAGTCACTTCTCGGTTGCTTCTTCTCATTTAGGGCTCCTTAGAATCTTGGTTTATTTCATTATTAAGAAAGAAGTCTGACATGTTTTGTAAATTATAGGAATGCTATAATTAGCAGGCGGTTTTAAAGAGGAGAGATGTCCGAGCTGGCCGAAGGAGCACGATTGGAAATCGTGTATGCCCCAAAAGGGTATCTAGGGTTCGAATCCCTATCTCTCCGCCAGATTTGCCCGCACACGAAACTATCGAATTAATGCTTTCTAAGGCTAATTAGTTGGTTTTGCAGGCAAGATTATTAAAACGCACACGTGGAGGGGTGGCAGAGCGGTTGAATGCGGCGGTCTCGAAAATCGTTGTGCAGCTGATTGTTGTACCCAGGGTTCGAATCCCTGCCCCTCCGCCATTTTTCTGTTGGTCACCGTTACTGTGAGGAAATCAATGCAAGACAGAGATATAAAACTTGGCGATGTGGAATATGAAGACATTCCAGAGAACCTGACTAACAATTTGGTTTATGCTCTCGAAGAAGGCAAAAAGATATTAGAAACAGCAGTTCACGGTGAGAGTTTTGCCCCTTTTACCGCGATTGTGGTAGGCGATGAGGTCTTGATGGAAGCTCACATTGCCGAGAATGCAGACGAAGCTTTTGACAGCGCGTTCGATAAGGTGCGATCTACAGAGAATGCAATTTCATATGCGTTTTGTTATGACGGATTTGTTGAAACCGACAATGGCGAAAAAGATGTGGTAATTTGCGAAGGTGCGCTGCCAGGTGAAAAGACTGGATTTGCCATTGCGCTTCCCTATAAAACAACTGGTGATGCCGAAAACGGACAACTTTCTTTCGATTTTGAGAACGAATTAATTTTTTTGGGAGAGGCACCAAATTTCTTCAAGGAATAGATGCCCCGTTCGCTGAGTTTTTCTTCACTGTTCATTCATGTTTTTGATGCCAATTCTTTCTTTAAAAATTGGAATGTTCAAACTAAACTCGTAGGTAATTTGATTAATCGGAATTAATCGGCCAACGATTAGTCACTGATTTATTAGTCTATGAGGAAGAAAGGATTCATTTATCAACCTGGCATGATGTTTGATTGAGTCGATTGCTCGTCTTTGCTCTTAGTTCAGAGAAGGCTAGCTACAATTTGTGAGCCTATATTAAATTGACAGAAGTTATGCTGTGATATAATGACTGAGCTTAAAAACCTGCCTCGGAATCACATACACCAAACCGAGGCCGATGTTAGACCAGAGGAGGTGAGTTCATGAAGGCATATGAATTGCTGTATTTTGTTTCTCCTACACTCGAAGAGGAAGCTCGCGAAGCAGTTTCAAAACGTATCGCAGGAGTTATTGAAGAGGAAAACGGAACTGTTGACAACATTGATAACTGGGGCAAACGCAAGTTGGCCTATGAAATTGGTGAGTTGACCGAAGCAGATTACACTCTCGTTAACTTTCATGCAAACGAAGACCAGATCGCAGAGCTCGACCGCGTGTTGAGAATTAGCGACAACGTTGTTCGTCACATGATTACATCATGCCCTGAAGCTAAATAATTTAGATTGGGGGTTTTATGAGCATCAATAAAGTTGTAATTTCAGGAAATTTAACTCGAGACGCTGAGGTCAGATACACTTCAGGAGGCACGGCAGTTTCGACTATCGGTGTTGCTGTGAACGATCGAGTTAAGAATGCATCTACTGGTGAGTATGAAGATTATGCCAACTACATTAATTGTGTTTTGTTTGGCAAAAGAGCAGAAGGCTTAAGCCCATTTTTAAAGAAGGGTACTAAAGTTGCAATCGAAGGCAAACTTCGTTATTCCGCGTGGGAAACTGAAGGGCAAAAAAGAAACAAAATCGAAGTTATCGTCGATGAAATTGACCTATTCAGTTCTCGCCAAGGTGGAGGGGTAACTCCTTCTAGTTCTCCAGACAAAGGCGCATATTCTGCACCTGTCACACCAGTTGTGAATGAAGATAGTTCTGTTTATGACGAGGATGTTCCTTTTTAGTTTTATTAAAGAGACAAGGGATAAAAATGGCCGATTATAAAAGACAAGTGCGCCCTAAGAAGTGCCAATGCTGCAAAGAGGGCATTGAACATGTCGACTACAAAAATGTAGACATGCTCAAAAAATACACATCAGAGCGCGGCAAAATTAAACCACGTCGTGTAACTGGTGCTTGCACAAAACATCAGAGAGAGATTGCTGCAGCTATTAAACGTGCTCGCGTTATGGCTTTGTTGCCATACAGCGAGGTTACCGTTGCTGGTCGTGGCGGTCGTCGTAAGAGATAGGAGAGACCATGCAAGTTATTTTGCTTAAAGAGTTGCAGGGTCGTGGCGGCGAAGGCGACGTTATTAATGTTGCTCGTGGTTTTGCTAACAACTACCTGCTCCGTCAAGGCATTGCTGTAAAGGCTACTAAGGGAAACCTTAAGCAGCTCGAGCAGCGCCGTGCGAACATTGAAAAGCGTGAGAACGATCGCGTAGCTCAGGCCAATGAGTTGGCTGAGAAGCTCAACAACATGCGAGTTCATGTTGAGGCTCAGGTCGGTGAAGAGGGAATTCTTTTTGGTTCTGTTACTGCTGCCATGATTGCTTCTGCTATCAAAGATGAGTATGAAATTGAAGTTGACAGACGCAGAATTGAACTCAAGAAGCCTATTAAGACCGTTGGTGAGTTCAAGGTTGGCGTAAATATCTATCGTTCAATTAACGGAACTGTTACCGTTGTTGTTGGAGATGATGTAGAAGAGGCTAAGGCAGAAACTGAAGCAGCTGCAGAAGTTGTAGAGGCTGAAGAGGTGGTTGTCGAGGTTGAATCCACAGAAAATGTTGAGGGCTAGTTTTGCCTTCCGCTGTTAACGGCGCACCTTTGGGAGTTTCCTTCTCGGATTTGCCGAGCAGGGAGCTCCCTAGTAATTTTGAAGCGGAAAAATCGGTGCTTTCCGCTTGTCTTGTCAAGCCTGAAATTGCAGATGATGTCTGTGTAATTTTAGAGGCTAGCAACTTCAAACATACTCTCAATAGAAACATTTTCGAGGCTATTTTTGAAATTGTTAAAGATGGCGGGAAACCAGATTTAATCACAGTAACTGACAAACTCCAAGCTACGGGACGACTTTCCCAGGCAGGAGATGCGACCTACCTTGCCGATTTGGTTAAAAATAGTTTTGCGATTGTCAACTGGCGACATCATGCAGAGATCGTCAAGCGAGTGGCAATTCAGCGCGATTTGATTACCGCTGCTGCTGAAATTAATGCAATTGCCTACGATGGTCCCGATTCAATTTCGGAGGTTGTTGGTCAGGCAGAATCGGCATTATTCAAGGTGACTGAAAAACGTGTTTCTAATTCCTTTAGAAGTATGGAGGAATTGTGTGTGAGCACAAAGGAGGATCTTGAAAAGCTGGCGAAGCACAAGGGTGAAATTCTTGGTGTTCCTTCTGGCTTTCGAGACATTGACAAGCTTTTCTGCGGTTTTAGGCCAGGGGACGTGATTGTTCTTGCGGCGCGTCCTGGTGTTGGAAAAACTTCTTTTGCTCTTAACATGGCTGTTAAGTCGGCAAAGCTGGGCACTTCTGTCGCTTTTTTCTCTTTGGAAATGTCAGCAGAGCAGCTCACTCAGAGAATCCTTTCTTCCGAGGCGGGAGTTGAGCTGTCAAAAATTAGAAGCGGAATGTTGAGCGCTGCCGATTGGTCGCAGATTAATCCAACTTTGCAAGAACTTGGGCATCTTGACATGCTTATTGATGACACACCGGGCTTGTCAATTCTGGAAGCTCGAGCAAAAGTTAGAAGGCAGTTTAGACACATAATTGGCACTGATAAAAAGGGTCTCGTAATTGTTGACTATTTACAATTAATGACGCCGCCAGTCGCAAGACGTGATGGCAACAGGTCTGTAGAAGTTGGTGAAATTACGAGAGGGTTGAAGGTTTTGGCTAAAGACCTTGGCGTTCCAATTCTTGCCCTATCTCAGTTAAATCGTTCAGTGGAGACTCGTGGCACTAAATCGAAGCGTCCAATGCTTTCTGACCTCCGTGAATCTGGCACTATTGAGCAGGACGCTGACATCGTGCTTTTTATCGACCGCTCTATGAACGAGGAAGAGGCCGAATCCTCAGAGCGTCCCGACATGGGAGAAGCAGTCATTCAAGTTGCTAAGCACAGAAACGGCCCTCAAAAAGACATTTGGCTTTCTTTCAATGGCGAGTTCACTCGTTTTGGCGATCTCGATCAAGACGCAAGTCACAATTACGAAAACTAAATAGTTGGATTTTCGTTAGAAGCTTCATCTCACTTTGAAGTCATTTCTCTTTGAAGTCTGACATCATTTTCCAAAGTGCAGTTCACTTTGAAGTCTGACATGTTTTGTAAATCTAGAAATTAATTGTTTGCAAAAGAAGTCTGACATGTTTTGTAACTGATTTTTGTTCGGGATCAAAAAGGAAGTCTGACATTCTTTCAAAGAACCTTCTCAGTTGTTTTTGAAGTCTGACATGTTTGTGAAAAATGGCCTGCGGTATAATAAACCCATTTAGCGCAGGCAATTTGGAAAGAGTTAATCATGACTACAATGCGTGAATGTGTAGACGTTTTGGCATCAGAAATTGGTGCTCGTCCAGCCGGAACCGATGAGGAACAAAAGGCTGCATTATATTTGGAAGAAACTTTAAAAAGTGAAACGAACTTTAATGTCGAACTTCAAGAATTCGATGCGGTATCTAACCCCGAGATTTACAGGATGACTTTGTCTGCAATAATGCTTGTTTCTGGCATTTTTGCATTTGCGCTACCATCTTTTGCGATTATATGGGTTTTGTTGATAGCGATTGCAGGCGTTTTGTTTGTTTTAAATGAGCTTGATGTTTTTTCTCTTTCTCGCTATTTAAGCAAAGTGCCGAGCCAAAATGTAATTGCAAAAAGGATGCCAGACTCAAACATTCAGTCTTCTAAGCGGTCTAAAAAAATCATTTTGCTGACAAATTACGATTCCGAAAAATGCAAAAAAGAGCAGACTGGGTCTCTTATTAATTACATTCGATACGTTCATTTTTTCGAGCTCGCTGCCGTTGCACTTCTTTTGATTGGTTCTTTGATCACGCTTTTTTCAGCTGACATTTTGTTTGCAAAGATTTGCTTGGGCATCGGGATTGTTGGATCAATTCTACCAGTCGTCGCTTTTGTTGTGCACACTACAGCTGAGTATAACGAAGGGGCAAACAATAATGCAGCGTCTGTAGCGGTGATGCTTGAAGTTGCTAAGAGGATTAGCACTGGAGTTTACGCTCCAGGTGGTGACACTCCTATAATTCGTGGACGACAAGCGGCTGAAGACGCTGGCGTTATGCCTTCAAATGTTTCTGTTGAGTGGGAGTCTGAGGCACAAAGTGCATCTGCTGGCTCTTATGTTGCGAGTCTTTTCTATGACAAGAGTCGTGCAGAAGGCTATTCGTCTTCGGCAGATGAAGATTCTTTTGTTGACCAAAGCAAGTCTGACATAAATTATGAATCAGATAATTTGGAGGATTCTCGCGGGTTCTCGCAGGATGTTACGCAACAAATTACTGCGAATGGCGGATTAGATGACGCAGAAATAAATGCTGGAATTCAGTCTTTTGGAGGTAAGTCTGACATTATTTTTGATAATTCTTCATGTGCTGCTCTAGATTCAGAACCTGCTGTGAGCTCTACTCCTGATTGGTTCACAAAAGGCCTTCAGAAAGCTGAAGGTAAAGGAAATTTGAATGCTGATAAAGTAAAGAAATCGCGATTTGGTGATGCCATCGGCAAAGCTGAAGCGGCACTTAACGAAGCCACTGCTGATGAAGGATTTCCTGATGCGAATCTGGAATTACAAGCCAGACTTAAGTCTATACAGAGTGATATAGAAACTGCGGGCGCCACGGCGTCGGCGCAGGTTGAAAAAGACGTGAGAGTTGCGAATTCCGTAATTGATAATGAAATTTCAAATTCACAGAAAAAAGAGAATGCAGTAGAGGTTGATCCTTCCGTTACATTGCGAGAAGTGAAGTCTGACATAAATGGGAATGCTTATATTGCACGACAAGACACTGGTAGGGTTAGTGAGCATTCAGATTCGACAAAAGATGCTTCTCTACAAATTAAGTCTGACTTAAAAGTTGAAGAAATGAAAAAAGGTGGTGTCTCGGGATTTTTGTCCTCCACTACTTCAGTGCCTGATTTTGAGACATCTCAGAATGAATCGGATGCTTTAATCAAGTCTGGCTTTGTAGAGAAAAGAGATGTTTATGGAGAAATTCCTGCTTTGAGACCTTTAGAACCGGAGTATGGGGTTGAAGTTGACCCGAGTGAATTCCTGGAAAGTGGCCAAACTCGCCCGCTTGAAACAGTGGAACCTTCTTTGCCTGAGCCTCAATCAAGAGCACAACGTGACATCAAGCTGCCTTCTTTAACAGGTGCTTTGAAATCAAAAGATATAAACGAAAAGCTGGCTGAGCGAGAGGCAGAAAAAAAAGCCAAGAAAGAGGCGGTCAATAGATTGGGAGTAGAGTTGCCATCGCTGACCACAACCATCGAACCTGTTTCGGTTTCCGACAATTCTACTGTCTCAAATGTTGGCGCTTTTGCGGTTGGGGAAGCCACTGGAGCATTTGACCCAATTACTGATGAAGATTTGATGCAGGCTAATCAGACAGCTGATGACCTCTATATTTATGATGCAGATGATGCATCTTTGCAGGGAGAAGTAACAGAATCGGGCGCGGTGGCTGGTCCTGGGTATGTTGATATTCCAGACACGCATGCCGAGTCAATCTTTGGCAAATTGTTTCACAAGAAGAAAAACAATGACGTTCGTTCCTTCTCTGAGACTATTGGAGTTGATGACTCATGGGAGGCAAGAAAAGTCGGAAAAGATCGTGGTGACTGGTCAAGTTTCAACGACGATGACGACTGGAATGGTGGCGCTGTAATCGTTTCAGGTGATGACAGACTTCATTCTGAATCGGAAGAAAGAGATGCTATTTATCAGTTCTCGACCAATGATATTTCTACGGAGGTGTGGTGCGTCGCTCTCGGTTCCGAGTGCTCCAGCCATTCAGGTCTGACTTCATTTTTGAATGAGCATAAGGAAGATTTAAAGGGAGCAATTTTTGTAACTTTGGACGCTATGGGCGCCGGAGATTTGTCATTGGTTGAGTCCGAAGGTTTAATTAAATCGAAGAAATCTCCAGCTCGTATGAAGAGGCAAGCGAGAAATGCCGGAAAAATGATTGGCAAGACAGTCGGAACTATTAACATGAACTGGGCAAACACGACCACCTCGATTCTTGCTCAACATAGCTTTAAGTGCATTCATGTTGCTGGGGCGCTGAACGGAAAGCCAGCTTATCTAGCGGAAATGGCAGATGCTGCTGACGCAGTGGAAGATGAGCAACTTCAGCAGTCGGCGGATTTAGTGATGGAAATTGTGAGAAGCATATAAATATTCCTGCATTTATTCTGCTAAGGATTCAACTTAAATTTAAAGTCTGACATCCTTTTAGAGCGATTAAATGTGAATTTTGCTAGTTATGAATTAACTCTGACATGTTTGTAGAAATATAAATTTCTTGATGTTTACATTTTCAAAACAGGTCTGACATGAAATGTAAATTACCTTGGGATTTATGGCTCCTGCTTTTTTTCGCAGGAGCTTATTTTTATCTAAAACTTCACTATTCATTCATTGGCAAAGTCACTCCTTTTTCATATGTTCTTGTAGTAGGGCAACACTTTTCATTAACCTTTTTTTGGACAATTGAATAACTATTTTATTCACTTTTTAAATTTAGACTTTTTGTTAAGGAAAAGTTAATTTGGAGGTGACACTGTGAATTCCAGAATCAGAGAGCTCTCATCGCTTTTTTCTTACCATGTAACTTTGCGAGTTCATGGAAGTGGGATGTTATTTCGAGACACCGAAGATTTTAATAAGTTTCTGCGCTCGCTTCAAAAGGCAGCAAATTCCTACAACATGAAGATAGTCGCATATGTTCTCATGGGGAATCACATTCACCTTATATTGCAGGGAAATTTAAAGCTTATGAGCAGAGTTTTTCAGTCGATGGGCGCGTCTTTTGCCAAATGGTACAACAAGAAATATGGTAAAAAAGGTGCAGTTTATGACCAGCGGTTTCTTCAGTTCCGATCAATAGTAAAGAGCAGTTTATTGAGACTTTGACATATGTGTACAACAATCCCGTCTCCGCAAACATAGTAAAGGATGCCGCTGATTACGAGTGGTCGAGCTTTAGATCTATTGCAAATGATGAAGCCTCGATCACCGACGTTGATGCTGTGAGCGAGGTTTGCGACCTTGAATTTCTTTGTCGTCTCACCCGGAAAAAAGCAGCTCGTGATTGGGAGTGGACAGATCCAGCCTACGAAGGAAGGCCCAAGGACGCTGAGGTAAAGGATTTTATTGTAAGAGAGGTAGGGAAGCATCAAAAGGGTTTCTTGAAATCGAAGGGAAACGACTTTTTGCGTTTGATTTTTGAGAAGTTACTTGACCTTGGAGCAACACTTTCACAAATGGAGCGTGCGACTGGTATCTCCCGTTATCGAATACAGAAAATCTTGTCTTGACTACGATAAAGATTATTGGTCCTGCCGTTTCTTTTAAGTGCTAAAATAAAAAACTGCTAAAAAGAGCCCCGTATTCTGTTTTTAGCAAGCATAAAGAAAGGTAAGCAATGAAAACTTATAGTGCAAAGCCTGGTGAGGTTGAGCGTAAGTGGGTGTTGGTCGACGCTGAAGGACAGACTCTTGGTCGTCTTGCGGTTACTGTTGCAAACATTCTCAGAGGCAAAAACAAGCCAGAATACACTCCACATGTTGACACAGGCGATTTTGTCATTGTCGTTAATGCTGAGAAGGTCCAGGTCTCAGGCAAAAAGGCAGAAGACAAAGTTTATGGCCATCACACAGGGCATCCTGGTGGTTTGAAGCAAGAGACTTTCAAGGTCGCTATTGAGAAACATCCAGAGAGAGTAATTGAGAGCGCCGTGAAAGGTATGATGCCAAAGACTACTCTTGGCAGAAAGCAGGGTATGAAGCTGAAAGTCTATGCTGGCCCTGAGCATCCACATGCTGCACAAAATCCAACTAAGATTGAACTGGAAGGATAGTTAGATGGCAAAGAATATCACAGAGGCCAAGTACTACGGCACAGGCAGAAGAAAAAACGCTATCGCTCGTGTTACTTTGGTGCCAGGCACTGGTAAAGTAACTTGCAATGGCCGCGATGGAGCGCAGTATTTTGCAGAGCAATCTCTGCTTGATTTTGCTGTAGCACCTTTTGCAACTACAGGCACTGAAGGACACTTTGACGTAATTGCCAGATTGAATGGTGGCGGAGTTAGCGGACAAAGTGGCGCGTTAAGACTCGGAATTGCAAGAGCACTTCTCGAGGCTGGTGACTACAGAGCTGATCTTAAGAAAGCAGGATTCCTTACAAGAGATCCCCGCGTGGTTGAGAGAAAGAAATACGGTCTGAAGAAAGCTCGCAAGCGTCCACAGTTCTCAAAACGTTAGACAGCAAGTTTTCAAATTACAAAGCCTCGGTTCGCCGGGGCTTTTCTTTTTTTGTTAAAGAAGCATTGACACTGAATCCGCCCCGTTGAAGTCTGGCTTAAAATTGAAAATTCCAAAAGAGGTCTGACCTACATTTGTCAGTTTTAAGACAATGTCAGTCTTGTTTTTGAATGGCTTCTGGATTTAACATGTTCATAATATCTAAATGCTAAAATGTTTAAATTAATGACAGACTTGAACGTTAAGTCGTCATTTCTTTTATCGAAACTGGCCACTAAATGGCCTATCGCAAGGAGGATTCATGAGCAGAGTTGAAGAAATGTATGGAACCTTGGTTTTTAACAGGAAGACCATGCAGGAATATCTTCCTCGTTCGATTTACAAAGAGCTGATGACCACCATAGACGATGGCGAGCCACTTAATGAAAACCTAGCTAATGTTGTTGCACACTCAATGAAGGAATGGGCGATTGAAAAGGGAGCCACGCACTATACGCATTGGTTCCAACCTTTGTCTGGCATAACCAGTGAAAAACATGATAGCTTTATTGATCCCGTAGATGACAGCCAAGTCATTATGCGTTTTTCTGGAAAAGCACTTATACAGGGTGAGCCGGACGCTTCCTCATTCCCCAGCGGAGGTTTACGTGCGACTTTTGAAGCACGTGGTTACACAGCTTGGGACCCGACTTCCTATGCTTTTATAAAGGATGAAGTTCTCTGTATCCCGACAGCTTTCTGTTCATATAATGGAGAGGCACTTGACAAAAAAACACCGCTCCTTAGAAGCAACAAGGCTATTAAAGAGCAGGTACAACGAGTGCTTGCACTTTTTGGTGAAGAAGCCAGACATGTTGTGCCGACTCTCGGTGCTGAACAAGAGTATTTCCTCATATCCGAAGAAGATTACAAAAAAAGGCTCGACCTTATTCTTTGTGGTCGAACTTTGTTTGGCTACTCACCATGCAAGGGGCAGGAATTAGAAGAGCACTATTTTGGAGCAATTCGCCCTACGGTGAACGAATTCATGAAGGAGCTCGATGATGAGCTGTGGAAATTGGGTGTTCCCGCTATGACTAAGCATAATGAGGTTGCGCCATGTCAGCACGAGTTGGCTCCGATGTTTACTAATGTAAATCGTGCGATTGACCAGAATTTGCTTACGATGGAAAAAATGCGTTTGATTGCAAGCCATCATGGTTTAGTCTGTCTTGAATCTGAAAAGCCGTTTGATCATATCAACGGTTCGGGCAAACACAATAACTGGTCGATTTCCGTTGATGGGAAAAATCTGCTTGAACCAGGCGATGACCCAATCCAGAACATGCGCTTTATAGTAATGCTAACGTGCATTATTCGGGCTGTAGATGAGTATCAGGATTTGTTGAGAATGACAACTGCAACGGCAGGCAATGATCATCGACTCGGTGGAGATGAAGCACCTCCTTCGATTATTTCGATGTTTTTGGGAGATGAGCTTGACCGTGTTGTTACAGCTATCATGGAGGGGTCAGATTATCACAGCAATGGAAACGCAAAGATGGACCTAGGCGTTGATGTTCTTCCTAATTTTGATCAAGACAACACCGATAGGAACAGAACAAGCCCATTCGCGTTTACGGGAAACAAGTTTGAATTCAGAATGCCTGGGTCGGCGCAGAATTTGAGCGATGTTAATATGGTCCTAAACACCGCAATGGCAGATTCTCTATGCAAATTTGCTGATGATTTGGAAGGCAAGTCTGGCGAGGAATTCAATAAGGCGTGTCAAGAGTGGATTAGGGAAACATTAAAGGCACATTGCAGAATTATATTTAACGGTGACGGCTATTCGAAGGAATGGGAAGAAGAGGCGAAACGACGCGGACTTTCTAACTTGAAGGACACTGCGAAGGCGCTCCCTGCATTGGTTACAGAAAAGTCTTATGCCCTTTTTTCAAAATTTAGTGTTTTGAATAAGGATGAAGTTGACTGCAGATACAACGTTAAACTTGAGAAATATAACAAGACCATGAACATTGAATGCAGAACGATGAAACGCATGGTAAGACGTGATTATTTACCAGCGATTGAAAACTACGCAGCAGAGCTTGCTGAGACTATTTGTTCTGTTGAAAAGGTTGTGGGTGAAGGTAAGGCTAAAGGTCAGCGTAGACGTTTTGAGCAAATCTGCGAAGGGGCAGCAAATATTCATAAGCTCTGTGATCTTCTTCATCAAAAGCATCATCAGGCGCGAGATATCGAGGATGGCCAAAAGAAAGCAGACATGTATGCGGAAGAAGTCATTCCAATTATGCAGGAATTGAGACATTGGGTGGACAGTATGGAGATTATTACTGAGCGTAAACACTGGCCATGCCCAACGTATAACGAGATTTTGTTCTACGCCTAAACGCTCGCAAAACAAGCCAGACTTCATTGTTGGCTCATTTTTATTAGTGAGAAAATAAAGGAAGAATATTTGCAACTTAAGCCAGACTTGCATGTTTGATGTTTAGATAATTAGGTTTTCAGCTTCTGTTGCAATAACAATATAGAGAAAGGACGACAAATGCCATCAGTACCCGAGCAAGAATTTATTTGGAAAAACGGAGTGTTGGTCCCATGGGCCGAGGCGACTACTCACGTTTTGTCGCACTCCCTCCATTATGGAAGTGGTGTTTTTGAGGGATTAAGGATGTACAAAGATCCTGACAGCGACCGCTCGATGGTTTTTCGTCTTTATGATCACATGGTTCGCCTGCACAACAGTGCAAAAATTGCGAAAATGGACCTACACTACTCAGTTGATGAGCTAGTTGAGGCAACACTTTTGACATGTCGTGAGAATGGGCTGAAAAGCGCATACATTCGTCCTCTCGTTTATCGCGGATATGGGACTATGGGCGTTGACCCAACTGGTTCTCCGACCGATGTTATTATTGCTGCCTGGCCTTGGGAAGCCTACCTTGGTGATGATGCTCTGGCAAAAGGAATCAAGGTGGGCACATCGTCTTGGCGCCAGCGCTCGGTAAACGCTATTCCACCTGCAGTTAAGGCAACAGCTTCCTACTTTAATAGCTTGTTGGCTAAGCTTGAGGCGAAGGAGCATGGCTATGAAGAAGCTGTCATGCTGAACGAGGCTGGTAAAGTGTGTGAAGGGACCGGCGAGAATCTGTTTATTGTTAAGAATGGAGTACTGAAGACGCCGCCAATTTCTGATGGATTGCTGGAGGGCATCACACGCGATAGCATCATTCAGGTTGCTAATGATATTGATGTTCCATTTGAGTTTTGCTCTTTGGTGCGCAGTGATTTGTACACGGCTGACGAGGTATTTTTGTCTGGAAGCGCTGCCGAACTCACTCCAGTTGCAGAGATTGACGGTATCAAGATTGGAAACGGCGCTCGCGGTGAGATTACAGAAAAGCTGCAGAAACAGTTCTTCGAGATTCTTTGGGGTCACGTTAAAGCTCATGCTGACTGGAATTTTGACATTTAAACGCGCATTTAGCAATCCTCTAAAAGGAAGTCTGACATCTTTTTGAAAAGCGGTATGACAGAAGATCAACAAGTAAAAACCCTCATTTCTCTGCTTGCAAAAGCGGATGATGAGGGTTTTATTGGTGCCCTTTTAGAGGATCTGTTTACCTATAAAGAAATTAGAGACATCGCATCTCGATTAAATGTTGCCATTTTGCTTGACAAGGGTCTTTCCTACAACGAGATTGAGAAGCTCACTGGCGCTTCAGCCACAACGATTGCTCGTGTCTCAAAGTGCCTTAATCATGGGGCAGGCGGTTACACCGAAGCGATTGCGCGCTTAAAAACCTAGGTTAATTCATTACGCGCGCAAAAGTTAGCCCGTAAATCGTCTGAACTCCTGACTTTTTTAGCGCTGAGGCAGCGCATTGCATGGTGGCACCAGTTGTGCACACATCGTCAATAATAACGATTGGGTTTTTCCTCTCAAAATTAGCATTCGGCAACACTCGAAGTTGCTTTTTCATGTTCAATATTCTTTCTTTTTTGCCTAAATTCCTTTGGTCAGATGACTTTGGTGTCGTAAAGCAATTAATTATTTCGCAGCCAGATAGTTCTCCTAACTTGTTAGCAAGGATTTTGGTGTGGTTAAATCCGCGTTTCAACATTGCTTCTTGTGTAGGCGGAATAAAGGCTATTTTGGCATTCTGCTTTATCCAGACAGGCTCGAAGTAACGAAACATAATGTTCGATATTTCTTTTGCTAGCCTCACCTCTGACTCGTCTTTATAAACGCTAACAAGTCTGCGTGCATTTTCATTAAGAATTACGCAACTTCTGAATTCGTCAAATGGGTACTTCTCAAGTTCCATAGCATCCAAGATCACAGAGTTGCATTCGCTGCACTGAAGGCGCCCTCCGCTTGCGCCGCACCTCTCGCATGATTTGCATAGGTCTACATACCTCAGCGTAGATCTGCATTTGGCGCAAAGAACTTGACCTGGCTCGTCGCATAGTGCGCATCGGGTGGGCCAGAGCAACTCTTTTGCAGTTTCTGAAATGTTTTTTGACAACGTCATTTCTTCAGAATAGCTTCTCTTGCGGCCTTTTTCTTGAGGCCAAAGATTTTTTAAAAGTATGCCAGACTTCTTTCGCAAGTGTTACATTTCATGTCAGACTTCCTCCTCAATTATTCTTGGAGACTTTTTGATGATGGCATTTTTCGCAGCTAATGTCAGACTTGCTTTTTGATTTTAATTTCATGTCAGACTTGAATTTAGGCTTGCAAAACATGTCAGACTTCATTGGTGGATCACGCGTCGCAGGTTCCGGCCACTCGTGTTTATGAGGTCGTTTGCTATAATATTTGCCAGCTTCTTCATGTTGTAGTTGCGAGGAGTTATCTCCTTTAGTCCAAGGCAGATGCGGTCAAAAGGACCCACGTAATTGTTTCAAAACATGAGCATGGCGTATTCTAGGGATAAGTCGCACCGCACGTTGACTTCAAGCATCCCGCTTGGCGTGCGAGAGGCCGGTAGCGCAAGCAATGGCCCAGTGTGCGAGTGTGGGGGCAAAGACTAGGTCAAATGAAGAAGCTCTTAACATTTAAAAATGGAGGCAATTTTGCTTAGGAATAACTATTGTAAGAAGTTCTTCACCGTTCTAGTTTGTGCCGCGTTGTCCGCTTTCTTTTGCTTTTCATTGACAGGGTGCTCAACAGACGAAGGTTCTGCTCCCCAATTGAAAAATGCAACTTTAGACACTCCCACCATTCAAGAAAGTGGCGTTTTAAAGGTCGGGGTTAACACCTCTCAGTCACCAATGGCAGGCATGGGTAATTCGAAAATTATTGGAATTGACGTGGATGCTGCGGCTGCTTTGGCAGATTCTCTCGGGCTGAAGCTCAAAATCGTCGACACTGGGTCGAACCCTTCTAAGGCGCTTTCGAATGGCGAAGTTGACATTGTTTTTGGTGTCGACGGAAGCGACACCCCATCTGGAGCGAAGCTGACAAGCGAGTATGTGCCCACAACAGTGGTGATCTTCAAATTGAAAGGCTCCAACACCCAGGAGTTGTCTTCCAACTCAACGCCTAAGATAGCTGCTCAGGCTTCATCAAAGAGTGCATGGAGTGTAACAAACACCTTTGGGAGTGATGCCCTTGTTTCTACTTCCGATTTGGCATCCGCTTTCCAGTCGATGAAGTCAGGGGATGCGGAATTTGTTGCGGCTGATGCTGTTATTGGAATGTATGCAGCAAATAAAGCTGAATTAGATGTTGAAATTGTTGCTATGACCGATTCTGCTTCTGGTTATTGTGTTGCTGTTTCTGACAAGAATTCTGCACTTTACACTGCCGTCTCAAGTGCAATGACAGAGCTTGTTAATAACGGCACAATTGCAACAATAGAGAAGAAGTGGCTTGGTAGCCTTCTTGATTTGTCTGGAGTGCAGAAGGTTGAGAAGAAATCGAGCTCAAGTGCCGATTCTGGCAGTGGAAACAGCTCGGCAGATAGTCATTCATCGGCAACGGCGACAGAATCTTCTGGTTCTGCTGCTGTAGCGACTGACGCGAATTCCGTTATTCGTTCTTAAGAACCGAAAGATTGGGTGTTTTCAAAGTTGGAAATTGAAAGAATTGCCAAAAAATATGGCTTTGACGTAGTTCAAAGAGAAGAACTTGAAGAAATTGAAGGCTCCGCGTGGGTCTTCTCTCATGTTGCGACCGGTGCACGGTTGCTTTTTTTACAGAATGATGATGAGAACAAATCGTTTTCGATTTCATTCAAAACCCCTCCAAAAGATTCGACAGGAGTTTTCCACATTTTGGAGCACTCTGTTTTGTGCGGGTCAAATAGATATCCAGTTAAGGAGCCCTTCGTTAATCTTTTAAAAAGTTCAATGCAGACTTTTTTGAATGCGATGACTTTTCCCGACAAGACGGTTTATCCTGTAGCATCGACCAACGAACAAGATCTCTTGAATTTAATGAACGTCTATCTGGACGCAGTTTTTAACCCTCGCATTTATTCAGCAGAAGAAATTTTTCAACAGGAGGGGTGGCACAAGGAAACAGATGAGAACGGAAATCTTCGTTATTCAGGAGTAGTGTATAACGAGATGCAGGGTGCTTTGTCTGATCCAGATTCAGTTCTTTTCGACGCAATTTGTGAACGTCTTTACCCAGCATCGGCCTACTCTTTTGAGTCGGGCGGAGATCCGAAGCATATTCCAGAGCTCACCTATGAGCAGTTTTTGGAAACTCATGCGAGACATTATTCTCCAAAGAATTCCTACATTATGCTTTACGGAAACATGGAGATTGAAAAATTCTTAAAAACCATTTCTGAAGACTACCTTTTGCCTGTTCAGGCGGCTATTGATTCTGGCAAACGTCAAGAAGCTAACCCATTTTCAATCGATGTCAGACTTCCTGTGAACACTCAAATATCAGAAATAGAGATGGACGTTTCGCCTGATTGTGCACCTCAAGCCATTGCATTTAGGCTATCAAAAGCAACTGATGTAGGAACAGTTCAGGCGTTTAGTATTCTTATGGACGCCTTGATGGCATCAAACGTGTCACCTTTGAAAGCGCGCCTTCTGTCAACTGGAGTTGCAGAAGATTATTACGCGACAATAATTGAACCAATAGAAACGCCAAGCCTGATGATTGCTTGTCAGGGAGTCAAAAATCCTGAGGCTCTGCAGGTTTTAGAGGAAACTGTTCTTGAATTTTTACGTGACTGGATAAACGGCGGCATTGATAAAGCACTGATAGAGGCGTCAATTGACCATGCTGAACTTTTGATGCGCGAACACAATTTTGGCACAGCTGATGGGGTAATTTACGCAATGGATTGTTTGTCGACATGGCTTTACGATGATGCCAGACCTCTTGATGCATTGAAGTTTGAGACATTTTTTAAGCAATTGCGCGCCATGCTTGAAGGTGACGGCTTTGAGAGTTTGATCACGAAATATATTCTCGAAACCGACGGTGTTGCACGAGCTCGGATAATTCCATCCAATGGCGAAAATAGCTCCCAAGCCAAACCAGTTTCCCCCGATGAAAGGGTGAAGATTGACGGTGAGCTTGCGCATCTACATGATTTACAAAACAAGCCAGACTTGCCTGAAAATGTGGCAAAGTTGCCCTATCTTCAAAGGTCTGACGTAAATGAGAAAATCAAAAAGCATAAGTTCTGTGCGAGCATCGAAGATGGCTTTAGCCTCATTCGACATGAAAATCTTCGCACAACAGGCGTAGATTATTTCAACGCCTATCTCGATTGCTCTTCTGTTGATGAGTCGGACTATCCTTATTTGTCGTTGCTGACCACCCTTCTTGGTAAATTCAACACCGCCGATTTTTCTGCTGAAGACATTGTTTTGAACTCGCGAAAGCTGCTTGGAAGATTCAGTATTACAAATTCTTTTCCAGTTGGGAAAGATTCTTTTAATTTCAATTTTGTTAAAGTTGGGGTTTCCTGTTTGCCGCAAAATACTTCGGCTGCAGCAGAACTTATTGGAAGCATTTTAGATTCGAGCAATTTTGAAGACGAAGAGAAACTCCTGCAGATTTTAATGTCGCTAAAGATTGAACTTCAGCAGTCTATTGTTAACGCTGGTCATCAATTCGCAAGAAGGCATGCCGATTCAACTCTCACTTGGCGCAATCATGCTATAGAACAGATTTCTGGTATTTCTTATTATCAGTTCATTTGCGACTTATGTGAGAACTTGGAAGATAATTTGTCACAAGTTTCGCAAAAATGCCAACAACTTTTAAAGAAAATTACTTCTGGCCAGGTGATTCTTAGTACATCTGCCGAAGATTTTTCTTTGCAAAAATTTAAGTCTGACATAAATTTGAAAAACAAGAAACCTTTTGAAGATGGGCAAAAGTTGCCAGTTAAAGCGGCAGATTTTTCGCCTGCTTTCACACAAGATGCTTTCGCAGTGAAAAGTGACGTGACATTTAGCGCTGTAAGCAGCAATTTTAATCTTTTACAAAACATGTCAGACTTCAATGGTAGTTGGGCTATTGCGTCGAAGGCTTTGAGTTATGACTATCTGTGGAACTCGATTCGTGTGCAAGGGGGCGCATACGGCTGTGGTTTTTCTGCTTCAAAGACAGGAAGTGCAGGATTTTACACCTATCGTGATCCAAATGTAGCCTCTTCTCTTGAAACAATTTCAAAGTCTGGCTTCTGGTTGAAAAAATTTGTTGCTTCTGAGCGCGAGATGGATGGTTATGTTGTGAGTGCTGTTGCTGATTTTGACAAGCCATGCAAAGCCAGCGCTCTAATTGCGCGAGCTGAAAGCCAATTTTTCTCAGGAGACACAGAAGAGGATCGTGAAAGATTACGCGACGAAGCTCTTCGCACAACACTCGATGATGTCAGAAGTCTGGCTTCAACTGTTGAGAATATTCTTGAACATTCAAGCGTTTGTGTCGTTGGAAATAAAGACGCTATATCGAAGTCGAAGAAGTTTGACGAAATTACGGAATTATAATTTCTGTGAGAGAAATGGAGAAAACTATGTTTGATGACGAAATCAACAATGAAAATGATGACATAAACGTTTCTCAAGCAGATGTTTCTTCAGACACACAAGAAAGAACAACCGCGGGTAATCCGGGTGATTCTTCCTCTGAAGTCAAAAAGTCTGACCACGACGGTGGAACGATTAAGGAATCTGAAGATGTCGAAGATTCCTATGCTTCTGAGGTGCGGAGTGAACCATCCGACACTGCAACAAAATTAAAAGTAGAAGCCAGACCTCGGCGTGCAAAACATGCGGCCGACCTTCCAGAATATGAAATTGCTTCGCAAAACATGAGGAAGAAGCTAATGATTGCAATCGTTGCGCTCGTAGTTGTCTTGGCACTTGCGGCTGTCGCCTTCGGTTTGTATGTTTTTAACTCCCAAAATGTTTCAGTGGAGCAGCATCAGGCGGGGCAAACTGATGTTTCGCAAATGCAAGGAAGTGATCCTCAATCAAATGGCGCGGAAAAAACGGCCACTGTTCCTGAAATAGCAGGAATTATTGGCACGAGTGTTGACGATGCCGCTTCTGAGATTGGTCATGGCGCGCAAGTGACTTCCGATACAGAAAAAGATGACGAGGACGACCCGATAAAGCGTGTGGTTAAATATTCTTTAGCTAACGATCAGGGAGATTCCACTTCTGGGAATCCAGTGGTAATTGTCTATGCTGACAAAGACAATGAAATAACTCAAATCACCTATCAAGCATCGACTAAAGCTCTCGGCTACGGGACAATGAGTTTTCAAGATGCAGTCGCAAATGAGCGGATAATCGAGAAAATAATGTCAGAAGCTGGATTAAAGATTTCTTCTGATGATATTTCGCTGCCGGACGATAAGTCGGACTACACTACCTACACAGATGACGGAAAACGAATTTCAAAAGAGGAGCTTGAATTTTCAGGCGACGCAGATTATTCTGGTACAAGCGTGAAATGGTCCGCTAGACTCTTGTATGATTACACGGTATCGCTTGCGACCGACAATCTCGCCGATACAGTGCGAATGATAACAGTAACAATTTCAAAGTAGAAAAGATAGGAAATGACAAGAGAACATTTTTATATAACTACGCCCATTTATTATGTAAATGCTGCTCCACATTTGGGGACCGCCTACACTACAATTGCGGCCGATTGTGTGGCACGATTTCAGAGAATGAGCGGAAAAGATGTCCGTTTCGTAACTGGGTCTGACGAGCACGGGCAAAAAATTGCTGACACGGCGACAAAAAATGGAACAACGCCGATTGAGTGGTGTGACTCTCAAATTCCGGCTTTCAAAGATGCATGGGAAATGCTTGATATCACCTATTCGGAGTTTGTGAGAACTTCATCAAAAGCGCAAGAAAAGTCAGTTCAGAAACTCTGGCAAGATTTGTATGACAGGGGATACCTTTACAAAGGCAGTTATGAAGGTTGGTATTGTGTACACGAAGAAACATACTATGCCGAGAGCGACTTAGAAAAAGATGAAGAGGGAAATTTCGTCTGCCCTGAGTGCAAACGTCCTGTTCAGAAAGCATCAGGCGAGGAGAATTGGTTCTTTAAGCTGAGTGACTTTCAAGAAAAGCTGCTTGAATATTACGAAACTCACCCAGACTTTATCCTGCCTGTCACACGAAAGAATGAGATTGTTTCTTTCGTAAAAAGTGGACTCAAAGATCTTTCTATCTCGCGTTCTACTTTTGACTGGGGCGTACCTTTTACGTTTGACGAAGGGCATGTTGCCTATGTTTGGGCCGATGCATTGATTGCATATCTCACGGGAATCGGTTTTGCAGATGAAGCCAGACTTGATGAGTTTAATAATTTTTGGCCAGCAAACTATCACTTTGTTGGCAAGGACATTACCCGTTTTCATTGTGTAATTTGGCCTGCAATGCTCATGGCGGCTGGTCTCCCTATACCTGAGCATGTTTTCGGTCATGGTTTTCTTCTCACTAAAGGCGAGAAGATGAGCAAATCAAAGGGCAATGCGCTGTCGCCAAAGGAGTTAGTGAACATTTTTGGCGTTGACGCCTATCGCTATTATTTTATGAGTGATGTCCAGTTTGGTGCTGATGGATCTATTTCTATTGAGAGAATGTGCCAGGTCTACAATGCTGATTTGGCAAACACTTGGGGCAATTTGGTTTCCCGTGTAACGAACATGACGAAGAAATATTTTGATTTCAAAGTTCCCCAACCATCGAGCGACGCCATCAATAATCCTATGGCTGAAATGACTTCAAAAACATGTCAGACTTTTATTGATTGCATGGATACTGTCGACTTCAGCGGAGCCACGAAAGCTGCAATGGAACTTGCGCACAGGGCAAACCTTTACATCGAAGAATCAGAACCATGGACTTTGGCCAAGGACGAATCGAAGGCACAACAGTTGGCTGATGTGATTTATAACACCTTGGAAGCGATTCGTTTGATTGCTTTGATGCTTGCTCCATTTTGCACAAGAACTTCTGTGGAAGCCAGCAGACGGATAGGCGCCGCTTCTCCGTTTGAAGTAGAGGACTTAAAATCTTCATTAGTTTGGGGACAACTCAAAGCTGGTTCATCGGTTGAAATTGGTGATGCTTTATTCCCACGCCTTGATGAAGACAAAATTCTGGCAGTAGAGGATTAATTTTCAAATCATGTCAGACTTCGCATGCACAGGCGACATTGATCCATGGTTCCGTAAAAAACCAAAAAAGCATGGCAAGGAATGGCCTGTTGTTGAACCACCATGTTTTTCTTCTAATGTGAGAATTGCAGACACGCATGCTCATGTAAACATGCTTGATAATCCAGCGCTTTCTTTAGCGCAAGCTGCATATTGGAATGTTTCGTTTGTCGAAGCGATGACCGACCCTCTTTCAGAAGAAGGCGTGGGTTTTTATGACGATTTGCCTGAAATTTTGCAGAAGTCTGGCAACATTTTGAAGCTTTTTCAAAACATGTCAGACTTAAAAATTGATGGCGCAGAATCTTTGCAAAAGAAGTCTGACTTTAATTTAAAAACTCAATTTTCAAAGCAGAAAGGCGAGTTTGGCATTGAGACTGGTGACCATGAAGCAGCGTTTAAAAACATGTCAGACTTAAAAATTGATGGCGCTGAAACTGATTTTCAAAACATGTCAGACTTGCCAACAGTTCGTGTCGCATGTGGAGTTCATCCGCATTATTCGCGGAACTATTCTGAACAAGTAGAGGCTACGCTAATCCAAAAACTCAGAGATCCTCGCACTAGTGCACTGGGGGAAGTTGGATTGGATTATCATTACGATTTTTCGCCAAGGGAAGATCAAATTAAAGTTTTCGAGCGGCAAATTGAAATTTCACAAGAAGCCAGACTTCCAATTATTCTGCATGTTCGCGAAGCATTCGACGACGCTTTTTCTTGCATGAGGAATGCTGGCTTCAACGAGAGTGGTGTTCTTCTTCATTGCTACACTTCTGATGCAAAAGAGATAACACGCTGGGTTGATGAAGGATGCTATATTGCGTTTGGCGGAGCAATCACGTTTAAGAAGCAAGAAGAAGTTCGTGAGGCGTGCAAACTTGTTCCGCTTAACCGACTTCTAACTGAAACAGATTCGCCGTTTATGGCTCCAGAGCCTTTTAGAAGCACAGAATGTGGGCCAAGTCACACTATTTTCACGTTCTCGCGAATGATAGACCTTCTTCAAAATGATGTCAGACTTGATGTTGAAGAGTTTGCAACACAACTCTATGAAAACGCAATCAAACTTCTCAATCGCCCAGCAACTAACTGGCAATTGAAGCACCCGAAGGAAGAATCGCTATGTCTCTAATCTCAATTTTTTGTGGGTCACCTCGCTCCGAAGGACGCTCTCAGTGTTTTGCTACAGGTCTTTTTGAAGAACTAATAGCGATGAACCCTGAATGCGAAGTTTCTCTAATTTCTATTGCCGACATGGACATTTCCGGCTGCATTGGTTGTGAAGGCTGCAGAGAGACTTTCGAGTGCGTAATCAATGACGACATGCAAGAGTTAATTGATTATTTTCGCGACACGGATGAAATTTTCATTGCATGCCCAATTTATATGGCGGGCGTGCCTGCGCAATTTAAAGCTGTGCTTGATCGCTTGCAGCCGCTTTATTGGGAGGATGCGCGCCACGGGGAGCTAAAGCCTGCGCATGTCCATTTGTTTGGAGAGGGGCACGACCCCTACGGAAGCAAAGGCGCTGAAGCGTCAATAAGGTCAGCTCTTCACGTCGCTGGGTTTGAAGTTAAAGATGTCAAGCTCCACATTAACTAATCCTAGCATCGTATCAAGAATGCTTAAGGACCATGGAGTGGAATTGAGCCATTCTCTGGGTCAGAATTTCTTAATCAATTCTTCAGTAGTAGACAAAACGATTGTTCTCGCGGAAGTGAATCGCGACGATTTCGTTTTGGAAGTTGGTCCTGGGATTGGAGCCTTGACCGTTCCGCTTTTGGAGACTGGTGCAAGGGTTGTCTCAATTGAAAAAGATGACAGACTTTATGGTCTTTTGAGAGAAAATACTGCTTTTTCAGGGGATTCTTTTACCCTTATTGAGGGTGATGCACTTGATAAATCCCTTTTAAAAAACATGTCAGACTTATTTTTAAATAACGACACTCAAACAGGATTGCTTTTGCAAAAGAAGCCAGACTTGAGAAAAGAATCGTTTCATAGCGATTTAAAAAACATGTCAGACTTAATAGTTAATAAAGAGACTGCGTTAGAAACGGGAGCAAAAAGAAAGCAATTTCCTAACAAACTCGTTGCTAATTTGCCCTATGGCATTGCGGCAACACTCGTTTTGCATTATTTACAAAACATGTCAGACTTAAATGAAGTGACCGTCATGGTTCAAAAGGAAGTGGCCGAGCGCATGATGGCCAAAGTCGGAACGAAAAACTACGGTGCATATACTGTTAAGCTTCGACTCTTTGCAAAACCAGTTGATTGGTTTTTTGTTGGACGAAACAATTTTCTGCCTGCGCCTCGTGTTGACAGCGCAGTAATAAAGCTTAAAAAACATGACAGACTTGATGGTGAGGTTTCTGCAAAAATTCTGAAAAATGCCTGCGTTGCTGCGGATGCTGCGTTCGCGAGCAGGCGAAAAACAATCCTCAATTCTATGAAGACCTACTTTGGAAATGGGAAGTCTGACATGATTTGTAAATGGCTTCAAGCTTGCGGAATCGATCCCTTGATACGCGGCGAAAAACTAGACACAGAAGACTACGTTACACTGGGAATACAGTTTGATAATTTCATGAACTAGTGCAATAATTGTTGACTGGAATTTTTTTGATTTAACAGCATTATTGAACATTAAGGAGCACCTAATGGCGCTTTCTCGCGGTAAAAAGACTACATCTCAAAGTTTCGCCGATAAAACTGGCGACCTAAGAAACCAAAAGAACAAAACAAAAACAAAGCATTCTTCCACAAGACGCAACATTTGGCTCTTGATTATTACGACCATCCTTGTAGCGGCTTCTGTCGTTATGTTTATGCCCCCAAATGAGAAAATCAATCAAGGCCTTGACATTCGAGGTGGGCTTTCTGTTGTTTTGACTTCACACACAAACGACGGTTCAGCTCCAACAAAAGACCAGATGGAGACGAGCAGAAAAATCATTGAAAGCCGCGTTAATGCGCTCGGTGCGAATGAGGCAGTCGTTCAATTGCAGGGAAATGATCAGATTCTCGTTCAAATTCCTGGTTTGCAGGATACGCAAACTGCCTTGAATACAATTGGCAAAACTGGTCAACTTTCTTTTGCGCGCCTTGATTCTTTCACTGACGAAGACGTGCGAACTAAAATTGACAATGGGCAATATGGTGGGTATCAATCTGTTTCTGACGATTACGGAAATTCGTTTAGGATTGAAAGCCAGAACAAGGTGACCGTCGACGAGGGCTCATATACTCCACTGTTTACAGGAGAAAACATTAAGAAAGTTACGGTCGATCGCGAGAGTCAGACTTCGCAGTATTACGCCGTCAACATCGAGCTTGACTCAACTGCGACAAAAGCGTTCGCCGAGGCTTCGAGTGACCTTGTGTCCACGAACGGAAAAATCGTAATTATTCTGGACAATCAAGTTAATAGTGCACCTACTGTCCGAGCTGCAATTACAGACGGACGCGTATCGATTACTGGCAATTATTCCCAAAACGAGGCGAAGGCGCTTCAAACAGTTCTCGAAAGCGGATCTCTGCCAGTAAGCTTCGAATATTCTACAAGTCAGGTGGTTGGACCAACTCTTGGCCAAGATGCATTGAATGGAGCTATCATTGTTGTGCTAATCGGACTTGCTCTCGTTATGCTCTACCTGCTATTCTTCTACAAAGGACTTGGAATAATCACGGCTGGCGCAATGCTAGTGTTTGCTGCCCTTTACCTGGGCATATTGGCGACTCTTTCTGCCTTTGGTCAGTTTACGCTCTCTCTTGCAGGACTTGCGGGCATCGTGCTCACAATTGGCATGGCTGCTGACTCTTCGGTGCTCACGGTCGAGCGCTTCCGCGAAGAAATCAGAATGGGCAAGTCGATTCGCTCGGCTTCAATTTCTGGCGTTAAACATGCAATCCTTACATCAATCGACGCAGACCTTGTTTCGCTTGTGTCTGCGCTCTGCCTTTTCTTCCTCGCATCTGCTACTGTTAAGGGTTTCGGTCTCACGCTTGCGCTCGGAATTTTCTGCGACATTGCAATGATGCTTCTCTTTAAAGCTCCACTCATTCGCCTGATGGCTCCTCGCACAATTAAAAAGCATCCTGAGTTTTGGAATGTTAAAGACTGCCTTGATGCAGCAGAAATTGAGAAGGAAGAGATTGCGGAAGAGGCTGAATCCCACGTAGTCAAAGCTGCTAAGAAGGTTAAAGGTCGCTTTATTAAGAAGGACATCAACTTTGTTGGTCAGACTAAAGTTTTCTTGACTATTTCGGCAGTGGCCGTAGTTGTTTTTGTTGGCGCTATGTGCATTCGCGGTTTTAACTTCGGAATTGAGTTTGTTGGCGGTTCTTCGATTACATATGCGGATGCAAAAGGAGTTTCAACAGAAGAGCTTCGCCAAGCATTTAATGAGGTTGGCCAGGACAATGCGACAATTCAAACAGCTCAGACTGATGGTCAGGAAGGCTACATTGTTAGAATTCCTGTTACTGATTCAAATCAAGCCAACGACATCGCAAAACAGGTGCAAGATAAATTTGGCTATGAGGCACAAGACACGAGCGTAAACGTCATCGGGCCTGACTGGGGCGAGAGCATCGTTCAATCTTCACTCATTGCTTTTCTAGTTTCTATGCTGTTAATTATTGTTTACATTGCAATACGCTTTGAGTGGAAGATGGGAGTTGTTGCAATCATCGCGCTTTTGCACGACTTGATTATCGTAATGGGCATTTATGCCGTGTTTGGAAGGGAAGTAAATCCAAACACGATTGCGGCATTGCTCACAATTCTTGGTTACTCTTTGTATGACACAGTCGTTACTTTCCACCGCGTTAATGACAATATGGCTACCGAGGGCATTAAGTGTACATTTGCCACAATGGCAAATCACTCAATTAACCAAGTTTTGATTAGAACAATTAACACTACCGTGACATCATTTGTGCCTGTCTTCTTCATGTTGTTCTTCGGAGGAGAAACGCTGAAAGACTTTGCATTTGCAATGTCAATTGGCTTGATTGCGGGTGCATACTCATCATTTGCGGTTGCAGTTCCAATTTATACTTTGTGGAAAACTCGCGAGCCAAAGTTTGCAAAGTTGCAGAAGAAGTATGGCAAGGAAGTCAAGTGCTTCGACTTTGATGCGTCTTATCGCGGAGGTCTTGAGCAAGTTCCTCTTGCTCGTGTCGAGGCTAACGCTAAGAAGTCTGCTCAGGCTACAAGCGCTACTTCGGACTCTCTAAACAATGCTGCGCATCAAAATACAGGCAGCAAGGGTGAAGGTTCGCATAAGGCTGCAAATCAACCTCGCACTGAGAAGAAAATAAAAAGACCAGCAAAGAAGCAGTAACTTTTATTCAAACGACAAATCACAAAACTTAAAAAGCGGCTGTTACCGGCCGCTTTTTTATTTACAAAACATGTCAGACTTCCTACTTACGATCCAAGTCTGACATCATTTTAAAATTTACAAAACATGTCAGACTTACATTTCTAATTAACTATTGAGGCACTCTGATTAGTATTTTGGCAAGTATGACGTTAATTTGATATTTCAGTTTTAAGCCAGACTTCCTTTGTGACCTAACCATCTGCTTTTTTATTTACAAAACATGTCAGAATTCCTACTTACGATCCAAGTCTGACATCATTTTAAAATTTACAAAACATGTCAGACTTCGATATCTGATTAACTATTGAGGCACTTTGATTAGTATTTTGGCAAGCATGACGTTAATTTGATATTTCAGTTTTAAGCCAGACTTCCTTGGTGACCGAACCATCCGCTTTTTTATTTACAAGGCATGTCAAACTTCTCACTAACGTACCAAGTCTGACATCATTTTAAAATTTGCAAAACATGCCAGACTTACTTTATGCGTGCTAGAATTTACTGATGCTTAAAGAGCTTTTTTCGAAATATAGAGAGATCATTTCCTATTTAGTAGTTGGAATTTGCACAACAATTGTGTCTTTGGCAGTTTACTATTTTTGCGTACTGACATTTCTCGACCCTAATAACGCCGTCCAGCTTCAAATAGCTAATATCATTTCTTGGGTTTGCGCGGTGCTTTTTGCATATGTCACAAACAGACGGTTCGTTTTTCAGTCGAAGTCTGACCAAATTTTTAAAGAATTCACCTCGTTTGTGGGCTCGCGTGTGGCAACGCTTTTGATGGACATGGCTATCATGTTTTTAAGCGTAACGATTTGCCACATGAATGACAAGATTGCCAAACTGATAGTTCAAGTTGTTGTTACAATCGGAAATTACGTCTTCGCAAAACTCTGGGTGTTTGCAAAGAAGGACTAAATGACAGGTACTTTATCTGAACAACGCATAATCGCAAAAGTGACCTTCGTTGGCGTTTTTGGCAATGTTATGCTGTCGCTTTTTAAGCTCATAGCTGGCATTTTCGGAAACTCAAGCGCGATGATTTCCGACGCAGTTCACTCTTTGTCGGACGTTTTTGCCACTGCTATTGCTTTTGTGGGTGTGAAAATTTCAAAAAGAAATCCTGACGACTCTCACCCATATGGGCACGAGCGGTTCGAATCAGTTGCATCCCTTTTGCTGGGCATCATTTTGTTGATAACTGGCATAGGAATTGGAATCGGCGGTGTTGAGAAGGCTTCTGAGATTCTGGGAGGCAATTCTTCGTTTCAGCCTCCGCAAATCATTGCTCTAATTGCGGCAGTTGTGTCCATTGTTTCAAAAGAGGCTATGTTTTGGTATACGCGCCATTATGCCAAGGTGTTGATGTCTAGCGCCTTCATGGCCGACGCATGGCATCATCGCTCGGACGCAATTTCTTCAGTGGCAGCGCTCGTGGGCATCGGCGGAGCAATGCTTGGATATCCTGTTTTGGAGCCTGCAGCTTCAGTTGTTATTGCTTTCTTTATAGCCGGCGTGGCCGCAAAACTGTTGCGCGATAGTTTAAATCAGCTTTTGGATTCATCTGTTGGCAAAGAGTTTGAGGATGAATTGGGTGCGTTTGTCTTGAAGCAGACTGGCGTTATTGACGTCGACATGGTGCGATCTCGTCGATTTGGGAACAGAATTTGCATCGATCTTGAAATTGGTGTCGACGGAAGACAGACTTTGGAAGAAGCGCATGCAATTGCAGAAAAGGTTAGACTTTCTGTTCTCGAATCATATCCAATGATAAAGTTCGTTACTGTTCACGAGAATCCTGCCTAGTGCCCTATTTTGTTCTTGTTTTCCTTTACTAAATCATTCCACTTGAGAATTCAAGAGCGAGAGAAAGTCGAACGTATTTCATCAATCGCATGTGTGGTATCTGAATTTGAAACAATTCTCAAACCTTCATGATGAATAGACGCAAGAGAAGGCAAGCCTGGGCGAACAGATTTGTTCGAAAACTTGAGGAGCTGTGCTTTGCACTGCCCGAATGTTTGCAGCTAACAATGAGTTGATGGAATAATGATTTTGGAAAGAAACTCATTACCTGTTTGCTCGGTATTTATAAGAACTATTTCTGAGATATTTTCCGAGGAATTTTTGAGAATTCAAGAGCGAGAGAAAGTCGAACGTATTTTATCAATCGCATGTGTGGTATCTGATTTTGAAACAATTCTCAAACTTTCATGATGAATAGACGCAAGCGAAGGCAAGCCTGGGCGAACAGATTTGTTCGAAAACTTGAGGAGCTGTGCTTTGCACTGCCCGAATGTTTGCAGAACGAAGATGGAGTTCAGGCTTGGCTGCAGCGAATTGGGAAGGCGCGTGAAGCGCGCTCAATATGGCTGGGGTACCAGGATTCGAACCTAGATAGCTGGTACCAAAAACCAGAGTCCTGCCGTTGGACGATACCCCAACAAAGATGGTGGGTCGTGAGGGAATCGAACCCGCGACCTTGGGATTAAAAGTCCCCTGCTCTACCAACTGAGCTAACGACCCACGAAATAAGACGCGTCCTAAACGCGATTGCTAATTATACTTCAATTATTGTTAGATGAAAAGCAAAATTAGCACAATAATTACAAGAATTAAAATTACAGGAATTGCGATTTTTACAAACGTTGGTAATGACTCAAATGCGTCAATGAAACCATTGTTCATTGGGCTTCCTTGTTGATTACCAGAATACAATTTCGGTTCAGTTGTTGGAACTCTGTCACTTCTTGTGTTCCAGCGGTTTTTTGAATCAGACGAAACAACCAGTGGATCATGTTTGTCCTGATCGTTAATTGTTTTGTTCGAAATTATTTGCTGCTCATTAAAGGTGCGGGAGTCTATTGTTCCTCTGCCATCAATCAAAGTTCTTTCCGATGAGCGAGGACGCTCTCCTTGAAGAGCGTCGCGTGAAGCACGTTCCTTTTCATATTGTTCCCAACTTCTGCGTGTTTTTGCCTGAAATTCTTTTGAAGTTAGGGGTTTAGCAACTGACACGCGTTTCGAAGTGACGGTCTTAGACTTTTCCATATTAATTCCAGCGTTCATTCGAGCTTCTGAAGCGGCACGATCTCGCTGTTGTTCACGACGCTTTGCGCTCATTACTTCTTCCTCACGGCGAATTTCATCGAAATGCGAGCGCCGTTGTCTAGCGCGTTCTGCCGTTTCTCGGTATTGTGCGAGAGATTCGTTTGTGCGAGCGCGTGCAGTTCTCGCGCGCGATGTGTTCTTGCGTTCGTATTCACGAACAATCTCGTCGCGAGTTAACTTTTTTTCAGGCTGTTTATTTCCAGAATAATTTACTGTCATGTTTCCACCAAGGAATTATTATACTTTCTTTGTTCTCAGATAGCTTGAGGTGAGGTTTTAAGTTCCTCAAATTTCGTATTGTTTCTTCAAATTTTCGCGTAGATTTTTAGAATGCTGTTATACTATATATAAAGCATAGTAAACCTGCTATCTACTATATATAGACATTTTTCAACAATTCTGCTGTTGAAAAACTGTTGAAAAAATAACAACCCCCACAGTAGGGGGCATTTGAACAAAATCGAATCTTGTGGAATTAGAAGGAGAGGATAATGTCGCCACAAAACACGGAATTGTACGAAAAACTTGTACAAAACACTACTCTAAACGTCCCAACAACAATTAAAAAGCGTGATGGCCGTGTGGTGGATTTTGATCTCGAGAAAATCGTTGACGCCGTTGAAAAGGCTTTTTTGGCTTCTGGAGCAATGCAAAATCGTCAAGTTTCTCGCGATGTTGCAAATTTAGTTCTTGCAAAGATTATCGGTGGTGCCGTTGAGGGCATTCCTACGGTTGAGGGAATACAGGACCTTGTTGAAGAAGCGTTGATTGAGAGCGGTTTTTCTCAGACAGCAAAAGCCTACATTCTTTATCGTGCGCAACGTAGTCGCGTTCGTGATGTCAATTCTCGTCTCATGCAGACCTTGAAAGATATCACTTTCACCAAGGCTACTGACAGTGATATGAAGCGCGAAAATGCAAACATTGATGCAGACACTGCAATGGGCACAATGTTGAAATATGGTTCAGAAGCGTCAAAGCAATTCTATGAGATGTGTGTAATCGATCCTGAATTTGCTAAGGCTCATCGTGAGGGAGATATTCACATCCACGATATGGATTTTTATACACTCACAACAACTTGCGCGCAAATAGAACTCCGAAAGCTCTTTCGCGGAGGTTTTTGCACAGGGCATGGTGTTCTTCGTGAACCAAATGACATTGCGAGCTATTGCGCCCTTGCTTGCATTGCAATCCAATCAAACCAAAATGACCAGCATGGTGGGCAATCGATTTGTGACTTTGATTATGGTCTGGCCGAGGGTGTGAGAAAGACCTATCGTCGACTCTATAAAAAGCATTTAGCAGAAGCGCTTGATCTTCTGACCGACATGGATGACGAGCGTGGATTTGTTCAGTCATTGCTTGACAAATGCGAGGAAGATACAGGAAAAATTGCAAGCCTTGCAATGGATGAAGAATTTGTTTCTGCTGTTCACAAAGGGCTTGTTGATGGAGGAGTTTCAGAGGATGTTTCACAAAAAGCAATGGCCTATGCTGTGAAAAATGCTACGCGCGACACCGATCGCACGACGTTCCAGGGCATGGAAGCACTTGTGCATAATTTGAACACAATGCATTCTCGTGCAGGCGCACAAACTCCGTTTTCTTCTGTTAACTACGGCATGGATACAAGCCCTGAGGGACGCATGGTAATTAAAAACATGCTGCTTGCAACTGAAGAAGGACTTGGACACGGTGAGACACCAATCTTCCCTGTGCAAATTTTCCGCGTAAAAGAAGGTGTCAACTACAACGAGGGTGATCCTAACTATGATTTGTTCAAACTAGCTATGCGTTGCAGTGCAAAGCGTTTGTTCCCTAACTTTAGCTTCCTGGATGCCCCTTTCAATCTGCAATATTACAAAGGAACCCCAGAAACTGAGATTGCCTACATGGGTTGCAGAACACGTGTAATGGGAAACGTGTTTGACAGGTCACGAGAAATCACGCCAGGCAGAGGAAACCTAAGCTTTACTTCTATCAATCTTCCTCGTCTTGGCATTCGAGCAAAGGGTGACATTGATTTGTTTTTTGATTTGCTTGATCAAAAGCTTGATCTTGTGCGACGTCAGCTTGATGAGCGTTTCGAAATCCAATGCAGAAAGCACGTTTACAACATGCCTTTCTTAATGGGGCAGGGTGTCTGGATTGATTCTGAGAATTTGAAACCTGAAGACGAAGTCCGTGAAGTGTTAAAGCATGGCACTTTAAGCATTGGTTTCATTGGCTTGGCGGAATGCTTGAAGGCGCTTGTTGGCAAGCATCATGGTGAGAGTGAGGAGTCCCAAAAGCTCGGACTTGAAATTGTCGGACACATGCGCTCCTATGTTGACAAAGTTTCGCAGGAGAAAGGTCTCAACTACACACTGCTTGCAACACCTGCAGAGGGGCTTTCCGGTCGCTTTGTGAGAATGGACCGAGCTCGTTTTGGTAGCATCGAGGGAATTACTGACCGTGATTTCTACACAAACAGTTTCCATGTGCCTGTCTACTATGACATCAATGCGTTTAGAAAGATTGACATTGAAGCGCCTTATCACGCTCTCACCAATGCAGGTCACATTTCATACATTGAACTTGACGGCGACCCAACCGAGAATCTAGATGCTTTTGAAGCCGTGATCCGTCACATGAAAGACAGCGGAATTGGTTATGGTTCTGTGAACCATCCCGTCGACCGAGACCCTGTGTGTGGATATAACGGAATCATAAATGATGTTTGCCCTAAATGCGGACGTCACGAGGGCGATGGCAATGAGAATTTTGAAAGAATTCGTCGCATCACAGGCTATCTTGTTGGAACGCTTGATCGCTTTAACGATGGCAAGCGCGCAGAAGAAGCTGCTCGAGTAAAACACAGCATTCCTGGATATCACACTGCTGACTAGTTTAAATATATAAACATAATTTTGTTCTGGTTGACAAAGCGACCTCTTTTTGGGGTCGCTTTTCTCATTTGTTCGCAAGTTTATCTTTAAGTCTGACATGAATTGCAAATTTCATTTCCATGCAAGACTTGAGTTGTTTTCTCTGAAGTCTGACATCATTTTTAAAAATGTTTTTGTTTTTGAAGTCTGGCATGAATTAGAAATGCAGAAATTTTCGTTTGAGCAATAAGTCTGACATTAAATTGAACTTAAAGATTAAGTCTGACATGATTTTAAAATTAAAAATTTATGTCAGACTTAAATTGTTGGGTTGATTTTTCTGTAGGTTGAGAGCTCTAGGGAAACAGAAGTGAGGCTACAAAGCCGCATGCAATTCCGATGACTAAAAGTGTAGCAACGATTGAAAGGTTGCGTTTTGGTTCTTGATTTGTGCGGAACAAAACAATCAAGCCGATGCCTGCGGAAACAAGAAGCCCCGAGAGCATCGCCCCTGTGCTAAGCAGTCCTTCCGTCCAAAGATCGGCAATTGCAACGCTCGCTGCACAGTTTGGAATGAGCCCAACAATTGCACTCAGCACTATTGAGAAAGAGTCATTGGCTTTCAGGAAATTCCCAATCGAGTCTTCTCCAGCGAATTGAATTAGGAATCCAAGGATTAAGTTAATGATAAAAACAAAAATCGTGACTTGGATTGTGTGAATTAGGGCATAAAAGAGAATGGAACGAAACCCTGTGTCGGACCCGCAACAGCATTCATCACAGCTACATTCTTCCTGTTCACAGAGTTCATGAATCTTAAAGGCAGTTGAATTTGTGTGTCTAAAGTGGAGCACTGCATCAATAATAAATCCTGCTACCATTCCGATTGCGAACTTCGTTCCAAGCAAGGTCAGAATTTGTTCGACAGGAACTGCCTTTGCTATGAAAATTGGCAGCATTTCGTCGGAAGTTGCGAGGAAAACGGCAATCAGGGTCCCTCTTGTGATTACTCTGCCAGCATAAAGTGTCGCTGCCGCAGCAGAAAACCCGCACTGCGGCAACAATCCTAAAAATGCACCAATTGCAGGGCCAAGTTTTCCCGCATTCATAACTCTGTTTGTGGCTGAGTCGCTCGTTTTAATTTCAAGCCATTCCATTGCCACATACGTTATGTAGAGAAACGGGATTAGATAACCTGTGTCTTTAAGAGCATCGAATAAAACGTCTAGTATTAAATCCATAGATTCCAGCTAGTTTGCTAGCTCATCAGGCAATTGTAGAGCTCGTTAGTTGCACTCTCTTCATCTAATGTCCACGTGTTGCCGCTCTTTGTGAATGTGAACGTTGCATCTTGAGTTTTTGGTGCGGAGTTTTCAATTTTCTGAATGAGCTTTTGGCCTGCAGCTTTGTAGTCATCGTCGCTAATTGAAGCTTTGCTAGACAGTTCGTTGATTGTTTCTTTTTGCCATTCTCCTAATGCATCCATGATTGACTTGTTGGTGATTGAAACTTCAGCATCGGCAGTGTCTCCGTCAATCTTGACGTCTTTAATTGAATAATCAAAATCTGAGAGCCAAGTTGTAATAATGGCGTTGCCATCGATGCCCAATTGATCAAGGCCATTGCCAACTGAAGAATTAAAGCTGTCAACAAGCTCGTTCCACTCGTCTCCGTTTTTGTCTTTAATTTGGTCAAGCTCCTGCGAAATGCATTCTTTAATGACAGTTGAGTCATCTTTACCTCCGCAAGCTGTTAGCGATGCTGTCATCAAAGTTGCGATTGCGATGGCAAGCAGTGCAGTCAATGCTCTCTTGAAATGTGTTTTGTTCTCCATTTTTGCTACCCTTCAGTCGTAAAAATTGCCAAAAAACCACAGAATAAGAATACCATGCATCATGTTTAAAATAGAACTGCAATCATTTAGCAAAAGCTATTGTTCTGTTCTAATGTCTTTAAGTTCATTCAAGGAAATCCAATTACAATAGCGATCAACGTTTCTTAAAATATTAGGTGACAACACTTGAAATGTAAATGAAGCTAGTATGAACTGTATGAATGACTGTATTTGGAGAGGTCCTTTCTTGCTTTTCAAAATGTAGGTTTCACAATTTTTTAAAGGTGAAGATTTCATAGTAAGTTTTTTCGGAGAAAAATAGGCGAGGATGGGCTTTGTAGCAGTCATTCCTGCAAGTCTTGAGAGTTGATTTTGTTAGTTTTAGCGAGTGGGCTGAGCAGCATCCCCTCGTAAACTTAAAAGACCTTTTGGCACACTAAATTGCATTTGAACACATGTCAAAAGTGCGAAATACAACAAGTCTTTCTGTCTTTGTGATTTTGAAGTTTTGCGCTTTCTAATAGAGAAGCCGAAGCGTGATGGCTAAAGCGATAGGAGATCTTTTTTGAAGAAATTGTATATCGTAACAGGTGCTTTGGGCCATTTAGGCAGCACAATAATTCGTTATTTACGCGATGTTGATTGCGAAATTCGGGGGCTGATTTTTCCTTGTGATGATGCCACTAACAGTTATCAGACTACCTACTACAAGGGGGATGTGACCAAACTTAAGACACTAGAGCCGCTTTTTGCTAACATTTCGGCTTATGAAGTCACGGTAATCCACACAGCGGCGATTATTAGCATTGGTGAAAAGATTACACCTCATCTTTATGATGTAAATGTTAATGGGACCAAAAACATAATCGATATGTGCGTTAAACATCGAGTTAGGCGTTTGGTTCATGTTAGCTCGGTCCATGCAATTCCTGAGCTAGAAGATGGGGCGTGCATATCTGAAGTAGATTCCTTTAGCGCCGAAGCAGTTCACGGAGCCTATTCTAAAACCAAGGCAGAGGCGAGTCAGGCTGTTATGGATGCGGTCAAAGCTGGCCTCGATGCTGTAATTGTTCATCCTTCCGGGATAATTGGTCCATTTGATGGCGGCGACAATCATTTAGTTCAGCTCATCAGTATGTACATAACTGGAAAACTGCTAGCAGGAATTTCTGGTGGCTATGATTTTGTAGATGTTCGCGATGTTGCAAAAGGATGTCTTCTTGCAGCAGACGCAGGTAAAACAGGCCGATGTTATATACTTTCTAACTGCTATTGTTCTGTAAAAGAAATCCTTGAGATGGCGAGGAGAGTGACTGGTGGCAAAAAGATAGTTTGTTTCCCAATTTTTCTTGCGAAAGTTGCGCTCCCTTTCTTTGAGTTTTTTGCTAAAGTGAGGAAAACTCGCCCTCTATACACAAGATATGCATTGTACACGCTTTCAAGTAACGGGAATTTTTCTCATGAACGAGCGTCTCAAGAGTTGGGATATTCCCCTAGGGATTTAAAATCTACTGTTCGAGACACAGTTTTCTGGCTTGAAGGTGCGCAAGTGCGACTTGATAAAATGGATGAAACTAACGCTGGGAATAATTGATAGGAATGTAATCCTTTTGTTTGAGTCATTTGGCCTGACTTATTGTTAAGAAACGAGAATATCGACGAATAATCGTGATTATGTCGTTAATCAGACCGAAAAAGTTGTTTTAGTGTTGGTTAGTTTGGTTCGAGAAAGGTTTTGGAGATTATGAAGTGGAATATTGTTACTGACTCGAGTTGCGATCTTTTCCCTAAAAGCCACCCCGAATGCGACGCTGAGAGAACAAGTGTTCCTTTTGTTATCTCAGTTGGAAGTAAAGAATTTGTCGATGATGAAAGCATAGATATTCCTGAGCTTCTTGATGCGATGGAGAAAGAAGAAACGGCAAGCTTCACTTCATGCCCTGCACCAGGCACTTGGTTTGATCAGTTTGAAAAGGCAGAGAACTCTATTGCCATCACTATCTCATCGCAACTTTCTGGAAGCATGAACAGCGCGCTTGCGGCGAAAAAACATGCATTAGAGGAGCATCCTAACAAAAACATTGCTGTTCTGGATTCTTGTTCGACCGGTCCTGAACTGGTTTTATGCGTTAAAGAAATCGAGTATATGATTCGCAAAGGCCTTGATTTTGATGCTATTGTCACTAACGCTGTTGAATTCTTGAAAAAAAAGAAAGTTGTTTTTGCTCTTTCTTCTTTTGACAACCTCATTAAAAACGGGCGAATGGGTAAAGTTACAGGTCTCATTGCTAAAGCGCTTGGCATGTGGGGCATTGGCATCGGAAGTGATGAAGGAAAAATAGTCTTTGAGGCAAAGGCAAGAGGTGCGAAAAAAGCTCTTCTTGTTATTCTCCATGACATGAAAAAGAGAGGTTTTTCAGGCGGAAAAGTTGCTATTAGCCATTGTGACAATCTAGCCCTTGCACAAACTCTCAAAGAAAAAATTCTAGAAACATGGAAAGACGCTCAGATAGAAATTCTTCCCACAAGAGGTCTTTGTAGCTACTATGCAGAACGCGGCGGTTTAATCGTTAGCTATTAGTTGCACACAAATGAAATAAAGAGACAATTAACGATTTACGCCATCATTTGACATATGTGTGTCGTGGGATTATACGCTTGTCTCAATTATTAGAAAAGAGGCGCCAATATTGGCGCCTCTTTTTGTAACTCCTAAAAGCAAAGAACTTTTATCAGTCTAAATCAAGTTTAATTTAACCCTTGGAGCTCTCGTCTACATCATTCCGCCCTGAGCGGCTGCTGCAGCGGCTGCTGCTGCTTCGGCTGGGTCAGGATCTTTTGGAATGTCGTTGACAGTTGCTTCAGTAATGAGGATCAACGATGCAACAGAAGCTGCGCTTTGAAGAGCAGTTCTTGTGACCTTGACTGGGTCGTTTACTCCCATCTTGATCATGTTGCCCCATTCATCATTCTTGTAGTTTCTGCCGACACCAGGTTCAGCTTTCTTTACTTCTGCGACTTCAACGCTGCCCTCATAGCCAGCATTTGTAGCAATTGCACGAAGTGGTGCTTCCATTGCGTGACGCATAATGTCAACGCCAATCTTCTCATCGCCTTCTGCGTTTACGTCGTCAAGAACTTTAATAGCATTAACAAGTGCTACGCCGCCACCAGCAACAATGCCTTCTTCGACAGCTGCACGAGTTGATTGCAGAGCGTCTTCGATGCGGCTCTTTGTTTCTTTAAGTTCGCTTTCTGTTGCTGCTCCAACCTTCAAAACGCCAACGCCACCAGCTAGTTTTGCTTTTCTTTCTTGTAATTTCTCGCGGTCGAAATCGCTGTCGCAATTTTCAAGCTCAACGTCGATTTGGTTAACGCGTTCTTTAATCTTTTCTTTGTCACCAGCGCCATCAACGATGAGGAAGCTGTCTTTTGTGACCTTTACTGTCTTTGCGTTGCCCATAGCCTGGATGTTTGCATCAGCAAGTGTCATTCCGAAGTCTTTGTCGATAACTTGTGCGCCAGTTACAGCAGCGATGTCTTCGAGGATTCTCTTGCGACGATCGCCAAATCCAGGAGCTTTGCAAGCAACAACATTCAAGGTGCCCCTCAATTTGTTCAAAAGCATTGTTGAAAGTGCTTCGCCATCAACATCTTCTGCAACGATGAACAAAGGACGTTGCGAGCGCATGACTTCTTCGAGTAGAGGAATCATGTCTTGGATGTTAGATACTTTTTGGTCGGTCAACATGATGTATGGGTCTTTTAAGACTGCTTCCATCTTTGTTGTGTCGGTGACCATGTATGGTGAGATGTAGCCACGCTCATATTGCATGCCTTCAACAACTTCCATGTCGATGCCGAATGTTTGGCTGTCTTCTACAGAAATTGCGCCGTCGTTTCCAACTGCCTCCATTGCTTCTGCAATCTTTTCGCCAATCTCGGCATCTCCTGCAGAAATTGTGCCAACAGCAGCGATTTGCTCTTTTGTTGAAACTGGTGTTGAGTTCTTTTTGATTTCAGCTACCACAGCGTCAACTGATTTTTCAATGCCACGACGAATTGCAAGAGCGTCGCTTCCTGCTGTAACGTTCTTGATGCCTTCTGCAACGATTACATCTGCAAGAAGAGTTGCTGTTGTTGTGCCGTCACCTGCAACATCGTTTGTTTTAACTGCAACCTCTTTTACGAGTTGTGCGCCCATGTTCTCGATTGGATCCTCGAGTTCGATGTCACGAGCAACCGTAACGCCGTCGTTTGTGATTGTTGGTGCGCCATATGATTTTTGAAGAGCTACATAACGACCCTTAGGTCCAAGTGTGACCTTTACTGCATCTGAGAGTTTTGTTACACCGCGTGCAAGGCCACTTCTTGCGTCTGCGTCAAATCTAATTGCTTTTGCCATTAAAATCAATCTCCTTTTTATGCATATACTGCGTAAATGTCGTCAGATTTAACAATTACGTAATCTTCGCCGTCTACTTGAATTTCATTTCCTGCATATTTTGAATAAACGACACGGTCGCCGTCTTTAACATTCATCGGAATGAGGTTTCCATTGTTGTCGCGCTTGCCTTCGCCAACTGCAACAATTGTTCCGCAGCATGGCTTTTCTTTGTTTGTGCTGGCAATGTAAATGCCAGAGGCTGTTTTTTCTTCTGCCTCGTCTTGTTTTAAGATGACGCGATCACCTAGTGGTTTAAGGTTCATAACATCTCCTTTTTGTGCTCCGCACTAATGTATGCGGCTCTCTTATAAAACGTTAAAGATTATATCTTTATTTAGCACTCTTTAGATGAGAGTGCTAAATATACACTCTTCAGCGTATTAGTGCAGGTTACGCACGTCTTTGTGTTCTATAATTTTTTTCACTTTTGTAATGCCAAAAGCATTCTTAAGGAAAAAGTATCAACTTGAACTAATGGGGTTGTGGTTCAATGAGTGTGTTTTGAAGGGAGGTGTCTTCAATGGCTCAAGGCAAAGTGAAGTGGTTTAATGGCGAAAAAGGCTATGGATTCATTTCTATGGAAGATAGCGATGATTTATTTGTTCATTATTCTGAAATCCAGATGGATGGCTATAAAACTCTAAAAGAAGACCAGTTGGTAGAATTCGAAATCGTAGACGGCAACGATGGAAAACTACAAGCCGTTAATGTAAAAGTTGTTGAATAAAACAACGCAAAAATCTGCTTTATTCTGCGAGGGTTCTGCGCCCTCGTTTTTATTTGTTCTGGACATTAGTTTGCGTGGGTTTTTAGCCAGCTAAACACACGTTCGTGATAGCTTAAATCTTCCTCATATAGACCATGTCCAAGCTTTTCATACATTACAGTGTCACATTTCAGAGCTAGCGACATTTCAATGCTTGCTTCTCCAGACACAACTTTGTCATTCCATCCACCATTTATTAGCACAGGGCATTTTATTTCACTTAATCTATTGAATGTGTTGTGAGATGTGCAAGCTTTCGCCATGATTTTATATTGGTCAGCAGGCCTTCTTGCATTTTGTGGCGGCAACTCTATCTCGTCATCTTTGTGAATATCAAGCCATTTGTTTGAATAGGAGTCATTTTGCATGCGCTGTAGGGCATCATAAGGTTTACCTTCTTCAATTTCGTTAGCCCACACAAGCGTTTGTTTAATCATGTCGTTAGGTTTAGACAATGTGACAGTCAATACGAGCGCTTTTACAATTTCTGGGTGATTGATGGCTAGCCATTGTCCAATCATTCCGCCTTGAGAAAAGCCTTGCACAAACACTTCTTTTAGCCCCAAGGCACATATGAAATCAAACACGTCTTCTGCCATTTGTTCTGTTGTGTAGCCATAGGGTAAGTCCGGCTTTCGCTCTGGGTAAAAGCAAGTGAATTCATCAGCATAAACTTCAGAAAATTTCTTTCTGCGCTCCACTTGAGCAGGAATCATGATGTATGAAAGGCCAGGAATCATGATGAGGTTTTTGTTGCCGTGCCCCCATTTAATAAAGTCGATGTCGTAGTCTTTGATGTGTATTTTATTTAGTCCGTTTTGAACCATGGCACTTCCTTGTTAGTTTTAGTTAACACCAGTTTGGCATCCATTGATGAATTTGTTTTCTTAATTGAATCATAGTTTGAAAAAGATTTTGGTTATTCGGAACTAATTAAAAGATAGATTCCTAGATTGAAAATATATCTTAATCTAGCTCTGGCCTAACCTGTTTAACCTTCTTGTTATTCGGGTAACATTATGTCAGTGAAATTCCAGTTTAAAAAGTCAACTATTGCTGCAATCTCAGCTGTTCTTTTGGCAGTTTGTGGATTTACGATTTATCTGCTTCATGAAATTTCGGAGCTTCCTTCATGGAACCTTGTTAGCATGAACACTGTTGGGCAAATTGAAACCGATGGCACCCTCAGGGTCGTCGATCAAAGAACAATTGACGCCCCGGCCAACACAGGCACTTTAAACTGGGAGATTTCTGAGGCTTGCAATCGTGCCAAAATCGCAATTGATGGTGTACGTGTAATTTACGCAGGAGCTGCGGAGGGCACAAGCGTTTTTCAAGCAGCGCAGGTCGATTTTTCTGAAGAGGTAAAAAAACGTCTTGATGATGGGCAACCGCCATCAGATGAAGAAGATTATTTTTGGTGTTACGACAAAGAGTCAAGTTGGTTTTATCTTTCTATGCCAAAAAACAACTCATCTCGCGAGATGACAGTGGAAGTGAGCTATAAAATCGACAATGCTTTTTATGTTTATGATGATGTAGCTGAGCTCTATTGGAATTATTTGCCTCACATGAAGCTTTCTGATGTCCAACGTTTCGCTTCTCGAGATTCTTCTGCGCAGGTTACAGCAACTGTTTTAATTCCTGTTACTGACAAAAACACTCCGAAAGACCTTAACAACGTTTGGGCGTGGGGACATGGCCATGAAGGGACTGTCGAGTTTTTGCCCGTTGGTGGCTATCTTTTTTCTAGCACTGTAAACACGCACAACATTGATTCACAGGCTCATGTTATTTTTCCTTCTTCGTGGCTTGAAAACTTAGACAAGACAGCACCCATAAACGTGGGAGGTGCGCGTCTTGGCAATTCTCTTTCTGAAGAAGCAAAATGGATGGACTCATCGACTATTGCTCAAGGTAATGATTGTCTCTTGACCTTCGCATGGTGTCTAGTTGCAGCAATCATTCTTGTTATCGCAACTTGTGTTTACTATGCTTTTTGCAAGAAATACAAAGCGCTATTAAGCAATTCTGAAGATTTCGACGAACACGCTCTGTTAAATTCGCAAATTACTTTTGACGCTCACGCTATCAAGTTTAAGAAAGTTTTGATAATAACATCGCTTTTTTGCTTGATAGCCTGCATTTTCGCAGTAGTCATTTTTCACTCACTAATCGTTGCGATTTGTTTTGCAGTTTTAGTCGCCTTACTCGTGATTTTTATGAATTGGACGCCCACTATTCACTCTTGTTTTCTTGATAGAATCTAGGCATAGTAGTTTTAGTAGGAAGGTTGTTTTAATGAAAGATCAAAACGACAATAGTAGCGGATGGTCTCCTGCCGAAGAAAATGGTGAGAGCTGTTCATGTAGATGCCACAGCGAAGAAACAGAATCCAGAAGTGGAGAAACTTGTTCCTGTGGATGCCATGATGCTAAAAATGATGGGAACCCCGATGACTCATGTTCTTGCGGATGTCACAGTTCAGATAGCGACGGAAATGGCGAGAGAAAATGCTCTTGTGGCTGCCACGATTCGGAAGGCGGCAGTGCCGAAGCCTGCTCTTGTGGTTGCCATAATAATGAGAAGGCAGAAACAGAGCCTTGCTCCTTCTGTGGCGAAGAACATGCCGAGCAAGCAGAAATTTCCCAACATGATGATTGCCTTCAGCAACAACAGCATCCTCAACTAGCAGAACAACCTCAAGAGGATCAACAACCTCTGCAATCACAAGCTACACAGCAAGTGACATCAACGTTTGTTCCTGTTGCTGCAACTGCATCTTCAGCATCAACTGGTCAAATCGTTTATGAAAAGGGTTGCGTTTTAGCAGCGTGGGACGACGTTAAGGCGACAAAAGGCTGGTTTGGAAAAGTTTGTCTCATGGCTTTGATGTATTTTGTCCCTGTCTTAAATTGGGTGGTTGACGGCTATGCTCTTCGTTGGGCAAGACAGCTTTCGTTAGGTCAAGTTGAGGGTCTGCCTAAGAAAATCTTTTGCGACCGCGCTTTTGTTAATGGCGCCATGAAATTCCTGGTTTCATTGGTAGCTGCTATTGCTGTTTCTATTGTTTCTTCAATTTTAGGATTGGTCCCTTTTGTTGGAGCACTTGCAGCAATTGCATTTGGAATTTTTGTTGACATGTTCATGAACATTGCCTATGTTCGCATGTCTTTGTTTGATGAACTTGGTGAAGGCTTTAACATAAAGGAAGCCTTTAATTCCATGAAAAAAGAACCAGGCAAAGCTTTCATGATTGAATTCATGCCTTCGCTCATTATCTTTTTGACAGTTTCTGCGGTTGTGTTCATTGTCACGATTCTTTGTATTCTGACTACTGGACTTGCGGTTTGGTCGGCTGTCTACCCAATGATAGAGGCAGCAGGATCATATGAATATTTCACATATCTTCTTGAAAATGACCCCGAGTTTTTATCGCAGTTTATAACGATTCTTTTATCTGGGTTTATTGGACTCATTCCATGGATTCTCATAGGTGGATTCTTCGCAAACATCTTTGTTGTAACTTGCCTTTTGGTTCAAACACGCGCAGCCGGTCACTATGTTGCACGATATTGTGCAGAGTGGAGAGAAGAGCCAAAATTTCGCGCAGTTATCTATAATGAATAGCTTCAAGATGCAATGTTTATTGGAGATTTTTGAGGGAAATCGCAAAAAATAGCACCGATAGATTAGGAACCGCCCCGATAGGGCGGTTGCTTTTTGAGTTCGCTATGCCATGTATTGTTGCAGAACTTGTCTATTCTCTTTATTCAATTATTGACTCCGCTATATTGGGCTGGTTCGTTGGCGACTATGGTTTAGCTGTTGTCACACTTGCGCTTCCAGTACAAAACATTCTAATGGCATTTGGTCTTCTCATTGGGATGGGCGGAAACGCCCTTGCCGCGATACAGCTCGGAAAAGGGCAAATTGACAAGGTAGAACTCACGCTTGGAAATTCTACGGCCTTAATGATTATTTTTTCTCTTGTCATTTCAGTTGTCGGAACAATTTTTATTGATCCTCTTTTGACCATGATTGGCACGACTGCCGAACTTTGGGAGCCAACAAAACAGTTTGTTTTAATTCTCATTATCTTTGATGTGTTCGTCACAGTTGGATTTGGTCTTTATAACTTTTTGCGCACCGCTGGCAGACCAAATCTTGCACTTGCCTCTTCAGCTTTTAGTGTCGTTATGTGCGTTCTGTTTAACTTACTCTTTGTTCCAGTCATGGGTTTTGGAGTTGCAGGAAGCGCGCTTGCTACTGTTTGCGGGGAAGCAGCAACGGCAGTCCCTGTCATTCTATATTTCACAAAAGTGAAAGGTGCTGCGTTTCATTTGCGCTTGAAATGCATGAAGCTTGATCGAAATGACTCGCTTTTAATTCTCAAGCTTGGCCTGGCTTCTTTTGCAATGCAAATTGGATCAACTATCGTTAACGTCGTTTTCAATCACGTTATTGCTATTTATGGAAGCACGGCTGCTGTTGGGGTTTCGGGATGCTTGGCAGGCATTGGCGTGTCAAACAGAATGGTTTACATCATAGTTAGCATTTTTATTGGTGTTACTATGGGAATGCAACCTCTCATTGGCTACAACATTGGCGCTGAAAAATGGTCGCGCGTGTTGAAAACCCTCAAAGTTAGCTGCATTGCAGGCGTTTGTATTGGTTTTATTGCTCTTGCGATAATTCACTTGTTTCCTGATCAAATTCTTTCTTTATTTGGAATTAAAGGAGAACTTGAAGAATTCTCGAAGTGGGCTTTGTTTGTAAACATGTTTTTTTGCCCATTGGTTGGCTTTCAAATCATTGGAGGAAGCTATTTTCAATCAAGTGGACAACCGCTCAAGGCAGCAATCATCGAACTTTTACGTCAAGTCATTTTGCTAACGCCATTTTACCTAGTGTTTCCTTTAGTGGCGGGTCTTTTTAACACAAATGCAGTTAACATGATTCTATTCAGTGTGCCTGCGTCAGACTTCATTAGCGTTTGTGTGACGTCCGTTCTTGTTTATGTGGAAGTTAAAAAACTTAAAAATTGGATAACGTCATCAAAGAAGTAGCCATGGATGAAACAGAAGAAAAAACGAGCAACAACATTGCACGTGACTCTCTAATGATGACAGGTCTTGTCTTCATTTCCAGGTTAACGGGCTTTGTTCGCACGTGGGCACAAGCTTTCGCTCTTGGTGCAACAATGCTCGCGAGTTGTTACACTGTTGCAAACAATATTCCAAATTTGCTTTTTGAAATCACAATTGGCGGAATGCTCTACACCGCATTTTTGCCTGTTTACATGACGGTTAAAAATAAAGCAGGGAAAAAGGGTGCCTCTGATTATGTTTCCAACATGTCCAGCATAATATTACTTCTCATGACAATAATGACAATAGTCGCCTTTATCTTTGCTGCACCTCTTGTTTTTACGCAGTCGGCAGGCGCCGACGAGTCTTTTTTGTTTGACACCGCAACGCTTTTTTTCAGATTCTTTTGCGTTGAAGTGTTGCTCTATCCATTGAGTGCACTTTTGGGGGCAGTGCTTAATGCTGAGCGAAAATACTTCTGGGGTCAGGCATCACCAATTTTTAACAACATAGTCGTAATTGCATCATTTTTAATTGGCTTTCAAGTTGCTCAAACTAATGAATTCATGGGTTTTTTGATTTATGCAATAGGAAATCCTCTTGGTGTTTTTGTCCAGGTAATTTTGCAGATTGCGCCGATGCGTCGCGCGGGAATAAAGATTAAGTTGAAGATTAACTGGCATGATCCTGAATTGAAGGAAACCTTAAAGATCGGCCTTCCTTCCTTTCTTAACACAATTTGTGCTGCTGTTTTAGCGTCAGTGCAATCTAGTTGGTCGCTTGTTTCTAATGATTCTGGCGCGGCTATTCTTTACTATGTTCGAGTCTGGTTTGTTTTGCCCGCTTCTTTATTTGCTGTCCCTATTTCGACAGCCACTTTCACTGAGCTTTCCGATTTGTTTAGTTTGCATAAAATGGATGCTTTCAAAGAAAGAACCATTAAAGGTGCTAGACAAATTTTATTCATGATGATTCCGTTTTGTCTTTATTTAATTGTGTTTGCCCCGTTTTTGATGGCCTTTTTTGCTTCAGGGAACTTTTCTTCTGAGACCTACACCACGTCTTGGGTTACTCTAATTTTTATATCCACGGCACTTCCTTTTTATGCTCTTGTTTCCTATTTGCAGAATGTTTGCGCAGCGCTTCACAATTTGCGCTTCTTTTCTTACTGCTATGTTGTGTTTACGATTGTGTCTTGTGCTTTTTGTATAGTAGTTGGCGAAATGACGGGTCTCGTCGGTGTTGTTTTGTCAATTACGCTATTCAATCTTTTGATGACTGTGGCAGTTTTTGTTCGAATCAGAGTAGTTCTTGGTCACATTGGCATTGGCCAAATGCTAAGAAATTCGCTTGTTATGTTTTTGTTATCTTGTGTGGGTGCTCTTGTTGGGGGTACGATTGCCTATTCAATAGGAAACATGCTTCTCGGGGATGCTGCTTTCTACACCGTTGCGCAATCTTTCATTTCCCTTTTGTTTGGCGGGTTAGTTGCGGTGGTTGCCACCTATGGCCTTGCTATGCTTTTCCATGTACCTGAGGCAGAACTCATTCGGTCTTCTTTGGGAAAAATAAAATCTAAAATTCATGGATGATTAGGGGTATACTACTCTGTTCATGAAAAACGTTTTCATAATAATCAAGCGAGATTTGATGCGTCTATTAAAAGCACCGCTGGCGCTTGTAGTGGTCGCGGCATTGATAGTCCTTCCTTCTCTTTACACTTGGGTTAATGTTTATGGGTTTTGGAATCCATATGACAACACCAGAAATTTGCGAGTTTGTTTTGTAAACGAAGATGAAGGTGGCATAAGTGATCTCACTGGAGAGATTAACGTTGGAAAAATGATTGATGAGTCTCTCCATGATGACAATCAGCTGGGATGGGCTTTTGTTAGCCGAGAAGAGGCTATGGAAGAAATTAGGAGTGGCAAGGCCTATGCCGCTTTTGTTGTCCCGAATCATTTCACAAAAAATCTTCTGTCGCTCTTCTCTTCTGATTTTACGAAGCCGAATGTTCAGTATTATGTAAATGAAAAGTTGGGACCAATTTCTCCCAAAGTAACCGACACAGGTTCTACAAAGCTTGATGAAACAATCAATTCGATGTTCGTGAAGACAGTCAGTGAGACTGTTGTTGAGAAATTAAATGGTGCATTTGCTGATGCTAATGAGGCATTAGAGAACAAAGATTCTGAAATTGTAAAAAAAATAGAGGCTGCAAGAAATGCAGTTTCTAATGCAGAGAGTTCTCTTGTTGAGCTAGAAACTTCAATTGACAATGCTCAAATGAAAGTATCAAGCACTAAGAATGATTTGAATGAGGTTAAGCGGGGAATTGATGAGGTTGAGTCGGGTCTTTCGAAAGTTCAACAGAGCTCTAAAGATGTCTCTGATTCGCTCGACTCATTCACAGAAGAAGCGTTTCCTGCCATTAACACTGGCCTCACTGATTTGTCTAATGCCTCGAGCAAAACAAACGAAGCAATCACTAATCTTTCTTCCGACATTCAAAGCTCACAAGTGAGTGTAAAAACCTCGTTAGAGCAACAAAAAGTTCAAATATCTCAAATCCAGACACTAATTACTCAGTTGCAAAATACGGCAAAACTCTTGCCAGAAGGAGATGAAAAAGATGCTGTTTTGTCGTGCATAGAAGCGCTCAAATCTAAAGCTGATGATTCACAAGCTACTGTTGACGAGCTTTCGCAATTGTCTGATGACATTTCAGCAGATGCGAAAAACATATCCGATGCCTCTATCCAAGTAAATCAGATGACGCAAGACACCGTTAAATCCACCCTCTCATTTAATTCGACTCTGTTGACGACAACGTTACCCGCGCTAACCAAAACCCTGACTGACATCTCGACATTGTCAGGCAAATTGTCTTCTTCTGTTGGAAATCAGCGTTCGCTAGTGTCTCAGATTGAGGCTGTCCTTGATCAAGTCAAAAACAGTTTTGATTCGGCCAAGAAGGCAGTGGGGGCGACGAGGAGCAGTTTTGACATTTTTGATAATCAGCTTTCAACAGTACAAACTGATGTGAGTTCGTTCTCTATGGGAGCTATGTTGAAAAAGTTGACAGGCGTTGATGGCCTTGATGGTTCTGCGATAGGTGAATTTATCAGCTCACCGACAGTTATTGAACAGAAAAGCATTTATGAATTGAATGCATATGGGTCTGCCATGGCTCCATTGTTTATGAATTTGACATTTTGGATTGGCGGCTTCATGCTCCTAGTAATCTTAAGGCAGGAAGTTGACGATGAAGGTGTTGAAAATTTAACGATTAAACAGCGCTATATTTCGAGATGGCTCCTTCTGTGCTTCTTTGCGATTTTACAAGCAGTCGTTTGCGTTTCTGGCGTTCTTCTGTTGGGAGTTCAAACTACAAGCGCATTCCTTTTTTATCTCATGGGTTGTTTTGCTTCAGTAGCCTATCTAAGCCTCATGTTTATGCTTTCAACGACTTTGCAACACATTGGCAAAGGGCTTTGCGTTTTGCTTGCATTCTTGCAAATTCCAGGAGCAACGGGTCTTTATCCAATAGAAATGACAACTCCTTTTTTTCAAGGGATTTATCCTTTCTTCCCATTCACATATGGAATTAATGGGTTGCGAGAGACAATCTGCGGGCTTTATGGGAACACATATGCAATCTGTGCTGTTGTCCTTTTAGCAATTATGGCGATTAGTGTTTTAATTGGTCTTTATTTGCGTCCCTATTTAACGAATTTCAACAAATTGTTCGCCAAGGAAGTTCAAGAAGGAGGGCTCTTTGTTGGTGAAGAAATTGAAATTCCAACGCAACGTTTCAGGCTTTCGCAGCTAATTGGCTATCTCTCTAATCGAGAAGAATATAGAACGGGGCTCATGAACCGTGCTAGAAAATTTGTGAATCGTTATTCTTCGTTTAAAAAATATGTTCTTGCAATTGGGGTTATTGCTTCAATCGCCATTGCTGTTCTTTTTTCAAGACTTCCGATGGAATCGAAGCCAACAGTTTTAACTATTTGGCTGGTTTGTCTTGTAGTGCTAATGATAGTTGCAGTGGGCGTTGAGCATGCTCATGACTCAATAGAGCGCCAGTTGAATCTCGATGGAATGAGTGATGAGGAGCTTCGTGGTTTGATTGGCGAACGCAATAAGGTTGGTAAGACCACATCCGAAATTTTTTCTGGTCAAAAATCTGGCGAGGGTCACAAGTTATTTAAAGATTTAAATGACAAGCATCAGAGAGATTTAGAAGCACAAAAGACCATTGGGAATGTGAGTACAGTAAAAAATGGCAGGCATTGGTCTCCTGGATCCAAACCCAATGATGACAATGAAAAGAAGAGTAATCAAAACTAAACCTAGACTTTAATGCGCAACATTTGGAAAATATTCAAATCTGATTTAAAGGCGTTAAACCAAAACGTCATCAGTGTCATTTTGACTGTGGGTCTTGTGATTATGCCTTCTATGTTCGTTTGGTATAACGTTTTGGCTTGCTGGGATGTTTTTGGTCACACTGGTAATCTAAAGGTTGCAGTTGCGAACACCGATGAAGGATACAAAAGTGATTTGTTGCCAATTGAAGTGAACGTTGGAAATGAAGTCGTTAATGCTCTGCGCGGAAACGATCAAATGAAGTGGGTTTTTACAAGTGAAGAGAATGCAATCGATGGCGCTGCGGGTGGACGTTACTATGCTGCTCTAGTTATTCCAAAATCATTTAGTCAAGAAATGTTAACTTTTTACTCAAGCGATGCTGAGCGTGCTCCGATTCTTTACTATTCAAACGAGAAAAAAAGTGCTGTAGCACCCAAAGTTACCTCTCAAGGTGCTGACGAAATTTCATATCAAGTAAATAAAGTCTTCGCTAGCACTTTAAGTGAAGTGACAATTAATCTTCTCAACTCTGCGATAGATCTCACCGATGATGAGACGACAGCCGATAATATGTCAAAGCTTCTAACGAGAATTTCTGACGCGTCAGACAGCATGAAACAGCAAGCTACGTTACTTTCAAGTTTTATCGATTTGGTTAGTGCTTCGCAAGATTTAGTTCGTAGTTCTAAAACGCTTTTAGACGAAACTAAAGATTCTGTAAAAGAACTTAACTCCGATTTTGATGGGAGTGATGAAACAATTTACACGCTTGCCTCAGCTTTAGAAACCACTACAGATTCGCTCACCCAATCAATCAATTCGATCATTTCTAACTACCAAAACACTGCCGATTCAATCGATTCAGCTTTTGATAGCGGAAACTCTACAGCAGAGGACGTTGCAAAAAGCTTGACATCAAAAGCCGACAGAATGGATAGTCTTGCAGATTCCTATGAGAAAGTCATTGATTCACTCCAAGCTATTAAAGACAAACTCCCCGCTGAGCAACAACCTGCTTTTGATCAGTTTGTTCAAGTTTTGCAAAGTAGCATCGATTTTCAAAGAACTGCTGCTGACACCATGCGATCTTCTGCCGAAGATGTTCGAAGTTCTAACTCAGCCGTGCAAGCGAAGCATGATGAAATTAAGTCGGTCGTAGACACAGCTGTTTCTTCACTAAGGGATGTTGAGACAACCTATAACTCAGACTTCAAGCCAAAACTAGAAGAGGTTACTTCCAGCGTAGCCGCGGTTTCTTCAAAGTTGCAAACGAATTATGAGAAGTTAAACAACATGGAAGATGCGCTTTCGAGTTCAATGACAGATGCTGGTTCAAAACTTGTGAGTGCTAAAACAGCAGTCGAAAGTGCTGCGAGCGGGTTAAATGAAGCATCTGACAAGTTGACTTCAATGCACGATAAATTAGTGAGTGCAATGGAATCTGGCGGGATTCAGGAAGTAAAAGAGATTATTGGCAACAATCCAAGTCTTTTAGCGGAAAACATCTCGGCACCAGTTGGGATTGAGCGCGTTGCTGAATTCCCAGTTTCAAGCTTCGGGGCAGCAATGTCTCCACTTTATGCAACACTTGGCCTTTGGGTTGGATGTCTTCTTTCTGTCGTGCTAATCAAGGTTAATCCTTCTGCACAAACGATTAGTTCATGCAAGTGCAAGCCACGTTTATGTGAAATGTTCCTTGGACGCTTTGGAGTGTTTGCTGTGGTTGCACTTCTTCAGTCGACAGTGATTTCTCTTGGCAATTTGTTTTTTCTTGGCATTCAAGTTTCCAATCCATTTCTCTATGTCTTGTGTTTTTGGGTCGCGGGGCTAGTGTTTCAGTTCATTATGTACACGCTCGTTGCTACGTTTGGAAACGTTGGCAAAGCAATTGCAGTTTTGTTGTTGATTTTCCAAGTCACAGGAGCGGGCGGGTCATTCCCATTACAGCTGTTGCCTGAATATGCAACTGCCATTAATCCGTTCTTGCCAGCTTCATATGTCGTTAATGCTATGCGCGCCTCGATGACTGGTCTATATCAATTTGATTATTGGATTTATCTTGGCAAGTTGCTTTTGTTCTTATTGCCAATGGCGTTAATCGGGCTTGTCTTTCGACGTCCATTCGTCAAAGCTAACGATAAATTCGTTGAATTGGTTGAAAAGTCAAAGCTAATTTAAATACCTAAGGATTTAGCAATCTTGCGATTTGACTCGCCAGAAAAAGATAATTCATTTGGAATTGTTTAGTTTTAAATTCCTTGGACTAACATCGTCGCAGGGTTTTTGTTTTTAAGATTTTCATTAGTCAATCAAATTTTGTCTGTCTCTTTTTAAATGAATCGGCGCTTTAGAGCGCATTTTTACTTTCCGTTAAAGCGTAAATTGAGGTTGTTTGTTGGAATTGTTGTGGGTGGATTGAGAGCAGAAAACTCTGAGTGGGATGTCAAGGATTGTTTGAGTGTGAATGTGCACGAGATTTGATGTCTGCAGGCTCTCTAAAGAACAACTGAAAAATCAACCTTTTTGAGAACGCTCGCGCACGAGTTGTCGAATTGTGCCAATTTTTAAAGTGCGAAAGATTTAAGAGAACCTGTCAAACGAATACAAACCAGAATTTTATGACTTAAGAGAATTAGAAATGGCGGAGGAGTAGGGATTCGAACCCTAGATGGGCTTGTGGCCCATACTCACTTAGCAGGCGAGCACCTTCGGCCTCTCGGTCACTCCTCCACAACAGGAATATATTGTATCTTATGATTTGCTTTTTATGCGCTAAGAGTTTTTGTGTCCGAATAAGTTTGAAAAATCTACACGTTTCCAGCGGTAGCCTGGCCTGTTCTTTAAAAACCTCATTTTACAAATTTGCGCGATGCCTGCGGTCAGCGCACAAATCGCAGCCATACACCCGGCAAGTTCTATGACTGCCATGTTGTGGTCAACAACCGCATAAAGAGTTATTAACAACAGGAAAGCACCTGCCACGACGTTTGTGAAGAGAAAATATTTAATGAGAACTTCTTTAGCAATTGTGTTGGATTTTCTGTTTTCAAGCATTTTGTAGCCAATAAAGCCGAGCAACACTAGTGCTATCTCTAGAGGCATGAGCCTGAATATCATTACAATTATTCTTCCCATATAAACATTTTAGTAAAATTTAATGACTGAACAAAGAATGGCTTGCTTTTGCCTAAATAAGTTTTAACAAGCACGCAGTTTGCCTTTTAGGTTGCTCAACTAAACGAATGGTAAATGAATAAACAATCACAAAAAAAATGCATAGAACTAACCTCATCGTTTTATTCTGAAACTGCTTCCTCATTTTCGGAGACTAGGGATCATCCTTGGTGCGGCTGGCAGAGAGTTCTTTCTTCTATTCAGCTCCCCGTGCACACGCGTGTGCTAGATGTTGCCTGTGGAAACATGAGATTTGAAAAGTTCTTGCACAATGAGGGCATCTCAGTTGAGGAGATTTTGTGCCTCGACAACTGTTCTGACCTGAAGCCTTGTGACCTTCCAAACAAAACAAGGTTTTTAAACATAGACTTGTCGTGTGATGAAGCATTCGATTCTTTACCCAAAAAATTCTTCGATCTTGTGGTTTCGTTTGGTTTTTTTCATCACATTCCCGCTCATCCACAACGAAAAGACTTTTTGTCTAAGTTGATAGATGCTACAAAACCAGGTGGCTACATCGCTGTTTCTTTCTGGCAGTTTATGAAAGATCAAAGAATTGCGAATAAGGCACAAACCATCACTCCGCTAGTTGCCCAAATGCACTCAATTTCGCTTGACCATGACGATTATTTCCTATCTTGGAAAAATCGAGACGATGTTTTTAGATATTGCCACAATTTCTCAGACGAAGAGATTCAGTCATTTTCAGAGCAGTTTTCAGATAAAGTGACTCTAGTTTCTGATTTTTCGGAAGATGGAAAATGTCACAATTTGAATCGCTATTTGACATTTCAGAGAAAGGCTAGCGCATGTTTGAACTAACGACCGATGCCTATTTTGACTCCGCGCATTTTCTTGCTGATTATCATGGAAAGTGTGAAAACCTGCATGGTCATCGTTGGAAGGTGACAGTGGGAATTTTGGGTGATTTGGGGACGAGAGGAACAGAGCGTGACATGGTTTGCGATTTTGGGTCTTTTAAAAAAACTGTTCGTCGCATCGTGGAGCAGTTTGATCACACATTTCTCATAGAGGAAGGCACGCTAAAGCCTGTAACTATTTCTGCTTTGGAAAGCGAAGGCTTTTCTTTAAAGATATTGCCCTTTCGCACCACCGCAGAAAACCTTGCTCGCTACTTTTTTGATGCATTGGAAGAAGAGGGGCTCAGTGTTTCGTTTGTTGAAGTTGCCGAAACTCCCAACAATAGAGCACGATATTCAGCATAGGTTTATGCATTTAAAGTCGTCCGTTTTTCGCGCATGCAAAATAGATTCGTTGCCTTAAAGATATTTTTTAAGATACGACGCAAAATAGAATGTCACATTTAGAAATTGTGAATGAAGTCACAAGATGGAATTATTAAGAAACAAACAATCAAAGAAGAAATTAACTGGACTCGAGATTGCAAATAATGCACTGGTTTTAGTTGGCATTATCGCGTTTGTGGTGCTTGTTTTTTATTGCATTGTCACAGATGTTTGGCTAGCTGTAAAAATAGTTGTCGTCTGCACAGTTTCTTTTGTTGCGGTGACAATCTTCCGAAAGATATTGAATGTCCAAAGACCGCAAGTCGAGGGTGCAATTTATGACAAAAAAACTGGTGAGTCGTTTCCAAGCCGACACACTTTTTCGATGATGATGATTGGTCTTTCTTGGTTAAATGTAAATTTTTTGGCAGGAATGATTATCTGTGGTTTGACTTTCGTTCTGGGGGGAATTCGCATAGCGATGGGAGCACATAAAATGGGAGATATTTATGGCGCTATTCTTATCGCGATAACATGTGCTGTGGCTGGTTACTTTTTTCTTTGAGCGCGTTTAATTACCAGCTAGAAGGCCATTTTTCTTAAATTTTCCAATGATTTTTCGAGCCATTTGTGCTATAAAAGAGACAGGCAATAACAGGTGGGTTAAGACTTCAACAGAGAGAGTTCGACTCTGCAGTGAACCGCCGAAGAGGCAAGGCCGTTAGGCTCAAACTTTCAGGCAAAAGGATGTTGAAAATCGCCACACTCTGAAGATTCGGGACTCGAATCAACTGAGACGACTTTAGGACAAGCGGAGGGGCTTGCGTTTGGGGTCGTCTTTTTGTTTTCTTAGACCTCATTTCCTAAAGGCCTGTTGCAGATTGCAAGGTTTGCTAATTCTAAGGGGATTTGAGGATGAAGTTCAAAATCGTTACAAACAATCCGATGGTTCGCGACCATTATCAGGATGATTTTGAAGTTATGTTTCTTGATTGTTCCATTAAAGAAGTTATGCAGACCGTGCGCGATTTGTGCGCTGAGGGTTATCAATTGCTAACTCATCCTCTAAGTGGAAGCGTTAAACCTGGTGAGACACCTTATAAATCGGTGTTGATATCACAGCAAAAAGGCCAGACTGACGCTGACGGATTTAGGCTAGCCGAGAGTGCGATGAGTGCATGTGATAAATTCTCGCAGATGCACAAAGAGTGGAGTCCGAGTGTACTCGATGATTTTCAACTCGTCGATTACACGCTAATTAGCAGCGGCATCGAAAGTGCAGTTGCTTAGTAAGAGGAGGTAGAACCTTGAAGTTAGAGATGGGGTACATTCACATTAATGACGTCGTTTTGGGGAACGAGTCAAAAATTGAGAATGGCGTTCTCACAGTTGACGTTCAGGCCATCAAAGATCTCATCCTGGAAGATGAGCATCTGAAAGATGTCAGCCTTGATGTTGCACATCCTGGAGAGTCAACCAGAATCACGCCAGTTAAGGATGTAATTGAGCCTCGCGTAAAGGTTGATGGACCAGGCGGAATCTTCCCTGGTGTTATCTCAAAAGTTGATACAGTTGGTAGTGGAAAAACATATGCTCTTAAAGGCATGAGCGTAATGACAGCTGGCAAAATTGTTGGTTTCCAAGAGGGAATCATCGACATGAGCGGCCCAGGTGCAGATTACACACCTTTCTCAAAGCTCATCAATCTTGTTCTTGTAATTGAGCCAGTTGAGGGAATTAAACAGCATCAATATGAGCAGGCAGTGCGTTTCGCTGGATTTAAGACAGCAACATATATTGGTGAACTTGCACGTGAACTCACTCCTGATGAGACACGCGTTTATGAGACACCAACACTCATGGAAGGCGCAAAGATGTATCCAGATCTTCCACGTGTTGCTTATGTACAAATGCTCCAGTCACAGGGTCTTCTACATGACACCTATGTTTATGGCGTAGACGCAAAGCAAATCGTCCCAACAATCCTCTATCCAACCGAGATTATGGATGGCGCAATCGTATCTGGCAACTGTGTGTCAGCTTGCGATAAGAACCCAACATATGTTCACATGAACAACCCAGTTGTGCATGACCTCTATGATCAGCATGGCAAAACAATTAACTTCGTTGGCCACATCATCACAAACGAGAATGTTTATTTGGCTGACAAAATGCGTTCTAGCGACTGGACAGCTAAACTTTGCCGTTATCTCGATCTTGATGGCATTGTTCTTTCACAGGAAGGCTTCGGCAATCCAGACACTGACCTCATCATGAACGCAAAGAAGATTGAAACTGTTGGCGTAAAGACAGTAATCATCACTGACGAATATGCTGGACGTGATGGAAAATCGCAATCTCTTGCTGACGCTGACCCTCTGGCAAACGCTGTTGTTACTGGCGGCAACGCTAATCAGCTCATTACTCTTCCAAAGATGGACAAAGTTATTGGAACACTCGAATATGTAACAAAGATTGCTGGTGGTTCTGACCAAACTGTCCAGGCTGACGGTTCTTTGGAAGTTGAGATTCAAGCAATTACAGGCGCAACCAATGAGACAGGCTTCAACCTGTTGAGCGCAAGATAAGGAGGGGGAAGAAAGATGGCTGAATTAAAGGCAGTACATTACATCAACCAGTTCTTCGCTAACATTGGTGGCGAGGAGAAAGCTGATATTCCAGTAGAATTCCATGATGGCGAGGTTATGGGACCTGGCATGGCATTCAAGGCAGCTTTTGGCGACGACATGGAAATCGTTTCAACAATTGTTTGTGGCGACTCCTACTTCGCTGAGAACATCGATGCAGTAAAAGAGCAGATTCTTGCTAAAGTTAAGGAACTTAACCCAGACGTATTCATCGCAGGCCCTGCATTTAACGCAGGTCGTTATGGCGTAGCTTGCGGCACTATTGCAGATGCTGTTAAGCAAGAGCTTGGCATTCCAGTCGTTTCAGGCATGTATGAGGAGAATCCTGGCGCTGATATGTTCAAGACAAAAATCTACATTGTTCCAACAAAGAACAGTGCTGCTGGCATGCGTGATGCTGTTAAATACATGGCACCTCTTGCTCTCAAACTTGCTCGCAAAGAGGAAATTGGCGTTTCGAGCAAAGAACACTACATGCCAAATGGCATTCGCGTAAACTTCTTCGAGGAAGAGCGTGGATCAAAGCGTGCAGTTGACATGCTGTTGAAAAAACTTGCTGACAAGCCATTTACTACTGAATATCCAATGCCTACATTTGACCGCGTTGCGCCAAATCCTGCAGTTAAGGATATGAAGCATGCAAAGATTGCTCTCTGCACTTCAGGTGGCATCGTACCAAAAGGTAATCCAGATCACATTGAAGCATCAAATGCTACTCGTTATGGTGAGTATGACATCGCTGGTGTAGAAGATCTCACTTCTGATGCATGGGAGACAGCACACGGTGGCTATGACCCTGTTTATGCAAATGAGGATCCTGATCGTGTTCTCCCTGTTGACGTTTTGCGCGACATGGAAAAAGCTGGAGAAATTGGTGAACTTCATCACCTTTTCTACACTACAGTTGGCAACGGAACCGCTGTCAAATCAGCTGCTGCATTTGCCAAAGAATACAGCAAAAAACTGCTCGCTGATGGTGTCGATGCTGTTATAATGACTTCAACTTGAGGTACTTGCACTCGTTGCGGTGCAACGATGGTTAAAGAAATTGAACGTGCTGGAATCCCAGTTGTTCACATGTGCACAGTTACCCCAATTTCGATGACTGTTGGTGCGAACAGAATCGTGCCTACAATCGCGATTCCTCATCCATTGGGTGATCCTTCACTCGATCCTGATGAGGAGAAGGCACTGCGTCGTGGACTGGTAGAAAAAGCTATCAAAGCTCTTGAAACCGAGGTTGACGACCAAACAATTTTTGAGTAAGAGGAAAAGCCTCTTACATGAGTGAAAAGGAGTTGTAAGTTGAGCAAGGTTTATGACGTTATCATTTTGGGTGGTGGTCCTGCTGGACTGGCTGCAGGTCTTTATTGCGGTCGTAGCTGCCTAGACACTCTCTTGATTGAGCGTGGGCAAGATGGTGGCCAAATTGCAATCACAGACGACATTGAGAACTACCCTGGCCAAGAGGTTGAGGGCGAGAGTGGTCCAAGCCTTATCAAACGCTTCACAGAGCAAGTAGCTAAGTTTGGAGCCGAAAGACTTTCTGCAAACGTTACTAAAGTTGACTTCAGCGGAGAGACAAAGAAGTTCTATTGTGGTGATGACTGTTATGAGGCAAAAGCAGCAATCGTTGCTCCAGGTGCTTTCCCTAAACCAATTGGTTGCAAAGGCGAAGGCGACTATGTAGGAAAAGGCGTTTCCTATTGCGCAACTTGCGACGCAAACTTCTTCGAAGATTTCGAGGTCTTTGTTGTCGGTGGTGGAGACAGTGCTGTTGAAGAGGCAATGTATCTCACTAAATTTGCTCGTAAGGTACATTTGATTCATCGTCGTGATGAGCTTCGCGCTGCAAAATCTATTCAAGAAAAGGCATTCGCTAATGAAAAACTTGATATAATGTGGAACACTGTTGTCAAGGAAATCGGCGGCGAACCATTCCTCAACTGGATGATTGTAGAAGATACAGTCACTGGTGAGCAAAGAAAGATTGAAGCGGACGAAGAAGACGGCCTGTTTGGTCTCTTTGGATTTGTCGGCTTCTGCCCAAGAAGTGACCTCTTCGAGGGAATTCTCGACATCGAGAATGGCTACATCCTCACCGATGACAACATGAAGACGAACATTCCTGGTGTTTTTGCAGCAGGTGACGTTCGCAAGAAGCCACTCCGTCAGGTAGTTACAGCTGCTTCGGATGGCGCAATTGCAGCAACTCAGGCAGAGAAATACCTGAACGAGATTGCTTAAATAAACTGACCTTGATTATTTCGAAAGGAGGGAAATAATGTTAGATGTAGATAAGAACACATTTGAGGACGAAGTGTTGAAGGCAGACGGATACGTGCTCGTTGACTTCTATGGCGACGGTTGCGTTCCTTGCGCAGCATTGATGCCTCACATTCATGCTTTCGCAGATGTTTACGGCGATAAGATCAAGTTCACAAGCCTTAACACAACAAAGGCTCGTCGTCTTGCAATCGCTCAAGGCATCCTTGGACTTCCAGTTATTGCGATCTACAAAGATGGCGAGAAGATTGACGAGGTTGTGAAAGAAGGCGCTACAAAAGAGAGCGTCGAAGAGATGATCAAGAAATACTACTAATTAGCATTTTTTGATTCAAAGTTGTTCAACATCGGGAAACGCCCGTGTTGATAGTACCTTAATAGATTTTTGATTTGAAAGGAGATGAGCAGCATGGCAATCATTGAAGGCAAAAAGCTTATCATTGTTGGCGACCGTGACGGTGTCCCTGGTCCAGCCATCGAAGAGTGTGCCAAGAGCGCCGGCGCTGACGAAATTCTGTTCTCCTCTACGGAGTGCTTTGTTTGAACCAGCGCAGGTGCAATGGACCTCGAAAACCAGAAACGTGTACTCGAGTTAACAGAGGCTAACGGCGCGGAGAACATTCTTGTTCTTCTTGGCGCAGCAGAAGGTGAAGCTTCTGGCTTAGCTGCAGAGACAGTTACAGCTGGTGACCCTACTTATGCAGGTCCATTGACTGGAGTCCAGTTGGGACTCACGGTTTATCACATTTGCGAACCTGAGATTAAAGCTGAAATCGATCCTGATGTTTGGGATGAGCAGGTTAGCATGATGGAGATGGTGCTTGATGTGGACGACATCCACAATGAGATGGAGAATATCCGCAAAGAGTACTGCAAATATCTCTAAAGCACTTTTAAAAAATCTTAGGCGAGGCGTAAAGATTCTCTCTATCTTGCCTCGCCTTTTTTATTAGAGAGCGCGATTTAAAAGGCAGCTGAGCTATTTTTACTAATAGCTTTTCTAAAATCGGCGGAATCTGGGCTGCTTGTATGTTGTAAAAGATATTTGTAAGAATAGATTTTTAAAGAACGGAGTTAAATAGATGAAACCCGTAATTAAAGGCGCTGGCTATGTGCTGGTACACACACCAGACATGGTCATGCAAAATGGTACAACACAGACTACTGAGAAAATCGTTAACCCTGACTCAGAGTATCTGAAAGAGTGCCCTAAGCACATTCGTTCATACGAGGAATGTGTTTCATATTGGCCAAACCAAGTCTACATTGGAAACGCTCATCCAGATGACCTTCGTGGCGTAGAGTTCCCATACTATGACAAGAAATTCGAAGGTGCTGAGCGCTATGGCAAATATGGCGAGATTATGCCTCAAGACGAATTCCTTCTTCTCGTTCAGGTTTGCGACCAATTTGAGGTTGTAAAGCTCGAGAAAGGTTTTGTTGCTGCAACAAAAGATAAATTTGCTGCCAACGAAATCATCGACGAGTCAATCGTTAATGGTGTTGAAGATGGCGTTGAGCTTTCTGAGATTGAAGATCTCGTTGCTAATGACCATGCAGAGCCTCTTTTCAATGACGGCAAACTTGTTGGTTGCGTAAAACCAGCTCATGACATTGACACAAACCTTTCAAGCCATGTTATGCATGAGAACCTCATGAGCAAAGCTTCTTCAGTTCTTGCTCTTCTTTATGCAGTTCGCAATGCTGGCATTTCAAAGGACGAAGTTGAGTATGTAATCGACTGTGCTGAGGAAGCTTGCGGCGACATGAACCAACGTGGTGGTGGCAACTTTGCTAAAGCTGCTGCTGAGGTTGCTGGCCTTTCAAACGCTTCTGGTTCAGACACTCGTGGCTTCTGCGCTGCACCTTGCCACTCAATCATCAATGCTGCTTCTCTCGTTGCTGCTGGCACCTATAAGACTGTTGTTGTTACATCAGGTGGATGCACTGCTAAACTTGGTATGAACGGCAAAAACCATGTAGAGAAGGGCATGCCAGTTCTCGAGGATTGCCTCGGTGGCTTCGCTGTTGTCCTCACCCAAAATGACGGCGTTAACCCAATCATCAACCTTGATGTTTGCGGACGTCACACAGTAGGAACTGGATCAGCTCCTCAGGCTGTTATTACATCACTCGTTAAGGCTCCTCTTGAGAAGGTTGGCCTCAAGATTACTGATGTTGACAAATATTCTCCAGAAATGCAGAACCCAGACATTACAAAACCTGCTGGCGCTGGTGACGTTCCAGAGGCTAACTACAAGATGATTGGTGCTCTCGCTGCTAAGGGTGGAGAGATGACACCAAAAGATCTTCCAAACTTCATTGTTGAGCATGGTCTTACTGGTTGGGCACCAACTCAAGGACATATTCCTTCAGGTGTTCCATACATCGGATTTGCTCGCGAAGACCTCATGAGCGGCAAAATTAAGAACGCTATGATCATCGGCAAAGGCTCTTTGTTCTTGGGTCGTATGACTAACCTCTTCGACGGCGTTTCATTCTTGATCGAGCCAAATACAGGCGAGGAAGAGACTTCAGGCGCAGTCACACAAGAAGAAGTCAATGTTCTTGTTGGCAAAGCAATGAAGGAATTTGCAGACTCACTTTCAGCAGAATAAGTTAAGCGAAAAGATAAAGGAGTCAAACGATATGGCAAATTCAGTCGAATCTATGATTAAAAAGACCTTCACTGCTGTAGCAGAAGGTTTGCAGGATGGCTCTATCGGCGTCAAGCCAAAAATTGGTATCACAGGCATGGGCAGCGAGCATGGCGAAGAAAATGCTATGAAGGCAGCTGTAGAGGCAGCTCGCGCAGGTGTTGATGTTTATTACATCGGCAGCCTCGAGCATCCTGAGGTAACAACTGTACACGTTGCTGACGACGAAGAGGGTCACAAGAAGATGGAAGAAATGGTAGACGCTGGCGAACTCGATGGCGCAGTTACCATGCACTTCCCTTTTCCTATTGGTGTTTCAACAGTTGGACGTGCAATCACTCCAGCTAAGGCACACGAGATGTTCCTTGCTACAACAACAGGAACGTCTTCAACAGAGCGTGTTGAGGGAATGGTTCTTAACGCGATTTATGGCATCATCACTGCAAAGACTTGCGGTGTAGAAAATCCAACAGTTGGCATTGCTAACGTTGATGGTGCTCGTCAAACTGAGAAGATTTTGAAAGAGCTTCAAGACAACGGTTATGGCATTAAATTTGCCGAAAGCTCACGTGCTGACGGTGGATGCGTAATGCGTGGCAACGACCTTCTTCAGGCATCTGCTGATGTTATGGTTATGGACTCACTCACTGGCAACCTCATGTGCAAGATTTTCTCTTCTTACACAACCGGCGGAAGCTTTGAGGCTATGGGCTATGGCTATGGACCTGGAATTGGCGAGGGTTACAAGAAACTCATTATGATTGTTTCTCGTGCTTCTGGCGCTCCAGTTATTGCTAACGCAATCAAATATGCTGCACAACTCGTGCGCGGAGGAGTTTTCAAGGTTGCTGAGAAGGAATTCCAAGCAGCTAACAATGCAGGTCTCAAGCGCATCCTCGACGAGCGCAAAGAGTCTCTCGCAGCTGCTGCAGGAGCCGCTTCTGCAGAGGCTGTTACTGCACCTCCAGCAGAGCCAACAACTTCTCAAATCCCTGGCATCGAAGTCATGGACTTGGAAGATGCACAGCACTCACTCTGGAAAGAGGGAATTTACGCAGAATCTGGCATGGGTTGCACTGGTCCTATCATCAAGGTCAACGATGCAAAGCTCGAAGCTGCAAAAGAAATCCTCAAGAAGGGCGGCTACATTCAGTAGTTTTGTTCACCAAATTGGTGATTATGAAAGGCTGGGATTCGTCCCAGCCTTTTTATTATGCATACAATTTCTTCTTGAAAGGCCTGATATCTATTGGATGTTTTTGTTTTAAAACATGTCAGACGTCATTTTCTTTCAGGCGATTTCATTTTTTTTAAACTATGTCAGACTTCATTTTTTGCCAACTCTTTATCTTTAGAACTTAGTTGCGCTTAAATTCTGAAGCAGTTTTTAAATTTCCAAAACATGATAGACACGTTGATTTTGCTTGAATTGAGTAATTGGGGTGTAAACTTGGAATTAAAAGACGACAAGAGGAGTTGATCATGGAGTCAGAAGAACAGATTCAGCTTTTAAGAGATTGGGTTTCAGATTGCACGCCTGGTGGCATGGTTTTTTTTGGAGGTGCGGGCGTATCAACAGAAAGCGGAATTCCGGACTTTCGCAGCCAGGATGGCATCTACAATCAGAAATATCCTTATCCTCCCGAAGTAATTGTTTCGCACACTTTCTTTTGGAATCACACGAGGGACTTTTACGATTTCTATTTTGACAAAATGATTTTTGGCGATGCAAAGCCAAACGCAGCCCACGAAAAGCTTGCAGAACTAGAGAGCGACGGAAAATTACGAGCAATAGTTACTCAAAACATAGATGGACTTCATCAGGCAGCAGGTTCGAAAAATGTTCTAGAGCTTCACGGTTCTGTCCATAATAATTACTGCACGCAGTGCAATGCCTATTATTCACTAGCTGAAATTTCTGATGCAAGAGGCTGCTCTCCAGATGGAATTCCTCATTGCCCCAAGTGCGGCGGAATCATAAAACCCGATGTTGTTCTTTATGAAGAACCTCTCAATACGAGCATCACCACTCAAGCTATTGATGCTATTTCAAAAGCCGATCTTCTTGTGATCGCCGGCACATCTCTAGTAGTTTACCCTGCGGCCGGAATGATTGACTATTTCCACGGTAAGCATCTCGTCATTATTAACCTTTCCCCAACAAAAGCCGACCATAATGCCGATTTGTGCATTTGTGAAAAAGTTGGAAAAGTGTTTAAGGGTCTCTAAAGTGCGTATTGATGCTCTTTTAAGTAAGAATCTCAGTTAATCTCTTACGCAAAGCTCATTCGAGAGATTGCTGTAGCCGATAGGAAATTAACTTTGCCTGGCAATTCGTTGCACCTCGAACGTTTCAAATTTCTAAGACATTTCGAAAACGCATTTTGAAAGCACGTTATAGTTCTGCTTTTTTTAAAGGACAGATTAGTTTTTCTAAATCTGCGCGTCTGTGCCAGTTTATTTTTGATAATAATTCACTTGCAGTTATTAGACTGTGCAATTCGTGCGAAAATCGAGCGAACGATGGTGAGCGTACTTCGCTATGTGACCCTGAGTGAGTGGAGACTTGCAACTAAATTGTGTAAAACTAGCAGGCTTCCCAATCGTTAGCGAAAGCATGACTGAGTGAGGAGATTCTTTTGAAACGCCGAGGAGCTGTACTTCGCACTGCCCAAAAGTTTAAGGGCAAAGGAGGGGAATGTACAGCGTTTCTGGAGAGTTAATTTTGAGTCAATTCGTGCGAAAATCGACCGAACGATGGTGAGCGTACTTCGCTACGTGACACTGAGTGAGTGGAGATTTGCAAGTAAATTGTGTAATACTAGCAGGTTTCCCAATCGTTAGCGAAAGCATGACTGAGTAAGGAGATTCTTTCGAAACGCCGAGGAGCTGTGCTTCGCACTGCCCGAGGTGTTGCAGAAAGAAGATGCCACTCAGGCTTGCTTGCAGCGTCAAGTGGTGTGTTTTTCGGTAGAAAAACGCAACTTAGATGGCTGGGGTGGAAGGAGTCGAACCCTCACATACGGTACCAGAAACCGCTGTCCTGCCATTAGACGACACCCCAATGCGAGGTATTATTATAAACGAAAATTATCATTTGAATCAAAGGTTGCGTCATTGCCATTTCCCCTGAGAAAAATTGTTGTCACAGGTGGTTGCGGATTCCTGGGCTCGAATTTTGTTAATTATTTAGCGCATAATCAGCCTGATGTAGAGGTTACTGTTTTAGATTCTCTTACCTATGCAGGAAATCTAGCAAACATAAAAGGGCTGGGGAGGACTGGAATCGAGTTTGTTCAAGGAAACGTTTGCGATTTTAATCTTTTGGACGAGGTTGTCAAAGGCAAAGATGCGGTCGTGCATTTTGCTGCAGAGACACACATTGACAATTCGATTTTAAATCCATCTCCTTTTATCCAGTCGAACATTATGGGCACATTTTGTGTGCTAGAGGCTTGCCGGAAGCACGATGTTTATCTTCACCACATATCTACTGATGAAGTTTTTGGTGATTTGGGGATTAGTTCGCGCACAGAAGTTGATGGGAATTGCGTGCATCAGGATGAGGCTTGCGCGAACCCTAGCTTAAGTTCCAGCGCTGATGACAGTCTTTCATGTGATGCTGCAGTTAGTGCTAACAATGAAGGTGCATTTGTAGGGTCAACCTTGTCCTCTGGATTGGTGGGCTGCAGGTCATTAAACAGGAATGACAAAGATTACGGTGATTCAAATTTTAAATTCACAGAACTTTCGCCCTATCGGCCTTCGAGTCCCTATTCTGTATCAAAGGCATCGTCGGATATGCTTGTACGAGCTTGGATTAGAACATATGGACTTAAGGTCACTATTTCAAATTCATCGAATTGCTATGGTCCACGCCAGCATGTGGAAAAGTTTATACCAAAGCAAATCACACGGCTTCTGTCTGGAGTAAAGCCGGTTCTTTATGGCGATGGACTGAATGTGCGCGATTGGATGTTTGCCGATGATCACTCTTCTGCTGTTTGGTCAATTTTGACGAAAGGCAGGCCTGGCGAATCCTATTTGATTAGCTCAAATTGTGAAAAAGCGAACTTGAATGTCGTTCAAACTATTCTGCAACAGATGGGTTACCCATTAGATTTCTTTGAGAGAGTTGATGACAGGCCGGGTCACGACAGAAGATATGCAAGCGACTCTTCAAAACTTCGTCATGATACAGGATGGAAGCCAGTTTATGACAATTTTGAAGAAGGAATAAAAGAAACTATCGAGTGGTATAAAAACAACTTCTCTCAATAGCTTGTTCTGCCGTTTAATTGGTTTTTTGGAGCTTCTTTTTGTCCTGCAAGCGCGCTGCCTTTTAAAATTTCTATTTGCAGAGCTTGTTTTCGTGAAGCAGTGAGATTATTGCACCGGCCAGCCTTTTGTGAGCGCACAAATTGCAGCAGTCTTTGATGGATTGGCGTTGTTTACAAGAAGAAATTGCGCACCCGTTTCTGCTTTTTGGATTGCTGTGTCTAAAAGTTCGTCAATGTGAGCCATTTTTTCATAATCAAATATAGCAATGTTGCTTGAAGCGGGTTGATAGTCGGCAGCAATAATTTCGCTTTCCCCAAAATTCGACTTATCGAATATCAAAGTCTTAGCCGACACCTTTCTCAGTCCAATCAATGCGCATTTTAGCTCTGTTTCGTTTGTAAACCCATGTAGCAAGTATCCATCTACAGGTTTCCCTGCGAACAGTTTAGCAATGAATTTATATTCGTCACAATGCTCATTAAGAGAATTTTTGTTGTTGTGATCCAGTGGTAACTTGCTAGGAAAAACTCGCACGAGTGGGTGCTGAACTCTCATGTTCTGTGTCATTTCAATGCTAATGTTTGAGAGATGCTCTGCTTCTTTTAGCGCATTCATTTTTCGTAATGCGCTAGGGCAAAAGTCAATCACATTTGTAACTACGCATTGAGCACCAGTGTTTATGTCAGCGATAATTGCATCTTGTACTACTTCTGGCTCAATATTTAGAGTCAGCGCACCGTCAGCATCAAGGTCTAATCCTGCAGAAAGCAGGTCACACCTTGCATTTTCTGCAATTGTGAGTACATCTCGATTGAGTCTAAAATCTAAATCCGCCATGACCTCATTATCTCACACACGAAGCGCTTCATTTATAATAATCACTTGCGCCCCTGTAGCTCAATGGATAGAGCACCGCTCTCCTAAAGCGGGTTTGTGTAGGTTCGATTCCTATCAGGGGCACCAGTGGCGAACTGGATGGCGCTACTGCGAATGTAAATTATCGTCTTGAAAAATTCATGGCACGAATGCCACTAGAATTTTTCAAGCTCAATTTTCATCCGCATTAGAACCATCGATTTCGCCACGAGGGAGCTGTCTCACCACGATAGCTTCGCCTAAACACTCTACGATTTGTTCGAGACACATTGAGTTTTGAACCAATGCATGTTTTGTTTATTAAAGTCAGGAAAAAATGGAAATAGTTGAATTATTTAAGGCTCTGTTCCTGGGAATAGTTGAGGGCGTCACTGAATGGCTGCCAATCTCTAGCACAGGGCACATGATTCTCGTTGATGAATTCATGAAGCTGAATGTAACGCCTGAATTTCTCGAGCTTTTTTTGGTTGTTATCCAAATCGGGGCAATTATGGCGGTTATTGTAATTTATTTCTCTAAACTCAATCCGTTTTCTTTAAAGAAAACACCACTAGAGAAAAAATCAACATGGCGTCTTTGGGGGCATGTCGCTGTTTCATGCATTCCAGCCGCTGTAATTGGCATTCTCCTCGACGACTTTTTTAATACCTATTTTTACAATGCGTGGACTGTTTCGCTCGCATTGATCATCTATGGCATCATTTTTATTGTCATCGAACGCAAAAACAAGAAGGAAGAGAGTTTCTTTATCAAGCATCACACTGGTACAACTAAACTTCGCTTGCATAAAGTAGAGACAGTCGACGAAATGGACTTAAAGACTGCGTTTAAAATTGGCTGCTTTCAGTGCCTTGCCATCATTCCAGGAACATCACGTAGTGGTTCGACAATCATTGGCGGCATGCTCACAGGATGTTCTCGCGTTGCGGCAACCGAGTTCACATTTTTTTTGGCAATTCCTGTTATGTTCGGCTGGGGTGCATTAAAGACCCTAAAACTGTTTTTAAAAGGTGTAGTTTTAAGTTCCACTGAAATTGGCGTCTTGATTGTCGGGATTTTGAGTGCTTTTATTGTTTCTATTATCTCAATTAAGTTCTTGCTGAAATATATTAAGAGCCACGATTTCACCGCTTTTGGCGTCTATCGCATAATCGTTGGCTTTGTTGTGATTGCCTATTTTGGCGTGAAAATGTTTCTTAGTTAATTTACGGAGTAATTGTGTCGTTAGATTTGTCTACTTTAAATCCCGCCCAACGTGAGGCGGTTGAAACTATCGATGGTCCTTTGCTTGTGCTCGCGGGTGCAGGAAGCGGAAAAACGCGTGTTCTCACATATAGAATTGCACACATGATTGAGGATTTAAACATTCCTCCTTGGGAAATTCTTGCCATTACTTTTACTAATAAAGCTGCCAAGGAAATGCACGAGCGCCTCATTGATTTAGTTGGATCTGTCGCGCGTGGCATGTGGGTCTCCACTTTTCACAAGGGTTGCGGAAGGATTATCCGTGCCAATGCCGATCTCATAGGTTTCACTGAGAATTATTCTATTTATGATCCAGACGACCAGAAACGCCTTGTTAAGGCGATTATGCAGGACTACAAATTTGATGAAAAGAGGTTTCCTCCAAAAACAATTCTTGAGGTCATTTCATCTGCTAAAAATAATCTTCAATTTCCTGAAGAGTTTTCAGTTTATGCATCCACACCTCTTGAGAAAACTGCATCCGAAGTTTATGCGGAATATCAAAAGCGCCTAAAGCTTGCGAATGCTCTTGATTTTGATGACATGCTTCTTTATGCATATGTTTTGTTGAGAGACGTCGAAAGTGTTCGCCGAGCCTACCAAAATCGTTTTAAATACATTCTTGTCGACGAATATCAAGACACTAACCATGTGCAATATGAAATCTGCAAATTATTAGCTGATGCGCACAAGAATTTGATGGTTGTTGGCGATGACGACCAGTCAATTTATTCGTGGCGCGGAGCTGACATTTCAAACATTCTTGATTTCGAGCACGATTACAAGAATGCAAAAGTTGTTAAGCTGGAAGAAAACTATCGTTCAACTGGAAACATTTTAAATGCTGCAAATGCAGTAATTGCAAAGAATAAAAATCGTAAAGACAAAAGACTGTTTACAAGTGGCGAAGATGGCGATTTGATTGGCGTTTATTATGCGTCTGATGAACGTGATGAAGGTCGTTGGGTAGCTGGAGAGATTGATAAGTCTCTTCGTAAAAAGGAAATTAAAAGTTACAACGATGTGGCCATTCTTTACAGAACTAACGTCCAATCACGTGTTTTGGAAGACATGTTTTTGCGTTGCGGTGTGCCCTACAGAATTATTGGTGGGACTAAGTTTTTTGAGCGCAAAGAAATACGCGATGTGATGGCCTATTTGACGCTTGTTACAAACACCGGTGATGACATGGCTTTTGAGCGCATTGTTAATGTGCCACGACGTGGGATTGGGCAATCAACAATCGAAAAAATTCGTCAAGAGGCATTGAGCCTTGGGTGCTCTGAGCTCATTGCAGCAGAGTCTTTGGCATCGTCGGGAAACCTTCGCCCTGCTGTTTCAAAAGCAATTGTGAATTTTTTAAACTTAATTCACGAAGCTTCGAACTATGAAGGAGAACTAAAAAACGTCGTTGGAAACATCATTGCCAAAACTGGCCTCATTGAAGAACTTGAGGCTCAGCAGACCGACGAAGCTCGCGACAGAATAGAAAACATAAAAGAGTTGCTTTCTGTTGTTGAAGAATTTGCTGAAAGTCGAGATGCTCAAGAAGAACAATTTGAAGCTCCAACCCCAGAAAACGATGGAGATGCTGAGGTTGCTACTGAAAAGCTTGGGTGCAATTTACCCGATTTCATCGAATGGGTGCGCTTGAGAACCGACCTTGATGCAGTTGCTGGTGAAGACGACTCGGTTACAATGATGACGATTCATTCTGCGAAGGGCCTAGAATTTTCTCATGTTTATGTTGTCGGCTTAGAGGAAGGCATTTTCCCCAACATGAATATGGGCAAAACTGAAGAAGACTTGGAAGAGGAGAGAAGGCTTGCATATGTAGCATACACGCGTGCAAGGAAAAAACTTGTGCTCACACATTCACAGTCCAGACGTCTTTTTGGCATGTGTGACCAAAATCCTGCTTCGAGGTTTTTAAAAGATGTTCCTGCCGATTTGAGAGAGAATCTTGGCATTGGCAGCAGTGGTTTTGAGGGATCCGGTTGGGAAAAGAGAGGTTCTAGGCGTGGCATTTCAGGAAGTGGAACTAACTACTACAACAGCGGTAAAGTCTCAAACGTTTCAAGTTCTAGTCAGACACGCGGCAAAAATGGTCCAATAAAATTTGGTTTTCAGCCGAACACAAGCTCTTCGTTCGGAAACGTTGGTGGTTCAAAGCTGTTTTCAAAAGGTGACCAGGTTGAACATAAAACTTTTGGACGAGGGTGCGTGTTGTCTGTTGATGGCGATAAAATCACAATTAAATTTTCTCGACTGAAAGAAACAAAGACTCTTTTGAAGGACTATGCACCCATCGTTAAAGTCTAAAAGATGAGAAACCCGTATAATAGTTTCAAAATGCTAGTTGAGGAGACCTAACATGACTGAGAAAGTCTTAGTGTTCGGACATCGCAATCCTGACAACGATTCTATTTCTTCAGCAGTCGCATACTGCTACCTTAAAAATAAACTTTCAGCTAGAAAAGAACGCTACCATTTCGACGAAGCTGGTTATGAATACATTCCAGCCAGGCTTGGTGACATGCCGGTTGAAAGTGAGTGGGTTTTAAGAAAGAATGGATTTGAGACACCAGTTTTGATAACGCACGTTTATCCTCGAGTTTGTGATGTGATGACAGAGAACCCAATTTCTGTTCACCGCAAAACTACAATGCTTGAGGCGGGGCGTCTTCTTCGCAAACACAACATTCGCTCACTTGTTGTTGAGGATGATGACAGAAAGTTCTGTGGGTTAATTTCTACACGGAATATTGCTGAGAGATATGTAGAGGCAACAGACGTTGTCGATTATGAGAACTACAGCAAAGGTGATGTTGCAAAGTCTCTCGAAGATTCTTTAGGTCAGTATGTTGAAGAGCTAATGAGCACCGACGTTTATACAATGGATAAAGACGTCGTTTTGAGAGATGCGATCCAAGAATTGATGGCCAGCGCTCTTCGTGAAGGTGTTGCACTTGATGAAGGGGGACATGCTGTTGGCATTGTCACGCGTTCTGACATTGCAACATATGGCAGACGCAAGGTTATTCTTGTTGACCACAACGAAACTCTGCAGTCAGCTCCTGGCATTGAAACTGCGCAAATTATGGAAATTGTTGACCATCATCGAATTGCAGATGTTACGACAACAGAACCAATAAAATTCTTGGGCCTTCCAATTGGTTCAACTGCAACTATTGTTTCTCTAGAGTTCGAAAAGCACAGAGTAACAATTCCGCCTCGCATTGCAGAGGTGCTTTTGTCGGCAATCATGACTGACACTTTGCTTCTGAAATCGCCAACGACTACTCATTCTGACAAAGAACAAGCCGAATATCTAGCTGACATTGTTGGTGTTGATGCTCTCGACTTTGGTCGTCAAGTGTTTGAAACACGCGGAAACGATGAAGAAATGGCGATTGACAAGCTGGTTGCTTCAGACGCTAAAGAATTTATGCTTGAGACCGACGTGATATTAGTTTGTGCGCATGAGACAACCAATCTTGATGCTGTCAAAGCTAGAGAAGACGAAATTCGTCAATACATGGATTTATTGCTTAAAACTAAGAAATATAAGTTTGTTCTGTTTATGGTTACCGATGTTATTGAAGAGGGTTCTCAATTCTATTGCGAGGGCGACCGAAAGGCTATGAACAGAGTGTTTGACATTGAGTGCAAGGGCAAAGGCGGAACCTGGATGCCCGGCATTGTTTCACGTAAAAAGCAAGTCGCGCCACGACTTTTAAGTTACATCAAATAAGGAGGAAAAATGGCTTGCATTACCGATGTGTTCGCCCGTGAGATTCTCGATTCTCGAGGAAATCCGACGGTGGAAGTCGACGTTCAGCTTGACGATGGTTCAGCTGGTCGTGCTGGAGTTCCCTCTGGCGCTTCTACTGGTGCATTCGAGGCTGTAGAGCTTCGTGATGGCGATAAAAAACGCTATCTTGGCAAGGGCACACAAAAGGCAGTCGAGAATGTAAACGGACCAATTGCCGACGAATTGATTGGCTGCGAGGCAGATGATCAGCGCTACGTCGATGAGCTAATGATTGCCCTTGACGGGACCGACAATAAAGGCAAACTTGGAGCTAATGCGTTGCTTGGAGCATCATTGGCGGTTGCAAAAGCGGCTGCGGAATCGGCAGGTCTTCCACTTTATAAATATATTGGTGGAGCAGCGGCCCACACTCTTCCTACACCGATGATGAACATCTTGAATGGCGGAGTTCATGCCGACAATAACGTTGACTTCCAGGAGTTTATGATTATGCCGGTTGGGGCCGAGTCTTTCGCAGAGGCTCTCCGCTGGTGCTCTGAGATTTATCACTCGCTCAAAAATGTTCTTCATGAAGAAGGCCTTGGCGGTGGCGTTGGCGATGAAGGTGGTTTTGCCCCAAATCTCAAGACGAACGAAGAGCCGCTTGAATGGATTGAGAAGGGCTGCGAGAAGGCTGGATATAAGCCTGGCAAAGACATCATGTTTGCAATGGATCCTGCTTCGACCGAGTTTTATGACGCTAAGAAGAAAAAGTATGTTCTTGCAGGCGAAGGCCGAGAACTCACAAGTGATGAAATGGTGGATTATTGGGAAGCTTTGGTTGACAAACACCCAATCATTTCGATTGAAGATGGAATGGCAGAAGAAGACTGGGAAGGATGGCAAAAACTCACCGAGCGCATTGGTGATCGAGTTCAGCTCGTTGGTGATGATCTGTTTGTAACTAATGCCGAACGTCTTGCAAAAGGAATTGAGCTTGGGTGTGCGAACGCGATTCTCATTAAGTTAAACCAAATTGGAACTTTAACTGAAACCCTTGAGACTATTGAACTAGCAAAAACCCATGGCTACACTTGCGTTATTTCTCATCGTTCTGGTGAGACAGAAGACACTACTCTTGCTGATTTGGCAGTTGCTGTAAACGCAGGTCAAATTAAAACAGGTGCACCTTGCAGAAGCGACCGTGTTGCAAAATACAATCAATTGTTAAGAATCGAAGAGCAGCTTGATTGTGAAGCAAAATATGCCGGCCAGGATGCTTTTTATAATCTTTAGGCATCTCGCTTTTTAACAAATGTGCTAAAGGCGTCTCGTTTTCGAGGCGCCTTTTTTGTCCTTCATTTTTTCTTTATCTAAATAGGTGAATATACTAATTTTGTCGATAAAGATAATCGCAGTTTTTATTCAAAAAAATCAATTTTGTTCATTTTTTAACCCTGTTTAGAAAAAAAGTAGCCTCTGAACTGGGAACTATTTTTTAAAAATGTACACTATTTGGTGTATGTAAAGTTGGAGGAGAACTATAATATAGATGTTCTGTTTTGTTCTGTCGGTAGTATCTGCAAAGGAGGGGAAAATGGATTTTATCGGATTTCTTAACGGCCCTGTCCTCGATGGGGTCAACACAATCAATGGAGTTCTAACCGACTATGTTTTGGTTGTTTTGTTGATTGCAACTGGACTTTACATCTCCATCAAAACAAAGTTTGTTCAAGTGCGTTGTTTTGGTGAAGGATGGAAAAGACTCTTTGGAAACTTCTCTCTTAAAGGTGAGAAAAAAGAAGGTCAGATGAGCTCGTTCCAATCATTGTGCACCGCTGTTGGTGGACAGGTTGGCACTGGCAACATCGTTGGTGTTTGCGGCGCTGTTCTCGTTGGCGGTCCTGGTTCAATTTTCTGGATTTGGATTATTGCTTTCTTCGGAATGGCAACAAACTACGCTGAAGCAACTCTTGCTCAGAAGACAAAGACCAAAGATGAAACAGGAGCTACTATTGGTGGTCCTGTTTACTACATCAAGGCAGCATTTAAAGGCGGCTTTGGCAAGTTCATGGCTGGATTCTTTGCTGTAGCTATCACTCTTGCTCTTGGCATCATGGGCTGCATGGTTCAATCAAACGCAATGGCTGGAGTTATTTCTTCAGCTTCTGGTGGGGTTATCCCTACATGGGTAGTCGGTGCAGTTGTTGTAGCTCTTTGCCTCTGGGTATTCCTCGGCGGCACAAACCGTCTCGCTGGCATCACTGAGAAAATTGTTCCTTTGATGGCTATTGGTTACATCGTTGGTGCACTTGCTGTTCTTCTCACGCACCTTCCACAATTGGTTGAGGCATTTGGTTTGATTTTCAAATATGCTTTCACTCCATGGAGTGCTGCTGGTGGCGTTGTTTTTGCTGTGTTTGCTGCAATTTCAAAAGGTGCAAACCGTGGTCTTTTTGCAAATGAGGCTGGCATGGGTTCAACACCACATGCTCATGCGTTGGCAGAAGTTGAAAAGCCACATGATCAGGGCACAGTTGCTATGATGGGCGTGTTTATTTGCACCTATTTCGTAGTTACTTTGACTGGTCTTGTTGTTGTCACAACACTCTTCACAGGCGACGGTGCTGTTGCCCAAGCAATCGCTACACAAGGTGCTGACGGTCTTGCACAATTTAGCAAGAACACACTTGCACAGCAAGTATTTGCTACTTTGTTCACTGCAGGCCCTGCTAACTGGTTTGTTGCAATTGCATTGTTCTTCTTTGCATTCTCAACAATCATTGCTTGGAACCTCTTTGGAAAAATCAACATTACATATCTGTTTGGCAAGAAGGCAGTTGCTCCATTCTGCATCATTGCATGCATCTGCATGTTCATTGGTTCAATGGTAGAGTCTGATCTTGTTTGGGCGCTCGCCGACTTGTTTAATATGATTATGGTTATTCCAAACGTTGCAGCTATCATCGCTCTTGGTGGTGTGGTTGGAAAGATTGCTCTTGGAAAAGACAATTCTTTTGGCATGGAAGAAAAATAGGCCTGTAATTACGATTTTGCAATTATTCTAATTTCTCGCAGAGAATATCTCACAGAACAGTTCATGACCCGGGTTCCAACTCGGGTCATTTTTTTATCAGCAAAGCGGAGTGTCAGCTTTGATTACCCAACAAGATTTTCCAACAAGATTTTTATTCACGGTTAAGCGTTTTTCTGTGTCATGATTCACGGGGGAAAGCAATGTTGTGCGTTTAAAATAATTTTTTAGAACACTATTTAGCTGCATGCGTTACAGAATAACTGTTCACTTGGGCCTTTTTTTGTTTCTAGCGTTTGACTTAAACACGCCAGCGTGAGTTTTGTTGACCCTAATGCACACTTTGAGCGTTCACGCTGTTGGGAAGGTGTTTTGTTTGGTGCTTCAATGAACCACACTTATTGAGATTAAGTGCTTTTCTTTTCTTAGTAGTGAGTAGGAAGGCAAGTGTTGCAGGTTATGGCACAATTTTCTTATGAAAGAAACGGTTGAAATTTTAAGAATGGCCTATGGTAGGGGTGCTGTCGCAAAGTTAAGCAATGGTAAGACTGTCTTTGTGAAAGGCGGAATTCCTGGCGAGATGTGTGAAATTGAAATACTTGAAGATCACGAGCGCTTTGCAGTTGCAAGAATTGTTAGTAGGGGAGTTCGAGCTGAAGAAATTCCTGGTGCTGACTGGGCAGACCTCTCCTATAAATTGCAGTTAGTTTACAAAAAGAGCGTCGTGCGAGATGCACTTGTTAGGAATGGAAGATTCGACGAAGGATTCGTTGATTCAGTTCTTCAAGATGTTGTCGCTTCAGAGAACGAGTGGAACTATCGTAACAAGATTGAACTTGCCTGGATTTCTGGGCGTTTGGGCATGATGGATGAGGGGACGAACAATTTCGTTACAGTTAAGTCATTTCCGCTTGCTTCAAAAGCAATTGAGAAATCGCCAGGAGCACTTGCAGGTTCTTTAAAATTTGCGCTTCATGGCGATGAGTGTGGGCTTTTTAGAGTCGGAATTCGCCACAGTGAGCGAACAGGTGATGTTCAGGTTGCTCTTTGGACAACTCCTGGATGGTTTCCGCGCCACGAAGTTTCAAGAGTTGTTCAGGATGCAGTTGGTGCAACTTCAGTTGTCAGGATTATTGCAGAAGGTGGCAAGGCGAGAAGAATTAAGCAAGTCGAAGTTCTTTCTGGCGATCCTCTTTGGCGTGAAAATTTGTCTGCTATCAAATATGGAGTTTCGGCCCCTTCGTTCTTCCAAGTCAACACTAATCAGGCTGAGGTGCTTCAACGGCTTGTGATTAAAGCTATTGAGCAAGACATTGATTTAAAAAAAAGCAATGGCACCCAGGCGTCTTACACTGAAAGAGGATCTTCTTTAGGGGAGCACTCGACTTCTTGTTTTGAGAGTTCGAGCAACGAAGTGAAGGCATCGCGCGTTGGAGAAGCCCACATTTTTTGTGATGATGGCAAAGATGCTAAATCACCTCATTTGATTAGACGAATTGCCGATTTTTACTGCGGATGTGGTACGTTTACCCTCCCACTTGTAAAAGCTGGATTTGATGTTGTGGGGGTTGAATTAGCTGGATCATCTACTAGGGATTTAAAGAAAAATCTCGACAGCAATCGTTTGTCAGCAAAAGTGATTTGTGACGATGTTAGGTTTGCTTTAAAAAAGATGCCAGACTTTGATGCATGTGTCGTTGATCCTCCAAAATCCGGTCTCGATAAAGAAGTCGTCAACATGTTGATTAAGAGGGAACCAAAAAAGATTGTATATGTGAGCTGCGACCCAATGACACTTGCGCGCGACCTAAAACGATTTTGTGAAGCTGGCTATTCTGTTAACGAGGTAACGCCTGTTGACATGTTTCCGCAAACACATCATGTGGAGACGGTAGCTCTTCTATCTCGGTAATTTGCGTCGAAGTCTTTAATACCGGTTTTTATCAGCCCGAAGGACGTGGGACTGCCGAAGCATAAACCGCAGTCGACGTATGAGAACATCCGCGATTACGTCCAGAAAACGTATGTACTGAAGGTCAGCTCCTTGTACGCCGCGCAGACGAAGGACGAGTGCTGACTTGAAACGCAGACCGACAGGTCAGACGAAAAGGAGCAACCGAAATTGCTGCCTGAGAAGCGCGAGGCGATTCTGGATGCGTTCCGTCATTTCGGACTCATGGGAGAAGACGAGGGTTGCTACTCCGACTGGAACCACGTCGAGGGACGTCGATCCGCTGATGTGCATGAGCAAGACGGTGTTCAAGAACGGTCGGGTGAGTATTGTTTACGTGATGAACGGGTGGAATCGTTTCAAGGCGGCCTGCGATTTCATGGAGTGGTTCGAGGGTCTGGCGAGCTACCGGACGGTGGCCATGCTGCCCCAGTCTGGGGCGTTCGTTCTGGCTGGAGCCGCTTGCAAGTCCGTGCTCGAGTTTGACCGACGCGACAAGCCTGCGAAGGCGACTCTTGTTCTGGTGGAAGCGGCGGGAGAAGCTGCGGTGTTCCGAAGGAATAACCGCAGGTCAGAGGCGTGTTGCGTATGGATAAAAGATTATCTACGATGTATAAATGTGCAAATGATTAAAGGAGGTCTAGCCGTGGCGAACATGTTCAAGAAAAATGCTGCCGACCGCGAGGCCGAGCAGAAGAAGATAGAGAAGGCCATCGTCGTCGACGAGACTGCGGACGAGAAGCGCACCACCCTCTCGCTGTCGCTCACCGCGAGCGACAAGAAGGCGCTCAAGATGATGGCTGCTGAGAAGGAAACGACGATTGCTGCAATCATCCACGAGTGGGTGCAGGAGCATCTTGAGGAGGAGAGCGAGTAAATGGCTGGAAACACAAGCCTTAGTGCAGCAAAAGATGCCAAGAACGACGAGTTCTATACACAATACAGCGATATTGAAGCAGAGATGAATGCTTATGTTGAGTTCAATCCTGACGTGTTTCGCGGTAAGAAGATTTTGCTTCCGTGCGATGACCCTGAGTGGTCGAACTTCACGAAGTATTTTGCAGCTAATTTTGAACGATTCGGTCTAAAAAAGCTGATTAGCACGTCCTATGCGAAGGGCGCTGGAAATAAGCAGCTGACACTGTTTGAAATGGATTCTCCGCTTTATGATGCTGACAAGCATGACGACCACGGAAAGGTTTTTACGCTTACGTGCGACAAGGACGGCTCTGGCCGCGTGGATACAGACGACATCGAGTTTTCGGGATACCTCGAAGGGGACGGTGATTTCCGTTCTGCAGAGGTCAAGGCACTGCGTGATGAAGCGGACATCATCATCACGAATCCACCTTTTTCGCTGTTCCGCGAGTTTTTGGGATGGATTATGGAGGCAGGGAAACGATTTGTAATCCTTGGCAATATGAATGCTATTCCTTATAAAGAGGTTTTTCCATATTTGAAAAACAATGAAATCTGGCTTGGTTACAAGTCGCTGAATCAGGACATGTATTTCGACGTGCCCGAAGAGCGCCGTCAGTGGCTTCTTGAAAACAAGAAGGAAGGCTCGGCATACAAGATTATCGACGGCGTGGTTATGGGCCGCTTGGCTTCTGCGTGCTGGTTTACGAACTTAGACCACGGTAAGCGTCATCAGCCGTTGTTGCTCGATACGATTGAGCACAATTTGAAATTCAACAAGCGATTGCGCAAGAAATTTGAAAAGGAATATGGCGCGGTTGAATACCGTAAATATGATAATTATGACGCCATAGAGATTCCTTTTACTGAATGCATTCCATCGAATTATGACGGCGTGATGGGTGTTCCGATTACGTTCATGGATAAGTATTGTCCTGAGCAATTTGAAATTATCTGGCAAGCAAGTGGTAATGCTTATGCCAATGCACCGGCCGATATTTTGCAGGAACTGAAATTTGACCCCACCGTGAAATATGGAGGCGGATTGGGAACAGCTGTACTTAATGGAAAAGCAAGGTATTCACGCATTCTCATTCGTTCGAAGAAAGGAGGTAATGCCTAATGAAGACAACTTTGCACACGGATTGGACGGTCGGTGACGTCTGCAAGGGTTTCGTGTTTGACCGCAACGAGGGCAAGGGGCTGTTCGGCCTCGACGGGCAGCTCATCATTCAGCCCGAGTATCAGCGCAACTATATCTATGGCGACGGCAAGCGCGACGTGGCCGTTGTCGAGTCCTTGTTGAAGAGCTATCCGCTCGGCCTGATTTACTTCGTGAAGAATGCTGACGGGATGTACGAGGTTCTGGACGGACAGCAGCGCATCACGTCTTTTGCCCGCTACGTGAACAAGTCATGGCCGTTCGCCGTTGAGCTGGACGGCAAGCCCCGCTATTTCGACAGTCTGGATGCTAACCAGCAGAAGCTCATTGTTGACGCGCCTTTGACCATCTATGTTTGCGAGGGCGAACCGTCGGAGATACAGGCATGGTTCGAGACTATCAACATCGCCGGAGTGCCGCTCGTGAAGCAGGAGATGCGCAACGCAGCCTATCATGGGCCGTTCGTGACGAAGGCGCGCGAGGTGTTCTCCAACATGGGTAACGCCAACATGAACCGTTGGCAGACATACGTTTCGGGAGACCCGAAGCGTCAGGCGATTCTCGAAACCGCGCTTGAGTGGGTCAGCGATGGCAATATCGACGACTATATGGCGCAGCACCGCTACGACGTCGATATTGACGAGCTGAAGAACCATTTCGATACGGTCATCGACTGGGTGGATTCCGTATTCGAGTACACGGGAAGCGAGATTTGCGGGCGCGAATGGGGTCGGCTGTACCGCGAGTACCACAAGAACGCCTACTCGAAGGACACGGTAGCCAAACGTGTGAATGCCCTGCTCGATGACTCACAAGTCGGCGATAAAAAGGGCATCTTCGAGTACGTGCTGGGCGGCGAGAAGGATTCCCGCCTGCTCAACGTCCGCGTGTTCGACAAGAAAACCATTAAGGCGGTCTATCGCAAGCAGACAGCTGCGGCGGACGCTCAGGGCGTGTCGAACTGTCCACTGTGTGCCATCGGGCACGATGCAAACGCGAAGCGCATCTACAAGGAGTCCGAGATGGACGCCGACCATGTGACCGCATGGAGCAAGGACGGCGCTACGGACGAGGCGAACTGCCAGATGCTCTGCAAGACGCATAACCGTGCGAAGGGCAACCGATAGCGAGCATGCAAAGCCCGTCGCCCTTTTGGGCAGCGGGCTTTATGATTAAATACGTATTTACGCAATTCATCATATAGAAGAAACTTACGTGAAAACCTATAAGCAGAAATTACGGGAGGAGTGAACCTATGGCACGAAAAAATCTCAAGACATCTGATGCCACCCATCCACTCTCCTGCATCCTGTACATCCGCGTCTCAACCCCACCGATAGGAGCTACGGGTGCAAGTTCAACGACCTGCAAAGGCGTCTGAGCGACTTGTGTGGCCGCGACGCCGGACTTGGCGGGGCGCGTTGGATGAGGCGCAGGCTAAGATGACCACTGCCGAGAAGCGCATGGGCGGAGAGCGCAGGCTTCTGGAAGAGCTTGACCGCCTCCCCGAGCTGCTGGAAGGTGCGGACGAGCAGACTCGCTTCGACCTTATCCATGAGGCCGTGAGCGAGGTGCATATCCTGCCAGACAAGAACTCGCGCAAGGAGCGTGTGGTTGCCAACCTGACCTTCAAGTGCCCCGTGCGCTTCTTCTGGGAAGAGATTCCCGGCATAGCCGATGCATATACGCCGATGATGCCCGATTCTCTGGGTGAGAATAGCTTCCGAGATGACGAGGCACACGTCAAGACGATGGCCTCCCTCCAGCCCGCCGTATTATTATAGGTAGAAATAGCACTTGGACATATTTCCGCAAACGGAGAACAGATGTAAAAGCGCCGTTTTTCGGCTTTGAGCAGTTCCCGCGAATGGACGGAATTGTGTACGGAATCCAGACATTCAGGTGCTTTTCTCGTGCCACTTCGAGACGGCTGTTTCGATGGCGCGTTGAATTAGTTAACTGGGTTAAGATGTGAAATCGATATAATTCCTCATAAAAGTTACTTCGGCAATATGGAAGGAATCATGATTATGAACTACATCCACGTTACCAAAGACAACATCGACAAGGAACACATCTGCTGTGCCATGTCAGGCAAACAAAGTCTTGCAAAGAAAGAATGGCTTAGACAACACTTCGAAGAGGGTCTTGTTTTCTATCGAGCCGATGCGAGAGGCAAATGCTTTGTTGAATACATTCCTGCTGAGAGTGCATGGATTCCAATCGACGCCGACGGTTATTTTTACATCAATTGTCTTTGGGTTTCTGGTTCTATGAAGGGGCATGGTTATTCTGGAGAACTAATGAATGAATGCATCCGGCACGCCAAAGATGAGCGCAAGCATGGGATTTGCATTCTTTGTGCTGAAGGGCGCAAACGTGAATATCTTGCTGATCCAAAGTTCCTAAAACACTGGGGTTTTGAAGTTGCAGATGTCTCAGATTGTGGAATTAATCTAATGTATTTACCTTTTAACCCAAAGGCAAAAACGCCAAAGTTTAAGGAATGTGCAAAACATCCAAAGGTAAATGAGCAAGGATTCGTTCTTTTCTACACTGATCAATGCCCTTTTACTTGTTATTGGGTCCCTCGTGTTGAAGAAGTTGCGAAAGAACGTGGGATTCCATTCAGAGCAGTTCACATTACCGACAGAGAATCTGCGCAAAGTGTTCCTGCTCCGGTGACTACATATGCCCTTTTCTTTAATGGGAAATTTGTGACGCAGAGCATTCAGTCTGACAAGAAGTTTTTAAAACTTGCTGCCAAGCTTGACGATTCCACAACTGGGTAGGTGAGCATCGAGCTTTTCGGTCTAGTTTTGAGACTTGTTCTTGCCTGCATTCTAATCGCTTTTGAACAATAGGAATTCCTCCAATAAGCTTTGTTTTTTGGAAAGCTAACTAGTTAGAGTTTTTACTGCCTCATTGTTTATAGAGGATGTTTTCTAAATGAATGCTAGTTGCTATTTTAAATTTGTGTTTGAGGTTAGGCTTTGCCTTTGACCTTGGCAGAAATTAATATTTTGCTAGTAAAATAACTCTTCTAAATCAATCATTAACTTGAGGTGAAGCTTTGAGAAACATAACGTTTATAGGGATGCCTTCTTCGGGCAAATCAACGATTGGTGTTTTGCTTGCAAAACGTTTGGGGATGAGTTTTGTCGATCTTGACATTGTTATTCAGGAAAACACTCAGAAAAAATTAAAAGACTTAATTGACGAGTTTGGGCAAGAGGTTTTTTTGGACATTGAAGAAGAGACTGCTTGCGAGCTTGATGTCTCTAATTCGGTCATTGCGCCAGGTGGCTCAATTTGTCATGAACAAAAAGCAATGGAGCATCTTAGCGACATCTCAACTGTTGTCTATCTCTATATTTCTTATGATGAAATGGAGAGGCGAGTTGGCGATTATGTTGCGCGCGGCGTAGCTATCCCAGAAGGCTACACCTTGCGCGACCTTTATGACGAACGCTCTTCTCTTTATGAAAAATATGCAGACATTAAAGTCGATGAAACTGGCAAGCATTTTGACAAAATCGTTGACGAGCTGCTAGTAATTCTGGGTGGCAAATAGTTTTTGAGAATTTGGCTTGTTTTGGCCAATCAATGATTTTATTTCCAGCTTGCAAATTTAACCTTTGTTTTCATGAACTGCTAACTCGCATGTGAATTACTATTGAACTAGCATTCACTTTGAAATTTTTTAGCGACAGCGGATCTTTGCGAAAGTGAGACTTGCATGAGCGTCACTGTTTCCGACTTAATGAAATTGCCTTCTTTGCGACGGGCTAAAGTTGTTGGTGGCAAGGGCGGTTTACAAAACATAGTCTCTGCAATTTCGGTGCTTGAATCAACTGATCCAGATATTCTTGTTAAGGAAGTGTTCCCTGGCGACACCTATGCTGGTGGAGAAATTATAATCACTGGTTTTGTTAATTGTCTTGACGAAGTTGATTTGCAATGCGCTAACATGTTGCGGTTAATTGAGGGCGGCGAAGTTGCCCTGGTTCTCTATTATGTCGGCCTTTATCTTCCAAAGGTAGACAAGCGATTGATAGACATTGCCAACGAACATGATTTCGTGCTGATTTGCATGCCGGAGGGTCAAAGGAATCTTCGCTATAGTGATCTAATTTCGGAAGTTTCTGAAATGATCTATAAAGACAGGGCGGAAAAAGTAACTCTAGTCTCTGACATTCTTGCAAGGATGTCTTCGTTGCCGCATCACTATCAAACGGTTGCGACTGCTCTTCAGATGTTGTGTGCCGAAATGAATTGCTCTATTGTTTTGAGCACGAGCACTGGTACAATTCTAAATTTGGCTGCATGGCCAACAGGAACGCAAGACGAGCTTCGTGAAGAAGTTGAAAGAATTCTTTCCGAATTTGGTAAAGAGCCGGAGATAAGCACTCTTTTGCCAGGTGCTACGATTTATCCCGTTGCAATTCGTTGTGATTCATCCGAATCTTTGTTGCTCACTCTAATCAAAAGAGGGCGACCTCTTTCTTCTGAACTAATTAAACAAGCGGGCGACACAGTGAGAATTTGTGTGAACATTTGGGGAAAGCAGCATGGCACGGTTGCAATTCATGAGTTGATTCGTGCGATTTTGCAAGATGAGCCTCTTCGAATGCGCCGACTTGCTGAAATTTTCAATGTCAGCGTAGCTGATATTAGTGAACTTTGGATGCTTTGTGGTTGCAACGCCGAAGCTGTTGAAGCAAGAATGGATGACGATGTAGTGCTTGCAAGACAGTGTTCAGAAATTGTGATTGGGTCAATTTTTGAACAGCATCCTGTCATGTGTCTCAGCGCACCGCGTTCGTTAAAGGATGCAGAAATTGTGCTTGAAAGGTTGCTTGCGTGCGCCCAAGATGAATCACCAGATGCCGTCATAGTTCGATGTGGGTCTCTTGAGAACACCACTGAGTGCAGGAATGCATATCTTCTAGTGGATGATTATCTGGAGGATGCAAAGTTGATTTTCCCAACTAAGAAGACATTCCTTCTTGGAGACATTCAATTTGCAGCCTCTTGCAGAGAGCAAGTTGAAAAAGGCGAGGCGCAGGCTTTGAGAAACACAACACCTTTGACCATTTTGGAACTTGATTGTGATTATAAAGATTTAATAATCACAGCTTGCACCTATTTGCTTGATTGCGACAACAGTGTCACAAAAACCGCTGAGACGCTGTTTATCCATAAAAACACTGTGAAATATCGACTTCAGAAAATTAGTGAAATTCTTGGGTTTCGTTTGGGAAAAATGCCAGAAACTATTGATGTTTACAAAAGTGCTGCGATTTATAGACTGCTTAATAGCTAAACTTGCTGCTGGCAGAAGCATTTCCTTTTAGATTTTTTTGGCATAGATGACAAAAGGGTGGAATTATCCTTTTGTGCCGACTGATTTTTTTAAGGTAAATTACTGTCGTTTTGTTTCGCTTGGTGCTATAGACGTTCTTCCTTTAATGAAAATTAATCATGTTGCTAAATAGTTAAATGTGAATTCCTGCGCTTAAATGTTGGTTTGTCTGAGTGCACAAACAGTTATTTTTAAACGGGCCTTCTTGGCTATATCACAGCAGAGTTTGGTCGGCAAGAAACACTAAAACACCAGTTAGCCCCGTTGAGGGATGGAGTTGTTCTGATTGGTGCTAAATTCTAGATTGTCCTTTTGGACAATTGATTATTCATTATTTTTGCCCTTTTGACAATTTTCAAGCTGTTTTCTCGATGATATACTCGCGATTAATCTAGCTAATGATTGAGAAATTCTCTTGTTCTTCGTGATTCTTTTAAAAAAACTAAAAGGTTTTTGCTAGTTGCCTTTTCAAATTGCTGAATTTAAAGGGAGGTGTCTATTGTGAGTAAGGTTGATAGCGGTTTTACAATTGATGAGTCTAAACGACAAAGCTGGCTGTCTATTGCGGCAGTTTGGGCCGGAGGAATGATTTGCGTTCCTTGTCTTCTGGTCGGTGGCGTTCTTGTTCAAAGTGGACTCAGTTTAGCAGAAATATCTTTATCTATTTTGATTGGCTATGGTTTTATTTGTCTCTACATGATCTTTATCGGAATGCAGGCTTGCGACACTGGTCTTCCTGTTGCTGTTCTTGCTTCTGCTTCTCTTGGTAAAAAAGGTGCCCGCTACATCATTAGTTTTCTTCTTGCATTTGCTTGCATAGGATGGTTTGGCATACAATCAGCAACTTGTGGAGCGGCTTTTGCCAACATGATAGCGGCATTAATTGGTTTTGAGGCAACTCCTCAGATTATAGCTGGATGTTCGATTTTTTGGGGCATCGTGATGCTTTTAACAGCTTGTGTTGGATTTAAAGGTCTCAAGTGGCTAAACTACCTCGCTGTGCCTTTGCTTGTTGTTGTTTGCTTGTGGGGTCTATATGCTGGATTTTCAACGTACAATGGCGCGGCTATTCTTGCTGATTATGCACCTCAAGCTTCTGCAGGTTTAGTGTTTGGAATATCTATGGTTGTGGCTTCTTTTGCATTGGGCGGAGTAATCTCTGCAGATTATTGTCGATTTGCAAAAAGCCGAGCTGATGTCGTAAAGTCTTCTCTGGTTGGTGTGCTTCCTGCTGGTTTCTTGATGTTGTTGGTTGGATCTTCGATGAGCATTGTGACTGGGGAGTATGACATCAGCATTATATTGACTTCTTTGGGAGTTCCTCTTGCGGGTCTTTTAGTGTTAATTTTGGCTACATGGACCACTAATGTTACTAATGCCTATTCTGGTGGTCTTGCTCTAAGCAATTTTCTTGGATTTGATGAAAGCAAGTTTAAAATCACCACCGGTGTTGCTGGTGCTTTGGGAACGTTGCTTGCGGCATTGGGTTTGCTTAGTGCGTTCACTGGCTTTCTGTCTTTGATGTCTGCGTTAATTCCGCCATTAGCTGGTGTGCTAATCGCTTCCTATTGGGTGATTGGAAAGGGCAGAGTTGATAACTATTCTTTCCGCGAAGGCTTCTCTATTGTTGGAGTTTTCTCCTATTTGTTTGGCGCTTTTATTGCTTGTGTAACTGGCGGAACTTTTGCTAATTTCCCTACTCTGATTGAACTGATGCCTTTTTTGAACACACCGTTCTTTGTTGGGCCAATCAATGGCATCGTTGTTTCCTTTGCTGTATATGCAATTTTTAGAAATGCTCTTCCTGAAAGAAAAGCGAAGAAGGTTAATGTGGAGGCTTAAAACGTCGTATTACAGACTCTGTTTTGTCTGTTTTAAATTTATCAGGTAGTTTAGAGAAAGAAGGAAAAGTACAATGCGGAAGATTGAAATTCCGGAAATTGAAGACATTGCAACTGGCGCAGCACTGCTTGGCGCTGGCGGTGGGGGTGACCCCTATGTCGGGAAACTTGTTGCGATGGGCGCTGTGCAGGAAATGGGTCCTGTCACATTGCTTGACCCAGATGAAGTTCCTGACGAAGCATTGATAATTCCTATTGCAATGATGGGTGCACCAACCGTGTTGGCTGAAAAGGCGATTGGCGGAACCGAATACAAAAAGCTTTTTGACATGGTTTCGAAATTTTTTGGCGAAGAAATTTTTGCATTCATGCCAATGGAAGCAGGTGGAGTGAATTCAATGCTTCCGATTGCGGCCTCAGCGAGGCTAAACCTTCCAATGGTTGACGTTGATGGAATGGGTCGCGCTTTTCCCGAATTGCAAATGGTCACGTTTACAATTGGCGGAATTAAGGCAACACCAATGGCACTTGTTGACGAAAAAGGCAACAGTTGCATTTTTGAAACAATCACTAATAAATGGACAGAGGAGCTTGCGCGTGCTGTAACAATGAGCTGTGGTGGTTCGGTTTCAGTGTCTTTATATCCGATGACTGGCAAGCAAATGAAGGACTTTGGTGTTCGCGGAATTGTCACTCGAAGTGAGAAACTTGGGCGTGCGATTCGAACAATCAAGGATAGCAAAGACAAAACACCTGAGGAACATTTTCTGGATTTGTCGCAAGGACACAAGCTTTTTAAAGGAAAAATTGCAGACGTTTTGAGAGAAACTCGATCTGGATTTAACTTTGGGAAAGTTGTTCTTGAAGGCATTGGGGAATTCAAAGGACATGAGGCATTTGTAGAATTCCAAAATGAGAATTTAACAGCGACTGCTGACGGGAAAATTCTTGCTACAACGCCAGATTTGATTTCACTTGTTGACGTTGAGACTTTTATTCCAATCACAACCGATGCGTTGAAATATGGCAAGCGAGTTATGGTCGTTGGACTTGAGTGCTTCCATCTCTGGCGAACAAAAGAGGGCCTTGAGCTAGTCGGTCCTCGCTATTTTGGTGTTGACACCGACTACATTCCGATTGAAGAGCGCTGCAAGGGGGGCGAATAGACATGTATAAACTTGGAATCGATGTTGGCGGCACAAACACCGACGCAGTTTTAGTAGACGAAAATAGAAACGTAGTGTCTGACATTAAATATCCAACTTCGTCTGATGTTTATGAGGGAATCGTCGGCGCAATGCGTGAGGTGTTGAGCGTTTCTGGAGTTAATCCTTCTGAAATCAGACAAGCAATGCTTGGAACAACACAATGCACAAATGCAATCGTCGAGAGAAAAAATTTAGCGCCAATTGGAATCTTGAGAATCGGTGCTCCTGCTACAACTGGAATCAGGCCAATGGTTGATTGGGCTGAAGACATCCAGTCAATTGCTGTTGGCAACAAAATAATTGGCGGAGGTTCTGAATATGACGGAAAAGAACTTGCGCCTTTTGATGCAGAAGGAGCAAGACAATTCTTTATTGACATGAAGAACAAAGGAGTCAAGTCAATAGCGATATCAAGCGTTTTTTCGACAGTCAGAAACGATTATGAACTTGAAGCCGCAAAACTTTGCAGAGAGGTGATGGGCGAAGATGTCCATGTTTCTGTTTCTAGTGAAATTGGTTCTATGGGGCTCATTGAGCGTGAGAATGCAACAATTCTAAACGCTGCTCTTTGGCAGGTTGCCGAGCGCTTCACCGACGGCTTTGCTAAAAGTTTGCAGGATGAAGGCATTGTTAATGCAGATGTCTATTTAAGCCAAAACGATGGCACGCTAATGACAATGGATCATGCTCGAAAATATCCTATTCTCACAGTTGCTTGCGGGCCAACAAATTCAATCCGAGGTGCAAGCTATCTTTCAAACTTGAGCGATGCTGTTGTTGTCGATGTCGGTGGAACCACAACCGACCTTGGCGTTATTCAAAATGGCTTCCCAAGAGAATCAAGTGTTGCTGTAACAATTGGTGGTGTGCGAACTAATTTTAGAATGCCTGACGTAATTTCGATTGGCCTAGGCGGTGGCTCAATTGTGAGAGTTACGCCCGACGGTGAAGTGACAGTTGGCCCCGACAGTGTTGGATATGACATCACAAATAAGGCACTCGTCTTTGGTGGTGATGTGATCACTGCAACCGACGTTGCTGTTCGTCTCGGCATGGTAGAACTTGGTGACGCAAGCCTCGCTAATTCGATTCCTCTTGAAGTTGCCAAAAAAGCTATGTCTGAGATTAGAAACCTGATTGAAGATAGTGTCGATGCTATGAAAGTCTCGAACGTCGATGTTGAACTTGTTCTTGTTGGCGGCGGATCTATTATTCTTCCTGACAAGATCGCTGGCGCTTCGAAAGTTGTAAAGCCTGCGCATTTTGGTTGCGCTAACGCCATTGGATCTGCTATTTCTAAGGTGAGCGGAACATTTGAAAAACTCATGAATTATGAGGAGTTGCCGCGCGAAGAGTCGCTCGAAAAAGCGAAAAGCGAAGCAATTGAATTCGCCGTTGAGGCCGGTGCAGTGCGTGACACCGTAGAAATTATCGAGGTTGAAGACGTGCCGCTTTCATATTATCCAGGGAATACTAACCGGGTTAAGGTTAAAGCTTCCGGTAATCTCGCCTAAGCTGCGGCTAATCCTGGGCGGCATCTTTGCGCTGCAACACATTGGGAAGTGCCCGAAGTATGGCTCCTCAGTGTTTCGCGTAAATCTGCTCGCTCAGGATTACCCTTAAATCTATCAACATTTAGCACCTCGTCTTTGCGCAAGAATCTGCTCCTCCAACTTTGCACTCGCATCTCTATTGTGGATTGGCATTTATGTTAATCTTGAGATGTTTCTAATTCTTTAAATTCTAAAAATGTATTGACAAAAAGACAGAAGTTGTGTTTTATTAGTAGCACGACAATAGTCGAAACCGTTGAAGTGGAGATAACGGCGAGATACGACGCTACAGAGAGCCTGCGATGCTGAGAATCAGGCGCGAAACGGTTCGTCAAATGGACCACGGAGGGCACAGTCAAATGTGGGGCGCCCCGCAGAGTATTCTGTGACGTGAGACACGCGTTAGATGTCAGGGTTGTGATGGCAACTCGTGAGTGTGCAGGAATTAAATTTTCCTGCAAAGCAAGGTGGCACCGCGGATAAATTTATTCGTCCTTGGCTTGGGTTATATAGACCCATGTTGAGGGCGTTTTTTATTTGTGGGAGGTTTTGATGAAATTTTCACCGTCACTTGCTGAAGTTAAGAGCATTGCAGACACAGACAACTTTTCTATTGCTCCCATTAGCTGTGAGATTCTGTCTGATATTTGCACGCCAATAGAAGCGATGCAAATTTTAAAAGGAGTTTCCACTCACTGCTACATGCTTGAGTCGGCTCTTGCAAATGAAACATGGGGTCGTTACACATTTTTAGGGTTTGACCCTAAGATGGAAATCACTTGCGTTAATGGCGAAATGAGAGCAGGTGATATTAGCATTAAAACAGATAACCCATCAACTGTACTTCGCGAGATACTCTCTCGCTACAAAAGTCCAAAAATTGAAGGGCTACCCACTTTTACCGGCGGATTGGTGGGCTATTTTTCCTATGATTATCTGGGTTACAGTGAGCCTAAAGCTAAGACTTCTGCTGATGACACCGAGAATTTCAAAGACGTTGATTTAATGCTCTTTGATCGCGTTATAGCTTTTGACAACGTTCGTCAAAAAATAATTCTCATTGCAAACGTGCATCTTGACAACGTCGAAGTTGAATATAACAAAGCGGTTCTTGAACTCAAACGCATGGCTGATCTGTTGAGGTCTGGCAAAAAAACAGATGATGTGCCAGGTTGTCTCACAGGTGATGTCACACCGCTTTTCAATAAGCAACAATATTGCGACATGGTTGAAACGGCGCGCCATCACATTTTCGAGGGTGACATCTTCCAAATAGTCTTGTCAAATCGTTTGTCGGCACCATTTGAGGGAAGCCTCCTTGGCACCTATCGCATGCTTCGCACAATCAACCCTTCGCCCTACATGTTTTATTTTTCAGGGACTGATGTTGAAATTGCAGGTGCCTCCCCTGAAACACTAGTCAAACTTGAGGACGGAGTTTTGCACACATTCCCATTAGCAGGCACTCGTCCACGCGGGAAAACTCGCATTGAAGACGATCTTCTTGAGATGGAACTCCTTCTTGATAAAAAAGAACTTGCTGAACACAACATGCTCGTCGACCTTGGAAGAAACGACCTTGGAAAAGTGAGCAAGTTTGGAACTGTGGAGGTTGAAATCTTCCACACTGTTGAGAAATATTCTCACGTAATGCACATTGGCTCAACTGTTAGAGGAGAGATTTGCGATGACTGTGACGCACTCGATGCAATTGAGGCAGTATTACCAGCTGGAACACTTTCGGGCGCCCCAAAAACTCGTGCATGCCAACTAATCAACGAGCTCGAGAACAACAAGCGTGGTGTTTACGGGGGCGCGATTGGTTACATCGATTTCACAGGGAACATGGACACTTGCATAGCGATTCGCATCGCCTACAAGAAAAATGGGCAGGTTTTCGTGAGAAGTGGCGCAGGCATTGTCGCCGATTCAGTGCCAGAAAAAGAATATCAGGAATGCATAAACAAAGCTCAAGCCGTAGTTAACGCTTTAAAAGCTGCAGAGGAGGAACTTTAGATGACGCTGCTAATCGATAATTACGACAGCTTTTCCTACAACCTTTATCAGATGGTTGGCATGATTGACCCTGACATTCGAGTTGTTAAAAACGATGAATTGACCGTCGAAGAGATAAAGTCATTGAACCCAAAACGGATAATACTTTCGCCTGGTCCAGGTCGTCCTGAAGATGCAGGCATCACTATTGATGTTGTTCCCCTTGGCAGGGAAATCCCACTTTTGGGTGTATGTTTGGGGCATCAAGCAATTTGTTCTGCCTATGGTGCAAACGTAATCCACGCAAAAGAGTTGATGCATGGTAAACAGTCAACTGTTAAATTTGATCTTTCGTGCCCTTTGTTCAAAGGAATTTCAGATGAAGAAAAAGTTGGAAGATATCACTCCCTTGCTGTGGATGCAAAAACTCTTCCTTGCGATTTAATGCCAGTTGCTTTTGCAGAGGATGGAGAAATCATGGCAGTGCAACACAAAGAATTCCCAATCTTTGGAGTCCAGTTTCACCCAGAATCAATTCTCACACCTTGTGGTTTTGAAATTTTAAAGAATTTTATTAGGGAGATTTAGGAATGATAAAAGAAGCAATTATCAAGATAGTTAACAAGAAAGACTTGAGCTATGACGAGGCCTATGCGGTCATGAATGAAATCATGAGTGGCGACACGAGCCAGGTGCAAAATGCAGCATTTCTTTCAGCCCTTTCCACAAAAAGTGCGCGCGCCGAAACAACAGATGAGATTGCAGGTTGTGCGGCTGCTATGCGTGATCACGCAACTCAAGTTGACACTGGCATGGACATTTTTGAAATTGTTGGAACTGGTGGAGACAACGCTCAAAGCTTCAACATTTCAACTACTTCGGCGTTAGTCTGCGCGGCTGGAGGCATGAAAGTTGCTAAGCATGGAAATCGCGCAGCATCATCAAAATGCGGAACTTCTGATTGTCTTGAAGCTCTTGGCGTTAACATCGACCAATCTCCTGAAAAATGCATTGAACTTTTAAATGAAGTTGGCATGTGTTTCTTTTTTGCTCAAAAATATCACGCATCGATGAAGTATGTCGGTCCAATTCGCAAAGAACTGGGGTTTAGAACTGTTTTTAACATTTTGGGGCCACTCACGAACCCTGCCAGCCCAACGATGCAATTGCTTGGTGTTTACGACGAATATCTTGTTGAACCTCTAGCGCAGGTCTTGATTAGCCTTGGTGTAAAACGAGGCATGGTTGTGTTTGGAAAAGACAAGCTTGATGAAATATCGCTTAGTTCTCCAACTAAAATTTGCGAATTTAAAGATGGATGGTTTAAGTCATACACCATCACGCCAGAGGAGTTTGGCTTCAGCACGTGTGAAAAAAGTGAACTTGTGGGCGGAGAACCTGAAGAGAACGCTTCAATTACAAGGGCGATTTTGGCCGGAGATAAAGGGCCAAAAAGAGACGCAGTTTTGATGAACGCAGGCGCGTCTCTCTACATTGCAGGCAAAGCCAATTCAATGAAAGAAGGAATTGCTCTTGCTGCCGATTTGATTGACAGCGGGAAAGCGGCGGTGACTTTAGGCAAGCTAATTCAAGTGAGCAACAGGTAATTTTAGGTAATAAAGATGACCATTCTTGATGAAATAGCAACATTTGCAAAACAGCGTGTATCTTTTGCTCAAATGACAATTTCAGCTGAAGATATCAAGGCGCGAGCGTTGGAGTTGCCAAGAGGAAATTTTGATTTTGAGACAGCACTCAAATCAGGAGACATTGCTTTTATTTGTGAGTGCAAAAAGGCGTCCCCCTCAAAGGGTTTAATTGCATCTGATTTTCCCTATTTGCAAATTGCAAAGGAATATGAGCGAGCTGGCGCTAACGCAATTTCAGTTTTGACTGAGCCGAAATGGTTTTTAGGAAGCGATGATTATCTTGCAGAAGTCGCTTCTGCTGTGAACATTCCGTGCCTTCGTAAAGACTTCACAGTTGATGACTACATGATTTATGAGGCAAAGCTTTTGGGGGCTTCTGCTGTTCTTTTGATATGTTCAATTTTGAGCAAACAGCAAATTGCCGACTACATTGAACTGTGCGATGCGCTTGGCATGTCTGCTTTGGTGGAAGCACATGACGACGAAGAAGTTCGCGTCGCGTTGGAAGCGGGTGCAAGAATTATTGGGGTCAACAACCGCAATTTAAAAGACTTCACTGTTGACACAGAGAACAGCAAGCGTCTTCGAGAACTTGTTCCGACTGATGTGTTGTTTGTCGCAGAAAGTGGCATAAAAACCGCAGAAGATGTTGCTGCGATGAGAAATGTGGGAGCCGATGCAGTCCTTGTTGGCGAAACACTAATGACTGCCGAGGATAAATCCGCTAAGCTTTTAGAACTTCGTGGAAAAGAAATTCCGTGTTTTAGTAATTCAAATTTGAATGCAGTGTCTCCAAGTTACTACGATGACTCTTCCACTCAAAACTTGACTTCTATGGATGAAAGTGAGGTGGGGTTCTAGTGACGAAGATTAAATTCTGCGGGATGATGTGTGAAGCAGACATTAAAGCCGCAAATGAAATCAAACCAGACTTTGTCGGTTTTGTTTTTGCGCCAAAGAGTAAACGGTGCGTTTCCCAGTCTTCAGCGGAAAAATTAAAGTGTTTGCTTAACCCATCGATTAAGGCGGTTGGAGTTTTTGTTGATGCTCCTGTGGCTGATGTTGCGCAACTTGTGAGAAATAACGTGATTGATGTAATTCAGCTACATGGTTCAGAAAATGAATGTTTTGTAGAAGAGTTAAAAAATGAACTCGATGGTTTGAGCTCGGGCAGTCTATTAAATCAAAGCAGGAATAATCATTTAGGTCAGGTTCCCATAATTAAGGCATGCCGGGCTAACTCTGCGCAAGATATAAAAGAAACAATTGAATTTCCTTGTGACTATCTTTTATTTGATAACGGGCCAGGTGGCACTGGAAAAAAGTTTGATTGGGTGCGTCTAAAAGAAACTATGCGACCCTCTAATTTCGAAGACCCCCTTGAAAGCAAAACATCTAGATGCAAATTGCAAAAACTTGCGAATAATGGGTGTGACTTTAGGAATCCATTTAGACCCTATTTCCTTGCAGGCGGGCTTGATGCACAAAATGTTGCGAAGGCAATTTCTGAGCTTCATCCCTATGCGGTAGATGTGAGCTCAGGCATTGAAACTGAAGGGACTAAAGATATTCAAAAAATGAAGGCTTTTGCAGCCGCGGTGAGAAAGGACGAGAAATAATGACTAACGAAAACGGGCGTTTTGGTATTCATGGCGGACAATACATACCCGAAACTTTGATGAATGCTGTCATTGAACTTGAGGAAGCCTACAACTTCTACAAGAATGACCCAGATTTTAATCGAGAGCTTCAGGAGCTTTTGGAGGAATATGGAGGGCGTCCATCGAGGCTTTATTACGCGAAGAAAATGACTGAGGACTTGGGTGGCGCAAAAATCTATTTGAAGCGAGAGGATCTCAATCACACGGGTGCACACAAGATTAACAATGTTTTGGGGCAGGCACTTTTAGCGAAAAAAATGGGTAAAACTCGCCTGATTGCCGAGACCGGTGCAGGACAACATGGCGTTGCTACTGCAACTGCTGCTGCCCTAATGGGCATGGAATGCGTCGTGTTTATGGGTGAAGAGGACATCGTCCGTCAAAAATTGAATGTCTACAAGATGCGCTTGCTTGGGGCCGACGTTGTGTCAGTTAAGTCAGGCACTGCAACTTTAAAAGACGCAGTGTCTGAAGCAATGCGCGAATGGACAAACCGAATTAGTGACACTCATTATTGCCTCGGTTCAGTCATGGGACCTCACCCTTTTCCAACAATTGTTCGCGATTTTCAAGCGGTTATCTCAAAAGAAGTAAAGGAACAAATGCTCGAAAAAGAAGGGCGCCTGCCTGATGCAGTGATTGCCTGTGTTGGAGGCGGCTCGAATGCGATTGGCAGTTTTTATAACTTCATTGAAGATGAGGAAGTGGCGCTGATTGGTTGCGAGGCGGCTGGTCGCGGCATTGACACTTTTGAGACTGCAGCTACGATCTCCACTGGCAGCCTTGGGATTTTTCATGGCATGAAGTCCTATTTCTGTCAGGATAAATATGGTCAAATTGCTCCTGTTTATTCAATTTCTGCTGGACTTGATTATCCTGGCGTTGGTCCTGAGCATGCTTGGCTAAACGACATCGGACGTGCGCAATATGTTGCTGTTACTAATGATGAGGCAGTGAATGCATTTGAATATCTCTCAAAAATGGAGGGAATTATTCCAGCGATTGAGTCGGCGCATGCTGTCGCACACGCGATGAAAATTGCTCCTGACATGGATAAAGACAAAATTGTTGTTATTACAATTTCGGGACGAGGAGACAAAGACTGTGCGTCTATCGCACGCTACAAAGGGGAGGATATCGATGAATAGAATCAAGACTGCATTCGAGAACGGTAAGGCTTTCATTCCTTTTATTACTTGCGGTGACCCTGATTTGCAAACTACCGCTGCGGCCGTTCGTGAGATGGCGACTAACGGTGCCGATTTAATTGAACTTGGAATTCCTTTTTCTGACCCAACTGCAGAAGGTCCAGTAATCCAAGGCGCCAACTTTCGTGCGTTGAGGGGAGGCGTCACTACTGACAAAGTTTTTGATCTCGTTCGTGACTTGCGAAAAGATGTTTCTGTGCCGTTTGTTTTTATGACATATGCAAACGTAGTTTTTTCCTATGGAGCTGAAAAATTCATTTCAACTTGTTCAGAGATTGGGGTTGATGGCATTATTTTGCCCGATGTCCCTTTTGAGGAAAAGGAAGAGTTTGCTGGCATTTGCAAAGCCAATGATGTCGCATTAATCTCGATGGTAGCTCCAACGTCAGAAGACAGAATCGCAATGATAGCGAAAGAGGCTGAAGGTTTTCTCTATGTCGTTTCAAGTTTGGGTGTCACTGGAATGCGCTCCGAAATAAAGACCGATTTGCCATCAATCATTAAGGTAGTTCGTGCGAATTCACAAATTCCATGTGCAATCGGTTTTGGAATTTCGACTCCTCAACATGCTCATGACATGGCAAAAATTTCTGATGGGGCAATTGTTGGTTCGGCAATTATCAAGATTCTTGCCGAACATGGCAAAGAAGCACCTGCAAGAATTGGGGACTATGTGAGAGGCATGAAAGAAGCACTTTAGTTTTCAGCATCGTTTTTGTGTGTCACATTATTCAGAAGTCATATCAGACAGACGGAATCTCCTTTGTGGGACTATAAAAGTTGTTGGGACGTGGTCTCATTGCGATGGGTTTTAGAGCTGCGTGAAGTTTCTCTTCGTTAGGGTTCTTTGTTGGCATGTTGAACTTGTTGTTTAAAATATTCTTGTCTGATGGTTTCTCAGTTTGAAGGAGCAGAATTTATGCATAAGCAGGATGTTTACGATTTCTTGAACGACAATAATGTTGATTATGAAGCAATTGAGCATGGTGCTGTTTGGACCATGGACGAGCTATGCGATGTCGAACTTCCGCACAAAGAAGCAGATGCTAAGAATCTCTTCATTCGCGATGACAAGAAAAACAACTACTATCTAATCTCTGTTCGCGGAAACAAACATCTTGACATCAAGGCTTTCCGCAAGCTTCACGAGACACGTCCGCTGAAATTCTGTCAGGAAGAAGAACTAAAAGACAAACTCGACATTTATGCCGGGGCGGTGTCACCTTTTGGAATCATGAATAACGTTGATAAAGACGTCACATTCTTTATTGATGAAGATTTTTTCGCAGATGAAGGTCTAATTGGATGTCATCCAAACGACAACACCGCCACCGTTTTCTTGAAAGCTGAAGATCTCGTCAAGTTGCTCCAAGCGCATGGTAACAACGTTGTAAAAACGCAAATCCCAGAAAAATAATCGTTTTCTCAAGTTTTTAATTTGGGTTTGAGTCTGATAGCTTTTCTTCTAACTGAGTTAGTGGATTCTAACTTCTTTAGTTTGATTGGTTGAGCGTCTTGCGTGTTTCAAGCTGGCAAAATTCTTCTTTCATCTGCATTAAATCTCGTATTCAAGTATTTCATCAAACATATAATGAACAAGTCCTATAAATTTCTTTAGAAAGGGTTTGGAAGTGGAAAGGGTAGCAAAGTTTTTTGAGCTACAAAAACACGGCACAAATGTAAAGACAGAAGTCCTTGCAGGTTGTGTCACATTTTTGTCGATGGCCTACATTTTAGCCGTCAACCCATCAATTTTGAGTAGCAGTGGAATGGATGCCGCAGGCGTGTTCACCGCCACCGCTGTTTCGGCTGCTTTTGCAACTTTAATTATGGCTTTTTATGCCAATTATCCTGTTGCTCTAGCATCTGGAATGGGCCTAAACGCCTACTTCGTTTATTCAGTTTGCGTTCCGATGGCGCAGGCTGGAATTCAAGATCCTTGGCAAATTGCTCTTACAGCTGTTCTTTGCGAAGGCATCATTTTCATTATGCTCACGCTGTGCAAATTCCGCGAGGCGCTCATTAACGACGTTCCAGCCAACCTGAAATATGGCATTTCGGCGGGCATTGGTCTGTTCATTGCAATTGTCGGCTTGAAGGGAGCTGGCATTGTTGTTCCTGACGAAAGCACTATTGTTGCGCTTGGCAACTTCGCTTCGCCTGAGGTTGTTCTTGCTCTTGTCGGTTTGATTGTTTGTGCTCTTATGTATCACTACAAAGTTCCAGGCTATATTCTATGGGCAATCCTTGTCACTTGGGGGCTTGGAATGGTCGCTCAAACTGCTGGTTGGTATGTAGTTGATCCAGAGGCTGGCGTTTATTCATTATTCCCTGATTTTTCGAAGGGAATCTCTATTGCTGCACCGGCGTTCTGTGCTTTTAATTTTGATTATGTAGCTGGGCACATTATTGAATTTATCGTCATTGTGTTTGCATTCTTGTTTGTTGACTTGTTCGACACAGCTGGAACTCTGATTGCAGTCGCTGGCAAGGCAGACCTTCTTGACGAAGACGGCAATCTTCCAAAAGCTAAGCAGGCTTTAATGGCTGATGCTATTGGCACAGTAGCAGGTGCATGTCTTGGCACTTCAACAGTTACTTCCTATGTTGAATCTTCTGCAGGCGTTGCAGCAGGCGGACGCACAGGTCTCACAGCATTCACAACCGCAATTTTGTTCATCGTTGCTCTTGTTCTCAGCCCGATTTTCCTGGCAATTCCATCGTTTGCAACGACTCCTGCTCTAGTTTTTGTTGGTCTTCTCATGGTGAGCAACGTCAGAAACATGGATTTCTCGGAAGACATCGCTGGAGCCATGGGTGGCTATCTCGCTCTCATCATGATGCCTTTCACCTACTCAATTGCAAATGGCATTATGTTTGGAATGCTCGCATTCGTTATTATTCGCATTTTCCAAGGAAAAGCGAACAAGGTGCATTGGGTGCTCTGGGTGGCATCAATCATTTTTGTTCTTCGCATAATTTCGCTCATAGCTTAATTACAACGTGTAAATTTGTTTACTTAAAGGCGGGCGGAATGCTCGCCTTTTTGTTATTGCTCCGCAGAGTGTGCGCAGGAGGGACGCTCCAGAATCCTTGAAATGAGAGTTCGCTGCGCGTCGAAATCGACTCCGAAAACACACTCTAGGATTCCGCGTAATAACAATGCAGTGAAATGCCATTTCGCGGAATCCGTGCGTTCGGATAAAACACGCCCAGGCGCGTTTTACAGGTTTTCGTCAACGCTTTCGCCGCGCAAAACTCACGCAATTTTTCCTCACGTATTTTTTTACATCCCACTGCGCTCACTCTGCGGAGCAGCCTAATTAAATCGGTTGTTGCTTCCGCCGTTGAAAAGACTAACATTTCTTTGTTCTATGCTCGAGCGAAATCAATTGAAGGAAAAAAATATCTCCTTTCACAAAAGGGGTTGGTAGGCTGTCCCCTGTGTTTTGGAATAAAATTTGAGTATTGTTTTTGTGAGTTGCGCGGATTTTGGAAATTGGCGATGGAGGGAAGATTATGTACAGCATGAGGGATGACCTGACGGAAGTTGTTTACACTGAAAAAAAGATTGCGGCTCGCGTCGAAGAGCTCGGTTTTCAAATCACCGACGACTTTAAAGACAAAGTCAAAGACGGCATTGTAGCAATCACTGTCCTTCGTGGTGCGATTACTTTTTCTACTGACCTTTGCCGCTGCATCGACCTTCCAATGGAAGCCGACTTCATGCAGCTTTCTAGCTATGGTGATGGTCATAAATCGTCAGGCTCCGTGAAAATCAAAAAGGATGTTTCGTCTTCAATCACTGGAAAGCATGTGCTAGTCATCGAAGACATTTATGACACTGGAAATTCAATGCAGTTCCTAACCAATTTCCTGCAAAGCAAGAATCCAAAGTCGATTTCAACTGCTGTTCTTCTTCGCAAAGATGTCGAAAACCAAATCCCATTTGATATTGACTACCTCGCTTTTCATTGTCCAAATGAATTTATTGTTGGCTACGGACTTGACTATGCTCAAAAATATCGCAATCTCCCATACATTGGAATTTTGAAACCTGAGATTTATTTGTCTTAAGTATTCTTGGCCAGGGACAAGAGATCTTTTGGCACTTGAGGTCATCTGCCCAAGTGATGTTTTTTCTGGCAGGTCGCAATGTGGCTCTTGATTTGAGGGTTTTAACAGGCACAAACAGCACGCCTTGCCCTTCCTCAGCGCAATGTGACTCTTGATTTGAGGGTTCTAACGGGCATTTTCTTTCTGTGCAAAATGGATTGTGAGTTCAAAGATTTGTTTGATGCTGCATAAATGTATTTGTTTAGCGCCACCATGGTTTTCTGAAATTCGAACATAAAAAATTATTGATAGGCTCTGCTTTGTTGGCTTACTTTTTAACCACTTCAATCTAGTTCTTGCCAGGGCTTTAATTTAAAGTGGTTTTTGTGGTAATCTAACATACCCTCATTCTTCATTTTTCCAAGTTCTAGCGAGAGACCGCTTCTTTCGACTCCAAGATAGTCTGCCAGCTGTTGCCGCGAAAAAGGGATGTCAAACTCGCACTTGTTCTTTCGCTTCATTTCGTCTGATAGATAGGCCATGAGTTTTGCGCGCGTTGTTCGCTGACCAATGTGCGTGAGTTTTTCGTTTAGTTGCAGGCTCTTTTCTGCAATTTCCGCCAGCAGATTCCTGATTATTCGATTGTGGTGTGCGCAACCTGAAGGGCATGTTGTTAGAATTTTTTTAACGCTCAAAAACATCACTGTTGCTGGATTTTCAGCAATAACGCTAACGTTTAACACCGATCCAGGCGCGCACGCAAACGCTGCGGCAAAAGTCTGGCCAGGGTTTACCTTGTGCAAAATGTTTCTGTTTCCCCAAATGTCTTCCTGGATTACTAAAGTTGAACCCATTAGCACAAGACCAATTGAGTCGGTGGAGTCTCCCGCTCTGAGCATAAAGTCTCCTTTTTCATATTTTTTGATGCTTGTTCCCAGGCATGGCAGCACGACTGTCAATTCATTTTCCGAAATTCCTGAAAAGAGGGAAGACGATTTGATGACCGCATAATAGTTTTTCAAAATCTTGGTCCTTTGTTGAATATTCAACCGACAAGTTGATTTTATATCAATAAAATGAGTTCAAAACTTCGGAGGTGTTTTCATGAAGAGACGAATTATTGAAATTGACGAGGAAAAATGCAACGGTTGCGGCGCATGTGCGGAGGTTTGCCATGAGGGTGCAATTGCGATGATTGACGGGAAAGCGAAGCTGATTCGCGACGATTATTGTGACGGACTCGGAGATTGTTTGCCTGCGTGTCCAACTGGCGCAATCACTTTTGTAGAGCGCGAAGCGGCACCGTATGACGAAAAAGCCGTGATTGCGAACATGGAGGCAAAAATGCAGAAAGAAGGGATGACTTTGCCGTGTGGTTGTCCGGGGAGTCAGTCGCGAAAAATTAAGCACGCTTCTAGTGTGCCCGAGCCGGCCCGTCATGCTGAGGCCGCGAGCCAGCTGTCGCAATGGCCAATCCAAATCAAGCTGGTGCCAGTTAATGCGCCATATTTCGATGATGCAAAGTTGCTCATTGCTGCTGACTGTACAGCCTATGCACATGCATCTTTCCACGAGCGTTTCATCAAAGGTCACATTACGCTAGTCGGATGTCCAAAGCTCGATGCGGTTGACTATTCTGAAAAGCTAACTGAAATCATCGGTAATAACGACATCAAAAGCGTGACGATTGTTCGCATGGAAGTCCCATGTTGCGCTGGGCTTGAGATTGCAACAAAAAAAGCTTTGCAAAGAAGCGGTAAATTTATTCCCTGGCACGTGGTCACCGTTACCGTGGATGGCAAGCTAATCGAGTCCTAATTCAAATCATTCAAGAGAGGCTCATTTATCCAACGTTGTGAATGCTCATTTTTAATTAGAGCATTTATTGCAACGATGGTCTTTAAACGTTGCTACTTTGGCAGTTGAGTTCAATCCATTCATTGTTTTGCCGAGTTTATTACTAATTAAAGGTGGAGTCCTGTTTTTGCATGAGTTTGTCTATTTGTGCTTAAAGGGTTTCTCAATTTTCACATCATCAAACATTCGTCTATCAATGATGCATAATTTATGTGAATTAAGGGGGCCCGATGCAAGTGTGGCAACGTTTATGTGGGAACAACAAGCTCGTGAACAATCGCTCTTGAACGTGTTTGCGCTTGAGAAAAGCTAGGAGATTGACTCATGAAGAAAGCAGTAATTTATTTTTCATATGAAGGCAACACGTTGGAAGCCGCAGAAAAGATAGCTAAAGAGACTGGTGCAGACTTGATTCAAATTGAAACTGTTGAGAAGCTGCCTGAAGACAGAAATGTAATGCTAAAGAAGGGCGCCTTTCAAGCGATGTCTGGCGCAAAGCCTGCAATTAAAGATTTGCCTGCCTTGGATTCCTATGATGAGCTGATTTTGGGGTCGCCGGTTTGGGCAGGGGTTGTCGCCTCTCCTGTAAACACATTTTTGAAAAACTGCAATTGTCTCGACAAAATCACTGCTGTGTTTACTCTGAGCGGCAGCGGTCGCAATGAGCGTTGCATTAAAAAACTCTCAAAAATTCTCCCAAATTTAGAGCATCAAGTTTCCCTTTTTGATCGAAAGTCAGAAGGTTCAAATAAAAATCCTGAACTGGTTGCCGACTTCGTTTCAAAGATTTCCTAACGAGCAAATCTAAAAATCTGAATTTCGCCGAATCAAGTGGTTCAGCAATTCTGCTCTTCGTAGATTACTGTCTTCTAAAAGCTACATTTTGTGGATTCTTGAGTAATCGTGGTTATCTAACGTTGATGCCGGAAAACATAAGAATGCTGGAGCAATGAACTCTCTAGGAAGATTTATTCTCCAGCGTGTCACAGTGGCGGAGTTAATGCCCCGCCACTCTATGCTTTTTCCTTTGTCTCGCTTAGCGGAGTGTGGAACAGGAGTAGCTCAAATTTCTTCTCGCGGCTTTAAAAACCAAAACGAAGCAACATGTTTAAATGTTTTTACGCTTTCCACGCAGCGACTTCGTCGAGAAGCCACTGTGCGAATTCCTCGATGCCTTCGCCTGTGCGCCCGCTTACAGGTAAAACTTTCGCATCGGGATTGCGCCTTGCAATGTATTCCTTAGCTTTGTCCACGTCAAAGTCGAAGTAGGGCAGAACGTCGATTTTGTTGATGAGAGCAAGCGACGAGACTTGATACATGAGAGGATATTTCAGAGGTTTGTCGTCGCCTTCTGGCACAGAAAGAATCGTGATTGATTTCACGGCACCTGTATCGAATTCAGCTGGGCAAACCAGATTGCCCACGTTTTCAAGAATCACTAGGTCGAAATCGCCGTCGAGACTCTCGATTCCTTGTCGCGTCATGTCGGCATCGAGGTGACACATGCCGCCGGTGTGCAATTGAATCGACTCCACACCAGTTTCGCTCGCAACGGTTCGTGCGTCTTTGTCAGAATCAATGTCTGCCTGCATAACGGCAATTTTCAGCTTGTCCTTAATGCGATTTATCGTGTTTACGAGCGTTGTCGTTTTGCCCGAGCCAGGCGATGACATAACGTTTAGAAGATATGTCCCTTTTCCTTTCAACTCTTCACGCAAAAGTTGCGCGCGTTTGTCGTTGTTCTCAAAAATCGATGCTTTTAGTTCTATGATTTTCACATCGCCCATGAAGACTCCTTTCAGTAACACTCTTTTGCTAAATTATAACAACGACAATACAGAGACAGTTGAGATTGAGTCTTGTAACATGCGAAAATGTAGATGTTGTGGGTTGTGGCCATTCGTCATGCACAACTATGCTTAACTCCGCGAAAGGTTGACTGTGTCGAACGAACTAATTATCGAAGAAATACGAGTTAAAAGTGATTTTGATCAATATGGTGATAAGCATTTTTACAGTGCTATTGATTTCTCTAAAAGTTTAGAGTCAAGCTTTATTGGTTCTTGTTTTGAGCCCGATGAACGTTATGCTCCGCACATAGTCAGTAATGACAGTGATAAAAAAGATGATGTTCTCTCTGTAATAAAACGTGAGATTAACGATTGTGTGAGTTTTGACTTTTCAGTAGCTTTTATCACTGACAGCGGCATCCAAGTGCTTGCCCAAGTTTTTTCTGAACTAAAGAAAAGGGGGATACCTGGTCGAATTTTGACTTCTACATACCAGATGTTTAATACTCCTGATGCTTTACGAAAGCTCCTCGAGTACCCAAACATTGAAAGTCGAATTTTCAATGGAGATTTGCATTCAAAAGGTTATTTTTTTGACCGGCGTGAAATCTCAACAATCATCATCGGCAGTTCGAATTTAACTCAGGCAGCGCTCACATGTAATAAGGAATGGAACGTCCTATTTAAATCTTTCCCTGGTGGAAAGATTTTAGAGGAATCAAAAAAAGAATTCAAAAAACTTTGGGCTAGTCCAGAGGCGATTAAACTCACATCATCGTGGATTGATTCTTATGAAGAAGCCTTTCTCGAACTCAAGTCCTTTAGAAGTTCATCTCTTGATGCTCAGCGCAAAGCGCAGAAAGAGATTTCAGGCATTTCAGAAAACAAGCGCGCTATATCGAAGCAAAATAAGGATTCAGATCCTTTCCTTGGCTGCAGTATTAAGCCCAACAAGATGCAGAGTCAGGCACTTGAAGCTCTTGAGGTTTTGCATTCTAGAAACGCTTCGCGTGCGCTTTTGATTTCAGCGACTGGAACTGGCAAGACCTATTTATCAGCTCTTGATGTGTTTTTAACAAAGCCAAAGAAGGTTCTTTTTGTCGCACACAGAGCACGGATACTTCGTGATTCCATGAATAGCTTTAAGAACGTTTTGGAAGATAGATATTCATACGGGATGTATGGAGGTTCCAACAAAGAGAAGAGTTCATCTTGTGTGTTCGCCATGGTGGGCACTTTGCAAAGCCATCTCATGGATTTTAAGCCTGATGAATTTGATTGCATTATAGTTGATGAAGCACACAGAGTCGGCGCTGCGGGCTATCAGAAGATAATTGAGTACTTTACGCCTAAATTTCTGTTAGGAATGACAGCAACGCCAAATAGAACAGATGGTTATGATGTTTATCAACTATTTAATCATGTTATAGCTTATCGAATTACCTTACAGGATGCCCTTGACAATGACATGCTCACTCCATTTCACTATTTTGGAATAGCAGATCTTGAAATTGACGAAAATAACGTCGAGGATGTGTCACTCTTTAGAAAATTAACTTCAAAAGAGAGGGTTCGTCACATCACAGAGAAAATTGAAGAATACTCTGTTAGAAAAGAGTCACGCAAGGGTTTAATTTTTTGCAGTAGAAATGACGAGGCGAAGACACTATCTGCCGAGTTTAACAAACTTGGTTACAAAACTCGCGCTATTAGCGGGGAGACTTCAAATGCGGAAAGAAACCAAGCCATTTTGGACCTTGAAAAAGGAAATCTCCAGTATATATTTTCTGTTGATATTTTTAATGAGGGCATTGATATTCCCTCTCTTAATCAGATTATTATGCTGCGAAAGACAGAGTCTGCAATTATTTTTGTGCAGCAGCTAGGTAGGGGATTGAGAAAAGCTGACGATAAAGAATATACTCTGGTCCTTGATTTTATAGGCAACTATCAGCAGAATTATTTGATACCTGTTGCCCTGTCAGGAGATCGAACATACAACAAAGATAATCTTCGTAAAGTTGTTAAGGAAGGAAGCAGTAGCATCCCAGGTAGTTCGACCGTTACATTTGATGAGATTGCTGAGAGACGAATATTTAGAGCAATTGAAGTAAGTTCTTTTTCAAATGCTCAATTAATTAGAAGAGAATATGAAGACCTAAAACGTCAGCTCGGACGAATTCCGACTTTACTAGATTTTGATGAGCAGGGTGCGATTGATCCACTTCTAATTATTTCGAAATATAAATCATATACAGATTTTTTGCAACGATATGACGCGGATTGTCGGAGCAAATGTAATGAGGTGCAGCTTTCTTTTCTTCGTTTTGTTTCGAAGAGATTTGCGCCGGGAAACCGCGAGCTTGAACTCAAAATAATCAACAATTTAGCGATTCGCAATCTCGCTTTTTCCGATTTTTCTAATAGTTTTGAGGGAACAAAAGATGAACTTGATTCTGCGGTAAACGCTTTATCTGGTCACTACTTTAGGAATTCTCCTCAAATTATGGGAAACGATAAATTGCTTTCTGCTGAATTTAGGGAATCTTTTGATGATGTCTACTTCTGTCAATATTTGAAAGACATTATTGCTTTTGGTTTAGCAAGGAATAAAAGGCAATATTCTAAAAGATACAAAGATACAGACTTTGTTCTTTATGAGAAATACACAAGTTCAGAAGTTTGTTATCTTTGCAAGTGGGCAAAAGAGCCCAATTATCAAAACGTTGGCGGTTATTTCTTCGACGAGAAAACAAATACGTTTCCTGTTTTTATAAATTACGAGAAAGACCCCTCGATTAGTGTAACCACACAATATGAAGATAGATTTATCTCAGACAGGAAAATAGTTGCTATTTCGAAGAGTAAAAGAAATCTAAACTCACCTGAAATTTGTATGTTAAAAGACGCTTATTCTAACGGAATGCGTTGCTTCTTATTTCTGAGGAAAAATAAAGAGGATAGGGACGCGAATAAAGAGTATTACTTTCTTGGTGAAATACATCCGACAGGAGTGTTTAAACAAATACTAATGGCGGACAACAAAACAAATGCCGTAGAGATTGAATATGAGTTGGAAAATCCAGTTCGGGCTGACCTATATGATTATTTTCTCAGTAACTTTGGTGATTAATTACCACAAATACCTTTTTCTCTGATTAAATCCACGATTTGCACGTCTGCAGGGAGCCAGTCAACTTCATTTAAATGAGTTGGTGTAAGCCATTTGGCTGCGTGATGTTCAAGAAGTTTGAAGTGCGGGTCACAAAGTTTGCATAGGAATGTTTTCATGCTCAAATGAAATGTGGGATAGTCATATTCAACCTGGCAAAGGAATTCATCGACTTCTATTGTGGCGCCTAGTTCTTCGTGGATTTCTCTAATGATGGCGTCTTTTGGTTTTTCTCCCGATTCAATTTTGCCACCGGGAAACTCCCAACCGCCTTCAAATTCTCCGTAGCCTCTTTGTGTTGCAAGGATTGTTCCGTTCTTGACTATTACTGCCGCAACAACGTTGATAGTTTTCATTTTTATGCTCCTTGTTTCTTCATATCATAACGGTAGAGGTTAGAGTTTTAACTGCCATCTAAAAGATACCCTTTGGTTCTAATTAACTTTCGCATTGCGCTCTGCTATTCATCCAAAACTCTAATAGAGATATACTAAAACGTTGTGTGAGTGAAGGAGATCTTGTGGAATATACAATTGACATTGCAGGGCTGAAGCGCGATTTAACTCTGTTTCCTGTGAGTGAAGATACGATGATTGGCGCTCTCATTTTGTTTGGGGATGTTGAGCTGACGACATATTGCGCGGCTGAGCTTTTAAAGCGCGCACCTGAATTTGACATCATTTTGACCGCTGAGGCAAAAAGCATTCCTCTTGCATATGAAATGGCGCGTGAGAGTGGAATGAACGATTACGTTGTCGCTCGCAAGTCTCAAAAGGTTTACATGGGAGACATCGTCCAGGCAAAACTTCAATCTATCACCACAAAAGGTGAGCAGAAGCTCTATCTTGGAAAATCTGACTTCAAAAAGCTCGCAAACAGGCGAGTGTTGATTGTGGATGACGTTGTTAGCACTGGCGAATCACTTCGTGCGCTTGAGAATCTTGCCGATGCCGCTCATGCGAACATTGTTGGAAAGATGGCAATTCTTGAGGAGGGCGATTCTCAGAATCGCGCTGACGTTATCACGCTCGGCGAACTCCCTCTTTTTGACCACAATGGCCAACCGAAATAGTTGTGAATTTTGAGGCACGTTCCAAAATCAACAACTAAGGAGTGCGATTGCCTCTCGTTTGATGAGGCACTTGCGCAAGCACTTGTTGAGAATGTTGAATATGATGTAGAAAAATGGCTATATGTGCCCAACACCTACTGCGAATATCGCTATGTTTTGGGCACTCGTGGTGCGAACCCGTTGATTGTAGTTGGGGTTAATCCATCAACAGCGGCGCCAGATGCTCTTGATCCCACGTTACAGTCTGCTGAGCGCATTGCTCATTCAAATGGCTACGATTCTTTTTTGATGCTTAATGTGTATCCTCAACGAGCGACTGACCCAAATGACATGGAAAAAAATCGAAACTCTTTTCTTGAGAAAGAAAACGTGGAGGCATTTAAATATCTGCTCAGTCTTTCGCCAAGCAAGGATGTTTGGTGTGCATGGGGTAATGTCGTTTCCAAGCGAGGATATTTGCGTGATTGCGTGAACGACCTGGTAGCGGCGGGAGATGAAGCTGGTGCTAACTGGCTTTGCTCTGGAGAACCTCTAAAGTCTGGCAATCCGCATCACCCGCTTTATTTAAAAGCATCGACACGGCTACAACCTTTTTTTCCAAACTAGATGTTTTAGAAAAACTGCTTTTATGTTAAGGTCGCTATATTTGCCACTCACTTGCATTCTTTCATTAGATTCGAAATCAATCCCTTCTAATTTTGATAAAAACACATTCGCTGATGTCAATTCACTCCACGATTGTCTTTCTGTGTTTCTCTACTCAACCCATAAGATATCATCGGGTGAGTCAAATGGCTTGAAGTTGTCTTTTGATAACTCATATCCTATGTTCTTGTTGACAACTTTTTTTGACCATTTTGAAAACTCAGAAGTAATCATGCCGCGTTTTTTGTAGCCAATCGATAACGTGATGTCGCTGTTAACTCCAATTACACCTTCACCAGTGTCGCCATTAACTCCACTGTTGATGTCCATGCTGAGTACCGTGATTTCAGGGTGCGCCAGCTTGACCTCATTTACAATCTCAATAGCATCTTTTATGTCTCCGCGAGGAACTCCTGAAAATCCAGTTCCTAGCAGGCAATCGACTATGCAATCACTTTCTGCAAGTATATTTTTGACGCCCTCATCAGTGGAGAATTGCTCTAATTTTATGTCTTCTGAATTTATCCCTTCGAAAAAGAAAATTGATTCAGGGCTCTTAGGTTCCTTGGTGTAGAAAATCGTGATGAATTTGCCGTCCAGCTGATGTTTTTCTTGCAACGCATATGTGGCAGCATATCCATCGCCGCCATTGTTGCCGCTTCCGCACACAATCGCAATGCTTTTGAACGGCAAAAGCTCTTCCGCTAGCGCCTCACCAGCTTTTCTCATTAAACTTTGGGCAGCATCATCGCGGTTAATTACAAATTCGTCCAGCTCTCGCATCTGTTGCACCGTCAATATTGGTTCCATAGTTCCTCTTTTCTTGTCCCACTTGCTTAAAATGATACTTTTTTCCTAGATTTCAAATCGGGATAAAAGGCTTTATCGAGGAAATGCGTTAGAAATTATTGAAAGAATGTAACCATCTTTATCCCCGGTGAAACAGTTGGCAAATCGGAGTAAAACCGACATCCGGAATCATCGTTTAGGTCGGCTTCTTTTATGAGGAATGGGCTCGATAGCTTTTAACCTTTTTACTTTTGATTATCCTGATCCATTTAGCATGCTTATCGTGGGTGATGAGTTAAAACACGTCGCCTTTGACTGATTTTCCGTAATAAAAGGGGAATCATTTTAATTCCCCTTTCCTCTTTTGGGTAACAAATTTGCTTACTAAGAGTTTCGAGCTGTTATTCTTGAAAGAATCTAGAACTTCGTGTTAGAGAAATTACATCTTTCGTTGGTCTTCGACGTGGTGGGCCTTGCCAACAGTGCGTTCAATTCCGCCTGGCTCAACGAGTTTTACATTTGCGCCAACAAGAAGAACACCTTTAAGTTCTTTCTCTATGCGCTTGCGGAATGCATCCATTTGTTTGAAAGAGTCGCTGAATGCTTCTGGTTTTAGTTCTGTGAAAACTGTCATTCGATCGAGCCCAGTCTCGTTGTCGACTACGATTCGATAATGGGTCGACACACCATCGATTCCGCTCAAAACATCTTCGATTTGACTTGGGAAAACGTTTGTTCCACGAATAATCAGCATGTCGTCGCAACGTGAGCGAACTTTTTGCATGCGAGCTGTCGTTCTTCCGCATGAGCATGGCTCTGTCACAACGCGAGTTAGATCATGTGTCCTGTAGCGCAAAACGGGGATAGCTTCTTTGTCTAGCGGAGTTAGCACCAGCTCACCCATTTGTCCTTCTGGCACTGGCTCGCCAGTCTTAGGGTCAACAACTTCCCAGAGGAAGTGGTCTTCTGCTATGTGTTGCATGTTTCGCTCGCCCAAGCACTCACCTGAAACGCCTGGCCCCATAACCTCTGTTAAACCGTAGTTGTCGGTGCAAACGATGTGCATGCGTTTTTCAATCTCAGCTTTCAAGCCTGGAGGGCATGGCTCGCCTCCGAAAAGTCCAACGCGCAACGTCGATTTTTCCCAATCATAGCCCATTTTTTCGCCGACTTCACAAATGTGCATTGCATATGATGGAGTTGCAACGAGAACTGTGGTCCCATAGTCTTCAACCATTTGGATGTGGCGCTCGGTGTTGCCAGCACCTGCTGGAATCATCATGCAACCGAGGCGTTGAAGTCCATAGTGAAGACCAAAGCCACCGGTGAACATTCCATAGCCGAAAGCCATTTGAACTCGATCAGTTGGGACAACGCCTGCCATTTGCACAAGGCGCATTATGCACTCTCCCCACACTTGCATGTCGTGATGAGTGTAGCCAACGACTATTGGCTTGCCAGTTGTTCCCGATGATGAATGGAGTTCTCGCACATTTTCAAGTGGAACCGCGAACATTCCATATGGAAATGTTTCACGCAGCGCATTTTTGTCGGTGAAGGGGAGTTTTCTCACGTCGTCAAGAGTTTTTATGTCGGATGGAGTCACGCCCATTGCATCCATTTTTTCGCGATACCATGCAACGCGATTGTAGGTCCACTCCACTTGTGCAATGAGTTTTTCGAGCTGTATTGCACGAATTCGTTCGCGTGAGGCACATTCTATTTCTGGTTGGAAAATTGGAAGACAATTAAATTCTTTGTCTTCTGCGCATTTTAGAGCCACGCCTTTTTTTGTTATGTCTATCATTGGATTTTTATTCCTCGTGTTGTTTCAATGTGTGCGCTATAGCGTTTTTTTACGCCAAATCTTTTTGTGTCAAAAGTTCGATTGGCTTGCTTGAGAGTTCTCTTTCAGCTGCTGGAACGTCATCTACCGACATGCAAATGTATGTTGAGATCAGCGAATAGCTGTAATTCACATTTATGTGGCTGTCGGAAAGAACTTTAACAACGCGCGCTAATTCGCCTGGCTTGTCGACTAGTCTAATGCACAGGACTTCAGATTCTTTTGCAGCAAAACCCATTTCTGACAAAACTTGCATGGCGCGTTTTGGGTCGTTAACCACAAAACGCACGATGCCATAATCGCCAGTGTCGGATGCGCTATATCCACGAACACTAACGTTGTGCTGTGTGAATGAATCTAGCACGCGATAAAGATGCCCCGGTTTGCTTTCAACGAAAACGCTAATTTGTTCTACGCTCATGGTCTTTAGGCCTCCTTGGCAAATTTAAAACCTGCATGAAATGCTCTCAGGTTTGCATCGATTGTTTTTGGAGGAACGCGCTTTGAGATCACTTCTTCCCAAACTTTTTTGTCGAAGTTAAGGCGCGTTGCAAGTGCTCCCAGAAGAACCACGTTCACTGATTTAAAAGTCGCGACTTCTTCTGCAATTGAAACGGCAGGAATGACAACTGCTCCTACTTCATCCATTTTTTGTTCCAAATTCTTTGGCATTGATGCTTTTCCAGTGAGAACTGGCAGTGGTTTGATTGATTCATCTGCCACGAGCAAGTAGCCACCTTCTTTTAGGAAAGACACGTTTCTTAGAGCCTCCGTCATTTCAAAAGAAACGACGCAATCGGCACATCCCGAGTCGGCAACCATTGATTTTACAGGCTCTGTTCCAAATCGAACAACTGTGTTTACGGCACCACCGCGCTGCGACATACCATGAATTTCAGAAACTTTTACGTCATATCCCGAGGCAAGTGCGCAACGAGCCAAAAGATCAGCTGCAAGAATTGTGCCTTGACCGCCAACTCCGCATAAAACAACAGTGGTTGTGTTTGCCATGTTATTCACCTTGCCCTTCTGTGCTAACAATCGCTTTAAAAGCGCAATATTGTTCGCATTGCCCGCAGCCGATGCATTGCTGGGCATCAATCATTGCGTGACCATCACTTTCGTTCTTTGCGATGGCGGGGCAACCAAGGGTTGTGCAAACGCCGCAAGCTGTGCAATCGTTAGTTACTGCATATGCAGGTTTGCGTTTTCTTTCAAGCAGAACGCAAGGGCTCTTGAAAATCAACACCGAAAGTTCATCGGATTTCGTTGCTTCCTTGAGCGCTTTTCTCACGTCTTTCATGTTGTTAGGGTTAATGGTGCGAACGTCTGTTACACCAATCGCTTTCACGATTCCTTCCAAATCGAGTTCCCGTGTTGGTCTCTCTTGAAGTGTTTTTCCATTAAACGGATTGCCTTGGCGACCTGTCATTGCTGTTGTGCGATTGTCGAGCACGCAAATTGTGCCTTTGCCCTGGTTGTAAACGGTGCTAATTATAGATGACAAACCGGAGTGAGCAAATGTTGAGTCACCAATTACTGCGACGACAGGGCGATGCTCAGTGTCTTTTAGCGCCAACTCAAAGCCGTGAGACATTGAGACTGAAGCGCCCATGTCTACGCATGTGTCCATCGCAGCAAGAGGCGGCAGAGCTCCAAGTGTGTAGCACCCAATGTCGCCTGTGACAATTGCTTTCAAGCGTGACAGTTCTTTGAAGACTAGACGATGTGGGCATCCTGCGCACAATGCAGGGGGACGACCTGGCAAATCTCCTGGAGTCTCTTGAAAGTCTGGTGATTCTAAACAAAATGCATCTCGGATGAGACGAGGGCTGAGCTCTCCGTCCCTTTTAAGCTCGCCTGGGAATTCGGCAACTTTAATGCCAAGCCCTCGAACGGCTTCTGTTAAATAGGTTGAGGACTCTTCAATCACATACAAACAATCGACCTTTGATGCGAAGTCCTCCAGTGTTTTTTTAGGCAGTGGGTAGGTGCATCCCAGTTTAAAGACCGACGCGTTTGGAAGTGCTTCGATGACATGTTGGTATGTTGCACCTGCACAAACCACGCCGATTGCAGTGTCGTTGAAATCGACTTGGTTGAACTCACAAGTTTCAGCCCAGTTCTGTAGTTTTTCAATTCTTTCCAGCTGAACTTTTCTGCGTGGTTTTGCAAAAGCTGGCATCATTACCCATTTTTGTGGGTTGCTTTCATATTCCTTTAATTCTATTTCGTCACGCTCGCCTTTTTCGACAGGTGTTTTTGTGTGAGAAACTCGAACCGATGAGCGAATGAAGAATGGCACGTCGAATTCTTCGGAAAGGTCGAACGCTTTCTTTGTGAATTCGAGAGCCTCTTTTGAGTCGGCAGGGTCGAGCATAGGAATGTGAGCCGCTTGTGCATAGTAATGGGAGTCTTGTTCGTTTTGTGAGGAATACATTCCAGGGTCGTCAGCCGCGAGAATTACGAACCCGCCGCCAACACCTGTGTAGGCTGCAGTGAAAATTGGATCCGCAGCGACATTCACGCCAACGTGTTTCATTGTCGACAAAACGCGTGCACCTGCAGCCGAGGCGCCAAGTCCAACTTCGACGGCGACTTTTTCGTTCACGCACCACTAAGCATACACTCCGTCTTTTTTTGCAAAGTTCTCAAGTGTTTCAGTTGAAGGCGTTCCAGGATAGGCAACACCAATTCGGCATCCTGCTTCCCATGCGCCTTGTGCGATTGCTTCATTTCCTGAAAGTAATTCCATCTTTCTCCTTTATATACTCCTTTTCAAGCGTCATTTCGCCTTGCTCTATTTTAGTTAAAGCCACTAACAGCAATAAACGATTTTGCCAACTATTTTGTGAGCAACATTAGAGTCTGTGTGTGGAGTTTTGCTTTGATAATTGTGACAAGTTGTCCAGCACGCATGCGTGATGGTGTTAAATCGTTTGGGCTTGGAGTTTAGCTTGGGTTTTTTGACAGTGGTTTACTGATAATAATTGAATTTAAAATAGCGCCAGGCATGGTTGCTTGGCGCTATCGCTATCGCGCTGTTAAAAATCTGTTTGTTGCTTGCTTTTTCCGAGTGTGGTTGCAGGCAAATTAAAGACTGAACGACAAATCAAGCTCGACAGCTTTTCTTGGCTCTCACAGGGAAATGCGTTGACACTTTTGTAGCCGCAAAAAGTTAATCGACTTCATAAATTTCTTTTGCTTGAACTGGACTAAACCCTGCTTCGGCTAGCATTTTCTCTACTGACGCATCTGAAACCTTGAGGATGTCTACGGCTGTTCCTTCTTTAATTGAGATGCAGTAGCCATATTCAACATTTATGCTGTGCTCGTCGAGGTATTCAAGTAAATCGGCAAGCCCGCCTGGATGATCGGGCACTTTAACTGCCAAAACGTCGGTTACCGCAGCGCGCCATCCTTCTGCCTTTAAAGCTTCGGCAGTCTTTTTTGGGCGGTCGCAAAGAACTCGAACAACGCCAAAGTCTTGCGTGTCTGCCAAAAACAGGGCACTCATGTTTGAACCTGTGTTGCTCACAGCGCGAGTTGCTGCTGCAAGTCTTCCACTTTCATTTTCGAGAAAAATTGATAACTGCGAAATCATTAGTTTCATGCCTCCTTTATCTCAAGTCAATAATGCGCTTGGCTTTGCCTTCACTGCGTTCAATTGTTTTTGGTTCTACCAATTTGATGTCAACCGACACTTGCAAGTTGCTCTTGAGTTCAGAACCTAAACGGCGCTTGAGTTCTTCAAGTTTGCGAATCTCATCGAATGGGAAGTCATGTACAGTTTCAACGCGCAATTCAACATGGTCAAGTGAGCCGCGGGTTGTGAGAATGATTTGATATTGAGTTGCAATCTCGGGGAATGACGTGAGAACTTGCTCAATTTGAGATGGGAACACGTTGACACCTCGAATAATCAACATGTCGTCGGTGCGTCCAATAATCTTGTCGATTCTGCGGTGTGTGCGTCCGCATGCGCATTGCTCGCTGATTATGCGTGTGATGTCTCGTGTGCGATAGCGAACAAGTGGGCAGCACTCGCGTGTTAGGGTTGTAAAGACGAGTTCACCATATTCGCCGTCGGCCACAGGCTGCAGTGTTTCTGGATCAATGATTTCTGCATAGAAGTGGTCTTCTGCCAAATGCAATCCGCCTAATTCGCTGCATTCAAATGCTACACCTGGCCCCATTACTTCAGAAAGTCCATAAATGTCGCAATATTGGATGCCAAGTTTTTCGGCAATTTCATCGCGCATGCCCTGGCTACAAGGTTCTGCACCAAAAATGCCTGCTTTGAGTTTTAAGTCTTTCTTTGGGTCAATTCCCATCTCAATTGCAGTGTCTGCAATTAAGAGTGCATATGAAGGAGTACAACAAAGAATTGTTGTGCCCATGTCTTTCATCATTTGAATTTGGCGCTTCGTGTTGCCTGATGATGTTGGAATGACTGTGCATCCAGCTGTTTCTCCACCATAATGTGCGCCAAGGCCGCCAGTGAATAAACCATAGCCATAGGAGACTTGCATAGTTGAGTTCTCGTCGCCGCCAACCATTGCGATTCCACGGGCGAAGCACTCACCCCAGTGTTTTAAGTCATTTGCTGTGCACCCAACAACTGTGGCTTGCCCAGTGGTACCAGAAGATGCATGAATGCGAGCAACTTTGCTGCGTGGGACTGCGAACAGCCCGTCAGGGTAGTTGTCGCGCATGTCTTGTTTTAAAACAAAAGGAAACTTTGTGATGTCCTCGAGTGATTTTAAATCGCCAGGTTCAATTCCGGCATCGTTAAACGATTTTTTATAAAATGGCACGTTGTCATATGAATATTGAACACACCATTTCATTCTGTCGAGTTGCAATTTTCGCAGCTCTTCACGTGGCATCGTTTCGATTTTTTCGTCGTAGAACACCTTGTCCTTCTTTCCGTTTTTCCTTTAGCTTTCCTTATGTTCGCATTGGCTAACCTCATGCGAGCGTTTTAATTATTGCACCATTTTTCTCTAAACATGCGCAATAGTTGCTGTAACGCGGGCGATTTTTCTGTCTAGGTCGTCGGTGATTAGGCAACGATAAAAACCAAGCCTGCGCCCTTCTTTGTCAACATTTGCCTCAGCGATTAGTTTTTTACCTTTTGGGGCAGAGAGATATTCGATGTTGATGTTCACGGAAACGCTTGCATCTTGTTCAATTGCTGATGCAGTGACAATCGCAAAATCGGCTAGTGTAAAAATTGCACCGCCCATTACGCTGCCTTTTTCGTTCAGGTGTTTTTCCTCTATATCAAATTCACACACAGAATGTCCAACTCCAACCTCTGTCAATCGACATCCGACAACATCGTTAGCAAAATGATCGTTAGAAAACTTTTTCTGAACGTCTTCTAGTGTTGCATCTTTTGTAAAAAGCATTACTTACCACTCATCTCCTTGTTGAAAATCCACACCACGTTAATTGAGTAACGTTTTATTTTTTACACTATTGCAACGATTGAAAGTTTGTTTTGAAGTTATCGTGGTCACTGTTCACACATTTGTTACTATGACGGGAAAAGAATTGCTTTAAAGATTATTTAGCTGTTGCTTCAGTTCGGTACTAGTTGCGGCGGTTTTAGATGGCGAAAATTTTATCTTTTGCGTGAACTATTGGCTCGCAACAGGACTTCTGGTGGTAGTTACAAAAGGGGGAAGGACTATGGATTTTTACATTAGAGCGCTTGAGCTAAAAGATGAAACAATAGCTAACAGGCGACGCATTCATGAAAATGCTGAAACTGGCCTTAATCTTCCAAAAACTGTTTCATTCGTTAAGCAAAAACTCGAGGAGTGCGGCATTGAAGCAATGCCATGTGGCAAGGGTTTAACTTTCACTTTAGGCAAGGGTGGCAAATGTATTTTGCTTCGTGCCGACATGGATGCTCTTCCTATGCGAGAGGAAAGTGGGCTTTCTTTTGCATCCAAGTCGGGGACCGAATGTCATGCATGTGGACATGATTTCCACACAGCAATGCTAATCACGGCCGCACGCATGTTAAAAGAAAGTGAAGATGATCTGCAGGGAACAGTGAAGTTTATGTTTCAGCCTGCAGAAGAAACTTTTGAGGGTGCAAAAAACATGATTGAAGCTGGCGTTTTGGAGGACCCTCATGTTGATGTTGCGCTAGCCTACCACGTTTCTCCTGGAAAAATGCCAGTCGGGATTTATATGTATAACGACAGTGGAACAATGATGAATTCCGTTGATGGTTTTAGGATTGAGGTCACTGGCCAGGGCTCGCATGGTGCCTACCCTCAAAATTCTATAGATCCAATAAATGCATTAGTTCACATTTTTAATGCTCTAGAGGCAGTTGTTTCTCGCGAAGTTGATCCATCTAAGTCGTGCGTGATGACAATTGGGCAAATCCATTCAGGGCTTGCGAACAATGTTATTCCTGAGTCGGGCTTCATGGAAGGATCCATTCGCACAAACGATGCTTCATCTCGAGACATTCTCGTGCGCAGAATGAAAGAGGTTGCCGAGAAAATAGCTTGCGCATTCGGTGCAACTGCAAAGGTGACTATGCTTTCAGAAGTGCCCCCACTCGTTTGTGATCCAGAGCTAACAAAAGCGATGGTTAAATATATGAGCGAAATGAACGTTGAAGGAATGCAGCCCTATCCTGGGATTTCTGCTTCTGCTTCCGAAGATTTTGCTGTTGTCGCTGAAAAAGTTCCTTCTGTTTTTATGTATTTATCGGCAGGCTACATGGATGAGCGTGGAGATTTTCCTGCACACAATCCTAAAGTGCAATTCAATGAAGATGTTTGTCCAATCGGCTCAGCTTGCCTTGCAGAATGCGCAACTCGTTGGCTTGCTGATAATAAATGAGTGCTTAAGCATCTTTCCAAAAGTCGCTAATGAGGTGTTTTCTGTTTGAACATTTTGTTTTTTTCAAAATGTGTCGCACATGCACTTTAACTGTGTTGTAGGAAATACAAAGAGAAGAGGCTATGTTGCTGTTGTCTTTTCCGTCAAGAATGAGTCGCAAAACATCTTCTTCCCTTTCGCTTAGTTTGTGTTTTAGAGAATATTGCGTGATGCTTTCTGGCACTTTTGTCGCGATTACGCTTGATGCTATTACCGGCGGTTTTTTGTAGCGAGACAACAAAATTCTGACTGCATCGATGCAAAAGAATGTGGCGCATGAAAGAGCTAGCAGCTCTTCTGCATAATTTCGTTCCGATCCAAATGCAAGAACTTCGCTTCCGATGGAGGGGTAGGCAAATACAATAAATGTTAGATAATCTTCAAACACAACGAGGGCGTTTAAAATCAACACTGCCCAAAACAGATATCTAAAATGATAAATTCTTGTCACAGTTTCCTTTTGTTTGCTGATTTTCCACAAAAAGAATGAATAAAGAAGAATGAAGTAAATGAAAATCGCTCGAACTGTGTAGAAAGCAAACCGTTGTTCTGGTGAGTCAGGGATTAACGCAAGCACCAACAAACTTAAAGCTACAAAAAAGTAGAGCGGTGCGATTTTAAAATAGCTTCCTTTCTGGTTGATGATGTTGTGCATCAGCAGCCAAAGAAACCCAATGTAGCCAAGGCTGGTCAAGATTGACACGAGTGAGCGAATTGGAAGATAGATTGAATTGTCTATGTTAAAACCTGTTGTAACGAGCAGCGAATCTTGAAAAATGATGACAACGTCAAGAAAATAAAAGAAGAGAGACAGCGCCGCAAACAACATCGTCTTTCTTTGCGACACAATCCAAGCGCTAAAACACACTGCACTGCTGGTTACGCTGAGGATTATCACAGTTATTGTCGCGTAGAACAGTAGCAGATTCATCTTAACGCCTTCCATAACACTTTGGTATTAGTTAGGAGTTATATCCACCACCTATGTAAATAATACCAAAATACATCTTCAGTAACCCCACAACTGCAAAAACTTCCGAAGATTGCCCCCAAAACTCAAATATAAAAGATTAAACGCATCGTACAAAGGCAATTGCGCGCACTAATTCTAGGTTTGTCTGTTTATTTCTTCGATGCAAATGTTCGTTTGTTAAATCAGTTATTTGAATGGAAAGGGGATGTAATGTCAGGTATTAACGTCAAGAGTGAAATTCAGCAACTCAAAAAAGTTCTTCTTCACCGTCCTGGCAAAGAACTTCTCAACCTCACGCCTGATACTCTTGAGGAATTGCTGTTCGACGATATTCCATTTTTGAAAGTTGCACAAGATGAGCATGACGAATTTGCTCAAGTGTTGCGAGATAATGGCGTGGAAGTTGTCTATTTGGAAGACCTCATGGCCGAGACTCTCAAGGGAAATCCAGATTTAAAGAAGCAATTCTTAGAGCAGTTTATTGCTGAAGCGGGTGTTTCTGAGAAGCGCTTGGTTGAAGCATGTTATGAACTTCTTGATGCAATTGAATGCGAAAAAGAACTCGTTTTGAAGACAATGGAAGGCGTCAATGTTGATGAGCTAGATTTGGATGAGTCGAATTTGTTGTCGGCGCTCACACAGGAAGAATCGCGACTTGTGATCAATCCAATGCCAAATTTATATTTCACGCGAGATCCGTTTGCAAGCATTGGAAATGGCGTTTCAATCAATCACATGTATTCAGTCACACGCAATCGCGAGACTATTTATGCGGAATATATTTTTAAATATCATCCAGATTACAAAGACGTTCCGCAGTATTACGACAGATATGCTGATGTTCACATTGAGGGTGGCGACATCCTAAACATCAACGACCATGTCCTTGCGATTGGTATTTCGCAGCGCACCCAGGCTGCTGCAATTGACAAAATTGCCGAAAAGATTTTTGATGCTGAGTCTTCTTCCATCGACACGATTTTGGCGTTTGACATTCCAAACAATCGCGCGATGATGCACCTCGACACTGTTTTCACTCAAATTGACGTCGATAAATTTACAATTCACCCAGGAATTATGGGAACGCTCACTGTGTTTGAGTTGAAAAAAGTCGATGGCGTAGTCGAAGTTAGCAAGATCGAAGACACTCTTGAAAATGTTTTGGGTAAATATCTCGAATGTGAAGTGAAACTCATTCCTTGTGGCGCAGGCAACCGAATTGCTGCAGAGCGCGAGCAGTGGAACGATGGCTCTAACACCCTTTGCATCGCTCCTGGTACAGTTGTTGTTTATGACAGAAACGATGTCACTAACGAAGTCTTAAGAGACCACGGAATCACAGTTCTCGAAATTTCAAGTGCTGAACTTTCGCGTGGGCGCGGCGGCCCACGTTGCATGAGCATGCCTCTTGTGCGCGGATAGGGCGCCGAGCAGGCTTTTGAATTCGAAGGTGTAGTCTGGCGGGAGAAATTCCGCCAGAAAACACGCTAAGAAGGGAAAGGATCGATTATGAATAAGGGAGTTGGTTTATTTGGCCTAATTGGTATAGTTGTTGGCGCGTGCATTGGCACTGGCGTTTTCGCTATGACTGGCCAAATCGCGGGCGTAGCTTCGCCTGGCGGTGCTTTAATTGCGTTTGCAATTGTTGGAGTTGGCTTTACCTGCCTTGCTCTTTCACTTGCAAATCTTGGAACAAAAAGGGCTGATCTCACAGGTGTTTATTCCTATGCGTCTGAAGGGTTTGGTCCTCTTGCTGGATTTATTTCGGGTTGGGGTTACTGGCTTTCTGCTTGGCTTGGTAATGTCGCCTATGCAACTTTGATTTGTCAAACTATTGGTTATTTCTATCCACCATGGTCGTTCGACGGAGGAATACCAATTCCATGTTTGATTTTTGCCTCAGTAGTCATGTGGGGCATCACAGGCCTTGTAATTCGAGGAATTGAAAGCGCTTCATTTGTTAATGCGTGCGTCATGGTTGCAAAAATTCTTGGTATCGTTGTGTTCATTCTTTTCGCTGCCATGTCGTTTAATGCTGGCATTTTGACAGAAGATTTCTGGGGCAACGTTTACAACAATTATGTTGCATCGGGTCAAGCAGGAGAAGATGCTGTTGGTCTTGGCGGCCTGCCCGAGCAAGTCATTGGCTGTTTTGTGATCATCATGTGGGCATTTATTGGCATTGAAGGAGCGACTGTTTTGTCATCTCGCGCCAGAGAAAAGCGTCATGTGTCTAAAGCGACCATTCTTGGTCTTTTGATTCTACTTGTTACCTATTTGTGCATGGCAATCATTCCATATGGTGTTATGCCCTACACTGAGGTGGCAACACTGAGTTATCCTGCCGCGACATATGTGTTTGAACAAATTATGCCTGGCTTCGGCGGCGGCTTTTTGTCTGTCGTAATCATTTTCTCAATCATTGGAGCATGGCTGTCATTTACGATTCTTCCAGTCGAAACGGCTCAGGAAATGGCAGAAGACAAGCTGTTGCCAGAATACTGGGGAAAACTCAACAAGTTTAAATCACCATTTATTGGTTTGATCATCGTTGGCATTTGTACTCAAGTCATCATGGTCACGTTAATCGTTTCGGAGGACGCCTATAACTTTGCTTTCAGCATGTGTACAGTCGCAATTGTGTTCACATGGACTCTTGCTGCGGCCTACAATCTGAAATATTCGCTAAACAAGAAAAGCTATGGTCAAGTCGCAATTGCTGCTGTGGCTGTCATCTTCTTTGTAATAGGAACAATTCTCAACGGTTGGGATTTGCTGATGTTAACTTGCATCGGTTATTTGCCAGGTTTTGTGCTTTACAGTATGGCGCTAAAAAAGCAAGGTAAGTCTTTAACGAGTGGTGAAATAGTAACGATTGTGATATTTGCGATTATTGCAGCAGGAGCTTTTGTTCTCCTCGGAATGGGAATAATAACAATCTAGGCTTTAAGAATTTGTCACAACATTAGCTCTGATTGCAACATTTGTTTGGGAGTTTTTGTCTATTTTGTTTAGCCATTGATGCTCAGGGTTTGAGAAATAAACTCATTGCATGATTGACTATTGTGAGTTTTGAAATTACGGCTGATTCTTAAAAGAAAATATTTTTAAGCAACTGTAATGAGGGCGGTGATATCCCGCCCTCATTTTTTTGCTGTCACGTCTTTAGTTGCAGCCCACATCCCTTTATTATTAACGGGCGTTTCCTCGAGATTCTTTGCTTGTTTTTCTGCCATTTGCTTGTTAATTCTTTTTTTCAAACACTGGCATTGGGTTAAAATTCTTGCGTCAAGAAAAGGTTTAGGAAGGATGGCCGTGGCAAACGACGGGGGCGATAAATTATCAAATGTAATGGCGAGCATTGGTCACATTTGTTGTGATCTCAATCAAGGTGCACTATCATCCTGTTTGCCATTTTTGATGATGTATAACGGCTTTTCCTACACCGCCGTGTCATTCTTGATTTTCTTTGCGAACATTTGTTCTGCTGTCATTCAGCCTGTTTTCGGCGCGATTGGCGACAAACACCCATGCCCTTGGTTTATGGCGCTCGGCGTTTTCCTTGCAGGTGCAGGAATTTGTCTGATTGGTTTCGCGCCGAATTATTTTCTAGTTTGCGTAGCCGCAATGATTGCTGGCACTGGAAATGCGATGTTTCACCCCGAAGGCGGTCGAATTTCTAATCTGGCTGCAGGAAATCGCAAAAGCAACGGCATGAGCATTTTTGCTGTTGGTGGAAACATTGGCTTTTTTGTTGGACCTTTTCTAGCTGCAATTTTCTTGAGCAATTTTGGAATGCATGGCACATTAATTTTTCTTGTTCCCTGCACTCTCTGTTCGGTGGCACTTCTTGCTTTTAACAAACGTTTTCGTTCTTTAGGAAAAGCAACTGATGTCTTGACAGAAGCAAAGAAACATGAGCCTGAGCACTGGAAGAACTTCTGGATAAACATGCTTGCGCTGGCATGTCGCGCAATTTTGCAATATGGCTTGCTTGCGTTCATTCCTCTTTTCTTCGTTGGTGTCTTGGGTCAGGCAGAATCGACTGGTTCGCTTGCTCTCTGTGTTTATAGCGTTGCAGGAGCCGTTGCAACTTTTATGAGTGGCAAAACTACTGAGCGGATTGGAGTTCACAAAGTCACTACAAGTTGTTTTATGCTAACTGTAATTCTTTTGGTTCTTTTTGCTTTCACCAGAAACATCTATGTAGCATGTGTTTTTGTTGCATTGCTGAGCATCACAACTGATCTTTTTTATCCAAGTCAAGTTGCGCTTGGCATGTCCTATGTTCCAAGGCATCTCGGGACCGCTTCTGGGATTTCTTATGGTCTTGTAGTTTCAGTTGGCGGAATCTTTGAGCCGTTGCTTGGTGTCGTGGGAGACCATTATGGACTTCCTGAGGTTATGATTGTGATGGCATTTGTTGCTTTCATTGGGACAGTGTGCGCGTTGATTATCCGTCGCGCCGATTCAAAATTAAAGCAATTAGGTGCATCTGCTGCTCATTCGCACGCATCTAGCTAGTTTGCAGACAAATCAGGGTAATGTCCGCATCTTCAAGGAAGAACGAACGACTTCGATGCTTAAAAGTTGACCTATTCCAACCTGTTTTTGCTAGTGTGGTTCTTTAATCATTAAGGTTTACGATAAAACCAAGAGGAAACTCTGCAATGAACTTCTATTTCCTTTACTGGATTTTTTCTTTATTTGTTGATTAACGTTTTAAAATTTTAAAGTCTGACGTGAAATAAAAATTTCTTGCATTTTTTGATAGTAGGGTTTCATAAATTTTGAGCATAAATTTTCGACAAATAGTGTTGCCAATAACAGTTGCTTTCATTTGGGGCATGGCTTTCTCAGCACAAGCTGTTTGCTCAGAACACATCAGTGTGCACTTCACGATTTTTGGAAGAAGTGTAATTAGCGCGATTGCAATGATTCCTGTTCTGATCATTCATCTTTTTAAAGTTAGAAGCGATAGGTCCCTTAGCGAAAAAACACAGCCTGTGCTTGGAGCCTGTGGAAGAACTGAGTTTGAAAGCAACGAAGCTAACCATGGGTTCACCTCGACTAGCACTAGCCATGAAGAGAAAGATTCCGCGAAGTATCAAGTAAATCACTCCAAGAGAGACTTGATTGTTGGTGCTGCGGTTTGCGGATTCTGGCTCTATATTGGCATGTTGTTTCAGCAAGCTGGAATTGCGGGCGGAGTTGACACGGGGAAGGCCGGCTTCCTCACGTCTTTATATGTAGTTCTCGTTCCGCTGTTTGGAATGGCTCTAGGAATAAAAGCTGGTTTTAAGATTTGGGTTTCGGTTGCGCTAGCTGTTTGTGGGCTTTATTTCTTAAGCTTGTCAGGAGTTGTTGTTCCTGCCACAGAGGATTTGTTGATTTTAGGCTGTGCGGCACCGTTTGCAATTTACATCTTGGCAGTTGATCACTACACAAAAAAGTGCGATACAACTCAGCTTGCTACCTTTCAACTTGTGGCATCGGCCGTCTTTTCTTTGCCAATGTTTATTGCTGATGTTGTTGTTTTTGCTGGTCCAGCAAGTGTTGAAGACATTTTGGCGACCATCCCAGCACTTTTGTATCTCGGTGTTGTGTCGGGTGCGATTGGTTTTTCTCTTGAGGCTGTTGCTCAAAAAGGCGCAAATCCAACGTTGGTAACGCTTCTAATGAGCCTCGAAAGTGTGTTTGCTGCTCTTGGCGGAGCTGTGCTTTTAGGACAGTTTATGACAGGGCGTGAGTTGTTCGGATGCACTCTGATGTTCGCTGCTGTCATTTTGAGCCAACTCCCAACATCACTCATCAAGAAACTGTTCGGTCGCTCATGCGATAAATGTCCCAAAAGTGCTGAGTGATATAATCGCAGTCACAGTTTCTCTGCGACATTTTACATCTGCGCTGAAAAATCACTAGGAGTATATTTACAAGGAGGCAATCATGCCAGCAGCACCAACAGAACTTCCTCGCACATTTGAGGGATATCAAGAAGCTCGAAAAGCCGGGTTCATGAAAGTCAAAGATTTCAAGGATAACGGCGGAAAACTTGTGGGTTATCTTTGCACCTATGCTCCCCTTGAGATTGTTGATGCGGCAGGAGCATCAGCTGTTGGGCTTTGCGGCACTTCTGATGAAGTCATTCCTGCTGCGGAACAGGTTTTGCCAACAAACCTTTGTCCGCTAATTAAATCTACCTATGGTTTTGCTTTTACTGACAAATGCCCATATACCTATTTTTCAGACGTCATCATTGGTGAGACAACTTGCGATGGCAAAAAGAAAATGTATGAGCTGTTGCAAGACATTAAAGACATGTATGTTCTTCGACTTCCTCACGATAGGTCTCGCAGTTGGGCACTTGATGCTTGGAAGCAAGAAATCATTGGCTTAAAAGAATATCTAGAGAAACGATTTGATATTGCCATCACAGAAGAGCAAATTCGTGAGGCGACAAGAAATCGCAATCGGCTTCGTCAAGCAATTTGTAATCTTTATGAGCTGCAGTTAAAAGGCACAACTGCATTTACTTCTGTTGAGTTGCTCAGTGCAATGGCAGCTGGCAGCTTCAATCTTGACGTCAACAATTTCCGTGAGACTCTAGAGTCAATGGTTGCAGAGAACAAGGGGAAGTGCAACGAAGAAAATGACAAGAAGAAAAGAATCCTTTTGACAGGTTGTCCTGCAAATGGAGTCATTAATAAAGTTGCAAAGTCTATAGATGAAAACGGCGGTGTTATTGTTTGCAGTGATTCATGCACTGGCGAGAGAACTAACCGCATGCAAATCGATCCAGATGCTCCAGACATTTATCAGGCGCTTGCTGAGAAATATATTGACATTAATTGCTCAATTATGACGCCAAACAACAGACGCATGGAAAACACAATTGAAATGTGCAAAAAATATGACGTTGATGGAGTTATTGATCTTGTTCTCAACTGTTGCCACACATTTAATGTTGAAAGTACTCTTATGCAAAAGGCTGTTGAACAATCGGGTCTTCCATATCTTAAGCTCGAGACCGACTATTCTCAAAGCGATGCAGGGCAAATCGACACACGCATCGCGGCATTCATTGAAACGATGTAGATTATTTGAGAATAGACTGATAGATGTAATTTGCTCGCCTTGCAGAAATGCGAGGCGGGCATTTTGTTTTGAGGTTTAAAATAAATGGATAGTGTCACAGTTCTGCAATGTGACTTTTCTGCGCCCACCTGCGCCATGTAATCATCTTGTTTAGGAGTATATATGACAGATTATCATCCAATGTGGGAAGACTTGGGCATGGACGTTGAGACGCACGATCAGCTTTGCGCTGTTTTGCCTCAAGCTTTCGGAGACGTTTATTTATCTCAGGAAAATCGACCAGAGGCAATGGCTTTTTGGGACATGGTTGTTGGAGAAATTCATGGTATTCGTCCAGCAGAATTAATCGAAGCGCAAAAAAATGGACAAAAAGTGTTCGGAACGTTTTGCGTGTTTGTTCCAGATGAGGTCATTATTGCTGCAAATGGCATTGTAACTGGCCTTTGTGGAGGTTCTCAATTTTGGGTTCCAGCTGGTGAAGAAGTGCTTCCAAAGAACACTTGCCCCCTCATTAAAGCCAGCGTTGGTGCTCGCTTAGGTAGAACTTGCCCATTCTTCCGCATCGCCGACATGTATGTTGGAGAAACAACATGTGATGGCAAGAAAAAAGCATATGAGATTTTGGCCGAAGACGTGCCAATTCACATCATGGATTTGCCTCAGATGAAGCGCGAATGCGACTACAAAAAGTGGGAAGACGAAATTCGCAGTTTCATCAAAGTTGTTGAAGACTTTACAGGCAATGAAATTACTGCAGAAAAGCTTGCAGATGCGATTAAAGTTGTTAACGCGAAGCGTGCTGCAATGAAGAGAGTTTATGAATGCCGTAAGGCTGAGAAACTTCCAATTTCTGGCAAAGACGTGTTGTTGATGACGCAAATTGCATTCTTTGACGACCCTGCTCGTTGCGCAGAGATGTGCAACAAACTTGCTGACGAATGTGAGCAGAGAATTGCCGATGGTGTTAGCGTGTTCCCAGCGGGGACGAAGCGCATCATGATTACAGGCACTCCAATGGCTATTCCAAATTGGAAATTGCATCACATAATTGAAACGAGTGGTGCCGCCGTTGTTTGTGAGGAGTGCTGCACTGGCACACGCTATTTTGAAAACATGGTTGATGAAAGTGGATCCACGATTGATGAGCAGGTCACAGCACTTTCAAATCGCTACATGATGAACAATTGCGAGTGCTTTACGCCAAATCCTGGTCGAAAAGAAGACATTTTGAGACTTGCTAAAGAATACAACGTAGACAGTGTTATTGATGCTCATCTCATGTTCTGCAATCTTTATGACACGGCAGGACGTGGTGTTTCGCAAGCTCTTGATGAGGCTGGAATTCCATGCCTGACTCTTGAGACTGACTACACCGACAACGATGCAGAGCAATTACGAACTAGAATTCAAGCGTTCATTGAGATGCTCGACTAGAACTGGAGTCGAAGGACGAATTGAGCACTAAGTGCTACATTTTAGTTAAAAGTCACACTGAAGGGATGGCGCTATTTGAGTTTTTGAGGTCTCAAGACTTTGAAGCTCGGGTGGCGCCGTCACCTCGTGAAGCGAGAAGCGAGTGCGGAATGAGTTTACTTTGCAGTTGCGAGCAAATTGATTCTGCAATGGCATTAGCGCAAAAACATGGTTTAAAGTTTGACAAAAAGATGGAGGTCGAGCAAACTTTCGACATTCACAGGAACAAATTCTGTTAAAGGATTCTTTGCAGAATGAGTTGGTGTTTTTTTACAATGTTTGAAGTGGCTCAACTATCCTGTTAGCGTTTTAAAAGGCTTATTTATTAGTGTGGAAGGCAAAAGAGTTTAAATGTTGGCAATAGGTATTGATATTGGCTCAACTTCTGCAAAAACTGCTGCTGTTAAAGATGGCGACCTTGTTTTTACAAAAGTTGTTCCAACAGGTTACAACAGTGTAGATGCTGCTGATAGATTAAAAGAAGACCTTTCAAATGCAGGTTATCCAATAGAAGATGCCGACGGAATTGTTGCCACTGGCTATGGTCGAATTTCAGTTCCATTTGCCGACAGAACAATAACAGAAATCACTTGTCATGGAAAGGGTGCCGCCTTTTTGTTTGAGGGCGACATGACAGTAATTGACATTGGTGGACAGGACACAAAAGCAGTGCAGCTTCGCAATGGTCATGTTGATAAATTCCTGATGAATGACAAATGCAGTGCTGGCACAGGAAAATTTTTGGAAGTAATGGCTAACCGACTTGGGCTCACATTGACAGAGCTTTGTGAACTTGCGAGAAATGGCGAAGAAACACCAATTTCTTCGATGTGTACTGTGTTCGCGGAAAGTGAAGTAATATCTCTCATTGGAAAAGGAACTCCTCGTGAAAACATTGCTCGCGGTGTAATCGATTCCGTTGTCACAAAAGTCTGCTCTCTTGTTAATCGCGTAGGCGGAACAAACTTTGCGCTAACTGGTGGGCTTTGTGATGAGAGTTATATCGTTGAGGCTTTGTCAAAAGCACTTGGTGGGCCTGTTTTAACTTGCCCGAATGCTCGATATGCAGGCGCTATTGGTGCAGCATTGAGCGTTAAATAAAGGTTATTCTCTCATTAAATTTGAGAATAAATAAAAACACTCTCTAACGAAAGGAAGAAACAATGAGTGGAAAAGTAGTTTTGATTGCAACAGACAAAATGGGTCATGGCGACGATGTGCTTGGAAAAAAACTCATGAAAGCATTTACATATGCATTGAGTGAGGCTGAGGAACTCCCATCACACGTTCTTCTTTATAACGGTGGTGCATTTCTTTCACAAGAAGGTGCAGAAACTGTTGAGGACCTTAAAAAGCTCGAAGAAAAGGGTGTTGAGATTCTCACATGCGGCACATGCACAGAGTTCTTTGAGATTTCAGAAACTGTTGCAGTAGGATCAATCACCAACATGTATGAAATCGTTGAGATTTGCACTGAAGCAGACAGCGTTATTCGCCCATAGTTGTTTTTTATAATGGTTAGCGGTTGCATACTGATGATATGAGTAAACCAATCATCAATTTTTTAGTGAAGTTCGGCATTTTTTGTGTATAGTTCTTTTAGTTACTTTAGACATTAAAAATAAGTAAAGGAGTATATATATGCCACGTCCAATTCTTGACACTACAGAATGCATCGCTTGCGAAGTTTGTGTTGAAGCTTGCCCACAAGGTGTTCTTGCTGTGAAAAGCGACGTCGTAGAAGTGGTAGACGAAGAGAGCTGCATCGGCTGCGGCGACTGCATGGAGGAGTGCCCAATGGGGTGCATCACAGAGATTCAGGAAGACTAGTTCCTGCTTTCTTCTAACACCAACTTTTCAAAGAGGCTCGTATGAGCCTCTTTTTTTGTACTTTTCCAAATGCCTGCCAAAATTGCGCTTTTAAGTTCTTGCTCTCTTCTTAAGAATTGCGCTTGATTTGGGCCTGTGCCCGAGCTTGAGCAAGGTCGCATATGCTGAATAACAAACCACAGTCACAACTGATACAGCTGTTCAACAGGAGGAAAAAACTGCTCCCCAAGATCAAGCTCAGAATTCACAGACTGTGGATGAGCAAAAAAACTCCGTTGAGATGCCTTATGTTGTTGCCCCAGGTGCAGGCTATCACGATGCTCTTGGCGCTGGCAGCTATGCAGCCGCAAAGAAAGAATTTATTCTTCTTGTGAACCACGATGGCGACAATTCTTAAAATGGTCGAAAAGGCAAAAGCACATGAGTCGGCAACAATTCTCAGGGGAAAGTTCGCTGTGCCTGCTCAAGTTGAGGCTTGCCTTAATAACGCTGGTGTCAAAGCAACCCGCATCGCAGGTGATGATGCATACGAGACGAATTTTAAGTTCGTAGGAAATGCTCTAAAAGTTGGACTAACTCTTGATAATGTAGGAGTTAGCTCTGGGCTTGGATATTATGACGCTCTTGGTTCGTCGCACATCTTGGGCAAGTCAAACAGTGTTATGTTCCTTGTTTCAAAGGACGAATCGTTGAACCAGAAGGCATATGACATGCTGAAAAACTCCCGGGTACCGCTCTATAAAGCACGTGTCTTCGGTGGACAAGCTGTTATCACTGATGAAACAGTTGGCAAGATTGATGGAAAACCTCGAATAGGGCAATTTTGGAAACTATTAGCGAAAGAATTGACTAAATAGATGATTTAGGTTTTCTATAAGTCGCTTGCTTGTTGGTTGTAGGCGACTTCAGCTAAAAGGAATGGATCCGGCTAGTTGCCGGAGCCATTTTTATGCATCAAAAACGATGAGAGTCAGTTTTTGACAGTTGAGTCGCTATTTTCTTTTGAGTTATTGATTTTTGAAGGTTGATTGCAAAAGTGACATGTTAGCAAGATGCAGACTAGTCTAGCTCACTCATCATGCAACTTCACTGTTTTAGTCTGATAAAAAAGAAGCGTGCGAAGTACTCGCACGCTTTAGCAGCACTCGCCTTGAGGTAAGGATGAACACATCTTTATAAAAAAGATGGTGTCCGCAATTTGTTTCACAGCTTTTCGAGCAGTGAAGTGGCAAACAAGTTGCCAAATCAGTGACGAATTCCTAATCCACAAATAATCTAAGACTCCTTAGGCGTAGTCGTTGGTCCATCGCAAAAATGAACCCTCAAAACAAGTGCTGAGTTAATTTTAGCAAATGCGAGGCAGCAAATCGCCAACTAACATGTCGAGTATTCGTTTTGAGCCGAGAGCGGTTTTGACCAAAACTCGTGCACCTGCTTCACTGTTAGTTGCCTCAAATGTTTTGCCAATAATGGCAGCGTCGCGCCCATATTCATTCAACTTGCATGCTGCAAGAGCAGCCTCTGCTTCACTCTCTGGAACAACAATAACGAATTTGCCTTCGTTTGCAACTTGATAAACATCAAAGCCAAGCATTTCGCATGCGCCTGCCACTTCCGGTTTGACAGGCACTTTCGTTTCGTCTATCTCGATTGAAACGCCACTCATTTGAGCAAATTCATTTAGAGTTGAAGCGAGGCCTCCTCGAGTTGGATCTCGGAAGCAAACCGTGTGAGGAGCTGCTTTCAAAACGTCAGCAACGAGATGATTTAGTGGTGCCGCATCAGTTTTGAGGTTATTTGTGAAATTTAAGTTTTCACGCTGCGACATTATGGTGATTCCGTGGTCTCCAAGAGAACCCGAGACAATCACACTCATGTTTGGTTCGATGTTGCGCGCAGTTAATTCAACACCTTCAGGAATGATTCCAATCCCCGATGTGTTGATGTAAATTCCGTCGCACTTTCCTTTGTTCACAACTTTAGTGTCACCTGTGACGACTTCCACACATGCTTCGTCAGCTGCGTCTTTAATGGAATGGCAAATTTTCTTCAAGTCATCAATTGGGAAGCCTTCCTCCAAAATAAAGGCTACAGAAATTGCGACTGGAATTGCACCCGCCGTTGAGACATCGTTTACTGTTCCGCACACCGCTAAGCGCCCAATGTCGCCGCCTGGAAAAAATTGAGGAGTTACTACAAAAGAATCGGTTGAATAGGAGACCTTAAAGTTTCCACTAATTCCACGGGTCTTTGCGATTGATACAAGGTCTAATGCAGCCGCATCGTCGCTTGTCTTTAGCTCATCTTTCGCGTATTCTGCCTTAAACACCTCATCTATCAGGTGCTCCATCATCGAACCACCGCTGCCGTGCCCCATCATTATTGTTTCATTAACCATGATGGTGACCTTTGTCTTCATGAATTGCGGTGAGAACGAGTTTTCCAGTGTCGACGCCTTTTGTTCCCATAATTTTGTCGGCAATCAGGCGAACAACTTCGTTTTCGCCGCGCAAAATGATGACCTCAAGGCAAGAATGTGGGTCAACATGCACATGGGTTGTCGAGATGATGTTTGGGCAAAATTGATGCTGGATTTCGTGCAAGCGATCGCTCAGGTCATTTGAGTGATGATTGTATGCAATTGTTAGTGTGCCAATCACTTGTGTGTCGGGCACTGAAATTTCTTGTTCCTGAATTGCATCGCGAACGAGGTCGCGAATCACTTCCGAGCGGTTTGTTCCATCTCCTCTGCGTGCAACCAGTTTGTCAAGTTTAAGACAAAGTTCCTGGGGCATTGCAACTGAAAATCTGATTAGGTCTCCGTTCATTTTCCCTCCCTTGAATAATGATTATACAACCGTCGTTTGCTACAATAAATTTATCTAAGGTCTCAAACTAATTTAAGGAAAATTCAATGACGAAACACATTTTTGTTACGGGCGGTGTTGTGTCAAGCCTCGGTAAGGGAATCACGGCGGCTTCCCTTGGTCATCTGCTAAAGTCTCGCGGTTACAAGGTGACCATGCAGAAGATGGATCCCTATTTAAACGTGGATCCGGGCACAATGAGTCCTTTTCAGCACGGTGAAGTTTTTGTGACGGAAGATGGGCACGAGGGTGACCTAGACTTGGGTCATTATGAGCGATTCATCGATGAGAACTTGACTCGTGAGTCGAACTTTACGCAGGGCTCAATCTATCAAACTCTCATTTCTCGCGAGCGTCGCGGCGATTTTCTTGGCGGAACTGTGCAAGTTATTCCGCATGTTACCGAAGCCATTAAAGAGCGACTCACGCGCATTGCCGAGCAATCAAATGCCGACATCGTTATTTCAGAAATTGGTGGCACAGTTGGTGACATTGAATCAACTCCTTTTATTGAGGCAGTTCGTCAATTCAAAAAGCAGCACAATCCTCAGGATGTCATTTTTATCCACGTGGCACTTGTTCCCTACATTGCAGCTGCGCACGAGGTAAAAACGAAGCCTTGCCAGCATTCGGTCAAAGAGCTTCGCAGCCTTGGTGTTCAGCCTGACTTCATCGTTTGCAGAAGCGACCACGACGTAAACGAGCAACTCCGTGAAAAGATTGCTCTTTTTTGCGACGTTCCAGTTGATCATGTGGTGAATTGCATTGACGCGCCTTCTATTTATGATGTTCCAATTGCCTTGTATGAGCAGGGCTTTGATTGTGCCGTTCTTGACAAACTTGGTCTTGATCGACGTGAGGCTGATCTCTCTAATTTAAATAAATTTTTGGCAGACACGAAAAACTGCGAAGGCGACGTTGACATTGCAATTGTTGGAAAATACACCGACCTTCATGATGCCTATCTCTCAGTCATTGAAGCCCTCACACACTCTGGCGTGTTTCATGGAAAAACCGTTCACTCGCACCTCATAAACGGAGAAGAGTTAAACGAGAGCAACGTTGATGAAATTTTGAGCAAGTTTGACGGGATTCTTGTTCCTGGTGGCTTTGGTGTTCGTGCATTTGAAGGAAAGATTTTGGCAGCGAAATATGCTCGCGAGCATGAAGTTCCATTCCTCGGGATTTGTCTTGGCCTTCAAGCTGCTGTCGTTGAATTTGCAAGAAATGTTGCAGGTCTTGAAGGTGCAACTTCAACTGAATTTGATGAAGATGCGCAATATCCTGTTATTGATCTCATGCCTGAGCAGGAAGATGTCGAGGACAAAGGCGGTACGATGCGCCTTGGTGCCTATCCATGCAAGGTAGCGCCTGACACAAAGGCATTTGAGGCCTATGGCGAAGAACTCATTTATGAGAGGCATCGTCATCGTTATGAAGTTAACAACGCCTATCGTGATGCACTGACAGAGGCAGGACTTGTTATCAGCGGTTTGTCACCCGACGCTCGTCTTGTGGAAATGGTTGAGATTCCTAACCATCCATGGTTTGTCGCTAGTCAGGGGCATCCTGAGTTCAAGAGCCGCCCATGGAAAACACATCCTTTGTTCCGCTCTTTCGTTGGGGCAGCAATAGAGCGCAAATTTAAGTAGTTTTTCGCCTTTATAGAGCTTGCGGAATTTTTGAGTTCAAGCAGGTTAGACATCATTGGACGTTAGGTTACTAACAGAGCAATTTCTGGAAGCACTTCGCTGGGAGCGAGGTGCTTCTTCTTCTACTATTGAGAGCTATGCACGTGATTTGGGTGTTTATTGCGACTGGCTTGATTCTGTTGGAGTTGATGACGCCGAACAGATAACGACCGATGTTGCAGTTAGATTTCAACAGCATTTAATCCTTCAAAAACTTGCGAGGTCAACTGTCAAGCGGCGCATGGCTGGCGTTAGATCTTTTCATAAATTCCTACAATGTGAAGGATTTCTCGAGGTTAATCCTGCCTCACGCATTCCATTGCCAAAAGTTCCATCCAATTTGCCACAGACCCTAACTGTTGAGCAGGTGGGAGACTTGATTGACAAATATGCGGCGATTAAACGCTACAAAAACGACGTTTATGACGATGCGCATAAGGTTTGGTCTAGCGAACTGATTGTTCGCGACGTAGCAATTCTTGAAGTTCTTTATGGCTGTGGATTGCGTGTTTCGGAGCTAATCAACATGAACACTGAAGACGTTCAGGTTGAAAAAGATGCGACTGATGGATTTGTGAGAGTTATGGGCAAGGGCAATAAGGAACGGTTTTCGCCAATTGGGGGAAGCGGTCTTCAGGCTTTAAAGAAATATGTTGAAGAGGCACGTCCAACTTTGGCTCGCAAAGCAAAATCAATTTCGCAAGATGCTTCACGTGCCGTTTTTTTGAATGCGAGAGGCGCTCGCATGACGCGACAACGGGTTTTTATGGTCGTGCAGACAGCTGGTGAAACAATTGGAATTGAGAAGCTGCATCCGCATGAGCTTCGCCATTCCTATGCCACGCACATGCTTGCGGGAGGTGCTAGCCTTCGACTTATTCAAGAAGCTTTAGGACACTCTTCAATTTCAACAACGCAAATCTACACCCATGTCGATCTTTCGCACATTCGCGAAGAATACATGGCATCTCACCCTCGCGCGGGACTTTAAGGATTGAATCTCTTTTTTTACCAAACCGCTTGCAATTTAGCAAGGTATTCAAATAGCGCAATCTTCGAATCGAAATTAGTGTTGCTCTAATTGTGTTTTGCTTGAGTTTTTTTCTGAAACTTTTGTTGTCGCCAATTTTCGATTCGATGAACTTGGCTTGGTTTGAGAAGGGTTAAGTTGGGCATTGTCTTTCGCGTTTGTGAAAAAATTCAAGGATTTACACATCCTATTAAGGAGAGAAAGTCAGCCTGGATTAAACAGATTTGCACTGATTGCTGATAGTTTTTAAGCTATGGTCATCCTGGCGCTCATGTCGAGGGGCTTTGCAGAGAAAGGTGCTGTAGTTGCAAGGCCATCAACGCCTGTTGCTGCATATTCGCGCGTGTTTTGTGGGTTAATGCCTCCCGCTGCTATGAGTGTGATGCGGGGGTCAATTTCCTTTAATTCTTTTACTAATTTGATTAGCTCCTGCGGTTTCATTTTGTCGACCTGAATGCCGTCAACTCCAGCTCTGGCAAGTTGCACAGCTTGTTCCTCATTGGCTTCGACAAACAGTTTCTTTTCAATGCAGTGAGATTTGATTTCTGGGAGTTTTTCCAGGAATGCATCAAAGCCTCCCATGAACGTGATGTGTTGGTTAAACACTAGCACCGTTTCTGACAATCCAAGACGATGAGGAAATCCACCGCCTGCCATTACGGCACTTGTCAGCAGGTCTTTGCATCCTGGCATCGATTTTCGAGTTGTTAGAATTTCGCAACAGCTGTTGACGCTGTGAGCAGCGTTGACCATTTGTTTTGTTTTGGTGGCGACAGCCGAGAGGTGGTCAAACAAATTCAAACAAACTTTCCAAGTTGCGTGCAGGTCGGCTGATTTCCCAGCGAGTCTCATGAACGTGCTGCCAGCATGCAGCTCTGTTCCGCTGCTTGTCGCGCTCAAGACTTCGCATCCTAGTTCAGTTGCAATGCGTGACGCGAACTCAGTGCCTGCAAGAATGCAATCCTCACGTGTGAAATATTCCATTTCTCCTGGTTCGTTTCCGATGCCCAAGATTTCGCATGTTAGGTCAATGTAGGGGATGTCTTCAGCTATCAGATGATCGAGACGCTCGTTTGAAATTCGAACCATGATAGACCTCACTGTGCTCTAAATTATTCAATCGTGAATTTGACTGTGAGATTAGGATAATAATTTTCATAAATTGTGTAAATAGCTGTGCTTTCCTTATGATTTTAACTTGAGATGCGAATGCGACAGTTTTTAGCTAATGAGAGGAATTGTTGTCATGAAGGTTTTAGTTAGCGCATGTTTACTCGGAGATAATTGTAAATATGATGGAGGCAATAATCGAAACGAGTCAGTAATAAAGTTTGTCGCTGGCCATAAAGTGGTCCCAGTTTGCCCTGAAGTCCGGGGAGGTTTACCCACTCCTCGTGAACCATCGGAATTAATCGGCAACAGGGTCATAAGCAAGGATGGCATTAGCGTTGACGAGCAATTTCGCACCGGGGCAAAAGAAGCACTGACTATCGCTCTTGAAAACGAGGTTGACATGGCGATCCTTCAATCTCGCAGCCCCAGTTGTGGCGTCAATGAAGTTTATGACGGAACATTTACTGACACATTGATTCCTGGCCGCGGCATCTTTGCGCAGATGCTTGATGATGCAGGAATTAAGGTCATTGATGCTTCGTTTATCGCTGGTGCTTTAGCATGGCCTTTTTTCATCAACCCTTGATTTGGTCGATTCGCAAATCTTACTCTTGCCTTTGATGGAAGGAGAACGTTGTTTATCCCTAGCTTGTAAAATTTCTCAGGCGCGTCTTTGAGCTCTTCCCAAACGCCTGGGGCAAGAACTCCAGCAACACTAGTGCCTCGTGATTCCGCTTCGCAACACAGATTTTCAAGCCATCGCGTTTTACCACATTGTATGTCGCCCGTTAAAAGAAACAGCACGGTTCTTCCTGCATAAGACTATGTTTTTATCTTTACTCTCTAATTAATTTACTCTTCTTTAAGTTATTTCAGCGTTAATATCTCGCGTTTGGTTGTTTTGTCTGTGCTTTATTCTAGATTTTGAGCTATCCCACCGTTTTAGTTATTTCTCTCTCCCTATATTCCCTACATTCAAAGCTTGCCTCTATTGGTCTTGTTTCATTGGCGTTTTGAACACGTAGTTTTCACCTATTCTTCAAGAGCACCGTTAAGACCTTGAGCCATCGCTTTTGCTACAACTTGAGCAATTTCATCGAATGGTGTGTCGTCGCCTGAATTGTACCAATACTCATATGTGTGGAACACTCCGCTCAGGATGTAGTGTGCATAGTAATTTGCATTTTTCAAAGGTTTTAATCCATGAAGCTTCCGCTCTTTGTTGATGATATCTTCCCACATGGGCTGAAAAATTGCTGTGACTCTCGCGACTGGATATTTGCTGACAAAAACTGGGTTAAAAAGGCGAGCCCGCCGATACATGTCACCGAGTTCTTTTGCTATCGCGTCAACATCTAGCGGGAGTTTTTCGAACAATCCGATTTTCTCAATTCTCTCTCTGGTCTTTTCTGCATGATCAAGTGTCATGGTGTCGAAAATGTCATCTACGGAACTAAAGTGCAAATAAAAAGTCTTACGATTGATGTTTGCCTCTCGTGCAATTGCACTCACTGTGATTTTTGAATATTCTGTGTTCAGCAGAAGGCGAGAGAGCGCATCTTCTATCGCTTTGCGTGTTTTTATTACGCGTCTGTCAACGTTCTTTTCTGGCTTTCTTTTTTTGGCTTCTTCTGTCATCTTTCCTTTAATCCTTTTGTTTTTTAAAGACTTAATGCCTAGGTGAGTAGCATCAGCTCAACCTAAACGACGAACTGCTCAATCACATTTGTTCTTATCATTACCTTTCTTGGACTTTAGTTCTTCTAACTCGCATATTGCTCCCTGCTCACATAGGTTTTTGCTTCATGACAATTTGTCACATTGTTTTCTTGGAACCCTCTCACCGAATAAATTAAGAAATAATCAACACATTAGTCATTGATGGTGATTATTCCTCAACTGTGTGATAACTGCCTATTGTCAAAGCTCGTATCTTCAATATTATTACTCATGTGGTGGAAAAACCACAGTTGTGTATTAGTTTTTACGACTGCTAAATTTGCAGTTGAAAGGAGGCAATGCGATGGCAGCATTGGATTCGGTTAAGCGTGCAGGGCTTAACAAAATGGTTGATTATTTGTTTGAGGACCCTGAGGAGCGCTTTCCTAAAGCTATGGAGATGGTTGATAAAATTGCACCTGAAGCTCTCTTCGCATCACAGCGTCTTGCATTCAAGAATGCTATCGCTCAGCACAATAACTGGTATCAACTTCTTTTAAAACTTGCCGATTTGAACCCTGAGATGAGCAATCGCATAATTAAGACCTTCATTGTTGATTCGAATCTCATGGTGTGGGGCGAACAGGAAAAAAATCGTGATAAATATAAATGCAACATTCCGTGGACTGTTTTGCTAGACCCAACGAGCGCTTGTAATCTTCATTGCACAGGTTGTTGGGCAGCAGAATATGGTCACAAGCTCAACTTGTCTTATGATGACATTAATTCAATCATCGAGCAGGCTAAGGCGCTCGGCACTCACGTGTTTATCTACACTGGTGGTGAGCCACTTGTGAGAAAGCACGATTTGATTAAAATTTGTGAAGCTCACCCCGATTGCGTATTCCTTTGTTTTACTAATGGAACACTCATTGATGAGGAGTTCTGCCAAGACATTATTCGAGTCGCCAACTTTGTCCCTGCAATTTCTGCGGAAGGTTTCGAAGAAGCAACTGATGCACGACGTGGAAAGGGCGTATTTAAGAAAGTTCAAGATGCAATGGAGCTTCTTCGCAAGCATAAACTCCCATTTGGCGTTTCTTGCTGCTACACTTCTCAAAACGCAAGTTCAATTGCAAGTGAAGAATATTTTGACTATCTGATTGATCAAGGTGCATTGTTTGCTTGGATTTTCTCGTTTATGCCTGTCGGATATGACACAACAGCTGATTTAATTCCAACAGCACAGCAGCGCAAGGACCTATACACTTTCGTGCGTAAAATGCGCGAATCAAAACCATTATTTACGCTTGATTTCCAGGATGATGGTGAATTCGTTGGCGGATGCATTGCTGGTGGTCGTCGTTATTTGCACATTAACGCTGCTGGCGACGTTGAGCCTTGCGTTTTTGCTCATTATTCAAATTGCAACATTCATGATGTTAGCCTTCTAGAGGCGCTTCAGTCTCCAATTTTTATGGAGTATTATTACGAGCAGCCATTTGATGGAAATTACCTGCGTCCTTGCCCAATTCTTGAAAACTCAGGTGCTCTTGCGGAGATGGTTAAACGCGCCGGTGCAAAATCTACGGATCTTCAGCACGAGGAATCAGCTGAACACCTTTGCGCTAAAACTAAGGCGTTTAGTGAGGAGTGGGCTCCAGTTGCAAAAGAACTTTGGGAGAATCCTCAAGATCCTTTGTTCGAAAAGAGGCACGACAAGAGACAAGGCATGGCTGACACCGACTTGCACAAGTTTGAGCGCCTAGAAAAGGAAGGACGAGAGATTCATTATTGTGGAGGCTTAAAGTAGCTTTTGATAATTTGTGTTGTCCCTTTAAAATGTTGTCAGACATAAATGAGTTACAAAAACTCTTTTGTTATGCATTTAGACATTGTACGTTGGGATTTTTGCGCAAAGAAATGAGCTATTAAATGGTTTCAATGATTTCTTTTTAGGATTTATATTTATTAGCGAGTTTTCAATAAATGCTATTTAATTTATAGTTTGTAAGAGATCTTTAGATTTCTGGCTGTGCTTTATTGAATTAGGAATTTGAAAATGACAGATTATTTATTTACCTCAGAATCAGTCACAGAAGGTCATCCTGACAAATTGTGCGATCAGGTCTCAGACGCCGTTCTTGACGCGATTTTACAGAAAGAAATTGAACTTGAAAAATCGGGTTACATAGCACCAAACGGCCACCCAGCAGATGTAACTAAGGTGCGCTGTGCTTGCGAAACGCTTGCAACCACTGGCACTGTTTTTGTTACAGGAGAAATTCGCACCCAGGCCTATGTCGATGTTGACGCAATCGTTCGTGACGTTGTCCGCTCTATTGGTTATGATCGTGCAAAATATGGTTTTGACTGCGACACATGCGGCGTCATCAACGCCATCCACAATCAAAGTCCCGACATTGCCCAAGGTGTTGATGAAAGTTGGGAAGCTCAACATGGAGAAGCCGCCGACATTAAAGACGAGATTGGCGCGGGCGATCAGGGAATGGTTTTTGGCTATGCTTGCAATGAAACAAGCACTCTCATGCCAATGCCAATTTTTTTGGCTCATCGACTTTCAGAAAGACTGACTAAAGTTCGCAAAGATGGAACATGCTCGTTCCTTCGTCCAGATGGTAAAACTCAAGTTTCTGTTCGTTATGTTGATGGCAAACCTTCTCAAGTTGAAAAGGTGCTTATTTCAACTCAGCATGATGAATCAGTTAGCCATGACGAACTCACGAAGAGTCTCATTGAGAACGTTATAAATCCAGTATTTGATGATGAAGGCGTAAAGGTTGCCGATAATTTGGAGATTTTCGTAAATCCAACTGGACGTTTTGTGATTGGTGGACCAATGGGCGACACAGGACTGACTGGTCGAAAGCTCATCGTTGACACCTATGGCGGCATGGGTCGTCACGGGGGTGGTGCTTTTTCTGGGAAAGACTGCACAAAGGTCGATCGCTCCGCTGCATATGCAGCTCGTTGGGTTGCTAAAAATGTCGTTGCAGCAGGCCTTGCCGACAGATGCGAAGTTCAAATTGCGTATGCAATTGGAATGGCTCACCCGATGAGCATTATGGTTGAGACTTTTGGCACGAATCATGTTCCTGTCGCAGACATTGAGCAGGCTGTTAATGAGGTGTTTGATTTGCGACCAGCTGCAATTATTGAATCGCTTGATTTGCGTCGCCCGATTTATCGTTTGACTAGCAACTATGGTCACTTTGGCCGTGAGCTGCCAGAATTCACATGGGAAAAATGCGATAGAGCCGATGAATTGAAACGCGCCTGCAATTTGATTTAAACAACGCTAAACGATTGATGAACTAAATGCCGCAAGCCCCGATTGATGCGTTTCTCTCGGGGCTTATTTATTGTAACTATAGTCCCGCTTGAGCAGGCGTCCGAATTATGCTACCTGTTCCACTTCCTGATATAAATATTGACTTTAACTGCGTGTAGATGTGGGAGATGCACACTCATTATTCGTTACTGCAAGTTGAAATTGAGGATGTTAGAAAAACTAATTGCGGTAATTTTAGAATTAAATTTGATTGTTTTCACTCCTGTTGATAAAGACTAAGGACAGTAGTGGAAATGTGGATGTGTAGACAGCGGATCCTTGTTCTCTTCTATAGTCCACGGAAAAAAGTGGCAGTCGCTTTCCGGATTGTAGTGTTGGCTTCTTTGTATAAAAGGGTTGTTGGAACTTTGCCGCGTCGAACATAAACAGTTGTAATTTCGCCATCTAGACCAGCCTCCATGCCATCAACATAAACGGCAGGGATTCTTTTTACCTGATTGTTTTTGTCAAGCACTAGCTTTAGCTGGACGATGTCATTCTCGTTTGTGAGGATTGTGCGAGCCGAAATTGTGTGACTTGCGAGTGGTTGTACGATTAGTCCTCGAAAAGAAGGTGCAACAATTGGCCCACCTGCTGCAAGGCTGTAGGCAGTGGAACCTGTGGCGGTTGCAATAATCATTCCGTCACCTTTAAAGCGACCGACAGCAGCTCCCGAAATGTCGAGCATCATGTCGAGCATAATCCCTGAGCCGCCACGAGTGATTGCAACTTCGTTTAGTGCAAAAAAGGAAGGACGTGTTTTTTGTGTGCCTTCTGCTACCCAGTCGGTTTCGTTTTCGCAGATGATGTCGCATTGAAGATTCGTGCGTCTCTCTTCCACTAGCTCACCTGCTAAAGCCATTGACGTGAGCTCAATGAGGTTGTCGTTAACATCGTTTGCCAAAAATCCAAGGTTTCCCAAGTTGATGCCAAGGATCGGAACATCTTTGCCTGTCAAAATTCTTGCTGTGCGCAAAATTGTTCCATCGCCTCCAAGCGTGATTACAAGATCAACTTCATCATTTTCGACGCACTCAGGAACTGTTTCATATGTGATTGGGTCATCCCAAACTAGTCTGTCAACATTAACAGTTTCGGTTTGGACTCCTTGAGCCTGAAGATAGGCAACAAGCATCGCGCATTTATCAATTGCCCCTGGTTTTGAATTGCTAATTGCGATTAATGTTCGCACCTTGGCTCCTTTATTTACCCCCTCATGAATTCGTTAGTCATTATACCTTGCATGATTGTTAACTGTTGATTAAAACGCCAGTGTCGTGGGCCGTTTGTCGTCGCATCTTAGCCCGTGCAATGGCTGTTTGATATGATATGCGCGGTTTATAAATTAAGGAGAAGGAAACAATGGAAGGTTTTGATTTGATTTCCACGGGGGCTTGGTCGCTCATCCCGCCAATTTTGGCGCTTGGTCTCGCTCTCATTACAAAAGAAGTTTATTCTTCTTTGACTGTTGGCGTTCTTTCAGGAATGCTCATTTATCAATTCACTCTCAACGGATTCGGCGTCAAACAGGTTATCGATTCGGTTGTGATGGTCCCTCAAATGATGGCCGAACAAATAGGAGGAAATGGAGGCCTCATATTATTCATGGCCTTACTTGGCGCGCTCACCGTCGTAATAGCGATTGCAGGCGGTTCTCGTGCCTATGCAGAATGGGTCACAAAACATGTTAAAAGTCCTCGAATGGCGCTTGTTTTAACGACACTACTTGGCATTTTCATCTTCGTTGACGACTACTTTAACTGCTTGACTGTTGGTGCTGTCATGCGTCCTGTTACCGACAAGTTCAACATCTCTCGCGAAAAGCTCTCGTGGATTATTGACTCAATGGCTGCTCCAGTTTGCATCATTGCTCCTGTTTCATCATGGGCCGTGGCTGTTGCAGGCTATCTTGGAGAAGGTGGATTCAATTCGTTTGTCGCTTCCATTCCATATAACTTCTATGCGTTGCTCACGATTTTCTTCGTGCTGTTCATGTGCATTTCGAAGTTTGACTATGGTCCAATGGCAAAGGCCGAGGCGCTTTCTCAAGGCGTGTTAAATAAGGTGCAAATTCCTGGCAAAGGCACAGTTTTGGAAGCTTCATCTTCTAAGGCAGTTGGAATAGACCCTGAAGATCTCGATAAAGAAAACCCCGACTTGCCAACTTTTGTTGCTGAGCTTGATGAAGTTGAGGCAACGGCACAATCTGAACTAATGGAATACAAAGGAATTAAAATTTCGGAAAAAGGCAGAGTGTTCGATCTTGTAATTCCAATTCTTGTTCTTGTTGTTTTCTCAATTCTGGGAATGATTTATGTAGGAGGATTCTTCGAGGGAGTCGATTTTGCAACTGCTCTGGGTGAAAGCCCAACGACTGGTCTTTGCATTGGTGCGTTTGTTGCCATTGCTGTAGCGGCTGCAATGTTCTTACCGAGAAAACTGATGAATCTCGACATTTTTGTTCAGGGAATTTGTGAAGGTGTTCGTTCGATGGTTGGAGCAATCATGATTCTCGTTCTTGCTTGGAGCCTCGGTGGATGCTGCCGTTATCTTTTGGGCACTGGTGAATTTGTTGCTGAATGCCTCAATGGTTTTGGGCAAAGCTTGCAAATTCTGCCACTACTCTTGTTCCTTGTGAGCGCAGCTATTGGCTTTGCAATGGGAACAAGCTGGGGAACAATTGCTCTCATTATTCCAATCGTTGTTGGTGTTTATGCTCCAGAAGACCCTCTCTTCCTCGTTGGCGTTGGCTCAACACTTGCTGGTGCAGTTTATGGAGACCACATATCACCAATTTCAGATACGACAATTCTTTCGTCGACGGGTGCGCTGTGTAATCACCTGCGGCATGTCGCTACGCAAATTCCATATGCATCACTTGTCATGATTGTTTGTGCTGTTTGCTATGCAATTGCAGGATTTACCGCTAATCCTTGGATTTCACTCGCAGTTGGCGTTGTTTTAATTGTCATTGGTGCAACGGTTCTCAACAAAGTCCAAGGTATAGCCACTCTCAAGAAGAAGGGTTCAGTTAAGGCATAGCTTTCGGAGGAATGGTTGTGTTAGCTTTACCTAAGTTAGAAAAGTTTAATTCGTGCGGCATAGAGTTTTTTACTGACAATGCCCTATATAGTGACACTGGCATTCGCATTGCATTTTCAACTCGCGTTGGTGGTGCTAGCGAAGGTCAGTGGGGGTCTCTAAATCTTGGCAGCCATGTGGAAGACAACATTAGTGATGTGATGGAGAACAGGGAGCTTTTGCTAAAGGCTCTCTGTTCCTTTAATTCCAAGACTGGCTTGTCGTCAGGTTCTGATGAAACTGACACTCCTAACTATCATCCTGTCATCACGAATCCACGTCAGGTGCATGGCGACACAGTTTTCTGCGTGAATTCAGCTAGCCAAATTTTTGATGGGGAAGAAGGTGACGGGGTAGTGTGCAACTGTAAAGAAATAGCTCCACTGCTCTGCTTTGCTGATTGCGCGCCTGTCATTTTAGCTGCAAATGATGGCACCTTTGCAGTCGTTCATGCTGGCTGGCGCGGTGTTGTAAATAAAATTTCTGCCAAAGCTTTTTCAATGTTGGTTGACAAATGCGGATCTGAACCGGGTGAAATAAATGCCTATGTAGGAGCGCACATTCGCCAATGCTGTTTTGAAGTTGGCGATGAAGTTGCTGCAATTTTCCGCAAAACCTTTGGTGAAAATGTGCTCTGTACAAATTGCGACAAGTTTAATGTTTCGATGTCGACTGCTTTGAAAATGCAGCTTATGGCGGTTGGTTTAAAAGAAGAACGCTTTTGCGACTTGGGGCTTTGCACAAAATGCAATGAAGACCTATTCTATTCATATCGTGCAACTGATGGTAAATGTGGAAGGCACGGTGCAATAGCTTTTAGATAGGAGTTCTTATGCTGACCAACTATGCATCAATCAATAAACAGCTCGCAGAACAGGCGAAATCGTGCGGAAGAAATCCAAACGAAGTTACATTGATTGCAGTTTCTAAAACAGTTGGACTCCAAGAGGTTGAATCGGCCATCGATGAGGGTGCTCATGATTTTGGTGAAAACAGACCTGAAGAACTTGTCCGCAAATCGCAAGCATTCCCAAATGAAAACTGGCATTTTATTGGCAACATTCAATCTCGTCAAATCAAAAACATTGTGCCTCACGCTTGCATGATTCATTCTCTTTTCAAATTTGAACATGCCGAAAAAATCGATCGCGTTGCTAAAGAAATCGGGAAAATCCAAAAGGTTTTAATTGAAGTTAACGTTTCGGGAGAAGCATCTAAATCGGGTGTACATTCTGGCGATTTGCCAGAATTTCTAAAAGCTTGCAAAGACTTAGAGAACATTTCAATTTGCGGACTTATGACGATGGCTCCAATTGAAGATGCTGCCCATGCCAACCTGCCTTCTGCGCTTGAAGTGTTTAGGTCGGCACATGATTTGCTTGAAGCCAATCGAGATCAGGCGGGCAGTCAATTTTGCGAGTTTTCTGCTGGGATGACAAACGACTGGCCGGATGCTGTTAAATGCGGGTCTACATTCATTAGAGTAGGAAGGGCTATTTTTGACCCAGATATGTTCTAGAAATCGGGGTTAATGCTAGAATCTATCTAACTTCTCTAACATTTTTAAGCGAGGCAAATTCATGGCAAGTTTTAAGGAATTTTGCGCAAATGCGAAATCAAAATTAGCTGGCACTCCTGCTCCTGAAGTTGAGGATGAGTCCGAAGAAGAAGTCTATGAAGAAGATAGAGACACATATTACGAAGCACAAAACGAAGCTGTAGCACCAATTGAGCGAACGGTTTCTCAATATGAAAGAGATGTATCTCGCCCTGCACATGCAAGTGCTCACAGGTCCAGCGGCCTAGATTCACTTTTTATTTCTACTGCTGAAAAACCTGCGGTTACAAGTGCTTCAGAAACTGCACCTATTTCTCCAATTGAGTTAGCAGATGCCGACATGATGCCTAGCCGTGAACGCTCTTATGTTGGAGCATCTCCAGTTGCGTCGAGGTCTCGGCAAGTTGCCGTTATTAACCCTGACACCTATGAAGAAGCTGAGTTTGTAACTAAAGCTCTGAGAGATAAAGACGTTGTTGTTATTGACCTTCGCGGAGTTGATCAAGGGCTTTCGCGCCGTTTTTTAGATTTTTCATTTGGTGCGACTTCTGCGCTGAATGGCAAAGTTGACATGCTTGAAAACAGGGTTTACACAATTTCTGTTGGAGAGCCAATTACGCAAAGTGAAATTGAACGAATAAAAAGGGACGGTTTAATTTAGAAAATGATCACACTTATATTAACGAGACTCATTGAGCTCTATATTCTTGTCATTTTTATCTATGTTTTAATGAGCTGGATTCCTCAAATGACAGGATGGATTTATGAACTCTATTCTGTGCTTGGAAAAATTTGTGACCCTTATCTAAATCTCTTTAAAAAAGTCATTCCGGCCGCAGGGCCAGTTGACTTTTCCCCAATGGTGGCAGTTCTCGGCCTCATTGTTTTAGAGTGGATAATTAGAATCATTCTTTAACACTTGCTTTCTTAATGAACTAGATTCTAGATGTTTTAGGGTTTTAGGTTTTTAACAACACTTTTTAAGGATGACTAACTTGTCTCTCAGTGATTTTATGGGGACCGAGCAAAAGCTTCTGAGCGTTACTCTTTTGCTAGCTTGAGCGCGATTTATCTATAGAAGGGAGTCCATGTGGCTTTTGTGCATTTACACAATCACAGCGAATATTCATCGCTTGATGGCATTACACATGTGAAAGACATGGTTGCCCGTGCTGCAGAGCTTGGAATGCCAGCAATTGCTTTGACTGACCATGGAGTAATGGGAGGTTGCGTCGAGCTTTGCGATGAGTGCGCGGCAATCGAGAAAAAGACTGGTAAAAAAGTAAAACCAATCTATGGTTGCGAGATTTACATGGTTGCCGAAGATGAGGTGAAGCGCTCTCGCTCTCAAAAACGTTATCATTTGATTCTTCTTGCAAAGACCACGCAAGGCTATCACAACTTGCTAAAACTTGTTAGCGAATCCCACGTGGAGAATTTCTATGCAAAGCCTCTTTGCACTCAGGCTATGCTTGAAAAATATGCCGAAGGCCTCATTTGCTCCTCAGCTTGCATGGCAGGAATTATCCCAAAATGTTTGGATGAAGGCGACTTTGAAGGTGCTTGTGAGTGGGCAAAAAAGCTTGCTAGCTATTTTGAGCCTGGCGATTTTTACATAGAGCTGCAAGATGCGGGCTACACAACTAATCGAGGACATTCACAGCGCTGGTTAAACGAACAGCTTGTTAAAGTTGCAAATGCATGTGGGTTCAAAACAATAGCCACTAACGATTTTCACTTTCTTTTGCGTGAAGATGCGCGAGCTCAAGACATAATCAGGTGCATTGGGCAAAATAAGCTTGTTTCCGACACAAACCGCATGATTTATTCGCATGAATCCTACATGAAAACTGAAGAAGAAATGCGCGAGGCTCTTGCTGGCTTTGAAGAGGCGTGTGACAACACTATTGAAGTCGCAGAAAAATGCAACGTTGAAATTGAGCGCGAGAGCATTTTGCCAGTGTTTCCTGTGCCTGAGGGCTACACGACTGAGTCCTATTTCCGTCATCAAATCGAGGTTGGACTTGTTCGTCGCTATGGCGAAAACATTCCAAAAGAAGTTCAAGATCGTTATGAATATGAGGCTAGTGTCATCATTCAGCAGGGATTTCCTGCCTATTTCTTAATTGTTCAAGAATACATTCAATGGGCGCGCGACCATGGGATTGGCGTTGGGCCTGGTCGTGGCAGCGCGGCAGGTTCTTTGGTTGCATATGCTATGGGTATTACAGACCTTGATCCTTTGCAAAACGGTTTGCTCTTTGAACGTTTTTTGAGTCCAGAGCGAGTTGAGATGCCTGATATCGATGTTGACTTCGATGACGAGCGTCGTGAAGAGGTTCGACAGCACATTCGTGAGTTCTATGGAGAAGAGCGTGTTTCAGGCGTTATTACCTATGGCCGAATTGCTGCAAAAAATGCGGTGCGTGATGCTGCCAGAGTTTTGGGATATCCCTATTCTACAGGTGATCAAATTGCAAAACTCATTGGCACTGAAATTGGCATAACAATCGACAAGGCTCTTGAATCAAACAGCGACCTGGCTGCTTTATATGAATCTGATCCTGCTGCAAAGGAGACGATCGATGCCGCCCGCTCAATTGAAGGAATTATTCGAAACGAAGGGGTTCATGCGTGCGCGACGATCATATGTCGCGACCCAATGAGCGACCATGTCCCAATGAAGCGTGACACTAAGGGTGGCGCAATCATCACTCAATATGACGGACACTACACGCCTGAACTTGGCCTTTTGAAGATGGACTTTTTGGGCCTTCGCACGCTTGGTGTTTTGTCGAGAGCCTGCAAAAACATTTACAAACGAACAGGAATTCAAATCATTCCGGAAGAAATTCCAATTGATGATGAGGGAGCTTTTGAGTTTTTAAGAAACGGAAACATGGATGGTCTTTTTCAGGTTGAAAGTGCTCTTTATGTTCAGCTGTTTCATCGCTTGCCACCTCGTCGTTTCTCTGACATCGTTGCTTCAATTGCGCTAAACCGCCCGGGCCCTTTGGAATCAGGCATGGTTGATGACTATGTCAACGTAGCAAATGGAAAAGTGCCTGTTCATTATTATGACGATCGTTTGCGTCCAATTTTGGAAGAGACATATGGCACGATTGTCTATCAAGAGCAAATCATGCAGATATCCATGGCTATGAGCGGCTTTTCTGCTGGCAAGGCTGATAAGTTGCGTAAAGCAATGGGTAAGAAAAAACTTGACGTTATGAAAGAGCTCCAGAATGACTGGAATGAAGGTGCTGTTGCAAACGGCTTCTCTCTAGAGATTGCAAAGCAAATTTGGAACGACGCTGAGAAGTTCGCTAAATATGCGTTTAACAAATCACACAGTGCATGCTATGCGATGCTTGTCATGAGAACCGCCTATTTAAAGGCGCATTACCCCTATGACTACATGGCTGCTGTTCTTTCGTCCTACATGGGTAACACCGACAAGTTGATTAAATACATATCATCGTGCAATCACAACTACATCCCTGTTTTGCCTCCAGACATTAATTCTTCTAATGTTGAATTCACACCAGTTGAAGGCGGTGTGCGATTTGGTCTCATGGGAGTTCGTGGTGTTGGCAAAGCAGTTGCGCTTGGAATTATTGCTGAGCGTGAAGAAAATGGTCCATATTCTTCGCTCCATGATCTTCTTCGTCGTGTTGATGCATCGCTTTGGAATAAAAAGTCAATAGAAGCTCTAATTAAAGGCGGAGCATTTGACTCTACTGGATACACGCGCAAACAACTAAACGACTTGATTTACAACACTTCTCTGCTTGAAGACGAAACAAGAGCCCAGCGAGACAAGGCTTCAGGTCAAACTTCTATTTTTGAAACAGAAGTTTTAGAAGAAGACACAACAATTTCTGTCCCCGATCCTGATGGAATAGAGTGGGATCGAAATGTTAAAAACAACTTTGAAAAAGAAGTGATGGGGATGTATGTCTCTGATCATCCACTAGCTAATCATGAAGATGAGATTTCTAAGATTACACCTTACACAATGACTGGTTTAAAAGAACGCGAAAAAGGCATTAAACAGGGAACTTTTGTTGGAATGATATCTGAGTTAAACATTAGGACCTACAGAAGTAAAAAAACTAACAAAGAAGCCCGAATGTGCAATTTCGAGCTCGAAGACACAACAGGTAGCGTTGCTTGCGTTTGCTTCAATGTTGATCAGTTCTTTGATGTTTTGCATGATGACGCAATTGTTCAATTAAAGGGACGTTTTGATAAAAGCGAAAGAGGGGATCAAATCCTCGTAAACGAGGTCGCTTCTCTTATTTTTAAAAATGACGCAGATCCTGTGGTCGGAAAAGAGAAGCCACCGATTATTGAAGTGCATTTGAATGAGAACGAGTTTTCAAGGACAGCTTGTGATTCTTTAATTAGGATAATTAAAGACTACCCAGGTGTTGACAGGTTCAAAATAATACTAAACACAAATTCTGGAAAGAAGCTAGAGACGTATCTTCCAGTGTTAATTAACGCTGCCGATGCGGGATTGAAATCAAAGTTAAACGATCTTTTTGGAAGACAAGTTGCATAACTACAAATTAAAAGTTGCCTACAATGGAGCGCCTTTTTGTGGGTTCGCGAGACAACCTGGGCAGTTGACTGTTCAGGGAGATCTTGAGCGCGCGCTAAAAATCGCGCTTCGCTGCGATGTGGAAACAGTGTGCGCGGGACGAACTGATGCAGGTGTGCATGCTTTGGGTCAGGTTGTAAATTTCCTTTGTGAAGACGAGGGCCTTGCCAACAGATCGTTTCTTCGTTCGCTAAACGCATTGACTCATGAGCAAATTTCAATTTCAGAAGTTGTGGAAGTTGATGCTGATTTTTCTTCGCGTTTTAGCGCTGTTTCGCGTGAATATCACTATTACATTTGCAACTCTGAAACATCACCAATTTTTGTAAAAGATTTTTCATGGCACATTGCAAAGCCGTTGAACATTGACGCTATGTTTGAAGCAAGTCGTCATTTAATTGGTGAGCACGATTTCAAGAGTTTCTGCATGGCAGTGAGCGCTGTTGACAAAACAACTATGCGTTGCGTGAATGAAATTTCGTTTTCTGAAGAAAAAGTTTTTGGAGAAAAATTGCTTTGCATAAAAGTTGTTGGCAATGCATTTTTGCACTCGATGGTGCGCACAATCGTTGGAACTCTTGCTAATGTTGGAAAGGGAAAAAGAAACCCCCTGTGGGTTGCTGATGTTTTGACAGCCTGTGATCGTCAAGCAGCAGGAGAAAATGCACCAGCTAAAGGCCTAGTTTTTTGGAATGTTAATTATTAGGCGCGCTAGCAATAGAGCAATTAGGGCTTTTAGATTCTTTCAAACATTTTGTTTTGCTTGATTCAATTTTTAATCGTCTTTAAGTTCAATTCATTTAATTCCGATTCATAAAAAAAGCTTTTTCTCGGCCCAATCATAATTTCTATAATTTGAGAAATTTTGCGAAAGTGGATGTTTTATTATTTGGACACGGGAATTTGGCTTTACCGAAAATCTTTAAAAGTATGTTAAATGGTGATGAAGTCGCTATAATTAGCGTTTCGCGTGTATTTTTATGAGGGAGATTAATATGACGGTAGACAGAGGGGAAGATTTGACAGCTAGGTCAAGTTGGACAGGCAAGGCTGCTTTTGTTCTTGCTGCGGCTGCAAGTGCGGTCGGTTTGGGTAACATTTGGAGATTCCCATATTTAGCTGCTAAATATGGCGGTGGAACATTTTTGCTTGTTTATGTCCTCTTGCTCTTTACTTTTGGCGTCTCGCTTCTTTTGCTTGAGACAGCTTTGGGCAGAAAAACTGGGAAGTCGGCAATTGCTGCATTTAAGGCCTATGGTAAGAAATATGCCTTTATTGGAGTGCTAGCTTCGGCGGTTCCTTTCATCATCACATGTTATTACTGCGTTATTGGTGGTTGGGTTACAAAATATGCTGCCACCTATCTTTCGGGCGGAGGACACATTTTGGCGGCAGATGCTGCCGGAGCATTCATCAGCTTCATCACTTCGCCAGTTGAATCATTTGCATGGGCGTTTTTGTTTGTCGGCTGCGTTGTGTTGATTGTGGCGCTTGGAGTTGAAAAGGGAATTGAGAAGTCAAATCTTGTTATGATGCCTCTGCTCGTTGTTATTGCTATTGGCATTGCTATCTTTTCAATAATGCAACCTGGTGCTAATGAAGGCGCTCTCTACTACCTCGTGCCTGATCTTTCAAAAATTTCACCAGAATTATTGATTGCAGCTCTGGGGCAGCTGTTCTATTCGATGAGCCTTGCAATGGGCATCATGATTACCTATGGTTCATATGCAAAAAAGAACTCTTCTTTGACAAGCTCAACTGTTCAAATTGCAGGCTTCGACTTTGGAATTTCTTTCTTTGCGGGCCTAATGATTATCCCTGCAGCGTTCGCTGGTTTGGGCGGAGGCGATGCAATTGCAGCAAAAGCAGGTCCGTCATTGATGTTTATCACTTTGCCAGAGGTTTTTGACAAGATGGGTTCATTTGGCGGCATCATTGGAGCATTATTCTTTGTGCTTGTATTCTTTGCCGCTCTCACCAGTGCCATTTCTTTGACCGAAACACTTGTTTCAATCATTTGTGACGCTACAGGTTGCAAGAGAAAAAAAGCAATTATCTCTGTCATTATTTACTTTGCAATTACTGTCACTCTTGTAAACCTTGGATACAACAAACTTGGCTTCATTCAGCCGCTTGGCGAAGGAACCTCGCTTCTCGATTTCTTTGATTTCTTGAGCAACACTGTGATGATGCCAATCGTTGCGATTCTCACATGTGTGTTTGTTGGTTGGGTAATCAAGCCTAAGGAAATCATAGATGAAGTTCGCATTTCTTCTAAGTTCCGTTTAGCTGGTGCATGGTCAGTAATGATTAAATATGTTTGCCCAATTCTCATTGCTGTTATTCTCATTTCCTACACAGCTGCTCAGTTCGGTGTGATTACGATTTAGTTTTCTATAACTTTTTCTCGTGTTGAGTTGAGTCAATCAAAAACTTGGATTGTTTAACAAAAGGCGTCGTTCGAGCTCGGCGCCTTTTATTTATGGCTCTTTTTATTTGTTCTAAAATTGAATAAAAAAATATTTGAATCTAGGGAGTTTTATGTCATTATCAATCGGAATTGTTGGTCTTCCAAATGTGGGTAAGTCAACGCTTTTCACTGCCTTAACTAACAAAGGTGGTCTGGCTGCAAACTATCCTTTTGCAACTATTGAACCAAACGTTGGCATGGTGCCTGTCCCCGACAAGCGTCTAGCCAGGCTTGCTGAGATTGATCATCCGGCCCAAATCGTGCCAGCTATGGTTGAGTTTGTAGACATCGCAGGTCTTGTTGCTGGTGCTTCTCAAGGCGAGGGACTTGGTAACCAGTTTTTGGCAAACATTCGTGAATGCGATGCGATTTGTGAGATTGTACGCTACTTTAGTGACCCTGATGTTATTCATGTTTCGGGCAAAGTTGACGCTGAAAGCGATGTTGAAACAATTAAGACTGAGCTAATTTTTGCTGACATTGCAACTATTGAAAAAGCAATGCCGCGAATTGAGAAGGAAGCAAAGCGTGATAAAGAAAAGGCGAAAAAGCTCGATGTTATGAAGCGTGCCTTTGACGCACTAAACGATGGGCATCGAGTGAGAACAATTGGGCTCACAGACGAAGAGGTTGCCGAACTTTATGATTTACATTTGCTAACCATGAAACCTTTTTTGTATGTCGCAAACGTTGACGAAGATCAACTTAATTCCGACCTTGGAACAATTGATGGTTTAATTCCTGTAAAGATTTCAGCAAAAGTTGAAAGCGAACTCATTGATTTAGAAGAAGATGAGCGAGAAGAATATCTAGAAGAGCTTGGCATTGAGGAAAGCGGGCTTGAGCGTTTGGTACGAGAGACCTATCATCTTCTTGGTCTTCAGTCCTATTTCACGAGTGGAGAGAAGGAAACGCGCGCCTGGACCATCCACATTGGTGACACGGCTCCCAAGGCAGCGGGCGTTATTCATTCCGATTTTGAACGCGGTTTTATTAAGGCTGAAACTGCATCATATGATGATTATGTTGCCTTGAATGGCGAAGCTGGTTGCCGTGCAGCTGGAAAGCTTCGTCAAGAAGGCAAGGACTACATTGTGCAAGATGGAGACATCATAACGTTTAAATTCAACGTTTAGGAGTTTCTTCGCATTTTGAGCGTGTGATACAATTTAGCAGTTAAAAGCAAAAATCAAGGTAATTCAAATAACGAGAGGGCTAACATGTCAGGACATTCAAAGTGGGCGACCACGAAACACAGAAAAGCAGCTCAAGACTCAAAGCGCTCAGCTCTTTTCTCTAAACTTTGCAGAAACATTACTGTGGCAGCAAAAGAAGGCGGCGATCCAAATCCCGAGAACAATGCATCTTTGGCCGCTGCTATTGATAAAGCTAAAGGATATTCACTTCCTAAGGACAAAATTAAAACTGCAATTGATAAAGCTTTTGGTTCTGGGAAAGATGCTGCAAACTACAAAACTGTAGTTTATGAGGGATATGGGCCAGCAGGAGTTGCTGTCTATTGTGAGGCTTTGACCGATAACGTAAACAGAACTGCGGCTGACGTTCGCAGCACCTTCTCACATGCTGGTGGCAACCTTGGCACAAGCGGAAGCGTTGCGTTTCAATTTGAGAGCAAAGGTCAAATTCTTGTTCCAAAGCAAATTGAAGGCGGCAAAAAAGAGGGCATGATTTCAAATGGCGCTGCTGGAGATGAAGATGAGTTCATGCTTGCTGTTGCAGATGCAGGCGGCGACGATTATGAGGATGCTGACGAAGAGTGGATTGTATACACTCCTGCAACCGATTTAAACACAGTGAAGAAAAGCCTCATCGAGCAGGGCATTGAGCTAAAAGGTGCTGAGCTCACAATGATTCCAACTAACCCAACAGAGGTAACTCTGTCTGATGCTAAAAAGGTCATGCGATTGATAGATAAGCTTGAGGAACTCGAAGACTTGCAAAACGTCTATCACACAGCAAGCATCACCGACGAGATTGCAGAACAGCTCGACGAAGACTAGCCCATAGCGCTGATTATTTATAATCTAGAAACTAAAAGCCCCTCGATGAGGGGCTTTTTTCGTTAGCTAATTGTTCGCTTTTGCAGCTAGAGTAGGCTTAAAACCTATGCGGCATTTTCACTTTCTTCTGCCGCCATTTTTGTTGCCACGACAAGCACACGCATAGCTTGGCGCAACTCTTCGACTATTGGCATTGAAGGCGCAATTCTAATGTTTTGGTCATAGGGGTCGTTGCAGAACGGATATGTTGATCCTGCTTCTGTGAACTTAACGCCAAGCTCTTCGGCAATTTCTACAACACGTTTTGCTGTGCCTGGTTTGCAATTGAAACTCACGAAGTAGCCACCTTTAGGGTTAGTCCAGCTTGCATAATCAACATCGCCTAGACCTTCCTGGAGAACTTCTTGAACTGTTTCGAACTTCGGTCTTAATTCCACGGCATGCTTCTGCATGTGTTCAAGCACACCTTTTTTGTTTTTCAAAAAAGTGGCGTGTCTCATTTGGTTAATTTTGTCGCTTCCAATCATCTGTGCGAACAAGTGTTCTTTTGCTTCGCGAATGTTTTGTTCACTTGATGCGAAAGCTGCAATTGCCGAACCAGGGAATGTGACCTTTGACAGCGAAGCAAATTTAAAATATCTGTCGGGGTTTCCTGCCTCGCGACAACATTTCCCAATGTCTAACACGTGGTCTTGGTTTTCTGTTTCGTCATATAGATGATGAACAGCATATGCGTTATCCCAAAAGATAGTAAAATCAGGCGCAGCAACTTTCATGTTTGCTAAACGGCGAACAGTCTCATCAGAAAAAGTAATTCCCGTTGGGTTTTGATATTGTGGAACTACCCAAATGCCCTTGATGCTTGGGTCTTCAGCCACAAGTTTTTCAACTGTGTCCATGTCAGGTCCTGTTTCGAGCAACTTGACAGTAATCATGTCGATGTTAAAGGCCTCACAAATTGTGAAATGACGATCATAGCCAGGGGATGGACATAAAAACTTCACATGGTTTAGTTTTTGCCATGGGACATTTCCGCGAACACCATATTGAATTGCTCTTTGTACGCTCTCGTACATTAATTGCAAACTTGAACTGCCAACTACAAGTGTGTTTTGAGCGTCTTCTTCGAGAATCTCGCCCATGAGTTGTCGAGCTTCTGTAATGCCTGGAATCAAGCCATAATTTCTAACATCTACGCCATCGATTCCAGTGTATGAAAAATCGATGTTGAGCAAGCGCTCTGACAAAGCAAGCTGTCTTGCGCTTGGTCTGCCACGTGTCATGTCAATGTTTAAATTTAGTGCTTTTAATTCGTCGTACTCTTTTTGAAGCTCATCCATACTTACCTCAATCCTTTTTTATGTGCGAAGCAGTTGCCCTAATATCTCTGTTTTAACTGCTAAAATAAACGTTTGTGCGTTACTAAAACTTTATAACTAACTTATTATATACCGCCTAAATTGCGGTCATCGGGAGAGAAATGTTCACATCTGACTTTTGGATGCTTTTTGCCATCCTTGCCTATTTTATTGTCGTTTTAACTATTGGTTTTGTTTACGCTAAACGCGCAAATTCATCGACCGATGAATACTTTTTGGGTGGCAGAAAAGTTGGTCCGTGGCTCACAGCCCTTTCGGCAGAAGCATCTGACATGTCAGGTTATTTGCTCATGGGAATTCCTGGTCTTGCCTATTTCACGGGTCTGGCCGATGCTGGCTGGACAATCATTGGTTTGGCCGTTGGAACTTGGGCAAACTGGCATTTTGTTGCAAAAAGATTGCGCAAATATTCTGTGAAGGCGAGTGACGCAATCACATTGCCTGATTTTTATGCACGTCGCGTTCATGATGATAAAAACGTTGTTTCAACTATAGCTGCCTTAATTATTTTGTTGTTCTTTTGTGTGTATGTTGGAAGCTGTTTTGTCACGTGTGGAAAGCTCTTTCACACACTTTTTGGTCTCGACTATATGACCATGATGGCCCTCGGCGCAATCATCGTTTTCCTCTACACTTTGGTTGGTGGCTATTTGAGTGTTGTTGCGACCGACTTTGTCCAAGGATGTCTCATGTTTTTTGCTCTTGCTGTCGTTGTTGTGGGTTCTATTACACTTGGAGCTGGAGTTGATCATGTTGCGACTTTCCTCTCTGACATTCCTGGTTATTTAACACTTGCAGCTAGCGCCGTTCCAACCCTTGGCGCAGACGGCAACCAGCTCATCGAAAATGGGAGCCCCGTGTTTGGTGTTCCTACAGAAATGTCGGTGCTCACCATAGTTTCCTATCTTGCTTGGGGCCTTGGATATTTTGGAATGCCTCATGTCCTCGTTCGCTTCATGGGAATTCGTGATGCGGAAGAAGTTCGCAAAAGCAAATACATCGCAGTTGTTTGGGTGGTCGTAAGCATGATTTGCGCAATTTCTATTGGTCTAATTGGCAGGGCTGTGATTCCTACTGAGTTCTTAACTAATTCCGTAGCTGAAAATGTGTTTATTGTTTTAGCAAAAATGCTCTTGCCTGGCTTTATGTGTGGCGTTGTAGTTTCGGGCATTTTGGCGGCTTCAATGTCGTCAGCTTCAAGCTATCTTTTGATTTCTGGTTCATCGGTTGCAGAAGACATTTTTCGCGGTGTGTTCAAAAAAGACGCAACTGACAATCAAGTCATGGTCGTCTCTCGCATCGTATTGATTTGTGTGTTCTTGCTTGGAATATTAATCGCATCTGACGAAAACTCTGTCATTTTTAAGGTAGTTTCGTTTGCATGGGCTGGACTCGGCGCATCTTTTGGTCCTCTCACCCTTTGTAGTCTTTATTGGAAGCGATTAAATAAACAAGGTGCGATAGCAGGTATGCTTGCGGGAGGAATTTCAGTTATCGTTTGGAAATATCTCCTGTCTCCTTTGGGGGGAGTTTTTGGAATCTATGAACTGTTACCTTGCTTCTTGATTGCACTTGCAGCGATTATTATTGTTTCGTTGTTGACCCCTGAACCCGATGAAACAATCTGCTATGAGTTTGATCACTACATGGACGAGGAACCTAAGCTAAAGCAAGAAACGATTTATGACGTTGCTTAATAATTTTGCTTTTTAAATTAGAGATTGGCATTTAAATGATTGACTGCAAAAAGCTTGGAATTATTGGAGCCCTCGACGAAGAGGTTCAGACAGTCATTAATTCTTGCAACATTAAATGCACTGAAAATGCTTTGGGAACTTGCTTTTATGAAGGAAGTTTGGGAGACGCAAACGTTGTTGTTGTGCGATGTGGAGTGGGAAAAGTTAACTCTGCAATCGCAGCACAGCGCTTGATTGATGTTTGTGGCTGCGATGCAATCATAAACATTGGAGTAGCAGGCTCAATCAATAACACTGTTAGAAAAAACCATGTTGTTCTTTCTACTGAATTGCTTGAACATGACATGGACGCCCTTGAGGGTGCTGGCATTATTCCAAGAATGGATTCTTCTGTTTTTGTCTCCGACGATTGTTTGTTGGAAGAGGCTAGGGCAGCTTGCGAAAAAGTTGTCGCCCCAGGGTGCTTTCATTTGGGAAAGATTGTTTCGGGCGATCAATTTATCAATTCTAGCGAGAAAAAGAAGTGGCTTGAATCTACTTTCGGTGCACTTTGCGCAGAAATGGAAGGGGCCGCTATTGCGCACACTTGCACTTTAAATAATGTCCCGTTTCTGATCATGCGCTCGATTAGTGATCTCGCAGATGAAGATGCTGCAGATTCTTTTGAAGAAATGAAGGAAGAGGCAATCGACTACACATCATCTGTTCTCCTTGAAATGATCAAATAGCATTTCTTGACGTTTTTGTTCAAAGCTCGGTTTTAATCCTAGTGCCCTAGCACATGTCTTAGATTTTAAAGGGGCACTTTTGGTGCTATATATATCTCAATTCGATAATATTTTTTCTATGGCCATCCTCAGTTTATTTGTGTGTACGATTAAATAAATTTTTTATATTTTGTGGATTACCGCTTGCACTAATACTAGAGGTTGTTGTCTTTATTACATTCTCCAGATGATAAAATAAAGTTGGTTTAATGTTAAAGGTGGTAAATACGCTACATATAAGTCGCAGATTATTGTCTGCAGCGAATTAATGTGTGCGTTTATTGGTGGAACAGATTGAGGTAATTACAGGCCAATAATTTAATATCGTTCACTTTTGGGATAGAGTTTTTTCCGTCCTCTTGTGAACATCAAGGAGGGATTGACTATGAGAAGTAAATTCGCACTAGTTATTTCTGTTTTGTTCACGCTGTTGCTTGTTCCATCGTTTGCCTTTGCTGACGTGGAAGGGTTTGTAGCCAGAGCTACTGGCGAGAAAACAATAGTTTCTGACCCCGACACAACAAGAAACTGGCAGGCCGAAGCAGGGTTCAGCAGCACCTTGAATTTGGGTCGAATATGGACCGACAAAACAGTTTCCTCTGAAGATATTACTTTTTCCATTGACTCAGGTGACGCTTCCTTTACCGTGCCAAAAGGCGATTCCGATTTTCTAACCGTTTTATCTGCCATTTCTTCGGCGTCTAACACTAAAACAACGATAACCAAACCTCTTGATATTGTTCTGGTTCTTGACGTTTCTGGATCTATGGACGATTCATTTGGTGGTCAGACGAAATTGCAGGCCTTAAAGACAGCTGTGAATTCATTTTTAGACTCTATTGAAGCAGAAAATGCTAACATCGCCGATGCGAGCATGAAGCACAAAGTGTCAATTGTGAAATTTGCAGGAAAATCTAGCGACAATGTTGGAGATGACTCCTACAAAGACGGTGCATATTGGTACAATTATTCACAAATAGTAAAGAATTTGACTTTGTGTGAAGGCTCCGACAAGGAGATGCTGACGAATAGTATCAATGGTCTTCATGCAGCAGGAGCGACTTCTGCAGATTATGGTCTAAAACATGCTTCACGAGCATTGACAGACTCTTCGTCGGCGCGTGAGAATGCTAAAAAAGTTGCGGTTTTTTTACAGACGGTGATCCAAATCACAACAATGGTTTTGATAACACTGTCGCTAGCGATTCTATCAAAGAAGCTAAGAGTTTAAAAGATGCCGATACTCAGGTTTTTTCTATTGGAATTTTTAACGGCGCTAGCCCTGAGGCTGATCCAACTTACGCATCAACTTCTAGGAGCAACAAATTCATGCATGCTGTTTCAAGCAATTATCCAAACGCATCATACACTAGCCAATGGTACGGCTGGACATGGGATTTTGGACCTCGTGCGGCTGATTCAAACTTTTATCTGGCGGCTGACGACGCGCAAGGTTTAAAGAAAATTTTTGAAGACATAGCCTCAACCATCAGCCAAGGCTCTGGTTTTCCAACAGAAACCACGGATGGTTATGAACAAACTTCTGGCTATATTACATTTGAAGATCAACTTGGTGATTATTTAAAGGTTGATGGTTTTAAAACAGTTATTTTTGGGGATAGAGTATTTGAAAATCCAACAAAAACAACTAGTGGAAACATCGACACCTACACATTCTCTGGGAGTGTGGATACTCCAATTTATCCGAAAGGCGACATAAAAAACATCCGTATCACTGTGACGCGTTCTGAAGAAGCTAATGTTGGAGACAAAGTTCAAGTTAAAGTTCCTGCGGCGCTCATCCCTGTTCGTTATTTCAACATCAATAAACACCACAGGCGACAGTCGTTTAATGAAACCCATCCTATTCGCATGATCTTTGGGTCTAGTGTGAAAGCTGAGGCAATTGATAGCCTCGCCAAACCCGATGAGAAGCTTGCTACTTATATTGCCGGCCATTCAGACGATGCTGGAAATGTAGAATTCTTTGCAAACAAATGGAGCGGGGACCCAGCCCTAGGCGACGCATCGTCCACTTTTAATCCTGCAAAATCCAATTCTTACTATTACTTCACGGAAGATACCCCCATTTATTCTGATGAGGTGTGCGCGATTCCAGCAACACAACTTGAGGAAGGAAAATCCTATTATTACCGGCACAGCTATTGCGTTATGGTTGATGGCAAAAAAGTCGACATGGTGCAGGTCTTTTCATTCCCTGGTGATCTAGCCGCTCAGTTAACAGGGTCTGTAGCAAGTGACTCCCAAGGCAATCTTTATTTAGTAAAAGGCACTTCCCGACACGTCTATATAAACGAGCTTCATTCTACTAAGACTGAAAATGTAACGAAGACTGCGACAGATGTCTTAAATCCAAAATGGGTGGAGTCATCCTATGCTGCTGCTTCTACAATCGTTGGCTATTTGGGGAACAACGGCAAAGTGACAGTTGAGAATCCTGGCGCGCTTTCGATTTCAAAGACTGTTGAAGTGGCAGATGGTTATAACCTTGAACAATATATTTCTAAAGACTTTACATTTGAGATTTCAATTCCAAGTTTGGCAGCTGCTGACGGTGCTAAGTTAAAAGCGCAAGTTAAGGATGCAAATGGCGAGCCTGTTGGTGATGAGTTTTTATTGCAATTTGACACCAGTGGTAAAGCGACCCACACTATACAACATGGAGAAACACTGTTTATTTATGGGATATCTGCAGGCTCTGCCTACACGGTGACTGAAAAGGAAGTGCCAGGCTTCACGACTGTTGCTGCTGGTGACACTGGAACAATTGAAGCTGCCAAAACTTCAGTTGCAACATTTACAAACACCTATTCTGCAACAGGAAAGCTTGATGGTGCAGCTTCGCTGAAAGGTGATAAAGTCTTAACTGGCAGAGACTGGAATGACACCGATGCTTTTGTGTTCAAGATTGCAGCATCAAGCCCACAGGATGCTCCTTTGCCAGATGCGACTGAAGTTGCGCTCAGCAATTTGACTGGAACGAAAGCAGGATGGAGTGTCCCGTTTAATTTCGGCGATATCACCTACACAAAGCCTGGAACATATGTTTATGACATTTGGGAGGACGAAGACGCTTCAACCATCAATAAAGGTGTCTCTGCATCAAAGGCAGAATACAAGGCCACAGTGACTGTAACCGATGCAGGCGCTGGTACCCTCACAACATCTTGTGCAATAGTCCATCGCACAGATGATTCAGGCAACAATGTAGACGGTGCACAGGCTCAAGACGTGGCAAGTTTTGTGAACGTGTTTAGGGCCGACGCGCAAAAGTGGTCGCCTGTTGGAATTAAGAATTATGAAGACAAAACACAAAGCTTGCCGCTCGTTGAAGGCATGTTCAACTTTAGGCTAGTTCCACTTGATGGTGCACCAGGTCAGGAAAGTGTAAAAACGACCGATGGTGTGTTGCCAATCACATTCGATGAAGTTGAATTTACACATGATGACATTTCTCACACCTACACCTATTCAGTAAATGAAGTTATAAATGTTGATGGCACTTGGAAAAATGTGAGTGAGTTGTCTGGCGGCGCTTCAACATTTGTAAAAGACGGAATTACATATGATGCTAGCGAATGGATTGTTAGCGTTGAGGTAACGCTTGATGGCGAGGTGATTTCTCTTAATACCAGCTATTCCAAAGATGGTCAAGTTGTTGTAGGGGCAACGCAGTTCTCATTCTTTAACTCCTATGCATCTGACCCAGGAGAATATGACACAGCACAGGCAGGCCTTAACAAAGTTATTACTGGACGTGATTGGATAGACGCCGATAGTTTCACTTTCGATTTGGAAAAAGTGTCATTTAATGGAGACACCGACGATGCTGCACTTGCAAAGATACCTGATCCCGATGGAGACAATCCTGTTTCTGTTGCAAGTTCGACCGCAAAAGAAAATGAATCTGTTGGCTTTAACTTCGGTAAGTTTACGTTTACTGAAAAAGGAACTTATGTCTACAAAGTCACGGAGCGTCCTGACACTGCAGGAACGGGTTTTGGATATGACTCCCATGAGGCAACAATTGTTGTCGATGTGGTTGACAACGGAAAAGGCAAGCTAATTGCCACAGCAGTTGTGACAGGAACCACTTTCACTAATCACTTCACTGCAGACCTTGATTATTCAGCTGCCGGCGACATGAACATTACGAAAGTGCTGAATGGCCACAACATGTTGGCTAATCAGTTTGAATTTGTTGTGACGCCTGATGCTGACTCTGCTGAAAAACTTGCATTGACATCTAATAGTGTGTCTGTGCCTGCTGCTGATGATGGTCAGATAGTTACCATGGCATCAGTTCTAAAGGCACTTCGTGGCGGTGATAACCTCGTCTTCACACGTCATGACGAAGGCAAGACGTTTAAATTCAGGATCGTTGAAAATCCAACCAGCCTTCCTGGATATAAATGTGATGAGACAAAGTGGGATGTGAGCATTTCAATATCTGTTGAAAATGCCAAGGTTGTGGCTACGACAACAATAACTGGTAAAGGGGATGCTCAGACATTTGTCTATACAGCGGGTGAGGAAACACAAAACAAAGCAACTGTTACTTTTGAAAATAACTATGATGCTAACGGCTCACTTGCAATAACAGCCATGAAAGAACTCACAGGCCGCCCACTTGTGGAAAATGAATTTGAGTTTGCGCTTCATTATAAAGACGAAACTCCCGTGTCAGGGCAAATCGTTAAAAATGATGCGCAAGGAAACATCGACTTTGGGCAGATTAACTACAGCGTTGCAATGTTAAAAGACCTTGTTGATGCTGGCAGGGCGACTGTCCTCGTTGGAGATGATGGGAACAAAACTTTCTACATTGACTATGTTGCAAAAGAGACGACAACCGATCTTCCTGGTGGGGTGAGTGCTGTTAAAGACAACATACCATTCACTGTCGTTGTTGCAGATCAAGGCAATGGAAAACTTGAAGCGACAGCTCGAGTTGGAAATGATGGTTTCGTGTTTAAAAATGTCTATAGCACAGGAGAGCCTGTTTCAGTTGATTTGGTGGGCAAGAAGGTGCTTGAATTTGATGAGGGTTTGAAGCCACCATGCATTGAAGGCAAATTCACGTTTACCATCACTTCTGATGATAAAAATGCGCCAATGCCAAAAGATTTGCAAGGAAATCCGCTGCTTTCAACAATAAATGATGCAAACGGCAATGTGGATTTTGGAACGATAACATTTTCTCTTGATGATTTGAACAGAGCACTTGGATTGCAACAAGCAGACATAACTTCGATTCAAAACTCTGATGACAAGGCAGCAGTTCAAACACAGTCTCTTGAAGAAGATGGCGCGACTAGTCAGCTGGTCTCAACTGCTTTTGCCTCCGGGGAACGTGATGACAATGCGGAAACAACTAAGCTAACTGATAAACTCGGTTCAACTCTAAACAATGATGCGCGAGAAGGCTTGGATGGTGAGCAACTTGCTGTAGATGGAAAATCGGTTTCGGCGAAAGTTAGTGACGCTAACGAAGGGGTGCTTGCTGCAAACGCCGATGAGAACTCCCAGATCCAAAAAGGAGTTGTCCGCACTCACACATTTGTATACAAAATCACTGAATATGGTGACATAGCTGGCATAACAAATGATGCTGATAATCCAAAGATTGTTAAGTTTAAACTCACCGATGATGGGCAGGGTCACTTTACTGTAGAGCGTGAACCTCTAACAGACTTTGCGTTTAATTTTGTTAACAAATATAGCGTAGATCCTCTCTCAACTAGCGTGACTGACCAACTCTCAATTTCCAAAGTGCTCACAGGACGCGGTTTAATTGCAAATGAGTTCACGTTCTTACTACTTGAAAATGACAATGTTGTTGCAACAGGCATAAACGACGCCAATGGAAATGTTACATTCAGCTCGATTACCTATGACAAGCCTGGTGTGCACACCTATTATCTGCTTGAGCAAGACGGAGGCACTTCTCATGATGGCGTCCAATTCGACAACACCATATATCAAGTAAAGACGGTCATTACAGATAATGGAGATGGAACACTCAGCGCAGAACACTCTTTTGTCGGCAGTGATGCACCGGCCGTCTCTTTCGCTAATAAATATGAAGCAAAACCTGTGGGCGTTAAGTTTTCTGCAGCAAAAGAGCTTAAAGGCGCAGAATTAAAGGACGGCGACTTCACGTTTATTGTTAGTGATTCTGAAGGCAAAGAGGTTGCACGAACCCACAACATTGCATCTGGTCAAGTTGTTTTCCCTGAAATAGAATTTGCCAACAAAGGAGTTTACAACTTCACAATTACTGAGTTAAACGACGGCAGAGCAGGATATACCTATGATGAACACGCCTACTCAGTAACCGTTACGGTCACAGATGATTTAAAAGGACACCTGCTGGCTGATGTGGCATACGATGGAAGCACGGCTCCAGTGTTCAAAAACGTCTTTACGCCAGCTCCGCCGTTAGCTCCGAGTGTGATTGCTAAAACTGGTGATCAGTTAGGAGCATTGGTAATTGCGATAGTAATAATAGCTATCACTGCTGGTGCCTTTAGTTTATTCGGCTACAGGAAACACAAGGCGAATGATAGACTTTCTAAAAGGCGCCATTAAACTTCAAAAGCAAGCTCGAAGAATGGCTTTTGCAAGACGTTGAGTTGATTAGCTAAGACGTAGTGATGCAAAAAAAGAGCCGCAGTAAAAATCTGCGGCTCTAATTTATTTTTTAAAATGTGGAACTGCTTCAGTCCATTAAACAAACTCACTTGGTTTTTTTAAAGCTTAATGAAAATCAGTTCTTTGCTTTTTTTGATCCCTTTAGAGGTTTGCTAGTTTGTCTATTGCTGCTCTCACAGTATCGCGCATTTCTTCTTTCGCTATTACTTTGTTATGCAGGATTTCCGCGTCTTTAAGGCATGCAAGGGCTGCAGGGCATGCATCTTTGTTAATCGATTGCAGTCTGCTCAGCGCCTCCCATTCATCATCGATGTCTTCCCCGAGTGCGCTCATTACAGCTTGTGGGAATTTGTAGGGTGAAGCAGTTGATAGCGTAATCACAGTTTTTCCTGCATCGGCATATTCTTTTGCGACTGCATATGACACGGCACTGTGTGTGTCTAACACATAGCCAGTCTCTTTGTAAACATTGGCTATCGTTTGTTTTGTTGCTTCTTCGTTGGTTGATCCGCTTAAGAAAAGGTTTGTGATTGCTTCTTTAGTTACGCCGTCGATTGTATATTCTCCATTCTCTTTTAGCTCTTGCATCCATCCTGCCACTTTTTCAGTGTTTCTATCGGTTGCATAATAGAGCAAACGCTCAAGGTTTGAAGAAACAAGAATATCCATCGACGGTGAAATCGTTTTGTAGAACTCACGATTAGCATCATATGTTCCAGTTTTAATAAATTCATCGAGAACATCGTTTTTGTTGCTTGCCACAATGAATTTGTCTACAGGCAATCCCATGAGATGTGCATAGTATCCTGCTAAAACGTCGCCAAAGTTTCCTGTTGGCACGCTGTAAATCACTTTGTCTCCAGCTTTTATGTCGCCATTTTTAACAAGTGTTGCATATGAACTGAAGTAATAGATGATTTGTGGCATTAAACGACCGATGTTAATTGAGTTTGCGCTTGATAGCTCGACGCCCTTTGATTTTGCATAATCGTTTAGCTCTTCATCTACGAATAGCTGTTTAACTCCGCGCTGTGCATCGTCAAAATTTCCTTTAACAGCAAACACGTCAACGTTATTGCCCTTTTGAGTCGCCATTTGCATGTGTTGAACGGCAGAAACGCCATTATGTGGATAGTAGACGCAAATGCCTGTGCTATCAACGTCAGCAAAGCCATTCATTGCGGCTTTCCCCGTGTCACCTGATGTCGCAGTTAAAATGAGAGCTTTTTTCCCCGCATTGGCAAGCGATTTGCTCATGAGTTGCGGAAGCATCGTTAGTGCCACGTCTTTAAACGCACTTGTTGGGCCATGATAAAGTTCAAGGACAAATATGTTGCCAACTTTTTTAACTGGGGCAAGCTCGCTGTTGTCAAATGTGTTTGTGTAGGCACCCTTTATGCACTCGTCAATTTCTTCTGCTGAGAAATCATCAAGCAACTTGCTAAAAATCAGCTTTGCAATTTCGTTGTAGTCAAGATTAACAAAGTCCTCTACATTAATCTTGATTTCTTCCAAATTAGGCATAACAAAAAGACCACCGTCATCTGCGAGACCTTTTAGGATTGCGTGTTTTGCGGTGGCCGTTATTGTTTCACAACGTGTTGAATTGTACATTGTTCCTCTTATTGTGATTTAAAAATTATGGTCGGACGTAGATGAAGTCACCACCCATCCACGATGTTGATGTTATAACTACGCCTGCTTGTGGATTGGCTGCATGAATAATTTGTCCGCCACCCAAATAGATTGCTACATGTCCACCATTCACGCAGAGGTCACCTGCTTGTGGGTTTGACACTTGAGGATATCCCATGAATGTGTATGTTGTTGCCCAGCGTGAATAGGAACCTGTCAGACAATATCCAACAAAGCCAGAGCAGTCAAATGCATCAGGCCCATATGCGCCCCAGACATATGGTTTGCCAAGTTGCGAATATGCTCTTCCGAGAACGGAACCCGGGTCGACGTTGTTCGATGGCTCATAGCTTGTTCCACCACCGTTATTGTTGGTGTTTCCTCCACCGTTATTGTTGGTGTTTCCTCCAGCGTTCGCAGGTGTTTGTGCTTCAGTGAAGTTTTGTGCATCGCGAGCAGCGTTCAATTCTTCTTGTGCATCTGCGCTCAAGCCGTCATAAATGGACTGTTGAGAAGTGACAAGCTCCTGTGCTTTTTGATATGTTTCAGCGGCTTCGGCCTCTTTGTCTTCTGCAACTTTTTTCTGTTCTTCTAGTGTTGCTTTCTGTTCGCCAATCTCTTGGCGCAATGCCTTGCTTTCAGAAATTAGCTCAGCGTCTTTTTGGTTTAGGCTTTCGAGCAATCCCCAATTTGTCGCAAATTCAGTAAAAGTGGTTGAACCCAAAATTAAATCAAGCATTGAAGACGAACCCGATCGATACATGCTTTTAACACGAGGAGCGAGCTTTTCTTGCACCTCTTTCATTTTTTGATTGCATTCGTCAATTCTTCCTTGAGCTTCGTCAACTTTTTGCTGTGCATTTTGTTTGTCGATTACCGCCTGGTTGTAGACATTTTCTGCTTCACCCATTTGCGCTTCAAGTGTGTTGAGCTTCGTGAGTGCTTCTTGCGCTTGCTCTTGTGCGCTTGGCTCTGCATATGCGACTGTTTCGTTGCCGAAAAGTGATGTTGAAATTGAAACTGGAACAGAGAGACCTGCTGCTAGTAGAAAACTTGCGCTAACAGCGCCTACTTTCTTAAATATATTTGTCTCGCTTGTTTGTGACTTCAAGTTTTAACCTCCGTGTCAATTCTTTAGTGAATTTCCAACAGTTCGCTAAATTATAGCACGAGCCCATCTTTGGGCTTAAAGGTGACAGTTATTCGGCTAATCTGCACCAGATAGTGTATTTGCCGACGGTTATTAGTGCCTGTGTTAGAATAGTGACACGCCCGGTCGCGTTGATTATGTTGTCGAAATGTATTTTTCTTAATAAAATAAGACAGCTTGCTCATTTGGGAGCTAGCGGCAGCTTGAAAATTTCACATATTTTTGGGCCTTTTATGAGGGCGAGTGCACCGAGTGGTTAAAGGGGACGGGCTGTAAACCCGTTGGCTATGCCTACCTAGGTTCGAATCCTAGCTCGCCCACCATCTTCGCAGGTTATGCGCCTGTATAGCTCAGTCGGTAGAGCACTTCGTTGGTAACGAAGAGGTCACCGGTTCAAGTCCGGTTGCAGGCTCCACTGATTTGCCAAACTAAACAGAAATGGCATGCGAATGTGCAGATGTTAGTGCAACCATCTGCAAAGGTTTCTAGCTTTAGAGAGTTAGAGCAAACTACAGATAAATGGAAGGAATGGTGCATGAGCACCGCAAAGCCATTTATATAACGACAAGAATGATAATTTTCTTGTTGTAAAGAACGAGCAAGATGCGTTCAGTACAAGGAAGTTCGGAGCGATTTTGAGGGAGCGTACTTTGTTACGTAACCGAAAAATCGACGACAGAACTGACGCAGTAATTAATGCATATTGCGAAGTTATTTTGGCGGCGTAGCTCAGTTGGTCAGAGCACACGGTTCATACCCGTGGCGTCACTGGTTCAAATCCAGTCGCCGCTACCATTTTAGAAATGAGCGTTTACTACTTTTATTAGGGACGCTAAATAAAAAAATTACAGGAGGACATTATGTCAAAAGAGAAGTTCGAAAGGTCAAAGCCACATGTAAATATTGGCACCATTGGTCACGTTGACCATGGTAAGACAACTCTTACAGCTGCTATTTCAAAGACTTTGTCAGAGAATGACGGCAGCCATGGCACAGCACACGCTGACTTCACTGCTTTCGATATGATCGACAAGGCACCTGAAGAGCGTGAGCGTGGTATCACGATTTCTATTGCACACATTGAATATGAGACAGACAAACGTCACTATGCTCATGTTGACTGCCCAGGACATGCTGACTATGTAAAGAACATGATTACTGGTGCTGCTCAGATGGACGGAGCAATTCTTGTAATTGCCGCTACAGACGGCCCAATGGCTCAAACTCGTGAGCACATCCTTCTTGCTCGTCAGGTAGGCGTTCCATACATCGTTGTATTCCTTAACAAATGCGACATGGTTGACGACGAGGAACTCATCGAACTCGTCGAGATGGAAGTAACTGAACTTCTTTCTTCATATGGATTCGATGACTGCCCAATCATCAAGGGTTCTGCTTTGAAGGCTCTTGAGGGTGACAAAGAATGGCAAGAAAAGATTTGGGAGCTCATGGACACTATTGACGAGTACATCCCAACTCCAGAGCGCGACGTTGACAAACCATTCTTGATGGCTATCGAAGACGTTATGACAATTTCTGGCCGTGGCACAGTTGCTACTGGTCGTGTTGAGCGTGGTGTTCTTCACATGAACGACCCAGTCGAGATTGTTGGCATCAAAGAGACTCAAAACACAGTTGTAACTGGCATCGAGATGTTTAGAAAGCTTCTTGACGAGGCTGAGGCTGGAGACAACGTTGGTGTTCTTCTTCGTGGTGTAAAGCGCGAGGACATTGAGCGTGGACAAGTCATCTGCAAACCAGGCAGCGTAACTCCTCACACAGAGTTCGAAGGTCAGGTTTACATCCTTACAAAGGACGAAGGCGGACGTCATACTCCATTCTTCGATGGATATCGGCCTCAATTCTACTTCCGCACAACTGACATTACTGGTGTTGCTCATCTCCCTGAGGGAACAGAGATGGTTATGCCTGGCGACAACGTCACAATCACAGGCGAACTCATTCACCCAGTAGCTATGGAAGAGGGACTCAAGTTTGCTATCCGCGAAGGTGGCCGCACTGTTGGTTCTGGCAAAGTAACCAAGATCATTAAATAAATTGTGAAATAATTAGAAGCGTGAGGGCAGACTAGTTTCTGCCCTTATGTTTCTATAAAGGTAAAATTTGTGAAGTTTTAATTTAAGCGATCTTCTGAATTGAATTAAAAGAGGAGTGTTCATGCGAACAATGATTACATTAGCGTGTACTGAGTGCAAAAGACGCAACTACACGACTAAGAAAAATAAGCAGAACAACCCAGACCGCGTTGAGCTAAAGAAATATTGCAAGTGGTGTGGACATCACACACTGCATCGTGAAACTCGATAAAGTCAGGTGTTTTTTGTAGATTCATGCCTGAAGTGAGCAAAGAGACTAATACGCCAGTAGTTCAATGGTAGAGCGTCGGTCTCCAAAACCGAAAGTTGAGGGTTCGAGTCCTTCCTGGCGTGCCATTTTAGGCAGATGAGATTTAGATAACAAGGAATTGATAATTTATGGCCAAGATGTCAAAAACTCAAAGAGCTAAGGCTTCTGCAAAAAGAGCTGCTAAAAAAGAGGCAGCGCAGAACCAGCCTGTTGAGACTGCAGGAGAGAAAGAATCTTCTGAAGAGGTCAAGGCTGCAAAAGCTCAAGACACTAAAGCTAAAAAAGATTCTGCTAAGGAGGCTAAGAAAAAAGAGGCTCCTAAAAAGCAACATTTTCAGTTCCTTAAAGATGTGCGTGCTGAATTAAAGCGCGTTACTTGGCCAACTAAGAAAGACGTTTTCCGATGGAGCGGTGTGGTAGTGGCTGCACTTTTGTTTTTCGGAATTTTCGTTTATCTTCTTGATAACTTTGTTGTAACACCTTCACTCATTGGAGTTTCTTCAATCGAGATTGAGGGAGTTACACCTCAGAGCGAATCTGAAATTCGAGCAGCTCAAGCTACAGCAACTGTACAAACTTCAGATGGATCAACAAACAGTGCCCAAGGAGGTCAACAGTAATGGCCAAGCGCTGGTATGTATTACACACATATTCTGGTTACGAGAACAAAGTCAAGACAAACCTCGAGAATAGAATTGAGTCTTCAGGTCTTGAAGATGTAATTTCAAAAATCGAAATCCCAACAGAAGTTGTTGCCGAAATTAAAGAAGACGGCAAACGCGTTGAAGGTGAAAAAAAGGTTTTTCCTGGGTATGTTCTTGTGAGAATGGAGATGAACGACCGCACGTGGTCGATTGTCCGAAACACTCAGGGTGTTACAGGGTTTGTAGGTTGCCAAGGCAAGCCAGCGCCTCTAACTCGTGAGGAATACAACAAGATTATGAAACGTGCCTCGGCTGAAACTCCAAAAGAGACGACTTCTGCTCTTAAAGTCGGACAAAGCGTGCATGTTATTTCTGGTCCTCTCAAGGACTTCGATGGCACTGTAACAGAAGTCATGCCTGATGCTGGAAAAGTGAAAGTGTCAGTTTCAATTTTCGGACGTGAAACGCCTGTAGAATTAACATTTGATCAGGTATCAGAAATTTAGTTTTTAACTGTTGACTTTGTGCCCTCGTGGACAGGGGCTTCTCACAAAGCAATTGTTTTGATAGAGATAACTTTTAAAGGAGAAATAAACAATGGCTGCTAAAGAAGTAAAAGGATTTGTAAAGCTTCAGCTTCCTGCTGGTGGCGCAACTCCTGCTCCTCCAGTTGGCACTTCGCTCGGTGCTCATGGCGTTAACCTCATGCAGTTCTGCCAGGCTTTCAACGCTGCAACCGATGCACAAAAGGGTACGATTATTCCTGTTGAAATCACAATTTATGCTGATTCAACTTTCGATTTTGTTTTAAAGACACCACCTGCTGCTGTTCTCATTAAAGAAAAGCTCGGCATCAAGAGCGGTGCTGGAATCCCTCAGTTGCAAACAGTTGGAACTCTAACCGATCAGCAACTCACAGAGATTGCAGAGATTAAGCTTCCAGACCTCAATGCTAATGACATCGAAGCTGCTAAAGAAATTGTTGCAGGAACTGCAAGAAGCATGGGTGTTCGCATCGAAGGCAGAGAAATGAAGAAAAAATATGAGGTAACTCGCAAACTTGCTGCTATGCTTAAGGGAGAGACTGTAAGCGAAGCATAAATTTTGGAATTATCGCGTCACGAGCCAGTTCCGTGGCGCGGTTTTTCATATTTTTAAACAGTGGTAGGGAACTTAAGCCCCCGAATGACCCACGAAAGGAAAAATAATGGCTAAGAAATCTAAGCTCTACAATAGAGCTGCTCAGAAAATTGAGGACAAGTCCTATGCTCCTCTTGAGGCTTGCAAGCTTCTAAAAGAAATCGATCACGTAAAATTTGACGAAACTGTTACAGTTGACTTCCGCCTTGGAATTGACACTCGTCAAGCTGACCAGCAGGTTCGCGGAACTGTTGGACTGCCAAATGGATCTGGCAAAACTGTTCGCGTTGCTGTTTTTGCTGAGGGAGATGCTGCAAAAAAGGCAGAAGAGGCTGGTGCAGACATTGTGGGAACTGATGAACTCACCGAACAAATCAACAAAGGTGTTTTCAACTTCGACGCAACTGTTGCAACTCCTGATCAAATGGGCAAAGTTGGACGCTTGGGCAAAATCCTTGGTCCTCGCAATCTCATGCCTAACCCTAAGCTTGGAACAGTTACAAATGATGTTGCTAAGGCAATCGCAGAACTCAAAGGTGGCAAAGTTGAATATCGTGCTGACAAAGCAGGCATTTGCCATGTAATCATTGGCAAAGTTAGCTTTGACGCAGAAAAACTTGCTGAAAACTATGGCGCTGTTTATGACGCTATTCTTCGTGCAAAGCCAGCTGCAGCAAAAGGTAAATATGTGAAAAGCATTGCTCTTTCAAGCACAATGTCTCCTGGCATTGCAGTTGATGAGTCTGTACAACGCAACTACGCTGAGTAGTTCAGAAACTTTTCTCTAATATTTAAGGATTGAAGAACCTAATATTGCGTTCAGAAGAGCAATAAATGAAGAATCATTATGACCCCGGTTTAATTGCGCGGGGTCATTTTTTATGTTAAGCAGAGTATATTGGCAGCATTCTATTGAAGGTTCCTTGGTTATGGGCTATTGTCAAAAGCTGGTAACATTTGAGTTGAATGAATGTTTGCAGGAGTTTATATGAAAGAATTACAAGTAGACAGAGAATTGTGCATTGGTTGCTGCAGATGTGTTGACTTTGCCCCGATGATTTTTGCTATGGAAGACGGTCTTGCATATGTCGAGATACAACCTTCAGAAGATGAATTTGACGAAGCTAATAACGCATTGGAAAACTGCCCAACTGAAGCCATAGATTGGGTTTAACCTATTTTTAGTTCGGAGGCGATGATAAATGAAGCGTTCAAACTACAACTTCAACAGAGAGCATTCACACGATGCCATTATTGAAGGGCTAAGACGCTATTTTGGAGACGCTGGGTATGAAGGAGATTTTGTAATCGGTCTTTCTGGAGGAATTGATTCAGCTCTTGTTGCCTATTTTGCTGTGGAAGCTTTTGGCAAAAAGCGTGTTCATGGGATGATTCTACCTTCAAACACAACTTCAGAAAAATCAATTGATCTTGCAATGAAGTTGTCAAATAATCTTGGAATCGATGCCCATGGCTTGCCTATTGGCAAGATTAATGACGATTTTGTTGCTAATTTTGAAAAAAACTATGATTGTGAGTTGGGTGGACTCGCGAGAGGAAACATTGCTGCGCGCCTTCGCATGATTTCTTTGATGACTGCGTCGAATGAGTTTGGATGGAAGATTCTAAACACCGGGAACAGAACAGAGGCGATGCTTGGATATTGCACCCTGTTTGGAGACACTGTTGGTGAATATGCGCCAATCGGTGATGTTCTGAAAACTGAGATTTATCAGCTAGCCGAAATGATTAATCTGATATCAAAAAGCAGAGACGGGTTTGAAGTTATTCCTCATGAAATTATTTCTCGTCCTGCAACGGCTGAGCTTGTGGATGGTCAAACTGACGAGAAAGAAATTGGTGCGAGTTACGCGACAATAGACAGAATTTTGTGGGGGCGATTTGCTCAGGATATGACAGTTGACGAGTTCGTCGCATTTGGTTTTGATGGGGAAGTTGTTATGTCTATTTTGGCGAGGGTTTCTAGAAATGCTTTTAAAGCAAAGTTTTATGCACCTCACCCTGTTATTCACAAAGAACTCAACTAGCTTTAGCTTTAAAAGAAATGATTTGGATTCATTGACATGCTTGACTTCCTAAAGAGAACATTTATCAATGAGGACGTTGATATGGAGGCGGGCGATTGGCTTGTTGACATAATCATCGCCCTTGGTGTTTTTGGGATTGCTCTTGCTCAGCTGTCGTTGACTGCTGGGTTGATTATTCCCGACGCTTTCACAAGAAAAATGCTGGGAATTAGCGTTGCTACTCCAAGTATGTTTGGACTTCTTGCAATTGGAGCAACATCTCTGCCTCTCATTTTTAGACGCAAATTTTCTTGGGCCTGTTTTATATTTTGCCTGATTTCCTGGGCGTTTTTGAGTTTTAAGGGAGATGATATTGCAGTTTCTATGCTTCCTTTGCTTGTTTCGCTTGTTTCTCTTTGCGCAATGAGGCCCCTTGAGGATTCTTTTGTTGCCGCCTTGCTTGCATTTTTGGTTGTTGGTTTTGTTCCGTCGTTAACACCGCATTCTGTGTTGTCAAATCTGACTATGATTCAAAACCTCTCTCTAGTTTTTGCAGGAGCTGGCGTCGGTATTGCTTTTAAAACAACGCGTGATCTTGTGGATTCAGCTGAATTGAGAGTGCGACAGACTGAAGAAGCGGCTAAAGCTAACACTGCTAAGCGTCTGGAGGAGGAGCGCGTGGCGATTGCTCGTGAACTTCACGACATTACTGCTCACTCCCTTTCTGCGATTTCAATTCAGGCAGCTGCAGCAGAGGCCCAGATAGACAATTCTCCAAGTGACGCCAAGGAAACAATAGCTGGAATTAGAAACATTGCGAAAGGTTCACTTGCAGAAATCAGGCAAATGATTGGTGTTTTGCGCGAGCCTGGTGACGCAGAAAACGGCCCCGATCTTGTCCCCGCACTTGGGACAGATAATCTCGGCGACATTAGTGATTACCTCAGTAATGCTCAAATTCATTGTCAAATCAACATGCACAACTACGACAAGCAAAAGACTCCAAGCTTTGTTGACATTACAATTTTTGGAATTTGTCGCGAAGCGGCAACTAACATTGTTAAACATGCTCAGGCAGATTTTGTGCAAATCGACATTGAGATTGTCACGCCTGACTTTCCCAGGATTATTCGTGGGTCTTCTTGCAAGTGTTATGTGTTGTTGTCTGTTCGCGATAACGGTGTTGGTCTAGGAGAGAATCTTAGCAAAACTAGTGGCCACGGCGTAGAGGGAATGCGAGAAAGAACTGTTGCGTTAGGCGGAGAGTTCAACATTGAAAACGCACCTGGCGGTGGAACTCTTTTGACGGCTATCCTTCCACTCAGCTAAAAACGGCTCTAATGAAATTTAAGACACAGTATAAGTTGGAGATAAAAAGCTATCCCGGTTTGGGAGTGTTGTTGCTTGCAAGGTTTATGCTTTGAGCGGCGAAGACAGCAGGTTGTTCATAAAAGCTGTGAATTCTAAGGTCGCGGTAAAATGCATCGTTTACTTCTTACTAATTTTTTTAGTTGATGTTCGTTTAATGAATTTACTGTGGGATAAATGAGTCGTGACTAGGTTTTAATTGTTGATAAACTTTTAGTGATAAAAATTTCCTGTTGTGCGACAACTTCGCTTCATTAAATTTGCATGGTGATGAAATGATTACGGAAGATTACTTAATGAGAATGCTACTTGCTTTTTTCAAAGCGCTTGTTGATGCCCGTGCACGTGCGCTAAATGAGAAAGACCTTGTTGGTGCGGCTGAGATGCTCGAAGATGTTATTGGGGAATCCTCTGGCCTTGGTGCAGACATGTTCTTGCGTCTAGCACCTGAGTCAATCGCAACCATTTTGCAATCAACTGGAACCGACCCCGAGGTGACTGAATTCATGTCGCGAAGCTTGATGCAAGCGGCTGAATATCGCGAGAAGAGTGGAGACGCAGAAACAGCGAATCTAAGGCGTGAGCAAGCACACGCAATAGCTGATGCATATGGTCATGACCTAACAGTTGCAATGGAAGAATGGCTCTCTGAGCACGACTATTCTTAAACACTTTTCATGCCTTTGGCAGGCATTTATCTAAAAATGCTGAATAAAAGTGTTGCCCTTTCTTTAGTTTGTTATCTCGCTGCTAAAAGCATTTCATTTTTCAAATTATTTGTTTTACCTTGACCTCATGTTTGACTGATTAAACTTTAGCGTGATATAAATCTGTTTTTCTTCATTTGTTTTAACAAATAATCTTCATCTGTTCTATCACTAAAACTTCATTTCGCATTCATCAGTTTAATCACTTATTCAATGACAATCGCTTCGCATTTATCTGCACGTATTCAACATTGTTTTATTCACTTTTGATGGGTAGTTCTTTCTTATTTTTTTGGAATGTTCACACTAAAGTGTTTCGTAGGCGGATTAGATGAGAAGGAGATGACATGAAGAAAGGATATTTTAGGCTCAAAAGTTCAAGAGCGCTTGCGGTGTTTCTGTCTTCGTTACTCTGCTTAACCGCCGTCCCCCTGCTTGCTTTTGGAGGAGGTGAGAATGTTTCTGTGGAAGTGGAAGAGGAGTTGATAACACACAAAGAGGTCAGTCCCAACGATTTGCTTGTGCTTGATAAGATTGACACCACATCGTTGCTTAGCGGCCTTTCTGAGTTGAGCGAGTCTTCGATTGGAATCACTCATCCTGAAGAAGAAAGCCTTGACGACGAAGGCCTTCATGAAGATGCTTCTAAAGAGCGAGGTTTTGTTGCTTCGTCTGATGATGAGAGAACTATTTATCTTGATAGTTTTGAGGTGTCTGCTAGTGATAATGAGGGTTTTGAACAACACGAATCAAAGTGCAAGCGAAAAGTTGACAGCGCGCGTGTCGACGACAGAAATTCTGATGACGAAATGGTTGGCTTCACAAGTGCTGATGACGAATGTTTTGGCGCTGGAATTAGTGAAAAAGCAAGGTATATTGACGTTGGTCTGGTCGACACAGGGAAGAGGATGCGAGTTAAGGTTAGTTTTGCTGACTGCTCGAGACTGCCTGAAGGTACTGGGGTCAAATCCCTCATGGAAGACGAAAGTCTAATCGGTGATTGTTTCTTATTTCAGCAAGAGTTTCTTTCTACTTTGTATGACTTTGGAGATGCTTCTTATTATTGTTCGTTCATAGATGTTCCAAAAATCAATTCAATTGTCGATGAATGGGCTGTAGATGTCTTATTTGCAAGAGACAATTTCTTTGGAGAGTCGGTTGAAGGAGTGAAGTGGTTGCGCGAAAGAGGCGTTGCACTTGTTCCACGTGCCTATGTTGACTCATGGCAAAAAAGAGATGGTGAACTTTATTGTTTGCAAGCCCAATTGCTATCTCTTGCTGACAAATCTATTGCTAGTAAAGAAGTGTCATTTCCTTTGAGTGTTGTAAACACGACCAAGTGTTCAAAGCTTGAAACAAGAGCAGTTGGCTCGTTGATTTCTGGCGTCACGCACATACAATTAGTAGAGGAAGGCAGGGCTGATAGCTTGGATGCAAATTCGATCGTTGCATCCTTAAACAATGGAGCGATGAATGTGCGTGCGGTGGGCTCTAACTCTTCTCTTGCTAAAAGAGGGCAAGACATCGATTCTGGCACAAATCTCGCTGCATTAAATGCTGCATCATATGACAATTTAACAGGAGTTTTAACGCTTAATGTTCCGCCAATGAGCATAATGAATGCTACCGTCGAGTATGCTAGCGAAACAGATGTAGCTGTCGCTCAGGAGGCTAATGTTCGCATCGGAATCTCAGATGTTGATTATTGTGGAGCTGTTTTTGACAAACTGAATCTTGCTGACTGTAAAAACTTGATCGATGAATGGTTTGTAACTTGGACATGTCAGGACACTTCGGGAGACTACATTATTTCTCGTGATTACGTTGCTTGGGGTCCATCAACTCAGCATGTTTCTGACCTGAACTCATCAACAGACGTGGAGCGTGTTAGTGCTTCATATGACTATTCTATATCGCTTTACAATGATGATGACCTGCCGCGACCAGTTGACTGGAACGGAGGTGAGTCGTGGCGACATTATTTAATAGACAATCCCGATTACGCCATTAACCGACTTGGAACAGCCGATGGCTTTGGTAGTCCAAATGAGCAACTTCAAAACTTCAATTGGCATTTTCAAGATCCTTTTAAGGTGCGATTTTACCCAGCCGTTTGTTGCAAAATTAGCACACCTTTTGATGATCGCGGGAGTGAGGTGATGCGAACTGTAACCAAGGTGCTTGGAGTAGACGAAGAAGAGCAGAGCATCACTCTTGGCTTTGTGTCATCGAAAAAGCCTGGTAATCCGCAAAACTGTTGTTTCGTATTGAAATTTAAAGTTGATTCATTTGGGAAGATTTCTTTGAAGAAGTCAATCTCTGCCGATGAAGGAGACAAAGCAAACGAGCTTTTTTCAGTTGCCAATGCTGAATATGGCGTGTGGCGTGACGAGGCGCACGAGAATTTTGTTGCAACCTTAACGACTGATGCAGAAGGCGTGGCTACTTCTGAAGAATTGCCGTCTGGAACTTATTGGGTGCAGGAAACGAGCGCACCAGCTGGATTAACGCTTAGCCCCAACAACATGAGAGTGAGTGTTGGTGGCGGCAAAACATCGATTGTTGCCGATTCTGAGACCCCAGAGGGAGATTCTGTAGTTAGTGAAGATGTGCTTAGAGGAGATTTGAAATTAAAGAAAATCCGTGATGTCGATGGCGCTCCTCTTGCTGGAATCCCTTTTCGTCTGGTGTTAATCGAAACTGGCGAGTATCACGTTTTAGTTACCGATGAAAATGGGGAAATTGACACTTCTTCAACAAAAGTTCTTCATTCTGAGAACACTAACGAAAATGATGGTGCGAAAACTTTTGACAATTTAACGAATTCTGGAGTTTGGTTTTTTCTCGGAGATGGAGGAGGTGTGAATGATGCCAAGGGAGCTTTACCCTATGGTTCTTACCGACTTGAAGAAATCGCGTGTGCTGCAAATGAAGGGCTGGAGCTTGTCACAATTGATGACATTAAAATTTCTGAAGATAGTTTTAGACCAGCTGATGGGATAGAAACAACAACTGGTGGGTTTTCTAGCTCTCGATTGAGTGCGCAGGCTTGTGATTTAAAGCCAGAGATTCTTTTAGATGCTAAAGTTGGTTCGCTAAATTTTGTTCCACTCAAGGACGTGAGTACATCAACAGCTTTTAAAGAACACTTAATGCGGCTAGATGGGCTTAATCCATTGACCGAAGGAACAGAAAGTGACGCGAAGGTAAATAACGGGTTGGGTTTATGTGGATTTAATCCATTGATCGATGAAGAAGACAGTGGCGAACAGCTAAATAACGAGCTTGTTTTAGATTTAGGGGTAGTTGTAGATAAGTTAATTCCCACAGACGAAATACCCCTAAAACAAACAGACAAAACCATGCCTGACACAGGAGATATTATTGCGTCTCTTGTTTTGGGTGCCGTAGTTGCGTTTATTGTCCTGCTAGTTGGCATAATAGTCATTAAACGAATTAAAAACAAAGACAAAGGGGAGTGGAAGTATCCCTATTGATTTTTTGAACAAAATTAGTAATCGTCTAGAATTTTATTAGGAGACGAGACTGAGGGATTTATTTTAGTGCAAAGTTCATTTTGGACACAAAGACGAGCTGACATTATGCTTGCAATTATTGGTGCAAGCTGGGGGCTTTCGTATATTACTATGAAAGTTGTCTTAAACGAAATGACGCCTTTCTGGATGGCGTCGTTTCGTTTCCTTATTGCTTTTCTTTGTGTTGCATTAATTTTTGTTAAGCGCCTAAAAGACACAGACATTGACATCATTAAAGGCGCAATGGTCATCGGCTTTTTTGATGCGAGCATCTTTTTCACCTTGCTTCAAGGCTTGAAAAACACAACTGCAACAAATGCAGGTTTTTTGTGCTCTACCTCGGTAGTTATCGTACCCATTCTCCATGCTATTCTTTCGCGAAAAATGCCTGAAAGAAGGGTGATTGTTTGTTGCCTGATTGCGATTGTTGGAATAGGACTGATGTCAATCAAAGACTCTTTCACTCTTTCAGTTGATGACATGTGGTGTTTGGCGTGTGCATTTTCATATGCAGCGCTTGTGCTGTCCACTAATCATTACTCAAAGAAAGTCGACAGTTTGCTTGTTGGTATTTGGCAATTGTTTTTTACATTTTTGTATGTATTGGTGGTTGCAATCATTTTTGAACCTTTTAACATGCCTTCCTCTGGTTTGTGTTTCGCGAATTTGATGGTCATGGCCTTGATTTGCACTTCTTTTTGTTTCGTTATGCAAACGGTTGCGCAAAAATACACAACACCAGAACACGCAAGCCTAATGTTTTGTCTTGAACCAATTTCATCAGCAATTCTAGGTTTTTTGTTCTTTGGGGAAATGGTTGGCATAAAGGGATATTTAGGGGCTGCATGCATCCTGTTTGCAGTTGTGATTTCGTGTTTAAATTCAAGTGACAAATATCCCAAGAAGTCGGCTACTTTGTCATCATCGTGCAAGAATTCTTAGGCCTCATTAGTTAAAGTGCTGCTTGTATTGGCGTTTTTTTCGCAATGGCTTTTTCGATGCACCTTTGAGGACTTCTAGACTGTGAAGCTATTTTATTTAATTGAATTTGGTGACGAGCACAGCAACTGATGTAAACAACTTTTTAAAGTTTATAAAAATGTGAATCAGTGACTCAATGCGACTTCTTGGGTTACCTAATGTTAACAATCGTTTCGGCTCTTAAATTCGATTCGATTCTGCGTTAACATTGCAAAAGCAAGATTTTTAGTTTAGTGGGGGCTTTAGTTATTATGCTCAAAAATATTAAATGCGCTATCTTTGATAACGACGGCACAATTGCCGACACCCGTGCGCTAATTCTGCCTTCGATGAGGCACACAACTCAAACTGTTTTAGGTAAAGTTTACCCAGATGAGGTTTATGCATCTCAGGTTGGAATTCCGCTAGTTGATCAGGTTGTTAAATATACCGACGATCCCGATTTGCAAAAAGAGATGATGCAGGTTTATCGCGCCTACAACGAAGAACATCACGATTCTCTAATTCGCAAGTTCGATGGTTGTTATGACGCGCTCAAATCTATTGCAGATGCGGGGGTAACCCTTGCGGTTGCGACATCTAAGCTGAGAACCCTTTGTTCTCGTGGGTTAAAGATTTTGGGAATTGATGAGCTCATGACAACTGTTGTTGGCGCGGAAGACACCGAACGTCACAAGCCTCACGGGGACCCTATTGTTTTTACTGCAAACAAGCTTGGCTTTGATGTTAGTGAGTGCGCCTATGTTGGCGATGCTCCTTTTGACATGCAGGCGGCAAAGGATGCTGGCGTAACTGCTATTGGAGTTACCTGGGGATTCTTTAGCGAAGACATTCTTGTTGGTGAACATGCTGACTACATTTGCCACAATTTTGACGAACTCTCTGTTCTTTTGGCGTAATCGATAAATCAAACACTACTAGTCAATGACAGTCGTCCTGCTTTTTCAAGGTAGGACGACTTTTTTATCGAAAATAAAAGCGCAGTTGTGGGAGAAAGTGGGAGAAATTGTAGCAAAATGGGAAAAATAGTGTTGAAAACCCACATTTTGTGTTAGTATTCTATTCACGGTTTAAAGCCTTGTGGAATATTGCTTCTCAAACAACGAACACTAAAACAAAACTGAATTAACGCAGCTTAAACGCAGCATAAACACAGCAATAAACACTCCACAAAACATACCTTGGGAAGTGCAAATGGCCAACGAGAAAGACATAGTTGAGTCACCGAAGTCGACAGCCCAGATCGAGCTTCATGGAACTCACGAGTTTAAAGTCGACTCAAAAGGTCGTCTCACTCTCCCTGCAAAGTTTCGCAAGGTTTTGCCGCCTGACTTGGTAGTCACTCTTGATCCCCTGAACGAATATCTGATGGCTTTTACCCCCGCTGGCTTCAGTGAGTGGGCTAAAAAGTTTGTCGAAGACGCCACTGGCGAATTCATGACGAACAATAAAAAGCAGCTTGATCTTCGCAGGCGCATCATGAGCAGAGCAGATGATGTTGAAGTCGATTCTGCAGGACGCATTACACTCAAGGCAAACATGCGCAAAGCTGCAGGAATCGAAAAAAATGTCGTGGTCATTGGCAACGATAATTATTTTGAAATTTGGGCAGAAGAGAGGCTCGAGCAGAGTGAAAACCTCGACATCGATGGTGCTTTTTCTGAGAGTCTTGCTGATTTCATGAATTAATGTTGCTAAAAGACAGAACCATGAAAATTTAATATCGGCTTTTATGATAGCTAGATGACTGAATCTTTTGAACATATTCCGGTGCTGCTCAATGAAGTGCTCGCATCGCTTTCTCCAAAAGAAGGCGAGATTTTTGTCGACTGCACTTTAGGTGGGGCTGGCCACAGTGTCGAGATTGCTAAACGACTCGGGCGCTCAGGAACCTTAATTGGAATTGATCAAGATTGTGTAGCGCGAGAATATGCCACAAGTCGCTTGATGTCGCTAGATGAGGAAACGAGGCCAAAGATTTTTGTGATGCCAGCGAATTTTTCTGAACTGGACGCTGTGCTCACAAGCATTCCTGTCCCTGGAATTGATTGCATTTTGTTTGACCTCGGTGTTTCAAGCGTGCAGTTAGATGTACTTGAACGCGGCTTTTCCTATCACGAAGGTGCTCCTCTCGACATGAGGATGAACACAGAAGACGCAGGAATTAAGGCTGAAGACATTGTGAACACATGGGACGAGAAGTCTCTAGAGCGAATTTTTAGAGTCTATGGCGAGGAGAGGTTTTCTCATCAAATTGCTAGAAACATTTGCAAGAGTCGCGAAGTATCAAAGATAACAACAAGTGACGAGCTTGTTGAAATTATCAAAGAATCGATTCCTGCAGCCAAACGAAGGAGTGGCGGTCATCCTGCTAAAAGAACCTTTCAGGCGTTGCGCATCGCAGTAAACGATGAACTAAAGTGTTTGGAAACTGCTCTTGACTGCGCAATTCGTTGGTTAAACCCTGGCGGAAGAATTTGTGTTATCAGCTATCACTCGCTTGAAGACAAAAGAGTTAAAAACGCCTTTCGCGAATATGAGGACAGATGCACATGTGGTCCGGAAGTTCCAGTTTGCGTTTGCGGAAAAAAGCCGATTTTAAAAAGCAAACCTCGTGGGACAATCTTGCCATCTCAGGCTGAAATTGACAGAAATCCACGTGCAAGAAGCGCGAAGTTGCGTTGCGCGCACAAATTAAATAACTAAAAGTAAAGCGTTTAAATTGAGCAGAAACTTTCAACAGACAAACAGAAGCTACAAATCTCAGCGTTCAAGCGTTGCGTCGGCGAGGTCTAGCTGGGGAAACCCCAGAAACTCGTCTTATGTTTTTGGCTCTGCTGCTCCTTCTTTAAAAGAAGACAAACGCTCAAATGACAGATATTCCCGCAGAGCAAATGCGAGTTTTGCGGTGGCAGAACCAGCTTTAAAAGAAAGTCCTTCTCGTAACCGAGAAACTCAACAGAAAAACCGCAGTGTATTTCAAATTTTCAGCGGAGGTGCAAGAAAGCCGCAAGTGCTTGCTCGTCCAAAGACGATGCCTTTTGCATTTAAAGTTTTTGCATGCTGCACATTCTTGTTTGCGTTTATTGGAGTTGTAAATGTAACACTTTCTTCTGCTGCAATTGTGTCAACGCAAGAGGCGGAAAAGTTGAGTTCGCAAATCACTGAAGCACGCGAGCAGGGAAAGTCGTTGGAAGTTGAATATGGAACTCTCAACAATCCGACAACCCTAAAAGACAAGGCTACAAAGCTTGGAATGGCCACGCCAACTGAAGTAATTCAACTCAATATCACTGAGGACAATTGTGTTCTTAACAGCGATGGCTCAATTGCTCTTGCTTCATCTCTAAAGGCAGTCGCCAACCAATAGCGAGGTTGGCATGCAAAAATCAAATGGAATAAATTCTCCACGCTGGTTTATCGCAGTTTTAGGGCTGCTCTTAATTCTCATTTTGGGCAGGCTTTTGTTTCTCGTTGTAATTGCGGGCCCGTCTTATTCTGCACAGGCTGAAGAAACGAGAACGAACACAATTCCAATTGCTGCTAAGCGTGGAACAATTTATGATCGCAATGGAGTCGTTCTTGCGGCTAGTGTCGATTCGATTACTGTTAGCTGCAATCCTTCCAAAATTAAAAATGCAAGCGACATTGCAAAAACAATTGCCAACATTTATGGCGGCGAAGAAAAAGAATACCTCGAGAAGCTCACACTTTCGAATGCCACCTTTAATTATGTTTTTCGAATGGGCGATGTTGATAAAGGGGAAGAACTCGAAAAGTTGATAGAGGAAGACCCCGACAAATATGATGGCCTTTATTGCACCAATGAAGCAAGACGCGAATATCCTAACGGTTCAATTGGTGGGCAAATTATTGGGCGTGTTAACAATGATGGCGAAGCAATCTGTGGACTTGAGCTTGAATATGACGAAATTTTGAGCGGGGAAGATGGAAAATATGTTGTTGAGCGAAACGTGTCAGGCACCTATGCAATTCCAGGATCTGTAAAAGTTGACAAAGAAGCCAAAGATGGCCAAGACATAATGGTTTCGATTGACATTTCCATGCAGACTGAAGTCGAAAACATTGTTGCAGAAAAGGCAGCAGTGCAGGGAGATCGAGCCGAAGCAGTGCTTATGGACTCGTTTACAGGAGAGATTTATGCGATGTGTTCAACGCCATATTTTAATTCTGCTGACCCTAGTGAATCGGAAAGTGGCTCTGATTTAGTTTTGCCAATAACGCAGGCCCTAGAGCCAGGTTCAATGATGAAAACTGTGACAGCTCTTGGTGTATTGCAATCTGGGAAAATGAAGCCTGAAGATGAACTGTATTGTCCTGCATTGCTCGCGGCTGATGAATATTACATAAAAGATGCACACGATCGAGGCGACACAACAATGAGCCTCGACACAATTCTCACAGAGTCTTCAAATGTTGGAATTTCTCTCGCTTCAGACAAAATTGGAGCGCAAGGTATTTTTGAGAATCTGCAAAAGTCAAAAGTGCTTGACTTAACAGGAATTGATTTTCCTGGAGAAGCGCAAGGTTATGTGACATCACCTGACAATTGGTCAAATATTGCGAGATATAACATTACTTTCGGTCAAGGTGTGACGACAACTCCAATTGCCATGACTCGCTTTTATGCCGCAATTTGCAACAACGGCACAGCTGTCACGCCTCACTTTCTAATGGTTAAAACTCAAAATGGAGAGCGTCCAAATTGGGCCACCACTAATCTTGGCTACAGCGAAACAGCGCTCAGTGGCATTAAATCGATGTTGCACAATGTCGTGGCAAACGGCACATCAACTAAAGCTGCGATTGATGGCTATGATGTTTGTGGTAAAACTTCCACCGCTGAATATGCTGAGGATGGCAAATATAAAGAAGATTCATACAACGTTGGTTTCTGCGGCTTTTTGAACAATTCTTCATTACCGCTCACTTGTTATGTTGGAATCACCCGTTCTGAAGCCACGGTTACAACAACAGAAGTGTTCCACGATATAATGAAATCGGCCATTGAGAGATATGGCATAGCAAGCATCGGATAGTGCGAAGGAGACTAATTTGTATAGTTTTGTCGGAAGTTATCCAAGTTTTCTAGTGTTTTCGGCCCTTGTTTTGTCGGTCGCTTTCACCGTTTGTTTTATGCCTGGTTTCATTCGTTTTTTGAAGCGAGAAGACGTTGGCCAGCAAGTTCGTGAAGAGGGTCTAGAGACTCACTATAAAAAACAAGGCACTCCAACAATGGGTGGAGTGGTGATGATTGGTGCAGTCGTTCTAGCTACCATCTGTGTTGGTTATTTCGATTTAAAAATTGCTTCTCTTGTTACAGTTGCGCTTGCAGGTGCACTCATCGGGGTAGTCGATGACTACAAAAAAGTGCATTACAAAAACACGGAAGGCATGTCACCTAAGGGAAAGCTTATTTTACAATTTCTTGTAGCGGGTCTCTTTATTCTGGTTGCAGTAAATCAACTTGACATTGCTCCAACGCTTGTGTTCCCTCTAATTGGTGTTCTTGACCTAGGGGTTTTAAGCACAACATTTACTGTTGGAGCCACAACAATAACAATCCCTTGGCTCTATTTAATTTTTTGCCTGATTTTGCTCGTTGGAATGTGCAATGCTGTCAATTTGACTGACGGACTTGATGGCCTTGCAAGCGGTTGTGTGATGGTGGTAATGATTTTCTTTGCAGTTATTGCCTATCGCTTGAATTTACTAGAGCCAGCAATCTTTGCTGCCGCTGTAGGTGGTGCTTGTTGTGCTTTTTTGTGGTTCAACTCCAACCCTGCTTCGATTTTTATGGGCGACACAGGCTCCCTTTCGTTGGGAATGACTGTCGGTGCGCTGGCAATTTTAACAAAAACAGAAGTACTCTCAATCCTGATTGGCGGAATTTTTGTTGCAGAAGCAGTCTCGGTTTTAATCCAGGTTTTCTGGTTCAGAAAAACAGGCAAAAGAGTGTTCCTAATGGCTCCTCTACACCATCATTTTGAAAAAAAGGGCTGGGGAGAAAACAAAGTGGTTGTGAGATTCTGGATGATTACTGGACTTCTTGCTTCAGTTGGATTCGCTCTTTTCTTTGCAATGACAATACTTTAGTGATTAAATCGAAGGTCAAAAATGAAAATGAAACATAAATGCTCACCAGACAATTTGGGCAACGTGCTAATTCTTGGGGAAGGAGTCACAGGAAAAGCCGTTGAAGACTATTTAGCAAAACAGCCCAATCGTGCATTGACAGTCGATGTCGTGACTGAAGAAGAACTTGCTAATTCAACAAAATCATATGATTTGTGCATTGCAAGTCCTGGCATAAGCGAATTTTCTGATTTTTATGTAAAAGCAAAAATGGTTTCTCGCGAGGTAATCAGTGAAGTTGAATTTGCCTATCGTGAATCGGAAATTGATTCAAAATGGATTGCCATCACAGGCACGAATGGAAAAACAACGACGACCTCGCTGACAGAGCACATTTTGACAGTGGCCGGCATCAATGCAGTTGCCGTTGGCAACATTGGACAAACTTGCATTTCTCAAGTTGACGGGCAAACAAAAGTCTATGTTGCTGAATGCTCATCATATCAGCTTGCTTCAACCTCAAAATTTGACCCTGACGCATGTGCGATTCTAAACATAACACCTGACCACATTAAATGGCATGAGGGTCTTGAAAACTATAGAGATGCAAAGTTCAAGATTTTTGCAAACTTAAGGGACAACGCTGATGCTTTAGTGTTTTTAGAACACCATCTTAAGTCACAGATCCCTGGCATCGATTCTTTCGCATGCAAGGTTGTGACCGACAAAAATTCAGACAAAGTAGGGATGGTCGCTTCTCTGGCAGAAGGCATGAAGATTAAAGGCGAGCACAACATTCAAAATGCAGTTTGCGCCGCAGCTCTCACTTCTTTTATGGGTGTTAGTGATTCAACGATTAAAGAGGCGCTGTTGTCATTTAGCCCGCTTGAGCACAGGATTGAGCCTTGTGGGGACATGGATGGAGTTGCTTTTTATAACGATTCGAAGGCCACAAATGTAGATTCAACAATTAAAGCGCTTTCCGCTTTCCCGCAAGGACGTGTGATTCTTCTTCTTGGTGGAACCGATAAAGGCTCTGATTTGACGCCTCTCGTGAACGAGTGCAAAAGACCAGCGGGTTGCGGATCTGTTGTTTCAACCGTTATTTGCTATGGCGACTCAAAAGCGCGTTTTTTAAAAAGTTTCAAACAGCTAGAAGACGAAGGGATTCCTGTTTTGGAAGCGAACAAATTATCAGATGCTTTTGCCCTAGCTGTTAAGAAAGCAAGTGATGGAGACAGTGTTCTTTTGTCGCCAGCGTGTGCGTCATTTGATGAGTTTAGTGGTTTTGAGGAAAGAGGAAGGCGCTTTAAACAGCTGGTGGAGCAGCTAAATGCTTAGAGATTTTCTCTCCAAAACATACTCTAGAGAAGTTTATATCGGCATAATCATTTGTTGTGTGGTTTTGCTCTGCACAATTAGCCTGGTGATTCTTTATTCAGTTACGAGCTATGGCTACATTGCTGAAGATGCTTCCCCAATTACTGGCTTCAGGTCACAGGCTGCATATGTTTTTTTTGGGGCTCTGGTTTGTTATCTCTTTTATAAATTTCATAGCCTTGTGCAGTTCACCTATCGTTCCTGGATGGTTTTTTTAGGGATTGTTGTTATGGCTCTCATATATTGTGGAGTTTTTGGTGTTAGCGCTCATGGTGCGACGCGTTGGATTCCAATTGGGCCAATCACAATTCAACCTGCGGAATTCTTGAAGCCAGCGATTCTTCTTGCTGCTACCTATATTGCCTCGCGTTTTAACCGTGGCTCCATTGGTTATCTCAAGTTGTTTGCTGAATCTGCAGTGTTTGTTGTTTTGCCAATTGCTGTTCTTCTTTTCTTTTGCAATGACATGGGCAGCTCTATGATTTGCCTGTTCTGTGTACTGTTTGTTTATTACCTGGCAGGTTTTAGCGGAACGTTAATAATAGTTCTTCTCGGTATAGTTGCTACTGCTATTTTAGCAACCTCGTTTTTTGGAGACTCTTTTAGGTCTGCACGTTTTGTTTTTCTCAATCCTTGGGATGATGGGCAGAATGGCATGGGTGATGGTTATCAACTAATCAGGTCCTATTATGCAATTGCGTCGGGTGGTTTTTTTGGACGCGGAATTGGTGCATCTCATGAAAAATATGATTATCTTTTCGGCTCCGACAACGACTTCGTGTTCTCAATCATTTGTGAGGAACTGGGTCTTCTTGGTGCACTTGTAGTTCTTTTATGCATTGTTGCTATTTTTGTGTGTTCATGCAAATTGGCTAGCATGCAAAACGGAGTTGAATCTAAACTTTTAGTTTATGGTGCAGCTTTCCTTATCGTCTCACAATCGCTAATTAACATAGCTAGTGCAGTTGGTTGTTTTCCTACGACTGGTAAACCACTGCCTTTTGTTTCGGCGGGTGGAAGTTCAGTTATAGCTTCGTTTATTCTGCTTGGATTTATTCTTTCTTTCGCTAAAAATGCAGAAATTGAAACAGAACATGACAGACGCCGTGGTGACATTCAAATTTACACAAGAACAAGTGACCACGCAACCTCCAAACAAAAGAAGCAATTTTGTTCTGCGCTCACAGATTCTAGTGTGAATGCAGGCTCACGCAGCCATCCGAAAGGGAGAGCGAACGACTTGGGAGACAAAAGAAACGATTACGCTCGCATCGATTCTGGGCATTCTGGCGCACAGAGACGAGCTGACTTGCGGGGTGGGTCGCTTGGTTCTTCACGCAACAGACATTCTTCTATTGAATGGACCGATTCTCTTTCACGTTCAAGTGAGAGACGATCGACAACTAAAAATAAGGACTATTCTAAAGAAATAAAACAGCCAAGTTTTTTGGATAAAAAACGATAAAGAGGTGTTTCTATGAATGTTGTAATCACTGGAGGTGGCACTGCAGGACACATTTACCCTGCTTTAGCACTTGCCGATGAACTAACTGCTCGTGGGGCAAAGGTTTATTATGCAGGAACCCCTGCAGGCGCTGAATCACGCTTGGTCCCGGCGGCGGGTTATGAATATGTGGCATTTGATGTTTCTGGTTTTGATCGCTCAAGACCTTGGACGGCTTTGACTGCCTTGAGAAAGGCAAATAAATCTAAGGTCAGAGCGACTTCGTGGTTAAAAGAAATTGACGCTAATCTCGTTGTTGGATTTGGAGGCTATGTTTCTGTTCCAGTTGTGCATGCTGCTCAAAAGCTGAGGATAAAAACTGCAATTCACGAACAAAATTCAGTTATGGGACTTGCTAATGAAGAATTGAGCAAACATGCCGATGCAGTGTGTTTGACCTATGAAAACACAGCTAATAAAGTAAAAGACAAATCAAAGGTGGTTGTTACTGGAAATCCTGTCAGAAAGGAAGTTTTGAGTGCAACGCGCGAAGAGGGAATTTATGAGTTCGGTTTGTCAGAAACCTCAGAAGTCTTTCTAGTTTTTGGAGGTAGCCTTGGCGCAAAAACAATTAATGAGACTATCGTTAAATTAAAAGATCAACTACTTAGTGTCGATGGACTTGAAATTATTCATGTTGCTGGAAAGCGTGATTATGATTGGGTTTGTGAGTGTTTAAAACTCAATGAGGACGAGAAGAAACGCTATCACTTGCTCGATTATTGTTATGAAATGCCAAAAGCACTCGCTTGCGCCGATGTGATTCTGTCGAGGGCAGGAGCCACTTCTTTAGCTGAAATTTCTGCAAGAAAAATACCAGCGCTTCTTGTGCCTTTCCCGCATGCAACGGCCGACCATCAAACAAAAAATGCTGAAGCGTATGTGGACGCTGGTGCCGCCTATTGGTGCAAAGACGACGAAGTTGGAAGTGTTTCTTTTCTTCAACTTCTTTTTGACATCATTAAAAACAAGGAAACTCGCGAGAAAATGAAAATAGCTGCCGAGAGTTTTGGCACCGTGGACGCAACCGCAAGGCTCGCTGACACTGTAATTCAATTGATAAAATAGAGTGAGTCGATTTTGGAGATGAACATGACTGACACAAATCAAACACATAACAAACTTCACTTTATTGGAATCGGTGGTGTTGGAATGAGTGGACTTGCTCGCATTGCCTCTTCTCAGGGGATACGCGTCAGCGGGTCAGACATGAAAGCATCACGTTTTACCGACCAGCTTGAGAAAAGTTGGATTCCTGTGTCTATTGGGCAGGATGCAAAAAATGTGCCTGAAGGCGATGATGTCGCTGTTGTTGTCTCCACGGCAATCATGGATGACAATCCTGAACTTGTTGAAGCAAAACGACGTGGCTTAAAAATAATTCACAGGGCTCAGCTCTTGGAATATCTTGGACGCAACTTAAAAACTCTTGCTGTTGCCGGCACTCATGGAAAGACTACAACAAGTTCTATGCTTGCTTGCGTTCTTGATGACATGGGGCTTGATCCAACTTTTGTTATTGGTGGAATGGTTTTGGCCTACAACACCAACGCTCGACCAGGCTCTGGTGAGTTTTATGTTGTTGAAGCAGATGAGTCAGACAAATCTTTGACTTGTTTGAGCCCCTATGCAGTAGTGGTTACAAGCATTGAGAGTGACCATCTAGATCATTACAAATCACTTGATGAAATATATGAGAAATTTGGTCAATTTATTGCAAGTGTTCCTGAAGGAAATCCAGCAATAGTTTGCGCTGATGATGATCGATTGGTTAAATTGGCAAAAGCTAGCACGAAAAACGTCATTACCTATGGTTTCTCAGAAGATGCAGACGTTCGCATAATTGAAAGCGAACGCGCTGGTGTTGGCTCTGTTTTTAAGGTCCAGCTCAAAAACGGCGAGGTTGTTGACAGTGCAATTATGAAAAATCCAGGCACTCACAACGAACTTAACGCAACAGCCGTGCTTGCTTTAATAGAGTCACTTGGTCTCGATGTTGAGATGGCTGCAAAAAAACTCAGAAATTTTAGCGGCGTACATCGCCGTTTTGAACTTGTTGGAAGCGCGAACGGTGTGACAGTTATTGACGACTATGCGCATCATCCTACTGAGATTAAAGCCACCATCAAGGCTGCTAAAGAGCTTGATTTCAACAAAGTACACGTGATTTTTCAACCGCATCGCTACACTCGCGCAAAACTATTCTGCGATGTTCTTGCGAAAGAGTTTTCAGAAGCGTTTGATGATGCAGATTCAATCATTTTCACTAACGTTTATGCTGCAGGAGAGACACCTATTCCAGGAATCTCTGGAGAAACTTTCCTTAACACAGTTTTGGAACACACAGGACATCCAGATGCTGAATATGTTCCCCGTCTTGCTGATGTGGCGCCACACATTGCCAAGAAAGCTAAAACAGGAGATCTTGTGATTACGATGGGAGCTGGAGATATCACCGAGATTGGCCCAATGATATTAGACGAAATTAAAAAAGGAAACTAGACTAGATAAAATGTCACACAGCCAGGCACCAAAACACGCAAATGCTTTGAGCGCGCTGTTTTTGGACGATAGCTTTGATTGCGAGGTTTTGTTTAATGAACCAGCTTCAAGGCACACTACATATCATTGTGGTGGTCCCTTTAAATTTTTTTGCACAGTAAACACTATCGAATCTCTGCAAAAATTATTGCGCGCTTGCGATTCAACAAACATGCCTTTTTTCATGATCGGGAAAGGGTCAAATTTGCTTGTTTCTGACGAAGGCTTTGATGGCGTTGCGTGCTCTTTGGGTCGAGATTTCAGAAAAGTAAACATCGATGAGGAAAAATGCTTGATTACAGCAGGGGCTGGGGTTTCGTTTGCAAAAGTGTCACAGTTGGCTTTTAATAACATGCTCTCTGGCTTGGAATTTGCTGTTGGAATTCCTGGGACTGTTGGTGGCGCACTTGGGATGAATGCAGGCACAGGCGGTGTTGGCTTGTGCGATGTTATTTCTTCAGTCTCTATTCTTGATATTAATAATGACTATCGTCTAAAAAAAATTTGTAAAGACGATTTTAATTTTGGATATCACTATTCAGAAATTCAGAAAATGGGAATTGCAGTTGAATGTGAAATTGAGCTCAAGAAATGCAAAACTTGGGATTTAAAAGTTCACATGGAAGAAAAGCTTAAGAAACGAAACAAAACTCAACCTGGTGGTCACAATTGCGGAAGCGTTTTTAAAAATCCAGAAGGAGACAGCGCAGGCAGATTAATCGAGCAAGCTGGACTCAAAGGCACACGCATCGGTGGAGCTGAAATTTCTGAGTTACACGCAAATTTTTTCCCAAATGTTGATAATGCAAAATCGCAAGACATTATGGATTTAATTAGGTTGGCGCAAACTGAAGTGAAAGAAAAGTTTGGAGTCTTGCTCGAGCCAGAAGTCCAATTTTTGGGTTTTTAGCACTGGAGTTTTTTGGAGAATAACACACATAAAGGCAACCCTCGCGCAAATAACCCGCGTGCAAACTCTTCGCAGACGAAGGTCTCCTCTTCTGTTGCTCGTTCACGCGCTATTAAATCAGATGGCTTGGCAAGGTCGGGGAATCCTAGGGCTAAAAAAAACGAAAAACCTGTAGCTCTGGAAGGGTTTAGTCAGTCAAGCGTTTCTGAAATCAAGAAAGAAGCAAACCGTCAAGAAAAAGAATCTAAAAGAACTGCGGTTCGTGAAGAAAAAAGAGCAAAAAAAGAGAGAAAAGCTTCTGAAAAGAGGGAACACAAAAACAAGCCATTTAATTTAAAGAAGTTTTTAATAGGTTTGTTTTTACTTGCACTGGTTGCATCGGCTGGTGCTTTTGTTTACTTAGCAAACTCTGATGTGCTTGAGATTACAGAAGTTGAATATGTTGGAGCCGACCATCTCACGCAGGCTGAATGTGAGGCGCTAGCGCCAAGTCCTGTGGGGCAAAATCTTTTGACTTTCGACAGTAACAAAATTGAGAATGGTTTTCTGCGCGACGCATGGGTCGATGGTGTCGAATTTAAGCGTGAATGGCCACATAAATTAAGCATTGTCATTAAGGAAAGAAAAATTGGCGCAATTGTTGACTTTAATTCAGGTGCAAATCAAACCCCACAGAGCTGGGTTATTACTCTTGATGGCACTTGGATTATGGCAATTCCTGACAAGGATTCTGAGACTGGTCAGATGATTTCGCAAAAGATTTATGAAGACTCCGAAAATGCGGTTCACATTAAAGATTGCCCAAATGGGATAGCGCCTGAAATCGGTGGCAAAACAACTGATGATTCTGTTGTTAATGCACTAAACATCCTAAATGGCTTTTCGACAGATTTAAAAGATCAAGTGAAGTCAATTTCTGTGCAAAATCTTAATGCAACAACACTTCGCCTAAAAAATAATGTAGAAATTGCATTTGGCACTTCAGAAAACATCCGCGATAAAGAGCGCATTGCAAAAGAAATAATGGAACAAAATGACAAGGTGGTCTATATCAACGTTCGTTCCACCGACAGGCCAACTTGGAGAAGCGCAAGCTAAAGTTGGATAAGTTCGTCGGCTAGAGTTTTTTTGTTAGAAACAACGTCGAATAGTGGTTCTAGATATTTCTTCTCGTCTTTATCTAGTCCCAAACTAGCGACATCAAGAAGTTTCTTGCAAGCCGTAGTTGCTGGCATTCCATACACTTCCCCTGAAAGGCCTTTTTCTTCGAGATTGCGCTTTGCTTCTTCAAAAGATGTTTCTGATTGAGGGCCAAAATAATCTTCTATGCTTGAAAGTGCTTCTTCTGAATAGAAAATGCCTTTGATTAAAGCCACATATGCGACTTCCATGTTGGTTGGAAGAGCATCGGCTGGGCGGATTTCGATGAAGTTTTTTAGCCTCACATCATTGAACAAATGTGAGCATGCTGCTGCACAATCGTCGTTACTCATTTCTTTGTCGCCATAGACTTCGCTCGTGGTTTTGTTTGTTAGATGGCCATCATCTCCATCCATCTCAAACATCGCCTGAGTGTTAAGGACGAGTTCTGCACATTTTTCGAAGTTAAAAGAATCTTCAAAAATGCCTGGCATGGCGCCGCATCGTCTTGGATCGCAATCTTCCCATACCTGGGTGCGCATGATGTGGTGCGTTCGCTTCTCTCCTTCAAACATTGGAGTGTTGTCACACAAAATTGCAAAAAGTGGTGTTAAAACATATGCAAGACGCAGTTTGCGAATGCAATCGGCTTCGCTTGAATAATCAATTGATACTTGGGTCGATCCAGTTCCTCTCATCATGCGAATGCCTTTTGGCGAGTTTTTCAAGAAATATTTAGTCATTAACTCATATCTAACTTTTGGAATGATGACGAGTTCTTCTGCTTTACATTTTGGGTGATAGCCAATTGCGAGCATTTTGATGCCATGAGGCTCTGCAAGTGCATTTACTCGTTTTTGGAAGGTTTCAAATGCTTCAAAAACTTCTTCTAGCTTTTCAAACGGACCAGCGGAAAGCTCGAACTGGCCAGCAGGTTCAAGAGTGATTGAATCGCGTTCGTTTTTTATGCCGATAAGATTTTTTTGTTCATCTAGGATTTTTTCTGGATAGAACTCTAGCATGTTTTCCATCAGCCATTTTTGACCGAATTCATCGAAGTATTTAACCTGGGAATTGTCGTCATAAACAAGCGTGTACTCAAGCTCGACACCGAGTTTTTGGGAGTTGCTTTTAATGCCGCTCTTATAAAAATTTACCATGCTCTCTACATGGTTTTCGTAATTATGCATGCTTCCTCCAGTCTCGAAAGTGGTCACATGCTAACCTGCAGTTCATTATAAATTAAGCGGAAATGCCGCTTTTGTTATAATTTTTTAATTGTAAAAAATAAAACAGGGGAGTTATTTTTATATGGCTTCACGAGCTTTAAAGGGAAGAAAGAACGTCCGTAAGCATGATGTTAAAAGTGGCTTTTTAACCTTTTTACTTGTTCTTTGTAGCATTTGCGTCGTGACAGGAATAGGCATCTATTTCATGTGCGATGCTTGGCTTAAAGACATCCCAGACTATTCAAATTTAAATCAGCTGAACAATTCTGAAACATCGACTGTTTATGCAAGTGATGGTGAAACTGTTTTGGCAGAATTCCAACTTGAAAACAGGTCGCCAGTTTCTCTTGATGAAGTCAGTGACTACGTTAAAAAAGGAACTGTAGCAACAGAAGACGAACGTTTCTACAACCACAACGGCTTTGACCTCTATGGAACAGGCCGTGCATTGTTTAACAACATTTTTGGTGGGAGCCTTGAAGGCGGCTCGACAATCACGATGCAACTTGCAAGAAACACTGTCATTTCTGATGAGATGCAAGACATTTCAATTAAACGTAAAGTACGTGAAATTTACATCGCTCTTAAGATGGAGCAGCTCTACAACAAAGACGAAATTTTGAGACTGTATTTAAACACCATTAACTATGGTTCTGGTGCATATGGAATAGAAGCGGCTTCGGAGCGTTATTTTTCAAAGCATGCAAACGAGCTCACTTTAAATGAGGCCGCAACGTTAATTGGCATCCCTCAGTCGCCGACATACAACAACCCAATTGATAACATGGAGCAGTGTGTACAAAGGCGCAACCTTGTTTTAACTCGAATGGTTTCAAACAACGTTATTACGCAGGAAGAGGCCGACGAGGTTATGAATCAGGAAATCGAGCTGAATCCAAGTGAGCCTTCGACTAATGGTATTCATCAATATCCCTATTTCACAAGCTATGTTCGAAACCAACTCACTAACAATTCTGAAAAATATGGCTTGACTTCAGCTGATTTGTGGGGAAGTGGTTTAAAAGTTGTAACTACTCTTGACCTTGAGTGTCAAAAAGATTTAGACGAAGCTTCTCAGCAGAAGGCTGATTCGGCAGGATTTCAAGTAGCAAGTGTAGCGCTAGATTCAAACACTGGCTACATTAAGGCAATACATGGTCAGGGAAATTATGACGAGTCGCAAGTTAACCTCGTTACAGGTGATGGCACGAATGGACGTCAGGTTGGTTCATCGTTTAAAGTCTTTACACTAATTGCAGCTATAGAGGCTGGCATTGATCCTAACACGATGGTTGACTGCGGAACCTCTATTACAATGAACGGTTCTGTGATTACTAACTATGGTGGTGCAAATTATGGAACGAGATCAATATCGTCTGCATTGGCAGTTTCTTCAAACACAGGTTTTATTCGACTTTGTAATTATGTAACACCTGCAAAAGTGATTGAGGTTGCAAGGCGAATGGGAATTACGGCTGACTTGCCTGATGTTCCAACGTTGACACTTGGTGTAGCTTCTATAACACCTCTTCAAATGGCGGGAGCATATGCTTCTATTGCAAATGGCGGCACCTATTATGAACCAGAATGCGTGTTAAGAATCACCGACCAGACGGGAAAAGTTTTGGTTGATAACTCAAATCCTGTTGGAAAGCGTGCGATGTCAGCCGAAGTTGCATATGCTGCTACTGAGGCAATGAAGACAGTTGTTACAAGCGGAACTGGTGTGTCTGCTCGCCCATCTACACAAGTTGCTGCAGGAAAGTCAGGAACATCTGAAGACCACAAAGACTCCTGGTGGATTGGAATTACTCCACAAGTGACGGCAGCATTTTGGATGGGAGACTTTACAGAAAACTACACTGATGCCCGATCGACATATTCCACGGTTGAAAGTGCATTTAAAGTGTTTATAGATTCCTATCTGAGAGGACAACAAAGCAAAGATTTTCCTAAGGCATCAAATCCGCCTTACATTGCTAATTTTAAAGACGCAGCTAACCACATTGGAATTGGTTCTTCGTCAGACAACAGCGACAAGTCAAGTAATGAAAACAATCAGAACTCTCGAAATGAGCAAACCACTTCATCTCAGGACCAAAGCTCAGGTGGGACACCTGCCGGTGACTCAACTGGTGGCGACACTGGAGGTGGTGATGCTGCCGGAGGTGGTGGCGGTGGTACCGGAGGTGGTGGTGACGCCGGAGGTGGCGACGGTGGTACCGGAGGTGGAGATACTTCAGGTGGTGCAACAACTGGATAGTTGAAGTATTTTTAATGTTTTCCGTGGTTAAATGTGTTTGGTGAAAATTAATTCTGAGAGGTCTTTGAATGAAAAATAAAGCATTTAATTTAGCTTTAGCTATTGTGATTTTGTGTGCTGGATTTAGCGTTGTGGGATGTAGTGGAATTTCAGGTACTGGGAGTGATAACCAACAAAAAACTCCAATTGAACAAGCTCGCGACTATGTTTCAAGTCTAGATTCCTGTGCTGCCGATTTGTCTTCAAAATATGATGAATTGGTTGAAGCCTACACAAAAGACGATACAGTTGCTGTGAGATTAAAAATTGAAGAATTAAAAGACATTCTTGATAAAGCTGCTAATTTGGAAGTTCCACCTGCACTCAAAGAGGAAGGAACTAAATATCAATCGGCTTGCAACGACTTGAAAGAGGCGCTTTCTTCCCTTGAAGAGGCTTCCAAAACTTCTAAGTCTGGGCAGAATGTTGACAGCTTAATTTCTGATGCTTCAAGTAAATATGAGTCGGCAGTTCAGACCTTGAAAGATGCAGATGCAGCTATTCAATCTAAGCTTGAAAAGCTCAAATAGACATGAATGTGCCAGAATTACTTGCTCCAGCTGGTTCGTTAGCTGCGCTAAATGCTGCGGTCAGAAGTGGTGCCGATGCTGTTTATTTAGGATTAGATAACTTTAACGCCAGGAGAGGCGCCGACAACTTCACATTAAAGACTTTGTCTGATGCATGTGATTATTGTCATTTGCGCGGAGTTAAGGTTTATGTGACAATCAACACTCTCGTTATCACACGTGAACTATCGTCTTTAATGTCGATGATAAATGGGGCAATTGACTGCGGCGTTGATGCGTTTATCGTTCAAGACCCTGGCATTTGCAATGCAATTTCTTCTCATTTCGGGCCTGATTATGTTCATGTTTCCACACAAATGAACATTCACAATGTCGACGGAGTTTATGCTGCAAAAGCACTTGGTGCTGGAAGAATCACTCTTGCGCGTGAACTATCCCTTGGCGAGATTGAAGAAATTGTGAAAGTTGCCCATGATCTAAGCATTGAAATAGAGTGTTTTGCACATGGTGCGATTTGTGTTTGCTATTCTGGACAATGTCTAATGAGTTCATGCATTGGAGCGAGAAGCGCCAACCGCGGAATGTGTGCTCAGGCGTGTCGTTTGCCCTATTCTCTTCTTCGTGGAGATGAGAAAAAGCTTTCTTCAAAAGAAACTGATGTGCATCTTCTGTCGCCAAAAGACATGTGTCTAATTGACGATTTGACTTCAATTGCAAATGCCGGAGTTGATTCAATCAAGATTGAAGGCAGGATGAAGTCTCCTGAATATGTTTCTTCAGTTGTTGAGGTCTATCGTGCCGTTTTGGATCGCATTAAAAAAAGTGGCGAAGCAAACAGCACCACTGCTGAGATCAATGAGCTAAAAGCATCTTTTTCTCGTGGCTTTACTGATGGATATTTGCATGGCGAGCGCGGAAATGATTTTATGAGCTACGCTCGACCAAACAATCGCGGCTTGTTTGTGGGCCGCATAAAATCGAAAAGAATTTTGGGTGAGAGACGCGTCCAGCTCGAAATTGAATCTGACGTCTCTCTTTTTGCTGGCGACACAATTACCGTTTGGACAAAGCATGGTACAACTGCAATTGTTATTCCGAATAACATTTCAACTAAAGGAAAACGTTTTAAATTTGAAACTGACATAAATTGCAAAGATGTTCGTGAAAAAGACCGAGTGTTTAGAGTTAGATCTGCAGAAGATGAGTTCCATGAGAACTTTTCAGAACCTCGACTTCCAATTTCTGCATCACTTGTGTTGGAAATAGGACAACCTTCCCGTCTCACTGTAATCAGTGGAGAAAAGTCAGTTTATATAGAAGGTTCTATTGTGGAACCTGCTAGAACTAAAGTTGTTTCACGAGAGGACGTTGAAGTCCATTTTAATCGCCTTGGAAACACCGATTTTTATCTTGATGAATTTGAATTAATTCTTGATGATGGCGTGGGCATTGGTTTTTCCGAGATTCATCGCCTGCGTGCTTCTGCGATAGATAAGTTGAGGCAGCTTCTTTGTGAGCGCGAAAACGTTTGTGCAGAGATTTCTTCTTCGAAGATTAAGAGTCGCAAGAAAAGCGCTGAACCTGTTGTTTGCGCAATTGTTGCTAATGCCGAAGATGCTCGTCTGGTGAGCAGAGCCGGCGTTGTGCCATATGTTCAATCTTTCCATATCAAGCACGGGCAAGGAAGCCGTGAAGGTGCTGTTTTGGCAGAGCCAACACAAAGTTCCTACCCAAATGATGTAACAGTCATGGCTCCTTTGGTTTCGCGTGATTCTTTTGGAGATTCCCGAGAGAGAAAGCTAAGTTTTGACACTTGCGAAACTGTTGCGAAAGCAACCAGAGTTTATTGCGACGACATTGCTCATGTTCTAAAGGCGAAAGCTAATGAACAGCAGTTTGAGATTGGTCAGTTTTTCCCCGTCACTAATGACTGCACTGTTGATTTAGTCAATAAAATGTGCCCTGAAGTTGTGTGGATTTCACCTGAGTTAAACATGGCACAAATTGCTGATGTAGCCTCAAAAATAGACAGTGAGGTTGGCGTTTTTGTTTGTGGTCCACAACGTCTCATGACGACTGAACATTGCATTTTGATGAGCGAGGGTCCTTGCAATGAAGATTGTCCAGGTTGCAGGAGACGCAGGCAAAGGCACTTCCTTCACGACAGAAAAGAAGTTGATTTTCCTGTAGTTAGCGATTGTTTTGGGCGAAGCACAATTTATAATTCGGTTGATTTGGACTTAACCCCAAATTTGATTGAGTTGATGAATGTCGGCGTTAGCCGTTTTATGATTGATGCAACTTTAATGCCGCAAAAAGAGTTGACTAGAACGATTTCTCGCGTAAAAGAAGCTCTGAAAAATTCACCTAAGAGCAGACAAAAGAACACGACGTCTGGCCACCTTTTTAGAGGTGTGTAGTGCAAATTGTGGGAAAATTGAACAGTTAAGGAAGAATGACAGGAAAGGAAGATCATGGGGATCTTTTCAAAGTTCGAAAGAAAAGTTGAAGACAGCGTTGAAGGCGCAGCTTCTGCGTTCGAAAAATCGGCGCTCACTCCTGTTCAAATAACAAAAAAAGCAGAAAAACAAATGAAGCGTGAGAAAGTTGTTGGCAAAGGCAGGCAAATCGCTCCAACGCTTTACACTTGTCTTGTTTCTTCTGAAGATGACGCTAAGCTTTTTGGCTATTACCCCACGCTAGCTGGGGAAGTTGAAACATATCTCGCAGCAAAGGCCGATGACAACGGGCTTTCCCTAGACTGCAAACCTTTAGTGAGATTCGTTGCAGACCCTGAACTTCGAAAGGGGAAGTTTGATGTGATCGCAGAGCTTGTGGCTCCTCAAACAGTTGAAGAACTTCGTGCTCAGGAAAACGAGAGATATGGAATTGCTACACCTGCAACTGTTTCTCCCTCTTCAAAAAGGACAGTCTCACCTGGCTCTGTTCAGGGTGATTATCATCAAATACCAGTGTCACAACAGCGAGAGAATCCTCGTCTTGCTCAGTCGGCAAAAAAGCAGGTTGATGCCGTCGCAGCAGTTCCATCTGTTGTGCCTGCGCCAGTTGTGCCCTCAAACGTTATGACTCCTAAGTTTCCTGAAGTTGGACAACAGTCCCCTGCTGCTCGTGCACAGGCCATGACAGAGCAATCAAGAATCCCATCGGTTGATGTTTCGTCGGCAAAAGCTCAACCAAATGCCTCGGCCGTCTACAATGTTCAAGCTAATGTGCAGCCAGCAATTCCCTCTGTCGATGCCCCGATTGCTGATGTACAGCCAGACATTCCTTCGGTAGACATGCAATTAAAACCTGCTGTGCCTTCTTTTGATGACCGTTTTTCGGGATTGGATGTCATGAATGATGATGTCTTTGTTCAGCCACAACCTAAGCAGGTCGCGCCTGTGCAAAATTCGCAAATTGCACAAGTTTCACAGCAAATGGCCGCAAACCCCCAGCAAGATGTTTCCCAAGAAAGAACAGTTGCTGTTGCACCTCAGGCAGTGCCTGTTCAAACTAACGTTTATTTCTACGATGAAGAAAATGACATTGCCTATTCTTTGACTGGCGGTGTTGAAAGAATTGGTCGTGAGTCAAGCAACGACATTGTTATCTCTGACATAAACGCATCGCGCACGCATGCAGAAATTCACATGGAACCAAATGGCACTTGGATAATTTCTGACCTTGGCTCAACTAATGGACTTTATGTAAACGGAAGAAGAGTGAAATCGGCCCCGCTAAACGATGCCGACATCGTTTTAATTGGAACAACACGCCTTGAGTTCCAAATTTTGTAGGCAATGGATTTCCTTATCTTAATAAGGTTTTAAATGATTGACGTAATTTTGCTCATAGGCAGGCTTCTTTTCGTTGCCATTCTCTATCTTTTCTTGTTTGCGCTTGTGAAAACAGGAATTGGAATGGTGAAGGGCACGAACTCTAAAGAGAAGAAGTGGAATTTGAGTGTTGAAACAGGCCCGAAGGAACTTCGTGGTGTAAAGATTGTTGTCACAGGACCAGTTATTGTTGGGCGCTCGCCTGGAGCTGACATTGTTATTGCGGCAAGCTATGTTTCAGGACGTCATGCTAAGTTTAGACTCATGGGGCAAAATCTTTTCGTCGAAGATCTTGGTTCCACGAACGGAACATTTGTTAACGGGAACAGAATTTCTGCGCCAGCCGCGCTCAAAAATAACGATGTTGTTAGCGTTGGTGACGTTTCGATTAGGGTGCGTTTCAAATAATGACAGCGATTGGAAAACATTCAAAGCACGGCATTGTTTCAAAGTTGGGAGAACCAAACTTTGGATCTCGCACTGACATCGGACGTGTTAGGGAGCACAATGAAGATTCTTTGATTGTCAAATATCCTCTTTATGCTGTCTTTGATGGCATGGGAGGACACGCTGCTGGAGAAGTTGCGAGTGAAATTGCCTCGAAGGTTGTGTTTGAGCGCGCACCTGAATCGCTTGATGCGAATGCTTTGGGACAGGCCGTGATGGATGCCAACCTTGAGATTATTCATGCGGCGGCCACTGGTGTTGGCAAGAAGGGCATGGGAACAACTTGCACGGCTGCAATGTTAATGGGAGAGACACTCATCATTGCGCAGGTTGGTGACTCACGTTGCTATCTTTTACACGATGGTGAGCTTTCTCAGTTGACGCGCGACCATTCCTATGTTGCAAATCTTGTAGAACAGGGCGCAATAACAAAAGATTATGCCCGCGTTCACCCCGATCGTTCAAAAATTACACGCGCCCTAGGAACCGATCCAAACATGGTTCCAGATTTATATGAATTAAATGTTTCGTCGGGAGATCGTTTGCTTCTTTGTAGCGATGGTCTTTATTCAATGATTACAGACGACGACATTGAGCACATTTTAAATGCCGAAACCGACCCACAAGATGCAGCAGATCGACTTGTTCGTGAGGCTAATGAGTGGGGAGGGCACGACAATTGCACAGTCATTGTTGTCGATGTTTCAGGTTTTACAGAAATAAAAAAAAAGAAAGTAGCTCGCAAAACTAAAGTAGGGGCAGGCATTGTTGTTTGTCTGCTTTTTGCAATTTTGGGAACTGCTGGTTGGGCGTTTAATAACTGGATTTCAAACGCTGCCTATCTTGCAGAATGCGACGGGAAAGTTGCAATTTACCATGGCATTGTGATGGGGGATGTTGGTGGCAGAACCGATAACCTTGGTGAAATCAGTGATGTTAACATTTCGGACCTTGATTCGGGTGTTGCCGAAAGAATCAGGCGTGGTGAAATTAGCTACAACAACTATTCAGAGGCTCAAGCACTTGTGAAGTCATATAAGCAAAACATTGATACAAAAAAGCAAGACGAACAAAAGAAAAAAGATGCCGCAAGCGAGGCGACGGCACAAGGCCAAAGTGCCGAGATAAACAAAGAAAGCGAGTAATTTATGAAGCGCAGAAACATGGAACTTCTGCTTTTGTGTATTGCGGCGCCGATTGTGATTGTTTTGTTCGCAATGCTTGTTCTTGTTGGCGGGCAGGAGTTGTCTTTTAACACTCTTGGCGTTCCAATTGGCATCTTCGCTGCTTTTTTGGCGGCTCATTTTGCTGTTCGGAAACTTGCGCCAAACGCCGACCCTGCGATTCTTCCCATCACTTTTGCGCTATCAGGCATCGGAATCGCTTTTGTTACGCGCCTCGCACCTGAATCAGCAGGTCGCCAGCTCATGTGGCTTTTTGCAGGTGTTGCAATCCTCATTCTAATTTTGTGGCTTGTTAAGTCGCTTGATAAGCTTGCTGAATATAAATATACATTCATCATTGTTGGTATTTTGCTTCTTTTAGCACCAATGCTTCCGGTCGTTGGCTCAGAAGTGAATGGATCTAGACTCTGGATCGAAATTGGTGGTTTTTCTTTTCAGCCTGGAGAACTTGCAAAAATATGCATTGTGATTTTTTTGGCGGGCTATTTAGCTCAACATCGGGAGATGCTCTCTATTTTTTCATGGAGAGTTGGACCCTTTCGCCTCCCATCGTTAGCGACGCTGCTGCCTCTCATTGTCATGTGGGCACTTGCTTTTATGGTTGTCGTTCTCGAAAAAGATCTTGGTTCGGCGCTAGTTTTATTTCTCGTGTTTCTTGTTGTTCTATACATTTCAACAGGCAAGAAGTTCTACATTATCATCGGTGTTTTGTTGGCAGGCATAGCTGCTGTTCTCCTTTATCATTTCTTCTCGCACGTTCAAGTGCGTGTGCAAATCTGGCAAGATCCATTTGATGATGCGCAGGGCACTGGATATCAACTTGTGCAAAGCATTTATTCTTTTGCTGACGGCGGAATTTTTGGCGTTGGAATCGGCAAGGGACTTTGCACTAGCATTCCATATGTCGAGAGCGACTTTATTTTCGCAGCAATTTGTGAAGAAACAGGTTTGCTTGGCGGAGCGGGAGTTCTTCTTCTTTATTTGTGTTTTGCAATTCGAGGTGTGTGCATTTCGGCACGTGCCAAATCAGACGTCTCTTGTTTTTTGGCTGCTGGTTGCACTGCAATCATCGTTCTTCAAGCTTTCATTATCGTCGGCGGTGTAACTCGCCTCATACCAATGACTGGCATCACTTTGCCTTTCATTTCCCAAGGCGGAACATCGTTGATTTGTGGCTTTATTATTGTGGCTTTGCTTTTGAAGGCAGGCGAGGAAGGCACCGGCATCAACAGTGAGATGAAGACGAGCGTTATGCACCGAGCCTCTGATTCTGGAGTTCTTGGTCGTCATGCCTTGTCGAAGCGATTGACAGTTCAAATTATTATTTACAGTGCTTTGTTTGCAGCACTTGTTGCGAATTTGACATATCTAATGGTCATAAACGCCGACAGCATTAAAAGCATGCCAAGCAATAACCATTCAATCACCAAAGAAGCTACCACCGAGAGAGGCACAATTTCAACATCTGATGGAGTTGTGCTTGCTCGCAGTGAACAGCAAGATGACGGGACCTACAAGAGAGTCTATCCATCAGGCAATTTGGCAAGTCATGTTGTTGGCTATTATTCTTCGCGTTATGGAACGAGCGGAATTGAGGCATCGTGGAATGACGCGCTAAAAGGTGACAGCAATTTGGCGACGTTTGATGATTTGCTTAAATATATGATGGGCACTCACACATCGGGTAACGATGTTAAGTTGACACTAAACTCTTCTGTTCAACAGGCTGCTCAAAATGCACTTTCTGGCTACAAAGGGTCTTGTGTTGTGATTGATCCAACAACAGGCGAAGTGCTGGCAATGGCATCTTCTCCGACATATGATGCATCTCAAGCAGAAGATGTTCTTTCTAGTTCGGGAAACAGCGATGATTCTTCTTTGTTGAACAGAGCAACAAACTCGCTTTCGTCTCCTGGTTCTACGTTTAAAACGGTCACGCTTTCTTCTGCATTTGAAAACGGGGTGGCAGATGAAGACACTGTGTTTTCTGCTCCTGGATCCATAGAAATCGGCAATGCTAAAGTCACAAACTATGCAGGCGCTGGTTATGGAGATGTAACATTGAAGCGTGGTTTTGAGTATTCCTTGAACACAGTGTTTGGACAGCTGGGCACACAAATTGGCGCTCAGAGGCTTGTAAAAACTGCAGAGAACTTTGGATTTAACGATGAAATTGACTTTGACCTGCCTGTACTCACAAGTTTGATGCCTGATCCAAGTGAAATGACAGAGTGGGAGACTGCGTGGGCGGCAGCGGGTGAGCCTGTTGGACAACACTCAAGTCCAGCTGGTCCTCAGACCAACACATTCCAAATGGCACTCGTGGCATGCGGCATTGCTAATGGTGGAACTATCATGAAACCCTATCTTGTCGAAAGCACCAACAACGCTAACGGTGAGATTTCCTACACCGCAAAACCAAAAACATACAAAAATGCAGTTTCTAAAGAAGTTGCTGATCGTGTCCTCGAGTGCATGAAAGGCGTTGTAAAAGAAGGAACTGCGACTGGCGCTTCTGTGCCAGGGGTTACTGTTGCTGGCAAAACTGGAACTGCCGAAAACGCGGGGCGCGAGGCCGATTCTTGGTTCATAGGAATTGCCGATGCCGATGGCGCTAAAAATGTTGTGGTTGCATTGGAGTTAGAGCAAGCTGGCGAGGGAGCGGCGACTTCGCGGGTCAAGCAGGTGATTACGGCTGCTCTTAAAGCTCAAGGAGTTATCAATTAGGAAAAAGTTTGTGTTGGAGGCTGTGATAAAATTTATCCACAGATAAGCGTCACTTTTAAACACAAACAAGCAAAAAATATAGCACGTGTGAGGGGTAATATGACTGCTACATCATCAATGACAGGCAAAATCCTAAACGGAAGATATGAAATTGGCGAGCGCATTGGCGTCGGCGGAATGGCCGAGGTTTACAGCGCACAGGACAATGTTTTGGGGCGCATAGTTGCAGTCAAGGTAATGCTTCCTCAATATGCAAATGATGATGATTTTGCACGTCGTTTCCGCCAGGAGGCAGCAGCAGCTGCAAATCTTCAATCGCCATATATCGTCAATGTTTATGATTGGGGACACGATGCTGGCACCTATTTCATTGTTATGGAATATGTTCGCGGAAGTGACTTGAAGAGCGCAATTAAGCAACGCGGAGCAATCAACCAGCGCAAAGTTGCAGAAATTGGCTCACAGGTTTGCCAGGCCCTCACGGTCGCCCACTCACAAGACATCATCCACAGAGACATTAAGCCTCAAAACATAATGATTCAGCCTGACGGAAACGTTAAGGTCATGGATTTTGGCATAGCAAGAGCTAAAAATTCGTTATCAGAAAAAACAGGTAATGTTTTAGGCACGGCACACTACATTTCCCCTGAGCAAGCCCAGGGCAAAGATGTTACTGCTGCTACTGACATTTATTCACTCGGCGTTGTTATGTATGAAGCTGCCACAGGCAAGCTTCCTTTCGATGCACCCGACGCAATGAGCGTTGCCTTGATGCAAGTTCAAGATCAGCCAATGAAGCCATCAGCCATTAACCCTGATCTTGATCCTGCTTTAGAGTCGATTATTTTAAAGGCAATATCTAAGAACGCAAGTGGTCGCTATTCAACTGCTCATGACATGAAAATTGCCCTAAACGATTATCTTGCAGGCAGAATGAATCCTTCATTCACTCAAGCAAGAACTAGCGTCATTCCTCCTGCAATGGGAGTCGTTCCTGTTGGTGGTGTGGGAGACCACACAGAAGTCATGCCTGCTATAAACAATTCAGAGGCATCAACATCTGAGCAGGCGCCCAGAAATTATTCAAAGAACAACACAAGTTCTGGCATGTCTAAAGGCAAGAAGGTTGGCATTGCTGCGGCGGTTGTGGGCGCTATAGTTGTAGTTGGACTCGTTTTGGCAGCTCTTTTGGGTGGCGGTGGTGACAAAATCGACGTTCCCGATGTCACAGGAAAAACCACTGAAGAAGCTAAACAAATTATCGAAGATGCCGGCTTTCAAGTTGGATCAATGGATTCTGCCTATGACACAAACACCGAAGCTGGTCACATATCTTCCCAAAGCCCTAAAGGCGGAGAGAAAGCGGCTAAAGGTTCGAAGATTAACTTAGTCGTTTCTCAAGGAACTGAAGAAGTTGAAGTTCCTGATTTGAAGAACAAAACGCTAGAAGAGGCACAAAAAGAGATATTAAAAGCAGGTTTTGCTCTAGGATCAACAACAGAGGATAATTCTGATGATGTTGATAAAGGCAAGGTCATGAAACAGTCGCCAGAAGCTGGAAAATCTGTCAAAAAAGGATCGACCATCACTCTCGTAATTTCAAAAGGTGCCGAGGAGGTTGAGGTGCCAAACATCGTTGGAATGTCAGAGAGCAATGCTCAAAAAACACTTGAGTCCGTCGGTTTGAAATATCAAAACAATGGAACCCAAGCAAGCGACAAAGATGCTGGCTATGTAATTTCTCAAACTCAAAGTGCAGGCACTAAGGTTAAGAAAGGATCAACCGTTGGCTGTATTGTTTCTTCTGGACCAAAGGTAGAATATGGTACCGTTCCTTATGGTCTTGAGGGAAACACTAAAGAATCGGCCGTAGCGTCTTTGAAGAATGCTGGCTTTGAACCGAATGTAAATGACTTGAACCCTTCTTCTTCGGGTCAAAAAATTGTTAAATCTGTTAGTCCGTCTGAAGGCACTAAGCTTGAAAAGGGTTCAACTGTAACAATAACAGTTGATAGTGAGTGAGTTTTCTTTAGCGCATTTTTTTGCTGGCATTTAACTTCGCATCAAACTGAAGGATTGCAATTGGTTTGATGAGATTTTGTTTTCCTGAGTGCTTGAGTCACTAACGCGACTAGCTTTAAATTTCTGTGATTGGGTTTTGCACTGATTGAACGCTATCTTGGATGGACTGGTTTGTTACCTATGTAGATTTTAATGAAATGACGCCGTGGCTTCCCGTTCTTCAGTGTTTGGTTTGCTTCATCGATTTTAAGAAGAGTTTCTCTTGCAATGTCAATTGAAGCATTTGGCTTTCGAATGTTCATTGCAGCATATTTCAGTCCGTCGTGTGCGTGAGGGTTTTTGTCGGTCTGCATGAGCGTAGACCAAAGCTCACGAGATGTCGTGACATGAACAGCGGCGCCAGCGGCGGTCAGCATTTTTACGTTAGCTTTTTCTTGGCCATATGCGCGGCAAGTGAGAATCATAGGCGTTCCGGCACACAAACACTCTGTTACTGTCATGCCTCCTGCTTTACACACCACAAGATCGCACGCGTTTAACAGCATTGCCATTTGCTCGACATATCCCAAAACGGTTATGTTTTCTATGCGATGCTTTTCTTTAAAACTTTTTAGTTCCCGTTTCATTTCTGAGTCTTTGCCTACAACAATCACGAAGTGCAAGTTTTTAAACTCTTGCATGTGTGGAACAAGGTTTTCAATTACTTTTTTTATGTGGATGTATGGTTGCAGAAGTGAGGCGCCTGCAATCGTTAGGACTAACTTCTTGTTAGCAGGGAGATTAAATTCTTTGCAGACTTCATCTCTGTCATATTCCTGGATGAATTCGGGATTGGTTGGCATGCCAGTGATTTTTATTTTGTCTTCTGGAATGTGCCTTGCACGAAGAGTTTCTGCCATTTCTTCATTTGCCACACAAAACAAATCGGTGTAGGAATGAGGCCATAAACCCTCAACTTCATAGTCGGTTGGGACGCAAATTATTGGGAAGTTCTGTTTTGTTATTATTTTTGCGCCCACAGCTGCGTTGGCCGCAGTAATGTGTGTACAAATTATTGCTGCAGGTTTTTCTTCTCTAACTTTTTTTGTAAATTTCGGAAACATTACGTGAGCAAAAGAAGTTCCGCCGCCCCACAAAATGCGTCCTGTGAAAGTGTAGCGCCAAGTTATGTCATAAATTGGGCGTGTTGCACCTGTGAACGTAGTTGCATATTTATTACCATCGAATTTTATTCTTCCATAATCGAGAATGTCAATCATCTCGGGCTCATAGTCAGCGGCAACACCCGCTTCTTTTTGAAGCATTTCTGTAGCAAGAGATATTGCATGAGCGGCTGTTTTGTGACCTGAGCCGACTGATGCGTGCGATACATAGATTTTTCTTTTATCCTGCATGACTAAATTTTATCGCAAGGGCATGTTAAACCGCAGGTCTGCAAGCGGGCTTTTCCATTTATAATTTATTCGTCGTATTTACTCTACAAAGCGAGCTATAAATGAATCCAACTATAGACAACAAAAATAATTCTCTTTCTGAGGAAAAATTGGCAGTCGCAAGGCGGGGTGTGGGCGTTGCTGTTTTGGTTCCCTGCTACAACGAAGCCTTGACAGTTGGCAAGGTTATTGATGATTTTAAAGAAGCTTTGCCTGAGGCTGATATTTATGTTTATGACAACAATTCTTCCGACAAGACAGCAGAGATTGCTTTGGAGCATGGTGCAATTGTTCGCCATGAATGTCGTCAAGGCAAGGGCAATGTTGTTCGCCAAATGTTTCGTGACATTGATGCCGACTATTACATTATGGTTGATGGTGATGACACCTATCCTGCAGAATTCGCTACTGATTTGATTGAGCCTATGGTTGCAGGATATGCCGACATGACGGTGGGAGATCGTCTTTCAAACGGCTCCTATGGAGAAGAAAATGATCGTGCTTTCCATGGATTTGGGAACAATCTTGTGCGTTGGCTCATAAAAGTGATTTATGGCTTTGCTTTTGATGACGTTATGACAGGCTATCGTGGAATGACAAGAACATTCGTAAAAACAATGCCTGTCATGTCTAAAGGATTTCAAATCGAAACAGAACTCTCGATTCATGCTGTAGACAAAGGATGGAGAGTAGTAGACGTGCCAATTGAATATCGTGATCGTCCAGAAGGAAGCGATTCTAAACTAAACACGTTTGAAGATGGTGCTAAGGTTCTAATGGCTATTGCATCTTTGTTCAAAGAAAATAAACCGATGGCATTTTTTGGATGGCTGTCACTAATTTTGCTGGTTGTCGGATTGATTTTTGGAATCCCTGTTTTTGCAGAGTTCTTGAAAACGGGAATGGTTCCACGATTCCCAACTGCTTTTTTATCGATGGGAATTGTTATGTGTGCGGTCGTCTCGTTGTTTGTGGGGCTCATTCTTGACAATGTTGCTCGAAGCCACCGCCGTCTTTGGGAACTCGAAGTCTATCGCGTTGAACACGAACGTTAAAACATTGGCTTTAAGCTGGCAATTTAATTCGCGAATTTTTCATTTTATTGCCCTCGGGCTTGATGATCTCACTTCTGGTTTCTGCCAGGCTAACACCCCTTTTATTGCGTGTATTGTAAGCTAAGGGTCACAGATAACCTTTAGGCCTGCGATTACCAATGAGCACACATTTACATGCGCTGTTTCTTGAAAACTCGACGCAAGAAGCAGTGATTTAATGGGCGAATAACTTGGCTGATAGCTAACCTTAAACGATCAGAAATCTTTGGATATAAATGCATAAGTGCTGTGCACTGCTTCAAGAATTTAGAGTGCAGATGTGAAGTTTGCTTGGTCGTGGCGATATGAGAATCTGTTTTTGACAGCAGATATAGCAGTGTTAACGCTAGGTTTTTGAAATTTAAACATCTAGTTGTGTTTGTTTGAGTTGTTTAACTGTTTGGGGATTTAGATGGTGCGCCCGGAGGGATTCGAACCCCCGACGGTCTGATTCGTAGTCAGCCCCTCTATCCAGCTGAGGTACGGGCGCATATTTTATAGTGGCGGAGGAGGTAGGATTCGAACCCACGGTACGTTGCCGCACAACAGTTTTCAAGACTGCCGCCTTCAACCGCTCGGCCACTCCTCCATGCGACTTAATAGCATATCACAAGTTTTGCCAAACATTGACAGAGTTATTTTTCTTTGTTATAAATATTTTGTTATTAAAAGACACCTTTGCAGTTTTTGGAAGAGCAGGCGACCCTATGCCCGCTTTTTTTATTTTATGGAGACTTGTTTGTTAACGACATTTGAAAAAAAGATTTTTGATGAGCTTGAGACAGAGGCGGTAAAGAACGGTTTTGAAATCGTTAACGTTTCTGTTGTCGGTTCAAAAAAGGCCCCAATTCTTAAGGTGTTTATTGACACAGACGGTGGAGTTTCGTTTGAAGAACTCGCATCGGCGCAGGAGTTTATTTCTCCAATTATCGATGAGATTGATCCATTCGAGGCGGCTTACACTTTGGAAGTTTCTTCACCTGGCATTGACAGACCGCTTGTGTTGCTCTCACATTTTGAGCGTTTTATCGGAAGCGAAGCACATGTGCGTGTTCAAATGCCTGTCGAAGAAAGAAGAAACTTTAACGGCATCATTTCATCTGTGTCTGAAACGACTGTGACTATTGAAGATGACCAAGGTTTACACGACCTTGACTTTTCAAACATTAAACGTGCAAATTTAATTGGTCAACTTTAGGTTGAGCAATCAATAGGAAAGGACTGATAATGGCAGATAACGTAAACTTGATTGATGCCTTGCAGGCTCTCGCACATGAGCGCAAAATTGACGAGTTTTACATCATTGAAAAGCTTGAGGAGTCACTTGCGAAAAGCTATGAGAAGATTTTGGGTCTTGTCAATCCTGCTCGTGTGACAATTGACCGCAAATCGGGGCGCATTTATGTTTATGAGCTTGTTCCCGTTGGCGATTACAACGAGGAAACCGACGAATGGGATGACTACGAGGAAGTTGACATCACGCCAGACGATGTTAGTCGCATTGCTGCTCAAAATGCTAAAGGCGTTATCGCAGGGATTGTTCGTGATGCGACAAGACAGGCAATTTACGAAGAGTTTTCCGAAAGGGTTGGCGACCTAATCACAGGCACTGTTCTTCAAGGGACTAAAGACTTTACAATTATTAAGATCCGTGACGGAGTCGAGGCTGAACTTCCTCATTTTGACCTCAGACGTTATCCTAATGAGCTAAATGAGCGTCCAGATAATGAGCGCTATCATCACAACCAGCGTTTGAAACTCTTGATTTTAAAGGTTCGCAACCCTAATGGCGAAGAACTTCATGTCAAAGGTGAACAATCGCGTCCAACTATTGTTGTCTCAAGAACACATCCTGACCTTCTTCGTCGTTTGTTTGAGATGGAAGTTCCTGAGGTTTATGATGGAATTGTTGAAATCAAGTCGATTGCTCGTGAGGCTGGAGACAGAAGCAAAATTGCCGTTGCTTCAAAAGAGCCAAACCTTGATCCTGTTGGTGCATGCGTTGGACCTAAAGGCTCACGTGTTCGCATGGTGGTTGAGGAACTCAAAAACGAGCGCGTTGACATTATTGCCTATGATGAGCGTCCTGAAGTTTACATTGCAAATGCACTTTCGCCTGCAAAGATAACTTCCGTGACTGTTGATAGAGACACACATTTTGCAACAGTGGTCGTTAGCGATGATCAGTTGTCTCTTGCTATTGGTAAAGAAGGACAAAACGCACGTCTGGCTGCACGTTTGACAGGATGGCACATCGATATCAAGTCAACGAGTTTCACAGGAGGACCACTAATCGAAGATACTTCTCTCATAGAAGAAGAGGAAGTCGACGAAACTTGTGCATTTGTCAGCGAAGATGGAGTTCGTTGCAGAAATCATGCGCGCCCTGGTTCTAAATATTGTGGCATTCATGCTCGTCTCGAGGAAGAATAGCGACAGATTGCAAGATAAAGATTAGAGAAAGCGAGGTGGCAAATGAGTGCGATGCGTGTTAAACAGTTAGCAAATGAGCTGAATATGGATCCAAAAGAGCTCGTTAAAAAGCTCAATGAAGTTGGCATTGCTGTAAAAACTCACGCCAGCCCAATGTCAGAAGACGATGTTAAGCTTGCTCGCGAGAAGCTTGCAAAAGAAGTCGTTGAGGCTGGTGGTAAGGTTGATGCCGCAACCAAAAAAAAGGTTGAGGCTGAAATTAAAAAGACCAAAGAAAAAGAAAAAGCTGAGGTAGAAGCCAGAAGAAAGGCCCGTGAAGCTGAGCTTAAAGAGCGTGAAGCTCACAAGCGAAAGACAACCCGTGCTGGAGTGTCAAAAAAATCAACTGCAAAACCTTCTGACAATAAGGAAGAAGTTAAAGTTACAGCAGAAGACATCAAAGAGGCTGTAAAAAAGATTGCCACAACCTCTCCTGATGCAGGTCTATCAAAGCTCGAAAAGCAAATAGTTGAAGAAACTGATCGTGCAAAGCGTGAAGCCGCAGCCAAAAAATTGCTTGCTCAAGTTAAAAAGAACAAGCAAGAGGCTGATAAAAAGGCCAAGATTGAAGAAAATCTTCGCAACAGAAATGCTCACAAAACAGCAGAAGAACAGGCTCCAAAAAAGCCCAAGAAAAAGCTTTCTTCTCGCCCTGCGACTTCTGATAAATTCAAATCGCTGCTCGAACAGGTCGAATCTGAAAAGAAGCGCATGAGCAATGCAGCTGCACAGAGCAAAAAGACAAAACAAGTTGTTCCAGAACTAGAGAACACAGCAGAATCAGGCGAAGACCGCTATAAACAAATGGCCGTTGAAGTTGAAAAGCTCCAGCGCGATAAAGTTTTGGCAGAAGCTCGCGCTGCAGTTCAGGCAGCAGCTTCTAAGACAGGAGAAGGGCGCCGCAAAAAGAGAAAAGAGAAGCGTGAAGAAGAAGCACGTGAGCGCGCCGAGGCAGAAGCAATAGCAAAGGGTCTTGATCCATCACTCGTTTTGGATGAGTCGGTTGTAGAGATTCCAGAGGGTGCTTCGGTCGGCAAGTTTGCTGAACTTCTTCAAGTTGCCTCAGGTGATGTGGTTAAGAGGTTGTTCCTCCTGGGCCAGCCTTTAACATTGACTCAAACAATGAACAATGACTTAATTGAGCTCATTGCTGCTGACCTAGACAGAAAAGTGAGAATTGTTTCTCCTGATGAAGAATATGCAGTTGTAATCAAAGACACCGAGGAAGATTTAAAACCGAGACCTCCTGTTGTCACAGTTATGGGTCACGTTGACCATGGCAAAACATCTTTGCTTGATGCGATTCGCCACACTGGAGTTGTGTCATCAGAGGCTGGCGGAATTACGCAGCACATTGGTGCTTCTGTAGTTAAAATCAATGACCGTCAAATTACTTTTATCGACACGCCTGGCCACGAGGCATTTACCGCAATGCGTGCCCGTGGTGCTCAAGTTACTGATGTGATTGTTTTGGTTGTGGCTGCTGATGATGGAGTGATGCCACAAACCATTGAAGCTATCAATCACGCAAAAGCTGCTGATGTTCCAATCGTCGTAGCTGTTAACAAGGTCGATAAAGATGGCGCTAATCCAGAGCGCGTTCGCACCGAGCTCACAGAATATGGTGTTATCCCCGAAGAATGGGGCGGCTCAAACATGTTCGTTGATGTTTCAGCTAAGAAAAAACTACACATCGATGACTTGCTGGAGACAATTCTTTTGCAAGCAGATGTTCTTGAACTCAAAGCTAACCCTGATGCACTAGCTTCTGGATTTGTTATTGAGTCAAACCTTGACAAAGGACGTGGACCAGTTGCGACTGTTCTTGTTCAGCGTGGAACATTGCAGCCAGGAGACACGGTTGTAGCAGGTTCTTCATATGGTCGCGTTCGTGCGCTCATTAACCCACTTGGCGAAAGTGTAAAGCAGGCTGTCCCTGCAGATCCTGTTGAGATTTTGGGTCTTGGCTCTGTTCCTGTTGCAGGTGATGAGTTCCGCGTGTTTGCTGATGAACGTGATGCTCGCCATTTGGCAGAAGAACGTGCTTTGCGTGAGCGTTTGGCTGAGCAACAAAAAGGTCACATGACACTTGATGAACTCTTCGGAAAGATTGAGGAAGGCAAGACAGTTGATCTTAACCTCATCATCAAAGCTGACGTTCAAGGCTCCATCGAAGCACTTGTTGACGCCTTCTCAAAGATGGACCAAAGTGAGGTTCGCATCAATGTTGTACACAGTGCTGTCGGTGGCATTACCGAAACAGATGTAACTTTGGCAGCTGCATCTGATGCAGTTATCATCGGATTTAACGTTCGTCCAACGGGCAAATCACGTCAAAATGCAGAGCGTGAAAAGGTTGACATTCGCCTTTATAACGTCATCTACAAGGCAATTGAAGACATCAATGCTGCTCGCGTTGGCATGCTTTCGCCCGACATTGTAGAAAAAGACACAGGAATAGCCGAAGTCAGAGAGACATTTAAGGTTCCAAAGGCAGGGACTATTGCTGGTTGCTATGTTAAGGAAGGCGAAATAAATCGCGACAACAAAGTGCGTGTGGTTCGAGACGGCACAGTTGTGTTTGAAGGTGAGATTGGATCCCTTCGTCATTTGAAAGACGACGTAAAGTCAATTCGCAGTGGCTTTGAATGTGGCATTGGTGTTGCAGGATTCCAAGACATCAAAATTGGAGACACAATTGAGGCCTACACCCTTGAAACGGTAGAAAGAACAGAATAGAGTCGCGATGAAAAAGACGAATCGAAAAGTTGATGAACAGGCAAAGGTTGAGATTTCGAACATTTTAATGTTTGAGACCTCAGACCCGCGCTTGCAATTTGTCACCATAACTGGTTGCAAAGTTTCTTTCGACCGTGCATATGCTGATGTTTTCTACACTACGAGCCCGAATAACTATAATTCTGCGGCAGCAGCACTAGCTAAAGCTAAAGGGCACATTAGAAGCATGATGGCAAGACGACTAGACTGGAAAAAGGCCCCTGAGTTGCGTTTTCACCTCGATGAAACGATCGACAATGCGGTGCGCATTGAAAATCAAATTGAGGAAGAACGTGAGCATTTTGGGAAGTTTCAAAACGATGAGGATGATCAATGGGAATAACTCCCCAAACAAACACTACGCTAAAAGAACTTGCCAACGCTCTTCTCGAGTGTGACTACATTCAGATTTGTGGGCACACTAGCCCTGATGGTGATTGCATTGGCTCTCAGCTTGCAATGAAACTTGCACTTGAGTCTTTGGGTAAAAAAGTGGATGTTTTGCTTGCTTTAAAGGAACCAGCTCCAAAGAGTTTTGACTTTTTGAAAGGCTTCGATGATTTGACTTATGCAGGTCATGTCAAACAAACTGCCGATGGATTTTTGATGATTGACACGCCAAACAACAAACGCATGGGTTATGCAGCAAGCAAGAAAAAAGATGTTACTCCAAAGACATTTACACTTGACCATCACGCAGAAAGAGAACGCGCGACTCAGTTGACATACACTGACACATCAGCAGCTTCCACAACGTTGCTTGTTTGGGAGTTGCTTGACTATCTTGGTGCAAAAAAAACTGCCGACATTGCATTTTGTTGCTATGCAGGACTTGCAACCGACACTGGCAATTTTCAATATCAAAACGCTGACACCCGTGCATTTAAAGCTGCAACAGAAATGGTGCAATTGGGGGCTGTCCCTCACATTGTTTCTGAAAATGTTTATATGCGAAAATCGCTTGCTTCATATGTTTTGCAAAATAAGGTTATTCAGAACATGGAAATTTTTGCAGATGGGGCTGGTGCGATTTCGACTATCACTCATGAAGAGTTCAAGGAGACTGGTGCTACTAAAGCCGATTATGACTCCATGATTAATGTTTTGCGATCACTTGATGGAACCAAAATTGTTGCTATGGCCCGAGAAGAAAAGACATTTGTTAAGGTGTCATTCAGGGCTCTTGGTGACTATGACATGCGAAAAGTTGCAGGTCATTTTGGTGGGGGCGGTCACAAAGGCGCAGCAGGAGCTGTGATTGAAGAACCTCTCGAAATTGTTGTTGATCTTGTCAAACAAGAAATTGAACGTGCTTTAAACGAAGAGGACGCAGTTGACTAAAATCAAACGTGGTCAGAGTGGCATTTCTTGTTTGCTTGGTGTTAATAAACCACCAAATTTTACCTCGCATGACATCGTAAATACTGTTCGAAAAGTGTTCTGCGAACGACGTGTTGGTCACGGCGGAACACTTGATCCTTTTGCAACAGGTGTTTTGCCTGTGATGATTGGCCCCGCAACTCGCCTTGCCCAATATTTCGATGGTTGCAAGAAAGAATATATTGCAGCTATAAAGTTTGGCTTTTCAACAATCACCGATGATTTAACGGGTCAGGTTTTGAAAACGGGAACTGTAACCCATAACCTTCGTAACTCTTGTTATGCACGAAGTATTTTGCAAGATTTCGTTGGTAACCTAAAACAAATTCCGCCACAGTTTAGCGCTGTGCAAATTGATGGCGTTCGTGCCTATTCGCAAGCTAGAAAGGGAGAGGAAATTGAACTAAAGCCACGAGACGTGGTGGTTTATTCTGCCGACCTTTTGAGCATTGAGGACAACATTAACGACCTTGCTTTGACTTGGATGGTCAGATTCGTTGTTGGGTCTGGAACATATGTTAGGTCGCTAGCGAGAGACATTGGCGGAAGAGTAGGATGCCCAGCTCATTTGCACTCTTTGAGCAGAATGGCTGTTGGAGGAATTAGTCTATCTGACTCCTTTCGACTTGAAGATTTGTGGGAGCACAAAAAAGACTGTATGTTGGATCCTTGTAAAGTTTTGCCAATGCTCTCCTATTTTATAGATGAGAGCATGACGCCAGCCATCATGAACGGCGCCCCAATTAAATTTAATCCAAATTTGGTTTATGAATATGTAAACGGCGAGCCGAAGACTGTTGACAGGGATTTGACACCAGGCACAACTATGTTTATAGTTCTGCCCGACAAAGTATTAGGTGTTTATGCTCTCGATGAAAAGTTAGAAATGTTGAGGGCTGAGACAATATTTAGTGTGGGAGTTACACGTTGCCATGTTCAATAGTTAATGCGCACTGCCCGTTCGATTATGCACTTTTCGGCGGGGCTGTTTGTGTGATGGGAGTTTTTGATGGTGTTCATTTGGGCCATCGCTATTTGATAGACCAGGCAATTCAGGATGCGAAAGAAAATGACAGTCGCTGTGTGATAGTCACTTTTTCAGTTGATCCTGATGAACTATTTAATAAGCAAGGTCTTCACAAACTTGAAACTAATGCACAGCGTTTAAACAAGTTAGCAACTCTTGGAGCCGATTCTGTTGCTGTTCTTCCGTTTGATGAAGAATTTGCCTCGCAGAATCCGATGCAATTTTTGCAGCGCATCTTCAGGAAGTTCCCACCAAAGTCAATACACGTGGGTAAAGATTTTCGTTTTGGAGCTAATGCTGAAGGCGATGTTGGTCTTTTGCAAGAGTGGGGAAATGGTAAGGGAGTGAGAATTGTCCCTCACGAATTGCTGCAAGTTGATGGGGAGGCCGTTAGCGCAACTCGCATTCGTCACTTGCTCGAACAAGGTAACAATACCCAGGCAAACAAGCTTTTGGGTGTTACAATAGGTAAGTTGTCTACTGTCTAAAAAGGAGGAAGAAAGTGAGTTTGACAGTCGCTTGGCTGGCTCCAGTTTGTGCCGCTGTTGGCATGATTGTTGCAGCCTATCTTGGCAACTGGGTTCTTAAACAAGATCCTGGTTCTGAGAAAATGAACAGCATCTCTGTGAAAATTCAGCAGGGTGCACAGGCATTTTTGATGAGCGAATATAAACTTCTCGTCATTTTTGTCGTTGTCGTTGCAGTTGTTATGGGCGTTTTTCTTAACATCTGGACTGCTATTGCATTTGTTACTGGTGGTGTTTTGAGTGCTGCAGCTGGCTATGTTGGCATGTATGTTGCAACTCGCGCTAACACCAGAACTGCGCATGCTGCTGAGAGTTCAGTTGCAAAGGCACTGACAGTGAGCTTTAGAAGTGGTCTCACGATGGGTCTTTGCGTGGCAACATTTGCATTGATGGGTCTTTCACTCTGGCTCATTTTGCTCGTGTTTAATATCGATGTTGTGAACATGGCTCTCATGAAGGAGCACATTGGAATGGTCGAGGGCTTTGCTACTGGCGCTTCTGGCGTGGCTCTTTTTGCTCGTGTTGGTGGCGGTATTTACACAAAGGCTGCTGACGTTGGAGCTGACCTTGTTGGTAAAGTTGAAGCTGGAATTCCAGAGGATGACCCAAGAAACCCAGCTACAATTGCAGACAATGTGGGCGATAACGTAGGTGACGTTGCTGGCATGGGTGCTGACCTCTTCGAGTCATACACTGGATCAATTCTTGCTCCTACGATTTTGGCGGTTACGTTTGGTGCACTCGGTGGCTACTTCATCGGGGGAGACCTAGTTTGGGCAATCGTCAGCCCAGTGCTCATTGCTGCGTTCGGCATTTTGACATCAGTCATTGGTCTGTTTGCAGTTCGCACTAAGGAAGGCGCTGATCTTCACAAAGCTCTCAACGCTGGTACCTATCTTGCTGCCGGAATTGAGATTTGCATCATCTTCGTTCTCTTTTTCATTTGGAATGGTCAAGCAGAAGATTCTCAACCTATTTGGCTTTTCGGATCTGTTATTTGCGGTCTTGTTGCTGGTCTTGCAATCGGCAAAATCACTGAGTACTTCTGCTCAGATACATACAAGCCTGTTCACAAAATTGCAGAGAGCGCAGAAACAGGTGCAGCCACTGTAATTATTGAAGGCATTTCAACAGGCATGAAATCAACGATTGCTCCAATCATTCTTGTTGCAGCTGCCATTATTGGTGCTTTCACATTTGGCAACCTTGCATTCCCTAATGCAGAAGGAGCAATTGCTGTTGGTCTTTATGGTGTTGGCCTTGCTGCTACAGGCATGCTTTCTAATACAGCTATTACGGTTGGCGTTGATGCCTATGGCCCAGTTGCTGACAATGCGGGTGGCATCGCAGAAATGAGCGGACTTCCTGAAGAAATTCGTGACCGCACCGACTCTCTCGATGCTGTTGGCAACACTACTGCAGCTATTGCAAAAGGTTTTGCAATTTCTTCTGCAGGATTGGCTGCTATCTCTTTGTTCGTTTCTTTCCAGGCGACAATGCACTCAGCACTTCCTGACTTCAGCTTGTCTCTCACAAACCCAGTAATCGTTGCAGGAATCTTCATTGGTGCTATGATGCCATTTATGTTTGCTGCTCTCACAATGGGCGCTGTATCACGTGCTGCTCATGCAATGGTTGAAGAAGTTCGTCGTCAGTTCCGCGAGATTAAGGGAATCATGGAATATGAGGCAGAGCCTGAGTATGATAAATGCGTTGCAATTTCTACAACGTCTGCTCTTCATGAGATGATTCTTCCTGGCTCTCTTGCAGTTATCGTTCCGATTGCTATTGGTTGCTTTGATCCAGAGATGCTTGGTGGCTTCCTTGCTGGCGCTGTTGCAACTGGCATGTTGCTCGCAATCTTTATGAGCAATGCTGGTGGCGCTTGGGACAACTCCAAGAAATACATCGAAGGCGGCGCTCATGGTGGCAAGGGCTCCGATGCTCACAAAGCTGCTGTTGTAGGCGACACTGTTGGCGACCCATTCAAAGACACTTCTGGTCCTTCAATGAACATTCTCATCAACTTGATGACCATCGTTGCTTTGACCTTCTCACCTCTCTTTATTGCTGTTCAGTCAATGCTCTAATAAAGGGACATCAAATAGATTCTTAAAAAGGCGTCCTTGTGGCGCCTTTTTTATTTTGATCTTCATCATTAATCTCATCAATTTCCGGGCAAAACATCGCATTGTAAAGGGTGCTCAAACGATGGTGCTTAGTGATTAGAGCCAAACTTAACTGATAAGATTTAAGTTATGAAAAAAGTTGAAGCGTTTACAGATGGATCATCTCTTGGTAACCCAGGCCCTGGTGGCTATGGTGCAATTCTTCGGTTCACCGACTCAACTGGAAAAGTGCACGAGAAAGAACTGTCAGAAGGCTTTTCTAGAACTACAAATGGTCGCATGGAAATCATGGGCGTCATTGCTGTTCTTGAAGCGTTGAAAGAGCCTTGTGATGTCACAATCACAAGTGATGCGCAGTATGTTGTGAATGCTTTTGAAAAACACTGGATTGACTCTTGGAAAAAAAATGGATGGAAAAAATCCAACAAGAAAGCAGTTTTAAATGTCGATTTATGGAAAAAAGTTGACAAACTGCGTCTAACCCACAAAGTTAAACTTAACTGGATTAAAGGGCATGCAGGCTATGAGATGAACGAGCGTTGTGATGTGTTAGCTAAAAAGGCTGCTTCAAAACTAAATCTTTTAAAAGACACTGGTTATGAGAAACAGTCTCAACTATCCTTCGAATAGAAAAAACGCTCTTTTGCATCATTTAGCTTATGTGACTTGGGTTTAAGAAGATTCGTTGGCCTTCATCAAATTAAGAGGGGCATGACGCTCGTTTATAGAACTTGCATGCCCCTTAAAACAATCGGACCATTTGCCAATCACTGCGAGATTAATCATTTCCCTTTTTCGTTTTTCTGTATTGGCTTTTAAGCTGCATCTTTTCTTTTTTAGACCTCAACAGCGTTTTTTACCTTTACAATTGCTTGTCCCTCGACTAATCCGATTTATTTGACAGCTATCGATTTGAAGTCTTTTCATGCATGAGTTTCGCTGTTTTTTTAAAGCTTCACATGCATCTCTGGTTCGCTCGTTCTTTATTTTTTTTATAAAAGTTAACTAACATGTTCCAGAGAAGCATTGAGTCTATTTTTTGTCGGCTGACATTTGATCAAAAGCATCGAGTGCTTTAGCTGAATAGGCCCAGCCAGGCCCTCCGCACAGCAAAATTGTAGCGTTTAGGGCGGCTGCTATTTCTTCACGTGTGACTCCTGCTTCTACGGCACATTGAATGTGTGAGAGTATGCATGGTTCGCACTTGCGAGCTACGGCAACGGCGATGCTAATTAGTTCAATCGTCTTGAAATCAAGAGCTCCACCTTCTTTGCAAGACGCTTGTCTCATTTGTCCAAACGCGCCAATAACATCTGGTGAAAGTTCGGTGAATTTTGCCCATTTTGCTTGTTCTGCTGCTAGAATTTCTGATGCTTGAGACATTGTTTTTCCTCCTGTTAAGTTAAATGAATAATGCGCAGACATTTGCAGTATTGAGATTGCAGAAGGGTTGATCTGTCTCTTTTTGTTATCTAGCAGTATAGCGAATTAACCCATGTAGTCTTTCGTGTATATTTTCTTTTCTGAAGTTGGGAATGTGTGTTCATAGAGATTCACGAAATAGTTATCGGTCATTGACGCGATGTAGTCACAGACAATCTGGTTTGGGTCAATCTTTAGATAATCCTCCGCTTTGATGTAGTGCGATTTTTTAACCAGCTGCTTGACATGGTGACGATGGACTGGAGATGATTCATCACCTTTGTTTAGGTCGTCTAAGATTTTTTCATAAAGCTCTTGAAACATTGTTTCAACTTCTGAGAATGATTTCTCTAAGATGCCTTCTTTTGAATAAATGACCTCGTAGTTCTGTGTTTTTGCTAGTTTTAAATCTTGATAGATTTCCTCGCTCATCTCAATTTGGTTTTTCCCATAGGAATTGTTTACGATGTCTACGGTCATGTTATTGATGATTTTTGCATTGTCTTTGCCAAGCACATTTGAATCGAACACATCTATTGAATCTAGAACATGCATGTCGATTGCGTCATCGCGGTCTTTTCCGATGTAGGCAATCATGTCTGACACGCGCACAACACAACCTTCAAGAGTCGCGGGCCGAAGCGATTTGATAACTTTTTCATTTGTGTTGCATGCTTCTACTAGCGCGTCTAGTTCCTCGAAGGAACCGATTTCACCGCGATAGATTATCTTTTGAGCAAATTCTCCGTTGTGTTTCAAAATTCCATCAAGTGTTTGGAGAGAAATGTTTCGTGGGTAGAGCTCATCTAACACGCGAACTGAATGAACGTTGTGGTGAAAATAGCGACCAGTCCGTTCGTGATAGCACTCTGACAGAAAACGCTCACCTGCATGGCCAAATGGAGTGTGCCCAAGGTCATGGCCAAGACTAATCGCATCAATTAAGTCGAGGTTGAGATTTAATAGAGACCCAATTCCTCGTGCAACTCGATTAACCAATTGCACATGCAAGCCGCGTCTGCAAATATCGTCGTTTTCGACCAGAGAGAAAACTTGCGTTTTCCCAGCATAGCGGTTATATGGAGGAATATTTACAATCTTTTCAACGTCACGCATAAATGCAGGCCTTGAAAGCGTGGCTTTGTCGTGCTGCTCGTCATGTCGCCTAATGATGTCAACGTCTTTGAAAGCAAATTCGTTTGGTTTATGATTTTTCCTGTCGTTTAGAATTTCATTTTCAATTTCATTGGTGAGTTTGAGGTATGGAATTTCTGAGTTTGGTCGTGTCATGCTTAGATAAAACTCCTTTTGTTTTAGAATGATTTTATACGAACACACTGCTAAAAGGTAATATTTGATATCCGATGAAGACATAAACAGGGTTAGCTCAGCCACTGATTTTGTCTCGCTTGTTTCCGAAACTACACAGGTTAAACAGAAAGGGCGAGACTATTGGTGCTGTTGCCCTTTTCACCAGGAAAAAACGCCGTCGTGCAAAATCGATCCTGCTAACAACACATGGCATTGCTTCGGCTGCGGTGAGGGTGGTTCTGTTTTTAATTATGTAATGAAGCTTAATGGTGTCTCGTTTCGCGAGGCTGTTCACATGCTAGCCGATCGGGCTCACATTGAAATAGAAGACAGCTCTAACTTTGGCGTTTCACAGAGCGAAAAGAAAACAATTGTCAATTGTTGCAAGGAAGCGTGCGTTTTTTTTGAGACTCAGCTACTCCGTGGTAAAGGGCAAAGGTGTGACAATGCTCGAGCCTATCTGGCTTCGCGCAATTTTGGAATCGACGTTGCAAAGCGTTGGAATTTGGGCTATGCGCCAGGGAATGGAACTCTTTTTGAACATTTGTCTAGTCTTGGTTTTTCTCCGGAAGAAATTGAGAAAGCAAATCTTGCAACGAGACACGGCTCGACTTGGCGTGATCGATTTTTTAACCGTGTGATGTTCCCAATTTTTGACACGCGTGGTGACTGTATTGCTTTTGGCGGAAGGGTGATTGGCAAAGGGGAACCTAAATATCTAAACTCTTCAGAGACCATTGTTTTTCATAAATCTAACGTGTTGTTTGGGCTTGATAAAGCGAAAAATTACATTGTTAGCACTGGCTATGCTGCAGTTGTTGAAGGCTACACCGACGTTATTGCTTGTCATGAAGCTGGCATTAAAAATGTTGTTGCAACTCTTGGCACTTCGCTCACACTGCAACACATCAAACTTTTGAGTAGATATGCTTCAAAAAAAATTGTTTATCTTTTTGATGGCGATGAAGCTGGTCAGCGTGCAGCAGAGCGGGCTCTTCAGTTTATTGACTACAGAATGACACCTGAAGCTGGTCAATCTAGGTGCGATTTGCACGCGGCGACCATTCCAAACGCTATGGATCCAGCCGAATACATCGAAGCTAAAGGCGCTGAGGCAATGCACGACGTTCTTGAAAACTCTGTTCCGTTAATTGATTTCGGAATTAGAAGACGCATTGCAAAATATGACCTATCAACCCCCGAAGGCCGCAGTCGAGCGCTAATGGATGCTATCTCCATTCTTGCTCCAATTAAGGATTCAATTTTGGCTAAAGATTATGCATCGATGATTGCGAGTTTGACGCGAGCAAGTGAGTCGGATGCACTAGCACAGCTAATGAAATTAAACCCACCAAAAGCAATCAATTTCAATTCATATTCTGTTAATCCAATTGAAAATCATGGTGAGGCAAAACAGTACGCCGCAGCTGCGACAACTGATGAGGTTGAGTTAACCGTCGCTGAGAAGAACAGAAGGCTAAATGAGAGCGAACTCGTTTCATTGAGCGTGCAATATCCTGTTATTGCTATTACTTTTGCCGATGACCTGCTTGGCGTTGACTGGCATGTACCGCTTCATAAAATGATCATTGAAAAGATGCTTTCCTATCTAATGGATGATTTGACGACGACATCAACCGTCATTATCAATCGTCTCCTACAAGAAATTCCAAAGTCTCAAACGGTTGTGACTTCAGCTTCTGCTGAGTCAGAAAAAGACGCAGAAGAGAAATATAAACTCGTGCTCACAAATGTGAAGTTAGATGACTTTGATGCTCAGCAAGAGTCGTTGAGCATTGAACTTGCGACTGCATTTGATAATGTAAAAAGAGCAGAAATTTTACATAAAATTGCCGACATAGCAGAGAAGAAAGCGAAGCTTACGGCTACGAAATAGACGAGTGGAGGGAAAAGTAAATGGCTGAAATTGTTATATATCCCGATAAAAGGCTTTTGCAGGTTTGCAAAGATTGTGAAGTGGGCGATAAATCGCTCGTGCGGCTTGCAAAAGAGATGGCAAAGCAAATGTATAACAACTTTGGGGTTGGCATTGCCGCTCCACAAATTGGAGATGATCGAAGAATCATTGTTGTCGATTGTAGCTATGACATCGAGAACAAAAACACACGTGATCCACTAATTCTTGTAAATCCAAAAATCGTTGAGACAAAAGGTCAGGCAGAGATTGGCGAAGAAGGGTGTCTTTCTTGCCCTGGAATTTCAGTTCCAATTTCACGTCCTCCCTGGGTAAAGGTGCGTTATTTCGATTTGGACGGTGCTGAATGGGAGATTGAAGCTGACGAACTGTTGGGACGTTGTTTACAGCACGAAATAGACCACCTCGACGGAAAAACGCTTTTTGAATCTTGTTCTGGAACTGCACGCCTAAAGGCAATTGCCGATTTTGAACTTGCTAAGAAGGCTGGGGCTCGTCCAGGAGAGACTTCGATTTAGGCAGGTGCAAGCATGAAAATTTTGTTTATGGGAACACCTTATTTTGCTCGCGTTGTTCTAAAGGGGCTACTTTCTAGTGAAAAGCATCAAGTATGTGCTGTTTTTACTAAGCAGGATGCAGTTAGCAAGCGAGGAAACAAACTCATCCCATCAGAAGTGAAAGAGCTTTGCCTTGAGGAGGGCCTTGAGGTTTTTACTCCAAAGACTCTAAAAGATGGCGAGGTGCAGCACCAAATTCGTGATTTGGGCATTGATGTGATTTGTGTTGCTGCATATGGAAAAATTTTGCCAAAAGAGGTGCTTGAAATTCCAAAATTTGGATGCCTGAATGTTCACGCCTCGCTTCTTCCGCGATGGCGGGGTGCTGCCCCAATCGAACGTGCGATTCTTGCTGGGGACAAACACCAAGGCGTTTCCATCATGAAAATGGAAGAAGGCCTAGACGCTGGCGATTTTTGCTTGCAAAAATCTGTTTCTGCAACTGAGAAAAGTGCAGTTGAAATCACTTCTGAACTAGCAGAGTTAGGCGCTGTGGCGTTGTGCGAATGTCTTGATTCTCTAGAGAAAGGCAAAAGCGTCTCCTGGAAGAAACAAGACGAAAATGAAGTGACCTATGCTGAAAAGATTGAGAAAAGAGAACTGTTTCTTGACCCTTCCTACTCGGGAGAAATGAACGTGAGAAGAGTGTTGGCGTCTGCCGACTCTCACCCTGCAAAGTGTGCTATCGACGGAAAAACAGTTCGCATAATGTCTGCAAAAGCTGAAATAGATTCCAGTGAGACAAGCGATGATTGCGATTTATACAGTGAGACTAGAGATGCTGATGTAAAACAGACAATTTCGACTGCAGAAGATGCAACGTGTCAGTGCAACAATTGTGCGTCGCATCAAAATTCAGTTCGCTGGGTGGGCAAGAAGCTCTATCTTGAGTGCTGTCATGGTGATCTTTGTGTTATTTCTTTAAAACCAGATGGCAAAAAAGAAATGCCGGCCGGCAGTTTTGTTGCTGGTTGCCAAGCAATCCGTGAAGGGATTGCTAAATGGGAAAAATGCGAATAGAATAGCATTTTTTGACTTGGAATTTGACACGGAATTGGAGAGGTTGCTAACATGGCAAAACTCACAGATGCGCGAAAGTGCGCTTTAAAATCTCTCATCTATGCTCGCGAAAGACAAGTTTATCCAACTGAAATCGTTTACGAAGTTTGTGATGGGTGTGGTTTAAATGAAACTGATCGCGCGTTTTGCGTGAATCTAGTTCGCGGAGTTGTGAGTTACCAGTTGTGTCTTGATTATGTCATTGATAATGCGCTTGATAAAAAGCCAAAGATGTCATCAAGCGTGCGAGATGCTCTCAGAATTTCTGTGTATGAATTATTGTTTTTAGATAAGGAAGCCTATGCTTCAGTTAGCCAGGGCATCGAACTTGTGAAGTCGATTGCATCACACGCTGCTGGTTTGGCAAGTGCAATTTTGCATAAGGTTTCAAAAGTTTGCGTGCCTGACAATTTTGCATTGCGACATGGTTTTCCCGAATGGCTTGGTGACTATCTGAGTGAACTGTTGGGAAAAGATTCGGCTGAATTATTCATGGCACTATCGTGCGATAACCCAAAGTTACAATTCGTTTCAAATTTCTTAAAGCCACCAAAGACGCCTGTGTTGGGCATTCAGGGTGCAATTGATGCATCTCATGCTGGCAATGTTATCATTGCCGATAAATCGGCACAGGCAATCTCAGAGGAAGTCGCTTTGGCTGTGAAACAATTTGGGCACAAAACGCTTCTAGAAGTGGGAGCTGGACGCGGTACAAAGACAGCTCTCATTCAATCTTTTGCGGCAAGCATAGGTGCAAAGATTCAAACTCACGATGTGCTAGACAATTCATCTGCTCGTTTGGACAAATTGAAAGAACGACAGAATAACTGTGGGTTTGAGCTTCGAGACATAATTTGTGGAGATGCAACTAACATTTTGCTTGGGTGTAAATATGATTTCATATTCATTGATGCGCCTTGCACTGGCCTTGGGACTCTCCGTCGGCATCCCGAGATAAAAAGCAGAATAACGCGCGAGAACATTTATGAGAGCGCAAAATTGCAGCTTGATATTCTTAACAATGTATCCAAAGCGCTTGATTCCGATGGCCTAATTTTTTATTCTACTTGTTCTGTAGCTAGAGAAGAAAATGAGGGTGTAATTGATTCATTTTTAAGCTCTGGTGCAGGCAAGAATTTCGAACTTGATCACATAGTTCGCCGAGCAAAACTCACTAACGTTACCGACGCGCATTTTTGTGCGTGCCTAAAACGTCGATAATCATTTTCATTCGATTTTTATTTGGGAGTAATTTATATGCAAGTTGAACTTTTATATCACACGCCTGACGTTGAACGAGCTGTTGCGACTGCTGCTAGGCTTTGCTATGCTCCGATAGGCGCTAGTGAACTCATGGAAACTATGCCTGATGAAAGAGTGAGAAGTGTGCTTTCAACAATAATGAAGGGCGGGCATTATTCTACCCTCGAACATGCTTCCTATACCTTTGCAGTTGACGGAGTGTCTCGTGCACTAACTCATCAGCTTGTACGTCACAGAATCGCGAGCTTTAATCAACAATCACAGCGCTACGTGAAATTTGATAATGGCTTTGAGTATGTTGAACCGCGCACTATCAGCGAAAATGATCAAGCTCATGAGATTTTTCAAAAGTGCATGACTGATTGTGAGAGAGCCTATCAAAAACTTCGTGAACTTGAAATCCCCAAAGAAGACGCACGCTTCGTTTTGCCTAACGCAGCAGAAACAAAAATTGTCATCACTATGAACGTGCGAGAGCTTCTTCATTTCTTTGAACTTCGTTGTTGCAATCGTGCCCAGTGGGAGATTCGTGAACTTGCGCACAGAATGCTTGAACTAGTAAAACCAACGGCTCCATACATTTTTATGGATGCAGGTGCGCCGTGCGTCCATGGTTCATGCACTGAGGGCAAAATGAGCTGCAATAACCCATATCCAAAAGTTGTGCGCGACTAGTTTAGCTGTTGAAGCAGACAACACAAGATATTTCTTCATACATATAAATGTAGGGTCGTTTGCAAATTGAATTTGCATAATGCATAATGCTTAAAAGTTGATTACGACAAATTCTAAAAATTAGACGCGAAAGATTTTATGCATTTAATAATTACCGAGAAAAATGATGCAGCGAAACAGATTGCTGACATTCTAGCAAGCACCACAGCAAAAGCCGATAAAGTATACAACACACCAGTTTTTCGTTTTGAATGGAACGGGGACGAGTGTGTGACAATTGGTCTTCGTGGGCACATTCTTGAGCCAAACTTCGTGGACAGGATAACCTGGACTAAGTCGCGAGGATGGATGGGTGAAAGCGATGATGTTGGGAAGGTAAAAGCAAGCATCCCCCGAAACCTTCCAAAACCGCCCTTTAAAAAGAAAAAACCTTTTGCTGTTGACGGTGTTGATTTAAAAGGGTGGAAGATGGAGGCGCTGCCATATCTCATCTATTCACCAATAGTTAAGCTTCCTAAAGAAAAAGAAATTATTCGTTCTTTAAAAAATCTTGCAAAGAAGAGCGACGTCATCATCATTGCTACCGACTTCGATCGTGAGGGAGAACTCATCGGAAAAGATGCGATGAACCAGTGCCTGGAAGTTAACAGTGAAGCTCAGTTTTATCGCGCAAGATATTCTTCTTTTACAAAGCAAGAAATAACAGAATCGTTTAGTAACCTTGTTGATGTTGACGAGTGCTTAGCAAGTGCTGGCGCTACAAGACAAGATATTGATCTCATTTGGGGTGCGGTCCTCACTCGTTATTTGACGCTTGCACGTTTTGCAGGCTATGGGAATGTGCGCTCATCAGGACGTGTTCAAACGCCAACGCTCGCGCTGATAGTTGCTAAAGAACGAGAACGCGAGGCTTTTATTCCGCAAGATTTTTGGGTGATAAAGGCGATTGTCGACAAATCGAAGGAAACTGGTCCAACTGATAACACGATTGAAGACAGCGCTGATGTTTTTGAATGCGCACACTCTACAGCACGTTTTTTTGATAAAGAAGAGGCTGATAAAGCGTTTAATGCTGTAAAGGACGCAACGACAGCAACAGTTAGCAATATCGAACGTAAAAAGCGAACTGTTTCTGCTCCTGTTCCTTTTAATACAACGTCTTTGATGGCAGCAGCAAGTGCCGAAGGGATTACTCCTGCTAGATGCATGCGTCTTGCAGAGAGTCTTTACATGAAGGGTTTCATTTCATATCCTCGTGTTGACAACACAGTTTATCCAAAAACTCTAAATCTTGGAGAAATTGTGTCGGCGCTAAAGGTGAATCCCGCCTACAGACCCTATTGTGACAAGCTTTTATCGACAGGGAAAATTACTGCAACACGTGGTAAAAAAGAAACGACCGACCATCCTCCAATTTATCCTGTTAAAGGAGCAGTTCCGGAGGACATGGATGCTTCTTCATTTAAGCTGTATAATCTCATTGCCCGCCGCTTTTTAGCCACGCTTTCAGGGCCTGCTACTGTTGAAGGAACAAAGATTTCTGTTGACATCAACGGAGAGGCTTTTAATAAAAAGGGTGATTTTCTGGTCGTTCCTGGTTTTAGAGAAATCTATCCCTATGGGTTAAAAAAGGACGAACAGCTTCCGCAACTTGAAGTGGGTCAAAAAATTGCAGTCAACGAGACAAATGTGACTGCCGATCAAACAAAGCCTCCTGCAAGATATTCAAGCGGAAGACTCATCCAGGAAATGGAAAAGAATGGACTTGGAACTAAGGCGACTCGACATTCAATCATTGAGCGACTTAACCAGGTCAAATATATTCAAAACGACCCAATCGAGCCAACTCAGCTTGGCATTGCTGTAATTGATGCTCTTGGAGCTTTTGCGCCTCACATCACACATCCTGAAATGACTGCTGAGCTCGAGGATGGCATGGACGAGATTGTCGAGGGCAAAGACACCCGCGAAAAAGTTGTTAAGAGCTCTTGTGATCATTTAGCAAGTGAATTAAATAACCTACTTCCGCATGTTGAGGAAGTGGGGGAGGCGCTCTCTGATGCTGTTTCAGCCGATGCTTATGTTGGAAAATGCCCTAAATGCGGGAAAGATTTGCAGCTTCGAGCTTCTGCAAGAACTAAGTCGATGTTCATTGGGTGTGCCGGTTGGCCCGATTGTGATGTTACATATCCACTTCCTTCAGGGAAAATTGAAACGTGTCCTGATTCGTGCCCAGTTTGCGGGATGCCGCAGGTTAAAGTTACTCAATTTAGAACTAAACCCCGCCTGATGTGCATAAACCCACTCTGTTCGTCGAATCAAGAGCCAGAAGTGTTTGTTGGAAAATGCCCAACGTGCGCCAAAGCCGGAATTGAAGCAAACCTCATTGCACGTCGCAATCCAAAAACGTTAAAGCGTTCAGTCACATGCGAGAACTTCGACAATTGTCAAACTCGCTATCCTCTTCCTCCGAATGGAGAAATATCAGCTACTGACAAGGTTTGTGAAAAGTGTGGTGCGCCAATCGTTTGCGTGACAACGTCGCGCGGACCATGGGAACTTTGTCCAAATTTCGATTGTCCTGGCAAAGCTGAAGAAGCAGAGAAGAAAACTAAAAAGAAAGCAGGCACTTCAAAAAAGAAGAAATAGCCTAAACTAAAAATATGGAAAGTAAAAAAGGCATTTTTATAACATTTGAAGGTTCTGATGGAGTTGGGAAGTCAACCCAAGTAGCTTTTTTTGCAGGACTTCTTGAGAGTCTTGGTTTTGATGTTTTGCTGCTGCGCGAGCCAGGTGGCACCAAAATTGGCGAAGAGATTCGCGAGATGTTGCTTGACGTTAAAAACAAAGAACTAACTAGTGAATCGGAGCTGCTGCTTTATCTTGCTGCGAGATCTCAAATCATAAACGAGGTGATAAGACCCGCGCTTGAAGAAGGAAAAGTTGTCCTTTGCGATCGTTTTAGTGATTCAACTTTAGCCTATCAAGGCTATGGTCGTGGGATAGATGCTGCCTTTATTAAACACGCAAATGAATTTGTGTGCGATGGGCTTGTTCCTGACAAAACTATTCTTTTTTACATTCCAGAGGAAGAGCAAAAAAAGCGTCTAGACCGACGAAAAGCGAAAGATCGAATTGAAGAAGCGGGGAAAGATTTCGCGCTGAGAGTTGCTCACGGTTTTCTGGAGATTGCACAAGAAGAACCCAAACGTGTTGAGGCTGTTTGCACTAATGGACTTCACAGCGAAACGGCGAGACATGTAATTAAGGCGACTTCTGATTTGTTGGGCGTTGATCCTGAATCAGAAAAAGTTGCAACAGCGCTTGAAGCTCTTGACGCGATGCACGTCAAAAAGTAAGAAGCTAAGAGGAAACAATTTTTATGGCAGATGTTTTCTCAAAAATCTTTGGTCAGCCAAAAGTCAGCGAGTTTTTGCGAAGAAGCGCTGCTGAGGAGCACATAGCGCAAAGCTATTTGTTTCTTGGTCCGAGTGGTTCTAATAAAACGCAGGCTGCCTATGCTTTGGCGTGCGCTTTTTTGTGTGGCACTTCAAAGAACTGTGCTGGGACATGCTCATTGAGAGAAAGCGTTTTGGCTCACAAACACCCTGATGTTAAGTTTTATTCGCCTGAGGGAGAAAGTGGATATTTAGTTTCTCAAATTCACGAGATTATTCACGATTCCACGTTGGCCCCCGTTCGGGGAAATAAAAAAGTATATATTCTAGACCGCGTTGATATGCTTGGGGCATTTTCTGCTAATGCCTTTCTAAAAACGCTAGAAGAGCCTACATCTGGCACTTGCTTTATTTTGCTTGGGAGATGCGCTAATTCTGTTTTGCCAACTATTCGCTCGCGTTGTCTAGTTGTGCCTTTTAGACAGATTCCACCTGCTCAGGCAATTTCAATTATTATGCAAAACACAATTGCCGACGAGCAGAAGGCAAAAATCGCATTGAGTGCATCAGGCAACTCTATTACAGCAGCTATTAAAATGCTCACTCCTGGTGATAATTCTTTGATTTATCTCAGAGAGCAGATTGTAAAAATCGTTCTTGGTGCTGTTGTTTCGACTGATTGGGGCGTTTTAAAAGCAGTTAAGGATCTGCTTTTGCTTGTAAAATCTCCAACCGACGAATATCGTCAAAGGCTAGAAGAGAGTTTGTGCGATTCAGATGATTTTTTGTCGGATGCGGCAAAAAAACAACTTGAAAAAGCCAACAAGAGAAGTGTCAAGAGAAAGGAAAGCAAGCTCATTAACATGATTTTTGACTGCATTATTTCCTTAATGCATGACGTGATGATGATTTTGACTAACGACAGCAGGCGTGTTGTTAACAGCGATTTTTTTGAGGAACTGAAAAGCTTTGCTAATAAAACTAATCAAATTAAGATGGTGCGGGCGCTAGATCAGGTTATCAGCTTGAAAAATGCAAACACCTATAATGTTAGTTCCGAGTCTTTGCTTGATTTGGCATTGTTTGAATTTAAAGGAGCACAAGAGTGAATCTTGAGACCGACCTTACTATAGATGAAGAGTTAAAAGAAAAAGAGGCGGAGGCCTTTAGAGTTTTTTTGGAGCTTGCGCCTTCGTGTGATGAGGGCATGGAGCCTTCCTTTGTTCGTTATGCCTATGATATGAAAAAGGCGACTTTCTATTTCAAAAGCGATCACCGTGTAGATTTTCGCGAGCTTGTAAAGCAGCTTAATTCGAGACTTGGAATTTCTGTCGAAATGCGCCAAATTGGTGATCGTGAACAAGCTTCCTTGGTTGGAGGCCTTGGTCCTTGCGGTCAGGTGCTTTGCTGTTGTCGTTTGGGTAATGATTGCTGTCAAAAGAATGCGACTATCAAAATGGCAAAGAACCAGAATCTGTCGCTTAATCCAACAAAGATTTCTGGCATGTGCGGAAGGCTAATGTGTTGCCTTCGTTTTGAAAATGATTTCTATAAAGATTTCAAAGATCGTGCACCAAAAATTAATGCTCAAGTCAAAACTACTGATGGAATTGGAAAAGTTGTTGCAGTTGATGCGTTGCACGACCTCGTTAGTGTAAAGATTGACGAGGAGAAGCCAAGGCAGATTGCAGTAGCTGATTTCAAAGAAGGATCCTCGGCGGAAAATGGTTGGAAGGTTGGAAGGTCAGTTTGGGAAGAGGCGGGTAAAGCTTTAGCCGATTTGACTGGCTCAGCCGCTAATGTCACGATTGACACGTCGCTTTTCACCGGGAATGACCACATGGTTACATCAAGCAAGGCAAAACTTGCATCGAAACCTGCCACACAGGACAACAACAAGAAAGAAAGCAAACCTCACCGTCGTCGTTCACGCAGGATCAGCTCAAAGGACACTCATTCACGTCAAATTGTTACAGCAAAGCGACCCGGAGGTAATTCTTCTGGTATAAAACACGCCAGCGCTCCGAAAGAGAAGATTAAAATAGAGCGACATCCGCACGAGGAGCGAAAGCCACGACGCAGAAGAACGACAACAATCAACACTAATAAAGATTGATAATCTGTGCGTCATTAGCATGAGTCTTCGGGTTTTCAATTATTTTTAAATAATCTATTTGCTAATTTATTTATGCCTTGGCTTCCAAATTGTTGTGTAACTTATGATTCACATGTGAATGGACAGTCCCCTGTAGATAAGTTTTGAACATCAAGGTTTTATCCTTTGCTCTTTTGAGGCTAGCGATGCGCTAGATTTTGAAAGAGATTTTTGATTGATTACACTTGTTGTTTTAATTTTTTTATTAGAGTTAGTATTAGTTAAACGCGCGCTAAACTAAATAGGCGAACAAAACATAATTGTTAAGTAATTTGGAGTTTGGAATGAACTATTCGCTTTACACAGACCTCTACCAGCTGACAATGGCTCAAGGCTATTTTTTGTCAGGGAAGGCAGAGCAACGCGCTAGCTTCTCTATGAATTTTAGAAAATTGCCTTTTAAGGGTGGATATGCTGTATTTTGCGGAAGCGCTACTCTCATTGAAATGTTTAAGAATTTCGCCTTTGAAGACGATGAAATTTCATATCTCTCGTCTATTGAAGCGCCTGGCGGAGGAAAACTTTTCTGTAAAGAATTTCTTGATTACCTAAAAAATATGAGAATGAGCCTTGATATGTATGCACCAAAAGAGGGTTCTCTTGTTTTTCCATATGAGCCAATTGTGCGTGTTGAAGGTCCAATTCTCCAATGCCAAATTGTAGAAACTGCGCTTCTTAACTGCATTAATTTTCAAACACTGGCTGCGACAAAAGCCACTAGAATCACTGCTGCCGCAGATGGTCGTGACGTTGCTGAATTCGGACTGAGACGTGCGCAGGGGACAGGCTCAATGTGGGGTGCTCGCGCATCATATGTGGGAGGTTTTTCTTCAACGTCTAATGTTTTGGCAGGGAAAGAATATGACATTCCTGTCTCAGGAACGCATGCTCATTCTTGGGTTATGTCTTTTGATAGCGAACTTGAATCATTTAGAGAGTATGCGCGTTTATTCCCTACGAACTCGACTTTGCTAATTGACACCTATTCTGTTGACGAGGGTGCGAAAAACGCAATTATTGTTGCCAAAGAAATGGAAGCTCGTGGTGAGAAAATGGCTGCTGTGCGCATTGACTCTGGCGACTTAACATGGGAAAGTCGGCGAGTTCGCAAAATGCTTGATGAAGCAGGTCTTGATTATGTAGGAATTGTTCTTTCTAACGATTTGGATGAATATAAAATTGAGTCAATTTTGCATGAGGGCGCTTGCGTAAACGCTTTTGGCGTTGGAACGAAGTATGCGTGCTGCTATGATCAACCAACTCTCGGTGGAGTCTATAAGCTTAATGCTCTTGAAGAGAACGGCCAGTGGGTTCCAAAGATGAAAATCAGTGAGTCGCCAGAGAAAACAACATTTCCTGGGATTCTTAACATCAAGAGGTTTATTGATGATAACGGTCAGCTTGCAGGGGATATGGTTTATGACGAAAATGAAACATCGCTTGATTGCACGATAGTTGATCCTCTGAATAGAATTAAAAACAAAAAGCTTTGTGGCCTTAAAGGTGCGACGTTGCTTAAACCTATCATGATAAACGGCGAGCAAGTTGATTTTTGGACGATTCATGAAGCTCGCGATTTCGCCAAAAAATCGTTTGATAATCTTGATTATTCGAGGAAGAGAAACATTTATCCTCACATTTATCCAGTTGGTCTTGAGCTGAATTTATCAAGTGCTCGCGATAAGATGATTTCCGAAGCTTTGCATTATTCAAAATAGATTAAGGATGTGAATTTTGATTCGCATAATGTGCGACTCTGTTGCAACTTCTGATTATTCGGAGTTGCACGATTTAAAAGTTGACATTGTCTCTCTTTCGGTTCATTATGATGGGGTCGATTGCCTTGATGTGAACATGGACTTTGACGATTTCAATGAGCATCTAGCTGAGAGAGCTCTAAATTTGCCAACTTCAAGCCAACCTTCGATTGCAAGCTTCGAGAATTATTTTGAGGACGCTGCAAAAAAAGGCGATTTAGTTGTTGGAATTTTTATGTCGAGTGTTCTTTCTTCAACCATTGAGGGTGCCATCATGGCCGCTAACTCTGTGAAGAAAAGATTCGCCAATTTTGAGTGCCGCTTGATCGATTCTTTTGCAGCTTGCGGGCCTCAGATGTGTGCAATTCTAGACGCAGTTGAGATCCGCAATGAAGGAGGCTCAATTGATGAAATTGCAGAAGCCGCAAAGCGTGCAACGTTGCGCTCAAGGATAATGTTTACCCCCGATGACCTTCGCTTTTTAGTTCTGGGAGGAAGGCTTAATGCTGTCACAGCCAAGGTTGCTTCAAGGCTTAAAATTTTTCCAATAATAACAACAGTTGATGGTCGCGCCGATGCATTGGTTAAAGTTAGGACAAAGCAGAAGGCAGACGACAAGATGCTTGACGTCTTTACTAGAGATGTTCGCGAGCATGGATTAAAGCATGTTGTGATTCATTATGCAGGGAAGAAAACGGATGAGCTAAAAGCATTTTCAGATCGAGTCAATCAGCTGGTTGGGATAAAAGTTAAAGAGGTGTCGGTGTCTCCTGTGATTTCGGTTCATGCTGGCCCAGCAATTGGAATTGCCTATCAATGTGAAGAAGAGATTGCAGGTCGTTTCACTAAGCCAAATCCGCAAATTATCTATGCAATTTAAATAGTTTAAGACAGCAACCCCTCTTAATTATCAGACATAAGATGCCGTTGTTTTTTTGGCATTTTTTTATTTTTTTATAAGCAGCTACTATCAAGTAGTACCTTCTATCAAGTAGTGCCAGGCATAAGTCGCATCAACACAATGGTGCCAGCCATAATGGTGCCAATCAGAAATTTTTCGCGCACAATGGTGCCAGCCATAAATTTTTAACTGGTGTCATTTTTAACTGGTGCCAGCCATAAGTTTTTACCACCTATAAAACTGTGCCAACCATTACTGAGAGTTCGTTTTTGACCATTTATTGGTGCCAACCATAGGACACTTCTGCACAGAGGTGCCAACCTTAAATGACTGCAAATAGCTTCAGACCGTGTGCAATGTTGTCGAGCACAATGGTGTCAGCCATATTTATACCTTCTATACAGTCGTGCCAGCCATAAATGAGAGTTTTTGACTGTTAACTGGTGCCAACCATAGGTAGCTACAGGTTGTGAGCAATGGTGCCAGGCATAAAATTCAAGTGGTGCCAACCATAAATTTAAGGGCTGGCGCGAGAAGCTATGCTGGAAAATGTGTGAGAAAATTTAAATGCGTCATGTTTGATAGGAGATTATTTATGAGAAAGTGCAATTTGATTATTGATACTGCGTGCGACCTTCCACAGGAATATATTAAGGCTGATGGCGTGACCCTTTTGCGTTTGTCTTATGCAATTGAGGGCGTATCTTTTGAGGATGACATGTTTTGTGAGCAAACTCCTCATGACTTTTACGAAAAAATTCGCAAGGGAAAAACACCGACAACTTCTCAAGTTTCCTTCGAGTCGTTCATTAACATATTCAAGAAGGCTGTGGAGTCTGGCGTTCCGACTGTTTATTTGGGATTTACCTCTGCACTTTCTGGAACTTTCAATACAGCGAGTTTGGTGCGAGATCAAATTGTCGAGCAGAACCCGGGCGTGGAGCTCTATGTTGTTGACACGAAGTTGCCTTCAATCGCCGAGGGCCTCTTTGTCATTGAAGCAATCAATCAAATGAATGCAGGGCTCACTGCAACTGAAATGGTTAAATGGGCGAATGAGGCAAAGTATTTTATAGATGCCCAGTTCATGGTAGACGATTTGGAATCGCTAAAGCGTGGTGGGAGGATTCCTGCTTCTGTTGCAATAGCAGGTTCAAAGCTAGACGTCAAGCCAATTCTAACTATAAATTCAGATGGTGGCTTAAAACTTGTTGGAGTAGCACGAGGGCGGAAAAAGGGAGTGCGCCAGCTCGCCGATTATTTCGAGAAACGCATTCCAGATTTAACTAGTGCTGGAGCAGTTGTGATTGGCGATGCCGATTGTCCTAAGGAATCAGACAAGCTTCGAGATTTGTTGTTGAAGCAGAACAATTCCCTGCTTATTGTGCAAACTAATGTTGGCCCTGTGATTGGCTCGCACGTCGGGCCAGGCATGATTGCAGTTGCTTTTTGGGGAAGAGACAGACGCGAAAGCATGTCTATTACCGACAGGATTGCAAAAAAAGTTAAATCTGAGAATTAGTAAACCTTTTTTGTTACTGGCTGATTTGTAATGTGGCTTAAGTACTTCCGAGTGATAACGGTAGCTGCGTTTTAGTGTTGTTTTCTTCATTTAAAACAAGTCAAATTGGAGGTTTGAGATGGAGCAATATAAAAAAGATTTTATAGAATTTATGGTCAATTCAAACGCGCTGAAGTTCGGTGAGTTTACGCTTAAAAGCGGTCGTAAATCGCCGTATTTTATGAATGCTGGTGCATACACGACTGGAAGGCAGCTAAAACAGCTAGGAGAGTTTTATGCTCATGCGATAAATGACACTTTCGGTCTAGACTTTGATGTTGTCTTTGGCCCTGCATATAAAGGTATTCCGCTGTCGGTTGTCACAGCAATTGCAATTCATGAACTCTATGGCAAAGAGGTTAGATACTGCTCCAATAGAAAAGAGGTTAAAGATCACGGTGACACAGGCATTTTGCTTGGTTCGAATTTGAAAGATGGCGATCGAGTTCTCATTGTTGAGGACGTCACAACTTCCGGTAAATCTATCGAGGAGACATATCCAATCGTTAAAGCCGCTGCTGATGTTGACGTTATTGGCCTCGAGGTTTCGCTCAATCGTTGTGAGGTCGGAAAAGATACGACGGAAACGGCACTCACCCAGGTTTCTTCTTTATACAGCATGAAAACTTCGGCAATTGTAACTATCCATGAGGTTGCACAATATTTGCATAATCGCGAAATTAATGGTGAAGTCCTAATCGATGACGCGACATCTGCACGCATGCAGTCCTATTTAGAAGAATACGGCGCCAAATAGGTTGCTTGTTGAACTTTCGCGATTAACTATTATGGAGAGAGAAGAAGGAGCATTAAGTGCTTGTGGTAAAGACGACAGTTGTTTAGTCTTTTATGGAAGTGAATCATGTTCCTGCCATTATTTTAATGTGTTTCGATAGTCTGAGCTTATTGCAGTTAAAGCGCTGTTTTAGCGGTTTACTTCATCTCTTTTGAGATTTCTGCTCAGATATCAGTCGACTTTTTGTGAGTATTTATTTTTTTAAAATTTACGCGAAAAAATGACTGAAATGTTCTAAAATTTTAATTCCTGTGTGTTTCGCAGGTTGGTGGATGCCAGCGTGGCTCAACGGTAGAGCAACTGATTTGTAATCAGTGGGTTGCGGGTTCGATTCCTGTCGCTGGCTCCAGACTTTCCCCAGTTCAAAGAATACTTTTTAGTTACCACATGGTAAAAATGAGATTTTTAGAAGTGCTAAAAAGTGCTTAATAATTAAGACTTCCATAATTTTTGTACTCTTTGTTTGCTTTTCGTTGATTGTTGAAGGTAAAACTGTTCAGTTGTGCGAGTGGTAGTGTGTCCTTAAATTACTCCCATGAGTGTTGTGCGCGCATTTTGACGTTTTCGAAAAGTGTGCAAGGCCACTTTTTGGGTTGCTAATACCCAGTAATACCTTGTTAGTTCGGTGTGTTCTCTCTTCTTCCTTTTAATAGCTTGCTTTTTCACTCCAGACTTGCGGTGGAACAATGGTGCAGGAACAACGATGCCAGGAACAACGGTGCCAACCATAAGTTTTGATTTTTTGATTGAGACGCGCTTTGTTTTCATAGATCCCAGACATTCAGAAGAGCTTAGAAGCACTTTTATTGAGTTTTCATGCATTTTTGGAATACTTTTATTTGATGTTTGTTCGCTGGTGTCAGCCTTGATTGTTGGTAGAGCATTGGTGCCAACCCTGGTTGAAACAGGATGCTTTTTTCACTTAATCGGGCGAGCCAATTGACACTGGTGTCAACCATAATCGATAACTGTTCACGAGTGTCTGTTCACGAGTGCCAGCCATATTTGGAATTAGAAGAGCTTAGAAGCACTTTTATTGAGTTTTCATGCATTTTTAAAATACTTTTATTTAATGTTTGTTCGCTGGTGTCAGCCATGATTGTTGGTAGAGCATTGGTGCCAACCCTGGTTGAAACATGATGCTTTTTTCACTTAATCGGCCGAGCCAATAGACACTGGTGTCAACCATAATCGATAACTGTTCACGAGTGTCTGTTCACGAGTGCCAGCCATATTTGGAATTTGATGCTCTTTTCATTGAGCTGGCGGAAAGATTGACAATGGTGCCAGCCATGATTGTTAATGATGCAAGTGTGCCAGCGCAATGGTGCCAACCATAAATTTCTGTCGAAAGATTATTCAAAATCTTTCGTTTATAGAAAGTTTTTAACTTAAATCAAATTTTTGCTTGAATTTTTCTGCATTTGTTCAAAAAATAAGTTTTCCTATTAATAGACCTTTTTACTTAAGAGTGCTTCCCGTGATGACCCCTAGCAGAAAGGTTAACCCCCCTAAAAGCCCTTGAGTATTAAGGAGATGTCGAAAGGGTGAACTAAGGAGGATAGATGAATAGTTACAACACCACAAGAAAAAGTGTTTTTTCGCTTCTGCTCGCGGCGTTTGCATGCTTGCTTGTAGTCTTTACTCTGTCTGGTTGTCAGCAGACTGCGCCTGAAGAGAGTACTTCTGAAGAAAATGCTAGCATGGCAGGAAAACCACTTGCTAATCCAACTCCGCCAGCTGAGTATTCAAAGGCTGTTTGGAAAGTCGATTATGTTAATGAAGAAATAACTGACGACTTTGTTCATGATAATTGGAGAACATCTAAAGATGAGTTCCCTGAGGAAAAGGTCGCACGACTTGGGGAGCTTGGTCTCAACACCGAGGTGAGCCGCGCTGGAATGGATACTCTGCAGACAATTGGTGGTGCTGACTTTACAAGCAACCAGTTCGATTGGATTCTTGAGCAGGTCGAAGGCATGGGTGTGACGCCTGATAAATTGACAGTTCTTGACTTGCGCGGAGAGAGCCATGGTTTGATTAACGGCGACGTGTTTATGTATTGGATTTCTAACAATTACGTTAATGAAAGCACTCCTACTGAGGAAGTGACAAAGATTGAAGAAGACCTTCTTGATGGTTTGAAGAAAGAGGGAACTCTTGAATTCTTCCAGACTGTTAATTGGGGTGCAGCAACTGATTTGCCAAAACTTAAGTATGAGAACCCCACCATTATGACAGAGCAGGAGCTTGTCGAGAGCAAGGGTGTGAAATATGTTCGTTTTGCTGACACAAATCATTTCCGCCCTGATGATCACGAAGTTGACTTGTTTGTTGATTTCATGGCTGGAGTTGCCGATGACGAGTGGCTGTTTATGCATTGCTATGCAGGTGAAGGCCGCACGACTAACTTCATGGTGATGACTGACATTTACAAGAACTACAAGGTAGCGAGCTTTGATGATATTGCTGCTCGCCAGGGACTCATCGGCCCTGTTGATGTTCGTACAGAAATCATCGAAACTGGCAAAACCCACTATAAGATGAAGGCTTCGACTGAGCGTCGCATATTCTTGCAGCAGTTCTACAACTATGCAAAAGACACTAATTTCAAGGGAAAAACCTGGACTGAGTGGTGTTCTGAAAAAGATTTGACTTTGCAGTACATCCCACCAGCAAAATAACCCCCCTCAAGGGCTGCCGTTTTTTTGGTAGCGCGGGTGCGGATTGAAAATCCGCATCCGCATTTTTTTGCTCTTTTTTGTCGAGATTGTAAGGATAACTATGCTTGCAAATGGTGCCAGCCATAAATTATTGGGATCAAAGATATCTGTTCAATGGCGTTCGTTTAACGGTGCCAGCCATAATTCTTTCAATTCAGCTGTTCTTTTTCTTCTTGCGCAATTAAACAATCAAGGAAGACTCAGTGATAAGTGCTCTAAATAGTGCCTGCCGTAATAGGTGCCAGCCATAATTCTTTCAATTTAGCTGTTTTTTCTTCTTGCGCAATTAAACAATCAAGGCAGACTCAGTGATAAGTGATGTAAATAGTGCCTGCCGTAATTGGTGCCAGCCATACATTGGTGCCAGCCATAAATTATTGGGAGAAACGGCGCCTGTTCAATGGTGCCAGCCATAATTTAACAGCAAATTAAAAGTGTTAAATTTGTGCCTTCTAGTCTCCTTTTTTGATATGGCTCTTGCTAAAGACTCTTCGCGCTATATACACATTTGCCACCTAAATATGTCGCAAGAACTTTGTTTGATTGAATTTTCTCAGCCTTGATAGTTAAAAGATCATTTTGAAGGACAACGAAATCCGCAAATTTCCCTGGTTCTAGGCTACCTAGGTTTCTTTCATTTGCTGCGGCGATTGCACTTCCTAATGTGTAATATTGCAAAGCTTTTGCAATTGAGATGTTTTGCTCAGGGTGCCAACCCTTTTCTGGGAGATGTGTTGAGGGGTCCTTCCTTGTGACTGCTGTGTAGAGAATGTCCATTGGTGACACTTTCGTAATCGGGGAATCGCTTCCGAACGCTTGAGTGATGCCCTCTTTTTCAAAAGTTTTGAAAGGCCACATTAGTTTGCACCGCATTTCACCAAGATCCCTCTCAGGACCGCCTGGATCTAGTGTTATGTGGCAAGGTTGAGAAGAGACTACGACCTCACATTCCTTCAAACGAGAAATGTCTTCTTCAAGGATGTTTTCTACATGCTCTAGTGTGTTTTTGCCTGTTTCTGGCGGACCATATTTCTCTATTGCTTCTTCGAATATGTCAAGAGCAAAGTGGATTGCGCAATCTCCAATCGTGTGAATCCGTACTCCCTGTTTGTCTGATGCCGCAGAAAGAACGAGGTCGCGCATTTCTTTGTGGGGAATAGTAAGCTCGCCGCAATCCTCTTTGAAACGTGCGTTAGTGTAGGGCTCAGTTAAGTATGCAGTGTGTTCTGAAGACACCCCATCAAAAAACTGTTTAAATCCAGGCGCATATAAGAAATCGCATTCTTTGATTTTTTTTTGCAATTGTGCCAACCTTGATTTATTCTTGAGCAGCGTTGGGAACATGTGAACGCGAAGGCACATTTTATCTTCTCTGTTTAGTCTCTCGAAAATGTCGTCACGGACGAAGTCGCTTCCTTCATGCGGCATTAGTGACATGTCGCACACGGATGTGATTCCGAGTGAGGACATCCTTTTCATTTCATTCTCGTAGGCCTCAGCGATTCTTTCTTCCCCTAACCATTCAAGGCAGAATGGAAGGAGTTTCATTGCTTTCTTTTCATGGAATATGCCGGTTTGGAGCTCTTTTTTAGTCGGTTGAACATTTATGGCTGGCACCGTTTTGCACAGAGAAAAATTATCGTTGGCACCGTTATGCGACCTTGAGATTGTCTTTATCTCTTTATGGCTGGCACCGTTTTGCAAGAGGCCTAGTTGATTCATGGCGCACGTATTTAGCCACAATGTGTGTCCGTCTCCTGAATACATTACGCAAGGTCTGTCTGGAAAAGCTTTGTCAATAGAATCTTTCGATGGGTATTTAGCAGGAGTCCATCTGTAATAACGCCACCCTTGAGTGACAACCCAGGCATCAGGTGGAAGATTTTTTGCAAATTCCTTAGTTTTTTCTACAAGGTCAGCCTCCGACTTCCCCAAACAACGAAGCATGTATGGCGAATTTCCAATTGCTGTGTGGAAGAAATGTAGATGCGCGTCGTGGAAGCCTGGGCACAAAAAACTATCGCCAAAGTCAACTGTTCCATTTTTTGATGAGAATTGTGTGCAAACAATCTCAGGTTTATCGACGGCTAGTATTCGCGCGTTCCTAACGGCAATTGCCAGATCTTGCGGCTTCAATGGTTTTTTAGAAGTAAAGACTTTTTTAGATCGGAAGATGAAATCACAATTCTGCATGTGGTGCTCCTTTCGGTCTGCTTCTACATTAAACCAAAACATATATACTTTTAGTTGGCGTTTGATTTTTAAAGGAAAACCAAATGGCAAGCAGACGAATCCTTAACTATGGTGGTGGGACTCGTTGCGGGAAAATGTCCGCCTTATCCTATCGTGCTCTTTTTAAACATTGGCATTCCTTGTCAGTTTTAGAAATCATCCCCAACATTTATGTCAATTCGTCCTTCTTTGATTTTTGTTTTGGCAAAGTATTGACTTTGTTCAATGGTGCCAGCCATAAAGTTCGTCGCGTGTTCAATGGTGCCAGCCATGATTTTCGACGCATGTTCAATGGTGCCATCCATAAAATTCGACGCATGTTCAACCGCAGCAGACACATGATAAGTGGTGCCAACCATAAAAATCAATGCATGTTCAATGGTGCCAGCCATAAATATACGCATCCGTTCCTTTTTCCGCTTTCGCTTTTTGGAGGTAGTTTATGAAGCTAGCAATCGCAACTCAACGGAAAGGCAAATCGGCTCTCACTGGAGAAGTTCTTAGTGAGGCGATGCCCTGGATCAAAGAAATCACAGGAAAAACTGTCGTAATAAAATATGGCGGTGCTGCCCTTGTCGACAGCGAACTCAGAAGATCTGTTCTTTCCGACATTCTCATGCTCAAAATGCTTGGTGTTAAACCAGTGATTGTTCACGGTGGTGGCAGTGCAATGAATGATCAACTTCGAAAGAGGAATTTTCCTGTTGAGTTTATTGATGGGCAACGCGTTACGCATGAGGAGAGCCTTGATTTTGTTCGCGAGGTGATGACAGGAGAGATTAATCAGCAACTCGTTTGGGAGATGAATCAACACGGAAACATTGCAGTTGGCATTAGCGGAATTGACGGTGGTGTTATCGTGGCTGAGCCTGGCGACCCGCGCCTTAAAAAAACTGGGAGAATTACTCGGATCAACGAGGGTCTCATTTCTGGCTTAGTTGAGGATAACTACATCCCTGTAGTTGCAGCGATTGCTATTGGCGAGGACAATGGTGTTTTTAATGTAAATGCGAGCTTGGCGGCTGGGCACATTGCCTCGGCAATTGGTGCTCACAAACTGGTGTTTATTTCCGATGTGGATGGTCTTTACAAGAATAAGGATAACTCCGACAGTCGCATTGCGAACATGAACAAGCAAGAGGCAATTAATTTGCTTGCTGATAAATGCAATACGACTGGTGGCTCTATTCCAAAGTTGCAGAGTTGCATTCATGCTCTTGACAAGGGGGTTTATTCAGTTCACGTTTTAAATGGGAAGATTCCGCACGTAATGCTTGTTGAGTTTTTAACAGACGAGGGAATTGGGACATCCATTTCAAATTTAGGAGACCCAGAAACTGGAGGCAGAGCGCTAGTTAATGACTTTGCGTCCCGTTTAATTGAGAACCGTTGCAGATAGGCGGATTGCAAGCGTTCACGAGCATTACCCCTAGCACAACTGAACAATTAGCTCAATTGAACAAAGGTGCCAACCCTGCATAGACGGGTGCCAACCATAACTTATAGACGGGTGCCAACCATAACTTGCACGAGCGACATGCGGTGCCAGCCATTATGCCTTCGCTTTTATAGAGGAGAATTCAGTTTCGTTTGTGCTTCCGAATTAGGTTGTTGCCAAATGAAATCGCTCGGGAGTGTTGCAATTTCTTAATTGAGCACAACTACCGAAAAAAATTTATTTCTTCTGTAATACGACTATATGCAATATTTATACGCGTTTAGAAAATGATGCGATGAGATCTAATCGAAATTTATTAAATAGCGAGGAAAAATTTAGACTTTCTAGGGTAATATATTTATCAGGTGGTGGATTTTAATATTCATTTTTACGCGGAGGGTCACAATGCCTCGAGTGAATGTAAAATCCGAAGTAAGGCCACTGTCGCAGGTCATCTTGCACAGGCCTGGAAACGAACTCTTAAACCTAACCCCAAACACATTAGAAGAATTGTTGTTTGACGACATTCCTTTTTTGCGAGTCGCGCAAGAGGAACACGATGCGTTTGCAAAAGCACTCGAAGACAACGGTGTCGAGGTGCTCTATCTCGAGAAACTGGTAGCAGATGTCTTTGACGAGAATCCGGATTTGCGCTCAAATTTTTTGGAGACGTGGGTTTTAGAAGCTGGAGTTCATTCCGATTATTACAAAAATGCAATCTTTGAATACATGAATTCAGAGTTCAAGGACACCCTTGAGTTTGTGTTAAAAACTATGGAAGGTGTCAATATCGATGAGCTTGACGTCGATTTGTCGCATTCTTTGAGAGCTTACGTTATTGAGAAGTCGACGTTGATTGTTCCACCGATGCCAAATCTTTACTTTACGCGCGACAATTTTGCGATGATTGGAAATGGCGTTTCAATTAATCACATGTATTCAGCCACCCGCAATCGCGAAACTATTTATGGTGACTACATTTTCTCGCATCATCCAACCTACAAGGACGTTCCTCGTTACTACGACAGGAAATATCCTTTCAGCATCGAGGGCGGCGACATTTTAAACATTAGTGAAACCTGTCTTGCTGTCGGCATTTCACAGAGGACCGAGGCTGACGGAATTCAGTTGCTTGCTGAAAATATTTTCGCGTCAGATTCGCCAATAGATACGATTCTTGCTTTTGAAATCCCAAACAATCGATCGATGATGCATCTCGACACTGTCTTTACTCAGATTGACTATGACAAATTTGTAGTTCATCCTGGCATTTTGGCACCTTTGACAGTTTATGAATTATCTAAGAAGGGTAAAGGTATTCGTGTCACTGAAGAGACAATGTCGCTAAAAAAGATTCTGAAAAAGCACGTTGGTTGCAAAGTTGAGCTCATCAAGTGTGGAGGTGGCAACAGAATTGTCGCCGAGCGAGAGCAGTGGAACGACGGTTCAAACACACTCTGTATTTCCCCTGGAAAAGTTGTTGTTTACGAACGAAACGATGTTACAAACGCGATTTTGGAGGAAAAGGGAATTGAAGTAGTGCAGATTCCATCCGCGGAGCTTTCTCGTGGCAGAGGAGGTCCTCGTTGCATGTCGATGCCGGCATGGCGTGAAGATTAGCCTCCATTATTTTATGGTTGGCACCATTGCACAAAAGTCAGAAATTTAAGGTTGGCACTTTTGTGCGATGGGTTAGTGGGCAGCTCTTGCGGGGGAAGGCACCTTTCCACTCATGGTTGGTACCTTTTACACGGCACCGCTAAAGAACTGTTACACGTTATGGTTGGCACCATTTTGAGTGCCACATGATTTTGGAAATCAGGCCAGTTGCATGCAGGTCTTAATGGTTTTAGTTGTTGATATTAGAGAAAGGATTTATGTATGCCAGTATCACTAAGCGGACGTCATTTTTTGAAGTTACTCGACTTTACTACTGACGAAATCAATTATTTACTCGATTTATCTCGCGAGCTAAAGAATTTGAAGCTAACCGGCACGCCTCATCGTTATCTTGAAGGAAAAAATATTGTTCTTCTTTTTCAGAAGACTTCTACCAGAACACGTTGCTCATTTGAGGTAGGCGCAATGGATTTGGGAATGGGCGTGACCTATCTCGATCCAGGTTCATCTCAAATGGGTAAAAAGGAATCGATTGAAGACACTGCACGCGTTCTTGGTCGTTTTTATGACGGCATTGAATTCAGAGGTTTTGCTCAAACCGATGTAGAAGAACTTGCCGAGAATGCAGGTGTTCCAGTTTGGAATGGTCTCACAACAGAGTGGCACCCAACACAAATGCTTGCAGACATCATGACTATGCAGGAAGCATTTAACTATGACATCAAAGGCAAGACACTTGTGTTCATGGGCGATGCTGCTAATAACGTTGCCCGTTCATTGATGGTGATTTGTTCTAAGCTTGGTCTAAATTTTGTAGCATGTTGCCCAGAGGCAAATGCACCAGGACAAGATGTGATTGATGCCTGCACTCCGATTGCTGAGGAAAATGGATGCACAATCACTGTCACCTCTGATGTAGAGAAGGCTGTCACTGGTGCTCACTGCATTTACACCGACGTTTGGGTCTCAATGGGTGAGCCAGATGAAGTTTGGGAGACCCGCATCAAAGACCTTGAGCCTTTCCGCGTAACGAAAGAGGTTATGGAAATGGCCGACAAAGACGCAATTTTCTTGCATTGCTTGCCATCGTTCCACGACACAAACACAACAATTGGTGCTGACATTGCTGAGAAATTTGGCGTAACTGAAATGGAAGTAACTGACGAAGTGTTCGAATCTCCTCAGTCAAAAGTGTTTGAGGAGGCGGAAAATCGCATGCACACCATCAAAGCTGTGATGTATGCAACTTTGAAATAGCCTAAAGGGGGAGCTGCGTTATGGCTTACGAAAAGCAAACAAACTGTAAAACAGTAGTAATCGCCCTTGGCGGGAATGCGCTTGGAAACACCCCGGCTGAACAGCTTGAGCTAGTGAAAAACACAGCGACGCACATTGTGGACATGGTTGCTGATGATGTCGATATCGTCGTTTCTCACGGCAATGGCCCACAAGTCGGAATGATCAACAACGCATTTGCCTATGCAAGCGCCAACGATGGCAAAACTCCTGAGATTCCTTTTCCTGAGTGCGGAGCAATGAGCCAGGGCTACATTGGTTATCACTTGTCGCAAGCAATCTTAAATGAATTGCGCGAGAGAGACATCAAACGCTCTTCTGCTTGTGTGGTCACACAAACGCTTGTTGATAAAGAAGATCCTGCATTCAACGATCCTACAAAACCTGTTGGCGCTTTCATGACAGAAGAAGACGCAAAAGCGAAAGCGGAAGAGACTGGTCTCACTTTTAAGGAAGACGCAGGACGCGGATGGAGACAGGTTGTCGCTAGCCCTGTCCCCATTAGGATTGTCGAGCTTGATGCAGTGAAAGACCTGGTAGACGATGGTTACATTGTTGTTGCTGGTGGCGGCGGCGGTGTCCCAGTCATTGAACAGGATGGTGGTTATCACGGGGTTCCTGCTGTTATCGACAAAGATCGCTCAAGTGCTTGCATGGCGGCAGAGTTTAAAGCTGACATGCTGGTGATTCTTACTGCTGTTGAGAAGGTCTGCATTAATTTTGGAACACCGGAGCAAGAAGAAATTTCTGAAATGACAATTTCTGAAGCTCGTGAGTTTATAAAGCAGGGGCATTTTGCACCTGGAAGCATGTTGCCAAAAGTGGAAGCATGTATTGACTACCTAGAGAAATTCGAGGGTGGTCGCGCTCTCATCACTTCGCTTGAGTGCGCTGCGGCCGGAATCAAAGGGGAGACCGGCACGGTTATTACGGTGTAGCTTTTTTGCCAGTTTAAGCGCGCGAACTGGCAGAAATCTATAGACTTTGCAAAATTTATAAATTTTTTGAAAGGAGGAAACATGGCAAAAATCGTCAATTCCTGGAACGATTGGGACCCTCTGAAACGAGTCATTGTTGGCCGTTGTGACAACTCTGTTATTCCGCCAGAGGAGCCAGCAACTTCAGAGAAAGTGCCAATCGACTCTGCCATGAGAGGCATGTGGGGTCTTCGCCCACTTGACACAGTAGAAAGAGGTAATGAGTGCCTCGAGAACCTGGTAAAGATTTTGGAGGATCGCGGCGTTATCGTTGATCGTCCAACTCCTTTGCAATGGAACCAGGCAATCGGTACTCCTGACTTCCGCAACGACTCAATGTTTACCTGCATGCCTCCTCGTGACATTTTGTTGACAGTTGGCAACGAGATTATCGCTTCTGCAAACTCATTTAGATGCCGCTATTTTGAGTATCTCGCCTATTGGCCACTCATGAAGCAGTATTTTGATGAGGACCCAGAGTTCCTATGGTCTCAAGCACCTCGCCCTCGTTTGACCGACAAGTCCTATAAGCACAATTATTATGATGAGAAGATTACTCTTGAAGAGCGTCTTGAAAGAACGGCTGCAAAGGACTTTGTCACAACTGAAATCGAGCCAATGTGGGACGCAGCTGACGTCATGAGAATGGGTAAGGACTTTTTCATTCAGCATGGTTTGACAACCAATCGCGCTGCTATGGACTGGTTCCAGAGATATTATCCAGACATCCGCATCCATGCGGTTAACTTCCCTGGAGACCCATATCCAATTCACATCGACGCTACGTTTGTTCCACTTCGTCCAGGTCTCATTATTAATAACCCTGTGCGTCCGCTTCCAGAAGAGCAGCGTGCAATCTTTGAGGCCAACGACTGGCAAATTGTCGACGCAGCACAGCCAGCACACACCGAGCCACCACCACTGTGCTACTCGAGTGTATGGCTGTCAATGAACTGCCTCGTTCTTGATCCTAAGACTGTAATTGTTGAGGCATCTGAAGTGCATCAGCTTGAGCAGATGGACAAGCTTGGCATGAATGTAATTCCTTGCGATCTTCGCGACGCATATCCATTCGGTGGAGGCCTGCACTGCAGCACTGCTGACGTTTATCGTGAGGGTGGTTGTGAGGATTACTTCCCTAACAGAGTCAAAGATTCTACTTTGGTTCGACCTGAGATGTGGGACTAGATCCCGCTTGATTTGTGGGGTGTGCACCTTTTGAACCGTGGGGACAGCCATAGCGTTGTAACCTGCATAAGGGGACAGCCATAGTGTTGTAACCTGCATCGTCGTGAGTAGCGTTGCGTGTTGTTATAGGACGCTGGTGGTCAACGGTGCAATGGTGTGGCAGTGCCAACCATGTACTCGTGACTGCAAAGCATTCGTATATGGGGACAGGCATGTCTCTATAATGATATTTTTGCAGGCAGTTGGTGGACGACGGAAGGACTGTAACTGCTTGTCGGAGTTGTGCCAACCATGGATTTCAGTAGGGTAAAACTGGCCTTACGAGGCTGGTACGGCGGGCTTTCGCTGACTCATGAGAGCCCGCCAGCTTCGAACTTTGAAAGGGCATTATTGTTTGTGGAATTGCAAATGGTGCCAACCATAAAGTTTGAAGCCGTGAGCTTTATTCTTGTTAAGCTCACTTGTAAAGTGTGCAACTTAAATTAACCAGGGAGGTTTTATAATGAGCGAGCACATTGTTATTACCGAAGAACAAAAACAGACGATGCTCAAGAAAGTTGTTGTTTCTTCGTTTTTAGGTAACTTCATTGAATGGTTTGACTACGCGAGCTATTCTTACTTTGCTGTTACTATCGGACTTGTATTTTTCCCGGAAGGCGATCCGATAGTAACAACAATGTCCGCTTTCGCCGTTTTTGCGCTCTCCTATTTGGTCCGCCCGATTGGCGGTCTGTTCTGGGGAAACATGGGCGATAAAAAGGGTCGACGGTGGACACTTTCAATTTCGATTCTTGTAATGACCACGGCAACGTTCTTGATTGGCTGCTTGCCAGGGTATGCAATGATTGGTTTGGCGGCTCCATTTTTGTTGCTTCTGTGCCGTATGACTCAGTCATTCTCCGCTTCTGGTGAATATGCAGGCGCTTCAACGTTTATTGCTGAGTATGCACCTGTAAAGAAACGCGGTCTTTATGTTTCTGCTGTTCCGGCATCAACCGCAACTGGCCTTCTTGTTGGTTCGTTTTTTGCAACCACCATGTTTGCAATTTGCGGTGGCGCTGACGCCCCGTTTGTTACTGAGTGGGGATGGAGATTCCCATTCTTGATTGCTCTTCCACTTGGTTGGATTACTAACTACATCCGAACCCACCTAGCTGACTCTCCAGTTTATGAACAAATGATGGAAGAAGCCGAAGCTGGTGGAAAAGAGGTTGGATCTAAGACTCCAGTTCGCGATGTTATTCGTAAATATCCAAGAACCACGATTATCTGCTTTGGATCTGCAATTTTGAACGCTATTGGTTTTTATGCAGTGCTTACGTTTATGCCTGCATATCTCGAATCTGTTCTCGAGTATGACGCAGCTTCAGCTGGCACAATTACAACGATTGTTCTGTTTGCCTACATCGCGTTCATTTTCATCTCCGGATGGTTGTCTGACCACTTCGGCAGAAAGAAGATGTTGTTGATTGCTGCGATAGGCTTTGTTGTTTGCACGATTCCTTGCTACATGCTGTTGGCAACGCTCGAGTTCTATGTCATTCTTGCAGCTGAGTTGTTCATGGCTCTTTTGCTCTGCATTAATGACGGTACACTGGCGAGTTATTTGTCAGAGCAGTTCCCAACGGAGGTTCGCTTCACTGGTTTTGCGTTTACGTTTAACCTTGCGAATGGTCTGTTTGGTGGCTCTTGCTCAGCCATTTGCTTGTGGCTCGTAAGCATTACGGGTAATCAATTGGCTCCTGGTTTCTACTTCGTCTCAATTGCTGTACTTGCTCTCATTGCGATTATTTTCTCTCGCGAGCAGTCGGGTACAGAGCTTTCGGAAGTCAAGATCAAGAACTAGGTTTATCTTGAGCGTCATCATGCAACGGTGCCAGCCATAACTGCCGACGAGGTTTGTATCGTTGCTTAACATAGGTGCCAGCCATAGATGAAACCCCTCCATTGTGCATCGTGTTTGCTGGTGCCAGCCATAAAGAAAAGGCGAGTTATGCTCGCCTTTTCTCTTTTTATCTAGTTAAAAGGTGCCAGCCATAAAATTAACAGCTAAAGCGCCAATCAGCAGAATAAAATCATTCACTGTTGCTTCATCATTTTGTTCATTTTTTATTCAGTTATCAGGCATTTTATATTCAGTTTTCATTCAGTTTTCATTAAGTTTTCATGCATGCTTTCTTTCTTATTTTTTTGGAATGTTCAAACTAACCTTTAATTCAATGAAAAACCCTTTGGGGAATCCCCAGCAATTGAGAATCCCCAACAATTGAAAGGAAGTAATTATGGGAAGAAAACCAAGAGTTGAATCGAGCATTCTCGTTCATAACATTGGACTTAAGGGGCATAACAGCCAGGTTGTGTTTTACGATGACGAGGACCGGCTAAAATTCATTGAATGTCTTAAGGAAAGCTGCTCGCGCTTTCATGTTTTGCTGCTTGGCTATGTTTTGATGAACAATCATGTTCATGCTTTTGTTTATGCTCCAATTGGGAACTGTGCAAGTGTGTTTGAGTCGGTGGGAGCCACGTTTGTCCGCTGGTTTAATCGCAAATATGGCAGGTCGGGCACCATCTGGAACGGACGTTTCTGCTCCAAGCCAATAAATTGCCGTCAACAATTGATAGATACTGCGGCGTAGATTTTCAATAATCCAGTTAAGGCTAAAGTTGTGCATGATGCTCGCGATTATCGCTGGTCAAGTTTTCGTGAACTAGATGATCCAAAGATCAACCCCGAGGCCTACAACTTTTTGGACTCTGTAGTGTCTGTCGAGTTTCTTAAAAAATACACTTGCGAACGAGCAAAAATGGATGTCGAACCTGAAATTTTTAAACAATGCGAGACTATTCCTAAAGATCCTGTTTCTGAGCTTCATTTAATTGAGATTGTGACAAGGTTCGTAAAAAAGCATAATGTTGGGAGGATTCCTTCTCTTCCAGAGAATTTGCTTAGGGCCCTTGTGAAAAAACTTCTCAGTCTTGGTTCTAATGTCACTCAAATTTCCCGAATTACGGGTATTAATCGGAGGCGCGTTGTTATTCTGAGTTCCTAACCTCCAGTTCATTCCCCGATATTCCCGCATTGTGTGACGACAAAGACTATGGTGACAGCCATGCAGATGGAATTACCGTGCAGATGAGACACCACATGGATGGGGGCAGCCATTCGGATGAAATAGACATGCAGAAGTGACAGCCATTCGGAGGGAACAACCTTTCAGTTGTGACAACCCATGCAGACGGCATAGTGCAAATTGGGTTTTTGTTGACGCTTGTTTGGCGATTCTAGTTTTGTTGTTTGACACTCGTTGCTATAATCTCAGCGGCATTGATAAGGTGGCGAATTGACTTACACTATGGTGTCCACACTGTGGTGCCAACCCTTGTTTGGTGAGTTTTGTTGTTTGGTTTTGGTTTTGTTGTTTGCACTCGTCGCTATGATCTCTGTGGCATTGATCAGGTAGCGAAGTTAGTTACACCATGGTGTCCACACTGTGGTGCCAACCCTTATTTGGTGAGTTTTGTTGTTTGCACTCGTTGCTATGATCTCTGCGGCAATGATAAGGTGGCGAATTGACTTACAATATGGTGTCCGCACTGTGGTGCCAACCCTAATGAAAATTGTCGATGGAAATGCACTACAATATGTTGAATGAATCAGCACAAAAAATATCGCGAACTTCCAGAAATTCCTTCGGGGAAAGCGAGTGGGACGATTACTCCTGGTTGCGCGGTTATTGAAGGGGGCGCTTTGCGAGGTGTCTACTCGCAGGGTGTTCTTGATGCGCTCATGGAAAATGACATAAATATGCAGACAGTCGTTGGTGTGTCTGCTGGTGCTTTGGCTGGAATGTGTTACGTCGCTGGGGACATCGGGCGTGGAATTCGTATAAATCTCAATTATCGGAAAGATCCACGCTATGTTGGGTTTGTCCCTTTGGTGACTGATTCCGGGATTTTTGGCATAGATTTCATTCTGAATGAAACCCCTAAAGAGTACACGTTTGATTACGAGCGATTTTTTTCTCCAGAGCGCCGATTTGCGGCCGTTGCTACTGATTGCGAAACCGGTGAGCCTGTTGTTTTTGAGCGCGGAAGATGCTCAAACATTTTTCAAGCAGTACGTGCGTCGGCATCAATGCCATTTATATCTAAGCCTGTCACCATTGACGGGAAGCCCTATCTCGACGGAGGATGTTCGAGAAGTAACCCTTGGGAGTGGGCTTTGAACGAAGGTTTTGAGAAGATTTTGTTGATTCGGAACCGTCCATTGGGTTTCAGATGTCCAGACAAATTGAATCACATGGCGCATTTTTATGACAAAAAATTTCCCAATCTAGCCAGCGTGTTAGAGCGTGACAACCTTGAGTATTCTCGCGAAAGCAAGGATGGAGAGCAAGCAGCAAAAGATGGCAAGGTGTTTCTCCTTTGCCCTGGCACCAATGAAACTGTGGGGCGCTTAGAGAAAGATACCGAGCGTTTAAAGCTCTTTTATTGGTTGGGTTACTACGAAACACTAGAAAAAATTGATGACATTAAAAAATATCTAGAGGTCTAGAAAGGTAGTTTTAATGAATGATTTGAAGTGGAGAATTTTGAGTGCAATCAATTTCGTAGCTTTTTTGGCGGCGTTTCTTTTTGCCTTGCGTATGGGCGGTTGCACTGGCGAAGTCGAGCTCGCATCAGGTGCTACAGCGCCGATGAAATGCCACTGGACATTTGTCGCGGTTACTCTCGTCTCTTTGATTGGCATTACTTTGGTCGTTTGCTCAACATACATTAATGAGCGCATGGCGCGCATGTGTTGCATGGTGGGCCTGTTTGTCACCATTTTCGTAATATGTGTTCTCATGACCTCGTTCGGCATTGGCGTTTGCTCTAGCGCGATGCATTGCCACAACACAAGGCTGGCTGTTCTAATTTGCATGGGGGTTTCGCTTGTAGTTTCGATAATTTCGTTCGTTAAGGCAAATAAATTCAACGAACTTGAAGTCCCAAAGCAAACGGTCTAGATCGAAACTTGACTATTCAAGAAACAATTTCAAGATTAATGAGAGGAGAAGCTGTTTCCCAGAGGGAGATAGCTTCTTTGCTTATGGTTGACCCTTTTTCTAGTGATGCTGAGAAAATCAATAAATATGCCTTTGACGTTGGCTATTGCGCTGCTAAGGGGAAAATGCATGTGTTTGGACAAATTGGTGTTGACAATAGTGTTTGTCCTGTGAATTGCAAGTATTGTGCTTTTGCTCTAGATAATTTTAGGCTCCAGGGCGAATTTTCTGAAAGGTTAAAGTTAAGGATTGCAGAGCATAACAAGTGTTCGAAACTGTCGTCAGAAGAGTTTATCTATCATTTGCATTCATTTAATGAAGCAAAGGTTGATGCTGTTAGTCTCATGGGAACGGCTGCGCTTCCTTTCAATGAGTTTCTTGATTTTGTGGTGACTGCAAGAAATATCTTAAATCCTGAAATAGGAGTTATTGTTAATTACCGCGACATGACCCTTGATGACCTCTCGAGATTAAAAGTAGCTGGTGCAACTTGTGTATACCACTCACTTCGAATTCGTGAGGGAGAGATTACGGGTGCCAACCCTAATTTACGGCGCCAAACTATTAAGAACGTAAAATTGATTAGATTCGACTTAATGAATGGCGTTGAGCCCGTGTGGGAGCCTTTTGATGAGGCCCTTGCTATGGATATAGCCGACAGAATCCTTGAGGTGGCAAGTAATAATCCTTGGGCGACTGGTGTTTGTGGATTGTGTGAGGTTGATGGCATTAATTTTGAGGGTAAAACTCCTTCGGTTGAGAGGGTGCAGCTTGTAGCTTCAATTTTGCGATTGGTTTGCGGTTTAAAGGTTCCAATTGGTTGTGTCGGAGGCGTAGCTTGGGTTGATGCTGGACAAGACCCTAGAGAGCGTGGGTATTCTGATTCTAGGGAGCACATCATTCGAGAAACCGAAAAAGCGAGAGCCGCAATGTCCTCTAAGGGCTGGCACCTGTATTAGCTCACTTGTGGTTTAGAAGACAGTCGCTGAATACAAAAGTCGCTTTGACTTCACAGTTCTTTTAATATGGCTGGCACCATTGTGCTGACCCCATTGCATAAATTATGGCATGCATAAGTTATGGCTGGCACCAGTGTGTTAGTGTGTTAGAGCCGCAAAGTCCTCTAAGGGCTGGCACCTGTATTAGCTCACACTGCCTATATGTGGATAATCTCGTCAGCGAGTTTTGCAACCGATTCATCATGTGTTGCATACAGCAGAGCAGCGGTGCCAGCCTTAACTGGCTCAAAAAGTGACTCAATCACCGTCTGCTTATTTTTTTCATCGAGATCGTTTGTTGGCTCGTCTGCAATGATGAGTTCTGGGTTTAAGAAAAGGGCTCTTGCACAGGCAATCCTTCTTTTCTGACCGATTGATAGTTGGTTTGGAAAGTAATATTTTCTCTCATACAGTCCAAATCTTTCAAGCAATGCATCTGCTTGTTTTGAGATCTCTTCTTTGTTCAGTCTTGATTCTGCTTTGTTAAAAAAAGCGGGTAGGCAAACGTTGTCGTTTGCACGAAGTGTTCCACAGAGCTGTGTGTGTTGAAAAAGGAAGCCTATAGTCTCGCTGCGCAACTTGCTCTTTTGGTCGTCGTTTAGAGCAGTTGTTTCAACTCCATTTATATACACATTTCCTGCCGTGGGAGCGAGCAAGAGCCCTGCTATTGAAAGGAGTGTCGACTTACCTTTCCCCGACGGGGCCATAACGCAGAGACTCTTCCCCTTTTCGAGTTCAAATGAAATGTCGTTAAGTATTTGCTCTGAATATTCTTTTGATATGTTTTCTAATTTAAGAACTGGTTCAGCCATTTTTACTCTTTCTGCTCTATCTGCTTTGTTCTCATTATGAAATGGTGCCAACCATGGGTTGACTGCTTTTTATTACAGTGCCAACTCTTGTTTTTGTTTTTTTAACTCCTAGAAAAGGTGACAACCCTTTTCTTTATTCAGAATTTCTTACTTTCTATCCAACACATAGGTGCCAACCATAATGTTCAACCATAATGTTCAATCTGCTTTAAAGCTTTTGTTTCTTTATTCCTCAATTTGTCCTGTAGGTTTTGCTTGCTTTTTGTACGTTAAAACCATTAGTCACGCGGTGCCAACCATAATATTAGGCGCTAAGCCAATTACCCGCATTCCGTGAAGACATCGCCTTTAACCTATGTCAACCTGATTCATTGCTGATGCGGGGTCGATGTTTGAAGACTGCCTTAGTGGCGGAATTATAGCAAGTAAAGTCACAATGAAGAAAACCAAAACTATAACAAGAATCCCAATTGTCATTTGTGCAGGATCTAGCGGGGAGAATGGGAAAGCAGTGTTTTTCTGCATGGTTTGCAGCATGGCGTAATAGATTGTAAACCCAAGTGCGCCGCCGATAATTGCTCCAACACCAGTTAGGAAAAAAGCTTCCCCGCAAATGAGAGATGCAAGGTTCGATTTTGTTGCACCGAGCGCTCTGAACAGAGCCAGCTCACTTCTTCTGTCCCAAACAAGAGTTGAAAATCTTGCTACGAGCTGAAGCACAGATGCGAAGATTAGCGCAATCGCACAACCAAGCATGACGGCAAATATTACATCGAAGCTTTTTTGTGTCTTTTCAAGTACGGAAGATTGCACTAATGTAACGTAGTTGCCAGGCGCATATCTTTTGATTTTGCCTGCAATTGAAGACGCCTTCTGGGGGTCGGTTTTCACAAGAATCGCACTGCAGAGCGTGTCAGGATCGCCGTATTTTTCCCACAAATGATTGAATTCCTGTGTTTCTTTCGACATTTCACGAACAGCTTTTCTGTTCATGATAATTGAGCTGTCCAGATAGGTTCCTGTGGGCGCAAGCGTAGACTTTACTACCACATCATGACCAAGAATGAGGCCCTTTCCGCGTTTGTAGCCTGAAACATTTGCTCCAACTATCACTTCATCATCGGCTAAGTCACCGCTAAATTGAGTTTCGCAAAAAGGCTTAATAACCCAGTCAGTTGTCGCATCGTATCCAATGATTTTTGTTGCCTCGTCAGGCGAACAGCATGCTTGCCCGAGTGTTTGTCCATAAAATTGCGTTGTTACTGCATCGACGCCATCAACTTGGCGAATTTGATCAGCAATCGACTCGTCGATGTATGCACTGACAGGTGCACCTGTGAAAAGGATGTCTGTGTCTTCGAGCTGGTCCTCCGCGTCGCTGGGGACGCATAAAATTTGAGCACCTGAGCGCTCCTCGCTAAGTTCAATGCCCTGGTAAACTCCTCCTCCGAGGAGCAAAAGTGCTACGAATGCGGCTACGCTAACAGCAATGGTGGCGCAAAGAGCGATGCTCTGAACTTTCCTTTGTTTTACGCTTTGTATTACTAACCTGAACATTAAATAAATCTTTCTCTATTGATTTAAAAATGAAATAAAACAGAAGGGCTGATGCCTTTTTAAATGTTTCTACCATTTTGCAGAAGATGAGCAGTTCCCAAATTATAGCTTTAGGAAACTTTTTTGCATCGCAAACCTTCATAAATAACGATTGAGCAGTGGTGCCAACCATATTTGAAACAGCGTTCTTGTTTAAAAGGTGCCTGCCATAATTCTTCTTTGCTTGAAGTCCTCATATTGCAACTGTAGCAATGGTGCAAGCATAACAATGGTGCCAACCCTATATGTGCAGAGTGGCTTTCCGCAAATTTGTTCAATGTGATTTTCAATCGATGAAAAAATATCAACGGTGCCAACCATATTTGACACAGTGTTCTAACAGTGTTCTAAGGCGCTTCTTTAAAAGGTATCAAAAGGTGCCAGCCATAAATATATCCGTTCTTGAAGTCCTCATGCTGCAAGTGTAGCAATGGTGCAAGCATAACAATGGTGCCAACCATGTATCCATGCCTACTTTTGAATGCAGTTGTAAAAAAGTGACTTCTTAATTGAATACAACTTTGGATTTCTATTGCACGCTAAATAATTTCGAGCGTCACCGATATGGTTGTTTTGTTTCTAATTCGATCACCTCAAGCTTAATGATCTCGCAGTTTTTTTCTTAATCTTGGGTGGCTGCCACAATTCTAGGAGCCATATCAATGGTGCCAACCATATATGAAACAGTGTTCTAACAGTGTTTTTAGTTGCTTCTTTAAAAGGTATCAAAAGGTGCCAGCCATAATTTTTTTGTTTGAAGTATGCTTATCGCAAGCGTAGCAATGGTGCCAACCATGAATAAAACTGCACTCGCAAGCAACGTAACGAAAGTGTGACAACGGTGCCAGCCATGTGCTCAGTCGGAACGCTTTTCTCTTTTTAGCTAAAACCACATGCAAAGCTACAAAAAAAGAATTATGCGCCGAAGTATTGATAGCCCTTTTCTACAAGTTTTGCGACGTAATCTTTGTACTCTTGAGTATCGGTTCCATTTGTTGGAGCATCGGTCATAACGTCGGTACCATAGTAAAGAATATCCCAGTTCTTTGTTGCGCTTTTTTCAAACATTTCTTTGTCGCCATTGCACCATGTGTAACTCTTGAGCAGGCGTTCGTGGATGTTCTCCGAAGTGTCCTTGATTCCATAAGCTTCGAGGATAGTGCTTGATTCTGCGACATATCCGCTGTCTTGAATGATTTTCGCAGCTTCTGCAGGATTGTTTTTGATGAAGTCGGCTGCTTTTTGCATTGCCTCGCAAACTTTTTTGCAGGTGTCAGGGCTTTCGTCCACGATGTGCTGAGTTGCCGCGAGGAAGCAGCAAGTGTAGTCTTTGTATGCGGGCTCTGTTGCGTTGTTGAAGAATTTTACAAAACCTGCCAGCTCTCCAATTTCGCCATACGGATCGAACCAGGTTAATCCATCAATTTCCCCATTCTGAAGCGCTTTAAATGCCATTGCGGCACCACCGTCGCTGTATGCGGTCCACTCTGTTTTTGAATAATCGATGCCGTCTTGTTTCATTAGAGCCTGGATAAATAGCTGAGCCATGTCGCCCTCGGAGAACATTCCAATTTTTTTGCCCTCGAGATCTTTGTAACTCTTGATGGCAGATTCTTTGCTTGCCACGCCTTGGATGCATCCTGTGTGGACATTGTCGATGAGCTTAATTTTGAGCCCTTGATAAATTCCAGGTAAGAAATTTGGTGTAGCCTCAAAGAAGTCAATTTCGTTGTTAGCAATCAGCTCATTTGTGCCGCTTGTGATTTTGAAAACGTTGGCATCTATGCCGCATTCTTTGTAGTAACCGTTTGCTTCGGCAATCATTATTTCTGCTTCACAAGTTCCGCCCCAGTAGCCAATTTTTGCAGGAAGAAGACCTGCTGTTTCTTTGGCATCTTCCTTCTTTTCATTTGAGCCAGAAGAACAGCCCACGAGTCCAGTTGTTGCAAAAGCAAGACCAGCTGCTCCGCTAACTTTCAGAAAATCTCTTCTCGATAATTCCATTTTTCCTCCTTAAGACTTTAGTTAGCTTATGTTAACATACCACGCGATTTAAGCCAGGTTTAGCGAGGTTTGGCATCGTTTGAACTTGCAGTTTCATCTATGGCTGGCCCCGTATACGCAAACGCGATTTTATGCCTGTCACCGTTTTGTATCTGCACTTTTATTTATGGCTGGCACCATTTAAACTCGGGACTTTGTAGTGTTTAACTGCAATTACATCTATTCCTGGCACCGTTTGAACCTGCAGTTTCATCTATGGCTGGCCCCTTATATGCAAGTGCGATTTTATGGCCGGCACCGTTCGAGCCCGGAGTTTTATTTATGCCTGGCACCATTTAAACTCGGGATTTTGTAGTGTGTGACTGCAATTACATCTATGCCTGGCACCGTTTGTACTTGCAGCTTCATCTATGGCTGGCACCGTTTACGCAAGCGCGATTTTATGCCTGTCACCGTTTTGTATCTGCACTTTTATTTATGGCTGGCACCATTGTCCCTGTGGATTTCATGCCCTGTTAAGCTACTGCTTTCCGCGTTTTCATTTATGGCTGGCACTGTTTACACAAATGCGATTTTATGCCTGGCACCATTTTGAACATGCATTTTTATTTATGGCTGGCACCATTGTTACAGTTGTAATTCCTTCGGAAACAGGCTCAAAATGCGCTTTCGGTGCTCGATAAACTCTTCGCTCGTGCGATTTCGTGGATGCTCGAGATCTATGCGAACTTCGCCTACATTTCGGCCGGGACGTTCTGTCATTACGACAACACGATCGCACAAAAATACTGCTTCTTCTAAATCGTGGGTTACCAGAATTAAAGTCGATTTAGTTCGGTGATGAATATTAAGAAGTTCTTTTTGTATTGTCATTCTGGTGAAGGCATCAAGTGCAGATAGCGGTTCATCAAGCAAAACTAGTTCTGGTTCCTGAATGAAAGTTCTTGCGAATGAAGTGCGAGCAGCCATTCCGCCCGACACCTGATGTGGGTACGATTTTTCAAATCCAGCTAGGCCCATTAAGTCTATGTATTCCTGAACCTTGTGTTTGTTCTCTTTGAAAACACCACGAGCTTTTAGTCCAAAAGCGATGTTGTCATAAATGTTTAACCAATCAAAAAGAGTCGCACTTTGAAAAATAAAACCGCGATTGTAATTTGGCCCTTCTATTGGCTCTCCGTTGTAGGTAAGCTCGCCCGAAGTCGGCTTGTCAAGCCCTGCGACAAGCCTTAAAAATGTAGATTTTCCGCACCCTGAGAAACCAACAATCCCAACGATTTCAGGTTCGTGAGTCTCAAAATTAAAATCTCGCAGAGCGCAAACGTCCTCACGATTCTCATTTTTAAAAATTTGAATGATGTTTCTTGCAATCAAATCAACTGCCATAATCTACCACCTAACAAGTCCCGTTTGCCATTTGAGTGCTTTTTTACGCACCCAGAAAAGAAGTTGGATGAGCAGAAAGAAAACAATGATAAAAATGCCAGTTGTTGAAAAGACTCGACCATAGTCGCTCCACGATTTCGACCAGGTTAGATACCATCCAAGCCCTTCTTTTACTCCGAGCATTTCTGCTACGACCAGGGCGCCAAAACTCGAGGAAAGACCCATAAAAAGGCCATCAAAAATGGCCGGCATCGCATTTGGGAGCGCAACATGAAAAAGAATATATCTCTCGCTTGCGCCCATCACTCGTGCTGCTTCGACTAGTTTTACGTTTGTGGAGCGAATTGCCGATGAGAGCATCAAAGTGAGAGGAAACCAAACCGAAAGAGCAATTAAAAAGAGGCCCGCAGCATGATTTGTTGGCATGATAACAACAGCGATTGGTAACCATGCCGCCGAAGGAACTGGCCCAATTAGTTTGAGAATTGGAGATATCCAATAGTTGCAAATGCGAGACCAACCCATTAGGATTCCGCTGATAAAACCAGTGATTGCGCCGATTGCAAACCCCGTCAATAAAAGATTCATCGATGCAAAAAAGCTAGGGATTACTTTGTCGGGGTAGAGGGTAAAACAGCTTAGTGTTTTGTCGGGGCTTGGTATGAACGGCAATTCTAAAATTCCTGTCTTTAGTGTCATTACATCTATAATTTCTAATGCCAGAAATGCGACAAATAATATTCCCGAAAGATACACGAGCTTCTTTCGCAAATAGGGAACAAACGAAGCGACACCCACAAGAATTGCATAAAGCGCAAGACAGCCCACCAAAAATCCAAAGTATGTTTGAGGAACGTAGTTTTCAGGATAGACATTTGGCAAAATCATGTGACAGCCCATTGCAAGGAGCATTGCTGAGATTGGCATAAGCATGAGCAACAACTCTTTAAAGGTTGTAATTCTGCCAGTTGGCTCTTTTAAAAATTGCATAAAAAGTGTCCTGTTCTTGGGAATTTTGAATTGAAGCGTGCAGTATTTAGTAAGCAGAAACTAAGTATAATTAGCAATATTACACTTAATGCTGTAATCTGCAAAAAATATCTGCAAAATAATCAATTAGAGAACATGGTGGGAGTATGTACATAAAACCGACTGATACGGAAAAAATGCGCGTTATTGAAATCGTGGAAAAAGGATTAACTGGCGAAGGTCTTGCGGAGGACGAAATCTTAGATTTGTATAAGATTAATCCTGAGAGCCCACTTGCTGCCTATGTTTGCTGGGCAGGCCGTCAATTGCAAATGGAGCTCTGTAATGGAAAAGCGGAAGTTCATGCTCAGATTGGGCTCAATTCAACAACGTGCCCTCACAACTGCTTGTTTTGTTCCTTTGCGGCTTGCAACACAGTGCGCGAGAAGGGCAAATATGAAATGCCTGTTGAGGACGTGATTGAAAGTGCGAAAATCCTCTGTGACGCAGGTGCCAACCTTATGCTTTTGTTGGCAACCGGCACCTATCCGATGGGGAAGGCATATGAAATGGTCGCTGCAGTTCGCGAGGTGATTGATGACGACATGCCGCTTCTCGTAAATTTCGATGACATGACGAAGGAAAACGTTCGTGAGCTTCACAAAGCTGGGGCAAATGGCGCCTATCATGCGATTCGCATGCGTGAGGGGGTTGATACTAATTTGAGCATCGATTCTCGATGGGAGACGATTCACAATCTTGTCGACGAGGGTATGAGCATATCGACTTGTGTTGAGCCTATTGGTCCCGAAAACACTCCAGAGGAGTTGACGGAGGCTACGCTTCGCTGCATGAGCTATCCAAACAACTCGGCTGGATGCGGTAGAAGAATTACTGTGCCTGGCACTTTGCTCGCTGACAGAGGTGAACTTTCCGACTTTGCAAATGCGAAAAATGTGGCCATTTATCGTTTGGCCGCGGGGAGAAAACCAATGCTTAATTGTGCTGCGTCTACTGCCGTGAGCGCGGCTGCTGGTGCCAACCTTGCTTGGGCAGAAATGGGCTCAAACCCTCGCGACACCGTAAAAAAGACAGAAGATGGGGGACGAGGAGTTAGCGTTGCCACCTATCAGCGTGTTCTTCGTGCTGCTGGATATGAGATTTTGGATGGTTATTCGAAGGGATGGATGCTGTAATGGGAAAGACTTCTTGTTGCTGTGCAGGAACAAGCCGAGACGAGGTGCAAAAAGAGTATGCAGAAGTCGCCAAGCGTGTGGTGACCGGAGAGACTTTAGGTTGCGCTGAAACTAATCACGTAGGAGCAAGCGATGAGCGCTGCATCTATGATGACGAACTGACAGAGGCTGTCCCTGAAAAGTCATTATGCTGTTGTCGAGGCTGTGCTAACCCATTCAATCGTGCAGAACTAACTCCCGGAATGAAGATTCTAGATCTTGGTTCTGGTGGCGGCACAGACGCTTTTATTGCTGCTAAAAAAGTTGGAGAAACTGGTTTTGTTTATGGCCTTGACATGACTCAGGAAATGATTGATCTTGCAAATGAGAGCAAGTCAGAAGCTGGGGTTGAAAATGTCGAATTTGTAAAAGGATTTTTGGAGGAACTTCCTTTTGAAGATGAGACTTTTGATTATGTTCTGTCAAACTGCGTAATTAATTTGTGCACTGACAAGACTCAAGTTATCAGAGAAGCATTTCGCGTATTGAAGCCTGGTGGCAAGATGGTGGCGACTGATTTTGTTATCGAAAATACGAGCATGACTTCATCAGAATTACTTGGAGTCGGAGCGGTTCTTGGGGCCACATCTGGAGTCCTTCGTAAGGATGATTACGAAAACACGCTCTCTGAAATTGGGTTTAAAACAATAGACATTGAGGAGTTTGAAGTCTATTCATCATGCTCTCTAAAAGGTACTGCAAAGGATAAAGGTCTCGAAGAAAATCTTGCAGGATTTTCAGATGACGACATTAATAACGTCTTTGCAAGCTGTTATGTAAAAGCTAGTAAATAAACCATCTGAGTGTTAGGACTTGAATCGGCAAGAAGTCTTTGTTTGTAACAAGACTCCAAGAAGACTTCGTTCAAGAATATGTTTTAAGGGAAGAACGCGGTTACTCTGTAGCTGCGTTCTTTTTTGACTTTCAGCTTTCAATTGGCTTTCAATTATGGCTGGTTTTCGTTTATGGCTGGCACCATTTGCACTCTGAGGATTTGCTGTGTGTTTGTGCAGTTTCATTTATGGCTGGCACTCTTTTCATATGCTTTTGCATTTAAGGCTGGCACCAGTAATTTACAAGATTTTCAATGTTTGGAACTCTTCCCAGTTGGGACTCTTTGGGACTCTTTCCAGTTTCATTTAAGGCTGGCACTCTTTTCACATGCTTTTGCATTTATGGCTGGCACCATTGTGACATAGTTTCATTTATGGCTGGCACTCTTTTCACATGCTTTTGCATTTATGGCTGGCATCATTTGCACTCTGGGGTTTTGCTGTGTGTTTGTGCAGTTTCATTTATGGCAGACACTCTTTTCACATGCTTTTGCATTTATGGCTGGCACCATTGTGACATGAGCAGTATACTTGCGAGTGGTAGCGAAGTTTGTTGCTTTGATTTTTTGACTTTAACTGGAAGGAATTGTTTTGCTGGTAACTAACATTTCACACGCAGAGGGTAATGACTATTTAAGCTCCCGTTTTAGGAAGGCCTATGATTTTCTTTCTCGCGGTGACCTTTTGTCTCTGCCGGTCGGACGTGTTGATATTGATGGAGACGAAGTTTTTGCAAACGTGCAGGAATATGAAACAGTGCCTTCGTCTGAAAAGCACTTTGAAGCTCATCGGAGATACTACGATGTTCAATTTGTAGTTTGCGGAGAAGAGCTAATGCAATATGCTCCACTTGAGAATGCGGTCGAGGTACAGAGTTTTGATGCAAAAAATGACTTTGGTCTTTATGAAGCGTCTGGTGCTGTTACAGATGTTGCCATGCATTCCGGAGATCTTTCTGTGTTAGCTCCTGAAGATGCTCATAAGCCGGGCTGTTCTTTAGGTGAAACACCGTCGAAGGTCCGAAAGATTGTCGTAAAGGTTAAAGCCTAATTACTTAAGTCGATAGTTTATTCCCTGGTGTTGAACAAATTTTTGTGACTTGAGTTTATGCCTGGCACCAGTTTAATTTATGTCTGGCACCAGTGTACAAGGCGGCATCTCCTTGGTTTACATTTATGCCTGGCACCTTTGTAAATGCGACACCTTTGTAAATGGGACCTTTTAATGTTGGGTCTATTTATGCCTGGCACCTTTGTAAATGCGACACCTTTGTAAATGGGACCTTTTAATGTTGTGTCTATTTATGCCTGGCACCTGTGTTCACAACATATCTAACTTATGGTTGGCACTGTTGTGCATGTATCGTTGCGATGCTTCTCTGTCTACAGTGCAAGACCCTGGGCGTTCGTGTATAATTTCCCTACGTTCCTATGGGGCCGATATGGTTTCGACATGGCAAGTTATCGCATGAGGAGCAGGCCGTGTTCTCCTAAACACGCTAATAATGGGTAAAGTCAAATTAATTGGCAAAGCTAAAACTTCTAGCGCAGGATTCGCTCCTGTCGCTATGGCTGCTTAATTTAGTGCAGCCTCGCCTCTCTCGATATCCCCGCTTCGAGATGAAGGTGTCATTTTCAGGGGTGCCTTCTAATTGAGATTTTCGACTGCTTGACTAGAAGAAAGATAAAGTTCGAATCGAATGCGACGTTTGTGCAATTGACCGAAGCATTTTAAAGCCTGACGAATTGTACTAAGCTTGTAGAGCCTAATGCGAGGTTTGGTGTGGATCGGGGTTCGATTCCCCGCGGCTCCACCACTTCTACGTTTCCTCATCTATCATTGTTGATAACGCTGCAATCGGATTTGAATAGCATCTTTGCTCTACAAAATTTCGAGCAATGCAGATGCACTGTGCCACAGCTTTTCGCACTAATAATTTAAAGGAGTTTTGTTTTCACTCTCATTCCCTAATCAGCCTATTGTTCAAATTTCAATGAAGCCATAAAGGAATCTTCGTCGAATGCACATGGGTGCCAATGCACATGGGTGCCAACCATATAGTTTCGATTGTTTCTCATTCGTGCATGCTCATTGGTGCCATCCCTGTTTGCATGCACAGGTGCAACCATAAAAGTTAAGTTGAAACTGTTGCACATCGGAGCCAACCCTGTTTGCATGTGCAGGTGCCAACCATAAAAGTTAAGTTGAAACTGTTGTACATGGGGTGCCAACCCTGTTTAATTACCCAGGCGCAAACGTAAAAGATTCGATTGTTTCTCATTCGTGCATGCTCATGGGTGCCAACTATAAAGTTTCGATTGTTTCTCATTCATGCATGCTCAGTGGTGCCAACCATAAGGTTTCGATCTTTGCTCATTCGTGCATGCTCATTGGTGCCAACCCAGTTTGCATGGAGTAATGCAGATGCACTGTGCCACAGCTTTTCGCACTAATAATTTAAAGGAGTTTTGTTTTCACTCTCATTCCCTAATCAGCCTATTGTTCAAATTTCAATGAAACCATAAAGGAATCTTCGTCGAATGCACATGGGTGCCAACCATAAAGTTTCGATGTTTGCTCATTCGTGCATGCTCATTGGTGCCAACCCTGTTTCAAATTGTTTCTCAGGCAGTGTCCTCGCTGTTTTCTTTTAAGAACGAAATTACCTCTTCCGCTCGTCAGATTTAACATTTGTAACATTTTGGAATTTATGTTTTGTGATTACAGAACACACATTCAAAAACAAGTCCTTATGCTGGTCTTATGGGTGAACATCTGTTCAATTATTGCCATTTAAGAAATGCTTTTAGCTGTTTCTTTCAGTTCACGCTTCCCGAAACGCAATTGTAAACATGTTTTTTGCCTGCATTTCATTTGTAGACTTTACATACCCTGATTAAATTTTAGAAAAGAAAGGAGGGGTTAGTCATGAAAGGCTATGCAATGCTAAAGATTGGCGAGTCGGGCTGGATTGAGAAAGAAAAACCAGAGTGCGGCCCACTTGATGCAATCTGCAAACCGTTGGCCGTCGCGATTTGCACGTCCGACATTCACACACTTTGGGAGGGTGCAATTGGCGAGCGCCACAACATGATTCTTGGACATGAGTGTTCTGCTGAAGTTGTGGAAGTAGGTGAGTTGGTCAAGGATTTCAAACCGGGCGATCGCGTTCTGGTCCCAGCCATCACGCCTGACTGGAATTCTCTCGAAGCTCAGGCAGGCTATTCTATGCATTCTGGTGGTATGCTTGCAGGTTGGAAGTTCTCGAACTTCAAAGACGGAGTGTTCTCTGAGTTCTTCCACGTAAACGACGCCGATGGCAACTTGGCACACCTGCCTGAAGAAATTGAACCAGCAGACGCCTGCATTCTGTCAGACATGGTGCCAACCGGTTTCCATGCAGTTGAGCTTGCTGACGTTCAATTTGGAGACGAAGTGCTTGTTATTGGCATTGGTCCAGTTGGATTGATGGCAGTTGCGGGTGCTGCACTTCGCGGTGCTTCCAGAATCATTGCTGTTGGAACTCGTCCAGTTTGCGTAGAGGCTGCAAAAGGCTATGGTGCCTCTGAGTTTATTTCCTACAAAGACGGGCCAATTCACGAGCAGGTGCTCGAACGCACTGGTGGGAAAGGTGTTGATCGCGTTTGCATCGCTGGTGGCAATGTTGACACATTCGCGGAGGCAGTTAAGTGTCTCAAACCTGGCGGAAAGATTGGCAATGTGAATTATCTCGGCAAAGGTGACTTCGTCCAAATTCCTCGTGTTGAGTGGGGCGTTGGAATGGGCCACAAAGATGTTCGTGGCGGTCTCATGCCTGGTGGGCGCTTGCGCATGGAAAAGCTTGCGCGTCTCGTTTCGAGCGGAAAACTGGACCTCCATCCAGAGGTCACGCATGTGTTCCATGGTTGGGATCACGTCGAGGAAGCACTTTTCCTCATGAGAGACAAGCCATCTGACCTCATTAAACCTGTGGTTGTCATCGACTAACAAATTTAAAAGCAATTGCCCGGGCAGTCATTGAGCGAAAAGTTTGTCCGGGCAAGCTCTCTCGTTTGTTTAAAGATTGAGCATCTAATTTATAGCAGATTAGATTTGCTTTGTAGGTCGTTGCGCTTCGCCAACAGTTAACTTATTTTGTCTATTAAAGCGGAAATCTAGGAATTGAGGTGACGATGGAAGTTTTAATCGTGTCTGGCTTTCTTGGTGCGGGGAAAACTACATTTATAAAGGAGCTAGCGCGGAAGTCGGGCCGTGATTTCGTCGTTTATGAAAATGAGTATGGTCAAGCCGACATCGATGCCAAGGAATTATCTCAAGTTGATGAACTCACTGTTTGGGAAAGCACCGAAAACTGCATTTGTTGCTCGGGTAGGCAGGATTTCGCCTCCTCTGTCCTCACGATTTCAAACACTTTTGACCCTGATTATCTTGTGGTTGAGCCGACTGGTGTGGCTAAACTCTCAAGCGTTGTGGAAAATGTAAATCTCGTCTGTTATGAACATATTTCTCTTTTAGAACCGCTGACAATAATTGATGGGGGAGCATGGAAGTCCTCTCGAGACAAGTTTCCGGAAATCTTTCTCGATCAAGTTGTCTCCTCCAACACACTTGTTGTTTCAAAGACTGATCAACTCATTTCAGAAGAGCTTACCCTTCTTATTGAATGGCTAAATAATCAGAATCCCAGCGCTAATATCGTTGCTGACTCCTGGTGCAACATCGACCCTGCCTGGTTTCTTTCTCTATTACACAATGGTTCCAGCCATAAAAGTGACTCTTGCACAATGGTGCCAGGCATAAATGAACTAGCCACAAATGAATCATCAACAAGTGAATCAACCATAAAAGAAGCAAGCTGCGAAAGTGACTATCACGCTGGAAACTCTTTCATTTCAGACAGAGGAAAGAAGTCGTTGCGCAACGGTGCCAGCCATAATCATTTTCAACATTCTCACAGTCACTCGCATCATAGCCAGCACCATCATAATCACAATGACGATTCAGGTTTTACAAGCATTTCGATTAAAAATGCGTCTTTACCGACAGAGAATCACTTGCTTTGGTTTCTTGATGCTCTTGTGGCAGGAACTTTTGGTGAGATTGTCCGCGCCAAAGGATTTTTGCCATGCGGAGGTCAGCTGCTTCGGTTCGATGTGGTTGATCGCGCCTGGCAAGTCAGCGGCGCCGAAGCCTATAAAGACGAAGAGCCAACTTGTGTCTTTATTGGCACAAACTTTAAGGCTTCCTGGCTTAACGAAGTTTTTCTGCAATCTGCTCACTGGTGCCAGCCATAAATTCGAGAACAACGGTGCAGAGAACAATGGTGTCAGTCATAGCGTGAACAGGTGCCAGCCATAAATTCGTGTAAATTCGTGGAAAACGGTGCCAACCCTGTAATAAAACGGTGTCAGCCATAGCGTGAACAGGTGCCAGCCATAAATTCGTGAGTCATAGCGTGAATAACGGTGCCAACCCTGTAATAAAACGGTGCCAGCCATGAAGCAAATTGGAATCTATTGCTGACTTTTATGCATTAAAGAGCGTGTTGTTTCAAGCTAGAAGCGAAGTTAGTCATTAGAAGCAAGCTTGTAATTAAACTTAATTTAATTGCTAAAACCAAACTCAGTTATTAAGCCGAGTTTGGTTATTTGAAGAGAATTTAGTTAGTTGTTCTCGTGCTAGACGCGAATGTTGATATTGCAGTGTTAAACGCGAATTTGACCGCAGCCGTGGATTATGTATTTCCACGTGGTCAACTCACGCAGGCCAAAAGGGCCGCGGGCGTGCATCTTTTGTGTCGCGATTCCCATTTCACAACCCATGCCAAATTCCCCGCCGTCGGTAAAGCGTGTTGATGCATTCACATAGACTGCAGCGCTGTCCACGTTTTTGACGAAATAATCGGCTGCTGCATCGTCTGATGTGACAATAGCATCGCTATGATGAGTCGAATGTTTAGCAATGTGTTTTACTGCTGCTTTGACATCATTAACTACTGCAATCGCCATTATGTAGTCAAGAAATTCAGTGTCGAAGTCTTGTTCTGAACACACATTTTCACCAAGAATTTTGGCGGAAGTGTCATCACATCGCAGTTCTACTTTGTGGGGAGCATCTTCTCCGCAAAGCCTTTGTTTTATTAAAGGCAAAAACTTTTCTGCAATGTTTTTGTTAACGAGCAAAACCTCCATCGCATTGCAGACTGAAGGTCGGCTTGTCTTCGCGTTTTCTACAATGTTTAGCGCCATTTCCTGATCTGCGCTCTCATCAACATAGACGTGACAAATCCCTGTGCCTGTTTCAATGCAGGGCACTTTCGCATTCTCAATAACAGCATTAATTAGCCCTGCTCCACCTCGTGGCACAAGCAAATCCACATATCCTCGCGCCTCCATGAGTTCGGTTGCGCTAGCACGAGTTGTGTCTTCGATGAGATTAATTGCGCTTTGATTTATTCCTAAATCTTTGAGCACGCCTTTTGCGACATCGACTATGGCTTTAGATGTCTCGAATGCTTCTTTCCCACCGCGTAAAATGCAGACATTTCCCGACTTTAGAGCAAGAGCAAGAGCGTCAGATGTTACATTTGGCCTGCTTTCGTAAATGATTGCAACAACACCAAGTGGAACAGTCACTTTTTCAATCAGAAGCCCACTTTTGGGCTTTATGGTGTCGAGAACAATTCCGCACGGGTCATCGAGTTTGGAGACCTCGACGATGCCGTCACGCATCCCCTCTATTCTGTCATGATTTAGCGTCAAGCGATCAATCATTGAGTCGCTGATTACGCCGCGGGAAGCCTCCACATCTCTTGCATTTGCAGAAAGGATTGTCGCTTCGTTTTTTAAAAGCGCTTCGGCAATCTTTAAAAGCGCTTCATTCTTTTTTGCAGAAGAAAGATTGGAAACTTCTGCAACAGCGTTTTTTGCGTTCTCGAGAATTTCGTGTGTGGAAATCATGTTTAAACCTCCAATGGGAGCTCGTTGTTAGGTCTCAGCTTGAAAACCGCGCACGAATTAATGTGCAAGTTTATTTTGCTAAAAACCTTGTTCCTTTTGTGTGTCCTTCAACTGTGCAGTAAAGGTTGTCTGGGTCGTGACCATTTGTGATCACCATCTCGGTTCCAGCTTCTGTTGCTATCTTTGCAGCTTTAATTTTTGTGTACATTCCGCCAGTTCCAAACTTCGTTCCCGCTCCGCCAGCAATCTTTTCAATCTCTGGTGTAATTTCTTCTACCAGTGGGATAAACACAGCGTTTGGATCCACATTTGGAGCTGCAGTGAAGAGTCCATCGATGTCGGTGAGCATTATTAGCATGTCCGCTTCGATTGTGCGCGCGACATAGGCCGCAAGTTGGTCATTATCTCCAATAACAATCTCTTCAGTACCAATAGTGTCATTTTCGTTGATGATTGGTATTGTCTTCATCTCAAGAAGTTTGAACAGCGTGTTATGAAAGTTTTCTCTGCGTTCTCCGTTACGAAGGTCGGCGCCAGTTATCAAAATCTGTCCAATGACGTGATTGTGTTCTGTAAATAGTTTGTCGTAAACATACATCAGTGCGCATTGCCCGATTGCTGAAACAGCCTGGTAGGTTGGGATGTCATTTGGCCTTTCAATGAGACCTAGTTTTGAAATCCCCATTGCAATTGCACCAGAGGAAACTATGACAAGTTCATGTCCTGCATTGCTAATGTCACTCAGAACTTTACACAACTCTTCCACACGCCTTATGTTTAGGTGGCCTCCCTTGTGGGTTAGTGTAGAAGTTCCAATTTTTACTACGAGGCGCAACTTTAAAACCTTTCATGTGAGCTGTAAACTTGCAAACATTTTACCAGTGATACAGCTGGTTTAACTTATTCGTCTGTTAGCGTTGCTATTGTCAAATAAAGTAAAATTGGAGAAAACGCGAATTAACGAAAGTTGTGATATGGCATTTGAAAAATTTACAGATAAGGCACGAAAAGTTACAGTGTTAGCGCAGCGCGCAGCGCGAGACCTCGACGCTTCATATGTTGGAACTGAACATATGTTACTCGGTCTCATTGATGAGAAGGAAGGCTTTGGCGCAATGGCGTTAAAGCAACTTGGCGTCGAACGTGAAAAAGTGGTTGATGCTATCCGAGAACTCACTGTGCAGCCAGCTGATCCAACAATTCGAAACATTTCATACACTCCACGTGTGAAGCATGTTTTTGAACATGCCTATCGCGAGGCACTACAAATGAGTCAGGCCTACATTGGAACAGAACATCTTCTGCTTGGAATTATTCGCGAGGAAGATTGCACTGCCATTAAAGTTTTGAAAAAGCTGAACATTGACATTGATGATGTTCGCCAGACAACGCTAGAAATTATTGGAAAATCGCCGGTTCTTGCAGGTGGTCCACGCTCTCGTAGGTCAGAAAAAGAGAGAAGCGTTTTAGAAGAATATGGAACTGATCTCACCAAGAAGGCTAAAAAGGGTCAACTTGACCCTGTCATCGGACGCGCTGCCGAAATCGAACGAGTTGCACAGATTCTCTGCCGACGCCAGAAGAACAATCCTTTGATTCTTGGCGAGCCAGGGGTTGGCAAAACTGCAATTGTCGAGGGTTTGGCACAGCTCATAGTTGCAAAAATGGTCCCAGAACTTCTTCTTGACAAAACAGTTATCACGCTTGACATTTCGAGCCTGATTGCAGGTTCTAAATATCGCGGTGAATTCGAAGACCGTTTGAAAAAAGTAATCGATGAAGTGAAGCATAAGAAAAATGTGCTTTTGTTTATTGACGAAATACACACAATCATTGGAGCTGGGTCAGCGGAAGGCTCTCTAGATGCCGCTTCAATATTAAAACCTCCGCTCTCACGTTGTGAAATTCAGATAATTGGAGCTACAACCTCAGAAGAATATCGCAAACGCATTGAAAAAGATGCCGCACTTGAACGTCGTTTTCAAACAATCACTGTTGAGGAACCAAGCGAAGAACAGGCAATTAGAGTTCTTGAAGGATTGAAGGAACGTTATGAAAAGCATCACGGCGTGACCTATTCTGATGATTCTATTGTTGCTGCTGTTAAGATGTCGAGTCGATATATCCAAGATCGTTATTTACCAGACAAAGCAATCGATGTTCTTGATGAGGCGGGTGCCCGACTCCGCATTAGAAACATGCGTCACAACGAAAACAACGAAAAGATTACAGTTGTTGGAGAAAAGCAAATCGCCGAGGTTATTTCTATGTCAACAGGAATTCCAGTTTCTGATTTGACAGAGGCCGAAACTGCTAAGCTTTTGCGCATGGAAGAAGTTTTGCACGAGCGTGTAATTGGGCAGGATGAGGCAGTCACTGCTGTGTCTAAGGCAATTCGCAGGTCGCGCAGTGGTCTTAAGGACCCAAAACGCCCAGCAGGGTCGTTTATCTTCCTTGGGCCTTCAGGCGTTGGGAAAACGGAGCTTTCAAAAGCGCTTGCAGAATTCTTATTCAATTCTGAGGATGCTCTCATTTCGCTCGACATGAGTGAATACATGGAAAAACACGCAGTGAGTCGCCTAGTCGGCGCTCCTCCAGGATATGTTGGGCATGACGATGGCGGTCAGTTGACTAAAGCTGTTCGGAAGAAGCCCTATTCTGTCGTTCTTTTTGATGAGATTGAAAAAGCTCATCCCGATGTTTTTAACATTCTTCTTCAAATTCTTGAGGAGGGACGCCTCACCGATTCACAAGGAAGAACGGTTGACTTTAGAAACACGGTCATCATCATGACGTCTAATGTTGGTGCGCGTGACATTGCGCAGACTACAACGCTCGGTTTTTCAAAGTCTGGCGAAAGCGGTCTTTCTGACAAGGAAATTAAAACTCGCGTCATGAGCGAACTTAAGAAGCTCTTCCGCCCAGAATTTTTGAACCGTCTTGACGAAATTATTGTGTTTAAGTCGCTCACAAAAGAACAAATTCGTCAAATTGTTGACCTCATGATTGCAGAACTTCGCGACAGACTCATCGAGATTAATCGTTCAATTGAGCTCACCGATGCGGCAAAAGACTACATAGCAGATGTTGGGATGGATCCAACAAACGGTGCACGTCCTTTGCGTCGGGCGATACAACGCAGAATCGAGGATGTTATTTCTGAGCAAATTTTGGAAGGGAAGTGGCCAGAGGGAAGCATTATCGTTGTTGATGTTGCAGATAAACCAGCTGCTGACGAGGATGATAAACGCGAAGCGAAACTCGATTCTTCAATTGTTGGAGACGACAGCGAACTCGTTTTCTCTCTTGGTTGCGGAGACATACCAGAGCCCAGAAAGCATGAGTCAATCGCTCGTGACGCAGAACTTTTACTCACCGACTTTGATCTCGATGACACAGGCAAGTGTCTTGAAAAAAGCAAAACTGTAGAACCAGAACAAGACTCAGATGATTCTGAGGAAGAGGAGGACTAGTGTTCTCGCGAGGCAGGCGTTGCTTGGCCAAAAAGCCCTTGCATGAAGTGCAATGAGCATTGTTAGAATAGCCTAGCTTTTTTATTGCGTAAGGGCTTTTCAAACATAGCCAATTGAAAAAAGCCTGCATGTTGCAGGCTTTTTTGATGCTTCTATATTTTTGATTGCTTCTCAGTTCGATTTGCTTAGTAATTTCTCTCGTTTCTGACAATTTTTAATCTAAAACGGTTCAATAAGTCTCAATTGTCAATAAAAAACACTCGTAAATGTGCCTTCCAATTTAATCTATTACAAACGAATTGCGAGGCGAAAACGTGTGATTTACTTGTAAATTTTCGTCCCCTGAGCGGTGTCTTCCATCGTCCATCCTGCGCTTGCAATCTCATCTCTAATTTTGTCTGCTTTGGACCAGTCTTTGTTTTTTCGAGCTTCTGCCCTAACACTAATGATTTTTTCTAACGTTTTATCAAGAGTGCCAGCCTCTTCGATGCCAATCGTTTTGCAAATTGATGAGATTTCTGCTGGAACACTTTCGTCGTTATTCTCACTATTTTGGTTTAAATCGATGCCAAAAACTCCAAACAATTCAACTAACAAGTCTTTGGCTTTTTCTGCTGCTTTGGAATCGTCTTTCGAAATCGTTTTGTTGGGATCAAAAATTTTGTTTAATTCATTAGAAAACGAGGCGATTTCTCCCACTGCTGCTGGGGCATTGAAGTCGTCGTCCATGTGTGAAATAAATGCATCTTTGCACTTCTTAATCAGCTCTACTAGCTCATCACCATCGATTGTTGGCTCGCCATCTGTTGCATTTTTGATGAGCCACTCAAGATTGCGAATGCAGTTTTCGATGTTACCCAAAGCCTTGCCTGCTTCAGTCAAGCGCTCTTCTGAAAAGTTTAGTGGCGTGCGATAGTGTGTTTGAAGAGTCAACATGCGAAGAACCCTGGCGTCGGTTTGATTTAACACCTCATCAAGCATGAGAAAATTTCCGAGCGACTTGCTCATTTTTTCGTCGTTGATTTTGAGCATTCCAGAATGCATCCAGTAGTTTGCAAATCCTTGTCCCCATGCACACTCTGCCTGAGCGATTTCGTTTTCATGATGCGGAAAAATTAGGTCAGAGCCACCACCATGAATGTCAAAAGGAAGTCCAAGATATTTTTTAGACATGCAAACGCATTCTGTGTGCCATCCAGGGCGACCTTTGCCCCAGGGGCTGTCCCATGAAGGTTCGCCAGGCTTTGACGCTTTCCAAAGAGCAAAGTCTGCTTCAGCGCGTTTGCGCTTTTCTAGCCCCTGGCCGTCTGCAACAAGCGTTCTGTGTCCCGACTCTGCGTCTTCAACATCTCGACCACTCAAAACTCCATAGGTTTTGTCGGATGAGACATCGAAGTAAACATCGCCTTCGACCTCATATGCATGGCCTTTGTCGATGAGAGTCTGAGTGATGTCAATCATCTCGGGAATTTCTTGAGTTGCACGAGGCCGAATTGTTGGGTCGAGAACACCAGCATCATGCATGTCATTTATAAATTTGTTTATAAACTCTTCAGTGACTTCTTCGGGGGAGCGCCCTTCTTCATTTGCTTTATTGATGATTTTGTCATCACAGTCGGTGAGATTTTGCACAAAGGTGACTTCATAACCTCGGTATTCGAAATAGCGACGAATCATGTCGAAAGAGAGAAATGTTCGAGCATTGCCGATGTGAATTTTGTTGTAAACGGTAGGCCCGCAAACATACATCGCAACTTTTCCTTTTTCACGAGGGATAAGTTCTCTTTTTTTTCTGGCTTTTGTGTCATAAATTTGCATTTCTTTTCTCACCTTATTGACCAAAGTTTCCACGTAAACTATTCAATCTCACATTTAATTATTTTAATTGCTTTGACCCATGCCGACCAATCGTTTTGCCTTTAATGGCTTCCGAATTTGTGAATGAGCAAACGCCGGCATCTTTCGGCAATGTTTAATTGTTGGTTAATGCGGCCAATCTTTTAACGAAGATTTGTTTGGCCATGCTCTCAGTTGTGCTCGAGCAAACAGACAGCGCTCGCTGCCATCCCTTCTTTTCTCCCAACGAATCCAAGGCGCTCTGTTGTTGTGGCCTTTACACCGACTTTCTGAATTGGTAATTTAAGCGCCGATGCGATGTTTTGACGCATTTGCTGTTTGTGGGGAGCAATTTTTGGAGCTTGTGCCATTAGCACAGAATCAATGTCAATAATAGTAAAGCCCGACTCTTCAATTTTTTGAGCAACTATTTTTAGCATTTCGATTGAGTCGGCATCTTTCCATTCGGAAGAGGTGTCGGGAAACAAGTCTCCAATATCGCCGATTCGGGCTGCTCCCAGGATTGCATCCATGATGGCGTGAACAAGCACATCTGCATCAGAATGACCCAACAAACCCGATTTGTGTTCAATTTCGACCCCACCTAATATTAGCTTTCTACCTGCTGCTAATGCGTGGACATCAAAACCGTGCCCAATTGAGAGTGTTGGCGTTGAGCTATTCTCCATGAGTTCCTGTTTCGATTTCAATTGAACTTCCAAGCATCGTTCGAATTGACGAGATTAAGAGTTCATAATCCTCTGGAATCGTGAGTTTAATGTTGTTTCTTGTGCCATTGATGGCGGCTATTCGCCCCCCCAGGCGTTCAACTAAAGAAGAGTCGTCGGTCCCAACGAAGCCATCAGCAAGGGCAGCAACGTGTGCCTCTTTATAAATTGCTTTTCTGAAAACCTGTGGAGTGTGTGCTGTCCACAAAACTGAGCGATCGGGTGTGCCTGCAATTAACCCGTCTTCAAGGACTTTAATAGTGTCAATGCAGGGGAAGCCAACGATTGCGCCGTCGATTTCATAATTTCCTTTAAGTTCGTTTATTGCGTGGTCGATGGTTTGTGTTGTAATGTGGGGACGAGCTCCGTCATGAATTGCAACTATTGGCAAGTCATCGGACGTAACTTCAAGACCATGCAGAGCGCTTTCCTGTCGAATCATTCCAGCTTCCGCTAGTTTTACAGGTTTTTTAATGTTGAACGGTTCAACTGCAATGCTCATGTATTCGTCTTGTTTATCTTTTGGACAAACTAGAATGATTTCTGCAATGTTTTCAGAATTATCAAAAGCCTTAAGAGACCATGTGAGCATTGGCTTATCGCCTAGGACTACAGTTTGCTTGCCTCCAGGTTTTTTAAAACGAGTACCTGAGCCACCAGCTAGAATGATTGCAGATGTTAGTGCTTTTGTAGCCATGATTCCTCCTAGTCTCTTTGCTAACATTATAAATAATCATGAATTTATCGCATAACATAACGTCTGAAAACGGCGCTTTATCCTCGCTAGAGTTGCTTGCTCCTGCCGGAGGGTTAGAGCAGTTGATTGCGGCTGTCAATTTTGGAGCCGATGCAGTCTATCTTGGTCTCGATCAGTTTTCTATGCGCGCTAAGGCGAAAAACTTTTCGTTTGATGAATTGTCTGAAGGGGTAAAAATTGCACACAGCGCTGGTGTTAAGGTGCATGTCACTCTAAATATTCAAATGCACGAAGACGATTTAAAAGTGTTGCCTTCCTATTTTGAAAAGATTCAGGCGGCAGGTGTCGATGCAGCAATCATTGGAGACATCGGGGCAATGCAGCTCTTATTAAAACATGCACCCGGAGTTGAACTTCATGTTTCCACTCAAGCTGCTGTTGCAAATTCAGAAAGCGCAAAAGCGTTCTATCAAATGGGTGCAAGCCGAGTTGTTCTCGCTCGTGAAATGACAATGTCAGAAATATCTGAATTTAGGTTAAACATTCCACCTGAACTTGAGGTTGAGGCGTTTGTTCACGGAGCGCAATGTATGGCACAGAGTGGACGTTGCTTGATTTCTAGTTATCTTTGTGATCGAAGTGCGAACCGTGGTGCATGCACTCAGCCTTGTCGCTGGGGCTATCACGTCGTTGAAGAAAAACGTCCTGGTCTTGAGTTTGATCTGGAAGAAGTTTCCCTTTATCAAACAGCAAATCCTGAGTTGTTATCATCGATTGATTCTTTGCCAGCAGAGACAGGCATGTGCTCTAAAAGAGAAACTGTTTCTGGCGCCGATGAAGATTCTGGCGTCAGAAGTTTGACCTATTTGTTCAACGCCCAAGATCTTTGCATGATAGATCATTTGCAAGAGTTAGCTGATGTTGGAGTAAATTCAATAAAAATAGAGGGAAGAAACAAGAAAGCTTTTTATGTTGCTTCTGTTGTTGGAGCTTATCGTCGAGTTCTAGATGGGGCCGCTCCAGAATCGGTTCATGAAGAACTCGAATGCGTGTCTCATCGGCCCTACTCGTGCGGTTTTTATTACGCAAACCCTCGCCAGTCTCTTGACTTCGATGGCTACACTCAACAAACTTTGCATGTTGCAGATGTTCTTGACTGCACGCGAATGCGTGACAGCGATGAATTTGAGCTCACTATTAGATGCAGGAATAAAATCTGTCAAGATGAGCAAATTGAGGCGCTTATTCCAAAGACTGGAGTGAAAACTTTTTCGATTAACAATTTTGTGTGGCTCGACAAGCTTGGTGTTGAGCGAGAGCAAGAAGAGGTAAACAGGCCTGGCGAACTTTACCACGCAACTTCAAAAGTCGAAATTCCAAAAGGTTCATTTTTACGCAAAAGGGAAGAGAGAATTACCTCGAGAGCAATCGCATAGTCGCCTATTTTATTTCTGAAAAGCTTTCTAGATTTACTTGAAGGCATTTAAATTTAATGGCTTTCTAATTTCAATTTTTTTTAAAACCCTTCAGTAAAAATAGCTGCATTCTCTCCTAAAAGTCTGTAGAATCATGACTTTTTGCCGTCTTGAGAAAGTTTGTTAATATATCCATCTTGATAGGGCTTTTTCGCATGAGTAATTATATTGGGTGCATTAGATGAATGGGAATTCAAAATTTTTACTAGGTTTTCTTTCTGCCGTCACAGGTGCTGCGTTGTGGGGTTTTTCAGGATCTTGTGCGCAATACTTGACGCAGCATTGTGGAGTGCATCCAATTTTCTTGACTGCTTTTCGCTCAAGCATTGCCATCTTGTTTTTCTTTTTGGCAATGACCTGGCGTCGCAGAAAAGTTGTTCGAGCAGGAAAGGTTTTTGTTGGGCCTTTCCACACTATTTTTAAAAACAAACGCACTATTCGAGGCTTCTTTCTTTTTGCTGTTTCTCTAGGCGTCGATCAGTTTGCCTATTCGGCAGCAGTCGCCTACACAAATGCAGGCACAGCAACTGTTTTACAAATGCTTTCAGCTGTTATTGTTATGGTAATCACCTGCTTTATTTTGAAAAAATTACCCGCAACACGGGAAGTCTCTGCACTGTTTTTGGCCATAATTGCTACTGTGGTAATTAGCACTCAGGGCGACTTGGGATCAGTTGTTTTGCCAGCTTTAGGGCTTTTCTGGGGCATTCTAAACGCTTTTGCTTGCGCGGGCTACATTATGTTTCCGAAATACACAGGGCTCTTTGATGCAATTGGGAGTTTTGCTTCGGTCGCATGTGGGACATTAATTTGTGCAATTGGCGGATGGATCGTTCTTGCCTGCTTGCAAATGGCCGGAATAGATTGTTTGGGTGCAGTTTCTAATCTGGAAGTTCAAGACTGGTTAATCGCAGTATTTGGACTTGCTTTTACAGGAACCTTTCTGGCGTTTGCACTATATGTGCGTGGTGTTTCAATGGTTGGTCCTGTGGTTGGCAGTTTGCTTGGAGCAGTTGAACCAGTCAGCGCAGCTGTGCTTTCCTTTCTTTGGCTTGGCACCGATTTTACAATGTGGGATTCCTGTGGGCTCGTTCTCATGGTGATCATGCTTGTGCTCACTTCTGTGAAAAAACAGAACTCTTCGTGCTAGTTAGCGAAAATGCTTCAAAACGACACCACGGCTTAAAGTTCCCAATGATGATTCACCTCCAATAGAACGATAGTTCCTTGTTGTAATATGAATTCAATGAACTGATAAGGAGTTATCATGGCTGAAGATCAAAATAATCAAACACCTGAGGGATGCACGCATGACTGTTCAACGTGCACTTTTGGAAGCTGTGGTCAGCGCACCGCTCCACAAAAATATTCTCCACTCCCTTCTTCGAAAATAGAAAAAATTGTCGCCGTTGTTTCTGGAAAAGGAGGTGTTGGAAAAAGCGCAGTCACATGCATGCTTGCTTCTGAACTTCAAAAACAAGGCAAAAAGGTTGGAATCCTGGATGCCGACATCACCGGACCTTCGATTCCAAAAGCGTTTGGCGTAAACCGTCGTCCCGGAGCGTCAATTGCTGGCATAGAGCCAATTCTCACCGAAAGTGGCATCAAAATTATGTCATTGAATCTGCTTCTCGATAATGAAGAGGCTCCTGTTGCTTGGCGAGGGCCTTTGATTGGCGGCGTTATCAAGCAATTTTACGAAGAAGTGATGTGGGGTGAGCTCGACTATTTGTTGTTCGACATGCCTCCAGGAACAAGCGATGTTTTCTTGACTATCATGCAAATGATTCCAGTTGACGCGATTGTTTCGGTTTCAGCTCCTCAAGAGCTTGTTCAGATGATTGTCGGAAAAGCTGTAAATCTCGCGAAAGAAATGAAAGTTCCTGTTGTGGGGTTAGTTGAGAACATGAGTTATTTTGTTTGCGATGAGTGCAACAAAAAACACTACATTTTTGGTGAAACACAAGCTGAAGATGTTGCTAAAAAATATAGCATTCCTTCATATGCGACACTTCCTTTGGATCCTGGTTTTGCCAAACTCGTTGACAGTGGCAAAGTTGAGGATTATGACGTCAAAGGCGCACTCGATGATGTGATTAAGGTTTTGGAATAAGCCTTCTCTGTGTTATCATATCTATCGCCGTGGGGCATTAGCTCAGCTGGGAGAGCGCATGGCTGGCAGCCATGAGGTCAGGGGTTCGATCCCCCTATGCTCCACCATTCTTTAAGGTTTGTGTAACAAATCTCTCACTTGGCGTCGGAGATCAATTCGTTCTGCATTTTCACTAAAAGCGAACTGTCAACAGAAGTATTCTTTGACACTTGCATCTCATGCAATATACTAAAACTCGTCTTAATTTGGGAATATTTTGCTTACTTAATTGAATAGGGTAGCTCTTTTATGGAAAAACAGCGCATTGTGTATTTTGATGCATTAAACATTGCTGCGTGCTTGGCAGTAGTTTTTATGCATTGCAACGTTCTTGTTCATGCCTATCAACCGGGCATCAATTGGCTTTGTTCTCTTGTTATCGAAGTTGTGTTTTGGTGGGCTGTGCCAATTTTTTTGATGCTTTCAGGCGCGAATCTCATGCGCTATCGCGATCGTTATGACACAAAGACATTTTTCAAAAAGCGCATGTTGAGAACTTTTGTTCCTTTTATTTTTTGGAGCATAGCGATTTACTTTTTAAGATTCGGAATGCTCGCAACCTCCCCAACTTTTGGTTTAACAGAGTTTGTCTCACTTTTTATGAATAATGGAATTGAGACTGTTTACTGGTTTTTCTTTCCACTGTTTGCGCTTTATTTGGCATATCCTGTTTTGTCTTGTTTGGCCGACAGACGCCGTGTTCTTTGGTATCTAGCTGGAACATTTTTTGTTCTTCAATCTGTTATTCCGCCCCTTGCCACCCTCTTTGGAGTTCCTTGGAATACTGAAATTCAACAACCAGTCGCCACGGCATTTGTTTTTTACGCCGTGCTCGGCTATCTTGTGTCCACTCAAGACATTTCGAAGAAGCATCGATTGATAATTTATGCACTTGGAATTGCAGCTCTTATCATTAGGTTTGTTGAGATGGCCAATTTATCGGCGTCTCTGGGTGCTAAAACAAGCTATTTGAGCACTTCGTATGCATCTTTTGTTGGCGTTTTGCCTGCTTTAGCAGTGTTTGTTTTTTTTAAATATCTAGATTTTTCAAAGCTAAAACCCAAGATGACTTCTTTTGTTGGGAAGGTCTCTTCTTGCAGCTTGGGCGTTTATTTAATCCACTGCATCTTAATTAAAGATGTGATTTTTGGGATTCTTCATGTGCCACTGACATCGATTGGTTTGCGCGTGATTGCGCCATTTGTGGTGTATGCCCTTTGCGTTATGATTGTGCTGTTAATTAAGAAAGTCCCGGTGCTTAATAGAGTTGTGCCTTAATCCTCATTTGCATTAGAGCGCTGGTTATGAGATGAGGTCAACTGGGCTAGCATTTTTAGGAGATGTGCACAATTTGACGAGAAAAACACTTTATGTAGTTCCCCATCAAGATGATGAGCTTTTTACTTTTGGTCTTGATGTAGTGAAGACTCTCTCACGTGGGGACAGTGTTTATGTCCTTTTAGTGACAGATGGCTCGGAGTGCTGGGTAAAAGACATGCTTGCCGACGGCAAAAAATGCACTGATGGTGGCAAGGACTTTCATGACTGTCATAAATATGCATTGTCAACTGAAGATTTTGTCGCAAGTCGAGATAAAGAATTCTTTGAATGTTGTTCTAGGTTAGGGATAAATAAAGACAACGTACACCTCTCTAACCCGCGTTTTGTTGACATGAATTTTTCGGTTGAAGAAGTTAAGGCTGCCATTAAGTCAGTCGTTGAAATGATTAACCCTGACAGAGTGTGTGTTCATGCACCAAGGTGGGAGTCATCTTTTAACCCTTGTGAGAGAAATGTCTCAATGCCTCCTCACATAGATCACTGCTTTTGCGGCCAGGCGGTTTATCTATTGCTCAGACAAAAGATCATTAAAGATGCTGAATTTTTTATAGAGTTCTATGATTTGGAACGTTTCGAGTCTTTGCACAGTGACATAACTGTTAGAAGAATTGAAGCTAATTCTGACGAGGCAGAGCTAATTCAAAGGGCAGGGCTTGCCTACAAGGTTTGGAATCCTGATGAAGGAAGATATGCTATTGGATGGCATTGTGATAAAGAAATGCATTCAAATGCTTTGAAAAGGCCCGTTTCACTGAGCTATAAAATTCCTGTCACAAGGCTTTTTGCCTCAAGAGTCAAACACAAACTATTTGTTAAATAGCTTTTTCAATCTACACGGAATAAACATCAGTGCCCTACCGACTTTATATGTAGTAGAGTTTTTAACAAGACTGAGTTCATTCAAGCTGGAGTTTTCCCGACTGTTTATTTCTGCAAGTTTAGTTCTAATTGTTTCATAGTCTGAGAACTGCTTAATTGCAAAATCTTCGGTTTCATTCGATATCAAAGTTAGCTCAATGTCTTTGCAAGCATCTGCATTTAATGTAACCACATCACTGTTGGGGATGCAGATTGATGTGGTGTGTTCTAATCTAATTTCTGTTTCTAGAGCTTCTCTGGACTCAAACCCTATTTGCTTGAGAGTTTGTGTCATAACGGCATTTCTGTCTGTTTTCCTTCCAATGAAGGTAACTTTTTCGCAATTATTATTGATGGCTAAATCGCACAGCCAGTTGCAAATAGCGTTTTCTACATATTTGCCCATTACTCGACACGACATTGCAAATTCGCGAACTTCTAAAGTAGCTCCGTTTTTAAAAAGAGAAATAAAGCCAATTTGACCATAGTCTCCAAATTTATCATTGCAAAAGAAACAAACTGACGAGTTTCTGTAGCTATTGTTAATTAAATAATTAAAGGAATCCTCGCTATATTTGATCCCAGATAGGTTTAATTGGTTTGTCCTCTGCAAAAGCTCATAAGAGCGTTTCTTCTTTTCGTTTGAGTCTGGGCTTTCTGCAGTCACCACCATTTGACAGGATTTAACAAAGTCGGTGTTTGTTCCACTAAAGCTGCTTTTGATTTGGACTCGCTTTGCTTCTGTTTGATACATCTCGCGTCTCTTTTTTGAGTCGTTCGTGATGGGTGTGTCAAACTCAGGCAAATCAAGAATTGTGGTTGCTTCTGTTTCGTTGTACGTTCTTATGCAGGGGATAGCGTTCAAAACTTCTGTTCGTTCAAACACTTGATCATCAATAAACGCGAACGAGTTGAGGTTGAGATTCAGTGCATCTGCAATCTTTTTAATATTTTGACTTTTCGGACTCCAGTTGATCATTTTGTAAACAAAAAAATCATCTATTCCAAGTCGTTTAAGTTCAAAAACCGCGTCATCTTCTTGGTTTTTTGATACAACCATTTGGACGATGCCTTTTTTGTCGAGTTGCTCGATAGTTTCTTTTATTCCATTGCGAATTTTAAGCGAATTTTTTGGGGTTTCAACGAGTGTCCCATCCCAAATGGTGTTGTCAAGGTCCCAACAGACAACCTTGACTTTTTTTGCTGGAGCAGAAGGAACGACTATCCCAATTTCTTCCTGTGTGCTGTCTGAATTGCTTTTTGCGATGTCCATCCACTTTGTTTTAGACTCTTCTTTCGGGTTGACAAAATCGGCTGAAAGAATAACAATGTGCGCGTTGTAGTCGTTTACAGGAATCAATCTCGCCATCAAAACATCAGGTGTATACATAAACGTTTTGCTTTTTGGTGTGGCAAGTTCTGTGTGTATGAGAAATTGATTGAATCCCTTGTTGACAGGAAACACACTTCTGTGCATTAACCTCTTAAGTGATGTCAACTCAAATGCCAGATCCCATTTTTCTTCGTTAAATGAATAAACTTGCAGAAGGAAGTAGTCGCTTGTAGCTCCCAACTCGTCGTCGTCTAGGATGTCGGCCCCTTGTATGTTGCCTTCTTCATAAATCTCGTTGAATTTATTGAGCAAAACTGAACCGTGATTATCTTCTTCTTGTTTGGCTAGTGTTACTGATTTTGAGATGAGTGGATTATTTTTGTTTTCAACTTTTTCTAAAGTTGTCATTCCTGGGAAAATTACAGTTTCGAGTTTTCCCCATTCCTTAAATGAAATTTCGGCGCTTGAAATGAAATCTTTGAATAATTGGCTTTCGTTGCAGATAATGCCATTTTTAAACCTTCGGCATTTGCCATCGCAACGTTTTTCGTAATGATTGCATGTTGTAAAACAAAGAGGCTCAGAGCATTCAACACAATGTTCACCCCACCATGTTGGTCGAATTGTTTGAATTTCTTCTTTTTTGATGAAATCAGAAGGGGTTTGAATGTCTGATGAAATTAAAGTTTGTTTTGATGGTTTAGAGAATTGAAACTCAAACATTAATCTATCCCTTCATCTTCTTTGAGGAGCCGTGCTAAAAACCGTTTGCTTCTAGTCTGGCATCGCGATAGCTTCATCAAATTTTGGCTTAATAATTTATGCCCCTAGGTTTCTGTAGGCCTCGCAAACTTCTTTCGCGTCGCCTTTCATGCGCATGTGCCCTTTTTCAATCCAAATGGCTTTTCTGCAGAGTTGTTCTACCTGGTCGATGCTGTGTGAAACAAACAGAAGTGTGGTCCCGTAGTTGTCTACAAGGTCGTTGATTCTTCTCATGCATTTTTCTTGGAAGAGGAAGTCGCCAACTGACAATGCCTCATCAACAATCAAAATGTCGGGGACTGTGGCTGTTGCAATTGCAAATGCAATTCTTGCAACCATGCCCGATGAATAGTTCTTCATGGGCATGTCAACAAAGTCGTGGATTTCGGCAAAGTCAACAATTTTGTCGAAATTCTCATCTATAAACTCTTTGCTATAGCCAAGCAGGGAGCCGTTGAGATAGGTGTTTTCTCTGGCTGTTAGCTCATAGTCAAAACCGGCGCCGAGCTCAATTAAAGGAGCAATTGTGCCATTGATTTTGCATGTTCCTTTTGATGGTTCAAGCACGCCTGCAACAATTTTTAGAAGCGTTGATTTGCCAGAGCCGTTTGTTCCAACGATGCCATAAACATCGCCTCGGTTGACAGTGAAATTGATGTTCTCAAGTGCCTTGAATTCCCTAAACATCAATTCACGACGAATCATTTTTATGAAATATTCTTTTAGGTTTGTTAGTTTTTCGTTAGCAATGTTGAACACCATGTCAACATCTTTAACTTCAATCATTACCTCAGAAGTGTCGATTTTATTATTCACTGTGCGCCCTGTCTTTATACGTAAAGAATGAATTTATGTTCTGTTTTTCTAAAAACTAATATTCCAAGAGCCAATGAAATCGCTGCCATTGCGATGCAAATTAAATTCTGCTCTAGTGTTGGTGTGATTCCATACATCATGATGTCGCGGAAATAGGTGATGTATTGATACATTGGATTGAACTGAATGAGAAATTGCAGTGTGTCAGGCAGAAGTTCTAGTGGGTAAAAAAGTGGTGTTGCATAGGTCCAGGCGGTCAGAACTACACTCCACAAATGAATAACATCTCTGAAAAACACTGCAAGTGACGACAAAATCAATCCTAAACCTGCAGAAAAAGCAACAACATAAACGATGCAAAGAGGCAGAAAGAGAATGTCCCACGTTGGCATGATTCTGAAATAAATCATTACAGCCACTGCAGCAATTGCCGAGAACAAAAAGTTCACCAGCGAAAAGATGACTTTTTCAAGCGGAAACACCATTTTTTCGATTCTAATTTTTTGAATGAGTGAGGCTGCGCCAATGATTGACTGCATTGCTCCACTTGTTGCGTCGCTCATTAGGTTGAACATAATCTGCCCAAGAATCAAATAAAGAGGGAAGTTTTCAATGTTAAATCGGAACATATATGAAAAAACGGCAGACATGACTATCATCATGAGAAGCGGGTTTAGGACCGACCACACGACACCGAGAACACTTCTTCTGTATTTGACTTTGAAATCTTTTCCTACAAGTGTTTTTAGAATAAACAGGTTTTTCTTCCATGTGCGAGTTTCAATTGCGTTAGTTGCAATTTCAGACTCTCGAGTTAATGCCTGAGTGTTATTATCGCTATTACTCATCGGTATCCTGACTGCTCAATCGTGTTTTAGTTCTGTTTAGGGCTGATGACCAACCTGAATATTTTACTTCTTTAGCAAACGCCTTTGCCAAGTGCGCTGCTCTTCTTGCTTTTGATGGTTTTTTGTTGTCAAACATTTTTTTGTATGCTTTTAGCGCAACCGTCTCATCATCTGGGCTCTCTCCCAAAAAAAGCTTCGCTTTTAGTTTCTCTTTGGAACTTTGGTTTTTTAGTGACGCCAAAAATGCTCTCTCCACGCCGTCGAAATAGTAGGTTGCCGCTGGTTTGTCGAGTTCAAACTGTGGCACATATTTCTCTCTGCAATCCTGCATGAATGCTAAATTGTAGGGAAGTGTTAGCGTTGTTTCTTTCCAATAGAGCATGTGCAAAACATAGTTTTGATAGTTTTGTCTGTTGCTGTTCATGAGGCCATATTCTTCAAGCTGATTTTTCATTACGACAAGTGCGTCAATCATGAACTGATATTCGTTGCTTGTGGTGTCGCTCAAACTTCCTTCACGAGACCTTCTGTAGTGATATAAGTTTTTATTTAGGTAATAAATCTTGTTTGCCGCCGTTAGTGCAACATATGTAAAAGGCATGTCTTCATGTGCTCCTACAGCTGGGAACCGCAAGTGAAGGCTTTCCAACATTGATCGTTTGTAGAGTTTGTTAACAGTAAAACCAATTAAATATTTGTAAAAGTGATCAATGTCAGAAGCTTTAAATGCTTTTTTCGCAGGAATTCTGCTTTTGTCGACTGCTGTCTTGTGTGGAGTAAATTTTTTTGTCTCTTCATCAAATAAATCGATGTCAAACACAACAGCATCGGCATCATTTTCGACTGATGCGCAGAGAGCTTGCTCAATGAGCTCTGGCTCTACGAAATCATCGGAGTCTACAAAACAAATGTAGTCTCCTTTTGCTTCATCAAGTCCAGCATTTCTTGTTTTTCCTGCTCCGGAATTTTCTTTATCAATCACTTTGAGTCGAGAATCTTTGTTCTCCCAGCTTCTCAACACTTCTAGGCTGTTGTCGCTTGAGCCGTCATTTACACAAATTATTTCGATGTTCTTGTGAGTTTGATTCGTTAGCGACTCTAACATTTCGTCAAGATATTCTTCTGCGTTATACACTGGGATAACAACAGAAACAAGAAGCGATGAAATATCGTTTTTAGATTGCATAAAAATCCTGGGTCGATTTATTTAAACAGTTTGTTTGTTGCCAGCACAAAAGCTTTCTTAACCGAAGAAATCTTGTGCGGTACAACTGTGAAGTTTTGTTCTGTTTTCCATTCTTTGTCGTTAATTAACTTTTGCACTTCTTCCCATTCTGCAACAGCAAAGAAGTTTTTATCAAGTCTGTCCTCGTCTTCATAGACTTTAAATTCTTTTCGCATTTGCTTTAAGAAGTCGTCTCTAAGAGCGATGTCTAGTCTGTTATAGTTCCAAAGATATGTCTCCCATTTTTTAGCAGGGACAATTTTTTTGAAAGCATCGAGTTTTGTGGGATGTTTAGCTAAAAGCTCCTCAAAAGACTTGTATTCATCGCAGACGCAAAACACTTTCGCTCCCGATTTGACAGAAGAGTTTTCATTGTCAATTCGATAGTGCAAAAATGCGCGTCGAGTGATTGCGGCTCTGTTTGCGAGCGTCAATGCTTTTAGCATGAAACCTGTGTCTTGGTAGGATGCCCCTGGTGTTTCAAGGAAATCAATTCCGTTATCAGCAATGAATTCCCTTTTGTAAAGCCCTGTCCAGATGGCTGGACTTCCTCGCAAAATGTCGGTGAAATCAGCTGGATTGAACGATTTTTCATAGGGTGCACCAGAAAGATCTGTAACGTTGATGACGTTGGTTAGTTCGCCACCTTTCATCGTCCAATAATTTGACCTCACAACATCTGCATTGGTTTTTGTTGCAAGTTCCCAGAGCTGTTGAAACATGTTTACACTTGCGATGTCATCTGATTCAACGATGCCAATGTAGTCACCTGTTGCATTTTTGAAGCCCATGTTCATTGAGTGACCATAGCCTGCATTTGGCTTTGTAAACACTTTAAAGCGGAAATCTGCTTTTTCATATTTTCTAGCAATCTCTAGAGAGCTGTCTGTGGAGCCATCGTCAATTACGAGAATTTCTATGTCTTTTAGTGTTTGGTCTTTAAGGGAGCTTAAACACTCATTTAAATATTTTTCAACATTGTAAACTGGAACAACGATTGAGACTTTTGGGGTCATTAATCCTGCCTTTTTTCTCTTTTATCGACACTACATTATAAAATAACAGTGTATTCGTTGTAAAACTTATGCGAGCAAGTCGATTAACCCGCAGGTGGTTTTTTTATTGCGTTTTAAATTTAGAAAAGGAGAATTTGTGAATAATCACCATGATGTTTTGATTGTTGGCGCTGGCCTTTTTGGTTCAATTGTGGCCTTGGAGGCAAATAAGCGCGGCAAATCAGTCCTAGTCATTGAGAAACGCGATCACATTGGGGGCAATTGTTACACGCGCGATTGGTCAGGCATTAATGTTCACATGTATGGTGCTCACATTTTTAGGACTGCCGACAAAAATGTTTGGAATTATTTGCAGCAGTTTGCTGAATTTAACAATTTTATAAATTCTCCAGTTGCAAATTTTAACGGCGAACTATTTAATCTTCCTTTTAACATGAATACTTTCTATGAGCTTTGGGGCGTTGTAACGCCCAGGGAAGCTAAAGACAAAATTGCCTCGCAATGTATTGCTTGTGAGAATCCAACAAACTTGGAAGAACACATTCTCTCTCTTGCTGGTAAAGACATTTACGAAAAGCTTGTAAAGGGATACACCGAGAAACAGTGGGGCAGAAAGTGCACGGAATTGCCTCCGTCAATAATGCGTCGAATTCCGTTCAGATTCCGTTTTGACAACAACTATTTTGTGGACCCCTACCAAGGAATACCAAAGGGCGGCTACACACCAATTTTTGAAAAGATGTTAAAGGGTTGTGATGTGCGCCTCAACTGTGATTTTTTCAACTGCAAAGATGAGGTCATGGCTGCTTGTGACAAAGTAATTTTTACTGGAACTGTAGATTCTTTTTATGATTATAAATTTGGAGAACTTGAATATCGCAGCTTGCGTTTTGAGCATAAAGAGCTTGAATGTGACAATTATCAAGGTGTGGCCGTCATGAATTTTACCGATGCCGAAACTCCCTACACACGAATTATTGAGCATAAACATTTTGAGTTTGGGACTCAGCCGACGACAATCATTTCAAAAGAATACCCTCAGGATTGGAAACGCGGCATTGAGCCTTATTATCCAATGGAAGATGCTGAAAATGTCAACAAGTTTAAGCGCTATAAAGAGCTCGCTGACAACGAAGAGAAAGTGATGTTTGGTGGACGCCTTGGTGAGTATAAATATTACGACATGCAAGACACGATTAAATCGGCGCTATCCTTTGTGGAAAAGCATTTTTAGTTTAAATTTCCATGGACGCATGTTGTGTCTTCGTTTTTTGTGCACAACTGCATTTCTTTATTTAAGCTGTTAGTGACTGGTGCGTTTGGGAATGATGATGTTCATGAAGTTCCTGGGAGAAATTGGCGTTGCTATGCACAAAAAGCTTCGCTGCTTAACTATCGATGGTAGGTTCTAATGAAAAGGTGCCTTCGAAAGTGAAGGTTTTATCCTATTCAGGCGATGATATGTTCCAAACTGCCTCGATGGAAGCTAAAGATGCATTTCCTGATGGATCAATTTCAGCGATTATTGCAGCGTCGTGGCTTTCTCGATCTTGGCAAAACTCCATTCATCCCAATTTGGTAAAAGGAACGGGGCTTGCCGACCTTGGGAAGAGGAAGCAAGAAGTCACAATCCTGAGAGGTTATTTGCCATCAACTCTTCTTGAAGTATGCTTTATAAATAACAGTTATGAAATGAACCAATATCAAAACAGGAAGGATTTTATTGCAAAACAGATTGCTTTTGGTATTGTTTCTCGATAGAAAAGGCGGAAAAACTATATGAAAAAAAGATTTCTCAGCGGTGTTTCTTTAGTTTTGTCACTCTCTTTAATTTCTCTCATGCTTCCTTGTGTTTCTTACGCGCAAGATTCAACTGAAGAGAGTTACGTTTCAGGAATAACTGATGCTGAAATTGATGAGGTGGTTGGGGAACTTGGCATCTCTGATGAAGTCAGTCTAATGAACAACGATGTTGATAAACTGGTGTCATTTTCAGGACAGGATATGTTTGAAACTGCTGCTTTAGAAGCTGCATATGCCTATCCAGAGGGATCGAGTTCTGCAATCATTGCTGGTTCTGGCGACGCGTGGGTAGACTCACTTGCTGTGTCTAGCTTGGCTTCAAAAAAAGGTCCAATCTTATTTTCATATAGAGATTCTCTTCCAGATAAAACTCTTTCCGCTTTAAAATCACTTGGCGTCAGCAGCGTAATAGTAGTTGGCGGATCTGCTGTAATTTCCGATAGTGTTTTAAACACACTAAAAGCAAATGGAATATCTGTTGAGGAAAGGCTCTGGGGTGATGATTGTTATGGAACGCAACTTGCGATTTATAACTATGGAGACAGGCACAACATCTGGAGCGGTGACATTGCGTTTGTTGCATCGTCCCTGGGTTTTGGTGACGCTCTTTCTGCTTCCCCTGTTGCCTATGACCTAAACGCTCCAATTTTCATTGCTAAAGGCGATGGTCTTCTCACAGAAGAGGCTCAAAAAACACTCATAAATGCTGCAAAAGATGGCAAATACAAAGAGGTTGTTGCTCTTGGTGGAAGTTCGGTTATCTCCGAAAGAACAATGGGTTTTCTAGACGCTGTAGCTGCCCTGTCTGGTGGTGTGGAGCCTCAGAGGTTATGGGGCCAAGATCAATATAAGACGTCGGTTGCAATCGCCAATTGGGCTGTTTCTGAAAAAGGGTTTTCAAATGTTTCACCTGGATATGCAACGGGTCGAGCACCATATGATGCTTTAGCAGGTTCTGTAGTCCAAGGAATTAGCAAGTCTCCGCTGCTGTTGGTCGATGACAACTATCGTGATGCCATTAGCTACACCACTCAAAATTCAAGTCAGATTGGACAAGTAAAATTCTTCGGCGGCGAAGCAGTTGTTTCAAATAATGTTCGCTCTTCGATTATCTCAGTGTGTTTTGGAGTGCTAATGCAGGAAAACACTGGTATATCCTTAGATAGAATGGTTGATCTTGAATATGCCTCCATCCAAAATTTTGACAGCTCATGCACAAGGGACGAGTTGACTAGATATATCGGTGCAGAGTGTAATTTCAGCTCATCAGATTGTTATCAATTTGCAAAACTAAATGACGGCTATTCAGGATCTATGTCTGCAGTTGATTTGAATAATTTTATTAGCTCCAACAGCAAAGGTGCTAATGGCATTCTTGCAGGTCAAGGGCAAGCTTTTATAGATGCTTCTAAACAATATGGTGTCAATGAAGTTTATCTTTTGTGCCATGCTATCCTTGAAACTGGATGGGGGACATCGCAGTTGTCGACAGGTTGGACCTACAACGACGAAATTCCTTCGGGCCACGCTCCTGTGAATGCCGCGCCTGATGGCAAGACCTATTACAATTTCTTTGGAATTGGAGCAGTTGACAATGATCCTTTGTGGGGAGGAAGAATAACGGCTATCAAAAATGGCTGGGACACTCCAGAAAAGGCGATTATTGGTGGTGCAAAATGGATTGCATCTTCAACGAACTATCTCAACAATCAATGGAGTCAAAACACTCTTTACAAAATGCGTTGGAACTATTTTCAGGCGGCTAAAGATGGGTCAGTGTGGCATCAATATGCAACAGCGAAACACTGGGCAACAGGAATTGCGAAAATTATCAATCAGTGCTACTCTAGTGCAGGAATTACTCCAGCAAATTCGGGGCTAATCTTCCTCATTCCTGTTTATAACTAAAGAAAAGAGACTTCGTGAATAAAGATGTTGCTTCGCGCCGCCTGGCCGTTGTTGTCCCCACCTACCCAAGTGAAGACAACATGTATCTCTGCGCCTTCGTTCATTCACGAGTTAAAGCCTATTTGCAAGCTGGCATTGACGTTGAAGTCTTGTGTGTGTGGGATTATTACGAAGACCACACTGAATATGAAATAGAAGGTGTGCACGTCACCAGGCTAATCCCCGGATCGCTTGAGCCCCATCTTTTTGAAAACAAGTTTGATGTTTGTTTTCTGCATTTCTTTGATTTAAATTTTGTTGATGCTGTCATGTCGCAACGTCTAAATGGTTTGAAGTTTTTTCTTTGGTCCCACAATCCCGAAACCCGCTACTGGGACTGGCCACTTTTTACAACGCCCTATTTCACCAATCCAGCAAAGTTAACACATGAGCAGACCGAAGAATTCACTAAAAGAGATTCTGTTATTAGGCAATTGAATAATCAATCAAATGTTTCATGGGTCTTTGTTTCTGAAACTTTAAAAAAGCGCAGCGAAGAATTGATTGGAATTCATTTTAATCGTGCACATGTTATCTCTAATCTTGTCGACGAAAAGGTATATCAATTTTCAAAAAGGAACAAAGACACCCGGCATAAGGTAATAGTTGTCAGAAAGTTTGACAATGTTAACACCTATGCAATAGACATAGATGTGCAAACGATTGTTGAGCTCAGCAAGCGCCGAATTTTTAAAGACCTAACGTTTGACATCTATGGGTCTGGCCCAATGTTTGAAAACTTGACTGAACCGATTAAAGATTTTGAAAATGTCAATTTGCATGAGCATTTTCTTTCGCAAAAAGAACTGAAAGAAGCCTATGACAATCATGGCATTGGTTTGTTTGCTACGCGTTTTGATTCGCAAGGAGTTTCAATGTGTGAAGCCGCAATGAGTGGGATGCCTGTTGTGTCTTCGAACATCGATGCTGCTAATTATTTCCTTCCTAACGACATTGGACTTTTGTGTGATGTTGAGAATCCATGTGAATATGCTGATGTAGTTGAAAAACTAGCTCGCAATCGTTGGTACTACAATAAATGCGCAAAAGCATGTCGTCAAAAAATTGAGAAGAGGTGCTCTAGGGCGCAAACTGTAGAAAAAGAAATTGACCTCTTTTGGAGGTCAATTTAGGTTGAACGTTTAATATTTCATTAATGTCCTTGCAATTTTTCGTGTGACCCTGTTTCTTGGAATCAACTTTAGCGGTCCTTTGTTCGCAAGCTCTTTCGCCGCCTCTTTGCGCCTTGTGCCTCTAGGGTCGTCATACAACGTTCCTGCAATTCCATATGCGCTATTTTTAAACCCACTCTGTCGCACTTCACTCAGCACCCTGTATTCTTTGTTAGTTGCCTCGTACAAATCAGGAGCTGATGTCTTTAGGAATTCGTCAAAGTCTTTTGCGCGTTCAAGTCCACGTTCTTGATTTGGATCCCAAAGCAAACTCAGCGTGTAGTGCGAATTCAGAAGGTTATAGACAAATCTTGTTTTCATATATTTTATTTGGTTAGCATTAGCAACTTTTTTGTGGTCGCAGTAATATTTGACCATTCTTCTAATGACTCTGTCATGGTGGTCATATCTTTTAACGAAATTGTCTCTGTTTATGCTCTGGTCTGCATTTCCCACTGCATATTTGTAAACATATTCAGGCGTAAACATGACAGTTTCTACATAGGGAATTGGGAACAGAATATATTCAACATCGACATAAAATGTGTGTTCCTGAAGTTTGAAATTAGCTTTCTTGAGCACTTCAGTTTTGAACATGCTTGAAGCCATTGTGAAATATTCCATCGACATGTCAGTCTTCGAAAATGAATAACACCTGTAGTTTTCTAGAGAGCTGAATTTCATCCATGGGACTGTGTGGCCGTCTTGCACATAGACTTGATGGTAGTTAGTTGAAACAAGGTCAGGGAGCTTGTCAACTTTTATTAGTTTGTTAATCATCTCGTCGAGAGATTTGCTGTCAACCCAATCGTCTCCGTCAATCACTCTGAAATATGTTCCTGTTGCTTTTTCTAGAGCTGCATTTATTGTTGAGCCGTGTCCTCCGTTTTGTTTGTCGATGATTTTTACAATGTTTGGGTAATGCTCTTGGAATGCCTTTGCAACTTTAATTGTGTTGTCTTTTGAACCATCGTTTACAACAATTATTTCAAGCAGGTTTGAAACACTGCTGCTCAATAAAGAAAACAAGCATCTGTCGAGATATTGTTCTACGTTGTAGGAAGGCACACAAATGCTCAATATCTTCTCTGCGCCCTCAGCGCTATTTTTAACGGCAGGCCAGTTCGTTCTGGCATTGTCTAATTCTTTTGCATCAAGTGCTTTTTCTATAATTTCGTCATATCGTTTTGCTACGTTTTCTGACTTGTAGAGAGTCCTGTATTCTTTGTTGATTGCAGGTTTAAGTTTGTGATTTGCAATGTTTCTCAATATTTCAGAAAGCTCTTCTATGTTTTGATTTTCGCAGCAAACACCGCCGGCATCTTTAACCATTGAGTATGCTGGTGAATAGTTGCCTGTGATAGCAAGTATTGGCTTGTCGGTGCCAAAATAGTCTGCAAGTTTTCCTGCAAAGAAAACTGATCCTCCTGGATTGTCAAGGAAATCAAACTTTGCGTCTACGTGAATGAGCCAGTCGGTCTCTTTCATGATTTGTAGGCTGGTTAGATAGTCAACGCTGTCCTCAATAGAAATTGTGTCATAGAGATAGTAGTTATAGACAAGCGTCCTCACTTCATCAGGAACATTGCCTATGAATCTTAATTTCAAATTTGAGATGACATCTGACTCTTTGTCTTTGAGGAGCTTGATTGCCCTCACTATTGGCACTAAAGACCTCACTGTATCGGAGTGGCCCAGGAACGTGAGTTCAACAACATTATCGTCCTCTTTTTTGTGACTATTGGGTTCTGGGTAGATGCTTTCGTCATATGAATGAGGGACAGAGAAAGTGTTGTTTCTCCTTCTTCCGTCTAACACATAATTCTTTAGTGTGTCTAGCGGAAAGAGTAAAACGTCTGAATTGTGAATTGCATAGTCCTCAGTTTCTTTCTGTTCACAAAGGTGACGTATTTTGTCCGACGGGTGATTTTTCCATCCATCGCACCCTGCCCACAGTGCTACTTGAAAATCAATTTTTTCCTGAGGTGACAACTCCTCGTTTTCCAACACGAAGGCTTTTAGGTCATAGGGAGATTTTGATATAGGATCAGCTAAAGAAGCTATCCATTTAGCTTCAGGGCACGCCTCTTTAATTTTTTTGGCAACAGAAATGCTCTCTGGTGGCATGCTTCTAGTCATAAATGCATCGTAGTGCTCTGTTTTGTTTCTTTCTATAAACAATTCAGCACATTTGTCGACCCATTCGTCAAGCTTGTCAGTTTTTATTGGGAACACATTTATGTTGTCAGAAGTGAGGTTTAGCTTGTGTTTGTAGCTCCACAAGTCGCAATCGGCGGAGCAAACATCATATGTGTGTTTTGATTTGCTCAGTAGTTTGTAGGTGACTATTCCTTCAGAAGAAGTGGCTGGAGGAAAAAACCAGCTTGCAACGAAAATTTTCAAAATTTCTCCTTTAATTCTTAAGAAAGGTTCTCCAGGAATTTGACTATTCTTTTTGAAGCGTTCCCATCGCCATATGGGTTAATCGCCTTGCTCATTTGTGAATATTTTTCTTCACATGTGAGCAAATCAGTGACAATTTTTACAATGCTCGCTTTATCAACGCCGGCAACCACAGCTGTGCCTGCCATCACGGCTTCTGGTCTTTCTGTTTCAGTTCTCAAGACCACAACAGGTTTGCCGAGATGTGGGGCTTCTTCTTGAAGGCCACCAGAATCGGTCATGACTAACTTGCATTTGTTCATTGCGTTGTGCAAATCCTCTACGTCCACAGGGTCCGTGAGTGTTACATGTTTGTTTTGTCCCAACACATCGAACACGGTTTCCCGAACAGCAGGGTTTAGATGCACTGGATAAATCACACGAAGGTCGTCAAAATTTTTTGTTAATTCGTTTACAGCTTCGCAAATGTTTTTTAGAGGCTCTCCGAGGTTTTCACGTCTGTGCGCAGTTAGCACTATGGTTGGTTTTGAGAAGTCGTGTTTTTGCAAATCCTCATTTTTAAATTTATATGCATCTTTTGTAGTGTATTGGAACGCGTCGATTACGGTGTTCCCTGTGACCACAACACCCTGTTCAATTCCTTCTTTCTCGAGCGCAAGCTTGTTGTTTTCTGTTGGGGCGAAATGATATGTTGCGATAGCCGAAATGATTTTTCTGTTCATTTCTTCGGGAAAAGGTGAATAGATGTTTCCTGTGCGCAAGCCTGCTTCAACATGTCCAACTGTTATTTTTTCGTAAAAAGAGGCAAGCGCAGCCGCCATGCTGGTGGTTGTGTCGCCGTGCACCAAAACAATGTCAGGTTTAGATTTCTCAAGGATGGGCTTCATAGAATTCAGCACATCTGTCGTGATTGAAGTGATTGTCTGACGGGGTTTCATTATTTCAAGATCAAAGTCGGGCTTGATGTTGAAAATGTCTAGCACCTGGTCAAGCATGGTTCTGTGCTGGCCAGTGACGCAAACTTGACCATCGAGTTTGTTTGATTTATTGATCTCGAGGACCAGCGGGCACATCTTAATGGCTTCTGGTCTTGTCCCAAACACAGTGAGTACTCTAAGCAACTTATTCCAATCTATCTATATTTTTCTACTGTCTAATTCTATTTTATTGACCAGTGTAAAAATTGTTTTTCCGAAAAGATTGACTTTCCTTGTATTATCGATTTATGAAAAAAATGGGCAAAAAAACGCTGAGTGTTGCTTTTTCGCTTTTTATGGCAACAGTTTTGTGCGCGTCGCAAATTCTTGTATTCAACACCCTGGCATATGCCGACGACCTTGATAAGCAGGCTGTATTGCAGGAAATAGGCACGTCGGGCTATTCGGAAGATGCGGTAGTTGTTAAGTTTAAGGACAGTGTTGAGAGTCCATCGTCGCAGTCTGTAATTGATGGCTCAAATGCTGTTAAAGACACAGAAGAGGCAGCACCAAAAAAAATAGCAGACAACACAGCTGTTGTTGAGCTTCAAGATGGCGCTTCAGTTGTTGAGGCAATTGTCGATTTAAAAGAAGATCCAAGAGTTGAATATGTGGAGCCCGACTATACCATCGAGTTGGCAGATGAGACAACGCTTGCAAATGACGTGAACCGTCTCGGCGGGCAAACATATTCGGACGCCGATTCTTCGATTGCTGGCAATTCGCTTTCTGATTCTGCGTCTGTTGCTTCTAAAGTTGAAGTCAACGACCCAAACGTTGGGCAACAATGGTACATTTCCGATGAGAACTCTAAGGTTAAAGATGCCTGGGATGTCGCTAAATGCAATAATCAGGTGACTGTTGCAATTGTTGACACAGGTGTCGATGCTGACAATCCTGAGCTAGTAAACAACATCGTAGGTGGCAGGTCTTTTGCTACCGACGATGCGAGTGATTGGAATGATACGCACGGACATGGGACAGCAGTAGCTGGTGTTATTTCGGCACAAACTAACAATGCACTTGACATTTCTGGTGCGAGCTACAACGCTAACCTTTTGATTTGCAGGGCTTTTACTGGGAAAACTGCACCTTCTAGCGACATTGCAGCGGGGATAAGATGGATTATTGGCGTTGCAGACCAATACAACGTAAAAGTTATCAACATGAGTTTTGGCATTTCAAAATCTCAACCAAAAGCAATAGAAGAAGCAATCAACGATGCAGAGTCAGCTGGCATTCTTTGTGTTTGTGCAAGCGGCAATGAAAGCAACATAACTGATCTTGCAAGCGTCGATTTCCCTGCTAATTTAGACAACACAGTTGGAGTTGGGGCAATCACATCCAGGCACACAAGAAGCTATTTTTCAAACGTTGGGGAGTCTCTTGATGTTGTGGCACCAGGCTCAAACATTCGAACACTAAGCATTAATTCAGGAGAAGAAGTCTATGAAGATGGAACTTCCTTTTCCACTCCGTTTGTCTCAGCTGCCGCCGCTTTGTGCTATTCGACTAACCATCATGCGAAGCCATCTGTAATAAAGGGCTGTTTAACATCTACTGCAATTGATTTGGGCACAAGCGGGAAAGATGATTATTACGGCTATGGTCAAGTGGATGTTTATAGTGCGGTTATATCTGCCAAGTCTACTAAGGCTAACAACTACAAGATTTTTAATCCAAAAGATGATTCAAAGATTGATCAGTTTAAATCTAGAGTTTTTAATGGCTTGTTGAACAAAAATTCTTCTGTCGATGTGTCTGACATTGGAATTAATGTCTCAGACATAACTTTTCAAAACACTTCAGGTCAAGTGCTCACGGGGGCTACTGCTTTAACTGAAATAATTCGCAGTCACCCTCTCTTTTCAACTCTTTGTGTGGGCTGGAATTCGCTCAGCTTGGTGACTGACGGCGACATTGTTTCGTCTGTTTCTGTAGATAGCTATATGACCACATGGAAAGACGATTTGATCAGTGCTTTTGTTGACAAGTATGAGTCATTTCTGGAAAACGCTCCATTGAATGGAAGCGATGTTAAGAAGGCCGCATTTGTTCACGATTGGATTTGTGGCAACACAACCTATTCTTTACAAACTATAAATTTGCCAGAATTTGCAATAGGTTGCATTGCTAACGGCAAGGCGCTTTGCGCAGGCTATTCCTATGCCTATCAGTTCCTTTGTGAACAAATTGGGATTGACTGCAATTATGTTGCGGGAACAACGAATGCTGGATCTCACGCATGGAATAAAGTAAAAATAGATGGACAGTGGTTCTTGGTTGACTCAACCTGGGATGGTTCATTCACTTCTGCATCAAATCCAAATAACTTTGGGCATGCCTATTTTTTGCTAAATGACGAGGAGTTTAAAGAGGCAGGAGATGGTTCACATGCAAACGATTGTGATGTCACTGGGAATGAACCTATTAACAATGATTGGTATTTTGCTAATAAATATTGGCAGGATGTGAGAGGTCCTCTGAGTGTTGAACAACTCAACCAAGATCCAAAACTCACAAAGAAAGATGATTCCAATCCTGGGGGAAATCCATCTTCATCATCTCTCATCCGAATTTTCGGGCAAGATTGCTATGGAACTAATGCCGCCACCATTTCAAATGACATTAAAGAAAACGGATTGCCAAATGGAGTGATTGTTTGCGGAACGAGTCACTACCTTGATTCTCTCAGTGCAGCTGCACTTTCAGGTTTGCTTGATTATCCAATTCTGCTTGTCAATGGCACCGATGATTCTATGAATGAAACTTCTCTGGGAGCTCTTCAAGAACTCACTAACTCTTCAACAAACTCGCTTGAAATAATCGTTTTAGGTGGAAAGTTTGCAATATCTGAGGGCATCGAGAATGAACTTTCTTCATATGACAGCGATGGAGTTTGTAAGCGCATCTATGGTGATGACGGTTATGCGACTAACCGCGCTGTCTATGACTTTGGCACCACACGTGGATCTTGGGACGCTAACGAAGTTCTTGTAGCTTCAGGCGCTGGTTATCATGACGCGCTCGGTGCAGGCAGCTATGCAATGTCAAAACGAGCATTCATTTTGCTTGTTAACCCAAATGGCGACAATGCGCCAATGATTGACAAGGCCAAAGGTCATGGTCAGGCAACAATTTTGGGTGGCCTTGCCGCTGTTCCTTTCCAGGTCAAATCTGATTTAGAGGACGCTGGAGTGACAACTATTCGTCTCGCTGGCGAAGATGCATATCAAACAAACACTACATTTGTGAAGTATGCAGTTGCTCAAGGAATGTCTCTTGATGGAGCAGGCTTCTCATCTGGTCTTGGTTATTATGATGCTTTGGGTTCTTCTCACATTCTTGGTAAATCCAACAGTGTCATGTTCCTTGTGTCACTTGATTATTCTTTGAATCAACCAGTTTATGACATGCTAAAAGAATCTGGGGTTTCTTTCACTAGCGGTCGTGTCTTTGGTGGCGAAGTTGTTGTTTCAAGCACCACAAAAGAGGCATTTGAAAACTGCATTAATTAGTTAAGTAACAAGCAGTTTTTTACGGGGGCTTCTCGAGGGATTATGAATTCCGCATGAGAAGCCTCCTCTTCTTTTTCATTCAATTTTCACTATTTTGACACACTGAATTATGGATATATAAAAGCGTCCGTGTGATAACATGTTTTTGGGCAAGAGATTCCATTATCTCTGCTGTTTCTGTGCATAAAGTTCTGCTGCCTCTGCATCGATTTCTTCTAGTAGGTGGAGAGTGAAGAATTTTGATACCCAGCAATCGCTAGGTTACATTTCCCAGTGTTTTCTTGTTTGTTTTTATTGATGGGTGTTAAGCACAAAAATCGAAAACAATTCAATTCTTATGCGGGATTTAGAGGTTTTTATTGTTCCACCTTTTAATTGTTTTGTTTTCAAAACGGTAAGTATTTTTTTGAAGGAGGTGTTTATGAAAAAAACCGAATTATCAGATTCGACATTAGGGAAGGGAGGTGTTTTGGTGTCTAAGAAAAACACTATTCAAGGTTCGCTTTTGAGAGTTGTTCTTGCATTTGCGCTTGTTTTAGGCTTAATGCCTTCGTTGGCTACAACTAAAGCTTTTGCTGATGAATCAGCAAATCTCTCTGGATATCCCCAAGCTCCAGACATGACGGTGACATTCGATAGTGATGGGGGAACACCTGCTTCCTCAAATTCAGTTATCAAATTTGATGGAAGTGGCTACTACGTTTCTGCTCCTAGCCCAGCTCCTTCGAAAGCTGGCTTTAAGCTCACCGGTTGGACTATCCAATCTCCTGACAATGAAGAAACCTTTGAATCTAACTTTAGTGATGAAGACTTCTTTGGTTTTGACACTAATGGTGACAGCTCTGTTGTTCTAAAGGCACAATGGACCGAAGATGCGTCTAACCCAGGCACCACTGTTCCAGCGGAAAATGTTGTTGCAAAGATTGGTGATGTTCAATACTCATCTCTTTCAGAGGCTTTTTCTTCTGCCAAAACTGGTGAAATCATTACCATGACAGCTGATGTTGACGATGTCTATGGCATATTCGTAAAAGATAAAGCTGTGACTCTCGACATGGCTGGTCACAAAATCACTTCTGACAATCTTGATGCTGACGGTCAGCAAATCTACGTGAGGAAATCTGACGATAAGAGCAAGACATGGCCAGCTGTTTTCAATGTAGAAAACGAAGGTTCGTCACTCACTATTACTGGGAATGGCACTATTGCTGGCCCAGAAGGTGAGCAGGCTAAAGCCCTCGATTCAACTTGCATAATTACTGTCGATTCGGGATCTAGCTTCACAATGACCGATGGCGCTATCACATGTGGTGGCATTGGGTCAGATGGCATGTATGGTGTTTATGCTCTTGGCGGTGGATCTATCACTTTAGGCGAAGAGGCGGGCAATGGGCCTTCCATTACCTCTCATTTCGCTGCGGTTGGAGAGAACAACACAACAAGCCCAGCTAATGTCACAATTTATGGTGGCAATTACAAGTCAATGGCTACACCAGGAGATAGTGACTGGTGGTATTACTTCTGCACTCCTGTTTATGCTGCTGCTTCTGGCAACATCAACATTTCAGGCGGCACTTTTGAAGGCACATATGGACTTGTTTCTCGTTACGCCAATGTCGATCAAAATCTGCGCATTTCAGGCGGCACTTTTAATGGTGCCAAACAAGCTATTTTAAAGGAAGATAAACAAGGCACAGAAGGTGCAACTGGCACTCGTTCAATTGCAGTGGCGGGCGGTTCTTTCTCAACAGCTGTTCCAGCTGACATGTGTGCAGAAGGCTTTGAACCAAAAGAGAATGGCGATGGCACATTTGGTGTCCAAAATGAGAAGACCGACCCTGTTTCTGGTCCTTACGACCTAAAAGCCCTTGTCGTTGATTCTGAAGGCAATCCTGTTAGCGGAATGAACTTTAATCTCTACAAGACAGGTTCATCTGCAGGTGCTACTGAGCCAGGTTCACCAGTTTTTGGTTCGAGCTTAAAAACCTACACCACTGATGCAGATGGTGTTCTTTCTGTCAACGCACAAGAATCGTTTGACAAGTTACAGTATTTTGTCTCTAATGCTAAGTATGCGGCTATTAAGTCGGCAGACAAAAACAATGTGGTTAGCAGCATTGACATTTCAAACGCAATCGGGCAAAAGCACACTCAAACAGGCGATGGTCTTTTGTATCTTGGTTATAAAGAGAAATTAACTACCCCAAGAACCGACTTCTTCTATAGATTTGCATTTGATGATTTCCAATATGTGAACCTTGATTCTAATGGCAACAATAACAATGCTGCACCTGAGCAAATTGATGCAACAGTAAAAATTGTTGTTGAAAAGAGAACAGGCGTTTATAAAGACGATCTTCAAACCGCAATATCAAAAGCTTCTGCTCTAGAAGAAACCGATTATTTCTCAGGGTGGGACGCTCTTAAGACTTCTCTAGATGCGGCTAAAAGTGTGGATGCTGACTCATCAGCCACACAAGATGCAGTCGATGAGGCTACGGAGAATCTCAATGCAGCTGTTGAAGGTCTTGTTCAATATCCTGGCTCTACAGACTCAAAAATTCAAATTCTCGTGCTTGGTGAAGATGGAACACCATACAACGGAGATATCAAGTTTGTAGCCTATGGACTTGGCGATGATGGGAATGTAACTGAAACTGTGGTTGCAGACGACATTATGGCTTCAGGCGGAATTCTTTCTTTAGAGCTCACAACTGTAAATCAAAAAAATGTTGTTGTTAAGGTAAAACCTGGACAATCTTTGACCTCAGACGATGAATTCAAAATCAAAGTCTCACCATCTTTAAATCAATGGGTGCCAGGCTACTTTATTAGCGTTAACGGCACAGATCTGCCTTATGATGGGTCTCAGGTGCGTGGTCTAAAGTGCCAGTTAAAAGCAGACCAATCTTGGAATGCTAACGATTTTACCTATGATGGAGCTACTGTTACAGGCCTCAGCGACTCTGGTAAAGCTAAGATGGCTACCGATCCTAATGTTGTTGTGCCATCAACTTCTCCTGACGGAACAGCAATTACTGCAATTGGAAAAGGCGCTGCAAACACTGGCATTTTCAGTGTTGGGTCAGGAACGTCTCAGGTTAATCCTTCTAATGTGACACTTCCTGAAGGAATCACATCAATTGGCGATTTTGCTTTTACGAATTATGCAGGTGTAGCGATTTCTTTCCCTTCAACTCTCAAGAGCATTGGAGTTAATTCATTTGCATCTTCAAAGTTAGAGTCACTAGATCTTCCTGACAGTGTTACAACGTTGGGAAATGCTGCTTTCAGAGCCTCGAAGAATCTCACTACTCTCAAAATCGGCAAAGGCATCACTGAGCTCCCACAGGCGTCTTTTTCAATGACGGGCATTACAAATCTCTCTATTCCAGAGAACGTCAAAACAATCGGAAGAATGGCGTTTGATGGTACCCCTGTTAGCTCTTTGACCTTTGAGGGGAAAGCAACAGTTGAGACTATTGGTGATACCGCTTTCGGAAACAACAGTTTAAAAGAGCTAGAAATACCAGCTTCAGTCAAGACGATTGAGAGATATGCTTTCAGAATTAAACAAGGCGCAACTCTTGAAAAACTCACCCTTCATGAGGGACTGGAGTCTATTGGTAAACAGGCATTCAAAGGCACCTTGCTAACTGAGCTTAACCTTCCAAGCACTGTAACAACTCTTGATAAGAGCGCATTTGAAGCTAATAAAGCTTCTGATGGCAAAGTGGTTTTGTGGGTGACTAACGATGCTCAACTTGAGGACCATGGTGCATTTATTGCAAACAGCGATTTCCACAAGACGCAAAAGGTTTCAAGCGAAGTTACTGTTACATTCAATGCCAACGGTGGAAAGTTTGGCGATAACGATTCACAAGAAGTGAAAGTCGAAAAAGGTCAAGTTGTAGTTGCACCGTCAACTAATCCAACATGGGATAAACATGATTTCATCCGCTGGACTACTGATCCTGAGGGCCAAAATAGATATGACTTCTCAACATCAGTAACTGGTGACATTACCCTTTATGCCTCATGGTATGAGTGGGAGCAATTCACGGTCAAATTTGACCTAAATGGTCATGGTGGACCTCAACCAGAAGATCAAATTGTCTACATTGAGGATCAAGAGCATGCATATGCCACCAAGCCAGCAGACCCTTCGGCAGAAGGTTATTATTTCTGCTGCTGGAATGAAAAGGACCCTGTTTATGGGACGCTCCATAAATGGGATTTCGACGACCATGATTTCTATCATGTAGATGATTCGGCTGATCCTGACACGGGAACGCTAACACTTTACGCTCGCTGGATTCCTGTAAAGTATTCTATTTCCTACAAAAACGTTGACGGTGCTGTTAATCCAAACACCACTTCTCAATACACAATAGAGTCTGAAGACATCGCCTTGCAGCCAGCAAGCAAAGAGGGATATTCTTTTGTGGGCTGGTTTGACAAAGATGGCAGCGAGTCTGGCGACTGGGGCAATCCTGTAGAAAAGATTTCAAAGGGGAGCACAGGTAACGTAGAGCTCTATGCTCGCTGGATTAAAGAACTAAACGTAAAGTTTAGTGTAACCGGAATTGATGCTGACGGAAAAGCACAATCATGGGTTGACGAGTCTGACTTTAAAGTAGCTGAAGGTGACTTGGCCTCTCATTTAACTGAACAGGCATTGTCTGCTAAAGGAGTTAGCTTTGATGCAACTAAGACCTCCGATAACTGGTGGCTTAACAGCATCACGTCTCCTTTTGACAGCTCCATGAAACTTGGCACTCAAAAAATTGGCAAGGATTGGGCATACTGGTCACTTCTCGTTAATGGTGAATATTCTGATAAAGGCGCTGGGCAACTTGAACTCAAAGAAGGCGATGTGATTTCTTGGGTATATGAGATGCCAGCTGCTCCTGAGAAGGTTTACAGAATGGCAGGCGATGACTGCTATGGCACAAACCTTGAAACCATTAAACAAGATGTTGCAGAAAATGGCACACCAAATGGTGTTATTGTTTGCGGAACAGGACATTATCTTGATTCGCTTAGTGCAGCAGCACTTTCAGGCCTTCTGAACTATCCAATTTTGCTTGTAAACGGTTCTGACGATTCAATCAACAGCAATTCACTTGAAGCTTTGTCTCAACTTTCAAATAATGGAGCAAACAAGCTTGACGTCATTGTTCTGGGTGGAAAATTCGCAGTATCTGACGCAATTGAAAGCCAGCTTAATGGCTATGATGTTGACGGAAAATGCGAACGCATCTATGGTGATGACGGTTATGCGACTAACCGCGCTGTCTATGACTTTGGCACCACACGTGGATCTTGGGACGCTAACGAAGTTCTTGTAGCTTCAGCCGCTGGTTATCATGACGCGCTCGGTGCAGGCAGCTATGCGATGTCAAAACGTGCATTCATTTTGCTTGTGAACCCAAATGGCGACAATGCGCCAATGATTGACAAGGCCAAAGGGCATGGTCAGGCAACAATTTTGGGTGGCCTTGCCGCTGTTCCATTCCAGGTGCAGTCTGAATTGGAGGATGCTGGTGTGGCAACAACTCGTCTCGCAGGCGAAGATGCATACCAAACAAACACTACATTTGTGAAGTATGCGGTTGCTCAAGGAATGTCTCTTGATGGAGCAGGCTTCTCTTCTGGTCTTGGTTATTATGACGCACTGGGTTCTTCTCACATTTTGGGCAAATCCAACAGTGTTATGTTCCTTGTGTCTCTTGATGATTCATTGAATCAACCAGTTTATGACATGCTGAAAGAATCTGGGGTTTCTTTCACTAGCGGTCGTGTCTTTGGTGGAAGTGCTGTAATCTCCGATGAAGTTAAACAAGCATTCGAAGAAAGCATCAAATAATTTAGTAGTTAAGTAGAAATATCTACTGTTTTTTTACAAAGGAGGCTTCATGGCGGATCTAAAAAAATCCATTTGCTTGAGGCCTCCTCTCATTTTGTTTTGTTGTTTGTTGTTCCTTCTGGCTTTTCCTGTTTGTGCTTTTGCACAAGATGGTGCTGTGAGCGCCGATGATGCAGATGTACTCAATGACGGTTTCTCACTTTCGTGGGTCGAAAGTGACGGGGAGCACGTCAAGGAAAAAGATTTGTTTGAAAACGAACGCTTTAATTATGTGATGCCCGTCAAAGATGTAGATGGAAACGCAGTAGACGGAGTCAAATTCCAAATTTGGAACGCCACAACGCAAACAAATGAGACGGAGGTCATTTCAGCTGATGGAAAGATTAACCTGTCACTATTAAAAAATCACAACTACATTTTTTTCCCAATGGATAAAGCATGGCAGGGTAAAACCTATGTCTGGGTTAAAGATGGAAAACTTGTGAGCACTAAAACTCTAACAAAAGAATCTTTGAGTTCTCCAACAGTTTGGAGTTATCCAGAGGTTACCCAAGTAACATTGAGCAAACGCTCACAAGCACTAGACAACGAAAACGATGCGAGGCGACACACTTTTTCTTGGTATTTAAAAAGGGATGGCAATGATATCGCTTTGTTTAACCCAAAAGTGGAGTTCGTCAGCACTCTTGAGACTGTGGAAGGAAGGGTTGTAACCTATTCAAGCGGAAGCACCACAATTTATGCTTCTTTGCTTGAAGATGTTGACTACATGGTAATCTACAAGAGCCCTTCTGGCGTAACTTTAGGTGTAGAGCCTTTTCCTGTTGTCTATAAAGACAAAAGCGAATATCCAGAACAATTTAGTGAATATTGGCCTGTTGCTTCGACATATGACCACAGATGTTGTCAACAAGTTCTTTACTTTAATGTAATTCCTTTGTCTGAACTAGGAAGCACTTGCGATAGCATTTCTACAGATGATGGAAACACAACTGTCGAGGGAATGGACTTTACCGATGAGCAATCGGGAAGAAGGCCATCTCTTCACACTTTGGATGTTACTTCGCAATATAAAAATCTAAATGGGTTTGTTGACTATGGGGTTTATTCGATTAAAGCTGAGAATACTGCGCGAAGCGAAGCTTTTAAAGTCGCGGGACTCGATTTTAAAATCACCCAAAAACTACCAAGCGGAAAAACTGTTAAAGCAGTTTATGAAATGAATGATGATGGATCGCTTTTAAAATTAAATTCATTTACTCAAAATGGAGATGCGGTCAAGTTCACAACGAGCACTCTTTCTGCTAAACCAGTTGTTTTTGAATACACCTCTGATGCGCCAGCTAAAAGCAAGATTTTGAATTTGAAGGTTGTGGATGAAGACGGCAACGCTGTGCGTGGTGTTGGAGTTGAGCTCACTGCACAAGGCGAGTTACAAAAGCCAGTCATTTCTCTTCCAACGACCGATGCCTATGGCGAGACAGCGCGCGAGTGTGACGACACAGAAATTGTGGACGTTGCCTATCAAATTTCAATTAAGAACAATGCACGAGAGTTAGTTTCTGAAACTACGGTTCAGTTTGCACGCAACGACACTAGTGGCGTTTATGTAGACAAAATCAATGGGCAAGATTATTCTGGTGAAGCAACTGTTGTTGTTAAAAATGTTGTTAATCGTTCAATTCTGAAATTGAAAGTTACCGATGGTGCAGGCAACCCAGTTGAAGGCGTGTCGTTAAAGCTAGTTCCTGACGCAGACAATGTTCAACACAACAAAGATTCGATTATTCTCACAACAAGAACCGACAAAAATGGAGTTTTGAGCAAGGACATTTCTGAGCTCATCAATGGATCAGGAGAGACAGAATATTGGACTATCTCAACAACTGACAGCAGCCTTGGAGAACCAGAGAGCAGCGCAAAGCTAAAAGCTGATTCAGTAATTTCAATTGGCATGGGTGAAGATGGAGATAATCCTGGTGTGCTTGAATATGACATCGTTGCAGCTCACGATGGTATCCCATACTCTTCGAAGGAATATGCAGGTCTTGTTGATTTGCGTGTCGTCAAAACTTCACTTGTGCAAATACAAAACTATCAGGATCACGCCCAAAGACTTGATAGGCCATTTTTAATTGTTGAGAATGGCTCTAAGATTGAGGCTCCTGAGCTGGTGACTGATGGAACGCCAATTGCTGGTTGGTATACTGACCCCAATTTCACAAATAAATGGAATTTTGATAACGATGTCGTGAGCGAAAACATGTCATTGTATCCAAAGTGGAAAACAAGTCTTGGTCTTAGAGTGACGCGTCTTGCTGGCGATGACTGCTATGGGACAAATTTTGACACGTTGTGTCAGGATGTTGACAATAATGGAAGACCAAATGGAGTAATTGTTTGTGGAACAAGCCACTATCTTGACTCATTGAGTGCCGCGGCACTTTCTGGACTTCTTGATTATCCCGTTTTGCTTGTCAATGGTTCAGACTCAGTTTTGAATGAAACTTCGTTATCGGCAATCAAAATGCTCACTAATGATGGCGCAAATAAAATTGAGTTAATTGTTCTTGGTGGCAAGTTTGCCATTTCTGAAGAGATGGAATCTCAGTTGAGCGCTTTTGACAGCGACGGAAGTTGTGAGAGAATTTTCGGCGATGATGGGTATTCAACCAATCGTGCTGTCTATGACTTTGGATTGACCCGTGGTTCTTGGAACTCAGATGAAGTTTTGATCGCATCTGGTGCGGGTTATCATGATGCTTTGGGGGCTGGCGGCTATGCAGCAGCCAAGAATACTTTCATTTTTCTTGCAAACCCACACAGTGACAACTCTTCAATGATTGCGAAGGCTAAAAATCACTCTAGAGCCACAATCCTTGGTGGTGTTTTTGCGGTTTCTAACGAAACTCAAGCCGGACTAGAATCGGCTGGTCTAACAACAGCCAGGCTTGCAGGGGATGATGCCTACAAAACAAATGTTGAGTTTGTTAAATATGCTTTGGCAAATGGAATGAGCCTCAACGCTGCTGGTTTCTCCTCTGGTCTTGGCTATTACGATGCTCTTGGCTCTTCTCACATCCTTGGAAAGTCTAGGAGTGTGATTTTTTTGATTTCTCTAGACAGTTCGCTAAATCGTCCTGCAATAGACATGCTTTACAACAGCACTGAGGAATTGACTGATGGAACTGTTTTTGGTGGTGAAGCAGTAATCACACAAGACTTTGTAAACAGCATTCTGTAGTTTTAAGTCTCAGCATTTCTTCTTTGTTTAAGGACCTGATTAGTCGGGTCCTTAATTATTTTTTAGCTTTATTTTCTTTGATAAAATTTAAAAGTCTAATTTTTGAACATTTGCGCCTTTGAGGGAACTCGTTTATCTGCAAAACGAATTGCACATGTTCTCTAACGTCTGCTTGTCAAATAATTCTGTTATGGCAAGACATTTCTGCAACTTTTCAATGTTGATATTTTATGGAAAGGGTTTCTAGATGCTAAAAAAATTTACATCGAGTCTTTTAGCATTATGTTTGGCTTTGATGGCTCTGCCGGCCAATCTAGCTTTTGCTGAGGACTCAACTAGTCAGGTGTTGACAACACCTCTTGAGTTTAAAGCTCAGGTTGTTGACACATCTGGCACCCCAGTTGTTGGTGCGAAATTTGCAGCATATAAAACTGGTAGCGCGCAAGGTGCTGTTTCTCCTGGCGCATCAACAAGCGGTTCTAAGGTGGAAGAATATGTGACTGACAGTGATGGAGTTCTGACTGTTGAATCAAAGTCACTTGGAGATCTTGTTTACACCTATTACTTCGATTCATTGTCTTCAAGGTATGTTGCACTCAAGTCATCTGATGCAAACAACCAAATTCAATCGATTGAAATGAAAAATGAACTTAAGCAAGCAACTGGCACAGGCGATGTTCCTCTTTATTTAGGATTGCGTGAAAAAGCGACATCTCCTGTTCTTCGTTATTTTAACGATGTTGCTATTGACACTGAGAACTTTGTTACTCTCGATTCAACACCAACAGCAACAACAAGCACTCCAACTTCTATTGAAACAGAGGTCAAAATTGTTATGGCTCCAAGAACAGGGGTTTATAAAGACGCCCTGAAAGAGCTCATTGATTCTGCTTCAACACTGAATTCATCTGACTACTGCTATGGATTTGATGATATGTCAGCCGTTCTTTCTGTTGCAAAAGGCGTTTATGACAATGGCGCCGCAACCCAACAAGACGTAAATAAAGCAAGCGCTGATCTTCAATCGGCAATTGATGCCATGATTAAATATCCTCCAACCACTGAAGATGAATTCCAAGCTATCGTTCTTGGGCCAGATGGAAAAACTTTTTCAGATGAAGTTAAGTTTGCAGCATATGAATTGAATTCGGACGGCTCGACTAGTGAAAATGTGCTCGCAGATGACATCACTCCAACGAACGGCATTATTCGTTTAACGGCTGCTGATCTTTCCAACAAAAGTGCTGTTGTTAAATTAAAGGAAAATGAAAATTACGAGACTGAAGACACCATCAAACTCGATGTTGCAGTTGAATATGGTGCAGGATATTTCGAGAAAGTAAACGGAGAAGCTATTGGTTATGGCAACACCGTTTATAAATATGCCTTCAAGCTTGCAAGCAAAGAAGTTAAGGTTGATGTTCCAGTTTCTGGACCGCTCACACTAAATGCAAAAGTTGTTGATGAAAATGGCAAGCCAGTGTCCAACATGAGATTTGGACTTTATAAATCTGGTTCCGCCAAGGGCGCAAAACAACCAGGTGCTAATGCATATGGCGCTGCTCTTAAGGACTACTACACTGACAAAGAAGGTGTTCTCAAAATTAGTGCTGCTGAGGCGGCAGAACTCACTGATTATTGGTATACAACCAAGTTGTATTCACTCATTAAAGCCAAAGATGCAAATTACAATGTAAAAAACATTAGCATTTCGAATGAACAGCGTCAGTTTTCAAGAGACGGGAATTTACCTCTCTATCTTGGACAAGACGAGAAAATGACGACTCCGCGTTTGAAGTACTTTAACGATTTTGCTTTTACTGACATTGAATTTGTAAACCTTGATGCGAACAGCACAAAGCCATCTGAGGCGCCAATTCCGTTCGACACGGAAGTAAAAATTGTTGTAGAAACCAGAACTGGTGTTTACAAGGACTCCCTAAGTGAGCTTGTCAACAGCGTTTCATCCTACAAAGCCTCTGATTATGCTCAAGGATTTGAGAGTTTTAGCTCTAATCTAGCTACGGCAAAAGATGTGGTTGCAAACAACGAAGCTACTCAAGACGCGGTTGACAAGGCAGAGTCTGATTTGCAAGCTGCTATTTCAGGTTTAATAAAATATCCTCCAACAGATTGCAATTCATTTAACGCGTGTGTTATTGATGAGAGTGGAAAATATTTCTCTGGTTCACAGACTTTTGTTGCCTATGAGCTCGACGACAATGATCAGCCAACCGATACAATCGCTGCCGACAACATTTCAGTTAGCAATGGAATTTTGAGCGCCACTCCACAATCCTTAAACTATAAAAATGTTCTTTTAAAACTGAAGGATAACAACAAATACACGACTTCTGATGAGTTCAAAATTAAAGTTCAACCTCGTCAGAGTTCTTTCTTTGATGATTCTTGCATCCTGAGCGTTAATGGGAAAGATGTTTCCGCTTACGGCACCACTTTAAAAGAATTCTCCGTGAAACTTTCATTAAAGCCTGGCTGGGAAGACCACGCTGGTGGTGTTCCAAAAGGACAGACAGTGAAAGTTGCAGACATTCCAGTTGAATATACCGATGGTGAGGTGGTTGAAGACGGCTTTACTATCGACTTCAACATCCCAAATTCGATAACTTCAAAGCTAGAACACAAGGTTTTTGAGGTTAAAGACGGAAAAATTGCTGGATTTGAAACCGTTTCTGGTTATGAGACTCAAGCCACAATTCTCTACACTAACCAAAAGTATGGAGCCTTTGCTGTTGTTGGTAATGAGGGGACGCTTTCGATGTTTGGCCGTTATGAAGGCAAACTTCCTCTTTTGTGGAGCGCAGAAGATGGTGCTGATGGAGAAGAACAAACACTCGAGAAGATTCTGATTAAAAAGGCACCAACACGCGACGAGAGCACTAACGCAAACAGTGGAAAATCTCAAGGAGAGGGTGTTGACAATCGCTACGACGATGGCGAGCGTCCAGATGCATTCGACACGACCTACAACACACTCGATGTTGTTTTACAAACTCTTCCTATTAGAGACGAAGACGGAAGTGGCGTGAGCAAATCTCTCAAATTTAATTTCTTCGATGCGACAACACAGGAGTTTGAACAGGTAGTTGAGTCTCTGCCAGGACTCCTTCCTCAAGTAACCCTCAAAAAGGATCATCACTACATCGTTTATTTGCAAGATGATGAATATGAGATGAAGAATATGTATTTCACGCTCAATAACAGCAGCGTCGAAACATATCCTATTGACGACAAAACTGACCAGCGAATTCAGCAAGTCACTGTAAAAAAGAAAGCAACAGTTGGGGAGAGCCCCGATGTTCGCAGACATGAGGCTTTCTTTGCTATTGGCTACAAGGACGCAGAAGGCAATGTCGACTATTCGAAATACTTCAGTGATTTAACATTTAAATTTGTTAGTGAAGACGACACACAAACAGGTGAGTGGATTTATGACGAGAATGGGCGTCTTGAAAATCAAATAAAAGTAAACCTTATTGAAGACATTCAATATATGGTGACTGTCGAATCTAGCGATTACACTATTGACTCATTCCCTGTCACAATTAAAAATCACGAGGAAAACCCACTAATTCGTCCATATTTCCCATACAATCATTTCATTTGCGGGAATGTTTTAGAGCTTGATGTTATTGACAAAAGCGAGGCTCATAAAAATGACAGCCCGATAACGAGCATCTCAGGAAAAACAACTGTTAGTGGTTTGAACTTTATGACAAACATCAGCAGCGGAAATTATCTGCTGAACGATCGCATTTTGGGTGATGTAAAGGTTGATGAGTTGGAGGGCCAGGACTATGAGGTGCTCGACCTTGACATGGTTAACATGTACAGAAATGGCGAACTCAGCAAGCTTGCGATTGGTGACTTCACAGTTGAGACTCAAATTCAGTCTGGCAAAAAAGTTAAAGCGGTCTATGAACTTAAGAAAGACGGAAGCCTAAACCTTTTGTCTCACACACAAGATGGAGACAAACTAACTTTCAAAACAACGTCGATGACTATCAACAACTATGTGATTGTTTATGACAAGCCACCAAAGAACATTGAGAATGTCGTGAGATTGTCAGGTGATGACTGCTATGGCACAAACCTTCAGACAATCAAAGAAGACATTGCACAAAATGGCGCACCAAGTGGCGTGATTGTTTGTGGCACTGGTCACTATCTTGATTCTTTGAGTGCAGCAGCTCTCTCTGGTCTTCTCAACTATCCAATTTTGCTTGTAAATGGAACAGATGATTCCATTAATGCCTCCTCACTTCAGGCATTGACTGAGATTACTGCAGGTGGCACAGGCAAACTTGATGTCATTTTGCTTGGTGGTAAATTTGCTGTTTCTGAAGGAATCGAGTCTCAGCTAAATGGCTATGACAATGACGGCAAATGCGAGAGAATTTTTGGAGACGATGGTTATTCAACAAATCGCGCAGTTTATGACTTCGGAGCAACTCGCGGTTCTTGGAACAATGATGAAGTTCTCATCGCGTCTGGAGCTGGCTATCATGACGCTTTGGGTGCCGGCAGCTATGCTGCTTCCAAAAACACTTTCATTCTTCTTGCTAACCCTGCTGGAGACAATTCTGAAATGGTGAAGAAGGCTGCAGCTCATGCTAAAGCTACAATCCTTGGCGGAAAGTTTGCGGTTTCAGATGAAACTCAGCAAGCCATTGAAGCAGCAGGTGTTGCGACTAGCCGAATTGCTGGAGACGATGCCTATAAAACAAATGTTGAGTTTGTTAAGTATGCAATAGCTAACGGAATGAAGCTTGACAAGGCAGGATTCAGCTCAGGTCTTGGATATTACGATGCTCTTGGTTCTTCCCACATTTTGGGCAAGTCAAACAGCGTCATGTTCTTGATTTCTAAAGATGACTCTCTGAATCAGCCTGCATATGAAGTTATTAAGAATAGCGATGAAACCATTGGTTCATCGAGAATCTTCGGTGGAGAAGCGGTCATGACAAAATCGTTCGAAGACGCTTTGAAATCTTTGTAATTTATTGTTTGGATAAAAACTAGATTTAAGTAGAAAGGCAGTTTTGTGGATAAAGCGATGAAATACATTAGCTTTTTGGTTGTCGGATTGTTGGGGGCACTTGCGGCGTCCTATGCGATGTATTCGACAACCAACCACAAAGCTGGCCTTTTGTTCATTCCAATTGTCGTTTTATTGTTTGCTATTTTTGCTTTTGCAATGAGAGGAAGTGAGAGGGGCATTGGCTGGAAAGGAACGTGTTTTGCTGCAATGGTGCTCGTTTCTTGCGCTGTCGCATGGATGGGGCCAACACTTGGGCTTTTCACTCGTCCTGCCGTTGCTTTGCAAGAGGCTTTTGGATTTTCTGAGGCGCTTGTTCCTTTTGTCACTCAAGTGTTGTTTTCTATTGCAGGCATTGGAGTTGTCGCGGTTTGCGCATGGAATTTTATTTCTCCTGCTCCAGAACAAAAGTTCGATGATGAAGATGAACGCAAAAGAGTTAGGTATGCCCAAACAGTAAAGATGATAACATTTATCGTTCTCTTTGCGGGCATCCTAATTTGTTCTTGCGTGCCTTCCATCAGAGAAGAACTAACAAAACTTGCTTCCTATGCTTCAGGCGATTTTGGTGGCCTCACAGAATACATCAGAAGCTATGGGGCATATGCTGTTGTTGTTACATTCCTGTTGATGATTTTTCAAAGTCTTGCAGCGCCAATACCTGCTTTTCTCATTACATTTGCAAATGCAGCTGTGTTCGGATGGGTGTGGGGCGCACTCATTTCCTGGTCGAGCGCAATGGTTGCTTCTGTTATTTGTTTTTACATCGCAAGATTTCTCGGGCGAGACGCCGTTATGAATTTTATGAGCAAAGGAATGCTTGCTTCAATCGACAAATTCTTTGAGAAATATGGCAAAAATGCGATTCTAGTTTGCCGTCTTCTTCCTTTTGTTTCCTTTGATTTCGTTAGCTATGCAGCCGGACTCACAGGAATGAATTTTTGGGGCTTCTTTTTGGCGACTGGAATTGGTCAGTTGCCTGCAACGCTTGTTTATTCCTACCTTGGCGACATGCTCACATCAGGCGTTGTTTATGCAATGTATGCAATTCTCACAACCTGTGCTTTATTCGTTGCAATCATGCTTGGAAGAAAGGTCTACAAAGACCGCCACAAGGGCATGATTGTTGATGAGTAATCATTTCGTTTAGTTTTTAATCTTCCACCCAGACCTGAGTGTATTCAGCAGGTATCACGACTTGATCATAGATTGGCGTGTACTGCTTATGTAGGCCATTTCAAGGTTGTGGCCGGTGCGCTTGCCAGGCAGCTTCATTTGGAAATTGAGCGCCACACATGCAAACCACGGCTACTAGATTGTTTACCACTCTTTCTGGAGTCACTAGCACTTGCTCCCAGTGTCCCGATGGGGGTTTTGCGGTGCTGCCGCCACTTGGGTTGCCACTGTTCGTGTTTGTACTGCTTGTTGCTGGGTTATTATTCTTAGTTGAACTATTCTTGCTTTGAGTGCCGTCTCTAGAATCGTCTTCTGAGTCGGCCTTTTCATCTTCGGAGTCTTCCTCTTCTTCTGCTTCAATCTCTTCCTTAGCTGGTTCTGGAACAGCATCAGCTTCTTCTTCAATTAAGTCAAGCAAGTCTGATTGTCCCAACAGTGCTTTTTTTGAAATAGTTTCTATGTTTGCGTTGTTCTTTTTTTCTGGATTTTTTCCGAATGCTTGGACGTTGATTTGCACAATTGGCAATGAGAATGCGAGAACGAGCGTGACAAACAGTGTCACTTTATCAAGCTGTGTTTTTGCCGTAGTTTTTATAATTGCGTTTTTGCGCAAAATTCTCCTTAAGAAAATGATTATATAGTGGTGTTATTGGGAAGCAGAACCATGCTCTGTGCAGGCAGACACGGTGATGTGTTATGATATTTCGACTACAGTGGACCACTGCAACCGTCTGTATATCTTACTGCATAATCACAAAAGTGCTTCATTTTTTCTGCCTGATTCATAGTTTTTCTACAATTTGGTGCATTCGTTCATTAAGGAGAAGTATGTTGACAACTAATAAATTAAAGGTGTCAGTTGCCTTCGTCGTCGCAATGTTTGTTCTTGGATTTGTTGCATTGTTTCCTTCTTGCGCAATTGCAGAAGAATCAAACGTGGCTGATGGTGTTTCTGTTTCTGGCACTGCGTGGACTTCAGATGATTTTACCTATGCAGATGTACAAACAGTAACGAGTTCAACTGGGGGCGAACCACTATACCCAGAGGGAGTAAAGCTCTATGGATGCGACTATTCTAGGCAATTCTACTTAAAAGGAATAGTCGTTAGTGGTTTTTCTGAGTCAGGCGCTCAAAAGTTAGCCGATGGCAACACCGACATTGTCATTCCACGAACCGACACAGAAGGAAACGTTTTGATTGGGGTTGGACCTTCAGCTTTTAGAGAAAAAGGTCTCACATCTGTTGAGTTCCCAACTGGAATGAAGACTGATTATGTTGATGAGACAACTAAATATGTTTCAAGGCGTGGCAATTTTGTAATTCTAGAAGGGGCTTTTTCAAAAAACAATTTAACTGAAGTGAATTTGCCAGAAGGTGTCATCGCTTGCATGCCAAATTCTTTTTTCATGAATAAGTTGGAGACTGTAAAGCTCCCTCGCACAATTTGGTGGATAGAAAATCAGGCTTTTGCGAGAAACCAGATCTCTGAGGTCGTGTTCCCTACAACCACAGATTTTCAACTTGAAATCCATGGAAGTGCGTTCGGTTCGAACAACATTAAAAGTTTGAGACTTCCTGATTTCACCGCTGTTGTGAATAAGACCGCATTTGTTTTAAACCCAGGACTAGAGGCAATTTCAGATGCTTGCACTAATTCCAGCATTAAAAATGGCGGCGGCGTTGTCTACATGTACACCGACAATTTGAATTTGCAAAACCTAGACAGAATCCACACCACCGACAGAGCAACAGAAAGCCAACACTCATGGTGTCAAAAGCTGATTTCTGAAATTGGAGCCTACAAATCTGACGTTCAGTGGCTCTCGCAAGATTTCACCTATGAAGACACAGAGAACTATCGTGTCAAAATCACTGGTTTAAGCGAAAGTGGAATTGCAAAAAGAAAGGTTAATCCTGACCTTGCATTCCCCGACGTTGACTCGCGTGGAAGATTTGTTGTAGAAATTGCTGGAACAACTAATAATTCAGAATTTGAAGGTGGAGTTTTTGCAACTGCTGATGAAAAACTAAGGTCAGTCACTTTTCCATCACTTTGCAAAACTATTGGTGAAAACGCCTTTAGATGCGCTGGGTTAATAGATGCTGTGATTAGCAACGACGTTGAGACGATTGGACTTGCTGCTTTTCAGCAGAACAATCTCTCAAGCATAATCTTGCCTGATTCAGTTAAATCAATTGGCGCAGGTTGTTTTGCTACTAACCCGACTCTTGAGAAAATCGATTTGTCAAATAGTTTGACAGAAATCCCAGGTGGGGCTTTTGGCTGTAGTGACGGTGTTAATTACATGACGAACCTGACAAGCATAAAAATCCCTGAGTCAATTACATCTATTGGGCAAAATGCTTTTGCTGGGAATAACTTTCATGAAATCAACATTCCGAAAAGTGTTAAATCAATTGGCAAGTATGCTTTTTCCACTAAGAACTATTTAAGCGATGAGTGCAAGTTGACTCTTGAAGAGGGACTTGTGTCGATTGGTGATTATGCGTTCAGAAACAAAGTCATCAAAGAAGTTCATCTCCCAACGACAGTTGAAGAGTTAAAAGCTAAAACTTTCATTAAGCAATATTCAGATAGCACACATGCTGTTGTAACTAAAGTCTATGTGTCTAAAGAGGTTCAGGCGACAGATAAAACGAAATTCCCGACGTCTGAATATCACGAAATTATTTTAGACACGAACAACTTGTGGGTTGCAAGCGACTTTACCTATGACAACGTTGTTTCTTCTGGCGGAGATTCAATTCGTGTGGTTACTGGCTTGAGCGAATCAGGACAAACTAAAGCAAGCTCTCATAAAAATCTAGTCATTCCTTCTTCTGACACAACAGGTGCAACAGTGCAGGGAATTGGCGCAGCTGCATTTAAAGGACAAGAGTTTACGTCAGTTTCATTTGGAAGGGGAACTGGAAAAATCGAGATTGGAGATGAGGCTTTTGCAGGTTGCAGACTTGATAGCATGGTGTTGCCAGACGAGCTTGTTTCGATTGGCAAATCTTCTTTTGCTGACAACAACTTAACAACCCTAAACATCCCTTCTACTTTGAGCACAATTCCTGAAAGCGCATTTGAGAACAATGCTTTTAAAGAACTCGTTATTCCTGGAAATGTGCACGTTATTGAAAGGAATGCTTTTTACAATCCAAGCCCAGCAAGCGATTACATTAGCTCGCTTTCTTTAAACGAAGGATTGATGACAGTTGCTGACAATGCTTTTGGTGGACTCATGGCCACAAAGGCTGAGTTGCCATCCACCGTCTCAGAATTGTCAGAACTTGCTTTTGGAGACACAACCTCAAATCCTGTTGCCCTTCACACCAACTGCAAGGAAATTGTTGATGGTCTAACTAACCTCCCTGCTAAAGGCAAAAATTTTGAAACAGTTTACGATAAATTAACCCTCACAGGCTGGTCATCTGAAGACTTCACCTATGTCGGATCTGCCATTACTGGTTTCTCTGAGACAGGAAAAGTTAAACGTGAATCTAACCTAAATCTTGTTTTACCAGACGTTTCCCCTGATGGAACAGTCATAACGGAAATATCAGGTTACGTTGCGCCGACTAAGCTAAGCGACGTTAATCAAACAGTCGTTGATGTGGGAAATCCTGTTTTCGGGGTTCCTGAAAGCGAGATTTCATTTGGTTCATCTGACAAAGGAAATGTAATTAGTCCTAATGGCTTGAAGTCGGTTATTTTGCCAGCAAGCTTGCAAACAATTGGCGAGAACGCTTTTAGATACAACAATCTTGAGATAGTTCAATTCCCAGAAACGCTAACCTCCATTGGAACAACTGCTTTTAAGGGGAACAAGCTCACTAACATCTATCTTCCCGATTCTGTCACAAGTTGTGGCGATGGATGTTTTTCTAACAACAACATTACGAAGGCTCGTCTCTCCGAGCAAATGCCAATTATTCCTGACGGCTTCCTTTCGATGAACATTCGCATGGAAAACATCACTTTGCCTGAGTGCATTACCGACATTGGGCAAACTGCCTTTGCTGGTGCTCGTTTAACAGAACTTACTATCCCATCAAATGTCACACACATCGGAAGAAAAGCGTTTCATTTGCATCACTTGTCGGAGCTGACGATTCCGGGAAATGTCAAAACTATCGATGACAATGCTTTTGAAGGCACATTCAAAGGACAAACATTAAAGAGCCTAACCATCGAAGAAGGTGTTGAGTCTATTGGAAATGGCTGTTTTAAAGAGGGTCTTTTGGCAGAAGTCACTCTTCCTGCAAGCGTTAAATCTTTTGGATATAAAGTCTTTGAGAACAATGTCGGCATTGACCCAGAAAAGGGTGATCACAGAGTAAAAGTTCTTTATTCTGATGCTTCACAGGGGTCTCTCTTCACTGAAGGTGACAACACGGTTTTGATTGAAAAAGTTGACGAACCAATTGGAAATCCTATTAATGTCACAAGACTTTCAGGTGATGATTGTTATGGGACAAATCTCGACACTATCAAAAACGACATCGAAACCAACGGTTTGCCAACCGGTGTCATAGTTTGTGGCACAAGCCATTATCTTGACTCATTGAGCGCTGCTGCTCTTTCGGGAATGTTGGACTATCCTGTTTTGCTTGTAAATGGTTCCGACGATGCTATTAATTCGACATCTTTAGAGGCTCTAAATGAGCTAACTGGCGGTGGCTCTAGAACTCTTGACATCATAGTGCTTGGGGGCAAATTTGCTATCTCTGATGGCATCGAAAGTGAACTTTGCGCCTATGACAGAGATGGTGCATGCGATCGAATCTTTGGTGATGATGGATATGCAACCAACCGAGCGGTTTATGATTTTGGAAACACACGTGGATCTTGGAACGCAAACGAAGTTCTCGTTGCTTCAGGTGCGGGCTATCATGACGCACTCGGGGCTGGAAGCTATGCAATGGCAAATGATTCTTTCATCTTGTTAGTCAATCCCTATGGTGATAATGCACCGATGGCAGAAAAGGCTTCGCATCATGCAAAAGCCACAGTGCTTGGCGGCTTCTTTGCTGTCCCCCAAGATGTTGAAAATTCGTTGACATCATCTGGAATTGCTACTTCAAGAATTGCTGGCGATGACGCATATCAAACAAACATTGCTTTCGTAACCTATGCAGTTGCTCAAGGAATGTCGCTAGAAGGTGCAGGTTTTAGTTCTGGACTTGGTTACTATGACGCCCTTGGCTCTTCACACAATCTTGGCAAAACTAAAAGCGTCATGTTCCTTGCTTCGCTGGATGAGAGTCTCAATCAAGGAGCCTATGATTTAATGAAGAGCTCTGGCGCTAGCATCAAAAACGCTAAAGTTTTTGGCGGTTTGGCTGTCATTTCATCTACAACCGAAAATGCTATTAGGACTGTCCTGCAATAAATTTCATCTGGCGCATGCATTTAAGGATCTTTAGTTAAAGGTTAGTGGGTGTATAAGGGCCGAAAAATTGGTTAGTCATTATTTGCATTGCGAAGTTTAAAGAGCATCAGTCACCCTTGGCACCCTTCGGGGTGCTTTTTTTTCTGTGCAAGTCGCAACCATTTCATGGATTAAACATCATCTTGATGCTGGGGTTTGCGCCGACAGCTAAGTGTGCAAATTAACGACCATTTCCAGATTAAAATGCAACTTTGTTTTGTGGCTAATTCTATTTTTTTCTATTCTTCTTTGTTGATTTTTGTGGTTCAGCCCATCAGTTAGATGGATTTAAGCTGACTCGCTTTGCGGCGCTATCTTAAAGTCTGAGGTCCTTATTTGACTGCCTTTGCGGTCTTTATGGGCAAAATTGAGATGATTTTCCTGTGAGCTCAAACCAAGATTCTAGTTAGTGAGATTTATTTGTGAAAACTAGAAAAAACAGTGGAATTGAGATTACGAGTGGATATATGTATCTAAACAAACACACTGGTGATAAAAAGTAGGTCACAATCAAACCTAAAGTCAAGAGAATCGGAAGCGTTAGGTCTCCTCTTTTCCTACAGATTGCCGCCATCATGCAAGTGACAAAAAGCATGAAATAAAACCCGCTTTTAACTCCAATTGAGAGGATTGGGATGTCATTCCAGCTAGTCGATTTGAACCATTCTGCAATTTTGTTGTCAATGGCAGGGATCAGACTAGTGCGAGGAATGTCAATGTAGTTGGGGTTAATGTTTGTTCCTGTTGATGTTTGATATTCAACATAGGGATGATACATTCGAGGGTCGGGGTAGTTTTTGGCTGGATACCAAAAGCCAAGTGAATTCATCAGAAACGCATCAACATATGATTTCGGGCATTTTAGGCCAATCGACACATAAAGCTTGAGATATTTTCCCAAATCGTTTTTGACATAGTTTTGGTTCAGCCTATCCTTTGCAACATCAGAGATCTCACTTTGCCCCCAATACCATGAGCAATCAGTTGGTGCATAGCCATATGCTTCGGTGTTGTAGGCCTGTATATAGATTAAAATTTCGTCATCATTAAAGCGCTCAGGGTGTTCTTCAAGAGCCCTGGCCATTTGCTGAGACGGGATTGATGACATCTCACGAATCGTCACTTTTGAGCCTGAAACCCCAAGTGCTGAGAAGAATGGCCCTGATATCGCATAGAAGGCCGCAATTGAAATTAACCCTGCAGCAAGCAGTTTTTTCTGTTTGTGCCTCACAAGATAGGGAATTGCCAACACAATCATGACCAGAAATGCATATGCTCCGTTGTTTCGCATCAGCATCATGAGTACGCACCAGACACAAAGTGGAAGCATGTTTTTGGCAGTTATAGTCTCATTATTGGTGATTTTGCTCCCAAGCTTGGTTAGCTCAATTAGTGCTAGCAAAAAGAAAGTGCCAAAGAGCACATCTTGACAAGTTGAAATGCGTGTGATTAATGCAAAGGGGAACAACGCAGAGAACAAAAGTGTTGCAACGAAAAAGACAAAACTTTTTGATCTGTCCAGAACGAAAATGCACAACTTATACAGTGCATAAATGCTGAAAGACGCTTGAATTATCATTGCAATTGAAAGTCCAAGACCAGTTGAGGCAACGGATTTTCCAATGTTTATGCAAGTGCCAAGCAACGCGGAATACAGAACTGAATATTGTGTTCTCAAAGGCACGATGGAATTCAAGAACTGTAACACGTGGTTCCCGCCGTCGTAGGCATAAAGTCCAGGAAACATGATTAAGAACATCATGAATTGAGGAACTGCAAGAATAAAAACTGTGATTATCTTCAATCTTCTGGTTGGTTTCAAGCATCCGTTTTTGCCTTTTGCAATCTCTTTTGTTGACTTGTAATTGCTTGAGTGTCTTCCCTTTACAGTTTCGCTTGGAGCGAAATGCTCGCTATTTGCTTTGCGCTCTGTACTTTCATTGTCCTTAAAAGCGTGTTTGACATTTGAGTTTTCTGCCCATCCTTCAATAACATGCTTTTTTGGTTTTAGGACAAACAAACAAATTGGAGAAACTAAAATCATGGCGGAAATGATTTTAGCAACGGTTAAAAGTCGCCACTCAACTGCTGAATTTGTGTCTAGTTGATAACCAAGCACAAAAACTATTGAGACATATGCCGACAAAGCTAACGTGCAAATAATTAACCTTAGAGTGAAGCAACGCTTGCAGGTTGCAACCTCGTGAGAATAACGACTTGTGTTTTTAGCTGAGTATAATTCTGCTGAATTTTTTTCCGCTGGATAGTCGTTTAGGCTTCCCTGTTGGTTCTCACATTCGTTCTTTCTGAGAGATTTGATTAGTGCGCTTGAAACAACACCAAGTAATATCGAGACGACCAGGGTTAAAAACCAGAGCTCCAAACGAGGCGATGTAATTAAAGACTGGGCGCATTCGCTTGCAGTTGCAATGCTTCTTCCCATGCATGCCATGACCCAGTCCCTAACGGCGAGATGAATGACATATGCAATCATTATTGGTTGGTTTCCAATTTTTGCAGCAGCTGCAAAAAGTTTTTGCGCTGATGGGTTGTCGGTTTGAGACGCTGGATATTTTATTGCAAGCACGAACAAACAAAACACAAGGACATATGTCGACGCATAGATTTCCTGCCAGCCAAACAGCAGACATTCTCCGTAAGATAGAAGCGCGGCAACGAGCGAGCCGATTGTTAAACCTGGCGTTTTCTTCTTTTTAAACTTTTCCTCGTTTTCCCGAACAAAAAGACCTAGTGAGAAACAGGGGATTCCCATGAAGAGCCATGTTCTGAAATAGGGGACATCTGGTTCAAACAATCCAAGAAGTTCTTTTGTGATAAACATGAATGCAAAAAGCAAAATTGAAATCGCATAAAACGCCTTGTTCGAAATCTTGAGTTTCTTCGTCACAAGAACTATTGCATAAACATAGACGAGTGCTGGCAAAAACCACAAGTGGCCAACAGCTCCAGTTTGATTGAAAAGAATGAAATTAATGTAGGTGCTTTTACTATTTAAGTTTGCGAAGAATGCATCGGATCCGCCCCAAATGTTGAGGATTGAGATGAGCAAATAAAAACAAAGAGAGACTGCAAACAGTACTAATATTTTTTTCAGTCTTTTTAAGATTTTCTTCGCGTTTGAATTGTAGGAAAAGAACCCCGAGACCGCAAAAAAGATGGGAACTCCAATTCTTGACAAGCAATTAAACAGCCACTCGATGCTCGTTGTTGGCGTTGCCATGTGAAGATAGACTACGCCTGCAAAAGATACAATTTTTAGTATGTCGAGAGTTTTGTTGCGACCCATCAACAACATTATATTTTGTTTCGCACGAACAAAACTCAGCAAAGTAGCGACAGAATTATGAAGCAATCATACAACAAGGAATGAGTGCCACGCCACACGTCTATTATCCCGCGCGAGCTTGCGCCTTATTTGATTGCACCTGCTACTGGAAACACAATTGCCAAGCTCGCTTGTGGTATGGCCGATGATGCAGTTTGCGCATGTGCTATTCGTTTGGAATACACCTCGTCCGTTTGCCGGAAAGTTTGACCGCATTTCTTAACAGTCATAAAATATATATGAACAAGGTTAAACTGCAAAATTTGTTCTGCACTTGCAGTATATTCCTGCAAAAGAGATGTGGGCGCTTGCCCTGAAGTTGTTTCTTTTTTAGCTCTGCGCATTTTAATAGGAGTAAATTGCCCAAAGAGATTCTGTGTATTGGGCAGAAAGAAGCATATATGAATTCCGATTCGAAGAAACCGTCTAATCCGACGGTCGACTTGGTGGGCATTCACAAGTCTTTTAATCACGTTAGAGCTCTTGTAGACGCAAATTTGCAAGCGTTCCCTGGAGAGGTGCTTGCGATTGTTGGGGATAACGGTGCGGGGAAGTCTACACTCATAAAGATTCTATCGGGAGTTTTAAAGCCCGATTCTGGTTTGATAAAAGTCAATGGCAAGGAATATGATTCACTCACGGTAACCGAGTCATTGAATGCGGGAATTTCGACTGTTTATCAAGATTTATCTCTTGGAAACTCACTGGATGTTGCCTCAAACATTTTTATTGGAACTGAACTCACTAAATTCGGGTTTCTTGATTCAAAAAAAATGCACGAACAATCCAAAAAGCTTCTTAAAGAACTCGAAGTTGACATTCCTGACACTCATGCAATTGTTGGAGATTTGAGCGGCGGTCAACGCCAAGGGGTGGCTGTTGCACGTTTGGTCCATCACGGTGGAAACATACTTATTTTTGATGAACCAACAGCTGCAATGGGTGTTGTTGAGTCTGACCACACATTGAAATTCATAAAGTCTCTTGCGAAAAAAGGAATGACTGTTGTTCTGATTTGCCACAATTTGTCACAGGTTTTTGAATTTGCTGACAGACTTGCTGTTATGAGACACGGAAGCGTTCTTGTTGAGAAAAGTATTTATGACATCTCAATGAAGAATGTGCTTGAGATCTTAACAACTGCAGATGGCGCTAAAAGAATTGAGCAGGAGCTATAAACATGGAAATGCTTAAAAACTATTGGGCTAGCGTAAAAAGGTCACGTCAAACATATAACCTCTTTTTGCTCCTTGTCATGGTTGCAATCATAGTAATCTTCTCGTTTTTGTCGCCATATTTCTTGACAGGGGCTACCTTTAAAAATGTGCTCAACCAAAGTTCACTCTACATTTTCTTAACCATTGGCATGGCTTTTGTTATTGCGGCTGGCGAGATTGATCTTTCGGTCGGCGTTGTTATTGGTTTTGTTGGCATGGTCATGTCGGAAATGCTTGCAGCAGGCATTGGCGCTCCAATTTGCTTGGTAGTTGGAATTATTACAGGTGCTTTGATTGGTCTGTTTAATGGATGGCTTGTCTCACGTTTCAAAATCAATTCTTTTATAGTCACTTTGTGTACGACAACTTCTTTACGTGGGGTAATTTTGTTAATTATGAACGGCAAGTCTAATTATGGTTTTGGCTCGTTGTTCTCATTTATCGGCGCAGGCGATGTTGGTTATAGCGGACTTTTAAACATGCCAATCTTGCTCGCTATTATTGCGGCTGTTGTCTCTGATGTTGTAATGAGAAAAACTAAATTTGGTGTCTACACAATGTTTCTTGGTGCCAATGAAGTTGCTTTGAACAGGTCTGGAGTAAAATCTTCGCGCCACAAGATTGCTGTTTTTGTTTTATCTGGTGTGCTTTCTGCGATTGCGGGCATTATTGTTATGGCTCGTCTTGATTCAGCGCAACCGCTAGCAGGACAAGGCTACGAAATGGACGCGATCGCTGCGGTAATCTTGGGTGGTATTGGTCTCGATGGAGGTCGAGGAACAATCGCTGGCCCTTGCATTGCATGTCTCATTTTGACAATCATTAAAGTTGGACTTACATTGATGGGAGTTTCAACTCACTATCAAGAAATTATTACAGGCATCATCATTTTAGCCTCAGTGCTTGTGTCAAATAAAGAGATTAGAAAGAGGAGCGAAGTTTAAATTATGAAAATGCTCACATCAGGTTCGATTGCGATTGATGTTTTATTCCAGGCCTCAGGATTGCCTGCGCCCGATGGATTTGCGTTGATATATAACGAAACTCGTAAGCCAGGTGGAAGCTCCGCTAATGTCACTGTTTCTGCATGTGGCTATGGCGTTTGTGGCTATCAAGTTGGCATTGTGGGAGACGATCAAATGGGTAAAGACTTTATTCAGTCTTTGCATGATGACGGTGTAAATGCCGACTATATGCAGGTAAAGCCCGGTGGTGTTACAATGCACACATTTGTTATTACGACTGATAACGGCGAACACACGATTTTTGCAAATTTTGGCACGTGCAAAGAGGGTTTTAAAATTTCGCAAATTCCAGCAGACATTCTTAATGATAAAGATGTTTATTTCACCGACATGTTCTCAAGCTTTATTTCGCTTCCTTTGGCCATCAAAGCGCATGAAATTGGCAAAAAAGTTGTGCTTAACATACAGTCGACGCTTGATTTTTTGGAGCTTTGTAAAACTACCAGGGAAGAGATGGAAGAGGCTCTCTCAATTGCCGATGTAATCATAGGCGGTAATGCACATTTGCGATCCATCTTAAAAGAGGATGAACATGTTGTAACAGAAGATGTCGTAAGGCACATATATGAGAAATACCAGCCAAGCGATGGAGTGATTTGCACGCTCGGCTCGAAAGGTGCAATGTGGGCTTGCGATGAGGGAGTTTTGCGTGCTCCTGCCTATAAATTAGATAATGTCGTCGACACTACTGGTGCGGGCGATGCCTTCCTCGGAGGGCTCATATATTCCTTTTATTCGGCAAACATGTCAAAGCAAGACTGCCTTGCGTTTGGCAATGGATCTGCAGCCATCTGTTGCGCGAAACTAGGTGCCCGTTCTGCCCCATCTGTTGATGATGTTTTGAAATTTCAAGAATCACATTAGCTTTTTCACTTGTGGTATGCAGTTGAGCGGAAAAACATATTCTGAATTTTTGAAGAATTATCCAAAATGCGCGTTTTGTTTTGATTAGGGAGGAAGTAAAAGTGAGTTTAACAAAGAAAACATCTATAGTGGCAATTCTTGCAGCATTGCTTTTATGCTGCTCATTGTTCATGGCAGGCTGTTCAAGCAGCAGTTCAGACACTAAAGCTAGTGGAAACCAGGCAAAAGAAAACACAACAGAACAGACTGAATTTAATAAAGCAAGAGCAAATCTTGATGAAAAGATGAAGGCTTCTGACGTTAAGGGCAACAGTTCCGACACATATGGCCTCATACTTTCTTCTCTTGGAAATGAATTCTGGCAGACAGAAAAAGATGGTGCAGTGGACGCAGCTAAAGAATTTGGTGTAACTCTTGACGTTCAGGCTACCGATAAAGACACCGACTACACTGGTCAGCTCGACATTATGCAAACCATGGTTTCAAAGAAATACAAAGCTCTTGCTGTGTCTCCACTTTCAGAGAACAACCTTGTAAACGGAATTGCTGATGCCAACAAAGCTGGTGTGAAAGTTATTCTTAATGGCACACTTCAAAACGAAGATGCTATGAAGGCTGCTAATGCTTCTGTTGATGGCACCATGCAGATGGACTTCATGAAACAAGGAACAATGGCTGGCGAATTTGCTGCAAAGAAATGTAATAACAAGGGCAACGCTGCAATTATCGCAGGCACAGAAGGTGCAACTAACAGTGATGGACGTCGTGATGGTGCTAAAAACGCAATGGAAAAAGCAGGCATGAAAGTTGTTGCTGTTCAGCAGTGCGACTTTGATCAACAAAAGGCATATGATGCAACAAAATCAATCATGCAGGCAAACCCTGACATTGTTGCCATCACATGCGGCAATGACGACATGGCCATGGGTGTTATCAAGGCACTTGATGAGCTTGGGAAGAAAGACAACGTTGTTGTGGTTGGCAACGACTTCACCTCTGAAGCAAAAGAGTCTATTAAAGCAGGCAAACTTGATGCAACTGTAGCAATGTCTCCATATCTTGGTGGCAGAGCTTGCACCATTGCTATGATTCGTGCTTCACAAGGCGAGAATGTTGGAACAGTCACTGACTACATTCCTATGAATCTTGTTAGCGCCGACAATGTTGCCGACATGGAAGACTGGAAATAGTCTTGTTGTATGTTTTTGACAACAATCAACTGATTGAGGTTTAAAACTTAGAAGGGAGGCTAGTCTCGCTTGAGTGAGTCTATCTCCCTTCTTCTTTTAAACGTGTTTATTGACATTGCACATAAAGAGAAGGTAATGATTTTATGAACGAAAAATTGTATGACAAGATTCTTGGGGGTCTTGTTGGGGGTGCAGCAGGAGATGCTATGGGTGCTGCCACCGAAGGCCGGTCTCGAAAAAACATTTTGGAATTATTCGGCCATAAGGTCACTTGTTTAGAAAAACCGCCGACGGACACGTTTGGGGCAGGCAATGAGCCAGGAGGTTTTACTGATGACTTTTCTTCTGCCTATTTCGTTGCGCGTGCTGTCATTGACAACGGGGGAATAGTTGAGGAAGAGTGCGTTAAAAAAGCACTTGTAGAGTGGTCCACGCATCATGAATTCTTCGACAGATTTGCAGGTCCAACAACACGTTTGGCAATTCGCAGGTTTGCTGGTGAGTCAATTCCAGAGAGCAATTCAATCAAGAACCTTAATCGTCAGGCGACAAATGGTTCCGCGATGAGAATTGCTCCAATCGGACTCATTAATGCAGGAAATGTTGACAAAGCGATAACAGATGCTGTTATTGTTGCTGAAGTAACACACAAAAATTCTCTTGCCTTGTCTGGGGCATGTGCGATTAGCGCAGCTGTGTCAAAGGCGTGCGAGGAAACTTCCGATTTAGTAGATGTCGTTAATTCTGGTCTTTATGGTGCAAAAAAAGGCGAAGAAATTGGCATTGATAAATATGGCGAATCGGCTGGTCCTAGCGTTTATAAACGCATTGAACTAGCAATTGAACTTGCCTATTCAAACAAGCCATTAGACGATGTCATCATTGACATTGCCGACACTATTGGAACAGGTCTTCACATCAGCGAAGCTGTGCCTTCGGCGTTTGGCTTTTTCATTGCTTGCCGTGGCCTTGGTTTGCCGACCATTGTAGAAACTATTAATGCTGGATATGACACAGACACTGTTGGCACTATAGCTGGTGCGTTGGCTGGAACATACAGTGGTGTGAGCACTTTTACTACTGAAATGATTGACACGATGGAAAACGTAAACGGTCTAGACATAGTTGGGTTAGCAAAAGATATAACTCAAACTGTTGAGAAAAATTTTGAACAGGCCTAGAGATTAGCGTTGACTTGGAGCAATAACATGGGAAAAATAAATAACAAAAACAACAATGACACTTCTGCCATTGAAAAAATAATTTTTGATATTGTCTCTGGCTCTGCTATTGGCGACGCCTTAGCCGCAGCCACTGACGGGCTTTCAGAAAGCGCAATTGTTCAAGCATATGGACATGACGTTACAGATTTTGAAATTCCGTCTGACAAGTGTTTTTCAGCAGGAAGAAGAATTGGTCAGGTAACAGATGCTTTTTCCATTCCTTACTTTTTGATGAGTTCAATAATCGAAAACGATGAATTGTCAAAAGAGGTTGCCCTGCAATCTCTTTCAGAATGGGCTGACACCGATTATTCCAAATTTGCTGGCATGACAACTCGCCCAGTAATTGAGCAGATAAAAGATAAAAACAACACTGATCCATGGGCATTTGCTGGAAAACTGGGCTCAAAAATCTACAAAGGCCACTATTATGCATTGTCTTCAAACGGATCTATAAAAGCTTGGGTCGCCGGCCTTGGTGAGCTTGAGAACATGAGCGTTAGTCAGATTGTTGCCGACGCTGTTGAAATTGCACTTTCTTCACACGATGATAATTTAAGCATTTCGGCTGTGGTTTCTGTTGCTTTGTCAATGAGCGCCGCTTTGAGAAATAATAGCATTGAGCAATGTTTCGACAGTGCTATTGATGGCGCTTTAATTGGAGAAAAGCGCGCAGAATTACTCAACGACATCTGGGATTACCCTGGTCCATCAATGCACAAACGCTTGTGTCTTGCAAGAAAAACAGTTTATTCTTGTCGCGAATCGCTAAAAAGAGACAGATTAATAGCAAGAAAAGAGTTGCGAGACATCATTGGTTGTGGACCAGAAGTTACAGAAACTGTTCCTTTAGCGCTTGGGCTTTTGCTTGCACATAAAGATGACCCAATGGCTGCTTTGGTGGACGCAGTGAACGTAGGTGACGAAACGTGTGCTTGCGCTTCATTGGTTGGAGCCTACATCGGTGCACTTTATGGCGATAGCATTTGGAAAGACAATTGGGTAAATTTGGTAGAGCAGGAAAACGGCTTTGCATTCTCAAGATTAGCTAGAGATTATGCAGCTTTTTTGATTGCTAGGTAGCCCGATTCTGGTTTGGTGAAGCAATGAGTGAAAGAAGAGAAATTTTGCTGGGAGTTTGTGGCTCGGCGTCAGCCCACAGCGCTTGTGAGATTGTCACGCTCCTTAAAAACAAAGGTTTCAGCGTAAAAGTAGCGTCCACCCCAGCAGCACTAAAGTTTATTAATGTTGCAAGTTTGAGATGCAGGTCAGGAAAAGACGTGCTCATAGACATTTTTGATGACAGCACAAGTCCCACGCCACACGTCTATTATCCCGCGCGAGCTTGCGCATATTTGATTGCACCTGCTACTGCAAACACAATTGCCAAGCTCGCTTGTGGTATGGCCGATGATGCAGTTTGCGCATGTGCACTTGCTGCTGATTGCAAAAAAATTATTGCACCGGCGATGAATACTCACATGTATTTAAACGAAGCCACACAACACAATCTTGAAACTTTGAAAAACCGAGGGTATGAAATCATTGAGCCAGTTGTAGCTAGACTTGCGTGTGGAGTCACAGGAATTGGTCATCTGGCGCCAGTCGATGAAATAGTCAGAAGAGTATTAGAAATTATTTAAAGAAATTTAACTGAGATGCCAAATTGCGCATAACGACTCACTATTTAGTCATTCGGTTTTTTTTAATTCCCCTGCAAAACTATTGCGCGAACAATTACTAATGCTAGAATAAAGGACATGATTTTAACTGCTAAATATGTGTTTCCAATCTCTCAAAAACCAATCGAGGATGCAGGCGTTCTGGTCCGTGGTGACAAAATTGTTGAGGTTGACTACACCACTAATCTCATCAAGCATTATCCAAACGAAGAAGTGAAAGACTTGGGCCAGGCTGCAATCATGCCTGGTTTTGTGAACCTTCACACACGTCTTGAGCGCACACTTCTCAGAGGCACAGTTGCCGATGAACCATATACTTCATGGCTGTTGAAATACATGAACTATTCCTCTAAGATGTCAAAGCGCGATAAATATGATTCAGCGCACATTGGATGCCTTGAGGCTATTCGTTCAGGCACAACAACAGTTGCTGACATGGCTTCCACAGATGGCACAATTAATGCCGTTAACGATTCAGGCCTTCGTGCAGTTGTTTATCGTGACGTTTGCTCTCCTGACAAAGATCGCGTTGATTCTGTCATGGAACACGTTACTCGTGACATTCACGCTTGGCAAGACAAAGCGAATTCCGACCTTGTGCAGGTTGGAATCACTCCTGCTACTGTTTTTGAAACGCACCCTCTTGTTTACGCGAAGGCTTCAGAACTTGCTGCTAAAGAAAACTTGCCTTTGCAGCTTCGTCTTGGGGGTTCTGTAGAGGAGCTTGAGTTCGTTGAGCGTGGAACTTCAATCTTTAAATCGTCGGAAAAACATTATGTTCGTTTAGGCTATGTCGAGACGCCACCATGGCTTCCTTTTGGTGTTCGTCCTGTAGAATATGTTAAAAATTGGCGAGCATTCGACGCTGACAATGTGAGTGTCGTGCATGCAATTCATGTCAACGATGATGATGTTCGCACACTCAAATCGCACGGTGTTGGCATTGCATCATGTCCTGGAAGTGAAGCTCAACTTGGAATGGGCCATGCGCCTGTTTCCGAATTTTTGCAACTTGGTATTCCGGTGGGATTTGGATCTGACACTCCTGCTGCGTCTGAGGCAAGTGGAATGCTTCGTGAAATGAGAATTGCCCTTCTTCTTCACAGAGCAAACGATGTTCACAACTTCTTAAGATCTTCGACTGTTCTTAGAATGGGAACTCTTGGCGGTGCTAAAGTTTTGCACATGGATGACAAAATTGGCACTTTAGAGCCAGGTAAATTGGCAGACATTACAGCTGTAGACTTGACCCAATCGCTTCAGATTATTGAGCTTAATCCAATATCAGCGGTCATAAATTCTTGTTCGGCTTCCGACATCATGCTCACGATGGTTGGGGGAAAAATCCTCTATGAGAACGGAGAATTTACGCAGGACGTTGACTATGATGATTTGTTCGATAAAGTGCGTTCTACGCGAGCAAAGCTCACTGAGCCAGTCTAGTTTTTCGTTGAGTTTTGTTTTTTCTAGGAACCTTTAAGGCGGTTATATCATCATGGCAAACAGAAAAGCAAAGAAACAAAATGTTGGTCAGCGAAAGCTGTCAAAAGCTCAAATTGAAGCTAAAGAAAAAGCTGCTCGAGAGGCCGAGGAGCGTGAAGAAATTGCAAAAGCAAAAAGCGAGCGAACAAAAAAGATTTTTACAGTTGTTATTTGTGTAATTCTAATCCTTGCTCTCGGAGTTCCTGCCGTGGCATTGTCGGTTTTGGGAATGGGTTAAGCTTTTAGGCTGGTAGCTCTTGTTTGGAATTGGCTTTACAGAGTTTTTAATAATCTTAATTTTTGGTTTTCTTATCTTTGGACCTGACAAATTGCCAAAGATAGCTAAAACTATTGGCCATGCCATTGGCAAATTCCGTGCTATTCAAAAACAAACTGCTGAAACTGTGTCGTGGAAAGATTTCCTGGACCCTGAAAATGAAGACCCATTCAAGAGCTCTTTAGAAGCTGCCGAAAAAATGAAAGACGTTGTCGTTAGCAACGCAAAAGACATCAAAGACGATGTCAAGGATGTGGCTTCTGAAACTTCTTCTTCTTTAAAGGAACGCAAAGACGAGCTCAGCGACAAAAAGGCAGCATATGAAGCATTGAGGGCGGCTCGCGACAAGCAAAAAGCTGAACTAGCCGACGAAAATTCTAACGCTTCAAAGCGTGCTAGATATGATGAAAAAAGAAAAGTGCGCGAAGCCCTCAAAACGTCTGAGAAAAAAGAAGCAGCTGAGTCTGTAGTGTCTAGACAGGCTGATTCTTCTCATCCAGAAAAAGTCGAGCCCTCATCTAAAGCTGGGGAAGGGGATGAATAAATAATGCCTATCGGTCCAGCTAAAATGTCATTATTTGACCACTTAAGCGAGCTTCGTGCGAGGCTTGTGAGAATAGTTGTTGCATTGTTGGTTGCGATTTGTTTTTTCTACATCGCTTCTCCTACGATGGGACAGATTCTACTTTGGCCAGTTAGAGATTTTTTGCCGACAAGCGATTCGGGTGCGGTAATGTTAAACGCCCTTGATCCTTTCGAGGCTTTTACAACGCGTTTGACAATCACACTTTTCTTCTCAGTCATTGGAACATCGCCTGTAACAATTTGGCAAATTCTGGCTTTCTTTTTGCCTGCCTTAAAGCCTAATGAGCGCAAATGGTTTATGCCAACTTTTATTGCTGCATGCGCCTTGTTCATTTTTGGAGTTGTGTTTTGCTATTGTGTTATCTTGAATGCAGCATTCGGCTGGCTGACCGACCAATCGTGGGGACTTGGAACGATTGAGCCAAGGATGTCTACCTACATCTCAATAATCATCAAGTTTCTTCTTTCTTTTGGTGTTGCTTTTGAAATTCCACTCGTGGTTTTCTATCTAGTCATTTTCAACATTGTGCCTTACAAAAAAATACGCAGTTCATGGCGCTACATTTATGTAACTCTTCTTGTGATTTGCGCAATGGTCACACCCGACTCTTCTCCAATAACAATGCTTTTGATGTTTGGCGCTTTAGTCGTCCTTTATGAAGCAAGTTTGCTTTTAGCGAGAATTGTCTTGAAAAAGAGAATCGAAAAGGAGCAAGAAGAGCTTGATGAGCTTGACGAAGCAGAGATGAGCATTGCTAGGTGATGTGAGGTTGCGCTAGCTCATGCACGAACTTTCTATTGTTACAAACGTTTTAGACACTGCAGTTAGCCACGCTAAACAACAGCATGCCTCAAGGCTTCTTGGCGTTAATTTGCGAATTGGCGAATATAAAGAAGTCGTTGATGATGCACTACAGTTCTCTTTTAGAATTCTTGCCGACGATAATGAATTCACCAATGGTGCAAAGCTGAATGTTGAATATGTGAAGCCTTCTTCGATTTGTCCTGATTGTGGGCATGAATGGGAGCATGACATGTTTCATCGCAAGTGTCCAGAATGCGGATGCGATTGGACAATTCTGGTTCACGGAAGCGAATTGGAAATCTCTTCTATTGAGATTGAAGAAGAATAATTAGAAGTATAATTCTAGTTTCTATAAATCATCATGAATTTTTTTCGAATTCCAACATGCAATCCTAATTTATCCTTTTTTTATGGTTGTGGAATTCAAAGCAGCAACATGAACTTTTTGTTTTTTTAAATGCCCAAATGAACAAAGTGATTTGTTCTTAATTACATCTCTTCCAAAAAGGCAACAAAGATTTTCATAAAAAAGCCCATTTCTGGGCTTTTGTTTTTATATCTTAAAAATCACTAAATCAGATGTTGCGCTATTTTAACTGCGTTTGTTGCAGCGCCAATTCGAATTTGGTCTCCTGTGCACCAAAGCGCAAGTGATTTGTTTGGTTCAAATGCAGAAATGTCTTCGCGAATTCTGCCAACAAAAACGAGATCTTGGTCTGAAGTGTATAGTGGCATTGGGTAGCGTTTCTTTGGGTCATCGTTTCTGACATCGTCAATCAACTTAACACCTTTTGCGTCTGCAAGAATGTCGCGTGCCATGTCAGGTGTCATCTCGTTTTCAAATTCAACGGTGATTGATTCTGAATGAGAACGAGCTATTGGAACACGCACGCAGGTGCAATTAACACGAAGGTTTTCGTGGTGCAAAATTTTTCTTCCTTCGTTTTGCATTTTCATTTCTTCTGACGTGTAGAAGTTATCACCAATGCCACCAATGTCGGGGATGAGGTTCATTGCTAGTTGATCAACAAAAGCTTTTGGTTCAGGGACGTCACTTCCTTGCGCGATTGCTTTTTGTTGTGTCAGAAGTTCGGTGATTCCCGGCATGCCTGCACCAGAAGCGGCTTGGTAGGTGCTAACAATCATCCTTTTGATTGTTGCTTGCTTGTGCAGTGGGGCAACCGCCAAAAGTGCGATGATTGTTGCGCAATTCGGGTTGGCAATGATGCCATTGTTTTGTTCAATATCTTGTGGGTTTACTTCAGCCACAACAAGCGGTACATCTTTGTCAAGGCGATATGCTGAAGAGTTGTCAACGACAACCGCTCCTGCTTTCACAGCTTTTGGAATCCAAATTTTTGCGATGTTGTTTTCAACTGCGCTCAATACGATGTCAACATCATCAAAGCATCCGTCTTTTGCTTCTTGCAGAGCAATGTCTTCTCCCAAAAATTTTGCAGTTTTTCCAACTGAGCTTTTACTTGCGATAAGTTTCAGGCTTGCAATGGGAAAACTTGCCTCTTCAAGGCATTGAATCATTTGTTGGCCAACTGCGCCAGTTGCTCCAAGAACACAAACGTTTTTAGCAGTCATTTTTTACTCCGAACTAGTTTCGTTTACAAATGCATCATAGATAACTTGAACGCATCTCTCGAAGTCTCTATTTTCAACTCCGATCACAATCGTTCGTTCCTGCGAGGACTGAGAAATCATGCGAACGTTGATTTTTGCATCGCCAACGACACCCAACAACTTGCCTGATGTGCCTATTTTCGATGGCATGTTTCTTCCTACGACAGAAATTAGAGCTAGATTCTCGTTGATTTCAATCTTGTCAGGTTCAAGTTCCTTTTTAATGTCTGCAACGATTGAATAAATGCTGTCTTTAACATCTTTTGCATTTACGACAACAGAGAAACTGTCGATGCCAGTTGGTATGTGTTCGATGCTTACTCCATATTTTTCAAAAGTTGAAAGCACTGAGCGAAGGAAACCAACTGAATTTGCGAGTTTTGTTTTCGTGATGTAGACACTCAAGAAGTCTTTTTTCCCAGCAATGCCGGTTACAAGAGGGTCAGTGGGGTCTGGTTCCCACAATTCTCTGATGATTGTTCCTTCTGCCTCGGGTTCATTCGTGTTTTTAATTTGAATTGGGATATTTTTTTCGCGAACAGGGAAGATTGCTTCTTCATGTAATACACTAGCCCCCATGTAGGAAAGCTCTTGCATTTCGTCAAAAGTAATCTTTTTGATTGTTCTGGGGTTTTCTACAATGCTTGGATCGGCACTCAAAAAACCCGAAACATCGGTCCAGTTTTCATAAAGGTCGGCATCAAGTGCGCTTGCCATCAAAGAACCAGTGATGTCACCGCCACCACGGTCGAGCAGCTTAATGTGTCCATCGGTTGTTCCGCCATAAAAACCAGGCATCACGAAGTGGTCATATTTCTTAACAACCTCGCGAATTGCTTCGTTGGTTGCTTCTAGATTCAGCGTCCCATCATGGTGAAAGATGATAGCTTCTGCTGCGTCGAGATATTCAAATCCCAAATATTCTGCCATGAGATGAGCGGTTAGCCATTCTCCGCGGGAAATGATGTAGGGCGCAGAATCTGTTGGAATCGTCTGACGAAGTAGGTAAAACTTTTCCTCGACTGGATATTTGAGTCCAAGATTGTTTTTAATCTCAAGATAGCGACTTTCAATGTCGTCTAACAATGCAGAATAGTCAACATGATAGTCGCGATGTGCAACAACTAGGCACAACAAATCTGTAACTTTGTTGTCGCCCTTAAAACGGCGGCCTGAAGCACTCACGCAAACGAATTTGCGTCCTTCATCAGATTCGATGATTTTCTTGATTTTTTTAAACTGTTCGGAGTTTGCTGTGGAACTTCCTCCGAATTTTGTAATTTTCAGCATTTTTTTGTTCGTCCTTTTGGGCAGTCTTTTTGCAAAAATTATACTGTCTTCTGAATGCTGGCCATAAAGCTATTTGGGTCTTCTACCAGCAAATTCTCGGCGATTTGGTGTGCTTCTGCAGGGTACTTCCCACCAATCTCAAAATAGCCAGGACGAATCATGATTGTTTGGCGTGGAAGAGAGTGCTCTGCTTTTGTCCTGAACAGATATGTCGATGGCATGATGGTTTCATCAAATTCAAGCTCACGCGACAGGTCATAAACTGGGCGCTTGCCGTCTGCGCAGTCTATGATGTCTTGCACAATTGCATTTGCAGTTGGTAAAGCACCAGCGCCGGCGCCAAAGAACTTGAGCTCACCGATTGTCTCTCCTGTGAGAGAGACGGTGTTGAAATAGCCAGGAGTGTTTGCCTCTAGTGTGTTTTCTTCACAAAGCTGTGGTTCGACTGTCACGAAATATTTATCACCCTTAATTTGGCCTCTAGTTAGCATGCGAACGCGAAGTCCCAGCTCCTTGAAAACCTCAATGTCTTCAGCTGTCAAATTTCTAATGCCTGATGTTGGGATTTTATCGGTGCAAAGCGTGCTGAAAGCGATGCTTGCACTAATCATTGATTTTGCTTTAACGTCGTCACCATCGATGTCGGCAGAAGGGTTTGCTTCTGCATATCCTTTTTCTTGCGCAAGTTTGAGGGTTTCACTAAAATCGGCGTTCTCTTTTTCCATTTTGTCGATGATGAAGTTGGAAGTGCCGTTGATGATTCCAGAAAATTGCGTAATTTGATCGATTCTCTTCACGCGCATGAGGTTGTGAATCCAAGGCACACCGCCGCCAGCTGTAGCTTCGAGAAAAAGCCCAACATTGTTGTCATTTGCAGCGTCAACAAACTCTTTCATATATTTTGAAACTACTGCTTTATTTGAAGTGACAACATGCTTTCCAGCATTTAGCGCATCAAGAATGAAAGTGTGAGCAGGCTCTATTCCGCCCATTGACTCAACAACAAGATTGATTGTGTCGTCTTCTGTGATGTCTTCTATTTTGTCAGTAAAGCGATCGTCGCCTTCGCGAAAAATTTTATCGAGAATTCGAGTGACTTTTAAATTTGAGCCTTTATCCATTCGATTGTCGATAATCTCCACTACGCCACCACCGACGGTGCCGCATCCCATCACAGCAATGTTCATTATTTTTTCTCTTTCCACTACGTTTTGAAAGGCTAATAATCCTAATAAATTTTACAGGTTATGCGAGGCTTCCGCCTGCTAATGCGTGTATGTAATATACTTTAATAGCTTCATGAAACAAAGATTTGACATAAAACGCATGGACGTTGACGGGATTGACGTTGCCTACACTGCAATCGGAAGTGGCGACAAGTTCGCGGTCGTTTGCCAAGGGTGGGGAACCAGCTTTGGAGTTTATGAAATAATTGCCAATGCGATAACTGATGAATACACAACCATCCTTTTTGACTTTCCTGGTTTTGGGAACACGAAAGAGCCAAATGAAAGTTGGGATGTTTCGCAATATTCAAGTTTTTTTATTGATTTTCTTGAGGCGCTCGACATTAAAAAAGCTACGCTGATTGGCCATTCCTATGGTGGTCGCGTGATTTTAGAAATTGCAAGCAACGATGCCTACAAGCATCTCATACAAAAAATTGTTCTAATCGATTCGGCTGGCGTTATGCCAGAAAGATCTTCTCAATCGCAATTTAAAGTTAAATGGTTTAAAGCTTTTAAGAGCTTTGTCACGTGGGCGCCTGTGCACGCGCTTTTCCCTGATGTTATTGATTATTGGATTTCAAAACAGGGAAGTGAAGATTACCGCAACGCAAGTGATGTAATGAAAGGTGCCCTTGTTAAGGCTGTTAACTATGATCAGCAACATTTGATGCACAAGATTGATGCTGAAACGCTTCTGGTTTGGGGCGATGCCGACGATGCAACGCCTTTGCATGACGGCGAAATTATGGAGAAGAAAATCAAGAATTCAAGCCTTGTCGTGTTTGAAGGTTGTGGGCATTTTTCCTATGCCGAGCAACCGCAACGCTTTTCTTTAGTCCTTCACTCATTTTTGTGTGAGAAAGGAGAATAGATGACCGATTTTATCCTCCTTGGCATCACGATTGCTCTTTCTGTTGCTCCTTTGGCGCTAGCAGCACGTTTTAATTTGCACATGTTACAGCTAAATGGCTATGTTAATTCTGAGCACTTCACCTGGCTTAACGAGAATTTCAAAAAACAGTGGTTATTGCTCGCTATTTGTGCAGCAGGAATTATGCAGATTGTTTTTATTTCTGTGTGGTTGTTAATTGTCTCGTGGCTGTTTTTACTGCTCACTTTTGTGATTTATCGTCTCATGAAAGAGATGTATGACAAAAAACCCCTCCACTACACAACTCGTGCAAAACGCATGTTGGTAACCGACTCGATTTTTTGCTTAATCATTTCTGGCCTAACATACTGGATTTTAGGTCCGCTTGCCACTAGTGGCGCAATTTGTTTGTGTGTCGGACTACAGTTTGTTCTGGTTCCTTTTTCAAACACCGTTAATAGACCTGTCGAACATCTCGTTCGTGATTTCTACATCAATCAGGCAAAAAAGCGCCTTCGCAGCTGTGAGAATCTAACGATTATTGGTGTCACCGGTTCCTATGGAAAAACGTCAATGAAGTTTTATTTACAAGAACTTCTATCTTCAAAATTCAATGTTTTGGTGACTCCCGAAAGCTACAACACGCCGATGGGAATCGTAAAAACGATTCGCGAAAGCCTCACTCCTGCTCATGACATTTTCATTTGCGAGATGGGTGCTCGTTATGTTGGCGAAATCAAAGAGATTTGCGACATCGTTCATCCTCATCATGGCGTGATAACAGCTGTTGGACCAGCCCATTTAATGACCTTTGGCAGTCTTGACAACATTGCTAAAACAAAATTTGAGCTTGCCGATGCCCTGCCAGAAGACGGAAAGTTGTTCTTAAACTTTGATTCTGAGCTGGTTGCAAAACAATTGTTCAAAAGAATTGATGAGAAAAAGCTAAATAATGTAGTAGCCTATTCTGCCGCTAACGGCAGTGAAGTTGATTATGTATCCTCAATTGAAAGCGTCACATGCGATGGCACCGATTTTTCTGTAACACAGGGGGGCAAAACGCTTGATTTTCACACACGCCTTGTTGGTTCTCACAATGTGATAAACATCACTGGGGCAATTGCAGTGGCAACCGAAATGGGAGTTGATCCTCAAGAGCTTTGCTCGCAGGTCAGAAGGATTAAGAGTGTTCCTCACAGGATGGAACTCAAGCGCCAAGGCCGCATTACAATTCTTGACGATGCCTTCAATTCAAACCCAGTCGGGTCTAAAGCGGCAGTTGAGACGCTTGCACTGTTTGATGGCATGAGGATTCTCATCACGCCTGGCATGGTTGAACTTGGCGACAAGGAAGATGATTACAATTTTGCTTTCGGAGGTTATGCGGCTAAGTGTTGTGATTGGATTGTTCTTGTCGGCGAAGAACACACGCGCCCGATTAAGAATGGCGCTTTACGCGAAGGTTTCGACGAAAACAAAATTAGAGTTTACAATACATTTACCGAGGCAATAAATTTTGCCTATAAAATTGATTGCGATGGTAAACAAGCTTTCATTCTTCTTGAAAACGATTTGCCCGACAATTATTCTTAAATTACGTTTTCGCATAAACGGTTAAAGGAGCATTTTTGAAACGTCAAATTGCTTTTGTGTTCGGCGGCCCAAGTGTCGAACATGAGATTTCTATCATTACAGGTCTTCAAGCCTATCTCGCTTTTAACAATTCTGAGTTTGAGGCTTTTCCTTTATACATTTCAAAGGATAGTGAAATGTATGTGGGAGAGGGTCTCGACAAAATTGAGAATTACAAGAACTTAAAGAGTGTTGTTGCTAATGCACAGCAGGTTATTCTAGTTAAAGATGGAAAGAAATCAAAACTTGTTGGATATCCCCAAAAGAAGTTCGGCAAAAATTTTGAGCGCGAAATTGACATGGCGTTTTTGTGTGTTCATGGCACAAATGTAGAAGATGGTAATTTGCAAGGTTATTTCCACACTTTGGATGTTCCAATTGTTGGGTGTGACGTGGAAAGCGCCGCCCTTGGAATGGATAAGTTCACGCAAAAAGCAGTTCTTGCAGAAGCCGGAGTTCCTGTTTTGCCTGCTAGGCGCTACACTTCTAAGGACTACCAAAACCTTGATGCATTAATCGAAAACATAAAAAAGAACTTCGAATTTCCTGTCATTGTTAAGCCTGTTAATTTGGGGAGCAGTGTTGGAATTTCTGTTGCAAAAGACGAGACTGAGCTCGTTCGCAGCCTTGATGATGCGTTTCTTTATGCTTCTGTGGTCCTGGTTGAGCGCGCAATTTCTCATCTTCGAGAGATTAATTGTTCGGTGTTAGGCGACATTGAGGAGGCTCGCGCATCAGAAATTGAAGAGCCAGTTGGAGCCGATGAAATTCTTTCCTATCAAGACAAATATATGAACAACCAAAAGGGTGGGTCTAAAGGGATGGCCAGCGTTTCGCGAAAAATTCCTGCAGAAGTGTCACCGGAGAAACGCGAAGAAATTCGCGATTTGGCTGTTCGTGCATTTAAGGCGCTTGGTTGCAATGGTGTTGCCCGCATTGACTTTATGATTGATGTTGACACTGACGAACTCGTGTTTAACGAGATTAACACAATTCCTGGGTCGCTTAGTTTTTATTTGTGGGAACCACTCGGTGTTTCTTATGCAGAATTATTAAACATGATGGTTGATTTGGCTAACAAGCGCGAGCGCATCAAAAATTCGCTCACTTTCTCTTTTGACACTAATGTTCTAGACAGTGCATCTCTTGCAGGCGCAAAAGGAAAATAGTGGGCGTGTGCTTGACCCCATGATGACTTGGCAGGATAACATATTCGCAACAGTGCCTGTTAAAACTGATTCTGCATCATATGATGTTGTCATTGGTCGCAGTTTTGTTTGCAAACTTGATGATATTTTGCAAGACACAATTGCTAAACTAAATCTTAAACCAGTCGATAGGGTGTTTTTTGTTAGTGATTCCAACGTCTGGGAGATTTATGCTGACAAAGTTGTGGCTGGCTTTAGTTATGACTTTGATTCATATGTGTTTCCCGCTGGTGAACAGTCGAAAAATCCTAAAACCCTTGTTGAGTGCCTCGAGAAGATGGCGCAATCTGGCTGCACGCGTGACTCTGTTGTAATCACTCTTGGTGGCGGCGTAGCTTGTGATCTTGGTGGTTTTGCTGCCGCAACCTACATGCGAGGAATTCGCGTTTTGCAAGTTCCAACAAGTCTGCTTGCAATGGTCGATGCATCGGTTGGGGGAAAAACAGCTGTCGATTTGAAAGCTGGCAAAAATCTTTTTGGGGCCTTTCACCAACCCATTGGCGTTGTTATAGATTTGAACGTTTTGTCTACTTTAAGCGATGATCAATTTAAAGACTCAGTTGGAGAGATTGTCAAGCATGCTATTCTAGCTGACCCAGAGCTATTTGAATTTTTGAACAACAACAAACTTGTTAAAAGCATGATTTCAACTGATGATTTCGCACAAGTTGTTATGCGTAACGTGGAAATTAAGCGCGACGTTGTGAGCGCCGATGAGCATGAAGCAGGCATTCGTCAAACTCTGAACCTTGGCCACACGATTGGGCATGCAATTGAAGCTTCGAGCAATTTTTCCGTTGGGCATGGAACCTGCGTTGCGGCCGGGTTGTGTGTGCTCGTGCGTGCTTGTGCAAAAAATGGACTCACTTCGTCAGATGTTGCCGAAAAGATAATTTCTTCATTTAATACTCAGGACCTCCCGACAACCACTGAAATCGACAAACAGACTCTTCTTAAATTTATAAAGAATGATAAAAAGCGTCATAGCAACGCGGTTAATTTTGTTCTTGTCAACAACATTGGAAGTTGCTCAGTTAAGAAATTTACATTTGAGGAAATTGACGAATTGCTGAGCTAAGAAGCGAATTTAGAATCCTTCGGTCTTTTTTGTGTTTGTTTAATTTCGTTGATTTATTCTTTGTGTTATGCATAAAAAGATTATTGGCATCTAGAGCATATAATCGCTCTTTGCAAAAACTATATTGCCCTGGGCGAAAATAGCGGATGTATCTCAATGGGTAAATGGTGGCGCGTCTCTTTTCTCTTTTGATTTAGTTTTTCTGCATTTCCGTTTTCCCCTCGATTTTCTAAAGTGGGCATCCCGTGATGCTATAATCGAGATTGACAGGGGAGCTTGCCGAGACGCAGGCTGAGAGTTGACTGTAGAGTCTTGACCCTTTACCTGATTTGGATAATGCCAACGTAGGGATGTGCGCTCATATTTTGAATGAATGCGGATGTGTCTATTTGGCGCATCCGTTTTTTTTGTTTGGAAAGGAGCGCTAAATGCTAAAAGAACGTTTTGATAACGTGCGTGAGATGAAACCTTTAGTTCACAACATCACAAACTATGTGACAGTAAACGATGTCGCTAATGTGATTCTTGCCTGTGGAGCTAGCCCGATTATGTCTGACGAGCCAGATGATGTGGCTGACATCACATCTATTTGCGGGGGGCTCAACATCAACATCGGCACTCTCCACAAATCGAGCATTGAAGCGATGAACATAGCTGGCAAAGTTGCAAATGAGCAAGGTCATCCCATTCTTCTGGATCCTGTTGGCGCAGGGGCATCGACTCTTCGCACAAACACTGCCGTTTCGCTAATGGAAGAACTTGACTTGTCGGTAATCCGCGGAAATATTTCAGAGATCAAGACATTGGCTCTTGGTAGCGGAACCACAAAGGGAGTTGATGCTGACATAGCTGATAAAGTGAGTGAAGATTCACTTGATGAAGCAGTAAAATTCGTTAAAGATTTTTCCAAGAACTCTGACGCGATTGTTGCTGTAACTGGCGAAATTGATTTAGTTAGCGATGGCAATCGCTGTTTTGTTATCAGAAACGGTAAGGCTGAGATGGGTCTAATCACAGGCACAGGTTGCCAACTTTCAGGAATGATGACCGCGTTTGTTGTTGCAAATCCTGATGCAAAACTTGAAGCAGCAGCTGCCGCTGTTTGCGCTATGGGATTGGCTGGGGAAATTGCCTGGAATCGCATGGAAGAAGGCGATGGCAATTCAACCTATCGCAACAGAATCATCGATGCTATTTGCAACATGAATGGTGACACTCTTGAAAATGGAGCAAAGTTTGAAATTAGATAAAAAAGATCTTCTTCTTTACGCTGTAACAGACCGTCACTGGCTTGGTGAAAACACATTGTGTGATGTTGTTAAACAAAGCCTTCTTGGCGGAGCGACTTTTGTGCAGCTTCGTGAGAAGGAGCTTGACTACGAAAACTTTTTAGCCGAAGCAAAGTCATTAAAAGAACTTTGTTTGCAGTGTGGTGTTCCTTTTGTGATTAACGACAATGTAGATTTGGCAATCGAGATTGATGCCGATGGCGTGCATGTTGGACAAGACGACATGGAAGCAGGGGCTGTGCGTGAAAAGTTGGGCTCAGACAAGATTATCGGTGTTTCGGCACAAACTGTAAAAGAAGCTCTGCTTGCAGAAAAGCGAGGTGCTGACTATCTTGGAGTTGGTGCAGTGTTTCCCACAAATTCAAAAGACGATGCGCTTGAGGTTCCGTTCTCAGAGTTAAAGGCAATTTGTGATGCAGTGTCGATTCCCGTCGTCGCAATTGGTGGGATCACCCAAGATAACGTGTGTGAACTTGCAGGCTCCGGAATTGATGGGATAGCTGTCATTAGCGCTATCTTTGGACAAGAAGACATCAGGGCAGCAACCGAAAAACTGAAATCTTCTGTAATTGATTTGGTGGAAAATAATAATGGTTAAAGGTGTAATCTTTGATCTTGACGGAGTGCTTTTAGACTCAATTTCTCATTGGATGAGTCTTGGCGAGAATTACGTTAAATTCTTAGGTTTTGACGCAGTTCCTAACACTCGAGAAATTCTGTTTTCCATGAGCATGGAGCAAGGAGCGCAATGGTTTAGAGACACCTATCATTTGAATAAATCTCCCGAGTGCATTAAGCAGGAGATGGAAGATTTCTTGCAAGATGCCTATTTTAATGAAATATTGCTTAAACCTGGCGCATATGATTTGCTCACTGAATTGCATCATCGCCAAATTCATTTTGTTGCGGCAACATCTAGCCCTCGCAAACATGTGACAAAAGCGCTTGAACGAAATGGCGTTCTTGACATGTTTGATGCTGTTTTCACGAATGGTGAAATTGGGGAGAGCAAGCATTCTCCGTTGATTTATCAAATTTCAGCTGAACGCTTGAAAGCAGCGCCAAAAGATTTATTTGTATTCGAGGATTCTCTTTATGCTTTAAAAACTGCAAAAAATGCAGGATTTATTACAGTTGGAATTTATGACGAGGCAGGAGAGTGCAACCAGACTGAATTAGAGGATGAGGCGCAATACTATTTTGATAGCCCGCTTTCTTTTTTGAGCAGTTTGCGAGAAGGCAAAATTTCCGAATTTATGAGTTAAGGTCATGGTTTAAATCATAGAAAATCTCTTAGTTTTAAGGGCAAAAATTATTTTGATTATGAAGGAACTTTTACATCACTTTTTTAAAAAATGAATAATTGATTCTTTTCGCAGGAAAGGCCTGCGTGGAATAAGCGGCTCGTTGGGGGCACCACTTCGCGTCGCTATATAAAACGTAACAGAAAGGACAGTTCATGAAAACTGCAGTAACGATCGCTGGTAGTGATTCCAGCGGAGGCGCCGGCATTCAAGCGGACATCAAAACGATGATTGCAAATGGCGTTTATGCCATGAGCGCTATCACGGCTTTGACGGCGCAAAACACTACCGGCGTAACATCGATTCAAAATGCGACAGCTGAGTTTGTTGGAGAAGAGCTTGATGCTATTTTTACCGACATCTTTCCAGATGCTGTGAAAATCGGAATGGTTTCTGAAAGTGAAATCGTCAAGGTAATAGCCTCGAAGTTAAAACAATATGAGGCTAAAAACATTGTTGTCGACCCCGTTATGGTTGCTACTAGCGGAGCGCGCTTGATTAGCGATGATGCTATTGCCGCACTTAAAAGCGAGTTATTCCCACTTGCAGACGTTCTTACTCCAAACATTCCAGAGGCAGAAGTTTTGTCAGGCATGTCAATTTCTTCAGAAGACGACATGGTTGAGGCTGCAAGAATTATTTCTGAAAGTTTTGACTGTGCGATTCTTTGTAAAGGCGGCCACAACGTCAACGACGCCAATGACTTGCTTTTTGCTGATGGTGAGGCAAAGTGGTTTAGGGGTAAGCGAATAAACAATCCAAACACTCACGGCACCGGTTGCACACTATCTTCTGCTATAGCTTCTAATCTAGCAAAAGGATTAGATTTGGAGCACTCTGTCGCGCGCGCAAAAGAATACATATCTGGCGCACTTGAGGCAATGCTTGATTTGGGTTCAGGAAGTGGGCCCATCGATCATGGGTTTGCTTTTAAGAATGAATTTAGTGTTTTAGCAGGGGAATAAAGTGAATAAGAAAACAAGTCTTTTTGAAAACGGATTAATTTGGTTCGGAGCTGGTGTTTCTATTGCAGAAATTATCACTGGCACCTATTTTGCAGCACTTGGGTTTCAGACAGGTCTTGCTGCTATTTTGATTGGCCACATCATTGGTTGCGTCATGTTGTTTTTGTCTGGCGTTATCGGGGGCAAGCTCGGGAAGAGCGCCATGGAGTCTGTTAAAGTGAATTTTGGGCTTAAAGGCGGACAACTCTTCGCTCTGCTCAACGTGTTACAGCTCCTCGGTTGGACAGCAATCATGATCTATGATGGTGCACTTTCTGCTAGCGGAGTTTTTGAGGTTGGTCATTGGGTCTGGTGTGTTGTAATTGGCGCTTTGATTGTCGTTTGGATTTTAATTGGTATAACTAATCTTGGGAAAGTGAACACTGTTGCGATGGCGGCTCTGTTTGTGCTGACTCTCATTCTTGGCTATCTCATCTTCTTTAATGGAAACCAAATGACTAACATGACCGACGACTCACTTTCGTTTGGTGCAGCTGTTGAGCTCGCTGTAGCAATGCCTCTGTCTTGGCTTCCTCTCATTAGCGACTACACTCGTGAGGCAAAAGAACCAGTTAAAGCTACGGCAGTGAGCGCTATCACATATGGCATTGTGAGTTGTTTTATGTACATAATCGGAATGGGCGCTGCAATCTTTACAGGAGAGATTGATATTGCGCAAATCATGCTCAAAAGCGGTCTAGGAATTGCAGCACTTCTTATTGTCGTCTTCTCAACTGTCACGACAACATTTCTTGATGCCTACTCAGCAGGTGTTTCTAGTGAATCGATTTTTTCAAAGTTAAAAGGCAAGCAGGTTGCCGTCGTAGTTGCTATTCTTGGCACAATTGGAGCGATTCTTTTCCCGATGGACGACATCACTGACTTTCTTTATCTCATTGGCTCTGTTTTTGCACCAATGATTGCAGTTCAAATCGCTGATTATTTCATCATAAAAAGAGAAAAGCCGGCAGGAGAATTCGACTGGGTAAACCTCGTAATTTGGGTTGTTGGATTTGCAATTTATCGCTGTCTCATGCAGGTGGACCTCATTTGCGGAAACACTCTTCCTGACATGCTTGTCACAATTCTCATTTGTGTGGTTGTAGCGTTTGCGCGCAAGGATCTCCCAAGGCGCAAAAACTAAAGGTCAACTTTTAAAGAAATGGCAGCAGCACCCTTGATTGAGGGCTTTTGTTAATCAATTGTTTTTTGCAAAAAATTTTTTTAATTCGCTCATTTGCGTTCGAATAAAACATGCGCCCAGCCAAATGTTTGCAAAACAAACGCTGCAATTCCAGGCAATCTCAATTGCTGCCGCCGTTTCTCTTTAAAATCCCAGATCCTCGGCAATGAGGATTATTTTAATGCGACCTTCATGTCGGTTGTGTCGTGTGACAACAATGTTGCAGCACATGCAGCCTTCGTCATGACAGTTGCCACACACACCAACTTCAGCGCAAGGTGTGCCTGTGTGAAGTCGCTTTCCGTTTGGCGGGCATGCCATGGTGTGGATGCGCTCGATACCTGAGGACACATCTTTAACGATTTTGTTCATGCCAACAAGCACAATCACTTGTTTTGGACCATAGAGTAGGCAAGCAAGTCTGTTTGAATTGCCATCGATGTTCACCAACTCGCCCTTTGTTGTGAGAGCATTTGTGCTCATGAAAAAGGTGCCACAATCCAAATGAGACAAAATGACTTGTCGAACTTCCTCAGGATTTGTCGCCTTTGAGCGGTCAAGCATTTTGTAGTCACCTGCTTCAAGTGCCGCTTTTACACCTGTTTCGGCAAATGTCTCAGTGCCGCCCCAGCCGATACTTGAACCTTTAGGAACAAATTTTTTGACGAGTTCAATTGCATCGGCGCTTGACTCGCAGAAATAACCTTCCATGTTCCTGCGCTCTAAATTTTTAATGATTGTCTTTGCGGTGTTTGCAAAAGCATCTTTTCTCGCGTTGCTCATAATTGCCTCCTAGATCTTTATTGCTGACGCGTTTTTTTGCGAATTGAATTGCTCCTTTTAATTTTAGTTTTCCCTTTTTGAGATTTAAGAGCATTGCTTATCTCGCACAGATTTGTAACAAAACCAAAAACATAGTAATTTTTTTAAGATCTCCATTTCGAAAACTGTCATCTTGCCGCGTCAACTATTATTGAAAAACCATAGTTTTTTAGCCGCTATACATATTGAAAAGTCATCATTTTAGTGAGAGTTTTTATTGAAAAGCCACGTTTTTACTTTTAAAAATAGTCTTTTATTAAAAATCTAGCTCAAATCGAATTTTGATTTGATGCGCAAGAGTTTTCGCTTCCATGGTTCATAGAGGATTGCGAGAAAAGTGACGGTTGCTATCGAATGAATGACGTCAAGCGGCAGACCTGCTGCATATGCGGCCATTGCTGTTTGCCATGTGATTGGATGAACCCAGCCGATTATGTACCAGCTGTTGAGAATGAAACCATAAAACAGCGGGGAGATAAAAGCATATGCATAAAGTGCAGGTCGGTGATTAAATGCGCCAACATCGTTTAAAAATCCTGCCATGTAGCCAATTAACCCCCAGGAATACATCTGCCAAGGAGTCCATGGACCCTGCCCAAAGAAAAAGTTAGAAACGAGGGCAGCAAGCGCACCCACCATGAAGCCACTTCGTCTACCAAAAACTACTCCAGAAATAATGCAGATTGCAGAGACTGGTTTGAAGTCAGGAATTGGAGCAAAAATGATGCGTCCCGCTGCAGCAATTGCTCCGAGCGTAGCGGTTGGCATTATTTGTCTGAGTGGAGGTTTTGACTTTTCATATCCTAAGAAGTACAGGAGCACACCCGCGATGGCAACCGTAAAGGTTAAAAAGGCGGAGTTTTCATTTTGAAAAATCGCACATAAGAGCAATGTTGCTGGAACAGAAACGAGGATTAATGGTTCGAGTATTTTTATCAATGTGTTTCGCATGTTATTTATTGCTTGTTAAGTTGCTGCTGGAATAAATCTGTGAACGTGCTGGTGTTAGGTCTAAAGAAAAGGTTGTTAGAGAAGAACTCGTCGCTATTTTCTGTGCAAGTTGCTTGCCCATCGAAAACCATTGTGGTTGTGTCGGCAACGCAGCGTGCAAATGCAAGGTCATGCGTCGACATGAGCACAGTTCCTCCGTTTTTCGCATAATCTAAAATTAAATTCGCAACAGTAATTTTTGTTTTTGGGTCAAGACCTTTTGTTGGCTCATCTAGCAACAACAATTTTGGTTTAGTTAAAAGGAGTTTTGCCAAGCCCAGCATTTGCTGTTGCCCGCCTGAGAGGTCATATGGATGCAAATCTTCGCATTGCGAAAGAGCAACCTTTTCTTCCATTGCCTGCACATCATCGTGGCTGTAGCTGCAGTTATTTTGCCATTCGCAAAGCTCTTCAACTACAGTGTCGCAAATAAATAGTGCAGCTGGGTGTTGGGGGAGATATGCTTGCATTGTTTGAAGCGCATTTTGGATTCGTCCGCGCTCTGGCCTGATGATGCCAGCAATCAGCTTTAAAAGAGTCGATTTCCCGCAACCATTCCCACCAACTATTGCTCGAATTTCGCCAACCTTCACATCCAAATCACAGCCATGCATGACAAATTGTTCTTCTTTTGAATAGCGAAAATGAACGTCATCAACTTTTATGCAACTGCTTGTTTGTGTTGACAGTTTTCTTGATGGCGCGTTGATGGCACCGCTGTGAGCAAACGTTGACAAAGGAACTTCGGACGTTTTTGTCACGCCTTCGAAAGATTTATTCATTTCAATCGCTCTTGTCGCATAATCAGCAACAACTTCTGGAGTGTGTGTCACAAGCAAGATTGTTATCCCCAGTTCGCGGTTGATTCTGAATATTTCATGCAAAAATTTCTTCTCTGCAACTGGATCAAGTTCTGCCGAAGGTTCATCTAAAAGGAGAATTTCTGGACCTGTCGCTAGCGTTCTTGCAAGGTTTACAAGTTGCATTTGGCCGCCCGAAAGGTCATTTACGTTTTTGTGAAACCAAGGTTCAATTCCAAAGAAGTGGGAAACTTCGGCAACGCGCCTTCTCATGAGAGAACGGGGTGTGCCATGGTTTTCAAGCGCAAAAGCAATTTCGTGCCAAACGCTTTCGCACACCAATTGATTTTCTGGGCTTTGAGAAACGTAGCCTAGTGTTTGAGAATTTATTATTGCTGAGCCACAGCGCTTGCCAGCGATGGGAGAGTCGGGAAGCAGTGCTTTTAAAAGCGTGGATTTTCCAATTCCTGTGTCGCCAACAAGAATTGCAAAATCGCCTTTGTTCAATGTTAGGTTTAGTGGGCCCACAGCTGGTTTTGTGCATCTGGGATATGTAAACTCAAAACTTTTTAGTTCAATTGCCAGTTTGTCTTTGCTATTCATGTCGTCTAACCCATTTTTGATATTTCAGCCTCGCCTAATTCAGCCACAGCTTGTTTTTTAATTGTTTCCAAATGCATTTGACAAAAGTTCAAGCAGAAGCGGGGAAAATGCATAAAGAGCAATTGGGACGAATCCAATCCAAGCATTTAACCCCTCAATCTTTGGATAAAAAGTGAAGCTGTTGCACGCTATCCAAGAAAGAATGCCACAAATGATTGCAAAAGCAATAATTATCAGAAGAAGAGCAGCATCTCTCTTTCTGAATCTGTAGAGTGTATATGTTGTTCTCTTTTTTGTAGACCCCCAGCCTGAAATCTTCATGGAGTCGGCCATTTGAAATGAATCCTCCATGCTCCATCCCATGAGGACATTAATCACTTTTGTGTTTTGTTGCAGATTAGAATTTTTCATGTTTGCAGAGCTACATGCATTTTGAACATTCTTAATTTCTGTGCTTCTGCGTTTTAACATTGGAACCATGCGTGTTGCCATCGATATCATTAGTGTGACAGTTGGCAAAATTCCTGCAGCAAGTGACATTAGCTTTTCTTGCGAGATAACTTTATTTGTGCATTCTAGCCACAAAATCATTGAGACAAGCATCATGCCCATAAACAGGCCATAAAAGAGACTTTCTGCATAAATTGACATAACCCCAATGCGGAAAAGTTCAGTTGAGCCAGCGGCAGAAAAAAGAGGATTTATCACCATTATTAAAAGCATCATTGGTAATTGCCAGGCGAGACTTCTGCAAGTTGTTCGCCATCCTTTTAGATAGAAGCTGTAACTCAGCCCCGAAATAAAGAAGATAGAAGTTAGGACGGGTTGAAATCCAATCATCACAAAGCAGATGACACTCACGAAATAGGCTAGTGCGCAAATTGGATGATAGAGGTTAAAAGTGATTGATTTATTGTTCACAACTTCTTATTCTCACTAATAATTTGTACGTCTGTACTAGGAATTATCATATAGCATCTTTTAATCATAGAAATACTAGCGTCTCTGGAATTATTCAGAGTGCGGCTGTTTTTCGTGACATTATTTGTACGCTCTTAAAAAAAGCAGGTGCTTGGCTTTGCAACCACACCTGTCTCTCGCTAGACATAAATGTTTCTGGCGAGGTGTCTGCTTAGAAGCTAATGTCCCAAATTGTAGTTAATTGCAATCAGCTGGTTTAGCTACAACATTACCGAAAATCATATCTGCTTTTAGTTAATTGTCTTAAACGCATCGATTCTTTGACCAAAACGCGGCATCTATCTTGCGTTTATTCATTCTTGGAGTTTGCTCATTTGGGAAGCATTCCATCACAAACAATTTTTTTATAAAGAAAGGAGATTTGGTGTCGGAAGTAAACATAGAAAACCTAAAGTTTTCTTATACTGACGGTGTTCAAATTTTGGATGGTGTTGATTTAAAGGCAAACAATGGTGAGTTTGTTTGTTTTCTTGGTCAATCTGGCTGTGGTAAATCAACGTTGCTCCGCTTAATTGCCGGCCTTGAAACACCTAACAGTGGAGTTTTGACGATTGATGGCAATCCTGTTAAGGGAGCTGGCCTGGATCGAGCTGTGGTTTTTTGAGGATTACGGTTTGTTCCCTTGGATGACTGCTGGCCAAAACATTATGATTGCACTTGAAAAGTCGTTTAAAGGCATGTCTAAGGAAGACAGGAAGAAAAAAGCTCTTGAGTGGATGGAAAAAGTTGGCATGTCTGAGAGCTTGTTCCACAAATTACCTGGTGAGCTTTCGGGAGGACAAAAGCAACGCTGTGGCATTGCACGTGCTTTTGCAATTGATTCTCCGATTCTTCTAATGGATGAACCTTTCGGTTCGCTTGATGCTGTTACCAAGGCAAAACTTCAAAATCTAGTTCTTGACTTGTGGGAGCAGGAAAGCGACCCATCTAAAAGAAAGAATGTTTTCTTCGTTACTCACGAAGTTGATGAGGCTTTGCTGTTGGCGACAAGAATTATTGTTCTTTGTTAAACACCTGCAAAGGTCATTTATGAGCATTCATTTGCTGGCGAGACTCATCCAACAAGAGAAAACATGTACACAGATCCAAAGATTAATGAGATGCGTCAAAATCTGATTCGCCTTATTCATGAAGACGCATATGATCGCGCTCAGCATGATGTTCCTGCTGAAGAGCAATAGTTCATTTATTAAACACTACAGAAAGGAAACAATATGGAGTTTTCACGCAGAGATTTCTTAAAAGTCAGTGGTGCAGCTGGAGCTGCAGTTGCTGTTGCGGGTCTTACTGGTTGCGGTTCAAGTGAAGAAAAAAAGACAGTGCTTCTGGCGGTGCTGATAAAGAGGCAAAATACACAGTCCGTCTTGCATACCAACCAACTTCTGGTCAAGTCTTTCAATTTATTGCAGAAAAACATGGTTTTAATAAAGAAGAGGGAGTAACAGTTGAAAGCGTTCCTCTGGGAAGTGTTCCAGACGCAGTGTCTGCACTTTCTGCTGGCAAAATTGATGTTGCTTCCACATATGGAACAGGTGGACTGCTCGGGCAAATTGCTAATGGTCAACCATTTACAATTTTTGGTGGTTACATGATTATTGGCGAAACACCAGTCTATGGAAAGCCTGAGAGCACACTAAATTCTCCAGAAGACTTAAAAGGCAAAAAGCTTGGAATTACGCGTGGCGGCACCTGCGACATTTCCATGAAGGGTATCCTTTATGGCAAGGGAATTGGCTTTGTTTACGACGGTTCAACCTATGTAGGTTGCAAAGAAGGCGACACCGACATTGTAACTTTTATTGACTACAAAAAAGGAACTGAGGTTCTTGAGGCAATTGCTAAAGGTGAGGTGGACTTTGGTGGCACACCAACAGGACATCAGCTTCTTGCAAAAGACAGGGGGCTTGAGGTTAAACTGTGGCCTGATGAATACTGGCCAAATCACTCTTGCTGCCGCATGTTCGCTAAAGATGACTATGTTGCTAACAACCCTGATGCTATCAAAGCTCTTCTTTGTTCTTATCTCCGTGTAGAAGAATATATGCAAGACCACAAGGATGAAGTAGTAGACCTTGTTGTAGAAAACATTGATGTTACAAAAGAGACAGCAGAGACATTTGTTAAATCTCCTCACATGAAATATGACACCGACCCATTTACAAATTCTGTTTCGAAAATGTGGGACAAGATGGTTGCCTTTAAGTATCTTGAAAAAGGTGATGTTGATCTTAACAAGCACCTTAATGACAAGATTTATGAAGAAGCACTCAACTCACTCATTAAAGACTATCCAAACAGCGATTTCTTCAAGGGCAAGCTCACTCAGTTTAAAGAGAACAACACCGTTTTGGGCGACATTTAATCAAGAGAATGTTCGTTTAGGAGGTTTGTTTTAATAATGAAATTCTTAAAGAAATATGCTTTATGCTTCGTTCTTGCGATTGTCTTGATTTTGGGATATGAAGCACTTGTTGCAAGTGGTGCTTTGAGCCAATATATGTTTGTCTCATTTTCCACGGTTCCTGAAACGCTCGCTAAGAACTGGGATGCTGAGATGGACGGACTTGTTTCGTCACTCTCCATGCTCGGCACCGCCTACATCATGAGCGTAATCGCTGGTGTTTTGCTTGGTTCGTTAATTGGTCTACACAAGGTTGTGCGTCACACAATCTCCCCAATCATCACCTTTTTAAGCGCTATCCCAGTTACCCTCATTACCTACTATGCCTTGAATTTGCTTCCTAGTTTTTGGGCTGCGTCTGTGTTTATCATTTTCCTTGGTTGTTTCTGGATTATTCTTTCGTCAACCATCGCAGCTGTTCACACGATTGACAAGCGCTATCTCGAAAACTCTGCAACACTTTAAGTTAAAGGTGCAGAACGTTTCTTCCGCATTGTCTTACCTGCTGCCTCCCCTGAAATCCTTGCAGGATGTTCAATTGCGTTAACGCTTGCATTCTATATGTTGGCTGTCGCAGAGACTTTCGGCGCAACTTCTGGTCTTGGTTATTTTGTTATGACAAATTCTGAGCTTGGAAATTGGGATAAAACACTTGCAGGTCTTGTGTTTATTGCTATTGTTTTTGGCGTAATTATGCTAATCTTTGACTTGATTAAAGCACGCATTTTGCATTGGACAATGAATAACTAAAAAGTTTGCAGCAAAACATAAAAGTCTGATAATATATAAAGTTGCGCGTCCATGTGGCGTGCAACTTGTTTGTTTATTTATGACGGAGGAAAATTGTCTAAAGCAGATGTTGTAGAACTCGAAGGCGAAGTGCTTGAGGCGCTTCCAAATGCAATGTTTAAAGTTAAGCTTGAAAACGGGCATGAGATCCTCGCTCACATCTCCGGCAAAATGAGAATGCACTACATCAAAATTTTGCCTGGTGACAAAGTGACTGTAGAACTCAGTGTCTATGACTTGAATCGCGGTCGCATCACATTCCGCTACAAATAGGCAAGCATATAATCGCCTGCGGCTGGGCGTTTATATAAACCGGTGGGAAGCTTCTCTTTTCGACTCTGAAACCGAAACGAACACTAGTTTTTCACCAAAGACTTGCAAATGTGCTTTGTCTCATTCCAATGAAGCGCGTTTAGGGTCGGCAGATGTGGAATCCATCTGATTAGTTTTTTCACATATTGGAATACTACCGAAAGGAAGTTAAACATGAAGGTTCGTCCTTCGGTCAAGAAGATGTGCGAAAAGTGCAAGATTATTAGACGTCATGGCAAAGTTTTCGTAATTTGCGAAAACCCACGCCACAAGCAGCGTCAAGGTTAGGAGGATAACTAATGGCAGTACGTCTTGTCGGAGTAGACCTCCCAACAAACAAACGCATTGAAATCGCATTGACCTCAATTTATGGAATCGGTCTTTCCCAATCAAAGAAGGCCCTCGAAGCATGCAACGTGAATCCAGACACTCGCGTTAAGGATCTCTCAGAAGATGACTTAAGCAAACTTCGTGACTACATCCAAGCAAATTTGAGAGTTGAAGGTGACCTGCACCGTGACGTTTCACAAAACGTAAAACGCCTCATGGAGATTGGTTGCTATCGCGGTCTTCGCCACCGCAAAGGTTTGCCAGTTCGTGGCCAGCGCACACACACAAATGCGCGCACAAGAAAAGGCCCTCGCAAGCAAATCGGAAAGAGATAGGTGACGAGACATGGCAAAGAAAACAACTCAGACACGCGTAAAGCGTTCAGAGCGTAAGAATATTGCTGTGGGACAAGCTCACATCAAGTCTACGTTCAACAACACAATCATTAGCATTACAGACCCTCAGGGAAACGTCATTGCATGGCAATCTGCTGGAACTGTTGGTTTTAAAGGATCTCGTAAGTCAACACCATTTGCTGCACAGATGGCAAGTGAGGCTTGCGCAAAGATTGCTCAAGAGCATGGACTTCAAAAAGTCGCTGTGTTCGTTAAAGGCCCAGGTTCAGGTCGTGAGACTGCTATCAGAACTCTTCAAGCAGCTGGTCTTGAGGTTTTGAGCATTCAAGATTGCACACCACAACCACACAATGGTTGCAGGCCACGCAAGCGTCGTCGTCCATAAGGCTATAAGAAAGGTAAATTAAATGGCTAGATACACAGGAGCCGACTGCAGAATTTGCCGCCGTGAGGGATGCAAACTTTTCTTGAAAGGCGACCGTTGCTATTCAGAGAAATGTGCAATGGAGCGTCGCGCATATGCACCAGGTGATGCTGGCAAAAAGCGCGTTAAGGAAAGCGAATACCTACTGCAGTTGCGTGAAAAGCAGAAGACCAAGAGAATGTATGGTCTTTTGGAAAAGCAATTCCATCACTACTACACAGAAGCAAACCGTCAACAGGGAGTAACCGGCGAAAACCTCCTTACTCTTCTCGAGACTCGTCTTGACAACGTAATTTATCGCTTTGGCTTTGCCAAAAGTCGTGCAGAAGCTCGTCAGCAAGTTCGTCACGGACACATTTTGGTAAACGGAAAGCGCGTTGACATCCCTTCCTACCTCGTTCGCCCTGGTGACCTTGTTGCAATTGCCGAGAAGGCTCGCGACATGCTTGTTATCAAGAGTGCTCTCATTTCAAGCGAGCGTTCAAGTGTTCCTGCTTGGCTCGAGGTTGACATCGAGAAACTTCAGGGAAGCGTTTTGTCGCTCCCAACCCGCGACCAGATTGATAGTGACGTAAACGAGCAGCTCATCGTCGAGCTTTACTCGAAATAATTGACGAGAAGAAACGCTTATTTAAGGAGGCATCGGAAAATAATGACAGAGTTCATGAGGCCTACTGTTACTACTGAACAAATTAACGATTGCATGGCACGTTTTGTGGTTGAGCCACTTGAGCGTGGTTATGCTCGCACACTCGGCAACTCGATGCGTCGCGTCCTTTTGTCTTCACTCCAAGGCGCAAAGCCTACTTCAATTCGCATTGAGGGAGTTCAGCACGAATTCTCTTGTGCTGAAGGCGTGATTGAAGACGTTACCGACATCGTTTTAAACGTTAAAGGCCTTGTTTTTAAGGCTAATAGCGACGATGTCGACAGTGCTGTTGCAACAGTTTCTGTTGAGGGACCTGCAACTGTAACTGGTGCGGACTTGAAAGTTCCAAGTGAGTTCACCCTTGTTAACCCAGAGCACGTTATTGCTACAGTTTCTGAGGGTGGCACATTTGATGCTGAAATCACTATTGGTGTTGGTCGTGGCAATGTTTATGCGGCTCAAAACCAAAAAGATAATGATCCAATTGGAGTCATTGCAATTGACTCAATTTATTCCCCTGTGAGACGCTGCACTCTCCATGACGACAAAACTCGTGTTGGACAAAGCAACGACTATGACAAACTCACTCTCGAGGTTGAAACAAATGGATCAATTGCTCCTCTTGATGCAATTCGCGAGGCAGCAAACATTGTTATGCAATATATGCAGGCATTTCTTGAGTTTGGTCAGGAAGATGGCGAGGAACTTGAGCTTCCTACAATTTTTGAACCAGAGCAAGAGCCTGAGAGCGAAGAGTTGAGCAAGTCAATTGACGACCTTGATCTCACAGTTCGTTCATACAATTGCTTAAAGCGCGAAGGCGTGGAAACAATTCGTGACCTGGTCAAACTTTCTGAGCAAGACCTCACAAACATCCGCAACTTCGGCGTTAAATCTATTGAAGAAATTAAAGACGTTTTGGCAGAGTATGGTTTGAGCCTTCGCTCAAACAACGACCTGCTTTAAGCGATTAATTTAGGAGAATTTTATGAGACACAATTACAAAGGTCGCAAGCTTGGCACCGACTACAGCCACACAAAGGCCATGAAAAGAAGCCTCGTTTCAGCTTTGTTTTTGAATGACCGCATCAAGACCATCGAGTCTCGCGCAAAAGAGATTCGTGGCGATGTCGACAAAATCATCACTTGGGCAAAACGTGGTGACCTTCATTCAAGACGTCTTGCTATGGCTGCACTTGGTAATGATTCAGAGCTCGTACGCGAGATTTTTGAAAAGGTTGAGCAAGGCATGTTCGCTGACCGCCAGGGAGGCTACACACGCATCATCAAACTTGGACCTCGCAAAGGTGACAACGCCCCAATTGTAATCATGGAGCTCATCACTGAAGCTCTTCCTGCCAAGAAAACCAAGGCTGCTCCTGCAAAAGCAAAGGTAACAAAAGTTGCTCCTACTGAGGAAAAAGAAGAGAAAGCTGAAGTAGTTGCTCCTGAGGCTGAAGAAGTCAAAGAAGAAACTGCAACTGAGGCTGTTGAAGGTGCAACTGCTGAAGTTGAAGAAGTGGCAACTGAGAGTGCAGAGGCTGCTGAAGCTACAGAAGAAAAAGCTGCTGAAGAGGAATAGCCCACTCTTCATGGGATTCGAATAAATCTCATGGTTCAAGCTTTTTTCACAAATAGTTCAACAAACAAGAGCGTGTGTCGAGTAGATGCACGCTCTAAAATTTTGCTCCTATTTCTCTATTCTGTTTCTCTGTTTTTTGTGAAAAGCATGAATGGACTCTTTCTCATGTTCATTTTGTTTTTGACGCTTGTTGTTGTTGATTATTTTTTAGAATATCGGCAATCAAAACAGGCATTTTTGAAATTGATCTTGGCTGTTCTTAAAGTATCAATTCCTCTCTATCTGATTTGTGCATTTTCATTCCTTGCAAATGCCCTGTCTTTCACTGGATTCTCAACTCTTGGCGGTTTACCTGGAGGCGATGCTGGAATTAGCTCCGGCATTCTTGCCCCTACATTTGTTTTTACAAAGTCAGGTGTTTATAATGGGGCTTTTTATGTGATTAGGGTGCTGCTTCTTGGATGGTCAAGTTTGTTTGTAGCAAACACTCTATCGCTGCTTGATTTTGCGAGTGTTTTTAAGTGGGTCTTTTGGCCAACAAGAAAACTAAAGGTGCCTGTGTCTGAGCTTGCATTATCTGTGTCAATTGCTCTTCGTTTTATACCAGAAATTCTCAATCAATTCTTATCTGTCAAAGAGGCGCAATGGTGCCGTGGTGCAAGCATGGATCACGGCGGGCTAATAAAACGGACTTCTGCATATTGTGGCTGTTTCGTTCCTTTGATTGTGAGAATGATGTGTGAGGTTGATGATTTAGCTGATGCTTTAACAATGCGTTCATGGGGCTTGTTTGAAGTGTCTCCTTCCGAGGATTTTCAAATAGTCGCCTTCTCACAAAAAGCTTTTTTTGTAATTATCTCAATGTGTGTTGTGTTGATTGCAGCTTTGCTATAATTTCTTACTGTGCCTCAAATGGGGGCAAGGCGGCAATATGTTTCGAACCTGGTCAGGTCTGGAAGGAAGCAGCCATAAGAGACCGCTGATGCGCGCTTTGTTCCCGTTTGGGGCACACTTTCCCTATCTTCTGTGCGAATATCAAAGGATTAATTGTTGCAGGCATTCGAATTTCTTGTCAATCTTTTAAAAGATCCTCGAGGCTTTATTGCGGCTTGGATTGTCACCCTTGGTCCTGTGATGGTCTACACACCACTTTTTTTCATCGTTTTTATCGAAACTGGAGTTGTGTTCTTTCCGTTCTTGCCAGGTGATTCCCTGTTGTTTGCTGCTGGTGTTTTTTCTGTCGATGGCGGCGGGCTAAATTTGATTGCTACGCTTCTTGTTTTTTATGCAGCGGCAATTCTTGGCAACACTTCAAACTATTGGATCGCCCGTTTTTTGGGGCAGCGAATTATTGATTCTGGGAAGGTTAAGTCACTCACGCCTGAGCGAATGGAAAAACTTGACCGTTTTTTTGAAAAGTATGGCGGACTCACGATTGTTATAACGCGTTTCATGCCATTTTTTAGGACATTTGCGCCGTTTATTGCTGGCACTGGGCACATGAATTTTGGAAAGTTCACAATGTTTAATGCAATTGGTGGCATTTCTTGGGTTTCGCTCTTTGTGCTAGTTGGATATTTTTTCGGTGGCGTAGAATTTGTTCAACAGCATTTTGAAATTATTATTCTTGGCATTGTTGCTGTTTCTGTTGCACCCGCAGTTTTTGGTGCAATTTCAGGCGCAATTAAGTCAAGGAAAAAACAGCTAAATTAAAATGACAATTCAGTTTGGCATTTTTATTTTTTGTAGAGAGCGAATTTAAAGAGAACTTGACATTTGATGAACAGGAATTGACTTGTCTGAATCTCTATACAGGAAATATAGACCTCAGGTTTTTGACTATGTTGTTGGCCAAGACCACATCATAAAAACGCTTCAAAGTTCTGTAGAAGGCGACAAAGTTGCACATGCCTATCTTTTCTGTGGGCCACGCGGAACAGGAAAAACAACTACTGCTCGCATTCTCGCAAAAGCTCTTCTTTGTGAACATGGTCCAACGCCTAGTCCCGATGGAGTTTGTGAAGATTGCAAGCTAATTTCTGAATCTGTTCACCCCGACGTATTTGAGTTAGACGCTGCTAGCCGAACTGGAGTGGACAATGTCAGAGAAGAAATCATTTCACGCGTCGGTTATGCTCCTGTTCGCGGAAAATACAAGGTCTACATTATTGACGAAGTCCACATGCTTTCAAAGGGTGCGTTTAACGCATTGTTAAAGACGCTTGAGGAACCACCTTCGCATGTTGTTTTTATTCTCTGCACGACTGATCCTCAAAAGGTTTTGGAAACAATTCGCTCTCGTTGTCAGCGATTTGACTTTAGACCAATAATCACCGATGAGCTCACTGGTCGTTTGGGTACAGTTTGTGAGATGGAAGGCGTTGAATATGAAGGCGATGCCCTCGACTTGATTGCGCGTCGCTCCAATGGAGGTTTGCGTGATGCCTTGACGTCTCTTGAACAATCAATTGCATTTGGTGGTGGAAAGGTCACTCTCGAAGTTGCGCAAGACATGTTTGGCAAAAGCAGCAGCAGTGACATTGCTGAACTTGTCGAGTCAATTGGGAGAAGTGACATAAAACGTTGTCTTGAGTTTATTAACGATAAAGTAGATGATGGGCTTGATTTTGCTCAATTCATTGACGACTTTGCTGTCCGCATTCGCGATATATATGTGATGAAATTGTCAGGATGCGAAGTTGCGCTAGAATCATCGCTCGATGAAATCCTCAACATCAAAGAAGAGACAAAGCTGTTTTCAGAAGAGCGATTGCTCTACATTTTGTCAATTCTTCATGATCTTGTAAAAGATCTGAGAACTGCAAACAACCAGCGTTTAACTTTAGAGCTTGGTTGCTTTAAGTTAGTTGATCAAGACATGTCACTTTCGCTGGAATCTCTCAACTCACGCATCTCTGATCTTGAGGGAAAGATTACTCATATCTCTAGTGGCGGTTCTGTGTGTGAGCAAGTGAGTGCTGTGCCGCGTGGTGTTGATGGCCAAAGCGCTTTTTCTTCAAGTGTAGACGCTTCGAGGGTTTCGGTGGCTTCGGCGACTGAAAAAGACTTTAATTTTTCAAACTCTTCCACTAGTGACACTGTGTCAAGCAGCGCGACTGTTTCATCAAATAAAAATGCATCTAGTTCGTTTAACAGCAACGATGTTATTGAGCGAGTTGTGGGCCAGCCAGAAGACACCACAAGTGCGTTAACCACACATGCGGCATCTGCCGACACGGTAGCTTCAACATCGTCAACGATTGTTGCCCACCAAGTGACGAAAGTCAGTGGTGCAAACGTCGATTTTCGTGCTGTTTGGATGGCTGTCAAAGAAGATTTAAAAGTTTCAGCTCCTCAGATTTTTGGATTGCTTGATTCGACGCATGGAAGATTTAATCGCGAGCGAAAAACTATTACTCTAAACATTGAGAGTGGAAGAACGTTTGCCTATGACAATTTGTGCAAGCCAGCAGTTAAAAACCAAATCATTTCTGCACTAGAAAAAGAAGGCCTTGCGGGAGCAACAATAGATGTTCACCTTCTTGAGAAAGGCGAAGAGGAAAAACATTCTTCTGAGCTTGTGCGTCCAGTGGCAACTGATTCTTCTTGTGAAGATAAACCATCACCCGCAGAAACTGGCTTTTCTGCCGAAGTGTCTCAGCCACAATTTAGTGCTCAAGATGAACAGGATGAGCTTCGTGATGCAGGCATCAAAATGAACGCGACAACTGATGCTGACTTTGGGTCTCCAGCCATCGACAACGCTGAATCAAGTTTGAATTTTGCACAAGATTATCATGAAGAAGCTAGTTTAAACTGCGTTAAAGATGAAAGAAATGAAGTTTCAGAGCCTCCTGAGGCATCTGGTGGATCGAGTGAAAATCTTGCACAATCAGAAACAATCGATGAGACGAATGACTCTTTTCAAGTGGATAATAGTAAGTCTGAAATTGATGCTTTAAACGAAATTCTTGCCTCTACATTTGGTGAGGGCGCAGAATTTCATGAAATTTAGCTCTGAAAGGATGTATTTTTCATGGATATGAAAAAAATGATGAAGGAAGCCCAGAAAATGCAGCGCAATGCAGCCATTGCACAGCAAGAGGTGGCTGCGATGGAATTTAGCGCCACAGCAGGTGGTGGAATGGTTGAGTGCACAGTAACAGGTGACGGCCACGTAAAAAGTGTAGTTATTGATCCCGAGGCTTTAGATCCAGAAGACGTTGATATTTTGCAAGACACAATCACTGCATGTGTCAATGATGCATTAGCAGAGGCTAACGAAAAAGCAAATGCACACATCAATGCAGCCGTTGGCAACATTAATATGCCTGGGTTTATGTAGGATTTTAGTGCTTGTTTATTTCTCATAAACGCTTTTAAAATGATTTCAACCGAAGGAACAATTCAAAATCTCTTAGAGGAACTCGAAAAGCTCCCAGGCATTGGCCCAAAGTCGGCCTCCCGAATTGCATATTTTCTTTTGAACGAGAATAAGAGCGATGCAGTGGCGCTCTCTGATGCAATTAGGGATGTTGCTGAGTCTGTGCATTTTTGTAGCGAATGCTTCAATTATGCAAAAGGTGAGAAATGCGAAATTTGTGAGAGCACTGCGCGAGATCACTCTCTAGTGTGCGTCGTTCCAGAGCCACGAAACATTCCGCCAATTGAGAGAACAGGTGCTTTTAAGGGCGTTTATCATGTTTTAGGTGGGGAACTTTCGCCTCTTGATGGAATTGGACCCGATGACATTCGTGTAAAAGAACTCATTGCTCGTGTCAAAAAAGGTGGAATTTCAGAAGTCATTGTTGCAACTGACCCCAACATTGAAGGGGAGGCGACCGCTAATTTCATAGCCGACAAGCTAAAGGGCCTAAACGTTAATGTCACGCGACCTGCGCGTGGCATTCCTTTTGGTGGGGAACTTGAATTTGCAGATGAGATGACTCTTGCTCAGGCTTTTGACGATCGTCGCGGTTTTTAATGAATGAATTCAATTTGTGAGAAATATAGCGCTTTGTGTGGGTTTTGCAGCAGATGGGTGTGGACATAACATAGAGTTTTTTCTTAAGAGGGCAAAAGATGATTTATCGACCAATTATTCCTTCTCCTGCAATTGCATTTGTTGGCAGGCATAACTCTGGTAAGACAACGCTAATTGAAAAGCTGATAGCTGAACTCACAAATCGCGGGCTCGATGTTGGGTCTGTGAAACATCACACTCATGGCAATTTCGAGATTGACGTCCCCGGGAAAGATTCCTATCGTCACAAGTTAGCAGGCGCAACCGAGGTTGTAATTGCTTCTCCTGTTAAACTCGCCCGCGTTCGCGACCTAGATGATGAGGTTGAGTGCTGTGACATTGTTGAGTCAATGCCTGGTCACGACATTGTCATTGTTGAAGGCTACAGAAAATCAGGCCTGCCTAGCATTGAGATTATGCGCAAAGACAATGAGCGCGATGTCGCTTTTTCTAAGGATTTTCTTGAAATTCTCAAATGCACCAATTTGGGCAACTCAAGCGAAGAGACAAAAGTGGTTCTGCCCAAAGCAGTTGTGAGCGACATTTCTGAAGTAGTCATTGCATGCGAAAACAACAACATTCCAGTTTTTGGGTTCGAGGACATTTTTGCTATTGCAGATTATCTTGAGCGTTTTTATGTTCGAAGAAAAATTACTCTTGTAATTCAAGCCGGCGGCGAATCAAAGAGAATGGGACACCCAAAAGAGGATCTTGTGTTCGAAGGCAAACATGTGATCGAATCGCAAATCGAGCGCTTTCGGCCCTATGTTGACGAGGTTGTGATTACATCTAATCATCCCGATCGCCTTAACTTTATCAAGCCAAATGCATCACTGCCAATAAAAGTTTGCAGAGACACCCTTCCTAAACAAGGTGCGCTGAGCGGAATGTACACTGCTTTTAGCGAGTCAACTTGTCCGCGAGTGTGTTGCATCGCTTGTGACATGTTGTTCGCGAGCGAACATTTGTTGTCTAAACAAATTGAGTGGATGAACAAAACCGGAGCCGACATAATTATTCCAGTAAACAAGCATGGGCGAGAGCCTTTCCACGCGCTTTACAACAGGCAATCTTGTCTGAAAGCTGTTAAAGATGCCCTTTCAAAAGGAGAAACTAGGGTGCAAGGCTTTCTTGATGATGAAAATTTGGTGCTTTGTGAGATGAGTCAGAGTGAAGTGCGAGAAGCTGTGCCTAGAGGCGGCTGTTTCGTAAACATTAACACTCCCGAGGATTACGAACGTTTTTGCTCATAATTATTAAGGCAAGTTTTTCAGTTTTAGCTTTGGGAGCATGAGTATTGAGCGATTAGCCCTCATTTTCTTGCTAATGCTCGCATAAGTCTGTGACAACTTTTAATTCAAGTCTTTTTTAATATCTAGGAAATAGTCGCGCAGGTCATTAACGACACCTTTTCCTTCAGAATAGAAATCCTTCATAGTTTGTGCCGTCTCGACAAAAGCTTCGCGATCTTCTTCGCGACGTGTTTTCTTTTTCTTCTTCGGCGCTATTGGTTCAGGATAGTAATATTCTTTTTCTTCGCCATTTTCATCTTTAGCGATAAATCCTAGTTCGTTGTCGTCTTCATCAACGAGGTAGGCCACAATGTCATCTTCGTCTATTTCTATCTCTTCTGTCTCAATTTCGACTTCGGAAGGCTCGTCCGACTCGCAAACATCATTGGTTGCTTGCATTTTATTGTTTGTAACACTATCGTTTGTGTTCGTCTCTTCTTGGATTGTCTTGTCTGCCTCTTTAGAGTTGTTACTAGACTCACTTTTTGTGTCGCTCATTATCTTGACCTCATCTTAAGTGCGCGCTCAATTTCTCTGTTTACATCGCGCTCTTTCATAGATTGGCGCTTATCATGCAACTTCTTGCCTCGTGCCAGCGCGATTTCGACTTTGACTTTTCCGTTTTTTGCATAGTACATTGCAAGCGGAATAATTGCGAGACCTTTTTCCTCGGTTTTTTGTGCGAGATGCCGAATTTCCTTTTTGTGAAGAAGCAGCTTTCTTTTGCGGTCAGAATCAACATTTGCTATGTTTCCATGCGAATATGGAGGAATGTGCAAATTGTTTAACCAACATTCTCCGTTTCTAATGAGACAAAAAGCATCGGTAATTTGTGCGTTGTTCTCCTGAAGTGACTTAACTTCACAGCCAACTAACTCAATTCCTGCCTCGAATTTTTCCACGATTTCATAGTCGTGATAGGCGTGTCTGTTTTTAGCAATTGTTTTATTGTCGCTTTTCTTTTTCATCTACATATATTTTCTTCGCGCCTTGCGTTTTTTCTTCGCAGGACCACGGAAATCAAGTTGCAATTGTCCGTCTATTTTAGCAGTTGAGACATGCTTTTTCTCAATCTTGGTGATCTGCCAAGTTAGTGCCTCGTTGCCAAAGCGCTCTAGCATTTCAAGTCTTGCATCGTGTGCGTTATTCTTCGAGTTTAGTTTAGACGCGCTTTCGAATTCAAAAGAGCCAACTTGCCTGTTCATGTCGGAATTTAAAGTCGTGTAATGTGCTACATATCTCGCCATAAGAAAATTTTAGCATTGCTCGCAAGTCAATCAGCTTTACGCATTGGTGTCAGGCATGCATTTCGCTTCTGTGCAATGATGCAGTCAAAAATTTCGCTATTGTTATTGGCGCATTGATTATTAACGATAATCACATGGAAAGCAGTGTTGCGCTAGGCGATGCCTTCCCTTTACGCTCTTGTGTCAATTGGTGACAGGCATAAAAATTGCCACAAGTGTTAATTGGTGACAGGCATAAATTTCGCACATGGTTTTAAATCTTCGTGAGCTGTTTGCTTTGCAACCATGATTGTTAGGGCAGTTTCTGTTCTGGGCAATTGTAATCATGATTACAATTTTGAATATGTAAATGTATAATTGAATTCCCAGCTTGAACGTTCAATCAAATTGTTTTAGTTACCTTTTGTTTATCTGTTTACTATGCGTCTTGGAGGAATTATGAAATGTGTTTTATCCGTTTTAGGTCCTGACAGAACCGGAATCGTCGCAGACGTGACTGGCGCACTTGCTGGATTTGGTGCGAACATCGACGACATCACGCAAACTGTTCTCGACGGCGTGTTCTCCATGACCTTAATTACAACTCTTGACCTTGAGAAAGCAGGATTTGACGAGGTTCAAGAAGAGATGACAAAAATTAGCAAAAAGCTTGGAATTCAAATATTTATGCAGCGTGAAGATGTTTTCCGCGCGATGTATGAGCTTTAATGGCGGCAAACATGAGAATTACACAACACGAAACCGAAGAACTAAGAAGGATGATTCAAGGTGAAAACCTTGACATCAGAACTGTCACACTTGGTCTCAACTTGAGGTCTTGCGTTGATGAAGACATTAGTGTGATGGCAAAAAAGATTTATGACCGCATGACTTCTGCTGCGGAAAATCTTGTTCCGACCGCATCTCAAGTTGAAAAAGAGTATGGAATTCCAATCGTAAACAAAAGGATTTCTGTCACGCCAATTGCAGAAATTGCCTCTGCTACGAAAGCGACCGACTTGTCACCTTTGGCAATTGCTATGGATAAAGCGGGCAAGGCTGTCGGTGTTGACTTTGTTGGTGGTTTTTCAGCGCTAGTTCATAAAGGTGCAAGCGAGTCTGACAGGAAGCTGATGGAGTCAATCCCCGATGCACTTGCCGCGACAGACAATGTTTGTTCTTCGGTTAATTTGGGCTCTACACGTGCTGGAATTAACATGGACGCAGCTCGCTTGATGGCGCAAAAGATCATTGATGCGGCAACTTTGACAAAAGATAATGATTGCATTGGTGCAAGCAAACTTGTGGTTTTTTGCAATGCAGTTGAGGACAATCCTTTTATGGCTGGTGCTTTTCACGGTCCTGGCGAGACTGATGAAGTTATAAATGTTGGAGTGTCAGGCCCCGGCGTTGTGCGCTCGGCATTGCAGTCGCTCCCAAAAGACGCCGATTTGACACAAGTCGCTGAAGTTATTAAGAAAACTGCTTTCAAAATCACAAGAGCTGGAGAACTTGTCGCACGAGAAGTTAGCAACAGATTAGGTGTTGAACATGGAATTCTTGATTTGAGTTTAGCGCCGACTCCTGCCATTGGTGACAGTGTTGCTGACATTCTAGAAGAGATTGGTGTTGGCGTTTGCGGTGCTCCTGGAACAACTGCCGCTCTTGCAATGCTAAATGATGCAGTCAAGAAAGGTGGCGTTATGGCCTCATCTTCGGTTGGAGGGCTAAGCGGTGCTTTTATCCCTGTTTCTGAGGATGCCGGAATGATTAGGGCGGCACAAAGCGGCGATTTATGCATTGAGAAACTTGAAGCAATGACTTGCGTTTGCAGCGTTGGTCTTGACATGATTGCGATTCCTGGCGACACTACTGTCGAAACTATTCTTGGCATCATCGCCGATGAGTGTGCAATTGGCATGATTAACAACAAGACAACAGCTGTTCGTGTGATTCCTGCGATTGGAAAAAAGGTTGGCGACACGCTTTCGTTTGGTGGACTTCTTGGTAGTGCGCCAGTGATGCCTGTTAACGGAAGCGCTGGAACTGTTTTTGCATCTCGTGGTGGCAGAATCCCAGCTCCAATTAACTCTTTGAAAAACTAGGAAACGAAGCCACACATTTTTATGTGACCAGGACAGAGACTTTGGTTATTTGTCCTGACTGCGCATCTATCCCACGCCTTGCTTGAACGGGTATGATAGATGTATGAATGATGCAGAACAAAAGATTAGGTTGTTTGGCGTTGCCAACGACTCTATTGTTGATGGACCTGGGCTTCGCTATGCTGTTTATACGCAAGGGTGTTCTCACCACTGTGCTGGTTGCCATAATCCCGGAAGCTGGTCCTTTGATGGTGGTACAGTGACAACTGTTGGTGCAATTGTCAACGACATTGAACAGAACAAGCTTGTAAAAGATGTAACCATTAGCGGTGGAGATCCATTTGATCAGCCAGGACCTGTCGCTGCCCTTGTGAGAGAGCTAAAAAAACACAACTATGGTGTTTGGGCCTACTCAGGCTATCTTTACGAAGACTTGCTTGAACGTGCAAAAACTGAGCCTGACGTTGATGAGATTCTTTACTTAATTGACGTTTTGGTTGATGGTCGGTTTGTTCAAGATCTAAAATCGCTTGACTTGCAGTGGAAAGGTTCTTCAAACCAAAGAGTGATTGATTTGGTAAAAACGCGTCAATGCGGGAAAATTGTTCTATATAAAGAAGTGACAGACATCTTTTCAATTCCAGAGAATTGGTAGAAATCGTCCGAGGTTATAATTTTTTAAGATGAATAGACATTTTTTACAGAGCGAAGAGTGGCTCTCATTTCAGAAATCACTTGGCAATGAAATTTTTTCAATCGTGAGAGACGATTATGAAATCTCGGCTGTGCTGAAACATACTTCCTTTGGAAATTATCTATATTGTCCCTATGGGCCCAATTTGAAGAATAAACAGGCTCTGTGTGATTGTAAAGAAGAATTGCAAGCAATCGCGCGTCAGACCAAATCGTTTTTTGTTCGTGTTGAGCCAACCTTAAGAATTGAGCCCGATATTTTTAAATCTCTTGGGTTTGTTAAGTCTTTTAATCTAAATCCTGAAGCAACTTGGGTTTTAGACCTCGACATTGATGAAAAAGACCTTTTAAAGGGAATTGAGAAGGAACGCACTAGATATTGGAGAGGTCGCGACAAGCGAGGAATGAAGATTCGCGTTTCCAAAGACCCTGCCGACATTGACATTCTTTATGACTTTTTAAAGTCGTGTGCCGATGAAAACAATTGGGTTGGCGAGTCGAAGGAATATCTCATCAATGAGCTAAATCAAGATTTTGCAATGCTCTACATTCTTGAGCTAGAGAAAGAGGGTGAGCCCACTGTTCCTCTGGCTGCATCACTCATGTTCGATGATGAAACTACTCGTTTTTATGGCCATTCTGCAAACAGTCCCGAGCCTCAGCACAAAAAGCTTCGCGCCAACGGAGTTCTTCTTGTGCAGGCAATTTTAGATGCGAAAAATGCTGGAAAGTCGCACTTCGATTTCTGGGGCATAACCACGAGTGTTGACAAAAACCACCCTTGGGCTGGATTTACCAAATTTAAGAAATCTTTTTCTGGACGCCCTGTCATTTATTCCGGCACATGGGATTTGCCTGTCAACACTTTACAATATTCCGCCTATAGAACTTTACGCAAGCTAAACAGAGGGTTTCGTCGCTTGTTATATCATTAATTAGTTGCTTTATTCGTATTTAGGAGCTTGATTTAATGGCTAAACACGCGCAGCAAAACGCAGGAAAAACACAAACAATGCCCCGTGTCGACACTATAGATTCTTCTACAGTAAATGACCACTATCCAGTTGGCATGCCAATGAAGGAAGAAAAAAATCACAAGAAGACAGCTGCCATCGTCATTGGTGCTGTCCTTGGTATTCTCTTGCTCGTTTATCTGGCAGGGGGCCTTGCTTTTAATTTTATGTTCATGCCAAATTCTAAAATTTCTTCGCTTGACGTGTCTCTAAAAACGACAGAAGCTGTGAAGTCTGACCTTGATTCAAATTTCCAGAATTTTTCTGTTAAGGTTACAGGGTCTGACCTTGATTTCACCGTTGATTCTAAAAATGCTAATGTCAAAGTTGATGTTCAAAAAATTGTCGATGAAGCAATTGCTTCTGTAAATTCTTGGGCATGGCCTGTTGAGATATTCAAAATGCGTGACTTTACCGATGTTGTGTCTAGCAACCTTGATGGAGGAGATTTGGGAACTCTCGTTAAGGAAAATGTTGATGCAGCAAACGAAAACAAAACCGATTCTGTGGATGCCCATTTGCAGTGGGACGATGCTTCTAGCTCTTTTGTGGTTGCCAGCGAAGTTTATGGGACTAAGATCGATGCGGAAGCTGTCGACAAAGCTATTTCTAACGCTATTATTTCAATGCAATCGAAAGTTTCAATTGGCGCCGACCAATACATTAAACCAAACATTTTAAAAAGTGACCCGCGTTTTGAGAGCGCTCTTAAGAAGGCCAATGAACTCGGAAAAGCTAGTTTCAAAATTATGATGGGCGACGTTGATGCTGCAACTGTAGACGGCAAAACGATTTCAGATTGGCTTGTGGTTGATGAAGACTTTAATGTGACTCTCGATAGCGATGCTGTCAGCAAATGGGCTAATGAAATTGCAGAAGGCTGCAACACTGTTGGAAGTGAGAGAACATATGTTCGTCCAGCTGGTAACAAGGAAGTTACTGTTAGTGGGGGAACATATGGCTGGAAGGCTGACGGGAGCGGATTGGCCGACCAAATTATTGAGGCTATTAACGCTGGCTCTACCGAGAACATCAGCGTAAATGTTACACAAGCCGCAAATGCTTTAGTTCCAAAAGGACAAGCTGACTGGGGTGGTCGATGGATTGATGTTGACTTGACTGAGCAGCATGCCTACATGTATGACAATGGTGAACTCGTTTGGGAAACTGATGTTGTGACGGGCAACCCTAACATTGGTGATGCTACTCCAACGGGCGTTTGGATGATTAACAACAAACGCCAGCATGAAACTTTAAAAGGACCAGTAAAAGATGGCAAACCTGAGTGGGAGAGCAAGGTTGATTATTGGATGCCATTTATTGGTAATTCTCATGGATTGCACGATGCTTCTTGGCAATCAACTTTTGGTGGAAGTGCCTATCAGAATTTGAATTGGTCGCATGGATGCATTAACCTTCCTCCAGCAAAAGCAACAGAGCTTTGGAATCTTTGTAAAGTGGGTGACCCCGTTGTCATACATTACTAAAGAAGAAGCACCGATTGGTGTTTTTGATAGTGGCTTTGGTGGATTGACTGTAGCTAAAGCCCTTCGAGAAGAACTCCCGCATGAAAACATTATCTTTTTTGGCGATTCAGGCCGTTGTCCATATGGCCCACGTGAGCCAGAAGAGGTTAAGAAATTTAGCTTGCAAATTTGCAGATGGCTTGCTTCACTTAATTGCAAGCTCATTGTTATTGCGTGTAACACCGCCACAGCTGCCGGTCTTGCAGCTTGCCAGTTAGAAGTAGATGTTCCAGTTATCGGCGTAATCATGCCTGGTGCAAGAGCTGCTGTTGAAGCCACTCGCTCAAGGAAGGTTGGCGTAATCGCAACAATCGGCACAATTGCAAGTGGGGCCTATCTAAAGGCTATAAGAAGCCTTGACTGCGGCGTTCAAGTCTTGTCATTGCCAACCCCAGGTCTTGTTCAACTTGTTGAGGATGAACTCATTCAAGAATACATTGAGGCACTTGATGTTCGTCAGGCGCGCGTAATGGACGAGTTAGCTCCTATGATTGGAGGCGACATTGACACGCTTGTTTTGGGGTGCACTCACTATCCTCTTCTTTATACAGAAATAAAATCATGCTTTACCGACGACGTTGAGCTTGTTAACTCTTCAGAAGAAACAGCCCGTGAGGTTCGCGAAATTCTCACTCGCCGACATGAGCTTTATCAAGAAGATTTACCTGGAAAACTCACATTTGTGACTAGTGGTGTTGACACTGAGTTGCGCAATAGAATCGCTTCTAGAATCATGGGATTTGAAATTAAAGACGTTCAATTCAAAAGTTTTGACGAGGAAGAATAAATGAGACGAGTCATTGTTGCTACTTCAAATGCACACAAGGCGCAAGAACTTGAGGAGCTTTTAAATCTATCAGACTTTAAGTTAGAGACGATGTCGGAAGCGGGCATAAAAAGCGATCCAGTTGAAGATGCAACTACCTTTTTGGGCAATGCTCAAATCAAAGCTCGAGCTGCCTATCAAGTTTGCAAGGAAAAGGGGCTTGAAGCTTGTATTTTGGCGGATGATAGCGGCATTTGTGTGGACGTTTTGAATGGGGAGCCAGGTGTTTATTCTGCTAGGTATGCAGGAGAAGGCGCAGGTCAGCCTGCGATTAATGCGAAGTTGTTTAAAAACCTAGAAGGCGTTCCTTTTGAAAAAAGGACATCGCATTTCTCGTGTGCACTCGTTTTTATTGATGAAGAAGGAAACGAAACGTCGGTTGAAGGCAAGGTTTTTGGAAGAGTTGGTTTTGAGCCCGTTGGTGATGGCGGTTTTGGCTATGATCCAATCTTTTTCCCTGAAGAATATAATTTTGAAAAATCATTAGGTGAAATTTCAGCTGAAGAGAAAAATAAAATTTCTCATCGCTCACGTGCAGCTGCGGCTCTTCGCGAAAGACTTGTTTAGATAGTCTGAGCTAACAATTGGCGCAGGTACTACGCCGACAAACAGCTTCAAGAGTTCCTAGAGCTTGCTGTGCAACAAAACAATGATTTTCAAACATAATGCCACGTTGAAATGAATCGTGGTTGTCTTTTGTCAATTCATTTTTTAAGGTAGTGAGGAAATGAAGGTATAAATAGCTTTTGCTAAGCGTTATCTTTTAAGTGATTTTACAAGTTGTTTATTCTCGTGTTGCAATGCTCATTTTCTGTGATAAAATTAGCAGGCTTGCAAAAATGGTGGGTGTAGTTCAGTTGGCTAGAATGCCAGATTGTGGCTCTGGAGGTCGTGGGTTCAAGTCCCATCACCCACCCCATATTTTTGAGTTGCGAGCACCAAGCACTTAGGCTAAAATATTAAACTTAGTGCTGGCGATAATCGATTTTGCGCCATTAGCTTAGTTGGTAGAGCAGGGGACTCTTAATCCCAAGGTCGAAGGTTCGAGTCCTTCATGGCGCACCATTTAAATCACAGCATAGTTATTTTAGGGCCCATAGCTCAATGGCGGAGCAAGGGACTCATAATCCCGTGGTTGCAGGTTCGAGCCCTGCTGGGCCCACCACTCAATCTCGTTATTTTGTAGAAGTGGGGATTACTACAAATGACTCGTGTTTGGACTAAACAACACATTGAAGTTTTAAAACAGCTCAATGAAACGGGTCGTTATGTTGCCAAGCGAAAATTCGTTCAAAATGATCTCGGTGATGACGCTGAGCTAATGGCGCTAGTCTATGACTATCTAGTTAAATTTCATCCTCATGTCGATCAAAATCCGGTCGATGCGGAAGTTCCAATTTGGCTTTCTTTTGAGAGAGATGCAACAATGCAACTAACTCGCAATTTTGTGATTCTTGAATTTGAGATCGATGAAGCATTAATAACAAAGGTAAACATTGCAAAATGGGGCCAGATGCTAAATTATGGCTACATTCACAAGGATGAAGATGATTTAGCAAAACATCGAGAGCTGATGAAAAACTATTGTGTTTGTGACATGGAAGCTGTGATGTCGCGTTTTTATCCGGAGCTACGTGCTGAAATAATTGAGTCTTGGAAACGTCTTTATGACGACAATGTGAAACTTGGGAGTGATGCTTCCTACGGGTTAGTTTGGGAGGTAAAAAAAGAATGGCTGAAACAGGTAATAAGCTAAATTCACCTTCAACAATCAAGCTCTATCTTAACCAGACCGATGTCGTTTGGGAAAAATTGCAAAATGAAGGCGTTGTTTTTTCTAAGTTAGACTACATTCGAAAGAAATATCAAGAGGCAGCACCAATCTTTGTCACAATCTATTCTTGGTTTGTTGGGCAAGCTTCAAGCATTGTCTCTCGTCCAGTTGGGGCAGAGTTTCCCTACTGGGCGCAACGTGAGCTTGTTAATCTTGATACCTCAGGTTCTGGGCATGTTTTTGTTGTTGAAGTTCCCCTAGATGAAGTTGTGTTGTTTGATTACAAAGAGTGGACAAAAATTCTGCAATTTAAATATTTGGCTGAAAGCGACGATGATGAGAAGATCTTCGATAAAGAACTCGCAGCCCAAGGTGTTGATGAATATAAAGTGCTCACAACCTCTTTTTATCCAATGCTAAAGCAGAAGATCTTGAAAAGTTGGGAGAGACTTTTTAGACATGACGCTGAAATTAAAGCTGGCGCTTCTGGAGTAAAAAGCGTTTCTGCAGCACTTTGGTGTATCAAAAAAGATTGGATTGTTGAAGAACTTTAAAACACATCAGAGCGTCACATAAAAAACGAAATCAAGAAAAGGGGGCTGCGCATATGCTTTCCGCTTTTTTGCTTAGTCCCAGATGCTATAAATTCGATCTTCCTTCGAATATTTTTCTATCGCTTTTATAGCCTGGTTGATTAGTTTTCCTCTGTCGTCAGGCAAAGTTCCAATAAATCTCGCTGGTGGTGCTTCGAATATAGCGTCATATTTAACGGATGTTCCTGGCGAAGGCTTTATGTTCTCGACTAGCACCTTGACTTCGGTGAGGCGCTCAACTGCGTCTTCTGGTCTAAACAGTCCTGCCTTGTAGTCTTCCCAAAGAGGAGTGTGCTTGTGTAGAAACATGTCGAAGTTACAGATGTTTTGAGGTTGATGTTTGTTGAAGAAATCGGCCAGGGCAAGCGCGTTTTCGGCCCCACGTCCTTCGCCTGCAACACCACTCATGATGTGCGCGTCAAAAATCATTCCCACTTTTTTAATGCGAGTGATTGCTTCAGCAGCTTGCGCTTGATTGTGGTCTTTGTCCATAAATTCAAGGACATCATCAAGTCCGCTTTCGATTCCCAGGTAAAGATGACGAACGCCTGCATCATAGAGGTTCTGCAAATCTTCATCTGTTTTTTGGAGAATGCTTGTGACGGTGGCATCCATATTAATTTCATTACACGCTGAAAATGAAGATTTGATGTAGTTGCAAATTTCAAGAAGCTGGTTTGCTTTAAGTGAAAAGGCATTGCCATCGCCTAAGAATACTCGTTCGGGATTGCCACCCTTTTTGACCACCTGATCAATTTCATTTTTTACCAAATCAAATGGCAACACACGAAACTTTAGATGACGAAAAAGACCGCAGAACTTGCACTTGTTGTGTGTGCAGCCAACCATAACGGGAAGCATAAATGCTCCTCGCTCAAAGGGACTTCTGCATATCCTTCCTTCGTAATCCATGCATGAATTCTAGTTCGCGCCAACTGTTTTGTCAATAATTCTTTTAACTCAGAGTTTGTTCTTTGAACTATCTTTTCAAGAGTTCTTTTTTGAATTCCTAACATGAAATTGCCTAAATTAGTCAATGTAGTCAATGAGGAACATTTGTGCAAACTCTTGTTAGATTTTGCACTATAGCAAAAACATTTCCATTATTATGTGCATTCAGAAGTCGACACTCAAACCTCTTTTGATTTCTTGTAGGCGATGCTCGGTAGTTCTTGATTTTTAGTTTGTTAGTCTAACTAGCTTTATGGACTGCTTTTGCAAAAGCTTTTACGCAGCGCTTGGCTTTTTCTTCGTCTAAAGAAAGATATTGGATGACAAAACTGCCTTCGTTTCTCTCAAGTGTTTTTGCGTGTTTGTATTTTGACAGAGGATTAATTCGAATTTTTTGCTTCATAAACTCTTGTTTTAAAAGGTCTTCGTTTGAGTTTTGAAATCTAATTATGAAATGAAGTCCTGCGTCGATTCCATGAACTGAATATTCTTTTTCATCGAGTTCGTTTTTTAATTGAGTGAGAAAAGCGTCCCTGATTTGCCGCGCCTGATTTTTTGTGCGACTAATGTGGCGCTCGAAGTCTCCTCGCTTCATGAACCTCGCAAGTGCAAGTTGGTCTAGTGCTGGCACAGTGCAGCTGTAAAATGAAAGATCTTTTTTCCACTTTAGAGCCAGATTGCAAGGAAGCACGAGATAGGCGATTCTAAAAGCAGCACCAAGGCTTTTTGTGAATGTGTTTGAATAAATCACTTTGTTTGAGGCGTCGATTCCCTGTAGTGTTGGGATTGGGCGACCTTCTAGACGAAATTCGCAGTCGTAATCATCTTCTATGATGAATCGGTTTTCGCCTTCATTCGCCCATCCAAGCAATTCATATCTTCGTGCGATGCTTGTAACAATGCCTGTTGGAAATTGGTGTGATGGCATAATGTGCAGGAGATTTGCATCTGATTCGCGCACTTGTTGCACAATCACGCCGTTTTCGTCCATGTTTGCATAGGCGACCTTTAAATTATTTTTTTCGTAGATGTTAGTTAGCCTAGAATAACCTGGATCTTCAAGTGCAACTAATCTGTCCCTTCCTATTAGTTGAATTAGCAGGTTATAAAGTGTCTGTGCGCCAGATCCAATGACTATGTTGTTGGGATTAACTTCAAGCCTGCGAGTTTCGAACAGATGTCGGGCTATTTGTTCTCTTAACTCTGGGGCACCTGTGCTTTCAACCTCACATGTTAGAGTGGATTCATTTTCTTGTGAGAGCGTGTCTCGAACGCATTTTGCCCAAGTAGCCATGGGGAAGGACTTTTGAAGAATTCCAGAACCCGTTAGGTCAAAATCGATTAGTCCGTCTCTTTGATTATTTGTTATTTTTAGTTCCCCTTCGGAGTTAGGTGCGTGTTTTTTCTTTAAAGTGGATGGCGCTTGAGTGCATGCGACAATTCTGTCTCCAAAAACATCATTTACGAAGTAACCATGTCTCTCAATTGACCTGATGTAGCCTTCTGCGTTCAATTGTTGATATGCTGCCTCGACTGTAATTAACCCCACATTAAGATTGGAAGCGAGATTTCGTTTGGAAGGAAGACGCGCCCCTGGAGCTATGTTTCCTCGTTCAATGTCATTTTTTATGCACTTATACAAATAAAAATAAAGAGAGTCGTCGCCTTTTTCGTTTAGGTCATATGTGAGCAATTTAATTCCTCATTTTGGTCTTATTGATTAACCTAATCTGGTTCTATTATGGTCCTATCATTTTATTAAATTTTGACACTATTCCTAGGCTCAAAACTTTCATAACATGTCAAAAGTTAATTGTTCAACACAGAAAGGCTCAACGATGACTGACATAGATGTTCAAGACACAGGAGACAGACAAGACATAAATCGTGCGCTTGCCCAAATGCTAAAAGGAGGTGTCATTATGGATGTGACTACTCCAGAGCAAGCACAGATTGCCGAGGAAGCTGGAGCATGCGCTGTTATGGCGCTTGAGCGCATTCCTGCTGACATTCGTGCTGCTGGCGGTGTTTCCAGAATGAGCGACCCTAAAATGATTAAGGGAATCCAACAGGCTGTTTCAATTCCTGTTATGGCAAAATGCCGAATCGGTCATTTTGTTGAGGCTCAAATCCTAGAAGCCATCGACATCGATTTTATTGATGAGTCAGAAGTTTTGTCTCCTGCCGATGATGTTTATCACATCGATAAAACTAAGTTTTCTGCGCCTTTTGTTTGCGGCGCTCGCAATTTAGGCGAGGCTTTACGAAGAATCGCAGAAGGCGCTTCTATGATTCGCACGAAAGGTGAGCCTGGAACAGGCGATGTTGTGCAAGCGGTGACCCACATGCGTTCTATGCAAAGTGAAATCAGGCGCGTTTCTGGCATGGCAGAAGATGAGCTTTTTGAAGCTGCAAAACTCCTAGAAGTTCCTTATGCTCTTCTAAAGGAAGTTCATGAAATTGGCAAGTTGCCTGTTGTTAACTTCGCTGCTGGCGGTGTTGCAACTCCAGCAGATGCTGCATTGATGATGCAACTTGGTGCTGAGGGCGTTTTTGTTGGATCGGGCATTTTCAAAAGCGGCAACCCCAAGAAGCGTGCAGCAGCCATTGTTAAAGCAGTAGCAAACTTCACTGACGCAAAGCTAATAGCAGAGCTCTCGGAAGACCTTGGTGAAGCAATGGTTGGAATCAATGCTTCAGAGATTGAAATTCTCATGGCTGAACGTGGCAAATAATCACTAAATCGTTATTTCAGGGTCCAATCTCCTATTCCCTGGTTGGACCCTTTATTAATTTGTTTGATTGAAAGTTGATGACTATGAATTCGCTAACAATTGGAGTTCTCGCTGTTCAAGGTGCTTTTATTGAGCATGAAAAGATTATGGATGCACTCGGTGCAAAGTGCGTTGAATTGCGCCAGGCCAGCGATGTTTCCCAATCGCTTGATGGAATTATTTTGCCAGGGGGCGAATCTAGTGTTCAAGGCAAACTTTTGCGTGAGCTTGGAATGTTTGAGAATCTAAAGGCTTTAATCCAGAAAGACATCCCTGTTCTTGCAACTTGCGCAGGCATGATTCTGTTGGCCACATCGGTTACTCAAGGGATTGGGTCTGGTGATAATTCTTTAACGCAAGCAAATGATGAAGAACCGTTATATTCAAATAAATCATCACTCGCGCCTCATCTTTCCCAAGGCTTTTCTTCGACCCAGTTTGGAGGAAGCAATATGGCACACCAAGATTTCGCGTCTGTCAATAAAGAGAGTTCTCAATCAAACGTTTCAGCCCCGCCATATTTTGCAACTTTCCCAATGAGAGTGAGAAGAAACGCTTTTGGACGACAGCTTGGCAGCTTTTCTGCTAATGAAAACTATGGCCAACTTGGCGAATATCCCATGGTTTTTATTCGAGGTCCAATCGTTGAAAAAATTGGCAAAGATGCAAGAACGCTTGCCACTTCAAAAGGCAACATTGTTGCAGCGCAATATAAAAACCAAACATGTCTCGCATTTCACCCCGAGCTCACTCGCGACACCCGCATACATGAGCAATTCTTTGATTTAACCAAAGAAGTCAGAGGCTAGTTAAACTTATTTTTGAAGAAAGGTGAGCTTTTCTTAAGTTAGTGTGCGTTAACAGCTGCTCTGTCTTCTGCTAGTTTTTCTTCTGCAAGTTTTAGTTGTTCTTTAACTGCGCTAGTTGACGTTCCGCCATATGTTGTTCTTGCGTCAACTATTGCACGCAGGTCTAGCTGCTCTTTAATGTCTTCTTCAAACAAGTCAGACTGCTCTTTGAAATCTTCAAGTGTGAGTTCATCTAAATTGCAATTCTCTTTTTCGCACTTAAGAACAAGTTGCCCAACAATTTCATGCGCCTTTCTAAACGGAAGTCCTTTTTTGGCAAGATAGTCAGCAACATCGGTAGCTGCCAGATGTCCCTTCATTGCTTGTTTTAGCATGTTGTCAGGGTGAATTTGCATTGTTGAAATCATTCCAGTGGCGCAAGTGTAGCAATCTTCAAGGGTTTTTGCCGCATCAATTGCACCTTCTTTGTCTTCTTGAAGGTCTTTGTTGTAGGCCAAAGGAAGAGATTTTAGTGTGACCATTAGCGCCACAAGATCGCCGACAACCCTTCCTGATTTTCCTCTGATTAGCTCTGCGAAATCGGGGTTTTTCTTTTGTGGCATTATTGATGAGCCTGTTGAAAATGCGTCTGACAAAGTGACAAATTGGAATTCTGATGATGACCAAAGAACAATCTCTTCACAAAGTCGCGTGAGATGCAGGCAAGACACGCCACAAGCGTAAATTAAATCAAGCAAGAAGTCGCGGTCGCTAACAGCATCGAGTGAATTTGGAATCACTTTTGCAAACCCGAGGCTCTTTGTTGTTTCTTCTCTGTCTAGTGGATAGGTCGTTCCAGCAAGTGCGGCGCTTCCCAAAGGGTTAGCGTCAGCTGCTTTAAACGCAAGTTTAAGTCTGTCGAAATCGCGCGCCAGCATCCATGTGTAGGCAAGCATGTGGTGAGAAAAAAGCACTGGTTGGGCATGTTGTAAATGAGTGTAGCCAGGCAAAATTACGTCAAAATTTGCCTTTGCTTGTGAAACAAGAGCTTCCCGAAGACCTATGTTTGCCTTCATGAGCTCTAAAGCTCTTCTTTTTGCAAATAGCCTGGTGTCAGTTGCAACTTGATCATTTCTGCTGCGGCCAGTGTGAAGTCTTGCGCCCGCATCACCAATCATTTCAGTGAGTTTGCTCTCGATGGACATGTGAATGTCTTCGTTGTTAATGTCGAATTCAAAACTTCCATTGTCAATTTGTTCTTCGATGGAAGTCAATCCGTCACAAATCTTGTTCGCATCTTCGCTAGAAATAACACCACAATCAGCAAGCATTTTTGCGTGAGCTTTTGAACCTGCTATGTCTTCTCTATAAAGAGCTTTGTCTACGGGCAATGATGCTCCAAACCTCTGCGTAAATTCACTCACATTTTCTTCAAATCTTCCAGACCAAAGAGCCATTTCATCACCTGTTTTCTAGTCATTTTTAACTCGCTAAATTATTGCACAACTAATTACTTCGTGAATTCTTTAGAAACTCTCAATCAATTGTTCAGATGATTGAAAACTGTTTACTAAAACAGTTTAATTAGATGACGTGAAAGGTCTTTTCCCATCTCATCTAATCAGGGCATTTTATTAATTTGCATTTACAGGCTAAGTTTAGCCTCTTAACAAATTAATATTATGAATTAAAAGAACTTCTATATGTTAATAATGTGCAAGCATTAGCTTGTTTTGATTTAATTCGGTTTGTTTATTTCTTCTAAAAGTTCGGGGAAGGTTTCATGTTGCATAGAGCCTTTGATGAGGTGTATACAAAATTTAAACTTCATTTTTATCAGGAGATTTTTGCTCACTTCCAGAACAGAGAGGCAAGCCTCACTACAGTTGAAACGTTCTGTGTGGAGAGCATCATGGCGCTAGGAAGTCCTACTGTAAATGAGTTTGCCACATTCATGAGAATTTCGCCCCCCAATGCAGCATATAAAGTAAACAGTCTCGTAAAAAAAGGCTACATCACAAAAATCCAGTCACCAACTGACCGCCGTGAATATCATCTTGAAGTCACTCAAAAATATATTGACTACTACAACATTTCTTCGAGTTATATGTCGGAGGTTATGGACCGAATTGAAAAGAGATTTTCTCCTGAAGATTGCAAAAAATTAGAAGAGATTCTAACTGTTATGAGCCATGAACTAATGCCTGAAGTTACTCTTCCTGATAAGCCTGAAATTGCAGAATAGTTGACATCATCCTTTGGTTTATTCATTTTCAGAAATTGACGCATATGATTTGCTTGCATGCATGTTGCGCGATGATTGTGGCATTTTAGAATTGCCTGAAATTGCAAAAAGAGAAGATGGAAAGCCATTTTTTCTCAAGCATCCAGAAATCGAGTTTAATGTCAGCCGCTCTAACGGTTGTTCACTATGTGCGCTGTCTAATGCCCCAATCGGTGTCGATGTCGAACTCATAAAGCCTCGAAGTGAAGGCCTCCCAAAGCATGTTTTTAACGATTGCGAATTGGAATGGTTTTGTTCGCGAGGAAGCAAGTGGGAAGATTTCTATTCTTTATGGACGCTAAAAGAGGCAAAAGTGAAGTGCACTGGCATTGGATTGAGAATTCCTGCCCGTGATATTACGGTCCCATTGATTGACAGCGGAGATGATGCCAGTTTTGAAGGGTTTCATTTTATTGCGCTTTCTGTGGGCAATTTTAAAGGTGCAATTTGCGAGCTTAATTAATTTATTTAAATAATTAAAAGTTTAATTAAAAAGGAGCCTTAAGTAAAACTTAAGGCTCTTATTGTTTTTCGCTTTTCGTCTTGCTTTTTAACTAAGCCCTCTTTCAGTGGGCCATAGACTAAATGACTATTCGCAAAGTCCATTCTTGTGGCGATTTTCTGACCAGGTCACAAGTTGTAAGCTGTAAAGGTCAATAAATCCTTTTGAGAGTTTCTGGTCGAATCTGTCTTCGTCGCCATATGTCGCTAATGAATAGTTATAAAGGCTAAAGTCACTCTTTGTGCCGACTACAGTGCAGCTTCCTTTGTAGAATTTAAGGCGAACAGTGCCAGTTACGCAAGTTTGTGTGTTTGCGATGAATGCGTCGATTGCGTTTTTGACAGGTGAGTACCATCTTCCGTCATAAACTTGAGTCGCCCATTCTTGCTCGAGTGAGTGCTTTAACTTTAGAACATCGCGCTCAAGGCAGAGGTTTTCAAGTGCTTTGTGAGCAGTGATGAGAGACATTGAGCCTGGGCACTCATAACACTCGCGGCTCTTCATTCCCACCAAACGATCTTCTGTGATGTCGAGTCTGCCATATCCATTTGTTCCAGCTATCTCGTTCATTTTATAAACTGCTTCGGCAACGCTCACGTCTTCGTCGTTAATCTTTACAGGAACACCCTTCTCAAAGCTGATTTCAACATATGTTGGTGTGTCAGGAGCGTCTTCTGGGTTAATTGTTATTGTATAGATGTCTGTTGGTGGTTCGTTCCATGGGTCTTCCAAAACGCCACATTCAATTGCACGGCCCCACATATTGTCGTCGATTGAGTAGGGAGTCTCTTTTGTTGTTGGAACTTCTACGCCGTGTTCAGCTGCCCAGTCCATCTCTTGATCACGAGTCTTTAGTTCCCACTCTCTAACGGGAGCTATGATTTTTAGATTTGGGTCAAGCACTTTAATTGCTGTTTCAAAACGAACTTGATCGTTCCCTTTTCCTGTGCAACCGTGTGCAATTGTTGTTGCGCCAACTTCGTGTGCAACGTCAACTAAATATTTTGAAATCAAAGGACGTGACAGTGCGCTCAACAATGGATATTTGTTCTCATACAAAGAGTTTGCTGCAAGCGCCTTTGTCAAAATGCTGTCTGCATATTCATCACGCATGTCAATGACACGAGCATCAACTGCACCTGTGTCAAGTGCACGTTGACGAATTGCCTCAAGTCCTTCGTGTTCTTGTCCAACTTCTCCAACTACAGCCACCACATCAAGGTCTTTTTCATCCTGCAACCATTTGATGCAAACGCTTGTGTCTAAACCACCTGAATATGCCAAAACTGCTTTTTCTTTTGCCATTTTCTACCACCTTTAGAACTAATGAATTTGAATAATTTAAACGAATAGTGAGCTAATGCACTAATCCGAAAGTTAGTAATTTAATCTTCTCTCTTACCTCCATCGTCGTCGAAACTGTTCGTTGCATGAAGTTTTGCGCTTTGAAGAAAGCGCGCAACACAACGCAAATTTAGTCATCTTAACTTGATTCCTTTTATTAAAAGTGAATAATACGAGAACTCAAACTAGCACACTTGCATTAAGAATTTTTTGCTTGAGTGCGCTTGCGTGAAATCTATCGTCGTCGTTCGAGTTCGACGTATTCTTGAGTGCCGCCGACATATTTGTAGGCAGGACGCATGATTCTGTTGGAGAATTGAATCTCTTCGAGGCGGTGTGCACACCATCCAGATACTCTGCTGATTGCAAAAATTGGTGTGTAGAGCTCTTCTGAAATTCCTAAAATCCTGTAAACAAGACCGCTGTAGAGGTCGAGGTTTGCGCACATGTTTTTCTTGTGCCCTTTGATTTCGGCAAAAACTTCTGGTGTCAACTTCTCGATTTGGCAAAGAGCGATGTATTCGCGCTCAAGACCTTTTTCAATAGCGAGCTTCTCACAGTTTTTCTTTAAGATTTGTGCGCGTGGGTCGCTCAAGGTGTAAATTGCATGTCCCATTCCATAAATGAGCCCTGTGCCATCACCTGCTTCTTTGAGCATTATTTTTTTGAGAAACGCCTTCATCTCGTTGTCATCTTCAACATTTTTGACGTTGTCCAAAATTAAGTCTAGCTGGTGAATAACTTGCAAATTTGCACCGCCGTGCTTAGGTCCTTTAAGCGAAAGAATTGCTGCTGCGATTGCAGAGTAGGTGTCGCTTCCAGCAGATGAAACAACTCTTGTGGTGAAAGATGAGTTGTTGCCGCCACCGTGGTCAGCTTGAACAACCATGCAAAGGTCGAGAAGCTTTGCTTCTTCATGAGTGTATTTTTGGTCTGGTCGATATGTCGCTAAAATGTGCTCAGCAGTCGATAGCCCTGGTTTTGGATAATGAAAATATTGCGACTCATGTTTGTAAACATGAAGCATGGTTTGGTATGAATAAATCATGAAGGTTGGCATTTCGGCAATGAGGTTGATTGACTGCTTGATTATGTTGTCAAGTGAATTGTCCTCTGCATTTTCATCATAGGAATACATCGCTAGAACGCTGCGCGCAATTTTGTTCATGATGTTTGGAGATGGTGCTGCCATAATCTGAGTAACAGCAAAGCCATCAGGCAATTCACGATGCTCTTCAATCAGCATCTTAAAGCGATCGAGTTGTGCTTTATTTGGAAGGCTTCCCATGAGAAGAAGCCAAACAATTTCTTCAAAAAGAAAACGGTCGTTCTCCGTTGCTTCCTGAATGATTTCCTCAAGGTCAATTCCGCGATATAAAAGCTTACCGGGAGTTGGCTGTGGCTCTCCATTTTCGCCTCGTTTGTAGCCAATAACGTCGCAAATGTTTGTGAGTCCTGCTAAAACACCTGTGCCATCGGCATTTCTCAAACCGCGTTTTACATCGAGTTTTTCAGCAAGCGAAGGGTCGATGTAGTTATGCTCAAAATATTCGTCATGCAGACGTTTTAGTTGATCAGATGTTATGTCTTGAATGTCTGGATAGAGCATATCTTTACCTTTTTCGTTTCTCTAATTGTATGTAAATAGTTGGCAAATCGCTTTTAGAAATGAAATAATGAAATGACAATTTTACTATTTTTGTTAGGAGACCACATGAAAGCTGTTTTGATTCCTGGTGATGGAATTGGTGTTGAAATTTCTGAAAGCGTCAAACAAGTTGGCAATGCGCTGTGTTGTGACGTTGAATGGGAAGAATATGAAGCAGGTGCAGAGTATTATGAAAAAACTGGAAAACTCATGCAAGATGGGCTTCTTGATCGCGTTGCAGAGCTGGGATGTGCCCTAAAAGGCCCAACAGCCACACCAATCGGATCAGGTTTTCGTTCCATTAATGTGCAGCTTCGTCAACATTTCAAAACATTTTCAAATCTTCGCCCTGTTCATTCTTTGGAGGGAGTTAAAACACGTTTCGACAATGTTGACATCATCATTGTGCGTGAGAACACAGAAGATCTCTACAAAGGCATTGAGTATATGTATGATGCCGACACTGCGCATGGAATAAAGCTCATCACTCGTGCTGCTAGCGAAAAAATTGCTCGCTTTGCTTTTGATTATGCAAAGAAGCAGGGCAGAAAAAAGGTCACTTGCGTGCATAAAGCAAACATCATGAAGCTAACAGATGGCATGTTTTTGCAAACGTTTGAAGAAGTTGCAAAAGATTACCCTGAAATCGATTCAGATAGTGTGATTGTTGATGCTCTTTGCATGAAACTTGTGACAGACCCAACTCAGTTTGATGTTTTAGTTGCGCCAAACCTCTATGGCGACATCATTTCAGACCTTTGTGCTGGTCTTGTCGGCGGTCTTGGATTTGCTCCAAGCGCTAATATTGGCGATGACGTTGTGATTTATGAGGCTGTTCATGGATCTGCTCCTGACATCGCAGGCCAGGGAATTTCTAATCCAACATCGCTTTTGCTTTCGTTTGCAATGATGCTAAAAGACAACGGAATGCAAGACAAAGCTTCAAAGCTTGAACAGGCAATTTTTGATGTTGTCAAGGAAGGCAAAAAGACGACTGGCGACATTGGAGGTTCAGCAAAAACTGTTGAATTTACCCAAGCTATCATCGAGAGGTTTTAATTTTATGAAACTAATTAACGAGCGCGTTATTTATGAAAATGGAGAAATAAAGCCTTTTGGCGAAGGTAACTTTGATGAGAGTGCTTTTGTCGATGGAAAGAAAAAGACAATTGCGCATTCGATTCTTGATGCACACGACAACCACACAAGTGATGAGGTCTTGCACCTAAGATTTGACTCTCTCACTTCTCATGACATCACCTATGTTGGGATCATCCAAACAGCTCGTGCAAGCGGATTAACCGAGTTTCCTGTTCCTTATGTTTTGACAAATTGCCACAACACTTTGTGTGCTGTTGGAGGAACAATCAATGAGGATGATCACCAGTTTGCATTAAGTGCGGCTCACAAATATGGCGGGATTTATGTACCACCAAACATGGCAGTAATTCATTCTTACAACCGTGAAATGATGAGTGGCTGTGGACGCATGATTTTGGGTTCCGACTCCCACACTCGTTATGGTGCGCTTGGAACTATGGCAGTTGGCGAAGGTGGAGGAGAGCTTGCAAAGCAGCTTTTGAAGCGCACATATGACATTGCTAATCCAGACGTTGTCTTGATTCATGTAACTGGAAATGTAGCCCCTGGTGTTGGCCCTCACGATGTTGCGCTAGCTTTCATTGGTGCGACATATGCTAATGGTTTCGTTAAAAACTCCGTGATGGAATTTGCAGGCCCTGGCATTGCAAATCTTTCTCAAGATTACCGAAACGCAATCGATGTAATGACCACCGAGACAACTTGCTGGTCATCAATTTGGGAAACCGACGACGTGACTAAAAACTATTTCGAAAGTCACAATAGACCAGAGGCCTATTCAAAGTTAACAGCTCTTGATGGTGCAGCATATGACCGGGCGATTGAGCTTAATCTTGACGAAATTGAGTCGATGATAGCTCTTCCAATGCATCCAAGCTATGCAGTTTCAATCAATGATTTGAAAGCTGACCCGAACAAGTTTTTAAAAGAAGCTCAAGACAGAGCAAATGAACAGCTATCTGGCAACGTTACCATGGACCTCGTTTCTAAAATTGACAAGGAAGGAAACATCTGTGTTGATCAGGGGGTTATTGCAGGGTGCAGCGGTGGCACATATGGAAACATCATGGCTGCATCTTTAATTCTTGATGATGGTAACACCGGAAATGAGCAATTTCGCCTGAGTGTTTATCCTGACTCAATGCCTGTCTACATCGCGCTTGCCAACAATGGTACAGTCTCAAAACTTGTGTCAACAGGTGCAATTTTTAGGGAGTGTTTCTGTGGTCCATGTTTTGGTGCTGGTGACACACCTGCAAATGGTGAACTTTCAGTCCGCCACACAACAAGAAATTTTGCCAATCGTGAAGGCTCGAAGCCAGGCGAAGGTCAAATTTCTGCCGTTGCTCTGATGGATGCAAGATCAATTGCGGCTACTGCGAAAAATCAAGGCATTTTAACTGCAGCTACTGACGTTTGCAGCGAACCAGAACCTCAGTTTGAGTGTCCTTTTGATGGGACAGTTTATGACAAGCGTGTTTTTGATGGCTTTGGCAAGGCTGAGCCCGACTTTGAACTGCATTTTGGACCCAACATAAAGGACTGGCCAGAGCAACCAACTTTAAAGAACAACATTCTTCTTCGCATTTGTTCTCACATTGATGACCCTGTCACAACAACTGATGAGCTAATCCCTTCAGGAGAAACTTCATCGTTTAGGTCTAATCCTTTGCGTTTGGCAGAGTTTACCCTTTCGCGTCGTGATCCGCAATATGTTTCACGCGCAAAAGAAACTGCAGCGCTTTTGCCTGATTGCGCTGATGCGACTGAAGCCTCAAACGCTTTTGCAAAAGCAGGTCAGCCATTTGACTTTTCTGACACGCTTTTAAAGAGTGCAATTTATGCAAAAAAACCAGGGGATGGCAGTGCTCGCGAGCAAGCTGCCTCTTGCCAGCGTGTGCTGGGGGCAGGCGCTAATTTCGCACAGGAATATGCTACGAAGCGCTACCGTTCTAATTGCATTAACTGGGGAATGTTGCCATTTTTAACACAAGACTCGGATCTTTTACAAGTGGGAGATTGGGTCTTTGTTCCAAATGTTATTGATGCCATTGATTCCGATTCGCAATTCAGTGCTTTTGTGCTTCATGATGGAGAAGTTCACGAAGTAAAACTTGGACTAGGACAACTCACAAATGACGAAAAGCAAATTCTTAAAGATGGATGTTTAATTAACTATTACAAAAATAATTAGTTTCGATTAAGAATGTTTTTAATCGTCTTTATTTTGTCGTTCTAATGGTTATAAATATAGAAGTTAGTTTTTTAACACTATCGAAATCTTGTGAAACAAGAATTTAACAAACCTATAATATTGGGCGTTATTACCCGCAGATTTGGTGGTAGGAATGAATTTATTTGGTATTGATAAAATTGGAATTACTAATCCAAAGGCTGTTTACAGAAATCTAGACCCCGACACCCTCACAGAAAAAGCTGTAGAACGTGGGGAAGGAAGGCTCTCAAAAACGGGGGCTGTTGTCGTAACAACAGGAAAATACACCGGTCGCTCACCAAAAGATCGTTTTATTGTTGATGTTCCAAGTGTTCATGACGACATTAACTGGGGAAGCGTTAACATGCCAACAACTCGCGAGACCTATCTTGCACTTCGCGAAAAGGTGGTTAACTATCTCCAGGAAAAAGAGATCTTTTTGTTCGATGGCTATGCAGGAGCCGATCCAAAGTACACGCTAAAGTTTCGCGTGATCAATGAACTTGCGCATCAAAATTTGTTCATCAGAAACTTGCTCATTCGCCCAACTCAAGAAGAACTTGAGACCTATGGTGACCCAGACTTTACTGTTATTGCAGCGCCTGGCTTTAAATGTGACCCAAATGTTGATGGAGTGAATTCAGAAGCTGCAATCATGCTTGATTTTGAGCGCAAAGAAATTCTCATTGCGGGCTCTGGCTATTGCGGCGAAATTAAAAAGAGCATTTTTTCAACAATGAATTACATGCTCACAAAACGTGACGTTTTGCCAATGCACTGCTCGGCTAACATCGATCCAAAATCTGGTGACACTGCAGTTTTCTTTGGACTTTCCGGCACTGGAAAAACCACTCTTTCAGCCGATGCTTCTCGCAATTTAATTGGAGATGACGAGCATGGATGGTCGCCTGACGGCGTGTTTAACATAGAAGGCGGATGCTATGCAAAATGCATCAATCTTTCAGAAGAGAGCGAACCTGTGATTTATCACGCAATTAAATCAGGTGCAGTTGTAGAAAACGTAATTATGAATGACGAAGGTGAGTTTGATTTTGCTGATAACTCACTCACCGACAACACTCGTGTTGGATATCCAATTGAGTTTGTGCCAAATGCCCAAATTCCAAGCACAGGTGGAATCCCAAAGGTTGTTATTTTCTTAACTGCCGATGCTTTTGGAGTTTTGCCTCCAATTAGCAAGCTTTCCAGAAATGCTGCAATGTATCACTTTGTCACTGGATTCACATCAAAGGTTGCAGGAACAGAGCGTGGCATCACCGAACCAACGCCAACGTTTTCAACTCTGTTTGGTGAGCCTTTTATGCCCATGGATCCTCATGTTTATGCTGACATGCTTGGAAGCAAGCTTGATGAATATGGCACGCAGGTCTATTTAGTGAACACCGGATGGTCAGGAGGAAAAGCATCTGACGGCGCAAAACGCATAAAGTTGAAGCTGACGCGCGCTATGGTTGATGCAGCTTTGTCGGGCGAACTTGTTGATGTTGAATACAAGCACCATCCTGTGTTTAACATCGATTTCCCTGTTGAGTGCCCTGGAGTGCCAAGCGAGATTTTAAACCCTCGTGAGATGTGGGCTGACCGGGATGCCTATGACGAGACAGCTGCAAAACTTGCTGGAATGTTTGTCGAAAACTTCAGCAAAAAATATCCAGACATGCCTGACTATATTGTCGAGGCGGGACCTGTTGTTGAATAGACGCCCCTATTGCAATTAAAATATGAGCCCAACGAATTTTTGTTTGTTGGGCTTTTGTTTTTTTGGGCTTCAAACTAGCAGTTGTTGTAACTTTATTTATTAACTGATAAACAAAACTTAAAAGGAGCAAAGCTTTGTGCGGAATTGTTGGATATTCAGGAAGCAAACCAGCTAAAGATATTCTTATTTTCGGTCTTCGTTCTATTGAATATAGAGGCTATGACTCTGCAGGAGTTGCATTTAGTTCTGGCGACCACATCGATGTTGTAAAGCAAATTGGTAAAGTAAACTCTCTCGTTGAAACTCTCGGAGATTCCTATTCTGATTCAACGTGCGGAATTGGCCACACTCGCTGGGCAACTCACGGACGACCAAGTGTTCGCAATGCTCACCCTCATGTTTCATGCAATGGAGAAATTGCGCTTGTACACAATGGCATTATTGAAAACTACATGGAACTCAAAGAGGCTTTAGTGGCCGAAGGTCACGTTTTCAAAAGCGACACCGACAGTGAAGTGATAGCTCACTTGATTGAGAAATATTACGACGGCAATCTTTTGCAGGCTGTCAATGATGCTTGCAGTGAACTCATTGGTTCCTATGCTTTAGCTGTAATGTGCCAAAATGAGCCTGAGACAATAGTTTGCACCCGCCAAAATTCACCCCTTGTAATTGGAATTCGTGATGATGGAACCTATCTCGCTTCCGATGTTGTTGCAGTTGTCGACTACACACGTGATGTAGTTATTCTTGAAGATAACGAGTATGTAAAAATCAAAGGTGCCAAGACTCATTTCTTCGATCCAAGCTTAAATGAGATTGAGCCTAATGTTTCCTACATTGACTGGGATGTATCTACTGCCGAAAAAGAAGGATATCCTGACTTTATGCTCAAAGAAATCTATGAGCAACCTCGTGTTATTCGCGATACGCTGGCAGGACGTCTTGTTGGAGGAAAGCTTAACCTAGATGAGCTGGGCCTAACTCCAGAAGAGCTAAATTTGATTGACAATGTCTACATTATTGCTTGTGGCACGTCCTACAACGCAGGCCTTGTTGCGAAAAACTTGATTGAAGCATGGGCTCGCATTCCTGTGACAGTTGAGGAAGCCAGCGAGTTCAGATACAGAAATCCAATCATTAAATCGACAACACTCGTTGTTGCAGTTTCACAATCGGGAGAAACTGCCGACACTCTTGCTGCCATTCGCGACGCGAGAATCAAAGGTGCTCGTGTGTTTGGTATAACCAACGTTGTTGGTTCTCCAATTGCCCGCGAAAGCGATGGTGTGATTTACACAAAAGCTAACAAGGAAATAGCTGTTGCTTCGACGAAGTCGTTTACTGGTCAACTTGTTTCTCTCACTTTGCTTGCAATGTTGTTAGCACAGGCTAACGGGCGCATGACTTCTAAAGAGCTGCGCGTAAACTTTAATGAACTTGTTCACACTGCTGAATCGGTGTTAAAGGTGATTTCAAATCCTGAAGCAGTAAATGATGCTGCTGCTGCTTGCAAAGATGCTCACAGTGCTTTGTTTGTTGGTCGCGGAATGGGCTCTGCAATTTCAAAAGAAGGAGCACTGAAATTAAAAGAAATCAGCTATTTGCATGCTGAATCATATCCTGCAGGTGAGATGAAACATGGCCCAATCGCTTTGATTGATGAGGGGTTCCCTGTTATTGCAGTTGCAACAAAATCGCCTACATATGACAAACTTGTTTCCAATTTGCAGGAGTGTCGTGCTCGTGGTGCCTGTATCATTGCAATCGCCACAGAAGGCGATGAGGATATAAAAAAGCATGCTGATCATGTGATTTATGTTCCTGAAACCAAAGAGGCTTTTTCGGCGATTGTGGCAACAGTGCCGTTGCAGCTTTTAGCTCGCGAAGTCGCTATTCTGCGTGGTTGTGATGTTGATCATCCAAGAAATTTAGCAAAATCAGTAACGGTTGAATAGGGCAGGAAAACTATGAAAGCTTTAATTGTTGTAGACATGCAAAACGATTTCGTTTCTGGTAGTTTGGGAAGCGAAGAAGCGAAAGAAATTGTTCCTAACGTCGTAGATAAAGTTAAGAATTGTCTTGATAGTGGCGATAAAGTTTTTTTTACACGTGATTCTCATGAGGAGAGCTATCTCAGAAGTTTTGAAGGCAGCAATCTTCCTGTTGAGCATTGCATTGCCGGCACTCGCGGGTGGGAGATCATTGATGAGCTAAAGCCATTTGAAAAGCAGGCTACAAAAATTATTGACAAGCCGACTTTTGGGTCATATGAGCTAGTTGATGTGCTTGAGGAATGTTTCGCTAAAGATGAGTTGAGAGAGATTGAGCTTTGTGGTCTTTGCACCGACATATGTGTTGTTTCTAATGCACTTTTGCTCAGGGCAAAGTTTTATGAGACCCCAATTACTGTTGATAGTTCATGTTGCGCTGGTGTCACGCCAGAGTCGCATGATTCCGCATTGCAAACGATGAAATCATGTCAAATTAACGTAATTTAACTAAAAGCATTTTTGTAAAAAGGAATTCTTATGGAGTTCTGTGAAATCCGTGATTTTAAAGAAGAAGATTTACCTCAAATGGTTGAAGTGTGGAACGAGGTTGTGAAAGACGGAGTTGCTTTTCCACAGGAGGAATGTTTAAACGTTGACACTGCTCGTGATTTTTTCTCATCTCAAGACCGTTGTCGAGTTGCAGTTTCAACCGATGGAGAAATTCTTGGTCTTTCAATTGTCCATCCAAATGCGTTCGGTAGAAGCGGTCACATTGCAAATGCTTCCTATGCAGTGACATCAAAGCACCGCGGAATGCACATAGGCTATAAACTCGTGTGTGACAGCCTCGATGTTGCAAAAAATTGCGGCTACAGAATCTTGCAATTTAACGCTGTTGTCGCATCTAATGTTCATGCGTGCCATCTCTATGAACGCATCGGTTTTCATAAAATTGGCTGCATTAAAGGCGGTTTTAGAAATAAAAATGGGGAATATGAAGACATGTTTGCCTATTATTATCCGCTAGTTTAAGGCGAGATTATTATTAAATGGCACGATTGTTTTCGTGGTTATTTGCGAGTGTGGCCATCATCGCATTGTTTGCAAATAGGGGTGATAAATTCGTGTTCTTGCCGTTTCAAATAGAGAGATTAGCCAGTGAATGTTTGATTGCTGGTGCACACTTTGAAAATTCACTCCTTTTTAATTGAAAGCCTTGCTAGCATTGAATTGCTTGGATGATTGAACGCATCTTTTTTTATGCAAGTTTTTGCCTGCAACACACCAAAATTCTAATTCACCTTCTTTTTTAGTTATAATAAACAAGCTTGTAAATTTATCACACATGCTAAAGTGACCAGAATTCGCTAGTGGCCAAAAGAAAAAGGTTGCGGACACTGGGTAGACCTTTAGCAGAGGACTAACGAATGGAGATGAAAATGACCGATAAAATTACGATCAACACGCTCATTGAGGCAGGGTGCCACTTCGGACACCAGACTATGCGCTGGAACCCAAAAATGAAACCATACATTTTTGGCAAACGTGGTGACATTCATATCATTGACCTCAAAAAAACCCTTGTTGCACTCGACGATGTTTACACATTTGTCCGCGAGCTTTCAGCTGCAGGAAAAACAATTCTTTTTGTGGGCACAAAAAAGCAGGCTCAAGAGGCAATTGCAGATGCCGCTAACCGTTGCGGAATGCCATATGTCAACGCTCGTTGGCTTGGTGGTCTTCTGACAAACTTTGTCACTATTCGCACTCGTGTTAACTACATGGAAAAGCTCGAGGCTGAAGAGGCCGATGGTCGCTTGGCAATGTATACAAAGAAAGAGCAAATTCTTCGTAAAAAAGAACTCACAAAGCTTCAAACAAACCTTAACGGTATTCGCAACATGGAAAAAGTTCCTGATGCAATTTTTGTTATCGACTCAGCTCGCGAAGATATTGCAATTCGTGAGGCAGCACGTCTTGGTGTGCCCATCATTGGAACTATTGACACCAACTGCGACCCAGACAAGGTCACACTCGGTATTCCGGCAAACGACGATTCAATCGGAAGCGTAAAACTCCTTTGCGATTTCGTTGCTGATGCTGTTCTTGCTGGCACTTCTGCAGTTGTTTCTGCTGAAGAAATGGCAGCAACTGACGCTGAATAGAAATTTTTAGATTTTAGAAATCAGGAGGAATAAATGGCAGAAATTACAGCTGCTCTTGTAAAAGAGCTCAGAGAAATTACTGGCGCAGGCATGATGGAGTGCAAAAAGGCTCTCACTGAAGCTGAGGGCGAAATTGAAGCTGCTATCGACGTTCTTCGCACACGTGGACTTGCTGCTGTTGCAAAGAAAGCTGGGCGTGCTACTAACGAAGGCACTGTCATGGCTGTTACATCACCAAGCCAAAAAGACGGTGTTATTGTAGAACTCAAATGCGAGACCGACTTCGTTGGAATGAATGAGAAATTCCATGCATATGCAAAGAAAATTGCTGATGCTGCTCTTTATTCAGACAATGAGGTAACAGCTGAGAACATCAAAGACTGCGAGCTTGATGGCGAAAAGGTTTCAGACATTCTCACCGATTGCATCCATGTAATGGGAGAGAATTCAGAAATTGCTACAGTTACTAAGGTTCATGCTGATGGCGTTGCATCATACATTCATGGTGGCGGAAAAATTGGCGTTTTGGTGACTTTCGAATTGAGTGACGAAATTGACCCAGCTGAGGCAGGCTTTATCGCATGCGCTCGCGACGTTGCTATGCAGGTTGCTGCTACTGATCCTGTTGCTGCAACTCGTGAAGATGTTCCTGAGGAAATTCGCGAGCATGAGATGGGAATCTACAAGGCACAGGCTGCTGAATCTGGTAAGCCAGAGGCTATTCAAACAAAAATTGCTGAAGGCCGCATGCACAAGTTCTTTGCTGAAAACTGCCTCGTAGAGCAAGCTTTTGTTAAAGATGGCGATTTGACAGTTGAGCAATATGTTGACAAATGCGCAAAAGAGCTTGGCGGACAAATGAAGGTCACTGGCTTTGTTCGTGTTGCACTTGCTGCATAAGTTTAAAGAAAACTTCAATTAGTCTAGAGTCGAGGGTTTTACCTCGACTCTTTTTATAATAGAGTTGGTGGTTGGTTAAATAAAGGATTCAAATGGCAACAGACGAACACATTTTAGTTTATGGAAACCGCACTTTGCGTGGCACCGTGCGCGCAAGCGGCGCTAAAAATTCAGCTCTTAAACTCATGGCAGCTTCTGTTTTGGCAAAAGGTGTCACTGTTCTTCACAACATTCCTAAAATTTCTGACATTGAAGTGATGTGTGAGGTTCTTGAGTTCTTGGGTTGCAAAGTCACGAGAGATAACCACGATCTAATCATTGACACAAGCGACATCTACATTTGGCAAACGCCCTATTCTCTAGTCACGAAAATGAGAGCCAGCATCACGATTTTGGGTCCGCTGATTGGACGCTTTGGTAAAGCAAAAGTTGCAATGCCAGGGGGGTGTCAAATTGGTGCGAGGAAAATCGACATGCATTTGATTGGGCTTGCCCATCTTGGTGTGCACATCAAAAACGATCACGGCTCGATTCTTGCAACAACTGATGATTCTTTTAAAGGTGCCGATGTTGTCCTTGATTTTCCAAGTGTGGGGGCCACGGAAAACACATTAATGGCGGCTGTTGTCGCCCCTGGAACGACGTTAATTGAAAACGCAGCATGTGAACCTGAAATTGTTGACTTGGCAAACATGTTAAATGAGATGGGTTGCAAGGTTAGTGGCGCAGGAACGAACACTATAGTTATCGAGGGGGTTTCTCGCGATGACATTCATCCTTGTGAGCACACGTGCATTGGCGACAGAATTGAGGCAGGCACTTTCCTTGTCGGAGGTGCACTAACTGGAGGTCCAGTGACTGTTGAGGGCATAAATCCTCAACATTTGTCAGTTGCTTTAATGAAGCTTCGTTCTTTTGGGTGCGATGTGGCCACAACAAGTGACTCCATCACGGTTTCAAGAAGTGGCGAGCTTGTCCCTTGTGACATACAAACGCTACCTTTTCCGGGCTTTCCCACCGATCTCCAGGCTCAGTTTATGCTCTTGGCAAATTATGCAGACGGAATTTCAATCGTTACCGAAAACGTTTTTGAAAACCGTTTCATGTTTGCGTCAGAAATCATGCGAATGGGTGCCGACATCTCAATAGATGATCAACATGCTGTAGTGCATGGACCTCGCGAGCTCTCAGGCGCACCTGTGTCTGCTACCGACCTTCGTGCAGGTGGGGCACTTGTTTTAGCTGGAATTATGGCTGATGGCTACACTCAAATTTTCAACATTTCACACATTGACCGTGGATATGAAAACTATGTTGGAAAGCTAAAAACCCTTGGTGCGAACCTCTCTCGTGTGGAGGCTTCCTAGATAGTGCCAACTAAAAGATCTCGACATAGCGCTGGTCGTCACAGCAGCAGTTCTCGCAAGCAGACAAAAACGAGCGCTGCTGTTAGGACTCACACGATTTCAGCCCACGACTCTTTTTTGATGAAGGCTGCAAAGAGGCGCGAGCGCAAAAGAACAAGTGCGCTTGTGGTTGTTGTCATTGCAATCGTAGTAATTGCTGTTCTTGTTGGCATTTTTTCTTACAACAAAATTGTTAACGACAAACTCTCAGGAAGTGGCTCTAATGCAAAAACTGCTTTGGCTTCCGCAGAAGAAAACGCTCCTCAATATACGTTAATCAAAGTTGATGTGGGAAAAGATGATTCAGTTAAGTCATCCTATGATTCTCCAGAAAACACGAAGTTTTATTTGCTTATGCGCACTGACACAACAAATTATGCTGTGTCATACATTCTTCTTCCTTCGAATTTGAGTGTGACATTGAGTGACAAGCTAAATCATCCTCTCTATGACGCAGAAGATCTTGATGGAGATGCTGAGTTAATTCGTGCAGTAAACGATTTCGCTGGTGTGGAAATTAATCACTTTATTGGCACAAACGGTGAAGCACTCGCGCAACTCGTTGAAAGCATTGGAGGGCTGCAAATCACTCTTCCCTGTGAACTTGATGACCCTTTTGCAGGAACTCAAACTTTAAAAGCAGGCGACATCACGCTTGATAAAGAGTCAGCATTAACTGTTTTGCGTTCAAAAAACATTTCAGGCACTAACAGCACTCGTGCGACTATTCTTTCGAGTTTTACTAATGCGTTGCTCACAAAAATGTCGTCTTCGGGAAGTTTTGATTTAGCTGGCACAGTTGAAAAGTTTGCCGACACTTCCTATTCAGACATGCAAGCCTCTCAAATAATAGATTTTGCAAACAAGCTATCATCTGCTCCACAGATTACTTTTTATGATTCAACAATCGCCGGTTCTGCCAGCAAATCGGCAGACAATGGAAAAGACACCTTTGTTGCTCGAAATGCCGAAAAAGAGACATTGCTCAACAACTTTAGGCAGGGAAATGATCCGAATGCTAGTGACATTGAAGTCAACGATTTTGATAAATCAAAAGTTCACGTGGAAGTTAGAAATGGGGCACAAATTACAGGGGCGGCTTCCGCATGCAAAGCATTTTTAGAAAAGCAGGGATATGTAGTTGACAAAGCAGGGAATGCAGAAGACGGCACAACCTACACTGAAACTTTGATTGTGTATCTTGGCGACGACAATGAAAATGCTGCAAATTCGATATCAAAGGAATTGGGGTCAGGTCGCGTAATAAACGGTGGAGATTACTACACGAGTGATTCAGGCGTGATTGTGATAATTGGAACCGATTGGTCATCTTCTTAGATTATTGTCACTATGCTAGAATTTATCCGTAATTTTAGGAGTCCTTATAAGGAGGATTAGAAATGTTTGATAGAGAAAAAATTCAGGCTGCTCTCGATGAGATTAGACCAGCGTTGCAAGCAGACGGCGGTGATGTTGAGCTTGTTGAAATTTCAGATGATGGAGTGGTTACGGTTCAACTTCAGGGCGCTTGCCACGGTTGTCCAATGTCGCAGCTCACTCTTTCGAATGGCGTTGAGAGAATATTGCGTGATCGTGTGAGCGATGAGATTCGTGTTAAAAGTGCCGACATGCCTGAAGGATTCGACCCTCAGGAATTCTTTAATTCTTTCTATCAATTTGAAGATGGCGAAGAAGAAGGTTTTGAAGAATAGACCATAATTTTCGTCTCTCATGCTTAACGAAATTTATCATGCAATTGACCCGGTGGCTTTTTCCATCGGGCCTTTTTCTGTTAGATGGTATGGACTGGCATATCTTTTTGGCTTTCTTCTTGCTGGCATCATTATTTACAGAACTGCGAAGCGTTGGAAAATCAATCTTAGCGTTGATCAGCTATCTAACATGGTTCTCGCGGTTGTCATTGGAATTTTGATTGGAGGGCGTCTTGGTTATTGCCTGTTTTATGGCGATGGCTACTACATTTCCCACCCAGTCGAGATCCTCTTTCTCAATCAAGGTGGAATGAGTTTTCATGGTGGCCTTGTTGGTGGCTTAATCGCAGGAATTTTGATTTGCAAAAATCAGAAGATGCCAATCCTCACTTTCTCTGACATGGCGTTTATTGGATGTCCTTTGGGTCTATTTTTTGGACGGTGCGCAAACTTTATTAACGGAGAGCTTTGGGGTGCTCCAACCAATCTTTCAATCGGTGTTGTTTTTGGGGGGAGTGCAGGCAACATACCAAGGCACCCAACTCAACTCTATGAAGGAGTTCTTGAAGGATTAGTTATTTTTCTTGTGCTTTTTGCGCTTTCCAGAAAGAAAAAGCCATTGCATCAAGGTGCCTACACCGGCCTTTTTCTCATTATGTACGCAACGTTTAGAATTCTCATCGAGTTTGTGAGACAGCCCGACGCGCAACTTGGTTATTTGTTTGGCGGCTGGCTCACAATGGGAATGGTTTTGTCGATCCCTCTCATTGTTGGAGGCGTGTGTTTGCTCGTTTATGCTAAATGTGCTAAACGAGAGCAACAAGGTATACAAAATAATGTATAATAGCCACAATGTTTAGTGAAAGGGGAGTATATGTTAAAGTTCTACAAATGCAATCACTGCGGGAATGTGGTCATTAAACTTGAAGATTCAGGTGTGCCTGTTGTTTGCTGCGGTGAGCCAATGGTCGAGCTTGTTGCAAACAAAGAAGATGCTTCAGTTGAGAAACACGTTCCAGTGGTTGAGGCAAGAGACGGCGATGTTCTCATCAAAGTCGGCGAGGTTGAGCATCCTATGACACCAGAACACATGATTAAATTCATTGTTGTTGACAAAGGTTGTTCCTATTTTGTCAAGCCTCTTGACCCAGGCAAACCAGCTGAGGCAGTTTTCACAATTCCAAATCCAGACAAAATTAAGGCAGTGTATGAATACTGCAACCTGCACGGACTTTGGGTAAAAGAATTTTAATTTCTTGTTAAGTTCACCGGTTAATTAATTTATGTAGCCCCTTGAGAGATTAAACTTAAGGGGTTATATTTTTTACAGAGATAGGAGCAGAAATGAAAAAAATCGGCTATTACAATGGAGAAATTGGTCCAATTGAAGACGTAAAGGTGCCAATGCTTGATCGAGCACTCTATTTCGCCGATGGCTGCTATGACGCCTCCATGTTAAAAAATGGAGCCGTTCACAACGAAGATGCTCATTTTGATCGCTTCTGGAATTCAGCACGTCTTTTAAAAATCGACCTTTCATTCACGCGTGAGGAACTTCACAATGAAATTCAGCGCATGGTTGATGTTTATGATGGGGACGATGGTTTTATTTACTGGCAAGTGTCTCGCGGAACTGCACTCAGAAATCACGCTTTCCCAAAAGGTGCTAAGCCTAATTTGATGATGATGCTTGTAGAAAGCGGAACCACAAGCACAAGCAAAGAATATAAATGCATTACTGTTGAAGACAAACGTTTTAGATTCTGCAACATCAAAACTCTAAACTTGCTTCCAAATTGCATTGCCTACCAGCAAGGTCTTGATGTTGATGCAAACGAAATCATTTTTGTTAGAGATGGTTATGTTACAGAAATGGCACATTCTAACGTTTCTTTTCTAGTTGATGGAACTTTTGTGTATCACCCATTTGACGACAAAATTTTGCCTGGAATTTCAATGAAAAACATCATTGCTGAGTGCAAAAAGTTGGGGATTCCAACGGAGGCTCGTGCACTAAGCCAGGTAGAAGCAATGAATGCCGATGAACTCATTTGTTCTAGCTCATCAACATTTGCATGTCGCATCACAGAAGTTGACGGCATTCCAGTTGGCGGAAAAGATCCTGAGCTCTTCAAGCGCATTCAAGATGCTGTTTATGCTGAATATGAAACTTGTGGCAAATAGGTGTTTTGTTATTATTAATTAAAGTAAATTCCTTTATAAAGACAGGAGGGCACTAAGTTTGGAGGCAATGACTCTCACATTGTTGCTTGTGCTCTCCGTTTTAATTTCAGCAGTAATAGACAGGTTCGTGAAGAACCTAACCATTCCTCTAGTTCAAATTTGTCTTGGCATTGCAATTGCAGTTTTTGCCCATAATACTGTAAAAATCGAATTTGATTCTGAGCTGTTTATGGTCTTGTTTATTGCACCTCTTCTCTACATCGAAGCAAAGCATGCAAACAAGCTTGAACTTTGGAGGGACAGAAAAGGTGTTTTGGGTCTGGCAATCATCCTTGTTGTTTTGACCTCACTTGCAATTGGCTTTTCTCTTCACTTTTTAGTGCCGATGGTGCCAATGTTTTCTGCATTGGCGCTTGGAGCTGCTCTTGGACCAACCGATGCTGTTGCTGTCACATCTGTGTCAAGAACAACCAACATCCCGAAAAACATTTTCTCGCTGTTAAAAGGTGAGCTGCTTTTAAATGATGCTAGCGGCATTGTTATGTTTCAAGTCGCAATCGCGGCTGCTGCTGCTGGTTCAGTCAACTTTTTGCAAGTCGGCGAAGACTTTGTTGTAGAGTTTTTTGGCGGCTTGATCTTTGGCCTTCTTGTTGGATTTGCGGGGAAATATTTCCTTCGCAAAATGCGCGACTCCGGGCTCGATTCGACAGTCTTTCATGTATTGTGTGAGATTTGCGTGCCGTTTGTTGTCTACATGACATCATCTGCTATTCACGTTAGCGGAATTATTGCTGTTGTAGCATGTGGTCTCGTAGACCCAATACAAAACACAACAGCGTCTCCCGCAATTTCTAAAATGAACATTGTTTCTGAGAGTTTTTGGGAAGTGTTTTCTTTCGTGTTAAATGGCGTTGTGTTCGTTTTGCTTGGAACACAAATTCCACCTGCAATGTATTATGTTTGGGATGATGCAAGCATTTCTAACTGGTTTTTGTTAGGTTGCATAATTCTTGTTGCCTTCATTTTATTGTTCTCACGTTTTTTGTGGTGTCTTGTGATGATGCAATCGAGAGAGCCGGGCGACGACGAGAAGGAATTATCGGTTGTAAAACGTGCACTAATCATGACGCTTTGCGGTGCTAAGGGCACCATCACACTATCAATTTTGTTTACACTTCCTGTTGCTCTTTCAAATGGCGTTTTGATGCAGGAGCGCAGTTTGCTCATTTTTATTGGATGCGGTGTTATTGTGGTCACGCTTTTGCTTGCCACATTTGTTCTTCCGTTGATTGCCCCAAAGCCAGAAACAACAGAAAATGAAGAGGCGGAGATAACAAGCTATTATGAAAACTTGCAGCTTATTTTGCGCGAAGTAATCTATCAGCTCACTGCTTCTGAAAATGAACTAAACAGTCGGGCGACGCGTCAAGTTGTTGAAGATTATCAAAAACGCCTTGACCATGCTAAATCCTTTACTGATGAAGAAGATGAAGGCACTCTTTGCTTGCGTCTGCGAATGATTCATTGGGAAGAAGAGAAACTGGAAATGATCCGCAGAGCTGGTGAGGCGAGCACCGATGCCATCGACACATATATGCAGTTTCTCGATAAAAATGCTCGCATTTTGTCACATGCAACACATGTGATATTGCCGTCAGAAAAAGTAGTTCGTTTTAGAGCGACATGTCGTCGCTACAAGAGGTTGGTTGCTAAATATCTCCGCAAAACATATGCCAACATGGACCTTGAGGTCCGACAGATTAAAGTAGAGTGCGAAAGATATGCCCTTGAGTGCCTGAAGACAGAAATGGCAATAGGCGCTGTTCAGGCAGAATATGGAGCCAGAATCGTTGTAGATTACGAGCGCACAATCGCTTCGTTAACTAGACCAGCTCCAACAATCACTACAGCAATTAAGACACAAGATGCAACAGATGATGTTCGTGCATTTGCGCTAAAAGTCGAGCTTAACAAAATTGATGAGCTTCAGGAAAGCGGTGCACTTTCGCGCAAAAATGCTATGAAGATGCGCGACAACGTTGCTTTGATGGAACTTGAGCGCGCAGGCGCAATTTAGTAAAGCATTCCCATCGCTTCGCGAACCTGATTTAGAGTTTCGTTTGCAATCTCGTTTGCCAATTTGTTTCCCTCGTGCAAGATTTCTCTAATCATTTCATCTTTGCCTTCGAGTTCATGTCGTTTTTCGCGAATTGGTGCTAGGTAATTGTTGACCGATTCTGTTACATATTTTTTTAATGCGCCACAGCCAGCATCGCCAATCTCTTCTGCAATTTCAGTCTCTTTGCGGCCAGTGCAAAGTGCAGCAGTTGTGAGAAGAGCCGAAACCCCAGGTCGGTTTTCAGGGTCAAACGTGATGTTTCTGTCGGAGTCGGTCTTAGCTTTTTTGATTAGTTTTGCAGTTTCTTCTTCAGTGTTAGAAAGAGCAATTGAATTTCCATAACTCTTTGACATTTTTCTGCCGTCAAGACCAGGCATTTCGACTGCGTCGGTTAAAAGTGCGACAGGCTCTGTAAAGACGTGGCCATAGCGTTCGTTGAATCTGCGAGCGATTTGGCGAGTTTGTTCGATGTGCGGCAGCTGATCTTTTCCGACTGGAACAATGTTTGCGTGGCAGAACAAAATGTCGCAGGCTTGATGCACTGGATAGGTCAAAAGCAGCCCCGACAAAGTGTGCCCGCTTGCTTCTTGTTCAGCTTTAACTGTTGGATTTCTCAAAAGTTCAGCTTCTGAGACGAGAGAGAGGAAAGGAAGCATCAGTTGATTTTGTGCTGGCACTGCTGAATGCGTGTAAATCATGGTCTTTTCAGGATCAATTCCACAGGCGATGTAGTCAATAACCATGTTTTTTACGTTATCAGCAATGTTTTCTGTGGTGTCGCGGTCGGTGATTACTTGGTAGTCGGCAATCAAAATATTTGTGTTTACGCCTTTGTTTTGAAGATTGACGCGGTCGATAATAGTCCCAAAATAGTGACCCATGTGCAACCGTCCTGTTGGGCGATCTCCGCTCAGGATTTTGTATTTTTCAGGATGTAAGTCAATGTCGGCGCGAGTCTTGTCGCTAATTTCTTTTTGTTTTAAAAATGTGTTAGATTCTTTTCCCATTTTTTGTTCCCTTAGATTTATATTTGAATTGAAATTATACTAACAGAGCAAGTCAAACCGCAAGTTCCCGAACTTTTTAGAAAAGATTTATTGCTTTAGCACTTTACTGTGCTAAAGTAATTAATGTTGTTTTTTAGCGTTTGGTGACTGTATATAAATCGAGAGGAGAATATATGAACACAAAGGTAATAAAACAAGCGCTCATCGCTACAATCGGTGTGTTTGCTTGTGCTGTGCTAGCCCTAACACTTGTTGGATGCTCTTCGGGCTCATCTAGCGATTCTGGAAGCACTTCAAAAACAAAGTTAGTTGTTGGTTTTGACAATTCCTATCCTCCCTATGGATTTTTAGATGACCAAGGAAATCCAACAGGTTTTGACATCGACATGGCAAAGAAAGTTGCTGAAAAAAATGGCTGGGACATTGATCTTCAAGCTATTGACTGGGATGCAAAAGATGCTTTGTTAGAGCAGGGCACAATTAACTGCATTTGGAATGGCTTTACAATCGAAGGCCGTGAAGATAAATATAACTTCACTGAGCCATACATGATTAATGGCCAGGTCGTTGTTGTGAAGAAAGATTCTAACGTCAAGTCTCTTGCCGACCTTAAAGGCAAAACTGTTGTTACGCAAGCAGGAAGCTCAACTGTAGACGTTTTAGAGGGTGACAGAAAAGACTTGGCTGACTCATTTGGGCGTCTCGACACAGTTCCTGAGTTTAACACCGCATTTATGCAATTAGAATCGGGTGTTGTGGACGCTGTGGCTTGCGACTTGTCAATTGCAGAATATCAACTAGCTGCAAATCCAGATAAATATGTTCAGCTCTCTGAAAAAATTTCTGAAGAGAATTATGGTGTTGGATTTAAGAAAGACGATAACGGCAAGCAAATGGCTGAAAAAGTTACAGCCACAATGCGTGAGCTTTATAAAGACGACACTGTAAAAGAACTTTGCGAGAAATATTCAAGCTATGGCATTTCTATCGACAATTGGCTGCTTAAGTAGTAAGGATTAGTTAAGTAAATGGAATTAGGAGTTATGCTGAAACTCCTCCTTGAAGGGTTTGGATTTTCAGTCTCAATTTTCTTCATAACGTTAATTGGAGCGCTGCCACTAGGAATAGTGGTGGCGCTTGCTAGGATGAGCAAGGTAAAAATAATTTCACTCATTGCTCAATTCTTTATTTCTGTTATGAGGGGCACGCCACTCATGCTGCAATTGATGGCAATCATGTTTGGTCCCTATTATTTATTTGGCATTAGCACTGTTGCTGATTGGAAACTTTATGCTTGTGCCATTGGTTTTATTCTCAATTATTCAGCCTATTTTGGTGAAATCTACAGAAGTGGCATTCAATCAATTCCCGTTGGGCAATATGAGGCGGCAAAAGTTTTGGGCTACACAAAAAGTCAGACATTCATTCAAATCATCTTGCCGCAGGTGTGTAAAAGAATTCTTCCTGCGATTGGCAATGAGATTGTTGTGCTTGTTAAAGACACATCCCTTGCCTTTGTGCTTGGCATTGGTGAGATTTTCTCAACGGCAAAAGCCCTTGCTGCTAAAGAGGTATCGATGATTCCATATGCCCTTGCAGCGCTCATTTACTGGGGCTTCTGTCTTTTGATTTCAGCAATTCTAAACAGGCTTGAGAAGAGAATGGATTATTACCATGCCTAAAGAAGTAGTGATTGTTACAAATGGCAAAAAACTCTTTGGCAACAAAGTTGTTTTGCATGACGTCGACTTTGCTGTTGATGATGATGAAGTGATGACGATCATCGGACCTTCTGGCGTTGGTAAATCCACTCTTCTTCGCTGCATGACTATGCTTGAGAGATTTGATGGTGGAACGCTTGAATATGACGATTTGAAAGTTTGCACCGAAAAAGATGGCACTTCTGTGTATGCAAAGGAAGAAGTTCTAAACGAAGCTCGCAAACGCTGTGGTTTAGTGTTTCAAAACTTCAATTTGTTCCCACACTACACTGTGATGGACAACATTGTGCGCCCTCTAAAAACAGTTTTAGGTAAAACAGATGAAGAGGCTCGCGCAATTGCCACACAAAAGCTCTCAGACCTTGACATGGTTGATAAATGTGACATGGTTCCTTGTGATTTGAGTGGAGGACAACAGCAACGAGTTGCCATCGCGCGCGCTTTGGCAATGAACCCTTCCGTTCTTTATTTTGACGAACCAACAAGTGCGCTAGACCCGCGCTTGTCGCGTGATGTTGCAAAACTAATCAGAGGCATTGCCAAGTCGGGAATTGGCATTGTTATTGTTACTCACGACATGAAATTTGCGAAAGATGCAAGCGACTATGTCGCAATTATGCATGATGGACGCTTTGTGGAAAAGGGCACTGTAGCGCAGATTTTTGAGAATCCACAAAACGACATCACAAAAGAGTTCCTCTCAACTGATCTTTTGTAGTACACACGTCTACAACCCAAGGTGTAAGTTACCACGCCCTGGGTTGTATTCCTTTCAATCTTTGTTGACGCATTCATTCTTGGCAGTTACATTAAGGTTGTGCAGTTTAAAGAGTTCTCCTTTCGACTTAACAAATTGCACAGCAGTTCGAAAGTTCAAGGTGGATGTTAAAAAATGAATCAAAAAAACGACAACACGACTCAGGTAAATGAATCGACCAAAGAAAGCAAGAATCAGTCATTTACTAGTGAGCCTACCAACGAAGAATCAAAAAAACTTACCGTTTCCCTCCCTATGACAACATCCACCTCGCACGCTCAAGGCACTCACAGACTTGATGCCATCAGAAGCGTGCACAATGAGCAGAAGACAATAAAAGAAGAAAAAATGAATTCGAACTTTTCGAACGTTGAAAAGACGCCAGCGACTACAGATGAAACCTTTTCCAACCCTAAGCCTATCAATTCAGAAACCCAAATTCCAAATTCTCCGAATGATGGCGCTGGCGTCCCTCCCTTTAATCATAATTCAGGATTTGCAACTGCGAATCCTGATCCAAATAAGAAAAAGCATCTTTGCGGGGTTTTTGCAACAGCATTTGTCGGTGCGTTGCTTGCCTGCATATTAGCTTTTGGAGTTTGCAATTTTACTGGTTTTTTTAACAATACAAAAGTATCAGTTGGCGGGACAACTCTTGGTTCTACATCATCTTCTACAGTGACGGCATCCGATTCGTCAGCAACACTTGCTGAAGCTGTTTCTCAGAAGTGTTTACCAAGCGTCGTGTCAATCGATGTTTATGGAAGCAGCAGCAGTTCATCTGGTTCCTTGTTTGGATATGGCAATAGTCAAAAGAGCGAATCAAGCGTCGAAAAGATTGCTTCTGGTTCAGGCATTGTTATTTCGAAAGATGGATATATCCTCACAAATCAGCATGTTATTGATGGCGGTACTGGTTATAAAGTGACAGTTAATGGCAAGACACTTGACGCAACGTTGGTTGGCGCCGACTCATCTAGCGACATTGCTGTGCTCAAAGTTGATGCTGGGGAAGACCTGACGGCGATTGAACTTGGTGATTCCGACTCAATTAGAACTGGAGAGTGGGTAATGACCATTGGAAGTCCGTTTGGCCTTGAACAATCGGTTGCAACAGGAATTATTTCTGCAACTTCCAGGTCACAAATTGCCGATAATTCAAACTCCGACGTTTCCGATGTGAAGATTTATCCAAACATGATTCAAACCGATGCGGCAATTAATCCAGGCAATTCAGGCGGTGCGCTTGTCAATGAAAATGGACAGTTAATTGGCATTAACACTCTCATCACTTCAAGTTCGGGTAACTATTCAGGAGTTGGTTTTGCTATCCCTGTAAATTATGCGATTGGCATTGCTCGCGATTTGATTGAAGGAAAAACCCCAACATATGCACAAATCGGCGTTTCTTGCACAACCATTAATGATCAGATCGCTAAGAGATATGGCTTTAATGTAACTTCTGGTGCCTATGTATCGTCGGTAGTGAGCGGCAGTGGTGCTGACAATGCAGGAATTCAACAAGGAGACATCATTACAGAGTTTGACGGTGAAGCAGTTACAAGTTCATCTGAGTTAACCCTTGATGTTAGAAAGAAGAATCCTGGCGACAAGGTTAGCGTTAAGTTGGTGAGAGGCAATGAGGAAAAGACTGTTGAAGTTGAACTTGGAAAAACATCCTCAGACTCTTCAACTCAAAGCCAAGGAAGTTTAAAACAACGCTGATGATTTCCTAGATTTCTCTTGGCTTGTATTACAAAGAATTATTGGCTCCTGCCTGGGTTAGACAGGAGCTTTTGTTTATTTTTGGCATACTTTTCGCACATGTGAGAGTTTTTTGTTTGTGAGTTTCAGCTAGATGATAGCTGAGCGGCAAAAGGCGCGAAAAAGTGTGCATTTTATATAATTAAAAGGGACATTAGATCCACGAGAAGGGACGACTCATGCTTCAAGTTAAAAACATATCTAAATCCTACGTCACAACCGGTTTTACTCAGGTCGCTCTTGATGATGTGTCAATCTCTTTTCGTGACAACGAATTTGCTGCTATTTTAGGCCCAAGCGGTTCTGGAAAAACAACTCTTTTAAACATAATTGGTGGCCTCGACAGATATGATTCGGGTGACCTAATAATCGATGGTATTTCAACCAAAGACTACAAAGCTTCTGATTGGGACACGTTTAGAAACAACCGCATTGGTTTTGTTTTTCAATCCTACAACCTCATTGGTCACCAGACTGTTTTGAAAAATGTCGAATTAGCACTCACCTTGTCAGGTGTTGACAAAGAAGAGCGTCAGCGTCGCGCGACTGAAGTGCTTGAACGTGTTGGGCTAAAAGATCACATCTACAAAAAGCCAAATCAATTGTCGGGTGGACAAATGCAGCGTGTTGCAATAGCGCGTGCTCTCATTAACGATCCTGAGATTCTTTTGGCCGACGAGCCAACTGGCGCTCTTGATTCTCAAACTAGCGTCGAGGTTATGGACCTTCTTCAAGAAATTGCAAATGATCGACTTGTCATTATGGTCACACACAACCCCGAGCTTGCAGAAAAATATGCAAACCGCATTGTGACTTTGCGAGATGGAAAAATCCAGGGCGACACAAATGCCTATGAGCCAACCAAGGAAGATATCGATGGCGTGGTTGGGAAAAAGGCGCGAAAAGCTTCAATGAGTTTTCTTACTGCTCTTGAGCTCAGTTTTAACAACTTGATGAGCAAAAAAGGCAGAACAATAATGACAGCTTTTGCGGGAAGCATTGGCATTATCGGCATCGCCGCCATTCTTTCACTCTCAAATGGAGTTAATCGATATATTCATGATGTTGAGGAAGACACCCTCACATCATATCCAATATCAATTTCCAAATCAGGATTTGATTTATCTTCTTTGGTTACAGTAGGAACTGATTTTGTTGGCAACGGGTCGGGAAGTGTGAGTTATTCTGATGGCGATGTTATGAACACTGTTGTGGGAGAGACTGAAGTTGTAAACAACATGGTCTCAAAGATGAGCAACAACGACTTGACATCGCTTAAATCCTACATCGAAAGCGACGAGGGCAAGTCGGTTCGCGACAATTCTTCCTACATCAAATATGACTATAACATTCAGCCAATAATCTATGTGAAGGGTCCTGAGGACTCCGACTACAGGCAGGCTAACCCTGACGATTCACTTTCAGCTTTGGGCATGGGTTCTAGTTCCTACACTAATTCAACCATGAGTTCAATGATGACCACAAATGTGTTTCAGCCATTGATTGACCAATCGCTAGTCGAAGACTCCTATGATTTGAAGGCAGGGCACTGGCCAACTAACAAAAATGAATGCGTTCTTGTTCTTTCAGAGAGTGGAAATCTTCTCGACTACACACTCTACCAACTAGGGTTTAGAGATTATCAAGAATACAAAGACATGGTTCAGTCGGTTATTGAGGAAAAAGATGCGAAGGTAGAAAAAGACGAGAACACCCACACCTATCGCGACCTCATGAACAGCGAGATGAAAGTCGTGGTTGGCGCCGACAGATATCAGAAAGATTCTAGCTATGATGTGTGGGTCGACAAATCAGGTGACAAAGAATACATCGACAACTTGATTAACACAAAGTCAGAGACTCTGAAGATTTCTGGTATTGTCCAGGTAAAAGAAGGTTCCAAATCGGTAGTTTTAACGCCTGGAGTCATTTATTACACCAATGATCTCATTTTAGACACCATTGATAAAGCTAGCAAAACTCAGATTGTAAAAGAACAGCTTGCCGATAAAAATATTGATGTCTTTTCGGGAAAGGATTTCTCCGACACCGACAAAACTTCTGGATTTGACACTTCTGAATTGATTACTGTCGATGAAGGCGCAATTCAGGCGGCGTTTAAATTTGACCCAACATCTCTAAATTTAAGCCTTCAAAGCATTAGCACTAACTTTTCTGCTAGTGACATTGGAGCCGCTCTTCCTGCAATAGACGAAAAGGAAATTCAGCAAATTCTTGGCGGTTCGGTTGAAATTTCTGCAGTTCAAGGCGCCATTAGCACCTATTCAGTGAAGCTGTTGAACGGCTACTCGGCATGGGTCGGCTCTGGTCATTCGGGAACTGTCGAAGATTATATCCAGACTCCTGAAGCTCAGGGCTATTATGCTGAATGCATGGGGGAGATTGCGCAGTCGATGGGTTCTTCAACACAGAAAGTGTCTGAGGCATTGTCTTCATATATGAATCAATATATGAATCAGGCGATGAATGCAGTTTCGGCCGCAATCAGCAGGAGCATGCAGTCGTCAATGTCACAAATTCAAAACGTGTTGGCAAACAACATTGCTAATTCAATTTCGATAGATCAAGATGCGTTCGCAAATGCATTTAAATTCAACATGACCCCAGAGGAAATGCAAGGCGCAATTTTGGCGCTAATTAGTGGAGGCACCGATTCTGCAGAGTCTAATTTGCAACAACTTGGATATGCCGACCTAAACACACCAACGTCTATTGACATTTATGCAAAAGATTTTGACACCAAACAAGCGGTTAAAGACAACTTGGATGATTATTCAAAACAGATGAGAGACAGTGGGTATGATGACAAAGCTGTGTCCTACACCGACATTGTTGGTGTAATGATGTCAGGTGTGCGCACAATCATCAATGTTATTAGCTATTTGCTCATAGCATTCGTTTCGATTTCTCTCATCGTGTCATCAATTATGATTGGCATTATCACCTATGTCTCGGTTCTTGAAAGAACTAAAGAGATTGGAATTTTGCGCTCAATTGGTGCAAGCCGCAAAAACATTTCTCAAGTGTTTAACGCCGAAACTATCCTTGAAGGTTTGATAGCAGGCGTAATGGGAATTGTTGTGACAGCTCTGTTGTGCATCCCGGCTTCTGCTATTGTAAAAGCCCTCACGGGTGTGCCTAACATCGCGTCACTGCCTTTCTCAGCAGCGATAATCCTCATTTGCATTAGCGTGTTCTTAACTTTTATTGCAGGTCTCATTCCTGCCGCTTCAGCTTCGAGAAAAGACCCTGTAATAGCACTTCGTACCGAGTAGGCAAGGGTGCGTGGACGCGCATGTTCGGACTAGTTTTGAGTCTGGGCTTCAAACCGAGCAGTGCACAAGAGCTCGTTACTATTGACTGTAGGGTCTAGTTTTGCGGCACGCCATGGAGAAATCAGGTTGACTAGGGAGATGATGCTTGCACTGGGCGTCTAGCAAGACAGCAGACCTACAATCTGGGCAAGTCTGGGGGAAGAAAAGAGCTTTTGCTACCTTGCTTTGAAATTTTTAAGCTAATCGGGCTTAAAGGCGCAACCTCTTCAAAACAAGCAACAGTTTCTTTCTAGCTTATGTAGCCTTCGGCTATTTCGTTTACAGCTTTAATTGCAGCATCGACTTCTTCAAATGTGTTGAATGAGCAGAACCCAAAACGAACAATGCCTTGTTCAACTGTGTGTAGTGCTTCGTGCATGAGAGGTGCGCAATGTGCTCCTGGGCGTGTGCAAATGTTGTAGTCACAAGCAAGAATGTCAGAGACTTCTGATGAATCGGCATTTCCAATGTTGATGGCAGAGATTCCGCATCTTCCCAGTGGATTGCCCTTGCCTCCATAGAACTTAATGTTTGGAGCATTTTTAATTCCATTTTCAAAGCGCTCAATGCACTGATCGGTGTGCTCTTTAATTTTTGCTGGCGTTTTTTCGAGAACATAATTTATTCCTGCAGCAAAACCAGCGGCCCCATGGGCGTTGCAAGTGCCTGCTTCAAGCGATTCTGGCATGTAGTCAGGATGTGTTTTCTCATAGGAATGGACACCACTTCCGCCAACTTTAAAAGAAGGAATGTCGATGCCTTCTTTGACAGCAATCGCTCCAATCCCTTGAGGACCATAGAGGGATTTGTGCCCTGTAACACAAACTATGTCAAGGTCGTCATTTTGCATGTCTATGTCAACAACGCCGGCAGTTTGTGCAGCATCAATTATGATTTTTGCACCGTGAGCATGAGTTATTTCTGCAAGTTTTTTGATGTCATAGATGTCACCAGTCAAATTTGATGAATGAGTTGCAACAACCCACTTTGTTTCTGGAGTAAATGCTCTCTCGAAATCTTCGATGTGCAATTGCCCTTCTTCATCAACTGGGACAATTGTGAGTTTTGCTCCTTCTTTTTCTTTTCTATAAAGAGGGCGAAGAACAGAGTTGTGCGAAGCAGCAGTTGTGATTACATGCTCGCCTGGCTTGACTAGCCCGACAATGGCGATGTTTAGCGATTCGGTGACGTTGGCTGTCAGCGCTATTTGTTCTGGATTTGGTGCGTTTAGCAATTCATTTAGTGCCGCGCGGGCTCTAAATGGTGCCATAGATGAAGCGATTGCAGCAGGGTGTCCGCCTCTGCCTGGTCCACCAAAGGTTGTGAGAGCTTCTGTGATTGCATCAACAACGCTTTGAGGTTTCTTCATTGTGGAAGCGGCATTGTCAAGATAAATCAATTCGTCCATGGTAATTGCCTCTTTGCTAAAAATGTGGCCGTGAAAAAAGACAAATAATAGAGGATCTAAAAACGAGCTTAAAGCTCAAGATCATAGATTTCGTCCATGTCTATTTCGTTGTCTTTAATTAGCCCGAGGATAAAATCTTTGTTTTCAACAGGCTCACGCCATGCCAGCCCGCAACCTGCCGAAATAACGCGAGGAACAGGTATCAAACGACCTTTTGCACCGTTTTTCTTTGCCACATTTTCCATGTGCATTGCACCTGTTGTCGTGTGAAAAGTCACTACTGCATAAAGCTCTTTTGTTGCCATGTCCCTCGCCTTGAAGTTTTAATTATTTGAGTGTGAGAACGAAGTCACCACCGTCTTCGGCAATTGTGACATCTTTACCACGTTTTTTTGCCATTCTCTCAACGTTGTCGCGTGGAATGGCGCTTGAAACTAGAACATGAATTTCCTCATCAGGGTGTTCTTTGATTGCAGCCAGTGTGAGCATTACTGGCTCAGGGCATTGAAGCCCACGTGCATCAACTTCTACCATATTGATTCCTTCCTAAAATTATTCCTAACTAATTCTAAACATCTTGATTAATTTTTCCAGTTAAACAGTTAATTTGTATCTAGTTTTGCTCTTTTTGCTTCTTCAAGTTTGCAAAAGCAATGATGAATAGAACTACGATGCAGCAAATGAGGAAAATTTGTCCAGCAGTTGTTGGGCCGCCTGCAACAGCTGCTTTTTCTGCTGTTGCTGCCGAAGCTGCAACGCCTGCAAGTCCGAAGTTGTGTGCAAAAGCTGCACCGATGAGCATTCCGAGGAATGTCACAGCTCCGTCGCAGGAGCCTTGTCCAGCAAGAGTCATTTGACGTAGTGGGCATCCACCTGCAAGAACAGCGCCAAAGCCGACTGCATAAAGACCAAGGATGTTCCAAATGTGCTGTGCGTGTGCGATTGGCTGTCCATCAAAAGATGCTTTAAAGTGGCCAGTTGCTACGTTGTAGATGACCATAATTACAAACATTCCAAGGATTGGAAGAAGGAGGTCAAAGTCGCGCATTAAAATTGCATTTCTTGTGCCTGCTGCGAAGCAAATTCTGCTTTTTTGTGCAATAGCTCCAATAATGAGAGCAACAATTAATGCGATTGCAACAGGTGCATGTTGTGAGCCTGGTCCTTTTTGGCTAACTACAAAAATGCCAGCAAAAACGCTCAAGCAAAGACCAACAATCAAAAGGATTGGCAAAATTGCACCTGCTGTTGGTTTTGTCTCGTGCTCGCGTCCAAGCGAGAAACCTCTCTTCAAGAAAATTGTGCCAGTTGCAATTCCGAGAACAAAGCCAATGAGACCAACCCAAGCGTTAAGGTCGCCAGCTGACATTCTCAAAATCATGCGAAGTGGGCATCCCAAAAACACGAGCGCACCGATCATCATGATGAAGCCGAGCACAAAGCGAGTCATTGGTGAAGAGCCAGCAGTTGATTTATATTCCTTTGTCGCAATTGCAATGAGGAACGAACCAACAACAACGCCAACAATTTCTGGGCGGTAATATTGAACAACTTCAGCTGTGTGAAGTTTCATTGAGCCTGCAGTGTCGCGAATAAAACATGCGGCGCAAAATGCCATGTTAGCTGGATTTCCGAAGAAAGCAAGCAAGGCAAAGCCAATTCCGCACACCAGGCCGCCGATTAAAAGGCCGCTCTTAGCATTAAAAAAATGACCTAACTTTTCCATTAAAAAAACCCTCCTAAAGGTGTTAATAAAGATACTTTTGCGCTTTTCTTTTAGAGAACCTACTTTGCATGTTATTTCTCAAAGCAAAAATAAATTTAGATTTGCAGAATTTTTGCTTTGCCAATCTTGCCAGCGCTAAAAAGATGATTGCAGGTATTTGGGCATGCAGAACCAACCTGCTTTTGGCAGTGAAATTATTCTATCTTAGAAATAAATGGTTAGTCTAGAGGAATTTAGATTCAATTTTTCGAAGCGCCATGCGAACTTTGCTTTCCTGCGATGGCTTCTCAAATTTTGAAGCAGGAAGAAGCCGATAATCAGGTATTAAAATTGAGTGCTTGTTTGCATATGCCGCTTTTGGGATGTTTCTGTAGGTGTTATCTTTACCGATGAGATGTGCCAGCTGCATTGGTGTTACTGTGCAGCCATATCCAGTTTTGAAAAGGCCGCGCCACACTTCCTTTTCAAATTCTGTTCCTTGTAAAAGAATTGGAATGTTGAAGCGTTTTCTGTCTCCCGATAAAAACTGAAGAATTTGAGTCGAGCATTCGTTTGTGAGTTTTGTCGGTGTGAATGTGCCGCTCATTTTTTTTGCCCCAAGACTAACAGATGTGATTTGTTTGCCGTTTGAAGCAATTGTGATTTGGCCGAATTGTGAATTGTAGATGAAGAATGTTAAATCGGAAACTCGCATTTTGCCACTCACGAAACATTAATTTTTCCAACATTATATAATCGAAGTTGTTCAAAGAATTCCAATTTAGAGGACTGTTTTAGATGTTTGAAAAAGTTAAAATTTCACCTTCGATTTTATCGGCCGACCTTTGTAATCTGGAAAAAGAAATAAAAGCAATTGAATCTGCGGGAGCAGGGCTTGTGCACATTGATGTTATGGATGGACACTTTGTTCCAAATCTCACTTTTGGGCTTCCGCTTGTTAAAAGAATTCGCGAGATTACAAGTTTGCCACTTGATGTTCATCTCATGATTTCTAATCCGCTTGATTATGTAGAAAAATATCTCGACGCAGGTGCCGACATTTTAACAGCACACATCGAGGCAGGTTCACCAGAAGAAATGAATCGCTTTGCTAGGAGGGTTCATGCTGCTGGCAAAAAAGCTGGTGTTGCTCTTCGGCCCAGCACAAAACCAGAGGCGGTAGACGACGTTATTTCATCGTTTGACATGGTTTTGGCAATGAGTGTTGAGCCTGGTTTTTCGGGGCAAAAATTTCAATCTAGCGTAATAGATTCCATGGCTGAGATTTGTGCCATTGCAGCAGCACATAACTGTTCACCTCTAATGCAAGCAGATGGTGGAATTGGTGTTGGTACGGCTCAAAAGGTGTGCGCAAGTGGTGCCGATGTGCTTGTTTGTGGAAATGCATGTTTTTGCAATGATGACTATTCAAAAGCAATTTCTGCAATTAAAGTTGATGCTGAGTTGGGCAGGGCTGCTGGTCTTAAAAAACAGCAATTGTTAGCGCAATATATGTAGGCGAATGGCTCAATGAACAATTTGAATAACATAAACAGTGATGACAGCCAGCTGGTTTATCTTGATTATGCGGCAACTGCGCCGATGTGCGAAGAAGCCTGTGTGGCAATGAAGCCATTTGTGAGTTCGTTTGGATGCGAAAGTTTGCCTTTTCGCGGTAACGCTAATTCTTTATATAGCCTTGGTCGCGAAGCTAACAGCCATTTAGAAACTGCCAGGCGTGATTTGTCAAGGTGTCTGCACGCAAAGAGACCTTCAGAAATTGTTTTTACTGCAAGTTCAACCGAATCCATTTTTTTAGCTCTTTCAGGATTGTTTGCCGCTAACGGCTGCAAAACAATCATCACAACTGAAATTGAGCATCCTGCAGTCTTGCAAGCAGCTAATCATGTCGCAGGCAAGAAAAACGTGGTGCTGCTAAAAGTTAACAAGCATGGCTTTGTCTCGAATGATGGATTGGCCGCTGCTATTAAAAACGCTGAGAGCCCGCTTGTTTCTGTGCAGATGGCAAATTCAGAACTTGCAAGTGTTCAAGACATCGCACAACTTGTTAGCGTTGCTCATGGCTTGGGGTGCATTTTTCATTGCGACATGACTCAGGCCTTTGGAAAAGTTCCGGTTGATCTAGAAAAACTTGGCGTTGATTCTGCGTCGTTTTCTTCTCATAAAATCGGAGGACCTCAAGGCGTGGGGGCTCTTTATTTAAAAAAGTCAGTTGGGTTTTCAAGTCCAATGATTGGGGGGGGCCAAGAAAGCAAGCGAAGAGGTGGAACGCAAAACGTGTGTGGAGCAGTTGGCTTTGCTGCCGCTGCAAAGGCGTGTGTTGCTAATTTGGATGAAGAGGTGAGGCGTTTACAAGAATTCAAAGATTTCATCGTTGACAACCTTTCTAAAATGACAACTTCTGCTAATAGACCTGTGCGATTGGTGGTCGATGAAAAGGCAGGGTTAAACGAAAATCCAGCGTGCTCCTATCTTCCAAACATCGCAACGTTTATAGTTGGAGGTGTGGAGTCTGAAACTTTGATTTTGCGTTTAGATGACCGCCAAATTTCTGTTGCTGGCGGCTCTGCTTGTTCGACGGGCTCTGCGACAGTTTCAAAATCGCTAAAAGCCGTCGGCATTTCTGATGATGATGGAATGTGTGAGCTCAGAGTTTCATTTGGGCGCTACACAACGAAAGATGACATTACCTCATTTGTCAATTCGTTTAAAGAGGTGATTTAATTGGCAAATTTAATAAAAACTCAAAAAGGAACATTACAAGTTAAAGAAGACTCCAAACGCGTGATGTATGTTGGTGAGCTTGAACAAAAGCTTTTGAAAAAATATCCAGCAGCCGATGCAATCCCTGGTGACAAAACGGGTCTTTTAGTTGGAGATCCATTTGCGAGAATTGAGCGTGTGGCTGTTGCATTAGATCCAACAGTGTCAGCAATTAGGGCGGCGAAACTGGCAGGCGCAAATGTTTTGCTCACTCATCACCCAAGCTATCGCGAAGGAGTTGTCGATTTCAAGCCTTCAAATTGTGTTGGTCAAAATTCTGGGTCGATTGTTTTTGATGCGATTAAAGCTAACATCGCTCTCATGAATTTTCACACTGCGCTTGATGTTAGCGCCGATGCACAGCGCGTTTTGCCATCATTGTTGCACTTGGCACCGCTGAAAGGCACTCGAAAAGTAAATGGTGGAAAAGTGAAGAACAAGGTCTTGCAGCCAATACCAGGTTCAAAAGATAAAGGCTTTGGTCAAGTTTGTGAAATAAAAGAAACTTCGCTTTCGGAGTTGGGGTCAAGATGCACTGCAGTGTTTGGCAGGTCTCCACGCGTTTGGGGCGATTTGCGCAAAAAATGCAAAAGAGTTGTGACTGCTACAGGAAGTGCCGGTTCTCTCATTAGCTTGTGCTTAAAAACTGGAGTTGACGTTTTGATTGCAGGAGAAGTTAAATATCATGACGCTTTGGCTGCAAGGGAAAGCGGGCTTTGCATCATCGATTTGGGGCATGATGTGTCAGAACTTCCGCTTGCTGCTGTGCTTGCAAATTCTTGCAAGAAGATCGGACTTGAATCATCGCGTATTGTGATTTTGGACCAAGGACACAATTGGGAGCAAATTAGGTCAATTACCATCTAATTTACTTGAACAACACGCTCGGTTAACGTATTATTACGAATTGATTGGAAATATTTTTTAGGACAGGGGTTTTACAAGTGAAAGCTACAAGCAACGACATTAAAAACCTTAAAAAAATCCAAGAAGTAGATGCCCAGATAAAAAATGTTCATGCGGCAGTCAGAGATTTGCCTGAAATAAAAGAATATCGGCTTGTAGATGAAAAGCTAAAAGACATCAAATCGAAGATTAAGCAGGTCGAAGTAATGAAGCGAAACGTCGAGCGTCGTTACGAGAAAATGAATGCAGAAGACTTATCGCTTGCCGATCGCCAAAAAACCGTTCAGCGCTCAATTGACGATGCAGCTGGTGATTATCGCAATCTTGAGGTGCACACTAAAGAGCTAGATTCAATTTCTTCCCGAAGAAATGTTCTTGCTGAAATCATGATTAATGCAACCGTCGAACAGGAAAAAGTTGAAGAGTTACAATCAAAGTTAAAAGCGGCACAAGAAACCGTATGTGACAAAAAGAACTCTTTGGGTAAGCAAATCGATGCAGCTAAGGCAAAGGCGCGTGAGGAGATTGTTGGCCTCACTGTCTCTCGTAAGAAGGTTTATGACAGCCTGCCTAAAGGGATTGCAGCGTTATATGATGATGCAGCTGTCAAGGTTGGAAATGTTGTTTTAAGCGAGCTTGATGGCAATTGTTGTTCTGTTTGCAGGTCTCCAATTGAGGAAGGCAAATTACTCGAAATCAAGAAGGCGGGCGAGGTTTCTGTTTGTCCTGCTTGCGGAAGAATTATTATCACAGACGGCGAATAGCCAAAGCAATTCATTTATAATCAATTTTGCTCTAATTGTGCGGGCGTGGCGGAATTGGCAGACGCGCTAGCTTCAGGTGCTAGTGGGAGTTTCTCCCGTGAAGGTTCAAGTCCTTTCGCCCGCACCAATTTCTTTTCTTCCCAACGCTATTTCTTTAATCCAATGCTTCTGAATATTTCATTAACATGGTCCGTCAGCTTGGGGGGACTCATACTCTTTTAGTAAATCTTTCCTGGTCAGTCGTTGGATTTATGCACGAATGTTTTCTCTTCTTTAGATTTTTCCTGTAGTTCGCTTGTCACCTAGAACTTAGTCGACTTTTGGAGTAAGTTCTAGGTGAGCCTGCATACAGTCAGCCTTTCGCATGGACATCGAAAAAAGGAATCGTATGAAATAGCATCGCTAATGTTAGCCAAAAACTTTTTTAAGAAAGTCTTTGTGCGCGAGGACGTGCCTCACTTTTTTTATGACGACAACAGTATCTTTCACTGCAACTTGATTGATTTTTTGCTAAGGCGAGTGGAGTTGTTCTAGCCTCTTGTTTTTTGACCTGTCTGCTAGTTTCCAATAATGCATCTCTCTAGTGAAACAGCCAGGGGAGGAGTGGACATTAGGCTATGATTCTGTTTTGCACGTCACCACAGGCTCGGCTTGATTCATCGACAGCTACTCGCAGCTGCTCTGCAACCATTCTCGCATTTTTGACATAACGAAACACATGCCTGTTGCCGTCATTGTTGGTGATGATTAGTCGACCGCCAGTGAGAGGGGAGTCGGAAGCACTGGTGCTTTTCATGCGGCGCAGGTCAAAATTGTTCTCACGCTTGTTGATTATCCTGTGGCAGTAGGTTAGTGTATCCTTGCCGTCGAAACGATAGGATGTATTGGCGATTGATATTGCCAGCGCCAACACCGGCCCCGCGCCAAAATCCAGCTCCGCAGTGCCATCCCAATTAGCGCCTTCCAATCCTTATAAATCACCATGGTTGCGGTCCTTACTTTTCAGAATTTTTAAAAAGTATAATTTTTACTGCGAAGTTGATTGACTCATTAAAAGGGACTATTCAATTATTGGATTTCGTTTCTTATGTATTCTGGAGTCAGAAATCTCTTTTCAAAAGCTGAATCGCCAATGTGTTAAGGCATTACTGTGTGAGTGAGTGTGTGTTGCTAATGCTTCGTTATTTTTAAATTGTTAACCAAAGAAGAAATTCATCACTTTTGCAAGGTGCAGGCCAATACCACCAGCAGCGTCTATTGAGCTATTGGCTATGTAGCAAACTTTTTTGACCTTCCCTATAAAATCGACAGTGTCCTTATTTTGGTTTGCTTCTTCTAGCTCTTATACAGCAGATTCAATCTGTTCTTTAGTTATTTTTCTAACCTTCGCAGTTTTTGCTTGTGAGCCAATCGATAATGTCTGGCAACTGGCCCACGAGATGGAGCGCGGGTGCAAGGCGTCGGGCGTGAAGCGCATCCGCATACACGACATACGCCACAGCCACGTGAGCCTGCTGATTGAAATGGGCTTCTCCGCGCTGGCCATCGCCGAGCGCATGGGCCACGAGGCGGTGGACATCACCTACCGCTATGCGCACCTGTTCCCCACGAAGCAGGACGATATGACCGCCGCGCTCGATGGGGTGGGGGATAAGCAGGATCCGCGTGAGAGTAGCGTCCGCAAGCTCATCAAGACGATGGAGTTTCGCTACACTCCTGAGAAGCATAAGTTCATATGAGACATGGCAGCTTGGAGCGGCATGAGCAGGCAGGATTACTCATCGCCAAGCTCTCCGATACCCAGGTCGAGGTGAAGCCCTCAGTAAGCGTGCAGAAGGCGCTGAAGGGCTCAATGGCTGAGTTGACTAAGGAAGTGCACCTGGCGGCATTCTACGGCGAGCTGAGCGAGTCCCTGCAACAGAGAAGCGAGCACGTGATGAGGTTCTTCCTGGCGCTCGGCGAGCCTGTTGACGCGCCGACGGCAGAGCTGTTGCAAGAAGAACCGTTTCCGACGGCATCGACAACGATCGACAACGATGTCGATGCCGACGACGCAAACATCTTTGGAATGGGGCGCGGTTAGCGCCTAAAGCCCAAGCTCGGCAATCAGCTTCTTCATGATGAGGGCCCATTCGAGCTGCTCTGATATGAATTTCGGCCAGGCGGCCTCGTTGTTCTTGATCTTGCAGCCGTCTTTGTAGAAGCGAAGCCCTGACGCCTTCTTGGCGTCAAAGGGTGTGGCCATAAGGCCAAGGCGTTCTTCAAACAAATCGGTGTTGTCGATGGCCTTGTGGCCGATTTCCTTGTCGTCGGGCGCGTAGAACTCGATGCCGATTCTGCCGTGTTGCGTGTCTATAAGCAGCGCGATATGGTAGGCGGACGTACCGCAACGCAACGTGGTCCAATGGTCTTTCGAAGGCTTCTGCGGGTTGAACGCCTTCAAAAACTCAGGCGTCGCCTGGGCCACCTCACGATATTTGGTCCAGTACGATAGCTTGACGCGCTCGGTCTCGGAGAGGCCCTCGCTGAGCTTGATGGCCTTCGTCCACTCGTTAGGCTGCTCGACTACGTTGAAACGCGGAGCGGGCAAGGAGCCTCCAATGGACCACAGCTCTATCTCCACTAGGAAGAACCCGAAATCGCTATCGGTGTGCTGGTTGAGCCACTCGATGGCCTGACGGTGCTCGTCGCGTGCGCGAGCCACCACCCACACGACAACCTCGGCGCCCTTGCCGGCGGCGTAAGTGATAACTTTGCCTAGGTGGTCGTGGTTGGTGTCCTCGAGCTGGTTCTCAATGACCACCTTGCGTCCGGTGCCGGCTTCCTGCGCATAGATGTCGACGTTGAACGAGCCTACCGACGACTCGGTCTCTATAAGTTCGAGTTCAATGCCGACTGCAGCGCTCAATATGGCAAGATTTGGCTCTTCAGAGAGCCACTTTGTGAAGTCGAGTGCCTCGTGCGGCCACACGTCACGCAGCTCGACCTTCTTGAGCTTGTCGAGGTTGTATTTCATCGTCCTCCTATCGATAGCTATAGTCTACGAACGTTGTTTTCCAAGAGGCTAACCGACAACCTGCCTTCTATAAGCAGCTTATGGATAAGGTTCTTGCCGTGGTCTTTATTGTACAGCGTGAGGCCGTAGGCCGTAAGCAGGCGAATCACCTTTTCCATCATTTCTTTTCTGGCGCAATTTTCATCCTGCATGCAGCCGCTCGGTAGCTTATGGGGCCTGAAATAAAAAACGAGGCGCGTATCCCCCTCATACAGCTTTACGGAGTCGAATATAGCTTGGAAGTATGAGTAGTCTGCTTCACTGAGGGAGTGACCGTAGAATTTGATCATCTTGGTTCCGTCAGCCATGGGAACGCCGGATGTTGGAACATGAACGAGTTTTTCAACATCCGGGAGATCGAGTGCCATGAGTCTGTAGGTTTTGGTGAATGGAAGAGCCATGGGGTTGTCCATCCTATCCGTTCCATCGATTCCGAAGACAATCTCTCCACCAAGCCTTCCGTGGATATTGACGTACTCCGTATCATGTTCGTCGGAACGAAATTGGTTGATAGCTCTTGTGTAGTTGAAGCTGAGGATGCTTTCCTCCACGTCGTATTTATCTTTTGAAGGCCTTTGGTTAAGGATGATTTCCGACATCAATTCGCCGACCTTTTCCTTGTAACCCTTCGAGGTCTCGACTTCATCCCAAAGATATCTATCGAAGTCTGATTCCAGCTTGGCCAGGTCCTCACGTGTTATCTGAAGCAGGTTCTCTGAGTTCCAGGGCCCATGGTGCTGATAGCGTTTTTCTAAAAACAGGGCTACAGAATCTTCCACTTTGTCGGTGTCGTAGAATCCTGTTGGATTTGCCAATTTATGTAGGGTTTTTTCGAACTTCGACTTTGACCTTTTACCTTCTTTATTTTTTGGAGCAATCCAATCGGCTATAGCCCCCTCTATATCGCACCAATTCGAATCCTTCATAGACGAGAGAACTTTATCCCAAATGGTTTCAGTGAAAACCAGGTTGCCCAGACCCTGCCCTTTGACGGGTTTTTTGAAAGCGGCAGCTCGGGCTTTAAAAAAGCTCGAGAAACCCGACGCTAGCCCGCATTCTAGGTCAAAGCCGTTACCGATAACAACGAGCTGGTGCCAGCCAGGCTTGAAAGTGAGGGGCTCATATTTTATGGGCTCGTAGTCAGAGAGTACGGGCTTGATATTGGCTAGAAAGTTATCGGATTTGATTCCTTTAAGTGCGTTTTGCGCCGAGGCGGGAAAGTTGGGAATATCATTGCTCAAAAGAGATCACCCTTTCTGGCCTGCAGGAGTTTTCAAGGTTTGATATCTCCAATCGCGTACTGCGTGCTCGAGCGGGCCGCTTTCCCTCGATATGGCGACATCCCAATGCTCGCAGTTGAGCAGAAGGAGTCGGTTCATGTACGCGGTGCCCGAAAATTCGAGTCTCGTAAACGGCGGTAAGAGAGGTCTATCAGAAAAAACTGCAGCATACTTACTGTTCAACGGCATATACGCGAGATGGAAATCATACGAGTCGTCCTCGGGCCCGATGATGAACATGGGCATCGACGCCGTAACGAACCCTGAGCCGACGGATGCCCTAATGATGGAGAAGCTCTTCTCAAATAAAGCCTTCCGAATACGGTTAACTGGCACATTGTCATCGTTGGAGAAGAGCATGGTTGCGGCGGCGGCAAGCTCGACTACCGCTTGGGAATCCCCGCGCCAACCCGACCAATCGAGCAATCCGAACTCATAGGGTGTCAGATGAACGTTTTTGAGCAGCTCTTCGGCAGCCTCGCGTGACCATTTTTTGTCGGTACGCATGCTGACAGGATGGCGGACGATGATGTTTGCCGCCAGCTCGCAAACGACGGCTTTTCCATCAGAATACCCTTCGCCTTCGGGCTGCCCTTCTTTCTGGCGTTCCAAAAAGCGATCGTAAAGCGGTGCAATGCGGCTTTCGAACTCGGATAGCTTAACCTCGATGAGGTTCTGCGCATAGAATCTGTCTGTCGCATCGCCTGCCGCATCAGCATGCACGACTTCATAAAGATCGCGCATGCTGCAAAGATTCTCGCAATTCGTGCGGAAGAAGGAGTCCTTCTGCCTGCTGTAGGCATGCAGCTGCCCGGAAGAATCCGCAAAATGGCGCAGGTAGAACCGCGGCACCCAGTGCTGCTTTCGCGTCATCTTTCCGGGCAGCTTCGACATCCTAAGCCTTCACCGCCTCGTATTGATACGACATGCGCACGTTGTAGTGGAAGTCATCTCCAAGCTCCAGCGCCTCGAAGTGCTTCTTGGCGCAGCCGATCTTGATCTTCTCCGCGTCGCGCAGGGCAGGTTCGCCGTTCTTGCCGCCCTTGGTCTCGGTCACGAAGTACACGCGGCGCTCGCCGTCGGCCTCCTCGACATACGCCCAGTCGGGGTTGTAGCTGCCGAGCGGCGTGTCGATCTTGAACGACGAAGGGAGCTTCGCGAACACGAGCACCTCCTCCTGCTTGTCGAGTGCCTCGGCAAAGGAGCGCTCGACCCCCGCCGAATCGTAGACAACGTAGTTGTACAGGCTCTTGCCCGTCACATCCGGCTTCCACGCGTTCTGCCCGAGGTAGGCGGTATAGTCGTCGAGCTCGAGGTCGCGCATGGTGTACCACTCGTCCTCGGGAAGGCGCACGTACTTGATGCCCTGGGCGATGAGGTCGTTCTTCACGCGGTTGATCTTGTCGCCGACCTGCGCGAGGAAGGTCGCGGGATCGATCTCGAACTCGTCGAAGCGGCTGCAGCCCTCGAGGATTGCCTTGATGGTGCCGCGGGTGAGCCCGACGGCGTCCTGAAGCTCTGCAATCGGGTCGGGAAGGTCGTATTTCACCTTTCCCGAAACGGACACCACGGAGGTACCCGTGCCCTCGGCGCTCACGCCCGCGTCGTCGATGCCCAGAGAGGCGCGCTCGCTCGTCACCTGGGGCGGGCGCACGGCGAGCATGCCGTCGACCGCCTCGATGGCGCGTTCGATGAGCTTGTCGGAGTCTACCTCGACCTGGAAGCGCGTGCGCTGGCGGATGCGGTCCCACAGGGCCTGGAACGCAGGGTCGAGCGTGACGTCCTTCTGCAGCTCGACAGAGACCTCCTTGGCCTTGTCGCGAATCTGTACCCTCTGGGACTTGTGAATGATGATCGCCTCGACCTGCTCCTTCGCTGGCTCGAGCTCGGCGGGAAGATCCACCTTGCCCTCCTCGGCCGCTGCCTTCAGCTCGGGAGTAACCGCGCCCTTGTCGTCGACCATGCCGGTCGCGACGAGGTGGTCGTAGACCTGCTTGGACTTCTCGTAGCCCAGGCGCTCCTCGACGCCATTAGCGCTCTTGACCGTAACCTTCGTGAAACTCTCCGGGGTGATGACGCCGAACTTGAAGTCATCCGCCTCGAGTTCCTTCTGAAGGCCGTTGGCGAAGTCGTCGTAGCTCTCGTTCGCGATGACGGTGAGCACGTTCGCCTCTGAGTCGTACAGGCGCTCGCCATCCTGATTCACGCACAGGCGCAGACCCCTACCGATCTTCTGGCGCTTGGTGAGGTTGTCCTTGGTCTCGACGAGCGTGCAGATCTGGAACACGTTGGGGTTGTCCCAGCCCTCCTTGAGCGCGGAGTGACTGAAGACGAAAGAGACGTCCTTGTCCACATCCTTGCCGTCCGGGAAGGAGATGAGCGTCTCCTTCTTCTGCATGATGAGCTCGAAGGCCCCAACGTCACCGGCAGTGCTGGCGGTTTCTTTGGAGTCCTTGAATTTGCCCTTATTGTCCTTGGCGAAATAACCTTGGTGCACGGCGTGGGGGTCGCGCACCAGCGGGGCGCCGACGGCCTCGTAGCACTCAAGCCACGTGCCACGGCCGACACCCGCTGCCTTAGCGATGCGAGGAGGTGCCTTCGAGCTCAGGGCATCTGCGTACTCCTCCTCGAACATCTGGGCGTACAGGCCGCCGTGGACCTCGGGCTCGTATACGCGGTAGCGGTCCACGCGGTCGATGAAGAAGAGCGAGAGCGCCTTCACGCCGCGCGGCCACAGTTCGAACTGGCGGGCTAGATGGTCCACGATGGTGCGACGGATCTGCGCGCGCTTGACGACCTCCTCGTTGACGTCCCCCAGCGCATCGCCCAGCTCGAGCACCTCACCGTTCTGGAACTCTATGAACTCTTCGCCGTCGGCGGCGCCGATGTTGTTGACGACCCAGCCGCTCTCGTAGTCGCTGTTCTCGCCGCTCTTCTGGTAGAGGTCGGCGCCGGTCTTCACCGTGACGGCCTTGCGCTTCTGCGTGCCGTCGGGCTGGCGCACGTCGATGGACACCTTGGCGGAGAACGGGTCAGCCTTTACGGACTCGAGCCTCACGTACGCGCCATTGAGGTTAGCCTCGGCCTTGATAGAGTCTACGCAGATGCCCTTCACCAGGTGGCGCTCGAAGGCGTCGACTGGCGTGAGGCGGTAGATCATGTTGTAGGCCTGCTTGTGCGTGGCCGAGTAGCGCAGCACGAACAGCGGGTTCAGGCTCCTGATGGCGGCCTTGGCCTGCTTGGTGTTGTCGACGCTCTGGGGCTCGTCGATGATGACGACGGGCTTGCAGGCGCTCACGAGCTCGCGCGGGCTGAAGCCGCCGGCGAGCTTCTCGCTGGGACGGTGGAAGAGGTTGCCCTCCTTCGCGGTGCCGTCTTTTTCCAGTCCCTTGTTGAACGCGTCGATGTTGATGATCATGACCTGGATGGAACTCGACGTGGCGAAGTTCCCCACCGCCCCCATGTCCTTCGAGTCGTACACGAAGTAGTCGAGTGGCGTGTGGTCGTAGAGCGTCTCGAAGTGCCTGCGCGTGGTCTGGAAGCTCTTGAGCACGCCCTCGCGGATGGCAACGCTCGGCACGACGATGACGAACTTGGTGATGCCGTAGCGGCGGTTCAGCTCGTAGATGGAGCGGATGTACACGTAGGTCTTGCCGGTGCCCGTCTCCATCTCGACGGTGAAGTCTCGCAGGCGTCCGTCGGTGAGGACGTCGGTTGCCGGGAGGCAGCCATCCTCCTGCACGGAGTGTAGATTGTCGAGGAGCTGGCCGGGCGCCACGCGGAGCTCGTTGCCGTGGCCAACGGTGTCGAACAGTTCCGCCTGTCCGCCAGGCAACACGCCGTCGCTGAATAGTTTGTCTTGGCCATAATCGGCATAGTTGACCATGAAGCTGCTGCTGGCGAACTGCTGCCCGCGGAACAGGTCACAGGTTGCCTCTATAGCCTCCAGCTGATGCTGTTGATTGGATGAAAATTTGAACTCGAGCGACGCCATGCTAGACCGTCCTCAGTTCAATCTCGCAGCCCATGCGCTCGCCGGCGTGCTTGAAGATCTGCAAGGCGTTGAGTTTGAGCGTGTCGTCGAGAACGGAGTCGAGGATGAGAACGCGCCTGGGCTCCATGTCGGCAATGGCCTCGAGAGCTTCGATGGTGAGGCCTCGGGACATGCAGCAGACGAGCTCGTCGCAAGCGACAGACCAGATGGGATAGCCGGCGGCTTCGGACTTCTCGACGGGCAGCGTGAGCTCTAGGCCCCACTTGAGCATCATCTCGAAGACGATGTCGAGCTCTGTGCGATCGGACTTCACCACATCGAGCATGAGCTGACCGGGATCAGGGCGCTCGATGCCTGAGTCATCGAGCACGAACACGCGGAAGCCAATGTCGGGCAGCTGTTTGGGCGCCTCACCAAGCTTAAGCTGACGGTTGGATTCCTCGAGCTCGTTCTTAATCTTGTTCCCTGCACGACGGATGCGTTCTTCGCCGATGTCACAGAGAGTTAGATAACCTGCCTTGTAAGCAAATGAGTCCTCATTGAGCACCTCGGGCAGCTGGACTGCGATTAGACGTCTATTTCCGGAATCCTCGTAATTAGCCTCGAACAGCGCTTGGCCAGTCGTGCAGGAGCCAGAGAAAAAATCAAGGACAATGCAGTCTTTGTTTGTAGCTAGCTCCATAAACCTACGAATCAAACCCACGGGTTTCGGGTTGTCGAAAACCGCAACGCCGTCAAATAGTTTCTTTACGAGCTGAGTGCCATTTGTGGTTGTCTCTACATCGTCCCACCAAGTTTTTGCGACCTTCCCGCGGTCAACCGCTTCCGTCAGAAACCTTTTTCTTTGTGGCCCACCCTCTCCAGTAGACCCAAATACGATACGCCCGTCTTTCTCTAACTCAAGGAAACGAGCATAATCATTCTTCCAGCTACGTCCTGGGTTCGGCGTATATATAACGCCGGTATTAGGATTAGTAATCTCATATTGTTGATTAGGTCGCCATCCTCCGACCTGGAAGGGGTCTGCTTTCCAGGGGCCACGTGGGTCGTTATCTGGGTTGGAAAAGCCCTCTCCATCGTCACGGAGCCTAAAATCGGATCTATTCCTGACAAAGTAGTCCATGTTCTTGAAATAAATGAAGTTATAGGTATGCGAAACGGAAATTAGTGCAGTATTTGTTACCGACTTGGTTGAATTCCAAATAACATCACCGCAGAAATTTTTTTCTCCAAATATTTCGTCAAGAAGAGACTTTAAGTTAGAGCACTCGGCATCACTAATGCTGATAATAATGACGCCGTCATCGCTCAATAGCTCGCGAGCCAGCCTCAGTCTGGGATACATCATGGAGCACCAGTCGCTGTGGTAGCGACCGCTCGTATCGGCGTTGGACTGGACAGCAAGACCGGCCTGTTCTTTGTAGTTTTCAATCGTGTCGCCGAATTTGTCCTTATAAACAAAATCATGACCCGTGTTGTAGGGTGGGTCGATGTAAATCATCTTGACCTTACCGTGGTAGCCGCGCTGCAGGAGCTTCAGCACCTCAAGGTTGTCTCCCTCGATGTAGATGTTGTCCGAATCGAAGTGGCCATCCTCGCCGTCGTGGCTACGGCTCTTCTCCACGCAAGGACGAAGCGTCGCCGTGCTGACGGTCTGCGACTGGCGGATGGCATCGGCCTTGCCGGGCCACGTGAACGCGTAGCGCTCCTGACCTTTCTCGACCTCGTCGCCAAGCAGTAGGCGCAGCTTGTCGAAGTCTATGCAGTGAGAGTCGCTGCCATTAACTCTCTCTCTCTCTCTCTCCAAGGCCGCGCTCGGTCACGATCTCGGGAAACAGCCGCTTCAGCTGCTCGATGCGGTCAGTGACCAGGTCCTCGGACGCTAGGTCCATCTTCTCGATGTCAGCCATTACAGATCTCCTTTATCTCATCGGCGACCGCCCTCAGGCGTCGCTCCTCTTCCTTCATTTCCATCCTCAGCTTCGCGGACTCGTTGAGCGTTATATCCTTCGACCGTCGCTGTTCCTTCATCCGCTTGACGGAGGCTCCCAGCTCATCGTAGCGCGACGTGAGGGCGATCAGTTTTTCCCGGTCTCGAGCAGGGCATGCAGGGTAGAACCCCAGGCCGCCGATCGCGCGGGACAGCGCTACGGCGCGCGCCATGTCGAGCAGGTACTCCCAGAGATCGCCCTGCGAGAGCCGCTCGAACGCCAGCACGCCTAGGAAGTCCGCGTATTCCGGGCTGTACGGGTCGAACGCGCCTGTCGCCTCGATCCGATCGACGACCGTCGCGCCCTGCTCGGCCTGGCTCTTTCGCGTAAGGGCGACCGACACGCACGCGCAGCCGCCCGCCTCGACCAGGAGCGCCGTCGGGTTCGGGAAGCACTTGTGCACGAGCTCCGCCACCTCCGCAACAGCCATGGTCCCGGCTGCCATCTCGCAGCGAAGGAAGACGACGCTCTGCACGTTGTGATCGTCGTCCTCGTACGGCGGGATGCGCGTCGTGGACTTCTGGACCGTGGCGAAATGCTCGAGGCGCGCAACCTTGTCAAGCCTCTTCTGCTCGGTCTTGGTGAGCATCGCCTGCTTGACGAGCACCGTCTTGGGGATGCGGCGGCATCCCGCGAGCGCCGCTTCGGGCAGGCGCAGGATCCCGTTCCAGTCGACGCCGCTCATCGCAGCACCGCGAAACATACCAGCGAGTAGTCGTTGAAGCCCATGACGGTGCCGCTGCCGACCTCGCCCAGGCTGAACAGGCTCTCGATCCCCTTGTCCTGCTGCGTCCCGGTGATGGCCGCCACGACGTCGTCGAGCAGGTCGGTGTAGGCGTCCATCCTCGTCCCGTCGCGGGTCTCGCGGTTGAACTCGCGGCACAGCTCGGCGATGGGCTCTGGGCTCCCCGAGCAGACGGCGCGCATGATGTCGAGCGCCGGCTTGGGCTGCGTGTGCTTCGTCATGACCTCGCCGTCGGCCGACACGTACACCACGTAGTAGGGGAAGACGGGGTTCGTGTCCCTGGGGTCGTCTCCCTCGTCGTTCTGCTTGAGGCAGAAGACCACGCCTGGCTTAACGTCGCCGCGGAGCTCGTCGGGGATGGGGGCCACGGCGTGCAGTCCCGCCGGCGAGTTCTCCAGCGCGCCGGGATGCTCCTTGGCGTAGCGCTGGAGCTCCACGCGGAAGTCATCGAAGGCGAAGTCCGTGATGGAGATGCCGCCCGAGATGTCCTCGAGGTCGAGCACCTCGCTCTTGAGCTGCTGGAGCTGCCGGCGGCGGTACTTGAGGTCGTTCATCTCGCCGTTGCCCTTGGCCTCCAGCACGTTCTCCTCGCCGGTGGCCGACGCGTCGAGCAGCGCCATGCGCCCCTTCACGCGGCCCTCCAGCTGGATGTACTCGTCGAGCGCGATGTCCGGCCAGAAGTTGACCAGCTGGATCTGGGAGTTCTTCGATCCCAGGCGGTCGATGCGGCCGAAGCGCTGGATGATGCGCACGGGGTTCCAGTGGATGTCGTAGTTCACCAGGCAGTCGCAGTCCTGCAGGTTCTGGCCCTCGGAGATGCAGTCCGTCGCGAAGACGACGTCGATCTCGCCGAGCGCCCTCTGGCTCTCCGGCAGCTCCTTTGAGACGGGAGAGAACCTCGCGAGGATGTTCTCGAAGGTGGTCCTGGGGAGCTTCAGCGAGTAGGTCCGGTTGGAGCTGCCCGCCACCTCGGCGCACTCGATGCCGAGCTCGCGCTTAAGCCAGGGCGCCAGCTGCTCGAAGAGGTACGCCGTCGTGTCGGCGAACGCGCTGAACACCAGCACCTTGCGGTTGCCGGGGTTGTACGGGTCCCTGACCTTGCCCGCGATGAAGTCGCGCAGCTTCACGAGCTTGGCGTCGCGCTCGGGCGTCACCGCGTCGGCATAGGTTAGTAGGGCCCGGAGCACCTGTATGTCGAAGTCGAGGTCCTGGCCCAGGCGCAGGGCGTCGACGTCTCGCAGGTCGACTCGCACCTTGCCGCCGGCCTCGAACTCCTCGGCATCGTCGTCGTCGAACCCGTCCTCGAGGCCCTCGGTGCCGTAGGCGACCCCCGACGCGTCGGCGTCGAGCCTCGCGCGCAGCTCGACGCAGCCGTCGAGGATTCGTCGCAGCGTGATGCGGAAGCTGTTCACGGAGGACTCCATGCGCTTGAGGACGTTGATTCGCATGAGGTTGGCCACCGCCGTCGTGCGGTGGACCTGGCTCTCGAAGTCCTTGCCCCACGTGTCCCCGTAGCGGTCCTCGTACTTGCGGCGCTGGTCGGCGCGCACGTAGGAGAGCACCTGGTACTGGGCGAACGTGAGCTGGGCGATCATGTCGTTGAGCTCGGCTATCGGCGGCAGCTCGCCTTCCAGGTCGATGGGCGTCTGGAACGACAGGGGCGGCCGGCGCGCCGGGAAGGTCCCGCACGCGGCGCCGTAGTACTTTGTGATGTGCTTGCGGCTGCGCGCGATGGTCAGCACGTCGAGCAGCTTGAAGTAGTCGGCGTTCACCGCGTTCACGAAGCTCTCGGTCGTGCGCTCGGAGTCGGAGAGCTTGCTCCACTCGTTGAACCTCTGCTGGGCGACGCGCGTCACGTGGGTGATCGACGGGATGCCGTCGGTATCGGCGAGGTACGCGTCGTCTCCCTCGGTGATGAGCTCGATCTGGTTTCGCAGGTCGAGCAGGCGGTTGTTCACCGGGGTGGCAGAGAGCATGAGCACCTTCGTGCGCTGGCCCGACTTGATGACGTCCTCGATGAGGCGCGTGTAGCGGTCGGTCTTGTCCGCGTCGGTGCTCTTGTTCCTGAAGTTGTGGCTCTCGTCTATGACGAGGAGGTCGAAGTGGCCCCAGCGCAGGTGCTCGAGGTCCACCTCGCCGCTCATGCCGTGGTAGCGCGAAAGGTCGGTGTGGTTGAGCACCGTGTAGCTGAAGCGGTCGTCGGCCAGCGGGTTGCGGTCGTCGTTGTCCTGGGTCCACAGGGTCCAGTTGTCACGCAGGCGCTTGGGGCACAGCACGAGGATGCGGTCGTTGCGCTCCTGGTAGTACTTCATGACGGCGAGCGCCTCGTAGGTCTTGCCCAGGCCCACCGAGTCGGCGATGATGCAGCCCTTGTACTTCTCCAGCTTGCGGATGGCGCCCACGACGGCGTCCTTCTGGAAGTCGTAGAGCTTATTCCAGACCACGGACTCCTCGAACTTGAGGCCGGGGCGGATGCCGTTGTCCTCGTCGTCCTCCATGAAGTCGCGGAACAGGTGGTAGAGCGTTAGGAAGTACACGAACTCGGGCGGATTCTCGCGGTAAAGGGTGCTCACTTGGTTTGCAACTTCATCAGTTACCTCTTGAACCATGGTTGGATTATTCCACACCTGTTCAAACATAGCTTTTAGGCCTGCAACCTCACTTGTCCCTTCATATTTGGAGACGCCTGTCACTGTGTTTGGGCGTCGTTCAAAGCCAAGTCCTTCTTGTGTGAAATCTGCAGCAGCTCCCATAAAGCCTGTGCAATTACCGCTACCGCCTTCCACAATATATGTTCCGCCTGGAACTATTTTTCCTGAAGAGATTGCTGATTTAAAAACTCCCTTTTCTTTAATCCAGTTTGCACACTGTTTGGCAAGTGATTTTTGGTTAAGTTTATTCCGTAACGTGAGCTCAAGGCCAGTTCCTGCGATTCCTTTTTCTCTTGATTTTTGCGCAAGTTCAAACTCACGCGGAGTTTTGTCTTTTTCCATCCTTTTGACAAAAGTTGGCTCACTGAACAAGAATCTTACACAGTCTATTTTAGAGAGTTCTTCTTTTAGCTCACCATAGGCGAAGACCGTAAAGTAGCTGCTAATAATCGATAGTTTTGAACCCTCGTCTAGAGATTCAGCGAGCGCATCGCCGAGTCTATTTTCCCCTATGTTGTCTAGAAATTGCATTTCTAATATTTTATCGCGCTTTAACAATAAAGCTTTTGCCGTACTTTATGGGACTGTCTCGGCTGCATCCACAATTCGCATTCCTTTGTGTTTAAATTCGTGCTGGCGTGCGCGTGCAAATTTCCCTTTATGGCATCTAAACCCTAAAGCGTCCTGCTTCATTTCTGGTGCAACAGTCACGCAGGCAGTCCTTTAAAAACTTTGGGCGTTCACGTTAAACACCTTCAACACGAATTGCTCATGCATTGTCAATTCTCTAGAGTTATGTTCCCTCAAATTCTCTGCGAACTAGCTTCGCGAAAAAACCCTAGTATTCTTAGTCGCGCTGCACGTCCATTTTTTGACCCAGTTTCGTTTTCTTTTGCTTCTAAATGCACGCATTGTCTTTTTTTGTTGATGTTAGACGAATAACGAGCGTTTGAATGTTTGTGTCGAGTGTTTTGATTTTGACCTTTTCCGGTGAAAATGGGTTTTGACTTAGGCCGCTTTAAGAAGAGAAATATACATGTTTATGTCGAGTGTTTTGAACTCGCTCGTTTTAATTGAAAATGGGTTTTGATTGATGCAGATTCAGATTAGCTTTTGAATGCATGCCCCCGAAATCTCGAGTCTGCCTTCTGCCTTTGATGCTTTTGAGCTGCTGTGTAGCTATCTCGATGGTTCTATTGGCTTTTATGACGTGAAGTGGATGAGTGGGGAAGAAGAAGTGCTTTATTTGGCGCTTGTGATAAACCCACCACCGAGGACGATGTCGCCGTCATAGCACACAACCGACTGGCCTTTGGCAGGCGCGCTAACACCGTCTGGGAAAACGAACGTTGCTTGATTATCGTCGTTCACAATGGCAGTGCATTCAATGTCTTTCATGTTGTAGCGAATTTTTGCGGTGCACGCTATTTTGTCTCCAATTTTTGGTGAGATTGAAATCCAGTTGAAGTCGGTTGCAACAACTTGCTCTTTAATCAAATCTTCTTTTTCACCGATGGTGACTATGTTGTTTTCTTTGTCGATGTTAGTTACATAAACTGGATGACCCATCGCAAGGTTTAGTCCTTTGCGCTGCCCGATTGTAAAGCTGTGGTTTGCTGGAAATGTGCCTAGTTTTTGTCCTTGTTCATCAACGAACGTGGCTTGTTTTACTGGTCTTTCTATATTTTTTAGTTTTGTGTAGTGCGAAATGAAGTTATCTACGCTTCCATTTTCAACAAAGCATATGTCTTGCGATTCTTTCTTTTCCGCAACAATCATGTCATGGGCAGCTGCGATGTCGCGCACCTCATTTTTTGATAAATGTCCGATTGGGAACACGATGTGTGGGAGTTGTTCTTTTGTTAGCGTGTGAAGAACATATGATTGATCTTTTCTAGGGTCGTCTCCGCGTTTTAAAACTAATGCATTTGTGTTTGACAGTGAACTTTCGACTTTTTCAATTTTTGCATAGTGCCCAGTCGCGATTATGTCTGCTCCAAACCACTTGGCTTTTTTGATTAAAACGTCAAATTTCAAATGTTTATTGCAAGCAATGCATGGGTTGGGAGTTCTGCCTGCAAGGTAGGCTGCAACAAATGGGTCCACAACATGCTTTGTGAATTCCTCTTTGCAATTGAGCGTGAAGTGGGGGATTCCAATTTTGTGACAAACTTCTTTGGCATCATCAATGTCGTCGACAGAACAACACCCCGATTCAATTGGCCTTCCCAAAAGCTCTGAATCAAAAAGCTTCATGGTGGCACCGATGCACTCGCCGCTAGCTTCGTTGCAAATGAGTGCTGACACAGCAGAGTCAACGCCTCCGCTCATGGCAACTAATATTTCTGCTTTTTTTGTCATGTTTCCTATTATTGCAACAATGTTCTTTGCTGTCGAATGATTCCTATTCTTTTCTGAATCATCAATTTAGAGACGCTCACGTTAAGAAACAGTTTAAAAGTCATTTAGTCATCACTTTGCTATTAAAAGAATTTTTTGAAAAGTTTTGTGACCCTGTCTTCTTTGTCTAAAGCTTCATTTTTAATAGCATTTTTGTGCCATTTGTCCAAATAATTATAAAGTTTGTTATAGATTACAAAATTTACTGCACAAATTACAACAAGCATAATTGACATGTGCGTGTCTATTTCAGCAAGGTCGAAAATTGGCTTCATGTAGGAGATTGTTATAATCAGCGCAACAATAACACCTGCGATTAGCACTATGCGAAGCGGTGTGTAGGGATATGAAATTCTGACGATGAGCATCACTCCAAGGAAACACAGGGCAACAAGCGAACAAGTTTCAATTTCCATCGAATCAAGGCCCAAAAAGCAGTTGCCAATGATGCTGATTGCAAAAATTCCCAATATTGCACAAAGCGCGCCCGGAATAGATTTCACGATGCAGTTTGCGAGGAAGTGGCCTCTCACAAGTTCGTGGTTTGGCTCAAGCGCCAAAATAAACGAAGGAATTCCAACGCACAAGCATGAAAACACAGTCATTTGAATTGGCGTGAATGGGTATTGCCAAGGTAAAATCAAGAAAACAATTGCCAGCACAAGGCTCATTATTGTTTTCACGAGGAACAGCGAACCCGAGCGCTGCAGGTTGTTGATTGAGCGTCTGCCTTCAGCAACAACTTCTGGCATGTGTGCAAAGTCGTTGTCTACGAGAATCAGATGTGCAATGTTTCTTGCTGCGTCGGAACCTTCCGCCATAACAACTGAGCAGTCAGCAGCTTTGAGTGCCATAACATCGTTTACACCATCACCAGTCATTGCGACCGTTTTGTGGCCTTTTTTGAGTGCTTTGACAAACATTTCTTTTTGTTCTGGTTTCACTCGTCCAAACACTGAATATTTAAAGACAGCATCGTCGATTTGTTCTGGGGTCACAAGAGTGGTTGCGTCGACATACTTTTCGGCATTTGCAATTCCCACTTTCTTAGCAATGCCACTCACAGTTCGTGGATCATCTCCTGAAATCACTTTTATGCCTACGCCTTGATCAGCGAAAAACGAAATTGTTTGAGCTGCGTTGTCGCGAATTTCATCGTCTATGCAAACAAAGCCGATTGGTTCGGGCTTTCCTTGGAGTTTTGGCAGGTTGTCAACTTCTTCAAACCCGTCAACTTTAGCTACAAGCAAAACTCTTGATTCTTGCGTTAACCTGTCTAGTTGGTCTTTTATTCTGTCGTAGGCCTCTTTGTTGTTGGCTAAAACAAACTGCGCCGCTCCCATGCAATAGGAATTTTTATTTGAAAATGTTGCACCCGACCACTTGTTGTCTGACGAAAATGGAGCTATTAAAGTTGGGGTGAGCACGTTGATTTCAAATCGCTCTTTGTAATATTTCTCTATTGCAAGAGCAGTCTCATTTTTGTCAACGTCAGAGTAAACGAGTGACTTTAGAGCTTGGTTTATTTCGCCTTTGTCTTCTTCTTTTATTGCAACGACTTTTGTCACATTCATGCGGCCAGAGGTGATTGTTCCTGTTTTGTCCAAACAAAGAGTTTCAACCCTGGCAAGAGTTTCGATGCAATAGAGTTTTTGCACAAGCACTTTTTTCCTTGCAAGGCGCACAACCGACACAGCCAAAACAGTTGATGTGAGCAAAATCAAGCCTTCTGGAATCATTCCTATCAATGCCGACACGGTTGAGAGCACCGATTCGTTGTATTCGATAGAGTCAATGAAGTAGCTTTTAGAAAAAAGCAAAATTCCAACAGGAATTAAGATAATTGAGACATATTTAATAATCGCATTGAGCGACTTCATGATTTCTGAGTTTAGAGCTTGTTTCGCTTTGGCAGCATTTGTGATTTTTGCTGCGTAATTGTCGGCTCCCACGTGAATTATTCGCGCCCACACTTGTCCCGAATTAATAAAAGATCCGCTCATTAGCCTGTCGCCAATTTTTTTTGTGATGAGGTTGCTCTCACCAGTCAAAAGGCTTTCGTTGACTTGACAAGACGATTCAACAACTTCGCAGTCGGCTGGAACCTGATCGCCTCTTCCAATTTTAATGATGTCGTCTAACACCAGTTGTTCAGGGTTTATTTCGATTGTGTTGCCGTCTCTCATGACACACACTTTGTTGGCAACAACAATTGCAAGGCGGTCAGTTGTGATTTTAGATCTAATTTCTTGAACGATGCCGATGAGCACGTTGATGACAATGATGCCCATGAACAACAGGTTTTTGTATTCTCCAGTCAGGTAAACAAAAACTGCAAGAATAACGTTTACAAGGTTGAAAAGTGTGCAAATGTTCGATTTAAAAATTTCAGCATAGGAATTTGAATTTGGACTGTCGTCCACGTTCACTTGACCCTTTGCAATGCGAACTTTAACCTCTTGACTCGTTAGACCAACAATATCGCTTGTCACGAACACACTCCTAAATCTAAATAACCAACAGTTTTATATTCTCTTGGTTTTTTGTCGATAGGATGTCGCGGGTTGAATTATTACACCGTTTTTATTAGAAGAAACAATGAAATTACCCTGAATGTTGTCGGGGCTGAGTGCGACTGATTTATCGTTTTGAAAACGCTTCATGATTGAGTCGATGCTGCGCTCTTCAATTCTTGCCTCGTCTGGCAGAAGTTTTCGAAGCAATTCATAAATTGCTCGTTTTGCAATTGGTTTTTTTGCTGCTCCAAATGCAGGTTTCAGTTTTGCGCATTTGTGCTGCACAAAAATCATGCATTCTTTGTTCAATAGGTCTTTTGCAAGTTCCTGCATCATGTCATCTTCTTCAGCAATCAAATCCATGGTGCGTTTTAAAGTAGTCAAATGGTTTGGATTTCTCAACTTTGCTTTTGGCATAATTTCGTGTCGCACAAATGATCGAAAATTCGTGATGTCTTCATTTGTGACATCCTCACGCCACATTTGATCTGTGCTGTTTTTGTATCCTATTCCTGTGGCACATGCGCTTTTCACGCATTCCTCCAACTGGCTTCTGGAGATGTCAAGAAGTGGGCGCACAATGTTGCCATTTTTGTGATTCATTGAACGAAAACCGCCAGGTCCTGTGCCAACGATAGATCTCATGTAGAAATTTTCTGCACGGTCGTTGAGAGTGTGTGCAGTCAAAATTCGCCCGCTTGAAAATGGCTTGTTTGCGTGTTCGCATAAAGATTCAAGAGCAGTTTGCGCTAGTGAATATCTTTCACTTCTGCCAATAGCTTCGACGTTTTTCTTTGTCTCAGCAGCAATTTTTGGAACGTTTACTTCTGCTTTAAAAAGTGGAATTTCAAGTTTGTCGCAAAGGTCACAAACGAATTGCTGGTCGCTGTCGGCTTCAGCTCCTCGAATCATGTGATTAACGTGAATTGCAGCGATGTCGTGCACGTTGTTTGTGGTGAGCATTTGTTTAATTACATAGCAAAGAGCTGTTGAGTCACAACCGCCCGACACCATTATAAGAACTGGGCTGTCGGCTGTAAACAGATTGTGTTTACAAACGGTCTCTATTGCTCTTTTTGTTGTAATCTCAAGTGGTGAAGCTTCCATTTGCGCCCTAAAAAAATCGTGTATTAAAATGTTTTCACGCCAATAAATTATAAATTTAAAGGGGAGGAGAGATATGAATCAAAAAGTTTATGACCTCATCAACACACAAATTAACAAGGAACTTTATTCTGCCTATCTATACATGCAGATTGCCGATTTTTATGCCGATGAAGGTCTCGACGGTTATGCAAATTACTACATGATTCAAGCGGCAGAAGAACGCGACCACGCCTTGATTTTCAGAAAGTACATTCTTGAAAATGGTCAAAAGCCTGAGCTTCTAGCAATCGATCAACCAGACAAGTCATATGAAAGTGGCGACTATATGACTCCATTAAAAGATGCGCTTGCGCATGAAGAATATGTCACCTCGTTGATTAATGCAATTTATGCAGCTGCTGAAGAAGAAAATGACTACCGTGCCAAGCAGTTCTTGAAGTGGTTTATTGATGAGCAAATGGAAGAAGAGGACAACGCTAACGACATGATTGCTAAGATGAAGGTCTTTGGCGCCGACAAAAGTGGCCTGTTTGCTTTGAATAAGGAATATGCAACTCGCGTTTACACAACACCTTCACCTTTGGCCGCTAATTAAACTTGAGTTAATGGAAATTTTCTGGTTGGATTTTGAAATAAATGACTTTTATAGTGGTAATTTCCTGAAAATTTGCTAACATTATCACAGTTGATAGGGCTTAAAGATTATTGAGGTTAAGTCTTAGTTGTATTAAAAGAGCGGAACAAATTTGTTACGCAAGAGTAGAAGAGAGATGAATATGCCAGCTCCTACAATGACACCTGAGCAACGTCAAGCAGCACTTGAAAAAGCAAGAGTTGTTCGCACGAAGCGCAGTGAACTCACAAAGAAAATCCAAATGGGCGTATTAAAGCCAGAGAAAGTTTTGGAAGATGTTAAAGACCCAATTATCGGACGCATGAAAGTAAAGTCATTCATCAATGCTGTTCCTGGATATGGAAAGGTGAAAGCTGAAAAACTCATGGCAGAGCTCGGCATTCAAGAGACTCGTCGTCTTCAGGGACTCGGCAGCCGTCAAATGGAAGGACTCAAAGACGCTCTCAAGTAGTTTTTGATTGAAAAAATTCTTGGAATTTAAGGTTTTCTTTTAACTATCAAGCCCCAGAAATGGGGCTTTTTTATTTGTTTTAATGCGAATGGGTAATTAGCCCTAAAGTCGGCAATAAAGTTATGCAACAAAAAGCGCACTCTAAAAGTCATGTTTTGTGAATAAAACTCCATTTGAAAATGCAGGGTTTGCGCCGTGGTTGTTTTTAGACTTTGAGACGACCTGAGGCCTGGTTTAAGATTTGTTAGTCGCAGTGAGCGTCACGAAGCATTTTGATTTCATCGGCATATTCTGAAACTTTGTCATGAGGAGTTTCAAGATAGAAAGGCAAGTGCTTTAATGCTGGGTGGTTGGTTACTGCGCTTAAAGCTTCAAATCCGATGTGCCCAAGACCAATTGCCTCATGGCGATCTTTGTGTGCAGAGATGTCATTTTTAGAATCGTTTAGGTGAATTGCGTGGAGTCTGTTTAAACCAATTATTTTGTCAAATTCCTCAACAACACCATCAAGGTCATTTTTGATGTCATATCCACCTTCCCAAACATGGCAGGTGTCAAGGCAGACCCCAATTTTCTCTTGCACTTCCACGCGCTTTATGATTGCTTGAATCTCCTGGAATGTGCGGCCGACTTCGCTGCCTTTTCCAGCCATTGTCTCCAGAAGAAGCATTGTAGATTGATCTTTTGTGAGAACTTGATTGATTGCGTCAGCGATCAAGTCAATTCCGGTTTCTGGTCCTTGCCCAACGTGAGAACCAGGATGAATGTTATACATTTGCCCAGGAGTGTTTTCCATGCGCATCATGTCGTCGGTGAGAGTGTCGATTGCAAATTTTCGAACGCTTGGTTTTGCCGCGCAGAAATTTAGAGTGTAGGGTGCGTGAGCCAGAAAAGTTTTGATTTGAGCCTCGCCATCGCAATATTCTTTAAAAGCAGCAATGTCAGCTGGATTGATGTCTTTTGCTTTTCCGCCGCGAGGATTTCTTGTGAAGAATTGAAAAGTGTTTGCGCCTAATGAGTGCGCAACCTGCGCCATGTTAAGGTAGCCTTTAGAACAAGATAGGTGGCACCCGATTGTTAACATGGCACAAGTGTAATAGTTAGTAATCGAGCCTAAGCGCGCTCAACTTTACCTGCTTTGAGGCAAGATGTGCAAACTTTTGCTGAACGAACATGACCATTTTGGTCTTTGATTGTTACCTTCTGCACATTTGGGCGGTATGAACGATTTGTTACTCTGTGTGAGTGTGATACGTTGCATCCGAAAGTAGGCTTCTTGCCGCAAATTTCGCATACCTGTGACATATTTATATCTCCTTGCAATTCTTGTTTTCGCAATATCGCGACTATCTATTATACACATTTTCTCCTGCCGTTGTCCGGCTTTAGCATTAAGGTGAACCTATATAATTTTGTGTGTTCAATAGTTAAACATATTAGACAGTCTGCGGGGGTTATAGATGATTAAAAAGGCTGCAAAAATTGTGGGAGCTACAACTGCCGGAATTGCAGTTGGTTTTGCTGGAGCTTGTCTTGGTTTTTATGCTTCTCGTTTAAACACAATAAAATCACTCAAAAAGATAACTAAAACATGCACGCCGTTTGATCTTTACAGAATCGATGTTCGCTACAAATATGATCTTGATCGCTTGATTGAGCGTTGTTGTTCAAATGATGAAGAAATTGTAAATGCAATGTTGCGTGAGGCATTGCCTTTTGTGCCCGTTAAAATCAACGCGCCTGAATTTGGATGCACTTGTTTTTGCGCTCAAGATGACCACCACACTTTCATGGGTCGAAACTACGATTTCAAACTTGACACCTCTGCGTTGATGGTTCATTGTGCACCAAAAGATGGCTATGAATCCATTGCATTTGCAGCACTTGACAACCTTGATGCAAATCAAGCGACTTCATCTTTTAGAAGCAAAGTCGCATGTGTTCCTTCACCTTTGGTGTGTCTTGACGGAATTAACGAAGCAGGAGTGTCAATTGCAGTTCTCACGCTTGATAGCGAACCGACTCGTCAATACTCTGGAAAACCGGTGCTTGCGACAACTGTTCTAATTCGACTGGTGCTAGACCGTGCAAGTTCGACAGAAGAAGCCATTGATCTCATTTCAAAATATGACACATTTGCCACTAATGGGCGCGATTATCATTTCTTTATTTCAGACGCGAATGGTGACAGTCGTGTGGTCGAGTTTGACTGCGACACGCCAGACAGAAGAACGGTTGTGACTAAAAAGCGCACTGCAGCAAACTACTTTGCGGCGCACGAAGATAAAGTTGTTCCAAATCAGCGCAACGGGAAATATGGTCATGGCATGGAGAGATATGTTGCTGTGGAAGAAGTGTTAAACAGCACTAATCAAAATGTCAATCTAGAGGATGCTTGTTGGAGTGCTCTTCGTGCGTCTTCTCAGTTGCCAAATCCAAATGACATCACGAGCAACACTCAGTGGTCGATTCTTTTTGACAACAAAAGCTTGACCGCAACAATTGCAATTCGCCGTAATTGGACGGCCAAGTTCCGTTTTGCGATTAATGGAGTGCTTCAAGGTTAATTGAATTTATTCGTTTAGCGTTTAGCGGCGATTCATGCTGATTTTAATGTGCACGCGACAAAGGAAGTTCTAAAAATGACTGCAACAAAAAACATCAATCATTTAAACATTGGCTGCATTGGCGTTGGCCACATGGGTTCAGTTTTGGCACGTGTGTTTAGCGAGGGTGATGGGGATAACAAGGTTTTAATTTGCGATCATCTCGACGAAAAAGTTCAATCTTTGGCATCTTCGACTTGTTGCATTGCCTCAAATGTCAATGAAATTATTCATGATTGTGACGTCATCGTCCTTGGAATGAGGCCTCAAGACCAACCAACGGTTCTTCATGAGATTGCTCGTGTTTTGCACAAAAGAATTGAAGATAAAGAACAGCTCTTAATTGTCACTATGGCGGCTGGTGTGGCGTGCTCTCAGGTTCAAGAAAACCTTGGCTTTGAAATTCCTGTCATGCGAATAATGCCAAACACTCCAACTGACGTCGGTTTTGGCGCCATTCCATACTGCCTAAAAAGCGTCTGTGACTCTGAAGTATTCATCCAAGATGATGATGACAACGTTGAAAAGCCTGAGTGCGCACTGGCTGACAATGCTCTTAATGAGGGTGCTTTTTCTCTTGTGAAGGGGATAGTCTCTTTGCTTGAGAAGTCGGCAGTTGTTCTGGAGGTTTGCGAAGAAAACATGGATGCAGTTTGTGCATTGTCTGGCAGTGGTCCTGCGTTTGTCTATCGTTTTATCGATGCCATGTCTAGTGCTGGAAAAGCTTTAGGACTAAAAGACTTCACTGCTTCTGAGTTAGCGTTGCAAACAGTTCTTGGGTCGGCAATGTTAGCAAAACAATCAACACAAACGCCATCGCAGCTTGCCGATGCCGTTTGCAGCCCTGGCGGAACAACAATTGAAGGCGTGAATGTTCTTGACGCGTCTGATTTTGACGAGTGCGTGAAAAACACGCTTAAGGCCTCGTTCAAACGTTCTCAGGAGCTCTCAAAAGGCTAATTGAAGCCCTCCTGTCCTTTTGTTAATTCATAAAAATCTCACTTCATTTGGCGCATTTTAACAATATACTGCTTAGGCGTGTCAAATTCACGTTTTATTTAAAAATATTTAACTAAAAGGATTTTTAATGGAGTACATAAAAGACCAACTGACACTTCGCGGAACAATGATTGGGAGCATTGGTTGCATTATTATTACTGCCGCTTCAGTCTACACTGCTCTCAAGCTTGGAGCTTTGCCTTGGCCAATTGTGTTTGCTGCCATCATTTCACTGTTCTTCTTAAAAGCAATGGGGAAGGGAAAGGTTAGCCTGAATGAGGCTAATGTAACTCACACAATAATGTCGGCGGGTGCTATGGTTGCTGGAGGTCTTGCGTTTACAATACCTGCAGCATGGATGCTTGGTTATGCGAGTGAAGTTAGCATTTTTGAAATGCTGGTGATTGCTCTTACAGGCGTTATTCTCGGTCTTGTCTGCACCGCGCTTCTTCGCCGTCACTTCATTGAAGAGGCTAATCTTGAATATCCAATAGGAGAAGCTGCTGCACAAACTTTGATTGCAGGCAACTCTGGTGGAAAAACGGGCGTGAAGCTTTTTGGTGCGATGGGTTTTGCTGGAATTTACACTGCCCTTCGCGATCTTGTTGGAGTCATTCCTTCAATGTTTTTGTCAAACATCACAATTCCTGGTGTTTCGTTTGGAATTTACAATTCGCCAATGCTTCTGGCTGTCGGTTTTCTTGTTGGGACTGGAGCTGTTGTTGTTTGGTTTGTTGGAGCGTTGGTTGCAAACTTTGGAATTATTGTTGGAGGAAGCGCTGCTGGCCTTTGGGATGTTACAACTGCCCAAGGCATCGTTTCAAGTTTAGGCATGGGCATAATGATGGGTGCAGGATTCGGCGTTATTTTTAAAGACATTATCCCGAAAGCAATAAAGATGATTAAATCTTCTAGTTCTGGGGAAGAGACTAACAGTAAACAGTTGAAAGCTGGCGAGAAAAACACTAATAACAAGAAGTCAAGTTTCTGCAAGCTAACTGCAGGAATGTTTGGAATTGCAGTAGCAGCAGTTGCGCTTCTTGTTTGTTTTGTTTTGGGACTTGGAATCATTCCAACTTTGATTGTTGTTGTTCTGGCATTTGTTTCCACAGCGATGAGCGCTCAAAGTGTTGGTCAAACAGGAATTGATCCAATGGAGATTTTCGGGTTGATAGTCCTTTTGGCAGTTGCCGCTGCTTCTGATATTGTGCAAGTTAAACTTTTCTATGTTGCCGCAATCGTGGCTGTTGCTTGCGGCTTGGCAGGAGATGTCATGAACGATTTTCACGCTGGCTATCGACTTGGAACAAGCCCACAAGCTCAGTGGATTGGACAAGCAATCGGTTCTGTTCTTGGCGCATTTGTTTCTGTTGCTGTGATGGTTTTGCTTCTTGGAGCCTATGGCCCCGATGCTTTTGGACCACAAAGCCTCTTTGTTTCAGCTCAGGCTTCTGTGGTTGCAACGTTTGTTTCAGGCATTCCTAGCATTTCATCTCTCGTCGCTGGGCTTGTCCTTGGCGTCGTTCTTTATTTTGTCAAGTTTCCATCAATGATGTTAGGCCTTGGAATTTATCTTCCTTTTTACATGTCTTTTTCCGCTTTTTTGGGGGCGGTTGCGAAGTTATTTTATGACTTTGCTTGCAAATCGGTTGAGAGAAAACGTCATGATAAAAGTGCAGAAAAATCGTGTGAGAACGACAGTGCTAGCAAGGCTGTTGTTTCTAAAGAGCAGGAAGAAACCGGTCTTGTTGTTGCAAGTGGGCTTTTAGGGGGAGAGTCAATCGTCGGCGTTATAGCAGCACTAATTGTTGTTATTCTTGGAGCGGTCGCTTGAGTTACCGTTTGTGATTTTTGTCAGTGGTGATGCCTCTGCCAATCGTGAAAGCGATTCATCTTTGATTATGCTGGCAAAGTCGCCAATCACTTTAAAGATGAATTTTCTTGTTTGTTTGTCGATTAGCATCCCATTTTTTACAATGGTTGCAACGTTTGCAGGCATGTTTTGTTGAAACTCGCTGAATTTTGAGTGTCCTGATGAAATGAGGACGGCATAGAGCGCATCGATAAATTTTTCTCGCTCTTCGTCAGTTTCTGCATTTATCCATTCAGCAACTGCAGCGTCAAAAAATTGTGCAGACGGATTAATTTCTTCTTGTTTGACAAAATTGTGTTTTTCTACAATCCACGAGAAAGGATTGTGTTGAAACACGCTGTGAGAAGTCGATTTTACGACTGTGTAGTGATCATCTTTTTGAAGAATCATTCCAATGATTGACGATTCTGGCACAGTCTTAAAATATTTCTCATTAAACGATTTGCTGTCTTTGCGTGGTGATGGACTTGTCAGAAACGATGGACCGTCATGGTTAAAAATCAAAGCAATTCGTTCAAACAGCGCTTCTTCGCAGCAAAGGGCTGCAAAAGTTGCGAGGTTTCCTCCTTTTGAGTGACCACCAACAATAATTGGATAGTCGTTTAAAAGCGCTATGCCCGATAAATAAAAAAGAGCGTTTCGCTGGGAAGGAATGATCGACTTGTAGCTCAAGTTAAAATCTTCTTTCCATCCGCTAAAAGTGCCATCGGTGCCGCGGTAGGCTACGTAATTAAAGCTGTGTTTGCCGACGTGGGTGAAATTGATTGCAGCGAATTGTTTTTCGATTGCGTCGGCCACTTCGTTTTTGTAGCACGTGCAAGAAATGTCACGGTATCTTCGACTTGCAGTTAGAGCTAGCACAAAGTCCTTTGATTCTAGGCTGAAATAGAGCCAGGAATTGCTGATTAGTTCATCAATGTTTGCAAGACAAAGAATGTCATGCAACAACACTGTGTCATTTCCCAATGGAACAAGATCAAGAGAATGCGTAGTTTCTTTTCCGTGGTTTTCAACTGTCAGAGAGACTTTTGCGCATTCGAAATTGAAATAGCAAACCGATGACAACACTAAAGAGTCAACCTCATTGAACGGGAATTCATCAAAAGTTCGCTGTTCGTTTTGAAGATATGTGACAATGCTTCCCACACCTAAATTTTATATCGAAACATTTGCGCTAGATGACATCTTGCAAATCAGTTTGCTTCTTGCGCTTGATTTTTTTTCTAGAACTCTTTACTCATCAGGAAATGACACGCATTTAAGGCTTTAATTAGAGATTTTTGCGCATCAAGATGTGCCTATTGATAGAATTTCATAAATTGATGTCTAGGAGGGTTTTAAATGGCAACAGGTTTTATTAATGCAACAATTCTTGACGGAACAAAAGATATGACTCCGCAACAAAACATGTTCGTTTCAGTTAATGATGATGGAACAATCGAGAGCGTTTCACCTATGAGTTCGTTTAGTGCTTCCGATTGTTCAAAGACGACCGATCTTGAAGGCAAATATCTAATGCCTGGTCTCATTAACATGCATGTTCATTTGTGTGGCGATGGCCGTCCTCGCTCTTCTGATAATGCCGAAAAAACAGTGAGGTTAGCCTTAAGTAACCCAATCGGCAGAAGTGTTCTAAAAAGCATTTTGAAAAAATCACTTCAAAATCAGCTTGCAAGTGGAGTGACCACCGTAAGAAGCGTTGGAGACCCCGGGTTTTCAGATATCGCAGTCAGAGACCAAATCAACTCTGGCAAATTCGAAGGGCCTCGTTTGATTGCCTCAGGCTGTGGAATCACTGTTCCAAATGGTCATGCTCGTTTGTTTGCAAAGGCTGCAACGAGCGAAGAAGAAGCTCGCGCTCTTGTTAGAGAGCATTATGAAAAAGGTGCCGATCAAATCAAGCTTTTTATCACTGGTGGCGTTTTTGACGCGGAAGTTGAGGGTGAGCCAGGTGTGTTGCGAATGTCTCAAGAAATTGCCTCTGCGATTTGTGACGAGGCGCGAAAGCTTGGTTTAAAGACTTCTGCCCACATTGAAAGTGCAGAAGGAGTTGAAGTTGGACTAAAGGCTGGTGTTGACACCATCGAACATGGTGCTCCTCTCACGGAAGAGTTGATTGATCTTTTCAAGAAAAATGGCGCTGGCGTTAAATCTTCACTCACTTGCACGATTTCCCCAGCACTTCCTTTTACAGATTTTCCTCCCGAGCTAACTCATTCAACCCACATACAACAAGTCAATGGGCGAGTGGTTTATGAAGGCGTTGTTACTGCGGCAAGACAATCGCTCAAAGAAGACATTCCTGTCGGATTGGGGACCGACTCAGCTTGTCCGTTTGTTACGCACTATGACATGTGGCGCGAAGTAGTTTATTTTCAGCGTCACACAGGTGTGAGCAATGCTTTTGCTCTTCACACAGCCACTCTTAAAAATGCTGAGCTGTTAAGCGTTGCCGACAAAACAGGTTCTATTGAGGTGGGGAAGAGTGCCGATTTCCTCATCATTGACAAGAACCCATTGGACGACCTAATGGCTCTTCACGATGCAAACATGGTCGTTTTGAAGGGTAAAGTTGTAAAAGATGCGAAGGTAAAGCATCTCCCTGAACTCGACAGAGAGCTTGACAAGTTATTTGATTCGCTCGATAAAGACCCATTTGTTTCTGAGTGGGGAAACTAGCAAATATAATTGCATCAATCTTATGCAACTTAAATTGTTGGTTTTTAGTAATAGTGGTTTGTTAGGCATCTCTTTGTCGAAATAGTTTGATAAGTCCCATAAATGGAACTGGATAGTTTTGGTTATAACGATGATGGTTTATAAAGAGCTACGTTAAAAGGAGTCGGTTGTGAACGAAATTAAATGTCCTAAATGCGGAACTGTTTTTCAAGTTGACGAGCAGGGTTTTGCAGAGATTTTAAGCCAGGTTCGCACCGAAGAGTTTCAACGGGAAGTGAAAGACAGAGAAGCTTTGCTTCTTAATCAAAAGAACAAAGAAGTGGAGCTTGCAAGAACTGAAGCAGAGAAAAAATCACAGGAGATTCAAGGTCACTATGTGGCTAAAGTAGCAGAACTTGAAGCCAAGTTAGAGGCTGCTAACAATGAGGCAAAAAAATTTAAAGAACTTGAGTTGAGAGAAGTTAAATTGAAGCATGATAAGGAATTGAGTGAAGCTACTGCCAAAAAAGATGCTGACATTGCCGAGCTTAAAGCCAAACTTGAAGCTGCTGAGAATGAAACGAAAAAGTTTAAAGAACTAGAACTCAGTGAATTAAAAGCAAAATATGAAAAGGAACTGAGTGAAACGACTGCCAAACGTGACGCCGAGATTGCGGAGCTAAAAGCAAAGCTTAGTGCGAGTGAGGCTTCACACAAAGAGCATACTGAACTGCAAAAGCAACAGTTTGCATCAGAAAAAACTTTAGCTGTAACGCAGGCTAAAATTGAGGCTGAGCGTGAACGTGATGATCTGCGACGCGATGTTTTGGTTCTAAAAGAACAGGCAGAAAAAGACAAATCACTTCTTCGTGAAGAAATGACGAAAGCACTCAACCAAAAAGATGAGTTGATTAAATATAAAGATGAAGAAATTGCTCGTGTTAAAGACATGAAGGCTCGTCTCTCTACAAAAATGGTGGGCGAGACTCTAGAAAAGCATTGTGAATGTGAGTTTAATAAAATTCGCACTACAGCTTTCCCAAATGCCTACTTTGAGAAGGATAACGAAGTTGTTGATGGCTCAAAGGGCGATTTTGTGTTCCGCGAAAATGATCCTCAAACTGGTGAGGAAATCTTGTCAATTATGTTCGAGATGAAAAATGAGAATGATGACACTGAAAAGAAGCACAAAAATGAAGATTTCTTCAAAAAACTTGATAGCGACAGGCGCAAAAAGAATTGCGAATTTGCCGTTCTGTGCACAATGCTTGAACCTGACAGCGAGCTCTATAATGGAGGAATCGTCGATGTTGGCTATAAATATGAAAAGATGTATGTCATTCGTCCTCAATTTTTCATTCCACTAATCTCCATTTTGCGAAACGCTGCACTAGCGTCTTTGAAATATAAAACTCAACTTGCGGAAATCAGAAGTCAAAACATCGACATCACAAATTTTGAAAACACGATGGAGGATTTTAAGTCTGGGTTTGCGAGGAATTATGGTTTGGCAAGCAGAAAATTCCAGACTGCTATAGAAGAAATTGATAAAACAATCAAACACCTTCAAAACACCAAAGATGCGTTGCTTGGAAGCGAGAGGAATTTGAGACTAGCTAATGACAAGGCTCAAGATCTGACTATAAAAAAGTTAACTCGCAATAATCCAACAATGAAGGCAAAGTTCGAGGAATTGAACAATTAAAGTTCGCGCTTGCTGTTTAAGTCGAGGAATGTGATTGTTCTTATGCATGTTTTTTAAAAACATACAATCATAAAGTGGTGATTGATGCTTCGGAAATATTAATTTTTCTCGTAACTCTTTTTGCAACTCTGCTCGGTCCAATTTGTGGGATTGGCGGAGGTGTAATCATCAATCCTGTGATTGAATCGTTTCAAATTATGCCCGTTGCAGCTTCTTCTTTTCTGTCAAGTGCCGCTGTGATGATTATGGCTTTGGTGACAATTTTTCAGAAAACCATAAAGCATAATCTCTCAATTGATTCTTTTCAAGTTTTACCGCTTGCTGTTGGCTCTGCAGTTGGAGGAGTTGTGGGTAAGATTGTGTTCAACGAGCTATCGCAGAGCTTTTTTCCTAATCCTGAACTCACAGGTGCAGTTCAAGGAGCTTTGCTTGTTATTCTTTGTTTTGCCGCTATCATCTTTGTGATTTTTAAATCCAAAATTGAAACTCTTCATGTTGATTCAACCTGTCTTGTACTTTTAATAGGTTTTATAGCAGGAATGCTGTGGTCGTTTCTTGGAATTGGCGGTGGTCCTTTTAACGTTGCGCTCCTTTTATTCTTTTTCTCGCTCAACTCAAAAGAGGCTGCTCAGGCTTCGCTTTTTATAATTTCATTTTCTCAAGCCGCCAACATCATCTATTCTGTTTGCCTTGGAGGTGTTCCACAAATCGACTTGTCGATTCTATTTGGAATGTGTGCAAGTGCTGTTGCAGGCTCTTTTATTGGATCCTGGGCCTCAAAACGCATGAATTTAGTGGCAGTAGACAAAGTTTATGTCGCTGCATTGGGTCTTGTTCTAATTGTTTGTATTTTTAACTTCGTAAATTTCATTCAACTAGCATCCATATAGTTTTCTTTTTAAAAATTGCGAATTTCCAATTGATGTCAATTGTTTTCAATTACTTGAATAAACTTAACTAGTGCAAAATTAAATATTTGAAGGAAAGGGGTGATTCATGAACAAAGCGACTATCCGAGTTGCGACTCGTGAAGATTCTAATGCAATTTTGGAAGTGTATGCACCCTACATTCCAACGCCAATAACTTTTGAAGAAGTGTTGCCAACTCAAGAGGAATTTCAGACGCGAATTGATAATGTGCAAAAGATGTATCCTTTTCTTGTGGCTGAAATTGATGGTGAAGTCGTTGGCTATGCCTATGCTTCGCAATTTAGAGTTCGAGAGGCCTACAGATGGAACGCAGAACTCTCAGTTTATTTGAGCCCTGTGGCACAAGGCCAGGGTCTTGGCAAAAAGCTCTACTCAACAATCATTGAACTTGCAAAATTGCAAGGAATCAAAGTGGTTTTTGGGATTGTAACTTCCCCAAATGGTGTTAGCAAGCGTCTTCATGATTCTCTTGGATTTCAACTCATGGCCCGTCAAAAAAATGCAGGTTTCACTTGCGGTGAGTGGCATGACATTTCTTGGTATGCGAAATATCTAACTGATGTTTTTGAAGACATTCCCGTTTCTCCAAAACCGTTCCCTGAAGTTTTAAATAACAGAGAATCAGAAGTTCAAGAAATACTTGCTAAAGTTAACAACTAGCATTATTAAACAAATTGTTTTCTATTTAATTAATTGTTAATGTTTGAGCAAAACGTCTGCTCTTCAGTCGTATACTCATTTTTTGTAATTTAGCAAAGGGAGGGGAAATTATGTTTATGCAGCCAAGCACTGTAGTTTGGATTGCAGGCGCCAATGGTCGTTTGGGCGGCGCGATTGAAAGCGCGCTCGACAAAAAGAAATATCTCGTAATTCCAACCGACAAAGAAGTGGACATCACTAATCTTGATGTGGTTAATGATTATGTGAGTGGTTGCAGGCCTGACTACATTATTAATTGTGCAGCTATGGCAAAAAAAGAGGATGCCGATAAAAATCCCGATGAAGCCTACAGGGTTAATGCTCTCGGTGCACGAAACTTAGCTATTGCAGCAGCTGGCTCTGGTGCCACGCTTGTGCATCTTTCCACCGACGACGTTTTCCCTGGAGTTCTTCCTCACAAGGTAAATGAGTTTGACAAAACTATTCCGCCTCACGTCTATGGAAAGTCAAAAGAGGCTGGGGAGCAGCTTGTTCGCGACCTTTGTCCTCATCACATTATTGTCAGATCTTCATGGGTCTACACTTTTAATGACGATGACTTGATTGGTCAATACACAAAAAGCATTCTTGCAGGCGAAAATGTCTACATTGCAACCAATCAATATGCTTGTCCAACATCAGCAAAAACACTTGCTGATTTCATCATCGCAGCGATAGAGTCTGGTGAATTTGGTATATTCCACGCTGTTTGCACAGGAATATGTAGCAGATATGAGTTTGCAAAAACTGCACTTGAATTAATGGGTGTCCCCACAAATGCACTTTTGGGCAAGCAAGATCCTGGAGAGGGTTACCGCATTGAGCTCGACAATTTGATGATGCGACTGACAGGTGTTTTTGAAATGCCTGCTTGGCAAGATGATCTAAAACAGCGCTTGGCCGAAGAGGGCAGGCTTCACTAGAGGGGAAATCATGACAAAAATTGAAGAGAAAGGGCAGGGAACACCTGCTCATAAAAATCATCTTGGCCTGACATCGATAATTCTCATTGCTCTTGGCCTTGGAATCATTTGCGGTGTTGTTTTTCACTACTGCATTCCGCAGAGTGGAATCAGAGATGATGTGTTTGTTAATGGAATTTTCTATGTCATCGGTCAAGGCTTTATTCGTTTGATGCAAATGCTTGTTGTCCCACTTGTTTTTTGCTCCATCGTTTGTGGTGCTGCCTCAATCGGAGACACAAAAACGCTTGGCTCAATCGGCGTTAAAACGTTGCTGTTTTATTTGTGTACGACAGCAGTTGCTGTGTCAGTTGCTTTGACAATAGGAAACCTAATAAATCCAGGACTTGGGGTTGACATGTCCTCCATCCTTGTGAGTGACACTTCAAGTCTTGATAAGGCGCAAAGCAGCAACACTAGCATTGCTGATACACTTTTGGCAATTATTCCAAAAAACCCAGTGCAAGCTCTTGCAAATGGTGACATGCTTGCCGTAATATTCTTTGCACTTTTTGTTGGTATCATAATTTCTTTAATGGGCCGCAAAGTCGAGATGGTTCATCGGTTCTTTGAGCAGTTTAATGACATCATGATGAAGATGACATCTATTGTTATGTTTGCTGCTCCGGTTGGAGTTTTTTGTCTGCTTGCACGAACCTTTGCAAATGTGGGTTTTGAAGCTTTTCTCCCAATGTTGAAATATATGTTAGGTGTTCTTCTTGCTTTGGCTGTGCAGTGTCTCGTTGTCTACATGCTCATGCTCTGGCTGCTTGCGCGTGTAAACCCAATCACTTTCTTAAAAAAGTTTTTCCCTGTCATGGCTTTTGCTTTTTCTACAGCAACATCTAATGCAACAATTCCGCTTAACATGGAAACACTTGAGAAGAAAATGGGCGTTGACAGGCGCATTTCATCATTTACGATTCCTTTGGGTGCCACCATCAACATGGATGGTACGTCAATAATGCAGGGTGTGGCTGTTGTGTTTACGGCGCAACTTTTTGGTGTGCCAATGGGACCCGTTGAATATGCAACCGTTATTGCAACTGCAACACTTGCTTCAATCGGCACTGCTGGTGTTCCATCTGTCGGTCTAATTACTCTCTCGATGGTGTTTAATTCGGTTGGTCTGCCGCTTGAAGGCATTGCTTTGATTATGGGAATTGACCGCATTCTTGACATGACAAGAACTGCAGTTAACATCACAGGTGATGCAGTTTGCACGACCGTGGTAGCAAAACAAGCTGGCCGTGTTAATCTTGATGTCTTTAACGATCCACTTGCTGGCAAAGACATGGATGTTGCGGCGTTGGAACAAAACTAGCCATAGTTCAAATCACTTGAATACAAGATTTAGATGCTCACCGTCTGGTTTTCCCGACGGTGAGATTGCTTTTGGCGGAGTTTTTTTAGCTTCTTGTGTTTGTGATTCGATAAACTCTAAAGAAAGAATTTGAAGGAGGCGCGCATGGCTAAGATTGCGATTGTGGACAGTGATTTTTCTGATTCTTTAATCGAAGAGCAAATGGCTCGCGACAATAACATCGAAATTGAAATATGTCATGATCGGGATTTCCAAAGCATTATAAAAAATGCCAAAGAGGCCGATGGCATTGTCACTTCCTATGGCGATTTTCGTGCAGAAGTGTTTGAAGCTCTCAAGCCCAAGCTTAAGGTTGTCAGCAGGACTGGCATAGGACATGACAACATCGACCTTGAAGCAGCAACAAATTGTGAATGTGCAGTTTGCATTGTCCCAGGCTATGGAACAGAAGTTGTGAGTGATCATGCTATCGCGCTCGCTTTGGGCGTTTTGCGTCGCATTAACAGCATAGATTCCGATATGCGACAAGGGATTTGGAACTATGCTGCCAGACGACCTCTAGGACAAGTGCATGGAAGAACATTCGGTGTAGTCGGAATGGGTGAGATAGGACGTGCTTGCGCAAGGAAGGCATCTGGTCTTGGTTTTAACGTGGTTTGTTGGTCGCGCTCTCTCGTGCCTGGAAGAAGAACGCCTGAAGGTTATGCCATTTTGGAGCTAGAGGATCTCCTTCGAACAGCTGATGTCGTGAGCATCCATTGCGCACTAAATCCTGAGACACGTCATCTCATTGATGCAAGGCGCCTAGCGCTAATGAAGCCGACGTCTGTGATAGTAAACACTTCTCGCGGTGCTGTCATCGACACTGTTGGGTTAGCTGAGGCGCTAAATTGCGGCAGCCTTTGGGGTGCAGGACTCGACGTTTTTGAGGCTGAACCAATTGATTTTCATCACCCAATAATGAATGCAAAAAACACAGTGCTTTCTTCTCACGATGCCTATTGGTCAGAAGAGTCAGGCAAAGAACTTCGTGAGCGTTCAATGCAGGCAGCTATTGATGTTTTGTTAGGCAGAAAACCAGTTGACTGTCTCAATCCTGAAGTGTTGTGCGCAAGTTAAACTCAAACATTTTTGTTTAGCACGACAAATCTGGCATCTGAGGTGTAGATTCGACTGCAATGAAAGTTTTGATTTATTGCTTGAACTTGAGGGCGCAGGCACGACAGGCATAGATTCAAATGCGGTTCGATGTTGGTCTTTTACAAGCATCAGAGACTCTAGATGTTATTTCAAATTTTGTGCCTAAGCCATTTTATATTTGTCTTTTGCAAGAATAATAGACGTGTCTCACGCGTGTTGTTCTCATCTTAAGTTTTATAATTTCGCTTATGGTTAATTGTGATTCAAGGGGGGGATAAATGGATCAGCTAAATCTTTCGCCAGAAGAGGCTTTATCTCAAATTCTCGACAATGTGAATAAATGTGAAATCGAGAGAGTTGATTTGCTTGAAGGCCTTGGTAGAGTTCTTGCAGAAGACATCACAAGTGAAATTGATGTGATTCCTTTTAACAACGCTGCGATGGATGGATTTGCTGTTCGTCGTGATGATCTTGCAAATGCCTCTGAGAACACCCCTGTTGTTTGCAAGGTGATTGACGAGGTTCCAGCTGGCGGTCATTTCGACGGCGAGATTCATGCAGGCGAAGTTGTCCGCATTATGACAGGAGCTGAAGTTCCTGATTCTGCAGATGCGGTTGTTAAATATGAAATTGTTGACTACCTTGACAAAGATGGCATGCCAGGCACTAGCGTTGCTTTTCGTGCATTTCCAAAAGAGTTTGACAACATCCGCAGAAAAGGTGAAGAGGTCAAGGCTGGAGAAGTTGTTGTTGCAGCAGGAGAGGTTCTTGGAGCAGGTGGACTTGGATTTATTGCAAATTGTGGCGTTGATAAAGTCATGGTCTATAAAAAACCACGTGTGGCAATTATTTCTATTGGCTCCGAACTCACGCCAGCTGGCTCTGAACTAAAACCAGGGTGCATTTATGAAAGCAATTCTTTTGCACTTTCTGCTACAGCACTTGAAGCAGGTGCAATCCCAACTCAAATTGGCATTGTTAAAGATGATTTTGATTCGCTTTGCGAAGCTGTAAAAGATGCAGCTTCTAAATTCGATTTTGTTGTTACTTCAGGCGGCGCTTCAAATGGCGATTTCGACTTCATCAAAGCTGCGATTGAGAAAATGGGCGACTTAAAGTTCTCTCTTGTTAACATGCGACCTGGCAAGTGCCAAACTTTTGGATTGGTTGACGGCACGCCTGTGATGGGACTTCCGGGAAATCCTGCAGCTGCCTATTGCGGTTTTCAAATTCTAATTCGCCCAGCATTGCTTGCGATGCAAGGGCACACTTGTCTAACGCGCCCAACATTTAAAGCTGTTCTTGTTGGAGACAGAAAAAAGCGTAACACTCGCAGAATGTATCTTCGAGGTTTTGCAGAAATTACGCCTGATGGGCAGCACATATTCACGCCTGCAAAAAATCAAAGTTCTGGAATTTATGGCCCCATCCAACAGTCAAACTGTTTGGCAATTTTGCCTGAAGGCAAAGTTGAAGGTGGAAAAGTTCTTGATGGCACAGTAGTTGACTGCATTCCGTTTGGGGTAAATGAAGGAGCAGTCATTTAGCCACTAGAGTTTTTTGTTTAGAAAGTGAGATCTACATGAAATTTGCAATTATCACATGTTCTGACACCAGGAGTGAGGCAGAAGACACTGCAGGTCAGGCGTTGATTTCGCTCATTAATCAAAGTGACTGGGAAGTGGCTTCCTATAGGCTTGTTAAAGACGATTTTGACTCTATTGCAGCTTCAATTGTGGAGGCTGTTGACACGATTGAAGCTGACATTGTGCTCACATGTGGGGGGACAGGTCTTTCTCCTCGAGACGTGACACCTGAGGCGACTGCGAGCGTTTGTGAAAGAAATGTTCCTGGAATTGCGGAAGCAATGCGTGCCTACAGTTTAAAAATCACTCCAAATGCTATGCTTTCGCGTGCGGTTGCGATGCAACGCGGGAAAACTGTTGTAATCAATTTTCCAGGGAGCAAGAAAGCTGCCATTGAAAATTGGGAATGTGTTGAGCCTGCTCTAGCTCACGCTGTTAAGATGGCAAACGGTGGCGGGCACTAATTTGGCATTTGGACATAAGAACATAATTTAAATCAATTTTTCAAAGTCCCAAGTGCCACTTTTTCCTCCTTCTTTGTGAAGGACTTGGATGTTGTCTATGACCATGCCTCGATCAATCGCTTTGCACATGTCATAGATTGTCACGAGTGCAATCGATGTTGCTGTGATGGCTTCCATTTCAACACCTGTTTTCCCATTTAGGCTACAAGTTGATTCAACATAAATTCCATATTGTTGCTCTTCTTCGTCTTCAATGATTTTTGGCGTACATTTAACTTCCACCTTAGTGAGTTCAAGAGGGTGGCAAAGCGGAATGAGATCACTCGTTTTCTTTGCCGCCATAATACCTGCAATTCTTGCGGCTGCTAAAACTTCCCCTTTTTTGGCAGTTCCAGAAACAATCGTTTCATATGTCTCTTTATGCATCAAAATGAAGCCGCCAGCGCTGGCAACTCTTTTTGTGATAGCTTTATCAGAGACGTCCACCATTCTCGCGTCTCCATCTTCGTTTATGTGAGTTAATTTACTCATTTTATCCACCTATTTGACTCATTTTTCGCTTGGTTCCAACTTTGTGGTCGTGACAGGCTGGTTTGTGTAATAAAGCATCGGCAAAAACGTTTCGCACTTCATCCTCATCACCAGCGCGCAAAGGGGTCTTGATGTCATATTCCACATCGCTAAAAAGACAAGGCTTAATTCTTCCATCTGCTGTTAGGCGAAGTCTGTTGCACGTGTTGCAAAAATGATTTGAAATAGCCGATATTGTGCCAACTGTGCCTTGTGCGCCATCGAACTTAAAGTAATTTGCAGGACCCCATCCATCAGGTTGATTGTCGTTTTCTACTGGATAAAGTTTTATGTGGTCTTGTTCTTCTGCCTGCGAGTTAATGATGTCGATTACTTCTTTTGCAGGAATAACTTCGTCTTCACCCCACTCACAACCTGTGTAGTTTTCTGCATCTCCTACTGGCATGTACTCAATGAAGCGAATGTGAAGCGGCTTAGAAATTGTTAATTTAGCAAATTCAAGAAGGTCTTGGTGCAAATCTTTTACGACCACAACATTAATTTTTACAGGTGAAAGATCGTGCTCAAGGGCTGCATGAATGCCATTAATAGCATCTTCAAGGTTTCCTCTTCTTGTGATTTTTTTGTATTGCTCAGCATCAAGCGTGTCAAGAGAGATGTTTACACGGTCAAGGCCCGCATCTTTTAGCTCTTGAGCGAATTTTGGAAGAAGTGTCCCGTTTGTGGTTAGTGCAACATGCTCTACACAACCAATGCTTTTAATGTTTTTAATTAATTCAACAACGCCTTTTCTAACAAGAGGCTCTCCGCCAGTTAGTCTGATGTTTTTGATGCCGAAGGACGTGGCTATTGAAACAATTCTCTCGATTTCTTCAATTCGTAATATGTCGGTGTGACAGAGTGGCACAACCCCTTCCTCGGGCATGCAATAAATGCACCTTAAATTGCATCGGTCAGTGAGCGAAATGCGCAAATAATCTATGTTCCTACCAAGGAGATCTTTCACTATTTACAGACCATGTAGATGTTGTCTTTTGGAATCTTGACCCACAACTTTTCGTTTACGTTCGGAATGTCTTTTTCCTCAGTTTTAAGTTTATCAATTCTCCAATAAAGACACTTCGAGAGGTCGTCAGAACTGTTTAAGCAACTATTGTCGATGTTTGTTTGATTCTTGCAAAAGTTGAGCAGGACCGATCTGTCAAATCTTGAGTCGGTAGTGTGCGCTACTGTCGCCAAATAGCAGTTTTCGCCAGGGCCCTGTGCCATTTCAATCCTAAAAGCACGCACACCAAAATGAGTAATTTGGTCTGGCACTTCACACTGTGTGACAACATCGATATCCCATTCAGGAAGATGCACGCAGTGGTCATTTAGCTTAATGGCAGTCGTTGCGTTTTTGCATCCTGAAAGCTTTAGCCCTGCAAGCGATTTTGGTTCGTTAACAAGTTCGTCTTTTGTGCAAATCTCAGAGATTTTTCCGTTGTCTACAACTGCAATTTTGTCAGTTAGACGCAGTGCTTCGTCAATGTCGTGGCTAACATAAAGAATGCTTCCTTCAAACTCCGAAAAAACAACAGACAAGTGTTGCTCGAGTGCTCCTTTTAAATGAGCGTCAAGCGCAGAAAATGGTTCGTCTAGCATTAATATGCCGGGTTTTGCAGCAAGCATTCTCGCAATCGCGACACGCTGTTGCTGTCCTCCAGAAAGTTGAGTGGGATATCTGTCTTCCATACCTGTCAGGCTAAACCTTTTAGCCTGCTTTTTGACTTCGGCTTCTACTTTTTCTTTTGGTGTGTTTTTGTCAATTCCTGCTGCAATGTTTTGCTTCACCGTGAGGTTTGGAAATAACATATAGTTTTGAAACAGCAGAGCAGTTTTTCTTTCCTGTGGTGTCAAATTGACGGTTGGCTTCTTGCCTGCTTCACGTTCGAAGAAAACTCGATCGTTTACTATGATTTTGCCTTCATCTGGCGTCTCAATCCCTGCAATGCATTTGAGCGTAACGCTTTTTCCACATCCAGAAGCTCCGAGAAGGCCCAGTGTTTCGTTTTCGACTTCGAAGTTCATGTCGAGAGTGAAGCCTTTAAAATTCTTTTTTATGTCAACTAAAATGCTCATTGTCTAATTTTTAAGTCGGTGCCTATAATTAATTTACATTTACTAACTTTCAAGAAACTCGTCTGTCTCCCTCTTTTTCGCACCAAGCTTTCACGCTAATTTGCATTTAAAAGAATTATTCTGCAAATTTTAATGAGGTTTGGAGATCCTTAAATAGTTTAATCTTTAGTTCTTCTGTACTTTACCGTTCTGTTGCTCCAAATGTTGATGAATAAAATTACTAGGAAGCTCACAGCTATGACGATTGCTGTCCAGAACCATGCAGTTTCGTTGTTCCCATTCATCCATTCGAAGTAAATTGCAATTGGAATTGTTCTTGTGATTCCAACATAATTTCCAGCAAGAAAGAGAGTTGCGCCAAATTCACCGAGCGCTCTTGCAAAAGCAAGCACAGTGCCGGCGGCGATTGAACTCCAAGAAAGAGGCATCATTAGCTTTCTAAAAATCTTTGCGTTTGACCAACCAAGTGTTTTTGCAGAATTCAAAAGGTTTGCATCTAAGTTTTCAAACGCACCGAGTGCACTTCGATACATCAGTGGGAATGACACAACCACGGCAGCAATGACAGTTGCTGGCCAGCTGAATATCAACGGAAACCCAATGTTTATAAAAAAGCGTCCAAATCCTGTATTGCTTCCGCATAAGAATAACAAAATGAAGCCGCAGACTGTCGGTGGAAGAACCATGGGAATTGTGAAGAAGCTATCAAGAATGCTTCTCGTTTTCCCTGACAGACTCAGTGCGAAATAGGCTGCAAAAAGGCCTAAGATGAAAACAACGACGATGGCCACACCTGTTGTTTTAATGGTGACATAAAGCGGGCTCCAGTCGAGGTTTGCGAAAAAGTCGTGAGCGTTGTCAATCCAGGTTTTTTCTTTCCCAATGGTTATGTCGTCATAGGTTCCAAGGCTAGCACTGTCAAGAAAGACTGGTTTTGTGTAATTTGCACTTTCGCCGTCGGTGACGTCTTCTCCGTTTGAACCAATCACAAATGCATAAACATCGTCGCCAATTTTTTGGTCGAAGAGATATTCAACACCATCTAACTCAACTTTAGTGTCACTTGTGTAGATGATGTTGCCTATCTTTTCAAGGTTATTGCCACCTGTGTTGTTTTTTGCATCGAGCTCGTTTAGGCATGCTTGCAGGATTCCTTGAGTTTCATTGTCATTGATGTTAATGCTGAGAGAGTCAGCCTCGCTTTTTGGTATGTAGACGATTGCTCTGTCTTCGGTGGCAATAATTTGTATTAATTTATTGGTCTGTTGGCCAATCAAATAGGAATAGCCGTAGTATTTCCCATTTATCTCTCGGTTTGAGCCTTTTTGCGCTCTGTTGAAATTTGAGAGAGAAAAGGGCGCATCGATTACGCGAGCGCCCTTATTGTCTTCTGACATTTGGATTTGAGAGTTTGAGCTTTGGCTTGTGTCTTCATTTGCATATGCTGAGTTTGTGTTACCTAAAGCTATTAAAAAAATTAGAAGTGCAAACACGCTCAGCGCAATAACAGGATCAATTAAAGTTTTGGCGGTAATTCTTTTCATTTTTTGAGTTTAGGTTTCGTTATTGCGATTAATTTAAACTTAAGCGAGCTCGAAACCCCATTTTTGCCAGATTTCTTGTGCTTTTTTGTTTGTCATGCACCAGTCATAGAACTCTTGAGTAGCCTCTTTATTTTTGCAATCTTTTGTGATTGCTGCTGGGTAAACGATAGATTTGTGAGTGTTGCTAGGAACCGTGCCCACAATCTTTACGCCGCCGAAGCGATATACATCAGAAGTGTATACAAATGAAACATCGACATCGCCTGATTCAGCATGTTTGCAAACGTTTCCAACTGAAGTGTCAGTTACAACTTTGATTGAGTCTGTGTATGAACCGCCTTTGCCAGAAATGTCTTTGCCTGTTTTTCCTGCGTCATCGGAACTTGGTGCGTAGACTCCCACAGTTGAAAGCGATTGAGCTGCATAGTTTCCAGCAGGAACTGAGTCGTCACCAACGCAGATTGAATATTTTCCAGCTGCAATGTCGTCAAGTGTGACTTCGTTGATGTCAGAGCTTTCTTTTGTGACCATCACGAGATCGTTTTTGAACATGTCTTTGCGAGTTGTGTTGTCGATTAATTCTTTCTTGTCTGCATCATCCATTTTGCCTTTGGAAGCAGAAATGAACAGGTCAGCATAAGAACCTGCACCGAGCATTTCTACAAGTTCTCCAGATGCTTTGTATTGTGTGTCAGCAAATTCAATGTTTGAGTGACCATCTTCGATGTATGCTTTTTGTGCTTCGCCCATCGCTTTTGAAAGCGAATTTGCTGCAAAAATCTGAAGCGTAGTTTTTTCGGTTATGGTTTCTTCTTTTTTGCTGTCGCTCGAAGAGCCGCATCCCGCGAGTGCAAATGCCATGCAAAGACACACAGCAACTGCAATCAATGCTACTAACTTCGATTTTGCCTTTGTAGCGTTGTTCATAATTCCTCCCCTTAATAGATTTAAGTCATAATTGCTTATTATACTCAAACGAACATAATGTATTTTACATCAATTTGCCTATACTATCTATGATGTTCGAAACAAGAAATCTTATGTAAAAGTGAGGGTTGGCAGTGGATTCTGATTCCTTAGTAAAGAGCGACGCTAAAATTATTTCAATCAACATTTCAAAGAAAAAAGGAACGAAGAAAAAACCGGTTGGAGATGAACCTGTTGAGTTACTTTTAGACTTTGGTATACAAAACGATGCTCATGCTGGAGATTGGCACAGGCAAGTCTCTTTTTTGGCTGATGAGTCAATTCAAAAAGTTCGTGATGCTGGACTAAATGTCGGTTGTGGTGATTTTGCTGAAAACTTCACTACAGTTGGCGTTGATTTAAAAAACATTCCTCTTGGAACAATGCTTTTGCTTGGTGATGAAGTGGAAGTTGAGATTAGCCAAATTGGAAAAGTGTGCCACACAAAGTGTGCAATTTATCATTTGATGGGAGATTGCATTTTCCCGCACGAAGGAATTTTTGCTGTTGTTAGAAAACCGGGCAAAGTTAAAGCAGGCGATTCTATAAAGATGATAAAGCTTGGTGATGGCACTTGCGATGCAACGCCACCTGAGGCTCTGCGCGAACTAGAAGAAGCTCGGAATGCCTACAACAAGAAATAGTTTCTTTTGGCATTGGCCAAAAAGTTGATTGTAAGTGTCATAGCTACATAACGATGGATTTTTACTTGTCTTAATATAAAATTAGTTGAACTGGTGGTGGTTTTTAGTTAGCACTCGCGTGTCTCTTTTTTGAGAAGCTAGAGCAAGGAGTAAAAGATGACTACGACTGGCCGATTTAAATCTATGACCATGTGCTTTATCTTTCATGTGCCGCGTTATTGCTTTTCTCTAGCTAAAAAGAATAATGTGCATTAACGCTGCGGTAATTACCGCGGCGTTTTTTTATTTTTTCCTTGGTTTTGGTTTTTAGGATCGGTTTGAATGGGGAGATGTTGATGAGAAGAATACTTAGTTTTGCGATGGCGTTTTTCCTGTCTTTTTCTTTGTTGCCAACGGTAGCATTTGCAGAAGACGAAGGACTTGCTCTCGGAATGCCTGAGATTACAAAAAACCTAACTGACAATAAAGGCACCGTTGTTGGGTTTGACTCGCAAGAGTGGTACGTAATTGGTGATCATGAAACTGGAGTTAACCCACTACCTTCGAATTTGACTTTGCTTCATAAGCTCGATGTTCACGATCAAAGCAGCTCGTTGCGCTATGGCGCTAGTCCCTATCGAGAGGTCGCCTATTTGCCTCCACTAAATGGAGAATATCCAAAGTTTAGGGACGTAATTGGACAACGTTTTGCTTTGTATACCGATGCGAATGGTGATGTTGTTCATGTGCGCGACTCTGCAACTGGTGAAGTTTTCCCAGAGGTTGTTTATTTTGATGTCAATTTTGATGCGCCTTTAACTGATCCAGGTTATGACAGTCCAAATGATTACTATGGTTGCACAATTCAACAGCACCTTGAATTTGTTGGAGAATACATTGTGTTCGACCGTGAAAGCACCTTAATTACTCCGCGCACCCTCACTTCTCAAAACGATGATATTGCTGGCAAGGATGTTTCCAAACAGAAGCTGTGGAATTTGTCCAAAGTTGAGGCTGAGTCCTGCAGAGGAGCTTCTAACCATTATTTCGCAGGTGCCACGTGGCTCAGATCTCCTGGAACCGATTCTTTAGGAGAGATTGCACCAGATTTAGTTCAATACTATTATTCAGGTGGAAATTATGGGTTTACCAATTCTGAAAGAATTTATACTGAGCACGGCACTAAACAAGGCAATGTTTTTAAGCCAGACCAAGATTTGATTACACCGATTCGTCCTGCCTTCAACCTAAATGTAGAAAATGTTCTTTTTGCAACATCAGCTAGCGGTGAACATGGAAAATCACAAGATGTGAGAAGAATGAAAGATTTCAATAGTCTCCAAGCGGGCAGTGATTTGCGCAAAGACGGCGACCCAATCAAGTTTACAATGGCTGACAAGGAAAAGCAAACGCTAAACATCGATAATCCAAATGCAACTGTTACAGTCACAGACGGGAAAGGTGTTGTTAATTATTCCAACGCTGCAACAGGCGTCAATCAATATATTTCATGTGTAATTGCGTCTAACGATGGCAATAATATTTTGTATTACGCCAAACTCGTTGATTGTTCAAGGGATGGAAGTGCTTCTGGAGAGATAACTATTGGAGTTCCAAATGAACTTCTTGATGGCACCTATTCAATGCATTTGTTTTCTGAACAGGATAACGGCGAAAATTCGACCGACTTTGCAGGACAAAGAATACAGCTCAATTTCGACAAGGTTGAAACGTACACTGTCACCTATCATGATGGCTTAGATGGTGAAGTGTTTGAGCCTGAAAGCTATTCGGGGCTAAGAGCTGGCGATCCGACTCCGAAGTTTAAGGGAAACACCGAGCGCCATGGTTTCAGATTTGATGGGTGGGACCCTGAGTGGAGCGAAACAGTAACTGGCAGTGTCACTCATGTTGCTAAATGGACATATGTTGGAACTGGAGATGCTGATGGTAGAAAAGACCCTGCAAAACCTGCGCCTATTGCAGGAGTTACAACCCCAAAAACTGGAGATAGCATTAATTTTGCATTGCTAGCTTCAGTGTTGCTTTTAAGTGGGATTACTCTAGTGGGAGCCGCGCACTTCATACAAAACAAAAGGGATTAAGCCTTGTTGGCGAGTTGGAAAGTGCCATCAAATTAACAAAACGCTTTAGAAAACGCCATTAGTTTTTTTACGTAATGTGTTCAGCTCAAATGGAGTTAAGTCTTTTAAAGAAACAATTCATGCGGGTGAGAGGGAAATTTTTCACCCGTTTTTTATTATCTAGCTCAAACTATCTAATAATTTGTCTTAACTTCACGTGAATCATTCTGAGTCGATAATTGAACGCTCAGTGTGCTTTTTAAAATCAACAGTATTTAGAAACTAATGTCTTTTGGAATGTAATTCTTGAACCAAAAACTAACCAACATCTAGTTTTGAAACTTTGCAATTGGAAAAAAGAGGTGCCTCTTATACGTTTTTTGTCGCTTTAGACTATTTTTAAAAGAAGTTTTTAGAGCTTAAAAAATGGTGTTTTACCAGGTGGTAGGGGTGAAGGGATTCGAACCCTTAAGCCGCGAGGCGGCGGATTTTAAGTCCGCTGTGTATGCCGTTCCACCACACCCCCATGTGAGCAACAAAATTATTATAAATGAGAAAGGGCGTTGCAGAGCGCATCTAATAAATTAATTGCGTAGTGTTGCGCACTTCTTTCCTCTTTTGCATCTTGCCAAGTTTTAGACGCGATTGTTACACTCATCTTCTTTTCGCCGCTTGCATTTAATTCCTCAAGGGCCTGCGCAATGTTTTGAGGGAGAGCGTCGTCTTCTGAATACAAAACATTGATGTTTGCTGGGTTGTTTTGTTCCGCTAAAACTATTTGGAAAAGAATCATCTCTCCATCTGGAGGGACTGAAAGTGCATCGGCTGAAACAATTTTTGATTGTGGAGTGGTTGCAATTGAGAGATTTGACATTCTTTTTGCTATTGATCGTGTGAACTCACAAGTGCCAAAAAGACAAACAGTGTTATTTTCAAGCACTTCTGCTACACGGGCAAAGCTTAAGTTTCGCTGTCCTGAATAGGCCTTTTTACCTTCCCATGAGTGGTGAAGATTTCTGATTGTTTGATAGGTGAATGCGCCGCAAATTCCATCATTTGGAAGGCCCATATTTTGTTGAAATGAGCGAAGTGCTGCTTCTGTTGCAGCTCCAAAAACACCGTCTTCATCACCGGCAGAAAAACCGAGCGTGCCAAGAATGTGTTGTAATTCGCGGCAATCGTTTCCTCTAAAATGAGGGATTCTCAAATAAAGTGTCCTGTCTCCAAGTGAATAGGTTGCATCAACTAACGTTTGCCACATAATTTCGTCGACGCAATTGCGCCTTTCAATTTGCATTTCGTCGCAAAAAGAATTGACTGCATCAAGCGTTCTGGCATCAAAAGTGCCAGAAACCTCATTTTCATTCATGTGGCCAAGCTTGCAGAGTCGCTGTTGAACGTCTTTTACTGCTTCGCTTTTGTCATTTTGTTTTATGTCTACAAAAACACTAGTCATTAATGAGTTCTCTCCAAACACCAATCTGCCATCGACATCAATAGTGCCTTTCCTTGTCCATCTTTTAGGCTCGTTGAAATTATACCTTTTGCTTCAGTTATGAGCTTTTCTGTGCGTTGCTTTGCATATTCTATTGCATTGGATTGTTCAATCAAATTAAGTGCTCTGGCCAGGTCTTCTTCATTGTTGTTTTTGTTTAGCAGAATCGACCTAAGTTCATTAGATTCGGTCTCGTTAAGAGTTTTTAGAGCATGTAATGCTATTAAAGTGTGTTTTCCTTCAGCAATGTCAAGAGCAAAATCTTTCGATTTGTCTTTTGCGCTTTTATCTACGTTGAGAATGTCGTCTTGGATTTGAAATGCAAGCCCGCATTTTAGACCAGCACTTCTCAAATTTCTAACAACTTCGTGACTAGCATTTGCAACAGTGGCACCAATTGCAAAAGGTGACGCGCATGTATAATTTGCTGTCTTTAGCGTCGCCATTGTTTCGTAGTTTTCTTCGCTTTGATCAAACTCACAAGCTTTTTCCCATCCGATGTCAATTGCTTGACCCTCGATTGTCTTTGTTTTCATTTTTGCAAGTTCAAGCATGACTTCAAGTTTTTTAGAGCTGTCTAAAAGCTCATCGTTTAAAACAAACTCGTCCATGAATGTTAGGGCGAAATCTCCTGCATTGAGTGCGATTTCAGTTCCATTAGTGACATGCATGCATGGTTTGTTTCGTCTTGTTAGAGCGTGATCGGCAATGTCATCATGAATGAGCGCTCCGTTTTGAAATATTTCAATTGCCACCGCGGGTCGAATGCAGTCAATTACTTTACCATCGCATGCAAAATTGGCGAGAAGACAGCAAAGTGACCTTGAACATTTTCCAGGATTGGAAAAAAAGTCGCTCAATGGGTCAAACAAATATTCGTTTGAAATAGTGCTTTCTCCGTTAGGAAGGGAATTTGCGCTGATGTCTCCAATTTCTTTTGAGAATGCATTTATATATTCAATGAAATCATTGCATTCGTTAATTTCATCTAGAAAGCGCGCGCAGAATGATTCAAGGCTATCGGCGTTTAGCATGTCTTATTCCTGTTTGGTTGAATTATCGTATGCAAAAATTGTATCCAGAATTCCTGAATACCATGTGTTTGGAGAAGTGATTTTCTTTGAGTCGACATATTCTGGCAGTGTGTTTGCTGAGTGTCGCTCAATGCCAGTGACAAGAACAGCTCCTTCTCCATCTTTTACATATCCATAGTCACTTTTCGCTTTGTCTTCAACACCTTCATCAGTCTTTAGTGCTTCAACGGCAGCATTGAGTTTGTCGTTTCTCTCTTGCACTGCTTGAAGTTCAGCAGTTGCTCTTTCAGTTTCGCGCACCTGAGTGTAGTAAATTTTCGCAGGTTGATAGCAAAAAATACATAAAAGAAGCACCGTCATTAGGCAGTAGGTCAAAGCTTTGCTGACACGTCCAAGACCCATGAAGTTTTCAGCAATTTTTGAAAGATTAAGTTTTGTTGGTTTGCACATTGCTGATTTTGAAAATGTGTTGCGGGCTGCTTCTTGTTGGATTTTTGCAGCCCTTTTGTGGGACCGTCCCATTTTGCCTTCATAAATTGCCGGTCTGGGTGCAGCTTTGCGCGGCGCATCATCTTTTTCTTTGCTACAAAAGCTGATGGCGTCTTCAAATGAGAATTTATTTTTGAACAGTGGCTCTATTGAATTGCCCCCAAAGCATATTGTGTGTTTTAGTAGTTCGTTTTGCTAAAGGCTTTGAGCTAATTATACTATATGTTGTGAAAAGTAACAGATTAGGCAGCGACTTTTTCAAAGATTTAGTGGAGTTCACCTTGCATTTTTAATCTTCATCAATGGAGTAGAATGTTTTACATGAATTTCCGAGAAAAAGAGAATTTTTATAACAAAGACGTTGTTTTTGAAAAGCCAAATGCGATGAAATCGTTGTTGCACCCGGTGTCGCCAAACTGCAAAAAAGGGCCATATCGCTTGGCAGTGTTTGACATGGACAAAACAACAATCGACACTTCATCTCCAATGCTTCTCGTTAAAAAGTTGCTGTTGGAGCACCGTCTTTCGGTAGCCGACTCCGCCTACATCATTAAATGGGCGATGAGCTACAAGTTTCATTTACCAAGACAAAATAATCCAGTTCGCGAAAAGGTGTTCACTGCTTTTATGGGCAAAGACGCTTTGGAAGTGTCGGCTGACCTCCAAAAGTTTTCTGAAGAAAGAATTGTTCCTGAGGTGCGAAAAGATGCGGTTAATGCAATGATAAAACACCTTGACGACGGAATAGTGGTAATTCTTCTTTCGGCTTCATTTGATTGTGTGGTTGCTCGTTTGATGCAAGAAATCCCAGTTAACTTTGGAATAGCGACTCTCATGCGCATCACCGACGACGGGAAATTCACAAATGAGGTTCTGGGGACAGCTCCAGAAGCGGATGGTAAACCTGTAGCATTGCGAGAATTTGCTGATGCAGAGTTTGGTGCAGGCGAGTGGGTCGTTGAATATGCCTATGGGGATCACATGTCAGACGCTGGCATTTTAGGCATGGCAAAGCATCCTGTGGCAGTTTGTCCTGATAAGCAACTAAAAAAATATGCAAAATCAAAAGGCTGGAGAATCGCCAACTGGTAAAAACTCTCTGTCTGCGTCATCATATACAAAATTAAACGTTGATTCTGGCACCGATTTCTCGACTCTCTTTAATAGAAATGAGCGTTTCTAAAAAGGGAAATGCCTAAGAATTATCTAAATCTGTAATTGTAATGCGAGAGTCTAGAACTCGGCGAATTACTTGTTTTAAAGAAATAATGGAATTACACAATGAAAAAGCGTCAGAGAAAAGTTGGCTGAGCAATCAGATTCTGACGAAAAAGCGAGGAGCTGTGCCCTACACTTTCCGAGGTTTTGGCAGCTATATAAGACCAGCATACTTCTCATTTTGGATAAGCTATTCTATTTCACGATCAAAAAGCGTAAGGAAAATGCATCTGAACTAGCATATTTGCTCGAACGACACCTTCGTTGGCCTTCGTGGTGCAAAAGGGGCGTTCAGGGCTAAGATGCAGTTTCAGATGCATTTGCAGCGGTAGTAACAAATCGAGCTACGCTCGATTTTAGGAAGTGGTGGAGATGATGGGGTTCGAACCCACGGCCCCCACGTTGCGAACGTGATGCTCTCCCAGCTGAGCTACATCCCCACGAATTAACTATTTGATTATAAGCTCATCTTCGATGTCATTGTCGGCAAATTCCGACTCGTCATATGGCTCTTTTTTTACCGCAAGCAAATCTTGATAGTTGTCAAACAGCGGCTCGCCATTTTGCGAAACTTTCACAACGCCAGTCAATATGTCGGCAAATTGAAACGACATTCTTGCTTTTGGAACGCGCTTTCTTTGAACCTCCAAAATGAAAAGTCGTGGGTGAACTTGGTAGACGATTCCGTTATTTGTGCTGATGCGTGACCTTCCGAGATCTTGTTCGACATGGACTTTTTCTCCAATGTGTTGCTCGAAAGTTTCTTTAATTTTTCCTATCAGCTGTGCTTGTTCTGTTAAATCCATCAATGCTCCATAAACTTTTTTACCAAACAATAATTATATATGCCGTGTCAAGAACGCACACCCGCTCACAACTTGTGAATTTGCAATTCAAACGCATAAAATTAGCTTATGGACATTAACTCATTGTTTGACATGCTTGACGAAGAAAAAGCGGAAGAAAAGTCGCTTGAGTTTGCGCCGCTTGCTCGCCGAATGAGGCCGCAAACTCTCGATGAAATTGTTGGACAAGAGGGCGCAATTGGCGAAGGTTCCTGGCTTCGAACTGCAATTAAAGCTGATGCGCTGTCGTCCATTATTCTTTATGGTCCTGCTGGCACAGGAAAAACAACTATAGCAAACGTCATTGCAAAAATGACGAGTGCTCATTTTGATGAAGTTTCAGCAGTGTCAGGAACTGTTGCCGACTTGAGAAAAGTTATCGCTGAGGCAGATGCGCGGCTTAAGTCTAGTGGAATTAAAACCATTCTTTTTATCGATGAAATTCATCGTTTTTCTCGCTCTCAGCAAGACTGTCTTTTGCATGCAGTTGAAAATCGAACAGTAATCTTAATTGGAGCTACGACTGAAAATCCCTATTTTGAAGTGAATACAGCGCTAATTAGCCGCTCAAGAGTAGTTTTGCTAGATTCTTTAACGCAAGATGACATTTGTAAGGTCATTGATAATGCTCTTCAGTCGGAGCGAGGCCTATATAACCAATTCACAATCACTAAAGATGCAAAATCAGAAATTGTTCGCATTTGTGGAGGCGACGCCAGATGCGCTCTTAACTCGCTCGAACTTGCTTCACAAATGGCATGGTCACACAATAGAGCAGAAATCAATGAACAAGATGTGCATGACGCTAGTCCAACAAGGTCTTTAGCCTATGACAAAAACAAAGACATGCACTACGACATAATCTCAGCTTTTATCAAGTCAATGAGAGGATCAGACCCAGACGCCGCTCTTTATTGGATGGCACGAATGCTAGAGGGTGGGGAAGATCCAAAGTTTATAGCACGTCGCATTTTTATTTGCGCTTCAGAAGATGTTGGAAACGCCGACCCTCGCGCTGTTCTCATTGCAGAGGCTGCGTTTAGGGCAACCGAGGTGATTGGCATGCCCGAATGTCAAATTAATCTTTCGCAGGCAGCAACCTATGTAGCACTTGCTCCAAAGTCAAATGCTGCTGAGGCTAGCATTCAGCGCGCTATGTCTGAAGTTAAGAATGGTCCTGAAAGAGCAGTGCCAAATTATCTTCGTGATCGACATCGTCCTGGTTCTAAAGATTATGGCGACTATCTTTATCCTCATGATTTTGGAGGCTGGGTTCGCCAGCAATATTTGCCAGACGGCATTGAAAATGGAGATATTTACAAGCCTGGAAAAGTTGGCTGGGAAGCAGACCGAACGCGTGCTCTTGAAGACATGCGAAACGACAATTAGGGTAGAATTAGTTAATTAAACTATTCGTCAAAGGGGTTATGCTGTGGAGATAATAAATGACATTCTTCCCTGGCTCTATGCTGTTATTGCAATTGTTGTAATTTGGCTTGTTGTTGAGCTTGTTATTACTATTAGAAAATCTCGTCAAACAATTGAAGAAGTCCAAAAATCACTTGACAGTGCAGTCAAAGACATGAATGACATCACAAATGAACTCATGCCTGCGCTCAAAAAAGTTGACCCGCTCATGGACAGGGTGTCTTTATCGGTTGATGCTTTGAACATGGAGATTTTGCGTGTCGACGACATTGTTACAGATGTCAAAACAATGACAGAAGTTGCCGCTAAAGCAACACAATCGATTGACACAGTAACCTCTGCTCCAGTTGAATTTGTGTCAAGTGTGGCTGACAAAGTTCGCCGCCGTTTTGGGCCTAAGCCCGCGAGCAAAGAATCTCTAAACATCGGTGCTGCTAGAGCAGAGAACACCGAAGAAAATGCTTTCAAAGGTCTTGTCGATGCGCTCGATGATGCAGTTGATTCTGTGAAGACAAACAATTAACGGCTCAATTAAATAGGAGAGAAATGTCTGATTACAAATACAAGCGTGTGCTTTTAAAACTATCTGGTGAAGCGCTAGCAGGCGATCAGGGCTTTGGCATTGATCCAAAGGTTGTTCGTGAAATCACTGAGCAAATATCTGAAATTGCAAAAGATGACATTGAAATTGCAATTGTTATTGGTGGCGGAAACTTTTTCCGCGGATTAGCAGGTTCTTCTGAGGGAATGGATCGCGCGCAAGCCGACTACATTGGAATGCTTGCAACAGTCATGAACGCGCTTGCTCTTCAAGACGCATTCGAGCAATCAGGAATATATTCGCGTGTTCAAAGTGCAATCACAATGCAGGAAGTCGCAGAACCATACATTCGCCGTCGTGCCGACAGACATTTGCAAAAGGGAAGAGTTGTGATTTTGGCAGCTGGCACAGGCAACCCCTACATGACCACTGACACAACAGCAGCACTTCGTGCATGCGAACTCGAGGTCGATTGTCTCATGAAGGCAACAAAAGTAGATGGGGTTTATGATGAGGATCCAAAAATCCACCCAGATGCGAAGCGGTTCGATCACATTTCCTACCTTGAAGTAATCAATCGTCATCTTCACGTTATGGACACAACAGCAATTTCTCTTTGCATGGACAACAACATTCCTATGATTGTTTTTAATCTTGGAGTAAAAGGAAACATTAAACGCGCTTTGCAAGGCGAAGACGTTGGGACTGTAATCACAGCTGAATAATCATTTGACCCCGATTTATAAAACAGGAGAATTTAAATCATGGCAACTGTTGAAGAAACAAAAGCAAAAGCAAAAGAGAAAATGGAGAGGGCGCTAGAGGCTCTTCATTCTAATTTTGCGAGTGTTCGCACAGGACGCGCAAACCCTATGGTTCTTGACCGCGTGTTAGTTGATTACTACGGAACTAAAACACCCGTAAACCAAATGGCGGCAATAAAAACACCTGATGCTCACCTTTTGGTAATTGAGCCCTATGACAAATCATCGCTAAAGGCTATTGAAAATGCTATCAATGAGTCAGACTTAGGGATCAGCCCTAACTCTGATGGTCAAGTGCTTCGTCTTCCTTTCCCAACTCCAACTGAGGAAAGAAGAAAAGAACTCACAAAACAATGCAAGTCATTAGCTGAGGAAGCAAAAGTGGCCGTGCGAAATGCAAGACGAGATGCTAACAATGCGCTTGATAAGATGAAAAAGGATGAAGGATTACCAGAGGATGAAGTAAAGCACGAGCAAAACAACATCCAGAAGTTAACTGATGACTTTATTTCTCAAATTGACAGCGCTCTTGCAACCAAAGATAAAGAATTGATGGAAATTTAAGCATTGTTTTGAGACGAGAGTTTTCATACATATTCCCTGATGTGCCAGAAGACATCGATGTATCACAGTTTGACGAGCAGAAGGTGCCGCGTCATGTTGGCGTCATTATGGATGGAAATGGAAGATGGGCAAAAAAGCGTGCGTTAAACAGGCTCTATGGTCACAAAGCTGGAATTGAAGCAGTTCGAGAACTCATTCGCACTTCTTCTGACATCGGGGTCGATTTTCTTACAATTTATTCTTTTTCAACTGAGAACTGGAAGAGAAGCAGTGAGGAAGTTTCAGGCTTGATGAATCTCTTTGCAAAAACTATGCTTGCCGAAGTTGATGGTTTGCATGAAGAAAATGTTCGCGTGAAAACTATTGGAAACTCACGCGCTTTGCCTAAAGACACCCGCGATGCTTTTGACGATGCAATTGAAAAAACGAAGGATAACACTGGTTTAACTCTGGTTGTGGCTGTTAACTATGGCGGTCGTGATGAGATAATGCACGCCGTGAACAAATGTGTAAAAGATGCACTGGACTCTCGACGCTCTTCAGTGGATGAAAACGCTTTTAAAAATTGCCTCTACACTGCTGGCATGCCTGATCCAGAACTCATCATTAGAACATCTGGTGAAATGAGAGTTTCAAATTTCTTGTTGTGGCAACTTGCCTACAGCGAATTTGTGGTGACTGACTGTTTGTGGCCCGACTTTGACAGATATGAATATCTTCGTTGTTTATTAACATACATGTCTCGTGACAGACGTTTTGGGAATGCAAAATAATGGCTGGTGTTTCCCATGACAACAATCGACGGAGCAAATAACAAAAGCAAAAGCGCGATGGTTGAAGAGCAACAAAATGCTCGCGCTCGGATGAAAGAGCAAGCTTCTTTAGTTTATTCGACAATGAAAGAAACTGGCAACGAGCCTTTGAACTATGTAATGCCTCAGCCTGGTCACGAATTTGGAATTGCCGATAGAATTGGGAAAGCGATTCCTGAGCCTTTAAGGAACCTAAGTTCTTTTTGGACACGCTTTTTTGTCGGGGCGATATATCTAACACTTGTTCTTGTTTGTTTCTATTTTGGGAACTTTCCAACTATGTTAGTTTTGTCACTCATTGCTGCAATTACTTCGCAAGAGTTCTATTACATGGTCAGAAGCGAGGCGCGACTTCCTAATGAGTTGATAGGTCTAGTTGGGGCTGTTGCCTATGTCCCAGCAATGAATTATTTTGGTCTTCGCGGGTGCGCTTGCGTGACGCTTCTTATGCTGCTAGCACTTCTCGTTTGGTATGTTTTTTGGAATAAAGCTAAAATTTCTGATGTAGGCGTGAGCCTGTTTGGCGCTGTTTACACTGGAGGATGCTTGTCGGGATTTATGTATATCTCGGCTTGCATTGAACCACCCTATGATTCGTGGGCGTTGATTTTGATTTTCGTTAGCGTTTGCGCTAATGATTCTTTTGCCTATTTAGTCGGGCGTGCTATTGGAAAACACAAGTTAGCACCAAGAACATCTCCTAATAAAACTTGGGAAGGTTTCATTGCTGGCATCATTGGATGCACTGCGTTTTGGTCAATTTTTGCAATTATGCCTGGCGTTGAATTGCCGATCGGAATTGCAATTCTTTTCGGTGTGATTTCAGCACTCTTGCAAGTTTTGGGAGATTTGGCCGAAAGCAGAATTAAGAGAAACGCTGGATTCAAAGATTCAGGTTGGATTATGCCAGGTCACGGAGGTCTCCTTGACAGATGCGATTCTTTGTTTTTAGCTAGTGTCTCATCTGTAATCATGTTTTTATTGGCGGGAGTGATTCCTCTTGGCTAGCAAAAAACGCGTTTTGATTCTTGGTGCAACTGGATCAATTGGCACACAAACGATTGATGTTTGCAACCATTTAAAAGATGAATTTGAAATTTGCGGAATGACCGCACATTCCAATGAATCGAAGCTTTTGCAACTTGCTCACGACAACAATGTTTCAAACACAACTTGTGATGTTGACTCACTTGTTTCTTTTATTGATTATTGTGAACCTGACATTGTTGTCAATTCTTTAGTTGGCGCTTGTGGAGTTGAATGTAGCTACCACACGCTAACAACAACTGCCCGTTTGGCTCTGGCAAACAAAGAATCACTTGTAGTTGCAGGCGATTTGCTAATGCCTCTTGCGCAAGATGATGGTAAGTTAACTCCGATTGACTCTGAACACGGTGCAATTTATCAGTGCTTGATAGGAGAGAGCAATTCATTTGTTTCAAAGCTTTGGATAACTTGTTCTGGCGGTCCCTTCCTTGGGAAAACTAAAGATGAACTCGCAAAAGTGAAAGCAGGTGATGCGTTGAAGCACCCAACGTGGAACATGGGTGCAAAAATCACAATTGACTCAGCGACCTTAATGAACAAAGGTCTTGAGGTAATTGAAGCGCATCATTTGTTTAATTGCAGCTTCGACAAAATTAAAGTTGTCATTCATCCTCAAAGCGTCATTCATTCCATGGTGGAGTTCATAGATGGCTCTGTTAAAGCACATTTGGGCACTACCGACATGCGAATTCCAATTGAATATGCGCTAACCCATCCGAGGAGGCGCACTTCTCCTGTTGAGCCGCTTGATTTCACTCGACTAGGATCAATTAGTTTCGATTCTCCGGACTATGAAACATTTGGATGCCTAAAAATTGCATATGAAGCGGGCAGTGCTGGAGGCATTTTGCCTTGTGTTATGAATGCGGCTAACGAAGTTGCTAACGCTGCGTTTCGAGATGGAAAATGCAGATTTATCGACATCGAAGAGTGCGTGCGTTTTGCTATTAGTGAAATTAAAAATGAAAATGCAGTTTCGTTGGAGCAACTAAAGATTGCTGACTCAAAAGCTAGAACTCTTGCTGCTGATTTTTTAAAACTTAAATAAACACATTCTTTAATCAAAAAAATCTATTTATTACACGTAATAATTATGTGTGCTACTCCTTTTAGAGTATCTAAGTATATTTTTAGTAAAAGACTTGACAGACACACACTCACATTTTATTATGAAGATGTTTTAAAAAGGTTGCGCAGATTAGGCAACTAAAAAAATTGAAAGTGAGGAAAACAAAATGGGAAAGATTTTAGGCATTGACCTTGGAACAACAAATTCTGCTATGGCAGTTATGCAAGGTAATGAGGCTGAAATCCTTGTTAATGCGGAAGGCGACCGCACTACCCCTTCCGTTGAAGGATTTAGAAAAGATGGCGAGCGTGTTGTTGGCAAAGCTGCTAAGAACCAGGCCGTCACAAATCCTGAGAACACGATTTCTAGTGTCAAGCGTTTCATCGGTCGTTCATATGACGAAACTGCCGAAGAAAGAAAGACTGTTTCATACAACGTTTCTCGTGGCAAAGATGGCAGAAGCGTAATTTTGATTGATGGCAAGGAATACACACCTGAAGAGATTTCATCAATGGTTCTTCAGAAAATGAAGAACGACGCTGAAAAGCAATTGGGTGAAAAAATCACAGAGGCTGTTATTACAGTTCCAGCATACTTCAATGATGCACAACGTCAGGCAACAAAAGACGCGGGCAAAATTGCTGGTCTTGAAGTGAAGAGAATTATTAACGAGCCAACAGCTGCTGCTTTGGCATATGGCTTCAATCCAGAAAATGATGACAAAGACGAAAAGATTCTCGTCTTTGACTTGGGTGGCGGCACATTCGATGTTTCAGTTTTGGAGTTAGGCGACAACGTCTTTGAAGTTGCTTCAACCGCTGGTGATAACCACCTTGGTGGCGATGACTGGGATCAGAGAATCATTGGCTGGATGGCAGACAAGTTTAAGGCTGAAAACAACATCGATCTTCTAACTGACAAAATGGCTTTGCAACGTTTGAAGGAAGCTGCTGAGAAAGCAAAGATTGAACTTTCTGCCACAACTCAAACAAACATTAACTTGCCATTTATTACTGCTGGCGCCGATGGTCCAAAGCACTTGGATTTGACTCTCACAAGAACTGAGTTTGAGACAATCACCCGTGACCTTCTTGACAGATGCAGAAAGCCAGTTGAGCAGGCTTTGAGTGATGCTAAGATTTCTGCTTCTGATTTAAATGAAGTCATTTTGATTGGTGGTTCAACAAGGATGCCTGCTGTCCAGGAACTTGTTAAAAAAATGACTGGCAAGCAGCCAAACATGAGTGTTAACCCAGATGAAGCAGTTGCAATGGGTGCTGCAATTCAAGGTGGCGTTCTTTCAGGCGATGTTAGCGGAATCTTGCTTCTTGATGTCACACCTTTGTCGTTAGGTGTTGAAACATATGGCGGTGTCATGACAAAGATGATTGAAAGAAACACTACTATTCCAACGCGCAAGACTGAAGTTTATTCAACTGCAGCAGACAACCAAACAAGCGTTGAGGTTCACGTTCTTCAAGGTGAGCGTCCAATGGCGGCTGACAACAAGACATTAGGTCGTTTCCAGCTGACCGGCATTCCTGCTGCACGCCGTGGAATTCCTCAAATCGAGGTTACATTCGACATCGATGCGAACGGCATCGTGAACGTGTCTGCTAAAGATCTTGGAACTGGCAAAGAACAGCAGATTACAATCTCTGGATCAACTGCTTTGAGCGATGAAGAAGTCGATCGTATGGTTAAAGATGCAGAGGCAAATGCTGATGCTGATGCTAAACGCAAAGAGGAAGCTGAAGTACGCAATAATGCTGAGGCATTAATGAGCGCAACTAAGCAGACATTAGATGAGCTTGGTGACAAAGCTCCTGCTGACACTAAGAAAGATGCAGAAGACGCAATTGCTGAGTGCGAAGAGGCCATGAAAGGAACTGACATTGAGGCAATTAAAGGGGCTGTAGAAAAGATTCAACAAGCTGGTTATAAACTTGCCGAGGTCGTTTATCAGCAAAGTGCCGCAGCTGGTGATGCAAATGCCGCAGGTGCTAACCCTGCAGGCGCTGCAGCAGCTGGAGCTCAAGCGGCACCACAAGGAGGCAATGGCGACGGTCCAATCGATGCTAACTTTGAGGTAGTTGACGACGACAAGAAAAGCGAGTAGGGCAAATGTCTGAAGAAGCAAAAACCGATGAGTGCAATTGCACGACTTGCGATGACAAAGAAACTTCTGAGCTAAAAGAAGAAGTTGTGACTGAAGCGGCTGAAGCTGGCGAGGGTGATTCCTCGCCAGAACCAGTTGAAAACCAAGCGCCTTCTGATGAAGCTGCTGACAATAATCACAGCAGCGCTCAAACAGAAGAAATTGATTGGAAAGATAAATATCTTCGTTTGCATGCTGATTGGGAAAACTATCGCAAGCGCATGGATGAACAACGTGCAGATGAACGCGCGCGCGCAACTGAGAACCTGATGAAGGAGCTAATTCCACTCATTGATGACATGAAAAATGCGCTTGAGTGGGCAGACAAGAATGGGTCAAGTGAAATGACGAATGGTTTTAAAGCCATTGACACTAAGTTTAGATGCGCCCTTGAAAAGCATGGTTTGCAAGAAATTGATCCAGCGGGCGAAGCTTTTGACCCACTGATTCACCAAGCTGTATCTACTGTCCCTGATGACAGCGTTTATGACGAAACAGTTCGCGATGTTTATCAAAAGGGTTACAAGCTTGGAATTAAAGTGATTAGACCTGCAATGGTAACAATCACAACTGGTGGAGAAAAACGACCTGCAGAAGATTTGAATGATTCGCAAAAAGATGAAGGAAACAAAGAAGACTAATAAGAATAGAGATACAAACTGATTTTTAAGAAAAGATACTGAAATGAAATCGAGAGACACATATCACAAACCGATGTTTACTATTGGCGTCGTGGCCGACCTGGCTGGTGTGCACCCTCAAACACTTCGCTCCTATGAACAAAAAGGGTTGCTCACTCCGCAAAGAACGCATGGAAACACGCGCATGTATTCTCAGGCCGACATTGACAGGTTGTTTCTCATTATCGAGCTCACCGATGAAGGAATCAACCTTGCGGGTGTCATGCGAATCTTGACACTCCAAGGAAAGCTCGATGAAACAGAAGAAGCGCTAGAAGAAGCTGAGAAGAGACTTGATGATCTCCATGATAAACTTCAGCGAATTTCTAGGCACTTCACGCAGCTCGGGCCTGCAAGGAACGATGCTAAACAGGAAAATTCCATGGTGAAAGCAAGCGACATCTCAAAGCTTTTCTTCATGGACTACTAATTTTTATTTTATTTTTGAAAGAAAGTGAGGCGAAACATGCGCATTGATAAATTAAGCGTAACAGCGCAAGAAGCGTTTCAAGCCTCAATGAGTGTTGCGGGAGATGCGAATAACTCGAGCATTGAACCAATTCATTTGCTGAAGGCTTTGCTTGACGCTGGCGAAAACAACATTTCATCGATTCTGAAAAGAATTGGTGCCGATCCTGAAATAATCACAAAAAACACACAAAAGGAAATAGATGCACTGCCTAAGTCTACGGGTAGCAGTTTGCCTATGGCTGTTCCATCCCAGAGCTTTATTAGGGTTATTGACAGCGCTGTAAAGATCGCGGAAAAGCTTGGTGATAGCTATGCGACAACTGAGCATTTGCTGATTGCGTTAACTGAAGACAAAGGTGCTGCTGGCAAAGTGTTAAACGGCGAGGGTGTGACAAGAAAAACAATTGAGGTTGCCTATGAGGAACTTCGAGGAGACACAAGAGTCACATCACAAACTGACAAAACTGAGTTTGAAGCACTAGAGCTTTATGGGCAAAATTTAACTCAGGCTGCTCGTGAAGGAAAGCTTGACCCAGTAATTGGCAGAACTGATGAAATCAGAAGAACCATTCAGGTCTTGTCAAGAAGAACGAAAAACAACCCAGTTCTCATTGGTGAGCCTGGCACTGGCAAAACTGCAATTGTAGAGGGTCTTGCACAGCGCATTGTGGCTGGAGATGTTCCTTCTTCATTAAAAGATCGCGATATTATCTCGCTTGATTTGGGCGCGATGATGGCTGGCGCTAAATATCGTGGTGAGTTTGAGGATCGCTTGAAGAATGTCCTTCGCGAAGTCAAAAGCTCAAATGGGCAAATCATTTTGTTTATTGATGAGTTGCACACAATCGTTGGCGCTGGTGCTGGCGGAGATTCTTCTCTTGATGCTGGCAACATGTTAAAGCCTGCTCTCGCTCGTGGCGAGCTTCATGCAATTGGTGCAACAACACTTGACGAATACAGGAAATATGTTGAAAAAGATGCAGCTTTGGAGCGTCGTTTCCAACCTGTTCTTGTTACAGAGCCAGATGTTGAAGAGACGATTGCAATTCTTCGTGGTTTAAAAGAGAAATATGAAATTCACCATGGCGTGAGAATTACCGACGGTGCTATTGTTGCTGCAGCAGAGCTCTCTGACAGATATGTCTCAGATCGTTTCTTGCCAGACAAAGCTATTGACCTCATGGATGAAGCTGCTTCTCGCCTGCGCATTGAGATTGATTCAATGCCAGAAGACATCGATAACGCTCAGCGTTCAATCACTCAAATGCAAATAGAAGAACAAGCGCTCATGAAAGAAACCGATGATGCTTCAAAAAAGCGTTTGGAAGATTTGCGCAAAGAGATTGCAAGTGCTCAAGAAGATTTGGACACAAGAAAAGCTGCTTGGAAGAACGAAAAAGACGTTATCGTTAACGTTCAGAACTTGAAGTCTGAGCTCGAGACTGCCCAAAAAGAAGAAGAATGGGCAACTCGTGAGGGTGACTTAACTAAAGCAAGCGAAATTCGTTATTCCAAGATTCCAAAGATTCAAAAAGATTTGGAAGATGCTGAGAAGAATCTAAAGAAAGAACAAGATGCTGGCGCAATTTTAAAAGAAGAAGTTACTGAAGAGGAAGTGTCAGAAGTCGTTAGCACCTGGACTGGAATTCCAGTGTCTAAGATGATGCAAGGTGAGCTTGAAAAGTTGCAAAACATCGAGACTGAGCTTAAAAAACGCGTTATTGGACAAGACGAAGCAGTTGATCTCGTTTGCAGTGCAATCAGAAGAAACCGTGCAGGTCTCTCTGATCCAAATCGACCAATCGGCAGCTTCATTTTCCTCGGCCCAACTGGTGTTGGCAAAACAGAGCTTGCAAAAGCCTTGGCAGAATATCTCTTCGATTCTGAAAAGAACATGGTCAGAATCGACATGAGTGAATACATGGAGAAATTTAGCGTACAGCGTTTAATTGGTGCTCCTCCAGGGTATGTGGGTTATGACGAAGGTGGCCAACTCACAGAGGCAGTTCGTCGCCAGCCATATTCTGTAGTCCTTCTCGACGAGATTGAGAAAGCGCATCCAGATGTGTTTAACATCCTTCTGCAAGTGCTTGATGATGGACGTTTGACTGATGGTCAGGGGCGTGTTGTTAATTTCAAGAACACAATCATCATCATGACAAGCAACATTGGGTCACAAATTATCCAAGAAGAGGCTGAAGCTCACAAACAAACAATGGGCGAAGTTGCAGAAGAAATGATGGACATGTCACCTGAGCAGGCTGCAAAGCACATGGCAGAATTTGCATCTAAGATGCAAGACGTTTTGTCGAACACATTCCGTCCAGAATTTTTGAACAGGATTGATAACGTCATCACGTTTAAGGAACTTTCAATTGATGGAATCGAGCCAATTGCAAACATAATCCTTGATGAGGTTCGTGAACGTTTGGCAGATCGTCAAATCAAACTTGAGGTAACGCATGCCGCCCTTGACTCACTTGCCATTGATGGCTTTGACCCAGTTTATGGTGCACGTCCACTAAAACGCCTCATTCAGAAAGTTGTTGTTGACAAGATTGCAGAAAAGATTGTTAATGGCGAAGTTGAGGATGGAGCAACTATCACAATTGATGTAGCTGATGATGATTACAAATGCACTGTTGAGAACTAAATGATAGAATAAATAGCCGTTGTTAAACGCATTCATGTAAGGGGATTTTTGTGAAAGACAATGCTAAGTTTTGCGGAGTCATTCCACCAGTAATAATTCCTTTAAAAGAAGACCGCACGCTCGACGTGAATTCATTCGAGAGAAGCATCGATCGAATGATTGGCGCGGGCGTCAGCGGTCTTTTCTTTTTGGGATCAAGCGGTGAAGTGGCATTTTTAACAAGTGAAGAACGACTTCATGTCATCAAAGAAGCTCTTCGTATAGTTGATGGGCGAGTTCCGGTTCTTGTTGGGGTTATCGACATGGAAACGCTTCGTGTCATCGAAAAGATCGAACAGCTCAAAGGTCTAGACATCGATGCTCTCGTTGCGACTGCTCCTTTCTATGCTCTTGGTGGCCCAAAGGAAACAGAGCGCCACTTTGAAGTTTTGCGTGAGCACACCGACCTTCCCATTTTTGCCTATGACCTTCCTTGCTGTGTCCACACTAAGCTCACGCCTGATATGCTCTTGCGTCTTGCAAAAAAAGGTGCAATTCAGGGTGTGAAAGACTCAAGCGGTGATGATGTCATGTTTAGATGGCTCATGCTTGACAATGAAGACGCTGGTCATCCATTGCAACTCCTCACAGGTCATGAAGTTGTTGTTGACGGGGCACTTTTGGGTGGTGCTGATGGTAGCGTTCCTGGTCTTGCTAACCTCGATCCATTCTCCTATGTTGAGCAATATAAAGCCGCGAGAGCAGGCGATTGGGCAAAAGTTGCCGAGCTACAAGATCATCTTGCACGTTTGATGATGCTCACTCGTTATGTAAAAGCCACTGTTGGTTTTGGTGCTGGAGTCGGTGCTTTTAAAACTGCATTGTGGCAAATGGGCATTTTTGAAACAAACCAAATGCGCGAACCTGTTTCAAAGCTCGAAGGCGAAGATGTGGAAAAAATCGTTGAAGTTTTGAAAAAGAATGGAATGATGTAAATGCCAGACGAGGTTAAAGATTTAATTGAGATCAGGCAATGGTGCCGAGATCAGCTTAAAACTTCCATTGATTTTTGGCTTGAGCACGGAATGGACAACATCAACGGTGGTGTCTACACTTGTCTTGACAGAAAAGGTGACGTTTACTCAACTGACAAAAGTGTTTGGATGCAAGGAAGATGTGCTTGGACTTTTGGATATTTATGCAACGTTTATGGCGCCGAGCCTGAATGGAAAAAAGCTGCGAAAAGCTGTCTCAATTTTCTAGAGGATTATTGCATCAATGAAGAAGCTGGAAAGCGTCTTTATTTCACTGTTACTGCTGATGGAAAACCGCTTCGTCAGAGAAGATATTGCTTTTCCGAAGGTTTTTATGCAATTGCAAATGCTGAGTTTTATCAAATCACAGGCAAGAAGAAATATCTAAAGCGTGCGCGCCGAGCCTATGAAATGATTTATGAGCTAAATAACGGCTTAATAAAAGATCCAACTGGTTTTGGTCCAAAAACTATTCCTGCAACTCGCAGCGGTTTTGCACTTGCTGACCCAATGATATTTTTGAACATTATTGGAATTTTACGTCGTGTTGACCCAGCTCACACGCAGGAATATGACACAAGGGCGAAAGAGTGTGTTGATAGAATTATCAATTACCACTATCATCCCGAACTCAAATGTACACTCGAATGGGTTGACAAACAGGGAAACCCTTGCCTTGATTTTACTGATGGAAGAGTTGTCAATCCTGGTCATGACATCGAATGCAGTTGGTTTTTGATGGATGAAGCAAACTACGAAGGCAATTCTGAGTTGCATGAAAAAGCACGTGACATCTTTAAAAACGCTTTTGAAGCTGGCTGGGACAACGAATATCAAGGGCTACTTTATTTCATTGATTGCCTAGGCAAACCCACTGAGGCATATGAACATGACATGAAGCTTTGGTGGCCTCACAACGAGATTATGATTGCTTCTTCTAAAGCCTATCGCGACACTGGTGATCAATATTTCTTAGATTGCTTGAAGAGAACTGTTCAATATTGCAAAGAGCATTTTGTCGATGATGAATATGGTGAGTGGTATGGCTATTTGCGCCGTGATGGACTCCCAACCATGCCTTCAACAAAAGGATCTACTTTTAAAGGACCTTTCCATGTTCCTCGAGCATTGATAATGACTGAGCGCACACTGACAGAAATTATTGGAGACGAAGACTAGGCAATTTAAAAAGATTAGTTATTGAGAAATTAATAAGGAAAACAGACATGAATTATTTAGGTATTGACTATTCAATCAAAAACACGCCTGTTCTCGATGAAGAATTCATTCCGTTTGGCGTTTGGATGAAAGAGTTTCTTAAAGAGGCAACAAGACCAGTTTCTGTTGCTGTAGAGCGCGAAGACGGCAAAGTTTCGGTTCGCGACACATTCATTCGCGATGACAGTTTTGCTGAAGCTAATTATCGTTTTCTTGAGAGATTCATCAAATTTGAATTGTGGAGCATTGGTGGTTTTAAGGTCTACATCAAAGGCGCAGATGAAATTGCTGCAAAGTTAAAGGAGACCTATTCTTCAACTGGTGAGCGCGAGTTTGATTTTGGCTTTGTTCGCGATGTCTATGAAAAAGATTTGCAAATTATCGCCTGCTCCGATGCCGATTTTCCATCAGCTAACGAGTCGCCAGCTAAAATTGGCGGTCACATGGATGGTTGCAGAATCGGTTTTGATGCTGGTGGTTCCGACAGAAAAGTTTCAGCTGTAATCGACGGCGAGAGTGTTTATTCTGAAGAGGTTGTTTGGTATCCAAAAGTTACAGAAGACCCAACATACCACTTCAACGAAATTGTCACAGCGTTTAAAACAGCAGCTTCTAAAATGCCACGTGTTGATGCGATTGGCGTTTCTAGTGCGGGAACGTTTGTTGGAAATTCCCCAATGGTTGCAAGCCTGTTTATTAAAGTGCCACGTGAGCGTCGTGAAGAAGTGAAATCAATTTATGACCGCGCTGGCAAAGAAATTGGCGATGTCCCTCTAGTTGTTGCAAACGATGGCGATGTCACAGCTCTTGCTGGATTTATGAGCACAGGACATGGGAACATTCTTGGAATTGCAATGGGCACAAGCGAGGCTGTTGGCTATGTTAATGGACAAGGCAATGTTCTTGGCTGGATAAATGAGCTTGCTTTTGCTCCAGTTGATTTAAGCAAAAATGCAATGCAAGATGAATGGTCACACGATTATGGTGTTGGTTGTAAATATTTCAGCCAAGATGCTGTAATCAAGCTTGCGCCAAAAGCTGGAATTGAGCTTGATGATAATCTCACACCAGCTGAAAAATTAAAAGTTGTGCAAGGTCTTGCAGAAGAGGGTCATGCAGGAGCTCTTGACATTTTCAGGTCAATTGGCACCTATCTTGCCCACACGCTTGTTCTTTATTCAAGTTTTTATGAGATAGAGACACTTCTTGTTCTTGGTCGCGTAGCTTCAGGTGTTGGTGGTGATCTTGTCATTTCGGAGTGCAACAGGGTTCTTGCAGAAGAATACCCAGAGTTAAAAGAGAAAATCAACGTAACACTTCCAGACGAGATGATGCGTCGCGTTGGGCAGTCTGTTGCTGCCGCTTCTCTTCCGGCTGTTGATTAGTCAGGCAGGTATTTATAGTAAATGATGCTTCTCAGCGCAATTATTACAATTGGTGTCCTCATCTTCATTCATGAAGGAGGGCACTTTTTGGCTGCGCGTGCTTTTGGAGTGCGCGTTACTGAGTTTATGTTGGGCCTTCCTGGTCCACGCATTGGTTTTGTTAAAAACGGAACAAAGTTTGGCATAACTTGCATACCTCTTGGCGGCTATGCACGTGTTTGCGGCATGACGATGGGTGACATTCCACCTCACACGCCTGAAGTTTTAGCTTCTGTTTATGCGCGTGGTGAAGTTGTGGTAGAACAAATTGCGCTTGATGCTGGTTGCACCGTGGATGAAGCTTACTTCTGCCTTGAAGAGCTTGAAGACTGGGGAAGTGTCATTCCTCCAAAAAAAACAGACGAGCACAACACCTATCGAACACCTGAAGTATATGCAAACAAAAAGAAGGGGGTTGAGCCTGCGAAAGAAGGAACGCCTCGCGACTTTGATTCAATTCAATCTCTTTATGATTTGGAATTTAATCAGCAATATCGCTCTAAGAAATTCTGGCAAAAATCAATCATTCTTTTAGCTGGAATAGCTGTAAATTTGCTGTTTGCAATTCTTGCTTTTGTTGTCGTTTATTCTGTTCTTGGTATGGATGTGACTTTGCAAGATGGCACTGTCAAACATTTGACAGTTGATCCATTAACTGCAGTTGGTGCAGGGTTTAAATACATTGCTTTAACTGTGCAGGCAATCATTGGTTTATTTAATCCTGCGACAACAGCGGCGACAGTTTCAAATTCAACGAGCATTGTCGGGATTGCGGTCTTAAGTGCTAATTATTTTGCTCAAGGGTTTTCTGAGGCCCTATTGTTCATGGCTATGATTTCTGCTTCGTTGGGACTCATGAATTTGATCCCAATTCCTCCGCTTGACGGTGGACATTTTCTTGTCGAGTTAATTCAGAAAATATCAGGCAAAAAAGTTCCAGAGCGCGTTATCAATGCAGTAGCTGCAACAGGTGTATTTTTGTTGTTGTGTTTGTTTGTGGTAACTCTCAATCAAGACATTCAGCGTTTTATATTTGGCAACTGGAGCTAACCTATGTCAACTAAAACTAACAAGGTAGTTTTACACGGATCTAAATGCGACGTCATCATTGGTGGTGGACAACCAGTTGTTGTCCAAACGATGCTAAATATGAAGCCTGGTGACATTGCTGGCAACATCGAGCAAGCAAAATGTTGTGTTGACAATGGGTGCGAAGTGATTCGGTTCTCTGTTCCAAATGAGGAAGCCCTTGTGACTCTTGAGTCACTTGTTAAAAAAATTGACATTCCTGTTGTCGCCGACATCCATTTCGATTCTAAAATGGCAATCGAATCGGCCAAACGAGGAGCGGCGAAGATTCGCATCAATCCAGGAAATATTGGTGGTCTTGAAAAAACTGCAGAAGTCGTTGATATTTGCAAAAGAAACAATTGTGCCATCAGGATTGGCGTCAATGCAGGTTCTCTTGATAAAAAAATTGCGGAGAGACAGGACATAAGTTTTCCTGAGAAGTTGTGCACTTCTGCAATGGAATACATCAATTTTTTGCGGGATGAATGCAATTTTTCCAATGTGGTAGTTAGCTTAAAAGCTCATGATGTAAACGCATGTGTTGAAGCAAACCGTTTGTTTGCAGGAAAAATGCCTTCTGTTCCATTACACATTGGCATCACGGAGGCAGGTTCTGCTTTTCAGGGTTTGATTAAATCGGGAGCAGGTTTGGGAATTCTGCTTTATGAAGGCATCGGAGACACCATCAGAATATCTTTAACCGATGACCCAGAGCTTGAAGTGCGTGCTGCCTGGACGCTTCTTTCTTCTTTAAATCTAAGACGTCGAGGTCCTGAAATCATTAGTTGTCCAACTTGTGCTAGAACTCAAGTTGATTTAATCTCAATAGTGCGTGAAATTGAAGGCGAACTCTCAAAAATAACAAAGCCTGTCAAGGTTGCTATTATGGGGTGCGTTGTTAATGGCCCTGGCGAGGCGGCCGACGCTGATGTTGGTGTTGCGTGTGGTAAAGGCAGCGCTGTGCTTTTTTCGCATGGTAAAATTATTCGGAAAGTAAACGAGAGCGAAATCGTTTTTTCTCTACTCGAAGAAATCGATAATCTATAACTCAAGTTCAAAATAATATTTGTTAGTTTGAAAGGTTTTTAAGAATGGCAAATTACATGTTGATGTCTAAGCTCTATGCTCCCACTTTAAAGGAGACACCAAACGATGCTGACATCGAATCTCACAAGCTCCTCACAAGAGGCGCTTTTTTGCGTAAAACTTCAAGTGGAATTTATACATTCTTGCCTTTAGGACAAATGGTTCTACACAGAATTGAAAAGATTATTCGAGAAGTCATGAATGCTTCTGGAGCACAAGAGATTCTCATGCCTGCTTTACAGCCTGCTGAGGTTTGGAAAGAGTCGGGGCGCTGGGATGATTATGGCCCTGAACTCATGCGCCTGGTTGATCGTCATGATCACATGTATTGTCTTGGGCCGACTCATGAAGAAATCGTGACAGCACTCATTAAAAATGAGCTTAATTCCTACAAGCAACTTCCTTGCAATCTCTATCAAATTCAAACAAAATTCCGTGATGAAATTCGTCCTCGCTTTGGACTTTTGCGCGGTCGTGAATTCATTATGAAAGATGCCTATTCATTTCATTCATCACAAGAGTCGCTTCAAGAGACATATGACGAAATGAGCAAGGCATATGCGATTTTTTGTAACCGTTGTGGCCTTAATTGGAGAGCTGTTGAAGCTGACTCGGGACAAATTGGTGGAAAAGTTACAACAGAGTTTATGGCGCTTGCAAACAGTGGCGAGGCAGAGCTTGTTCACTGCGACTGTGGCTATGCTGCAAACGTTGAAGCAGCTGATTGCATTAGTGAAGCTAAAAGCTATGACGTTGACCACATGGAGAAAGTATACACTCCAGGTGTGCACACAATTGCCGAGTTAGCTGAGTTCCTACACATTGAAGAAAACCAAACTTGCAAAGCTCTTTCAGGCAAGTCTGAAAACGGAGATGTTTTCGTTTTGTTTGTTCCTGGTGACCATGAAGTAAATGAAATTAAAGCTGCGCATGTTGTGCCTGGCTTTGAGATTTTAACCGACGAGGAAATGGAAGAACTTGGACTTCCAAAAGGATCAATGGGCCCTGTAAACCTTCCTGAAGGTGTTAAAGTAATCGCTGACAATTCACTCAAGTCAATCGACAGATGGGTTGTTGGTGCTAATGAAGATAACTATCACTTTGTTGGTGCTAAACAAGGCGTTGATTTTGAGGTTTATGATTGGGCAGACCTTTGTGTTACCAAGCCAGGAGACAAGTGCCCAAATTGCGGAAAAACTCTAATTGGAGATCGCGGCATTGAAGTGAGCCAAGTGTTCCAACTTGGAACAAAATATTCTGAAGCAATGAAAGCTTTCTATCTTGACGAAGATGGAAAGCAGCAACCATTTATTATGGGTTGCTATGGGATTGGTGTAACGCGCACGTTAGCTGCTATTGTTGAGCAACACTATGATGAAAATGGCATCAAATGGCCGATTTCTGTTGCCCCTGCTCACATTTGTGTTTTGGCGATTGGCAAAGAAGATTATGTTTTGGAAGCTGCAAGCAAAATTGCAGAAGATTGTGCCTGGGCTGGCTTTGATGTTGTTTTGGATGATCGAGCCGAGCGTCCTGGTGTTAAGTTTGCCGATGCTGACCTCATTGGATGGCCTCTGCAGATTATTGTTGGCAAAAAAGGCCTTGAGAAAGGTGAAATTGAGTTTAAGGTTCGCGCGAACAATCGTCGTGGAACAATACCTGCTGGTTCAATTTCTGAGAAGCTCGCCGAGGCTAACATTGCATTTCGCAACATCAAAAATGGTGCAGACGACATCTTCTCTAGTTTTTAGGTTCTAGGAATCAAATGAAGCAGCATGCCAAACAAGATTTGATTTACGGCAAGCGTCCTATTTTGGAGGCGCTCTCTTCTGGGATGAAATTGTCTTCAATCAAGGTTTCTGAAACTGCTGAAAAAGATTCATTGCTAGACCGAATTTTTGAAATTGCTAAAAACAACTCTGTCAAGTTTGAAAGAGTTCCAAATAAAGAATTAAAGAGATTTGTCGACGACTGCAATTTTCAAGGGATTGTTGCTGTCGTTGCTCCTTTTGAATATGCTCCACTATCTCGCTGTATAGAGAATGCTAATTCCACTTTTGAGCAATGTGGTGCCGCTTTAATTGTTGTTTGTGATCACATAACTGATGTTGGTAATCTTGGCGCTATCATCAGAAGTGCCGAAAGTGTTGGGGCCGCATGCGTTGTTCTTCCTAATGCCAGGAGTGCAAGCGTGAATTCTGTTGTATATAAAACTTCTGCAGGAGCGGTTGCGCATCTTCCAATAGTGCAAGTTTCAAACATTGCTCGAACCCTCGATGATCTTAAAAACATTGGCTTTTGGGTTGTGGGCGCAAGTGAGCACGCTGATGATGAAATTTGGGATTCAAATCTTGAGGGGAAAATCGCAATCGTTCTCGGGAACGAAGAAAAAGGCATTTCAAGTCTTTCTCTGAAAAATTGTGATGACACATTCAAATTGCCACAGCGAGGAAATGTTTCGTCTCTTAATGTCGCGCAGGCGTCTACTGTGTTTATGTATGAATGGGTTCGCCAAAATGGCCTTCACTAGAGACAAAGTCTACATTGTTGATGGATACAACGTGCTTCGTTGCGGACCTTGTTATGAACATTTAACTGGTCCTGATTGGACTGACGATTCATTTAATCTTGCACGTGAAATGTTATTAAACGATGTGACACTTTTGGTTGGACGAGAAGCCGAGGCCACAATCGTCTATGATGGCACAGGAAACGTTTTCTCTGATGGTCATGCAAGAAGTGTTGGCCCAGTAAAGGTACTCTTTTCAAAAACTGGCAAAGATGCCGACCAGACAGTTATTGAGCTTGCTCGTGCGGCTCGCTTGAAGACCGAAAATGTCACTGTGATCTCAAGCGATGCCAGTGTACAAAATTCTGTTATGGGACACGGTGTTGCCAGAATGAGTTCTAGAGATTTTTGTCGTGAGTGTAATCATTTGCGCTCACAGCTTTCAGATGACATCCAAGCCAAGACAAACACTAAATCGACAATAGAATCATCTCTTCCGAGCGATGTTCTCGAAAAATTAAAAACCTTAAGAGATTCATAGGATAAATATAGAAAAATGGTCAATTTTTTAGTTGATGTTGGCAATACTGACACCTGCGCTGGCATTGCACAAGACTACAAAATCGTTGCAGACACTCGTGCAGTTTCAAGCGTTCCAGCCGACGTTTTTTTAAGCGGCGGTCCAAAGTTTATTCCTGATCGCGCAATTATTTCAAGTGTGGTTGCAGAAAAGACCCAGGAATGGACTTGGGCAATTCGAAGAAGATGGGGGATTGATGCAATTGTTTTAACTTCAGATCGCGTCTCTGGCATTCTGAATTTTGATGTGGAAGACCCTAACAAAGTTGGAGCTGACCGCATTGCTGATGCAGTTGGTGCTGTTCTTGAATATAAGGCGCCATGCATAGTTGCCGACTTTGGAACTGCAACAAACATTGAATATGTCGATGAGAATAAAACGTTTTGTGGTGGGGTGATCGCTACAGGGCTTTGGTCGGGCATGAAATCGCTTGCTCAGTTTGCTTCGGCTCTGAGTGATGTTCGACTTGAGGTTCCAAAACAAGTTGTTGGAAGAAGCACTGAAACTGCAGTTCAAAGCGGACTTGTTTATGGAGAGGCTGCCCGCATAGATGGCCTTGTAGCAATGATTAAAGCGCAAGCAAATAAAGACATCGTTGACGACATTAAAGTTGTCGCAACTGGAGGCTATTCAAGGCTTGTTGGTCCACTATGTTCGTCTGTTGACTTTATCGATTCGCTACTCACTTTAAAAGGCTTGAACTTTATACTTAATCACATTGATTAGTTTGGCTAACGCAGGCCCCACTGTTAGGAGTATAAATTGATATATTATAAAACTGATATTGAAATTGCTCAAGAATGTGAAATGAAAGACATTGCCTCTGTTGCTGAAAAAATTGGCATTGGAGAAGAAAGTCTTAAACGCTACGGCAACTACATTGCAAAAATTAATCTTGACTATGTAAACAATAAGATTGACAACAGCGAGCAAGGTAAGCTCGTTTTGGTTACAGCCATTAACCCCACTCCAGCTGGTGAAGGCAAAACTACAACCACTGTTGGGCTCACCGATGCATTGTCTAAGATTGGTAAAAAGGCAGCATGTGCTCTTCGTGAACCTTCGCTCGGTCCTGTTTTTGGCATTAAAGGCGGAGCTGCTGGTGGCGGTTATGCTCAAGTTGTCCCAATGGAAGACATTAACCTTCACTTTACTGGCGACTTCCACGCAATTGGTGCTGCCAACAACCTTTTGGCTGCCATGATTGATGCTCACATTCAAAACGGCAATGAACTCGACATCGATGTTAAGAACATAACTTGGAAGCGATGCGTTGACATGAACGATCGTCAGCTTCGAAACATTGTTTGCGGTCTTGGCGGGCCAGTTAACGGCGTCCCACGTGAGGACGGCTTTGACATTACAGTTGCCAGCGAAGTTATGGCGGTGTTTTGCTTGGCAACAAGTCTTGCCGACCTAAAAGAGCGCCTATCAAACATAATCATTGGTTATTCTCGCGCGGGAAAGCCAATTTTTGTAAAGGATTTGCAAGCACAAGGTGCAATGGCAGCTCTTCTAAAAGACGCTATTGCTCCTAACATTGTTCAAACACTAGAAGGAACTCCTGCAATTATCCATGGAGGGCCTTTTGCAAACATAGCTCACGGTTGCAATTCAGTCATCGCCACAAAAACTGTGCTAGCAAGCGCTGATTATTGCATCACTGAAGCTGGTTTTGGTGCTGATCTTGGAGCCGAAAAATTCCTCGACATTAAATGTCGTTATGCTGGCCTAAAACCGGATTGTGTTGTCTTGGTTGCTACTGTTCGTGCTTTGAAATATCATGGAGGAGTTGGTAAAGCCGACCTCAATACAGAAAACATCGAAGCTCTAAAAGCTGGACTCCCAAATCTAACTCAACACATTTCCAACATTCAGGATGTCTATGGCCTTCCATGCGTCGTTGCAATTAATGCTTTCCCAACTGACACAAAAGCAGAACTCGAAGCTGTTGAGGCCGCATGCAAAGAAGCTGGCGTTAATGTTGTTTTGAGTGAAGTTTGGGCAAAAGGTTCTGAAGGCGGAGTTGCGCTTGCTAACAAAGTTGTAGATCTTTGTGAAAACGGTGATGCAGCAGGCAGAAGCAAAGACACATTTGCTTTCTCATATGAAAACGATCTTTCAATTGAAGAAAAAATTGAGGCAATTGCAAAGAAGATATATCACGCAGACGGTGTTATTTTTGAGGCAAAGGCTAAAAAATCTTTAAAGAAATTACATGAAATTGGCTGCGACGACATGCCAGTGTGCATTGCAAAAACACAGTATTCTTTCTCAGACGATGCCACACTTCTTGGAGCACCTCGAGGCTTTTCAGTTTCGGTCAGAGATGTTAAAGTATCTAATGGTGCTGGTTTCGTTGTTGCTCTTGCAGGAAACATTATGACTATGCCAGGGCTTGGTAAAAACCCCGCTGCAAAGAGCATCGATGTTACTGATGCAGGCCAAATTACAGGTCTTTTTTAAGGAGAATAATGTCTGAAGAAAACGGACTATCAATTGACACTGAGTTTATTGAGCGTTTGAGCGGCGCTGATGCCACACCTGGTGGCGGCGCCGCTAGCGCCTATTGTGGAGCTTTGGCTGGTGCCTGTGCTTCAATGGTTGCAAACATCACTTTTACGAATGAGAAGTATGCTCAAATCAGAGGGCAACTTGAAGCTTCAATCAATCGTTTAAACGATGCTAACAGCGACCTTCTCATTCTTGTTGACGAGGACGCTAAATCTTTTGCGCCAGTTGCAAAAGCCATGAAGCTTCCAAAGGGTGAGATTCGAAATAGAAAAATGGACGATGCACTTGTTCTAGCGTGTTCTGTTCCTCTTGAAATTATGCAAAAATGCCTCGACGTTATTGAGGAATGTGAGTTTTTGGCTAAAAACACCGGCAAGCTCACATTAAGCGATATTGGATGTGCAGCCTCAATGGCAAAGGCTGCATTGATTGCAGCAAGCATGAATGTATTTGTGAACGTTCGTTTATTTTCTGACCCATCAAAGGCAGAGCAATTTAGATCACTTGCAACAAGCCTTTGCGAAGAGGGCGTAACAGAGGCTGATTATGCCTATTCGATTGTGGCAGATGAGCTTGATGCCTATCGGTTGGTGTAACAAAGTGGCAAAAATTCTTTTGGGGAAACCCGTTGCAGATGCAATTTATTCAGACATTGATTCGCGTGTAAACAAGCTGTGCGAAAAGGGAATTTCACCTTGCCTTTGCTTGGTGAGAATTGGAAGCGACCCGGCCTCACAATCATATGAAAACTCTTTAGTTAAAAAAGCAGAAGAACACGGCATAGTCGTGAAGCGATTTGATTATGAAGAACTAACCCAACCGCAATTTGAAGATTTAATAAATAAAATCAACGACGATGATTCTATTCATGGTTGTCTAGTTTTTCAGCCACTTCCAGACTTTTTAGATGCTAGTGTTTTGCAATCAACCCTTGACTCCGGCAAAGACATCGATTGTATAACAGACACAAATTCTGCCAAGATTTACTCTAATTCCGACTGCGTGTTTGTTCCAGCAACTGCGCAAAGTTGTCTTGAAATCCTTGATTATTATGGTTTCGATGTAACAGGAAAAAACGTTGTTATAGCAGGGCGTTCTTTAGTTGTAGGTCGGCCGCTGTCTATGCTTTTGCTTCATCGTCATGCAACGGTCACAATTACTCACTCCAAAACTGAAAACTTGGAGAAAACCATGAAAGACGCCGACATTGTTGTTTTGGCAACAGGACGCGCCAACGCCTTCACACCCGAGTTTTTTTCTGAAGGTCAAGTTGTCATCGATGTTGCAACTAATGTTGGCGCTGATGGCAAACTCACTGGAGATGCTGATTTCGAATCGGTTGAGCCAATAGTTGGTGCCATCACGCCGGTTCCTCGTGGTGTTGGAAGTGTGACAACATCTGTGATGCTCAAATTCGTTTGCTGCGCAGCCGAGAGGTGTGTCTAAATCATGCAGAAATTCAAAATTTCCTCGATTCATGAGCTAGATGAATGTGCCAGTGCTTTTGCAAGTTTGCTCAAACCTGGAACAACAGTCCTTTTGGAAGGCCAGCTTGGAAGTGGAAAATCTGAATTCGTGCGTCATGTGGCAGCGCATCTTGGCGTGTCAGAAGAAGTTATGAGTCCAACATTTTGTTTTGTAAACGACTACTGTGCAGACAATTTCAATGTTTATCATTTTGACCTTTATCGTCTTAATTCAGAAGATGAATTGTCAGAGATAGGCTTCGACGAACATGGATACAATCCAATAGACGGGGTCTCTTTTATAGAATGGTCAAATCTCTATCCCGATTCTATGCCTGAAGAAGCCATTAAATTGACTTTTGAAGGGCAGGGAGATGAGCCACGTGAGATCGCTGTTGAAGCTTATGGGAAAACTTCTTGTGAAATGGCAGACAAATGGCTTGCTAACAACAACAGAAAGTTTGTTCTTGCTTTTGACACCTCTAACGAAAAAGTGATCTTGGGACTTGCCGAGATTGGCCTAAACATTGCAAATAACGAAGATAATCCGTCGAGTGTTTGTGTGGAGGAAACTCAAACTAACAATTCTCATTGCAATTCTAATCAAGAGCTTTCTAGCGGTGTTTTAGATGCCATAAAAGAAAAAGACAAGGACCCGGAGTGCTTGAGTGAAAGTTCTGCCCCAAAAGTCTTGATTAAATCGATTTTTCAAAAATCTATTGATTCAAAACGTGCTTCGAATCAAAAACTATTGCCAGAAATCGACATTCTTCTAAAAGAAAACCATGTTAACAAAAGTGAGATTGTTGCAATTGGTGTGGGTCGTGGGCCTGGATCATTTACTGGTGTTAGAATTGCACTCGCTAGTGCTAAAGGAATTTGCTCTGCCCTAAATGTTCCTCTTTATGGGATTTCTACTCTCGATGCAGTAGCTGAAAATCTGCGCTTGAGCGGCAAGTTTGGGGACACTCTTGTTGTTGCCGATGCAATGCGCGGCGAAGTTTATCCCGTTGAATATGATGTTAAAAACAACACAATAAACAGAAAAAATGCTGACACTGTTGCAAAGCCTCAAGCTTTTGTGGACTCACACAACGTTTTGCAAGGCATGGCAGTTTGTGGTGATGGACTCATAAAGCACAAACACTATTTCGAAGAAAAATATCATCTTTTAGATGAGTGTTTTTGGTACCCAACGGGGCAAAGCCTTGTTTCTCTTTTAGTTCAGCAAATGAATGAGGCACTCGATTGGCAGTCGTCATTGATTCATAATGCGAGCAAAGTTTTGCCTGTATACACTCGTCTTTCCGATGCAGAGGAAAACGAACTGTCTCACATCTTGCAAAACAAGACAAAAGATCTTGTCACTGGTGTTCATGGTGACGACACGCAAATTTCAATTTCACCTGTCAAGCTTGATGATTGCAAAATTCTAGCCGAATTTGAGAAGTGCAATTTTGGAAGTGACGCATGGAGTGAAAACAGTTTTAAGACTGATGTGTGCGATTCAAACCGCGTTTGGTTAAAAGGCGTGATTAACAGCACGATTGTCGGATATGTTGGCGCTTCAAGAAGTTCATCTGATGCTGACATTCTAAAAATTTGTGTTGATCCAAAATTTCGCAAACAAGGGATAGCTCGCCGGCTTTTGAGCGCTGCCTTTGAAACGTTACGCAATTTAGGCGCTTCAAATGTTATGCTCGAGGTTCGTGTTTCAAACTCGCCTGCCAGAGCACTTTATGAGTCTTTAGGGTTTAGCGAAGTTTGCACTCGCAAAAACTTCTATGGAAACGAAGACGCCGTTAGCTATTCGCTCGACATCTCAAATTTTTCTGCAAATGAGGAATTTGTTGAAGCTGATTCTCTTTTAAAGCCCAATGCACGCAAGCCTTTAATTTTTGCAATTGAATCGTCTTGCGATGAAACTGCTGGTGCGATTGTGGATGGAGAGGACTCTATTATTTCAAATGTAGTTTCTTCATCAGCAAAATTTCATGCACGTTTCGGTGGTGTTGTCCCAGAAATTGCAAGCAGAAAACACATTGAAGTCATATCTCAAGTCGCAGAAGAAACACTTCGTCTTGCAGGCATGAAAAACTATGATTCAATCGATGCTGTCGCTGTCACTGCAAAACCAGGGCTAGTTGGATCTCTTGTTGTGGGTCTAGCCTTTGCCAAAGGAGTCGCATGGGGGGCTAACAAGCCGTTGATTCTTGTTGACCATCTGGTTGGTCATTTGTTTGCAAACAAGCTTTGTTCTGACTCAATTAAAATGCCGTGTGTTGCCTCACTCATTTCTGGTGGAAACACCATGCTTGTTCTTGTGCGTGATTGGGGCGACTATGAGGTGATCGGCGGGACAATTGACGATGCAGTGGGGGAGGCTTTTGATAAAGTTGCAAGGGCAATGAACTTGCCCTATCCTGGAGGACCTGAAATTTCAGCGCTTGCAAAGGAAGGCAACGCCGATAATGTGGAACTTCCGCGACCTCTTCTGCACAGCCACGATTTGAGAATGAGTCTCTCGGGTCTAAAAACTGCAGTTATTCTTGAAATTGAGCGCTTGAAAAAAGAGAATGCCGATGGACGTCTGACCCGCCAAAACATGTGTGACATTTGTGCCTCTTTTGAACAGAGCATTTGTGATGTTCAAGTTGCAAAAGCTCACGATGCCTTAGTAAACACGCATGCAAAGACTTTCTGCTTTGGTGGTGGAGTAGCAGCGAACCGCCAGTTGAGACGTGCATATTCAGAAATGTGTGACAATCTTGGAGTTAGCTTTTGCGTTGCTCCGACAGATGTTTGTGGTGACAACGCAGCAATGATTGGATTGGCTGCTCAATTTGAATTTAAAAACAAACGATTCGCTTCTCTTGATGCCGATGTCAGCTCTTCATCTCGCCTAAATTCGCGTAGGTAAATCTCATTTTGTATAATTTATAAGCATGCGTGTGAAAAACGTGGAATTCATATATAAAAAATTTAGTAGCTCATTTTTGACGGTTGCGTTAGTTTTGAGCACATCTTTGCTGTTTTCTTCCCCTGATAAATTAGCATTTGCGGAAACTAATGACACCGATGCAAAGCCTGATGCTCTTCAACAACAGGTTGAAGATTCCGCAAAAAAATATGAGGAAGCTAGTGCAAGGGCAGAAGAGCTTCAGGGTCAAATCGACAATAATCAAAAAAGAATTGATGAAATTAACAAGCAGATTCCTGAGCAACAAGAAAAAGCAGGCGGCGCTTTGAGACAGCTTTATTTTCTTGATTCAGGATTTGGTGTTTTGTTAAATAGCATTCTTGGAATTGAAGATTTGACAACTGCCATCAATAACTTTAACTATCTTGAGCACATTCGCGACAAGAACATGACAGAACTCGAGTCGCTGTCTTCAATGAAAAAAGAACTCGATGAACTTCAGTCGGGTCTTGACCAGCAAAAAAGAGATGCTGATCAGCAGGTCACACAAGCACAAATTGCTCTTCAAGAGGCACAAGCTGCACGTGAAGAGGCTCAAAGGAAGGCTGAGGAAGAAGCGCAGCGTGAGCGTAAAGCAGCAGAAGAAAAGGCTAAGAAAACTGAAGAGGCGTCTGATTCATCAGACAGCAACACCTCTATTAATGTTCCTAATAGTGACAATGCCGACTGGTCTGTTGATAAACAGAGTTTTGTAAACGAATGGACCCCACGCATTGACTCCTATCTGTCTGGATCTCCAATGTCAGGAACAGGTCAAGTTTTTGCTGAAGCCGCGTGGGACTATGGTGTAGACCCAAGATGGTCTCCTGCTATTGCCTACACCGAGAGCTCAAAGGGAGCGGTATGTTTCTTGCCGCACAACGCATGGGGTTGGGGCTCAAGCTCATGGGGCAGCTGGGACGAAGCAATTAGAGCACATGTGGCTGGTCTTAAGCGAGGATATGGCTACACAATTTCGGAATCTGCAGCTAAAAAATATTGCCCTCCTAATTGGCAACACTGGTATAACACAACTAGTGCACAAATGAACTTAATCTAACTTCAATCCACTTTTTCACGTTAAAATAAAACTTTAACGTGAATTTTATTTTAAAAGGAAATACACTAAATGTTGCATAGCGATTCTAATGATACCCTTGCATGTGGTATTGATGTTGGATCTACCACAGTTAAATGTGTTGTTTTAAATGACAACAATGATGTTTTGTGGAGCGTCTATCAGCGTCACATGAGCGATGTTAGAGCAACGGTAAGAGACGTTCTAGAGCAAGCACAAGAGCAGTTTCCAGATTCTCTAATGTCAATCGCTATCACCGGTTCTGGTGGATTGTTGTTGGCAGAGGCTTTAAAGGTTCCTTTCGTTCAGGAAGTCATAGCTAACAAAACAGCTGTTGAAACTCTCATTCCCTCAACCGATGTCGCCATCGAACTTGGTGGGGAAGATGCAAAAATAGTTTATTTTGACAATTCTATTGAGCAACGAATGAATGGAACTTGTGCTGGTGGTACAGGCGCTTTTATCGATCAAATGGCATCGCTTTTAAATACCGATGCTGCTGGTCTAAATGAACTTGCTAAATCTCACACAATCATTTATCCAATTGCTTCAAGATGCGGGGTATTTGCGAAAACCGATGTTCAACCTTTGTTAAACGAGGGTGCGAAGCGTGAAGACATTGCAGCTTCTATTTTTCAATCTGTAGTAACTCAAACAATTTCGGGTCTTGCATGCGGCAGACCAATTAGGGGAAACGTTGCTTTTTTGGGTGGTCCTCTTCAATATCTAAGCGAGCTGCGCAAGCGTTTCTATGAAACTCTTGAGCTCACCGATGATGAAATCATCGTTCCTGAAAATGCACATTTATTTGTGGCAACGGGCTGTGCAATTGCCTCGAAAAAGGAAGACTTTGAACCGTCTAAATTAGGTGATATCCTTGATCGTTTTTCAAAAGTTGGGACAATTCAGGGTTCAGAAGTTGAAAGACTGCCACCTCTCTTTAAAGACGAGGAAGACTATAGAGAATTTAGGTGCAGACATGATGCTGAAAAAGTGAAAAAATGCTCGATCGATGGTTATGAGGGCCCTGTGTTTCTTGGCATTGATGCCGGGTCGACCACCTTTAAAGCTGCAATTGTAAACGACAAAAAAGAACTCATGTGGACGACCTATGCATCAAATAAGGGTGATGTTTTGGGTTGCGCAAAAGCAGCTCTCACTGAACTCTATGGATTGCTTGGTGATAAAGTCTTTATTGGTCACTCGACAGTGACTGGCTATGGAGAGGGACTCCTTTTGCAGGCGTTAAAAGTTGACTCAGGCGAAATCGAAACAGTTGCGCATCTTCGTGGTGCCCAAGAATTGATGCCTGACGTTGAATTTATTCTTGACATCGGTGGTCAAGATATGAAGTGTTTGCGTGTTAAAAATGGAGTCATTGACCACATTATGCTAAATGAGGCATGTTCGAGTGGATGCGGAAGTTTCATTGAGTCATTTGCCTCGGGTCTTGGTCTTTCAGTGCATGAGTTTGCAGAAGCTGCATGTAAAGCAAAAGCCCCAGTTGACCTTGGCTCTCGCTGCACTGTGTTTATGAATTCTCGTGTAAAGCAAGCTCAAAAAGAAGGCGCAGCTGTTGAAGACATTGCTGCTGGTCTTGCCATTTCTGTGATTAAAAATGCTCTTTTTAAAGTAATTAAAATTAGAGACCCAAAAGATGTTGGCAAGCATGTTATTGTGCAGGGTGGCACTTTCTTAAACGATGCTGTTTTGCGTGCATTCGAACAACTTTCGCATGTAAATGCAGTTAGGCCCGACATAGCAGGAAACATGGGGGCATATGGCGCAGCTCTTCTTGCCCATGAGCGTTGGGAGAAGGGAGAATAAAGTGGCTAAAGTCAGAAAATCTTCCATTCTTGGAATTGATGAATTAAATAAATTAAATCCATCGCACAAAACTGTCAGGTGCAAAGGTTGTTCAAACTCGTGTCTTTTGACAATCAATGATTTTGGAATTGACGAAAAAACTGGAAAACACAGAAGATTCATTACTGGCAACAGATGCGAACGCGGTCAGTCGATGGGTGAGAGACGTGTGAAAAATAATGTTCCGAATTTGTTTGAGTGGAAAAGTTCGCGCCTTTTTGATTACTACACTCCTCTAGATGAAAAAGATGCGCCTGCTGGCACTGTTGGCTTGCCTCGGGCTTTGAATATGTATGAGAATTACCCGTTTTGGTTTACTTTTTTTACAAAACTTGGCTATCGGGTAATTCTGTCTGACAAATCAAGCAAAGATATTTATAACGCTGGCATTGAGTCAATGCCTTCGGAAAGTGTTTGTTATCCAGCTAAGCTTTCCCACGGGCACATTATGAATTTGCTAGAAAAACCCGTTGATTTTATTTGGATGCCGTGCACAAAATGGGAACGTGGAGAAGATGAAACTGCTGGCAATCATTTCAATTGCCCAATCGTGGCAAGTTATCCTGAAGCTTTGCGTTTAAACATCGACGAGCTAATAAATTCTGACATTCAGCTCATCACCCCATGGGTTCCCTATGACAAAAAAGACAAATTAAAAAAGCGCCTTTTTGAAATTATTACAAAAGAGCATAAAGCTGAGATGTGCAAGAATGGCGTTGTTCCAACAAAAAAACAAATTGAAGATGCAGTCGATTGTGCATGGGCAGAAGATGAAAACTTCAAGCGAGACATTCGCATTAAGGGAACTGAAACTTTAAAGTGGATGGAAGAAACTGGCACGCACGGCATTGTTTTGGCTGGGCGTCCCTATCATCAAGATCCCGAAATAAATCATGCGATACCTGAACTTCTGAACTCTTTTGGGCTTGCAGTTTTAACCGAAGACTCTATTGCTCACCTTGGCCAGCTCGAACGTCCAATTCGTGTTGTCGACCAATGGATGTATCACACGCGTCTATATGCTGCGGCAAAAGTGGCAGCCAAACGAAGCGACCTTGATTTAATTCAGCTAAATTCTTTTGGTTGTGGTCTTGATGCCCTGACAACCGACCAGGTCCAAGAAATTTTAGAGTCGGCTGGAAAAGTTTACACTGTCCTTAAAATTGATGAGGTTTCAAATCTTGGTGCAGCAAAGATTCGTGTCAGAAGTTTGCTCGCTGCTTTAAAAGATAAAGCTGATGAAATTAATGAAGTTAAAGACGAAAAGGCTGCTATTGAGCGTGGGTGCCCTGTGAGCTGCTTGTCATCAGTAGACATTAAAGAACTCATCCCCGACTTGCCAACCGAAAAGTCGGTCATTGCAGACACCGATGAAGTTGGTGACAGAGAGTCGGTTACCACTGAGTTTGGCAGACCTGAGTTCACTAAGAAGATGTTTGATGAGGGCTACAAAATCTTGGCTCCCCAAATGGCTCCGATGCATTTCGAATTGCTCGTTCCGATTTTTGATCGCTTCGGATTCAATGTTGACCTTTTACCTTCTGTGGACCATGAAGCAGTTAATTATGGCTTGAAATATGTTAATAATGACATTTGTTACCCTTCAATTCTTGTGACGGGTCAAATAATGGAAGCTGTGCTTTCTGGTCGCTATGACACAAACAAGCTGGCTGTTTTAATCACTCAAACTGGCGGAGGTTGTCGAGCAACAAACTACATCGCGCTCATCAGAAAAGCACTTAAAGCAGCAGGTCTTGGCCACATCCCAGTTATTGCATTGAGTTTTAAGGACCTAGGCGAACACAATTCTGGATTTAAGCTATCTCCAAAAATGCTTTTGCAGGCAGGCTATGCCATTTTCCTTGGCGATTTGTTAATGCAATGTTTATATAAAACTCGTGCCTATGAACTCGAGAAAGGTTCAGCCAACAACATATTCAGCCACTGGACGGAAGAATGCAAAAAGGCGCTTCGAAAGGGAGTTTCGAGAAGTGACTTTAAGCGTTTGTCTGAAGACATAATTGCCGATTTTGACAATCTTCCAATTGATGATTCTGTTAAAAAACCAAAAGTTGGTGTGGTGGGAGAGATTCTCGTTAAGTTCCATCCAACTGCAAACAACAACATTACTGACAAGATTGAAGAAGAAAACTGCGAAGTTGTTGTTCCAGGCTTAACAGAATTTTTCTTGTTTGGGCTTGTAGGAGGCATTTTCCAGCAAGAAATTGGAAGACCTAAAAAGTCGGAACTTGGTTCAAAACTTGGGCTTGCAGCAGTAAGAAAGATTAGACAACCGTTAGTTGAAGCATTAAAGAATTCAAACCGTTTTGAGCCACCAACTGACATTCTTGAACTCGGGGAATATGCTTCTGAAGTTTTGAGCCTTTGCAATTCAATGGGTGAAGGTTGGCTTTTGACAGCCGAGATGGTTGAACTAATTAAGTCTGGTTGCCCAAACATTGTTTGCACGCAGCCTTTTGCATGTCTGCCAAATCATGTTGTCGGCAAGGCTGTCATTAAAGAACTTCGCAGGAAATATCCAAAAAGCAACATTGTTGCTGTCGACTATGACCCTGGTGCATCAGAGGTAAATCAGCTAAACAGAATCAAGCTCATGATTGCAGTTGCAAAATCTAACCTTGAAGCAGGTCTTTAAAGAATGGATGTTTCTCATAAGCTGATTTTAGTTCCAACACCGATTGGCAATTTGGATGACATTTCAAAGCGTGCATTTAGTGCGCTTGAAAATTGTGATGCCGTTTATTGCGAAGACACAAGGGTTACTGGCAAGCTTTTAGCTGCCTATTCTATTAAAAAACCAATGTTTCGAATGGATGAAAATTTAATTGCCAGACATGTTGAAGCTTTGGTTGAAAGAATTAACTCTGGTGAAACGATTTGCTATTGTTCTGATGCAGGCATGCCTGGAATATCAGATCCTGGGTCTAGAATTGTTGCAGCATGTCGCAAAGCAGGCGTTGAAGTCGAGGTTTTGCCTGGTGCGAATGCATGTCTTCTTGCATTAGTTGCAAGTGGCTTTAATTCAACACATTTTTTCTTTGAGGGATTCTTGCCCAAAAAAAAGACTCAAAAATCGTTGAGACTTCAAGAATTAATGGCATTGGATTGCCCAGTGGTCGTTTATGAGTCTCCAAACAGGGTGCTTGACACAATTCGTGCAATTAAAGAAGTTGACTCTGAGCGACCAGTTTGCGCCGCCCGTGAACTAACAAAGCTGCATGAGGAGGTTATAGTTCTACCTGCAACCCAGATGCTTTCAGCTTTTGAAAAAAAGGTTGAGAATGGAACGTGCAGGGGAGAATTTGTTCTTGTGATTGAGGGATGCCCTACTATTACAAACTCTGATTCTCAGACAGAGCTTTTAGACGAAGCTCGTGAATTTGTTAATGAGTTAGTCGAATGCGGAGTGCCAAAACACAAGGTTAGAGAGCTTTTAATCAAACATTTTAACGTTTCAAAAAACAAGGCATATGAGCTTTCTATTTAGCTTAAAAAGCGCGATTATACCCCTAAAACAATCTTTTTGCACGTGTTTTTTTCTAATTCATTTATAGAATTTATCGGGATTTGTTCAGTTAATTTGGCTTAAAATGAACAAGGTTTTAGTTTATAGGTGTTATCAGGAAAGAGAATATCTAAATGGATCCATTACAAGCGCTAAATTCAAAGGTTGGACACGTTAAGGCCGCTCTGGAATCCACAGTCATGTTTGGCTCTAGTGATTTTGGAATGACTCAATACATCCTTTTCATGATTTTGATTTGGATTATTACTCTTGCACTCATCATTGGCGTGGGTCGCAAACTCACTTTAATTCCAACAAACAAGTTTGTTAACACTGTTGAATATGGTTATCAACTTGTTCGACGAGACATTTCAGAAAGTGTTATTGGAGAAGGATACAAAAAACACGTTCCTTTCCTTGCAACCCTTTTCTTTTTCATTCTCATTTCGAACTTCTGCGGATTAATTCCAGGTTCGAAAACACCAACTGGTTCAATTTCGGTTGACTGGGCATTGGCTACTTGCTCATTCTTCTATTTCAATTACTGGGGCATCAAAGCTCATGGTGGCTGGGGCTACATTAAATCAATCGCTCCATCAGGACTTCCAAAAGTGCTCGTTCCAGTAATCTGGTTCTTTGAGACTGTTAGTTTGTTCCTTCGCTGGCTCACTCTTGCAGTCCGACTTTATGGCAACATGTTCGCAGGACACATGGTCTTGGGAATTTTTGCATTGGCAACTGGCGTGTTTATGACCACAGGAATTCAAGCAATGCAAGTTGGCGTCGCTGGCGTAAGCTTGCTTTGGTTTCTGCTTCTTGTGCTTATGTATGCGTTGGAAACACTTGTGGCATTCCTGCAAGCATATGTATTCACGATGCTTTCATCGGTATACATTTCCCTTGCAGTGTCAGAACATTAACGGTTTCTTTTTAGGAGGAAAAACATGGATGTAACACTCGTACTTGCTGCATTAAAGGTCGTGGGATATGGCCTTGGCGCGATTGGACCTGGCGTAGGCATCGGCCTTGCATGCTATGGTTGCTGCGTCGGTACAGCTCGTCAGCCTGAAGTTCAGGGACGTTTGTTCACTAACTTCATCATCGGTGCTGCTTTGGCAGAAGCTCTTGCATTGATTGGCTTCGTTCTCGCATTGATTTCTTAATTAGTAATGGTTTATTAAACCAAGAAGAGAAGGTTAGTAAAACTGATGAACAAAACAGCAAACATTAAGACAGCCTCAAACGCACTAAAAATTGGTGCACTGGCGAGCGCTGTTGTGTTGGCTATGTCAGTTTTTGCTGGACTGCTGAGTCCAACATTAGCTTTTGCTAATGAGGAGGCTTCTTCATCTGGAATTGGAGCAATCATTCCAAATCCAATCGAGTTCTTCCCAATGCTCATTGCGTTCATTATTCTTTGCATTGTTTTAGGCAAATTTGGATGGCCAATGTTTAACGGAATGCTCGAAAAGCGAGAGAAGTCAATCCGCGATGCACTCGAGCAGTCAGAAAATGCGAAGGTTGAAGCAGAAAAGGTTCTCGAGGAGTACAAAAAGCAACTCGAGTCAGCTAAAACAGAATCAGCAGAAATCGTTGCAACTGCACGCACAAATGCAGAAGCAATTGAGGCTGATTTGAAGAAGAAGGCTGAAGCTTCTGCTGAAGAGATTATTGCAAAAGCAAAAATATCTATCGAGGCAGAGAAGAAGGCAGCCATTGCTGAACTTCAATCTAGCGTTGCTGACATGTCAATTGATGTCGCATCAAAACTGATCGCAAACGATTTAAGTGATGATGAGCATCGCAAAATAATTGAGAAGTACATTGTTGAGGCAGGTAGCTTCAATGACTAACAGACACTCAACACCTCAAGCACGCGCAGAAGTTTACGCAAAAGTGCTATTTGATTCATCAAACTCTGCAGGTAGCGTTGATGCTGTAGTTAATTCAAGAAATGAATTTCTTGAGATTATTAACACACTGTCTAACAACGTCGATGCCAGAAGCATTCTTGCATCAAATGATGTTGAGTTTGAAACAAAGAAAAAGCTTATTTCCATCATTTGTGAAGGAAAGAGCGAGGCAGCTTCCGCGGTCTTTAGCAGTGCTGTAGAACTTGGAGATTCTGGACTTTTGAAAGTCGTTTTGAGAAAACTCGAAGACTTGATTTCAGAAGACTTGAAGGTTTGCATTGTAGACGTAACAAGTGCTGTCGAGCTTGACGACCATCTTCGCGAACTCATTAAGGATAAAGCGAAGCGTGAGCTTGGTTTGGATGCAATTCTTTATGAGAAGGTCGATCCTGAAATTCTCGGTGGTGTGATTATGAGCGTAAATGGTAAATGCATCGATGCGAGCATGATTACTCAGCTAAATCGTGCACGCAGTGTACTAAAGGCTAGTTAGGGGGTAACCTAAGTGGCAGAAATTACTGCAACAGAAATTGATAAGGCGTTGCGCGCCCAGCTCGATGCTCTTTCTGTGAGCGTAGAGTCTAACGACGTGGGCACCGTAATCCAAGTTGGTGACGGAATTGCTCGTGTTGATGGGTTAAGAGGCGCTATGGCTGGTGAGCTTCTAGAATTCACTTCTAGCACAGGCAAAACAGTCATGGGTCTTGCGCAGAACCTTGAAGACGATGAGGTTGGTGCAGTTTTGCTCGGTGATGTTTCTTCTATTAAAGAAAATGACCAAGTTAAAACTACCGGCCGCATTATGGAGGTTCCTGCAGGACCAGAACTTCTTGGTCGTGTTGTGAATCCTTTGGGCATGCCAATAGACGGCAAAGGTCCAATCAACGCTAGTGCTACTAGACCAGTTGAGTTTAAGGCACCTGGCGTTATTTCCCGCCAACCAGTTTGCGAACCAGTTCAAACTGGAATTTTGGCTATTGACTCAATGATTCCAATCGGAAGAGGTCAACGTGAGCTCATCATTGGTGACCGTCAAACTGGCAAAACTGCTATTGCTATTGACGCAATCATCAACCAAAAAGAAACCGATTTGATTTGTATTTATGTAGCAATCGGTCAAAAGGCATCAACTGTCGCTGGTGTTGTTGAAACACTGGAGAGACATGGAGTTATGGACAAAACAATCGTTGTGTCTGCTACAGCTTCAGATTCAGCTCCTTTGCAATACATCGCTCCAATGGCTGGCGCTGCTATGGGTGAGCAATTCATCTACAACGGCAAAGACGGCAAACCTGCTTCAAAAGAAAATCCAGGTCAAGCTGTTCTCATTATTTATGATGACTTGTCCAAACAGGCAGTTGCATACCGCCAGATGTCTTTGACACTTCGTCGTCCTCCAGGGCGTGAAGCATATCCTGGCGACGTTTTCTATTTGCATTCACGTTTGCTCGAGAGAGCTGTAAAGATGAGTGAGGAAAACGGTGGCGGTTCAATGACAGCTTTGCCTATCATTGAGACTCAAGCTGGTGACGTTTCTGCATACATTCCAACGAATGTTATTTCGATTACTGACGGCCAAATCTTCCTTCAGACTGACTTGTTCTTCCAAGGACAAAGACCAGCTGTTGACGTGGGCATTTCAGTTTCCCGCGTAGGTGGTGCCGCTCAGATTAAAGCTATGAAACAAGTTGCTGGATCTTTGCGTCTTGACTTGGCTTCCTATCGTGAACTTCAGGCGTTTACACAGTTTGGTTCCGATTTGGACAAAGCAACTCAAGATCAGTTGACTCGTGGTTCTCACATGACTGAGATTTTGAAGCAAGGTCGTTATGTGCCAATGCCAGTTGAAGAGCAAGTTCTTGTAATCTTTGCAGGCAACGAAGGCTTCCTTGATGACTTGCCACTCGGTGATGTTACACGCTTCTCTTCTGAACTTCGCACATACACTCGCAACAACAATCCTGCACTTTTGCAAAAGATTGCAAGCGAAAAGGTCTTGAGCGACGAGATTAAATCTGATGCAAAGCAGACAATTGAGGCATTTAAAAAGACATTCGCAGTTACTGAATAAAGGCTAATTACTAAGAAAGATATTTAAGTGGCAAATTTACATGACATAGAGCGCAGGATTCTTTCTGTTTCATCTACGAAGCAGATTACGCGCACGATGGAGATGGTGTCAGCAGCAAAAATTCGTGTTGCTACCACTCGCATGGAAAATGCTCTTCCTTGGGCAGAAGCCATTAGCAACATGGTAATTTCAACTGCGAAATACACTTCTGGAGAGACTCAGCCGCTTTTGCAGCGTCACGAACAAGTGAAGCGAGTTCTCGTTTGCGTAATTGCTTCAGACCGTGGTCTTGCAGGTGGATTTAACACAAACATCTTGAGACGTGCAGAAAAGCTCATTAAAGCAAAGCAAGCTCAAGGTTGCGATGTTGAAGTTGTCGCTTGTGGAAAAAAGGCCGTTGGTTACATGACATATCGTGGAATCAACCCCGTCTTTAAATTCATTGACACTTCAGCTGACCCAACTGTTGAGCAAGCTCAGGTTTTGAGTGACTACATCGGCAAAGAGTATGTAAAAGATGAGAATCCTCTTGATGAAATTTACATCATCTTTAATCACGCAAAGAATGCGGCAGAACAAACTCTCGTAACACAAATTGCGTTGCCTGTTAATGAAGAGACATATGAAGAACTTTTCAAAGGCATGAACGACGATGTGTTCGAAGAGTTTACAAAAGACAATAAGCTTCGCATTGACGAAGATAAAAAGCACGATGGACCACTTTATGGAGACATCGACTTTGAACCTAATCCAGAAGATGTTCTGGAATATTTGCTAAAAGGCTACGTCCAAAATGCTATTTATTATGCACTTCTTGATTCAGCAGCAGGGGAGCAAGGCGCTCGCCGTAATGCAATGAAGAGTGCTACAGATAACGCAAATGAAATGATTAGCACTCTGACTCGTGTTTATAACCGTGCTCGCCAAGGCGCGATTACAACCGAGATTAACGAAATTGTCGGCGGAGCCGCAGCATTGGAGGAATAAGGATATGGCAGAAGAAACTAAAACAAGCACGAAGGGCACTGTTGGTCGTGTAGTTCGCATCGTCGGCGCTGTTGTTGACGTTGAATTCCCACCAGAGAAGATGCCAAGCATCTACAATGCTCTTAACGTCGATGGCAAGACGCCTGCTGGTGAATTCCACACTGTCCTCGAGGTACAAACTCACCTTCCAGGTGACCTCGTGAGATGTGTTGCTATGACTTCTACCGACGGCATGGTTCGCGGCATGGAGGCCGTGGACACTGGGCTTCCTATCCAGATGCCTGTTGGTAAATCAACGCTTGGCAGAATTTGGAACGTTTTGGGTGAGCCTGTAGATGGCAAAGAAACACCTGATGACGTTGAGTGGGCACCAATTCACCACCCAGCTCCTGCATTCGACACATTAACAACTACAACTGAAATTTTCGAAACTGGCATTAAAGTTATTGACCTCATTGAGCCATATGTTAAAGGTGGTAAAACTGGTCTGTTCGGCGGTGCTGGCGTTGGAAAAACAGTTTGCATTCAGGAATTAATTAATAACCTCGCTCAAGAGCATGGTGGCACTTCTGTGTTTACAGGCGTTGGCGAGAGAACTCGTGAAGGCACCGACCTCTTCCTTGAAATGAGCGAGTCGGGTGTTATCGAGAAAACATGTCTTGTTTACGGTCAGATGAACGAGCCTCCAGGGGCACGTCTTCGTGTTGGTCTTGCAGGATTGACAGAAGCTGAATATTTCCGTGATCAGGGACAAGACGTTTTGTTGTTCATTGACAACATCTTTAGATTTACACAAGCTGGTTCTGAGGTGTCTGCGCTTCTTGGTCGTATGCCTTCAGCTGTAGGTTATCAACCAACTCTTGCTACAGAGATGGGCGACCTTCAGGAAAGAATTACTTCAACCACAACTGGTTCAATTACGTCAGTGCAAGCTGTTTATGTTCCTGCTGACGACTTGACTGACCCAGCACCAGCAACTACATTTACTCACCTAGACGCAAAGACAGTTCTTTCTCGTGGCATTGCTGAGCTTGGCATTTACCCAGCTGTTGACCCACTTGAGTCGTCAAGCCGCGCACTTGATCCAGAAATTGTTGGACAAGAGCACTATGACGTTGCAGTTGGTGTACAGCAAATTTTGCAGGAGTATAAAGACCTCCAAGACATCATTGCCATTCTTGGTATGGACGAACTTTCAGAAGACCAAAAGCTCACAGTTAACAGAGCTCGTAAAGTTCAGAAGTTCTTGGGTCAGCCTTTCCACGTTGCAGAAGTCTTTACTGGCAACCCTGGAAGATATGTAAAGGTAGAAGACACTGTACGTTCATTTAAAGACATTCTGGAAGGCAAATGTGACCACATCCCAGAGCAGTGCTTTGTTTACAAAGGGTCCATCGACGACGTTTACGCTGAGTACGAGAAAATGCAAAGCAAGGAAGGCTAAAAACCATGGCACAGTCGCCTACGATACATTGCACAGTAGCTGTCCCAAATCGTCAACTTTTTGATGGGGATATCTACTATGCATCCGTGCCTGGTTCTGAAGGTCAATTTGGCGTGCTCCCTGGCCATGAGCTAATTTTGTCGCTCACAAAAAAGGGCGGGGTTTGCACACTTTACCTCGACGAGGCACACAACGATAAATTTGAAATTCTCTTGTATGACGGCATTGCTCAAATGGTTGGAGACAATCTTCTTATTTTGGGTAAGCTTGGCAAAATAACCGAGAGAATTCATGGTGATGAGATGCGTGATCGCGTCGAAGCACAAAAACAACTCGTTGCCGACTTAGAGGCAAGGGCATCTGAAAGTGATGACGATATGAAAGCTCAGCTTGAGCAAGAGAAATACAGACTTGATTGGTATCAAATTCAAGTAGATTGGGCTGAAAAAAATAACAAGTAGTGACTCAGCTGGAGGTTAAAAATGTTGGAAAGAATTGACCTAAGCGAACAACCACTTGATAAAGAAAGCTACAAGGCGCTGCGTAAGGATTTAACTCGGCGCCTTATTTCTTTACAACAAGAGGCTGTCCAGAATGGATGTGGTCTTGTTGTACTTTTTGAGGGTTGGGATGGCGCTGGCAAAGGCTCGCGTTTGTCAGACCTTCTTTATAATCTTGATGCTCGTGCAACCAAAGTTCATGTTCCTGAAGATGTAAAAAAGCATGAAGTTAACGATTTTGAGGAACTCAATTCAGGTGTGCGTGGCTATGATCCTTTTATGAAAGAATATTGGCAAGCCCTCGGGCCACGTGGTCACATTACTTTTTTCGATCAGGGCTGGTACATGAAGGCAGTTCAGCGTGCCATTTATTCGAAAGAGCAAGTTCCAACAGAACTCTTCCAAGACGCAATCATGTCTGCTCACGATTTTGAGCAACAACTTGTTGACAATGGATATGTTTTGGTAAAGTTCTTCTTGCATGTCAGCAAAGAATCTATTAAAAAACGTCTTCACTTGATGGCAAAAGACCCTGCTACATCATGGCGAGTTAGCAAAAGAAAACTAGAGTTTCTCGATTATTACGATGATGCATATGTTGGATTTGACACTATGCTCGAAAGGTCAAACTATAGCTTTGCTCCGTGGACTTTAGTTAATGCAGAAAGCAAACGAATCGCAAACATAACCATCTTAAAGACAATGATTGACGCATTGTCGGTTGCTATTACGCGCAAAAAAGCAGAGAATAAATTGTCTCAAGTTAAGGTGACCGATGAAAACGATTTAGCCGAAACAAGAGCCGAAATTCAGCATTCTTTTGCTCCCATGGCATCGGAATTTGCAATTGAGCATCAATATCCAATAGTTGAAAACATCTCTCATGAGTTGTCCTATTCGCCTGAGCTCTACGACAAACATTTAAAGAGGCTTCAAAAAGAGATTTTTGAACTACAAAACTTGTGTTTTCAGAAAAGAATACCAGTGCTTGTTATGTATGAAGGCTGGGATGCTGCTGGAAAAGGTGGAGCAATAAAAAGGCTTGCACAATCGCTTGACGCTCGTTCCTATTCAATCATTCCTTCTCCAAAGCCTAGTGTCGATGAGTTAGCGCATCCTCACCTTTGGCGTTATTGGACGCGTTTGCCAAAAGCAGGGCACGTTGGCATTTTTGACAGAAGTTGGTATGGTCGTGTGCTCGTTGAGCGAGTCGAAGAAATTACAAAGGCAAGCGATTGGGCTCGTGGCTATGACGAGATCAATGAATTTGAGCGTGACTTGTTAAAGTGGGGCGCTATTCTAATTAAATTCTGGGTTAACGTATCTCAAGCAGAGCAGTTGAATCGTTTTAAGGCGCGCCAGGAAGACCCCGATAAACAATGGAAAATTACCGATGAAGACTGGCGCAATCGCGATAAATATGTACTATATAAGTCGGCTATCGATGACATGTTCCGTTTGACTTCAACTGAACAAGCGCCCTGGTTTGTTCTTGAAAGTGATGATAAACTTTATGCTCGCATTAAGTCGTTAACGGTTATTCGCGATGCAATGAAGGAAAGACTAGATGGCTAAAGCCAGGCATGGCAGACGAAATTTTGCTGGTGTGATTTTTAAAATTGCACTTATTGTTTTTCTTGTTTCTGCAGGAGTTTTGGTCTATTTGTTTGGAACCTACTATTATGGGCAAAAGCAATATGACGATTTAAAATCCTTCACCGACATTGAAGCGAAAACTCTTGGTGATGTGACGATAGACTGGGATGCACTAGCCGAAATAAATCCCGACATTGTTGGGTGGGTTTATGTCCCCGACACTGTGATTTCCTATCCTATTGTGTGGAAGAAAGACGATAACGACTATTATTTGAATCACAATTTCAACAACAAATCAACTCAATTTGGCGCTGAATATGGATGCATTTTCTTAGCGGGAACCAACAACAAAGACTGGTCTGATAATTCTAATTTTGTGTTCGGCCACAACATGTGGAATGGCTCCGTTTTTAGTGTTTTTAGTGATGAGCAAGGTAATAGCGACTGGTTTAACAAACATCGATTGATTTATGTTTTTACGCCTCAAGGTAATTATGCCTTGCAAACATATGCGGAAAATAAAGTAGATGAATCAGCCAAAAATATTTTTTATAGCACGTTTCCAACGACTTCATCACTTCAAGAATATGTTGACACAAGAAAAGCTGAATCAATCGTGACGCCAGATCCTCCAGCTAAGGAGACTGCCAAAATTGCTCGATTGTTCACTTTTTCGACATGTTCTAGCCCTGATGATGACAAGCGCATTGTTGTTTTTAGTGATGTGGTTGAATATTACGATTTTTATGACCAAACAAAAAACATAAACATTGCACCTGGCACTAAAGGGTCTGCGGTCTCGCAACAAACTATTAACACAATAGCCGACACTTCTGCGTCACGCCAGCAATAGTTCTATAATTAAAAAGCTTGAAAAATTGTGAATAAATGTGAGTTTTAAGGAGAAGTGCGCTATATGAAATATATGACAACCGCAGAAATTCGCGAGGCATATCTTTCTTTCTTTGAGAAAAAAGGGTGCAAGAGAATGCCTTCGTCTTCATTGATACCTGACGATCCATCTCTTCTTTTGACGAGCGCAGGAATGGTGCAATTTAAGCCCTACTTCTTGCAGCAAAAGCACCTTGATGACAAATATATTGGAGCTACCACTTCTCAAAAATGTGTTCGCACAAACGACATCGACATCATTGGCACAACAGGACGCCATTTGAGCTTCTTTGAAATGCTCGGAAATTTTGCTTTTGGCAAATATTTCAAAAATGAGATGTGTTCTTGGGCGCTCGAATTTTGCCTCGATGTATTGGAGTTGCCGAAAGAAAAACTCTATTTTACTGTTTTTGAAGATGACGATGAGACCTACAACAAGTGGCTTGAACTTGGGATTGAAGAGTCTCACGTTTCTCGTTTGGGTGAAGATGACAACTTCTGGCGCGCGGGACCAACTGGACCTTGTGGTCCATGCTCCGAGATTTATTTCGACAAAGGCGAAGAGTGTGGATGTGGCAGCCCTGACTGCAAACCAGGCTGTGATTGTGATCGCTATGTAGAGTTTTGGAACTGCGTTTTTACTCAGTTTGATGCGCAAGAAGATGGCTCGATGCCTGAACTTCCATTCAAAAACATTGACACAGGCATGGGACTTGAACGCATGGCTGCAATTATGCAGGGTGTAACTTCGAATTATGACACTGACGTTTTGCGCAGTCTTGTTGGAGTTGGAGAAAAACTTTCTGGTTTTGAATATGGCAAAGACCCAAAAATTGACTTGGCGTTGCGCATTATGGCAGACCACTCAAGAGCTGTCACATTTATGATTGCTGATGGCATTTTGCCATCAAACGAAGGCAGGGGATATGTTTTGCGTCGCCTTCTTCGTCGTGCAATCATGAAGGGAACTCTCATTGGAATCAAAGGCGAGTTTATTAACGACTACGTTGATGAAATTGTTCGATTGATGGGAGATGTTTATCCTGAAATTGTCGAAAATCGTGAGTTGATTCGTCGTCTCATAACTTCTGAAGAGAAACGCTTTGGCGCAACCCTTCATCAGGGTCAATCATTCCTCGAAGAGGAACTCAAAAATTTGGAGGGCAACACCCTTTCTGGAAAAGTTGCTTTCAAACTTCATGACACATATGGATTCCCACTTGAGGTCACAAATGACATTTGCTCTGAGCAGGGGATTGTTGTTGACATTGATGAATTCAACACCGAAATGGAGGCTCAGCGCGAGCGTGCGCGTCATGCTGGCGAAAGTGATGCCGATGCTGCTTGGTCAACATATGGTGGTGTTTTCGCTAAAATGCTTGACAAGTTTGGGAAAACTGAGTTTGTTGGATATGACAATTTGGAAGCGTCAGGCAAAGTTTTAGGTCTTGTTCGCAAGGGTGTTAGCGTCGATGCTGCTTATGAAGGCGAAAATGTTGACGTTGTTCTAGATAAAACGCCAATGTATGCTGAGATGGGCGGTCAAGTTGGAGATGTTGGAACGATTAGTTCTGACGAGGTGTCAATCGAGGTGTCTGACGTTACAGCGCCTGAAGCTGGACTCAATGTTCATCATTGCAAAGTTTTGAGCGGAAAGATTGAGGTGGGCGATGAAGTAATTGCTCGTGTTCAATCGAAACATCGTCATTTAACTGAGAGAAATCACACAGCAACTCACGTTTTGCATGCAGCTTTGCGTCGTGTTCTTGGGGATCACGTTAAGCAGGCAGGATCATATGTGGGGCCTGATCGCCTCCGTTTTGACTTTACTCACTTTGAGAAAATGACAAATGAACAAATTGCTGAAGTTGAAAAGATTGCTAACAACGTGATTATGCATGCAATTCCAACAAACATTTTCTCATCAAGTCTTGAAGAGGCAAGAAAACAAGGTGTCACTGCTCTTTTTGGCGAAAAATATGGAGAAGTGGTGCGAGTCGTTCAAATTTCTGATTTCTCTAAAGAACTGTGTGGCGGTTGCCATGTAAAAAACACTGCTGAAATTGGCCTGATTAAAATTGTCAGTGAAAGCAGCGTTGGATCTAACATGAGAAGAATTGAGGCTGTTACAAGCGCTGGTGCTGTAGATTATTTGAACAAGATTACTGCTGAGCTACGCGAAACTGCTGACCTTCTGAGAGTGCCAATTTTTGATGTTTCTGAAAGAACAGCTGCTAATTTAAAGATTATGAAGGGAATGGCAAAGACTGCTGAAACTGGCAAGGAAGTCATTTCTGAGAACAGATTGAATGAGATTTTCGATTCTGCAGTTAAATCTAAGAATGGATATCCAGTAGTTGTAGTTAATGTTAGAAGAACGCTGTCTTCTTCAATTGCTCGCAATCTTTGGGACATTATTCGAGCAAGGATGAGCGAACCTGGTGCATGTGTGCTTGCCGGAAAAACTAGTGACAACAAGCCTATTGTTATGGCTGCTGGCACAAAAGAGGCAGTTGAAGCTGGGTTTAATGCTGTTGATTTAATTAGAGTCGCTGGTCCTGCAATTAAGGGTGGCGGCGGCGGAAAGCCAGACATGGCACAAGCTGGCGGAAAAAATGTTGATGGAATCAATGATGCCATCGAGGCAATAAAGGAAGTGCTTTAAGCATTCGCCACATGGCATTTGACATAGGGTCAAAAAGGACTGGCATTGCAATTTGTGATTCAGCTGAGAAAGTTTCTTCGGCTGTAAAAGTAGTGCCAACCGCCGATTTGCTTGCTGATGCACGAATTATAAAAAGACTTGTTGAAGATTGGGAGCCTGAAGTGCTCATTTTTGGGCTCCCAAAAACTTTATCGGGTGAAGAAGGCCCGCAAGCTAGCAACATTCGCAAAGTTGCTAATCAAATTATTTCTATTTCAGGTTTACCTGGTAAATTTGTCGATGAACGCCTTTCTAGCAAAGAGGCTAAGGTTTACATGCACGAGTGTGGAATGTCTGAGCGTGATATGCGTGGTAAGATAGACATGGTTGCAGCACAAATATTTTTGCAATCCTATCTTGAGAGTAAAAGCATTTAATGACTTTTAAGACACAAGGGGTGTAACGTGCCAAGACATGCAAGGGGAGTCCCGTCTTCATCTAAACCTTCTAGGCGTGCAAGAAAAGCGCACGACCTTGCCAGGAAGGAATTCGTGACATATGACACCTCATACATTCGTCCAAAAAAATCAAAAGCACCTGTCATAATTGTTTCAATTATTGCAGCGCTTGTTGTGATTATTGCCTGCATTTTAATTGTTCCAAAAGTTTTCGGGGGATCAAATGAAGGGTCTCTTCCGTCCAATGAACAGGCAACAATTGTGATTGAGTCGGGTGATAATGCAACCACAGTTGCTGGCCATTTCAAAGATGCTAATCTTGTTGCTGATGCTGGGGCGTTTGCAAGCGAACTTGACAAGTGTGGCGCCGCTAACAATTTGGTGCCTGGCAGCTACACTTTTAATGGTCAAACTCCAACTAGCGAGATGGCAGAGCGCCTGAAGAAGGGCGAGAAAGATTCCACCCCAAAAGTTACCGTCGTAGAAGGCTACACTGTCAAAGCAACAGCAGAAGCGCTTGACGCAGCATCGTCTGGGCAAATTAAAGCTGCTGATTTCGAGACGGAATGTGCAGATGCTTCTAGATATGCATCTAGCTATTCTTTTCTAAAAGACGTTGGCACAAATTCTTTAGAAGGATTTTTGTTCCCTAAAACATATGAAATCGAGCAGAATGACAACGCGGCTTCGATGGTTCAAAAAATGCTAAATCAATTCCAAAAAGAAACTGAAGGAATTGATTTTTCCTTTCCAACCTCAAAAGGATTGTCAATTTATGAAGCGATTAATTTAGCTTCAATCGTGCAAAAAGAATCGCCTTCCGACCTTCATGCGCGAGTGGCTGGTGTTTTTTATAATAGACTATCTAGCGATTCTCCCTATTTGCAAAGCGATGCTACTACTGCCTATAAAGTTGGGCATGATCCCACTGCCGAAGAGGTTCATGCTGATGACCCCTATTCAACATATTCGAATCCTGGTTTACCACCAACCCCAATTTGCAATCCATCGCTAGACTCAATTAAAGCAGTTTGCAATCCTGAGCAAACTGACTATTTGTTTTTTTACACAAATGATGATGGTTCCTACTCTTTCTCGAAAACTTACGACGAACACAAAGATGCCATAAAAAAAGACACTCAATAGTTATAGAGTGTTATTCATATGACTAACTTAAATAAAATGTATCTATTGGGAGCAGGCATCTCCCATTCAAAATCTCCTGCGCACTGGCGGGCAACATTTCTGGAGCGAGGTCTTGATTGGACCTATGAATTGATGGACCTGCCCTCTGAGCCCGCTGCTCGCGAGTTTATTTTGAGCAAAGACTATGTTGCAATAAACATCACAACTCCATGGAAAAGTTTGGCGCTTGAGTGCGCTGATGAAGTTGATTATCCTTCGGATTTTTCGAGTGGATGCAATTTTATTGTGAACAAGGGCGGAAGGCTTTTGGGACACAATGTCGACGGTGGCGGTTGTTTGATAGATTTGCAAGCACGTGGCTATGACATGCGTGGTGCTAATGTTGTAGTTTGCGGTACTGGCCCTACTGCCAAGTCGGTTTCTTGTGCTTTAGCTTTTGTTGGCTCTAAAGTCACTTTACTCACGCGTTCACAAAAGAAAACTGGTGAATTGCGTGTAAATGGTCACACAGTTTTGGTTGAAACATATAATCGTTCTGTTGACAGAATTGTGCATGCTGACTTTATTATCAACGCCACAACACTTGGAATGATGCTATCTGACCCAAGCCCAATTGACAGTGACCTGCTAAACAAAAATCAAGTTGTTCTGGATTGCATTTATGGTCATGGCGACACCCAGATTATCAAGGATGCAAGAGCTGCTGGGGCAACATGTTTTGACGGGTCTGGAATGCTTGAAGCGCAAGCAGTTTGTTGCGAAAAAATACTATTTGAAGGCTAAATAATGACTTTAGAAATTTATAGTTTGTTATAATTTGTTGGTGTCTGTGAAAAGTCGCAGACACTTGTATTACTGGCCCCCGAGTTTATTTTCTATTATTAGCAATCTATCTCGGGCCCTAATATTTTTTTGAAAGGGGTCCTGTAAATGACCGAAATTAAAAACACTAGCATTATCGACTATCAGGACATTTCTGATGAAGATTTTGCGAACCTCATTGACGGTTCAATTTCATCATTTGATGAAGGTGATTTAGTCAATGGTAAGGTTGTCAAAATTGAGCACGACGAAGTGCTCGTTGACATTGGCTTTAAGAGCGAAGGTGTGATCCCTGCTCGCGAGCTTTCAATCAGAAAAGATGTTGATCCTGCAAGCTGTGTGCAACTCGGCGACGAAATTCAAGCACTTGTTCTCACTAAAGAAGACAAAGACGGTCGCCTTGTTCTTTCTAAGAAACGTGCTGAATATGAAGTTGCTTGGAAACAGGTTGAAGAGAAGTTCAAAGCGGGTGAGATTGTTACTGGTGAAGTTATCGAGGTTGTTAAGGGCGGTCTCATCGTTGACATCGGTCTTCGTGGCTTCCTTCCTGCTTCACTCGTTGACATTCGTCGTGTTCGCGAACTCGACTCCTACCTCGGCACCGAAGTTGATGCTCGCATCATTGAGATGGACAGAAATCGCAACAATGTTGTTCTTTCACGTCGTGTTCTTCTTGAGGAGGGTCGCAAGGCAGAGCGTGCTGAGATTCTTTCTAAACTCTCAAAGGGCATGCGTCTTAAGGGCACAGTTTCAAGCATCGTTGAGTTCGGCGCATTTGTTGACCTTGGCGGAATTGATGGCCTCGTTCACATTTCAGAGCTTTCTTGGAACCATGTCAACCATCCAAGCGAAGTTGTTTCAGTGGGAGACGAGCTTGAGGTTGTTGTTCTTGACGTTGACCTTGACCGTGAGAGAATTTCTCTTGGACTCAAACAAACTCAACCTGATCCATGGACAGAACTCATGGAGAAATATCCTGCTGGCATGATTGTTGATGGCAAAGTCACAAACGTTGTTTCATTCGGTGCATTTGTAGAGTTTGCTCCTAATGTTGAGGGTCTTGTTCACATTTCAGAACTTGCAACTCAGCACATCGACTCACCTAAACAAGTTGTTCATGTCGGTGATCAAGTTAAAGTAAAGATTGTTGAATATGATCTTGAGAAGAGAAGAATTTCTCTTTCTTGCAAAGCAGCTGCAGAAGAGCTTGGCTACGAGATTAAAGTAGAAGGCGCTGAACCAGCTGAGGCAAAAGAAGAAGCTCAAGCAGAAGAGGCTGCTGAATAGTTAATTTTTTGCTTTTAAACAGGTGGGTCTCCTGAGGGGGGTTCTAAGGCTCACCTGTTTAAATTTCTTTAAATCGAGAGGGTGCCTTGTGAAAGTTATTTATGTAATTGGCGGGATTTGCAATGGGAAGTCTATTATTGGGAAATCATTCGCTCAAAAAGGCGCAGTTTATTTCGATTTAGATAAAATCTCACAGTTTGTTCTTGAAAAGCCAGAAGTCATTGAGCAAGTTAAAAAGCTGAGTGACGACGTTGTCGTTGAAAATGGAATCATTGACAAAGAGGCGCTTCAAGACTATCTGTTCTCAAATAAATTAGTCACGCACGCATTTGATAGAGCTATTTTTCCTCACATTAAAGAGGAGCTAGACCGACAGCTGAGTGATCTTGATGATGATTCAATTGTCGTCGTTGAATATTCTGGTTATTTTGGCGACAGTCGCGATGAAGACATTTTCCTTAAAGATGCCGATGCTGTTGTTTGGGTTGAATCGCGTCTCAAAGACAAAATTGAGCGTGGCAAAAAGCGTGGGATTGAAAATTTTGAACTAACTTGGAGAATGAGAGTTCAGCCTTATGATGAAGAATATGAGGCTGTTGCTGATTATGTTATTCACAACAATTCAACGATAGAGGCACTAGATGAGCGAATCGACGAAATCTGGGCTTCATGTTGTAAGTGAATATGAACCCAGCGGAGACCAACCTAAAGCTATAAATGAACTTGCTTTAGGCGTCGAAAAAGGTCTTCGATATCAAACACTTCTTGGAGTCACGGGCTCAGGTAAAACCTTTACCATGGCCAAACTCATTGAGAAGGTTCAAAAGCCAACACTTGTAATGGCTCCCAACAAAACTCTCGCAGCACAACTAGCAGGGGAGTTGCAGCAGTTTTTCCCTGACAATTCTGTTGTATATTTCGTGTCCTATTACGACTATTATCAGCCAGAAGCATATGTTCCTTCAAGCGACACTTTCATCGAAAAAGATGCGTCGATAAACGAAGAAGTTGAAAAACTTCGCCATGCTGCCACAAGCGCTCTGCTCTCAAGGCGTGACTGCATTGTTGTAGCTTCGGTGAGTTGCATTTATGGCATTGGATCTCCCGAAGATTATGCAGGAATGGCAGTGTTTTTGAATAGGTCAGAAGAAGTTGATCGTGATGATTTAATCAAACGCCTTGTTGAGATCCAATATGACCGAAACGACTATGAGCTCGATCGTGGGAATTTTAGAGTTCGAGGGGACTCAATTGACATTTTCCCTCCATATGACGACAACCCTTTGCACGTGAGTTTTTGGGGTGACGAAATAGAAGAGCTCGCAATTGTTGATCGAGTTACTGGTGAAGTGATAAAGGAGCTAGACACTACGCCAATTTGGCCTGCTTCTCACTATGTTACTGCGCGCCCGAAACTAAATAACGCAATTAAAACAATTCAAGAAGAACTGCAACAACGTTTGCAGGAGTTAAAGGCTAACAACAAGCTGTTAGAAGCCCAGCGACTCGAGATGCGCACTTCCTATGACCTTGAAATGATTGAATCACTTGGATTTTGTTCTGGAATTGAGAACTATTCAAGGCACCTCGATGGCAGAAAACCAGGTGAGCCGCCAAACACGTTAATTGACTATTTTCCTGACGACATGTTGTGCATAATTGATGAGTCTCACGTCACAGTTCCTCAAATTCGTGGGATGCATGAAGGGGACCGATCGCGCAAAGTTACGCTAGTTGAGCACGGATTTAGGCTTCCATCTGCTCTTGACAATCGGCCGCTTCGTTTCGATGAATTTGAGCAAAAAATTCCGCAGTTTGTTTATGTGTCAGCTACACCAGGTGACTATGAAGAGCGAGTTAGTCAACAGACTGTTGAGCAAATCATTCGCCCAACTGGACTTTTAGATCCAATTATTGATGTGCGTCCAACAAAAAGTCAAATCGATGATGTAATTGATGAGGTTAAGGAACGTGCTGCAAAAAATGAGCGTGTTTTAATTACGACACTCACAAAGCGCATGGCAGAAGCTTTAACAGAGCATCTTCTTGATAATGACATCAAGGCACGATACATGCACTCCGACGTCGCTACTTTAGAACGTGTTGAAATCTTGAGAGATTTGCGTGCTGGAAAATTTGACTGTCTTGTTGGAATTAACTTGCTTCGCGAGGGGCTTGACTTGCCAGAAGTTAGCCTTGTTGCAATTCTTGATGCCGACAAAGAGGGTTTTTTGAGAAACAAGCGCTCGTTAATTCAAACAATTGGCAGAGCAGCTAGAAACGTTTCTGGCAAGGTAATCATGTATGCCGACAAAGAAACAGATTCTTTGAAAGCAGCTGTTGATGAGACTAGACGTCGACGCAAAATCCAAGAGGAATATAACGTCGAGCATGGAATTGAGCCTGAAACAATTCGGAAGAAAATCTCTGACATCACCGACAAAATAAAAGACATTTCAGATGTTTCTGCAGAAGAAGTTAACGCTGAACTTGCAAATTTCTCAAGATCAGAAGTTCTTCGGATGATTGATTCGTTGGAAGAACAAATGTATGAAGCCAGTGAGGCATGCGATTTTGAGGAAGCAGCAAGACTTCGCGATGAGATAGTGCAAACGAAAGCGCACTTGTCAGGAAGTGCTGAGGAAGATATTCTTGCCGATTTGAAAAAAACTGCTCGCAAAGCAAAGAAGCGTCACACGCGATAGCGCTTGAATGTCTCAATTACACTGGCACATTTTTTCATGTGTCCTATAATTTTTAACTAATCACTTTTAATTGAAAATGGGAGTTTAATTTATGTCATTAGTCGATGAGATTCATTCACTAGTTAGTGATGTTTCTTCAAAAGTCAGCGACTCCAACACTCTTGATGCACTAGAAGAAGTTCGTGTCGCAGTTCTTGGAAAATCTGGATCTTTAACAGGATATCTTCGCAACATGGGAAATGTTGCAAAAGAAGAGCGCGCTGAAGTTGGCAAACTTGTCAATTCTGCTCGAAATGAAATTGAAAATAAACTAGCAGAGAAAAAAGAGAAGCTAAAAAATTCCGAAATGCAGGCAAAAATTGAGTCATCTGCAGTTGACATTACTCTTCCAGGACGCTGTCAGCACCCTGGACATCAGCATCTAATATCAAACATAATCGACGAATGCACCGACATTTTCTTAGGCCTTGGCTACACAGTAAAACACGGTCGTGAGGTTGAGACTGATTACTATAACTTTACTGCTCTTAATGCGCCTGCTGATCATCCTTCACGAAGCATGCAAGACACTTTTTATTGCGTTGACAATTCAGGTGAAGTTGCAAATGTTAGGGGCGAGAGTGACGTTTTGCTTCGCACCCAAACAAGTGGTGTTCAAGTTCATGCAATGGAAGATGAAGAACTTCCAATTTACATAATTGCGCCTGGTAAAGTCTATCGTCGCGACGTTGCTGACCCTTCTCACTTGCCTCAATTTCACCAGATTGAGGGGCTTGTTGTTGACAAAGGAATCACTTTTGGTGATTTGAAAGGCACGCTTGAATTTGTGTGCAAAGCAATTTTTGGAGAAGAAAGAAAGACTCGTTTTCGTGCGCACTATTTCCCATTTACTGAGCCATCTTGCGAGGCCGATGTTTCATGCGGGATTTGTGGAGGAAAAGGCTGCCGCATGTGCAAAGGCACTGGTTGGCTTGAAATTTTGGGATGCGGAATGGTTGATCCTAGCGTATTGCGCATGAGCGGAATTGACCCTGAAATTTATTCTGGCTTCGCGTTTGGAATGGGCGTTGAGCGCATCGCTTGCTTGAAATACAACGTCCCTGACCTGCGCATGCTTTTGCAGGGTGATGAAAGATTCTTAAAACAGTTCTAGAGCGATGCGGAGATAAACATGTTAGCACCATTAAAATGGATAAACGAATATACAAACATTCCTTTCTCGACAGATGAGGAAATTAAAACTCTATGTGACCGCCTTGACCTAACAGGAACTGGCGTTGAGGGCATCGAAAAGATGGGCAGCCAATTTGACCACGTTGTCACAGGCGTTGTTCTCAAGAAAGAAAAGCACCCTGATTCTGACCACATGTGGGTTTGCAAGGTTGGTGTTGGTGACAAAAACGTCGGCGCTGACGGCGAGCCTGAACCATTGCAAATTGTTTGCGGCGCTCAAAACTTTAATGAGGGAGACCACATTGTTGTTGCAATGATTGGAGCTGTTCTCCCTGGTGATTTTAAAATCAAGAAGTCAAAACTTCGCGGTGTTGCGTCTTGTGGGATGAATTGCTCAGCTCGAGAATTGGGACTTAGCAACGATCACGAAGGAATTATGATTTTGCCAGAAGATACTCCAGTTGGAATGCCTTTGGCGCAATATTTGGACAAGAATGAGGTTGTGCTTGATCTTGAAATCACACCTAACCGCCCCGATTGTCTGTCGGTGCGTGGTCTTGCGCGCGAGTTTGCTGCAATGAATGGCAGAGATTGGACCGACCCAATTGCAGATGATTTCGCAAAGTTAAAAGCTTCTAAAACTGAAACGACAGTTGAAGACGAAGTTGACGTTACTGTTGAAGATTCAACTCGTTGCCCTCGCTACACAGCAGCTGTAATAAAAGGTGTAAAAGTTGGGCCTAGCCCACAATGGCTTGTTGACAAACTTTTGTCGGTAGGGCAGAGAAGTGTCAATAACATTGTTGATGTTACAAACTACATTTTGTTCCTCTATGGTCAGCCAATGCACGCTTTTGATTTGGACTGGCTAAAAAATGGTGAGGATAGAGCTCACATCATCGTTCGTGCTGCAAAAGAAGGCGAAAAGCTAACAACACTTGATGGCCAAGAGCGCGCTCTCACAGAAGACATGACACTCATCACGACTGAAAGTGCGGGCCCTGTTGGTCTTGCTGGTGTTATGGGTGGGCTAAATTCTGAAATTACAGAGAACACAAAAAATGTGTGCATTGAAGTTGCAACATTTGAGCCAGGGTCAACTTCAAGGACATCTCGCAATTTAAAACTTTTTAGCGAGTCGTCAATGCGGTATGAACGTGAGGTCGATGACCACGACATTGACGTGCGTTCTGCCATTGCAGCTGCTTTAATTCAAGAAGTTGCAGGGGGAGAAGTTCTTTGCAACAGGCAAGGAGACTTTGGACTCGTTGATGTTTGGTCGAAAAAAACTGAGCCTGAGACGCTTGCTTTTAGATGCAATCGTTTTAGAGATTTTGTTGGCGATGATGTTCCTAATGAATTTATCGCTGAAGTTCTAAAAAGGCTGGGTTGTGTGGTTGATGGCAAGGGCGATGAGTTGAGTGTTGTTCGCCCAACGTTTAGGCCTGACCTCACTCGTGAAATTGATCTCTATGAAGAAGTTTTGAGAATTTGGGGAGAGGATCGAATTCCAAGCACTTTGCCAAAAAGCGCAAAACGTGTTGGTCATTTGACCGATTTTGACATTGTCAGAAGGAAAGTTGACAACACTCTTCGTGCTAATGGGATGAATGAAACGCTTTCCTATTCTTTTAATTCCCTCGAAGAGATTGATTGTTTCCAACCAACTTCATTTAAAGAAAGCGTTAGTGTTGAACTTTTGAATCCGCTAAATTCTGAGCAAGCGCATTTACGTCAGTCGATTTTGCCAGGGCTAATGGAATCGGTTCGTTTCAACTCCAATCACGGAACAAAGCGTGTTGCACTCTATGAAATTGGAACAGTTTTCTCAACCACAGCTGAGAGGAAACTTCCAAAAGAGCGAACTCGTGTGGCTGGTGTTTTGTGCGGGAATGCAAAAGATAAATCTTGGGATGGTGAGGCTCGAAAATTTGATTTCTTCGACGCTAAAGGCGTGCTTGAAGATGTCGCCGACGTGCTAAACCTTCCAAAAGTGAAGTTTAAAGTTGGTGATCCAGGAGAATATTCATTCCTTTTGCCTGGTCGAATTGCTGTAATGTTTTCTGGCGGAACACAAATCGGATGGGTGGGGGAAATTCATCCTCAAGTTTCTTCAAAATATGACACCGATGATGCAGTTTGTGCTTTTGAGCTCGACTTTGCCGCGCTTGAAAAAACAGCCATGCCAGCTAAACCATATGTTGATTTGTCGGAATTTCCAGCAATTGAGATGGATCAAAACTTTGTTGTTGACGAGTCGGTGACATGCGAACGCATGCAACAAGTCATCACTTCCGCTGGAGGAAAGCTTTTGACAGGTGTCTCACTTGTTGACATCTACAGAAATCCAGTAACTGTTGGCGCAGGCAAAAAGTCGATGAGCTTCAAGTTAACCTATCAATCAACCGAAAAGACTTTAGAGTCATCGGAGGTTGAAAAATTGCACAACAAAGTTGTTACAAAAGTTGCTGGCGCAACTGGAGCAACGATGAGAGGCTAACTCTCTGTTCAATGCGTTAATAATTCGCATTGTTCCATCGGTTTTAGCTTTTTAATGGTGACTAATTTGAGTAACTAATTTAGTGCAAGCGCGATTTACTACATAAAGGAATTTAGAACATGAACAACAGTCAAAAGAAAGTGCTCGTTTTTGATTTTGGTGCTCAATATGGGCAGTTGATTGCTCGTCGCATTCGTGATTTGGGTGTTTATTCTGAAATTGTCCCATGCGACTTGACTGCCGATGAGGTCAAACAAATGAGTCCTTCGGCGCTTGTTTTTTCTGGTGGTCCCGCAAGTGTTTATGCAGATGATGCTCCATCAATTGACCCTGCTGTGTTAGAACTGGGAATTCCAATCCTTGGGTTTTGTTATGGGCATCAGATTATTGCACACACGCTTGGAGGGAAAGTTGGCCACACTGACAAAGGTGAATATGGCCCTGCATCCCTTCACGTAAAGCCATCTGTTTTGTTTGAAGGAACGCCTGACACACAAACCGTCTGGATGAGTCACCGTGACGCAGTTGTTGAAGTTCCTGCTGGATTTCGTGTTGTAGCTTCAACAGATGTGTGCGAAATTGCTGCGATGGAAAACGTTGAGAAGAAGATTTTCACTACTCAATTTCATCCTGAGGTTAAGCACACAGAATGCGGAAATCAAATTTTGGGCACTTTCCTGTTTAAAGTCTGCGGCCTAGAAAAGACATGGTCAATTGACAATTTGGCTGAAACTCTCATTGAAGACATTAGAAAAAAGGTTGGAGACTCTCGTGTAATTCTTGGTCTCTCAGGGGGCGTTGATTCAAGCGTTGTTGCTGCACTTCTTTCAAAAGCTATTGGAAAGCAGCTCATTTGCGTTTTTGTTAACCATGGGCTATTACGAAAAAATGAGCCAGAGGAAGTTGAAGACGTTTTCTCACGCCAGTTTAATGTCGATTTCATTCATGTTCATGCAGAAAAAAGATATTTAGACCTTCTAAAAGGTGTTAGTGATCCAGAGCAAAAGCGAAAGATAATTGGAACTCAGTTTTGGAAAGAGTTTTTTGCAGTTGCAAAAGAGAAGTCGGCCGATGGCACTCCAATCAAGTTTTTAGCTCAAGGAACAATTTATCCTGACATCATCGAAAGCGGAGCCAGAAAAACTGGTGGTAAGGCATCGACAATCAAGAGTCACCACAATTTGATACCTTTCCCCGATGGTGTCTCGTTTGATTTGATTGAGCCATTAGACCATTTCTTTAAAGATGAGGTTCGCTCGCTTGGAACATCGTTGGGCCTACCAAATTCCATCGTTTATCGTCAGCCTTTCCCAGGTCCAGGTCTTGCAATTCGCATCATTGGCGACATTGATGAAGAAAAGTTAAGAATTCTGAAAGATGCCGATGCTATTGTGCGTGAGGAACTCAACGACTACAACGACCGCCTTTTTGAGGAGACGGGAGACATTCATTCGGAGCATTCCTGTTGGCAATATTTTGCTGTTCTTCCTGACATCAAAAGCGTTGGAGTGATGGGGGATGAACGCACCTATGAGCGCCCTGTTATCGTTCGCGCAGTTGAGTCAAGTGATGCTATGACTGCCGATTGGGCCAAGCTCCCTCATGACGTGCTCGCTCGCATTTCCTCCCGCATAGTTGCTGAGGTCCCGGGCCTTAATAGGGTGTGCTATGACATCACGTCTAAACCACCAGCCACGATTGAGTGGGAGTAAATTGCAAGGTCAGAGGCCACTTTTTACCTAATCTAATGTTTTGTAATTTTGTGTAATTTATACCCATTTCGTTAGGGAAAAGCTGTAAGCCACTGGAAAAAGCTCTCAAACGGAAATCGCAGAATTCAGACCCGCCGAAGCCTCGGCGGGTCTTATTCTTCCCAGATAGGGCACACTTTTCGCTTCTGCGCCATCAAGAGAAATAGACAGTATTGGACAATATTGGGAAGCTTTCCAAAAGAATGGCGTCGGTTAACCACTCGCCACAGTTGCACGGGTGTATTTTTCGCCCGAAACGGCGAAAATAGTACCATTTTGAACTCACCCCCATTTTGGACGAGCTTTCTTTATGTTTTCCCAGTTCAGGATGGGGTGTAAAAAGTCGGGCGGTACTGACGAAATCACCGATTTTGCGGCGGATTTCGATCAACTTGCGCTCTGGCCAAGGCTCGGAAAACAGTACCGGGCGATCAAATGTCTCACGAAATAGTCCATCCATGATTCCGAAACAAGGCCCTCTTGGAGATGGCGGGCGGTACTATTCGACGCTTTGCCGCCTGTGCGAGCATTTCAAGCCATAGAAAGAGAGGGACGCCAAACGGCGTCCCTCTCAGTGCATCGATATAGAGTTTGGGCTCTACAGCTTGAACGACGATTTCCAGGACTTGTAGTCGTCCTCGCTCATCTCGCCGCTTTCGAGATCTTCCTTCGCGTTGTGCCAAGCCCTTATAGCCTGGACCATTTTCTGCGCACCGTCAGCCTTCGGGTCTATAGAGAGACTGCCGTCCTCGTTTGGGATGATGCCGAACGCGCCTTCTAGCTGGAAGAGTACTCCGAGCGCTTCTCTGGCACTGTTTATGTCGTATGTGATCAAAGCCTCCGGCTCTATGCCGAGTCCCCGCGCTATCGCCGACAGCTGTGCCTTGCTCGGAGTCCTGTTCCCCAGCTCGTAGTTCCTTATCCCCGGCTCAGACATCTCGACCTCCTCGGCCAGCTCGGCCTGGGTCATTCCAGCGCGTTTCCTGTAATAGCGGATAAGCTGGCCCGTGCTCAGATCTTCGGCCGTAGCGGCATTGGATGCGGCTTTGCTCATCTCTCTCCTAGCTCCGAATCGTCCAACCGCCTCATTCTAAAACAGTTCACATATGAACTCAAGTTATTGACAGTTCAAATATGAACTGATAGGATTTTCAAGCATCATCCGTTCAATAGTGAACTGTTAGGAAGGAGACGGACATGGAAGCAACCACGATGCGAATGATGAAGTGCTCGGAGGTAGCCGAAAGGCTCGGAATCTCCCGCACCTCCGCGTACGAGGTCATCCGCGAGCTCAACCAGGAGCTCGCGGACAAAGGGCTCATCACGAGGCAGGGTCGCGTGAGCGCGGACTACTTCGAGAAGAGGTACTTCGGCGGGAAGGACGGCATCCAATGACGGCGAGGCGAGAGAAGAACGGAACCTACACGAGCCAGTTCTGGTACGAGGACATCTACGGCAAGAGACGCCACAAGTGCAAGAGGGGCTTTGCGACCGAAGAGGAGGCGGACGCGTTCGAGGAGGCCTTCTTGCGCAAGGCGCGCGGCTCCATGGAGATGAAGCTCGCGGACTTCGTCGACGTCTACCTGGAGGATGTCAAGGCCGATCTTCGGGAATACACGCTCAGGACGCGCCTCTACATCATCAACGACAAGATCATCCCCGAGCTCGGGTGTAAGCGAATGAAGGACATCGAGACCGTTGATATCATCCAATGGCAGAACAAGATGCTCTCACATCGACGCCCGAACGGGAGCCCTTATTCCGAGACTTATCTGAGGACTATCAACAGCGCACTCGGCGCGATCTTCAGCCATGCCGCCGCGTACTACGACCTGAGCCCCAACCCGATGGCGAAAGCGCCAGGCCTGGGCTCGAAGAAGACCAGGGAGATGAAGTTCTGGACGAAGGACCAGTATCTACGCTTCTCCGAGGAGCTGGACGTCGAGGGGGTCCTCTTCTACGCGTTCGAGGTCCTCTACTGGCTCGGGCTGAGGATCGGCGAGCTTCTCGCTCTCGTTCCTGAGGACATCAACTTCAAAAGCTCGAAGCTCCACGTGGGGCATTCGTTCCAGAGGTTCAACGGAAGGGACGTCATCACCGATCCCAAGACCGATAAGTCGATAAGGGACGTCGTCATGCCCCTGTTCGTGAGGGACGAGCTCTACAGGCTCGTACACGAGATCCCGAGCGTGGAGCCGGGAGAGCGCATCTTCGCGAGCGTAAGCAAGAGCATATTGAAAGCGGAGATCGACCGGATCTGCGAGAAGCTCGATGGCGTTCCCGCGATCCGCGTGCACGACCTTCGCCACAGCCATATCTCGCTGCTGATAAACGAAGGGTACAACGCACTTGAGATCGGCGACCGCGCCGGTCAGGAGTCAATGGAGATCACGCTCCAGTACGGGCACATGTTCCCCGAAAGCGATGATGAGATGGCCGACTCCCTCCAAGAGTACAAGGAGGGCCGACATGACGCGTAGAAACGACGACAGGCAGCGGTCCGTGACCATCGGCTTCCGCGTCAGCAAGGAGCAGGCGGAGCGCATCGACCTACTCGTGGCGCTCAGCGGGAAGACCAAGCAGGACTACATCGTGGAGCGGCTTGAGAACGAGAGCATGGAGGTCATACCCTCGCCCAGGATGCAGAGGACGCTCCGCGACGAGATGCGCAAGCTCTGCTCCCAGCTGGAACTCTTGAGGAGAGGCGAAGAGCCTAGCGAGCGCCTCTTGGCCACGTGCGACCTCGTCGCGAGCGTTTACGCGAGCCTCGGAGAAGATGTCTGCGTGCAGGCGCCTAAGACGAAGGACGAGATGCTCCTGAACATGTCGAGGTGCTGACCATGCCAGCGTACCTAGACGACAACGGAACCTGGTACGCGCTCTTCTACTACGAGAACTTTAAGAAAGAGAAGAAGAGGAAGAAGAAGCGCGGCTTCGGGACCGAGCAGGAGGCAAACGACTACGAGGACGACTTCAAGGCTAAGGCGTCGCTTGCAAGGTATCTGCCCTTCAAGGACTTCGCAGGCATCTACATGGAGAACGTCGGCCCGAGGGTGCGGATCTCCACCTATGACACGAAGGTCCAATCGCTGAGCAAGTGGATCATCCCCTTCTTCGAGAAGAAGCCCCTGAACGAGATAACGTCGATAGACATAGTCCACTGGCAAGTTTGGCTGTCGGAGGCGAGGAAGAAGAACGGGGAGCCCCTGGCCCCCACCTACGTGAGGAAGCTCAACAGCGAACTTGCGGCCATCTTCAACCACGCGGCCAAGAACTACGACTTGGATCCCAATCCCGTCAAGAAGGTAAAGAAGACGGGCAAGCAAAAGACCGACGAGATGAAGATATGGTCGAAGACAGAGTTCGACCTGTTCCTCGACGCCATTTGCGACAAGGTGGCATCGTACTATGCCTTCGAGATACTTTACTGGACGGGCATAAGGGAGGGGGAGCTCCTGGCGCTCACGCCAGCGGACTTCGATTTCGAGAACTGCTACCTCGATATAAGCAAATCCGTGTACAGGAGAGGCGGCGAGGACATCGTCGGGCCACCGAAGACGGAGAAGTCCTACCGGCAGTTCAGGATACCGAGGTTCCTGGCGGAGGAGGTAGAGGAATACATCAGGCTCTTCCTCCATATCGCGGACGATGAGCGGATCTTCGAGGGACTGACCAGGAAATATCTCTGCAATGAGATGGATAGGGGCTGCAAGATAGCGGGAGTAAAGAGGATCCGCGTGCACGACCTTCGCCACAGCCACGTCTCCATTCTGATAGACATGGGCTACAGCGCGACCGACATCGCCAACCGGGTAGGACACGAGTCCATCGACATCACGTACCGGTATGCGCACCTGTTCCCGAATTCGCAGCAGGACATGGCGGCGAGATTGCAAGATGCAGGCTCCCAGAGGAGATGCGTACAGAAATTCGAAGGGTGTCCCATTTGTGCGCACCCTTCATCTGGCTAGCATTGTATGCTTGCCGAAAACGAGAGGTAGCTAGGTGAAGATGACTGAAGAAACCACAATGGCCATTCCAGATGATGTTCGTGCTACTCTCATGGCGTTTGACGACGACTACCTTGCGGATGTGCTCAGGCTCTGGGATTGCGATTTCATGGATTGGTATGAACCTTTCGCTTTGATTTTCAGGTTTGAGTCGGATGACGTAATGATCTGGTGCGAGAACGAGGTTATAAAGCACAACCTAGGCGCAGTTGGTGGTGGGAATGTCGGCGATCACTTACCTGAAACCGTTAAGGCAAGCATCGAACCTGATGCTTGCCTTTGTTGGTTGCGCGACAAAAGCTATGATGAAATTATCGGATCAACGATGGTAAGCCGTGAGCTAGTTAAACGCTTATTGTAGTTTGTTCCGATATTGTCGTCGGTAAAACAAACTTACCGTTTTAGAATTCGACATTGTCGAAAGTAAACGCCTCCAAAGCTTGGCTAATTAGTTTGTCCGTACGGCTTTTAATTTGATCGCGCGTCCATTTATCTACAGACACCAAATCTTCGTTTAGGTTAAGGCCATTGCGATAGCCCACATTGAATCCGTTTGAATCCTTTCTATCTCGCTTTTCAACGAATGACATATTGCTGAGTTTGGAGTTGTAGCCAGAAATCGTCAGATTGCCCAGCGTGTGCACAAGTTCAGCTTGGATTTTTTGTGCCTCTGATCTGTCGCCGCCCCCAATCATATCTACCCATTCCTGGGGAATATTTTCTCCCTGTGGGAAGACGTGTTCAATTGTCCATACGTAATTCCCGGAAGGATAGCGCTCCCATAACCCTTTCATTTCCTTGGTAACGCTGGGCTCTGCCAGAACAGTGAGTATGAATCGTGTCATATCCGGGTTGACATCATAAATCGGGCCAGCCAGTCGTTCTTCGAACGCTGCGTCGCTTGCAGAAATGTCAACCAAGCGCTCGCGGATGTACTTAGCGGCCTCGGTGCCCTTGAGATTGCTATCTTCAATGCCTTCGCAAATGCTTATGAACAGGCGCTCAAGATCTCGGGTCGGTGGAGTATCTGTGATGTTTCGCCTTACGAAGAAGAGGGTGAGCAGCTCAACGATTCTCGCCAGCATACGATCATCTATTTTCAGCTCCACGCTTTTTTTCATGAGATGTAGGAGGAGCAGATACGACGGAACGCCCTGCGCTCTTGCAAGCTCCGTAAGTTCCGATTCGAGGTCTTTGTCCATGCCTTCACGGTTGATGCCGATAATCTTAGAGTAGATCGATGAGTTTTCGATGAGCTCGTCCAAGACGCTCAATGCGCCGTTCTCTTGTCCAATTCTCTTCTCATAGATCTTCAGTAAGTTGGATCGTGTCGCCACGGATCCGAGTGGCAATTGCGCGCCTCCATCTTGAACGAAAGGCTTATTGATCGCCCTCCTGAATGCATCATAGTTTTGACGGAAGAACCTCTCTTGCGTCGTGTAATCATCGCCTAGATTGCGTAGCATCTCCTGCCATTGATCGAAGTAGTAATCCAGCTCGTTTTCGTCGGCGTCAGCAACCTTTGCGAGCAGAGTGTTCTTTATCAAGTCGACAGCAGACAGCGGAACACCACGGTTGTTGAGAGAAGCAAATAGCGTATAAGCATCCGCATGGCTGTCTACACTTATTTGAACGAGAACGGCAGAGCAAAGTAGTCTGCTCATCTCAAGTAGCTTCTGGATGGATTGCTCATCGTCTAAACCGCAGATCTCTTCTCCCAGCCTGTCGTAGAAATAGTCGAACGCCTTTGCTATCTTTCTAACCCCATAGTATTTAGGCTTTTGCATCACAACATTGAGCCCAGCGTGCTCTTTTAATGTCCATCGATAGTCCTCTAAATCGTGATTTTGAACCTGGGGCACAACACGACTCGTTCCTTTGTCTGCTTTGAGAATAAGCCTGTTTCGCAGTGGCCTCACATCATCCGAACTAATATCTTCATCTATAGCGTCAGGATGTTCGTTAATCCTTGCATATAGAGCACATAGAAGTAGGCTTATGGTCGTAAGTCGCTGCTGCCCATCGATGACCTCGAAATCTATGACGTTGGTTTTTGGATCTATCTCGCCTTGTATCACGATTATGGAACCAAGGAAGTATCCCGGGTCATTGTCAAAGATATCATCATAGAGGTTGGACCAATCACGCTGACCCCAAGTGTACTCACGTTGATACCTTGGTATGTAGTAGACCTTTGAAGCATCGGTCGATAGGATATTTGCAATAGATGGGTCACTAACATTCTTAATCATTGTTGTTTTCCTGTGTCTTATCGGACGGCTGTTGCTGGAATCATTCTTCCGTTTGCCAAGCAAAAGGCCAATTCGCAGGTTGCTCTAATTCGTTAAGAGGAGGCAGAAGGCTAATGATGCTTTGTGTCTCCATAGCTACAGTCACAAGACGAGGGATTAGGCCACTGATGTAGGCGTGATCTTCGCTATAGTCGTTGGGGTCGTTCACAATACCCGAAGCATTGTCCGTTTTCACCTGATAACGGTCTATTAACCATTCTAGCGGGCTGCGTCCATTTACCTTGTAATCATTGGCAGCTTCTGGAATGTCGGTAAAGGTCAGGTTCCCGTTATAGATGAGCGTCGTATGATCATCCACCTTCTTGCCCGTTTCTGGATCTTTGCGCTTGCCCCATTTCATTTTCTGCACTCGACCGGGATTGTCCAGATTGCCTCGGTACGTTAAAGGATATGGTTGAACGTTCTCGTAATCTAGGTGCAGCTGCGCGAGTTTTCGACCCGCTAAAGAAAATGCTCTAAAGTCCTCTGCAAGTGGAATACGAGGTAGTTCCTTCTTCAGGTTTGCTTCGAACCTGCTCCTATATTCAGGAGAATGAAGGATGCCATAGATATAGTAGAAAATATCTTCTTTGGTCAGCTCGACTCCGCCATGCTTTTTCGTACGAGCTGCCTGTTTACCATGCGCATCAAAAGCGCGCGGATAAATCTTTCTAAAAACATCTAGCGCCTCATCAGTAATAGCATCACGCCGTTCTGGTTCTCCTGACTCAAAAGAAAAAAGACCACCGAGCTCATTTCTTCTTTCATACCAATACATAGGAAAGAAAAGTCCCTTTTCAATCAAGTCGTAGCTAGGAATGCTGTCTACGATAAAGCAAGAGCTTTTCTTACTGCCGGGTCCTGATACCCCAATGCATAGGTTATAAGTTGTCCGTTCAGGAAAAATCTGCGGTATTTGATAAACACAGTTATTCATTTGGCGGCTTAGGTAGAGGTACTGCTCCGAAAACGGACGATAAGCTGTATCCCGAATAGCATCTCCTGAGAAAGTACCTCTCTTTTGCTGAACGAGATCTGATTTTAGTTCTCGAGTCCACTTGATCCGTGTCTCGTCTGAATCAACAAATGCATCGATGTTTTTCGGTTTGCCAGATGCTAGCCATCTATCGATCTCCTCGTTGTATGCTTCCGTCATTCTGGACATGTTGCGCTCCAACTCGGAGAAACTGTAATTCACTGCCCAAGGATCGCGATTTGTCTTAACGCCACTTGACCAATTGATAAAGATCCCATGTGGTTCTTTGCCCTTTTCGATTCCGAGGGGTGCGAAATCGTACCAAGAATCGTCACGCTGGTTGAGCCAATCCCCATGCCGATCCGGGACGATCCGATCCCATTCAAAAGCATCGTCTTGAGCAGCATCCTTGATTATTGCGAGCTTCTCTTCCCGTGTGAGGTAATCACCGATGTCGTGGTAGTGAATAACACCGCGTTCCTCGGAGTTCGGATTCTTGATGAGCATAGTTATGACAATTGCAGCGCGTGATCCAGATCCGAAAATCTTACCTCCTTCTTTCCGAGATTGCTCACCTTGCGTGTATTGGTTACCACGCAGATTGAACACATAAATCGAGCTAAACTCATCGGCGAGGGTCTTGCGGAATCCATCCGTAGAGCCGCCGTCGAGCCAGCCACCGTTAGTGACGAAGGAGACGATGCCCCTGTTTCCGATGCGGTCAGACGCCCATCGGAATGCCCGGATGTACGAATCGTACAGCGAGTTCTTAAGGGTTGCTGTTGAACGATCTGCATAGGTCGCCCTTATCTTCGCATCCAGCGTTGGGTACGAGAGGTTCTTTGCGTTGTCGTTTTCGTTCTTTTGACCGGCAGAATAAGGTGGATTCCCCACAATGACGTTGATGGGAGTTTCCATCTCCTTGATTATACGCTCCGTGTTGTCCACGAACATCTCAATGTCGAGCGGATCGCCTTCCTCGTACATCTGGAACGTATCCGTCAGAACTGCGCCCTCGAAAGGTACGTACTCCCCAGAGACGCGTGAATGGTAGGCATACTCGATGTTGATGGTCGCTATGTAGTAGGCAAGCAGAAGTATCTCGTTGCACCATATCTCGCTACGGTACTTCATCGGCAACTTGTCCGTCGGCATGAGCTCTTCGTCCTGTATAAGGTTCACGATGAAGGTGCCAGTGCCCGTGAAGGGATCGAGTATGTTCACCCCCTTGTTGGCCAGGCTCAGTCCAAATTCCTTACGCAGCAGGCGATCAGTAGCATGCAGGATGTAGTTCACAACCTCATTCGGCGTGTAAACGATGCCCATCTTCTCGGATGTCGCCTTGAATGCCTGACTGAAGAATTTCTCGTAGAGTTCCTTGATGATCTTCTGCCGTCCGCCATCGGTCTTTACGCCCTCAGCTCTTAATTTGACGCTTGAGTACAATTCAGCGAGTTCCCTTTTCTCACCTTCTGTCTCTATACCATACTGCCTCAGCGTATCCACCATTTCTTCCATGGCGATAGAGACAGGATTCGAAGAAGCGAATTCGGCTCCGGAAAAGAGCGCCTCGAATACGGGGAGCGTGATCATATGCTGGGCCAACATTTCGACGGCTTCATCCTCAGTGATACCGTTATTCAGGGAGTCTCTCAGACCTTTGAGGAATGACTCGAATTCCTTTGATGCGGGACCTTCGTTTAGGACGAGCTCGCCTACGCGCTCGATGTGTCGTTTGGCGATCTGCCCGATATCCTTTGCCCAATCTTCCCAATATACCTTTGTGCCGCACTTCTTGACGAGCACCGCATTGACCGCTTCTTGCAGCTCTTGATCCGTGAAGAATATCTTCATTTGCTCGCCGGTCTCGGCATCCTCTGCTGGCAAGTTATCACCTTTGCCGTCATGCTCAGAAGGAGGCTTGGCCTGATCCTTGCTGATGTTGATGACGTCCACAACAGCTGTGGTGGCTGGATCGTATTCGAGCCCGTTGATCGCGCCGTCAAGCCTCTCGTCGTGGCTTCTGAGAGCTTGCACAATTTCCCAGACGACCTTGAAGGCGTCGGTGTTGTCGAGTGCCTCCTCTGGCGTCATTCCCGCAGGTATGACCACGGGGAGGATGATGTAACCATATTCCTTGCCCTCGAATCGGCGCATGACGCGCCCGACGGCCTGAACCACCTCGATGCGGGACTTCTTGGGCTGCAGGAACATGATGGCGTCGAGATTCGGGACGTCCACGCCTTCCGAGAGGCAGTGGACGTTTGACAGCACGTGGCATTCGCCGCCGTCCTCGTCGGGATCGTCGACGTCAGCTAGCCAACGCAGCTTCTCCTTGCGCAGGCCCATGTCCATGGTGCCGTCGACATGGTCGACGCGACATTCCAGGAGGGGAACTTCGTTTCCCTGCTCGTTTTCATATTCGAGGTACGCGTTCACGGTCTGCTGGAAATACTCTGCCATGCGCTTCGATTCGGGGATGGTCGAACAGAATGCGACGGCGTTCTTGAGAGCTACACCCTCGTCGCCCTTGCCTTGATCGGCTAGACCTTTCCAGCACCCTATGACCTTCGCTGCATCGGTGATCTCGAACCCATCTTCCTGCGCCATTGCCATCTGGTAGACATCGCTCACGACATCCTCGGAAACCGTGAGGGCGATCACCCTGTAATCTGTGAGAAGACCCTCGTCCACAGCACGCCCGAACGTAAGGCGGTAGAAGACGGGACCGAACTTATCGATGTCATCCATCGATGAGATCTCGTAGTTCTCCGTCTTAGCTTGCCTTCTGGCGTTGTCGCCATAGAGCTTGGGAGTCGCCGTCATGTAGAGGCGCTTCTTCGCTGATACGAGTCTGTTGTTGTGGACCTTGGTGAACTCGCTCTGATTCTTGAGATCGTCCACGATCTCGGAAGCACCGGTGGTTCTGTGGGCCTCGTCGCAAACGATCAGATCAAAGGGGTCGAGTCCCTTTCTCTGCGCGTCCGATACGACCTGGATAGACTGATAGGTTGAGAAGATAACGTTGACCCCAGACTTGCGGTCGAACTTCGATATCTGGTTGTACAGGTCGTCTGGATCAGTGGTAGCGGGATACGGGATGTCGGAGAGCGATGTCTCCCACGTATCGCCATCAGTGCTGGATGCCTTGGCATCCGAGCATACTACTGCGCAGCGCATAGGGCGCTTCGACTGGTTGGCCCATTCCCTCATAGTCTGCGAGACGAGGGCAATCGATGGAGCCAGGAAAAGAACTACCGACCCTTCCGGGAGCAGCTCCTCTTCAAGCCTAAGGGAGGTCAGGGTTTTTCCCGTGCCACACGCCATGATGAGCTGACCGCGCTCATGTACGTCGAAACCGTCAATGCAGGCATCGATGGCCTCGCGCTGGTGCGGCAACGGATCCTTGAACTTGCGTTCCATGGTTTCGCGACCTTCCATGAAGGCGTCCCAGTCCACCTCGGATTGCGCCATACCATCAGCAAATAGCCTTACGGTGTCCCATTGCTTGGCTATCTTGTTTAAGTTTGGTCCGAAATCGGCGCAGGTCGTGACGATCATGTTGTGCTTGTACTGATCCGTGGCACCGGTTTTGCCGTAGAACGTGGCGACATCGTTGTAGTCCAACGTGGCCTTCTGGTAGCACTTGCATTGGATCGCCCAGTAGCTTCCGTCCTCCGCGTCTTGGGCGACGAGATCGATGCCCATATCTATGCCGTCGTTCGTCGGCGCGTCCTTCCACATCCATACGCGGCTGAACCTCTGGCTGTATACTGGGTCATGCTCCAGATAGAATCGGGTAGCGCGCTCGAATTTGTCTCCCTTTTCCCGTTCGCTTTCTGATGACGCCCTGATCCAGTCGATCACCTGGTATATCATGCGCGATGAGGACTGGTCGAACCTCACGCTTGCCGCATCGGGATAGTGCTTGCCCTGAAGTTTGAGGACGTTCTCCTCGACCTCTTTGAGCATCGACTCTTCGAGCGAGAGCACATCGACCACCCATGCGCACTGGAGATAGGGGTTGTAGATGCCCACCTTGGTGACGCCTTTGAACTCCTCTTGTTCCGAATGGAGGCTCAGCAGGTAGTAGAGAAGCACCTGGAGGGTCGAGTTCTTGTTCGGCTGGGCCTTCCTCACTTTGAGATCCCATATGGTGTCGGGCGTGAGGTAATCGGCGTCACCTGATTCGATGCTGTCGGAATAGCCTCCGCTGAAGGTGAAGCCGCTTGAGATCACGGGACCGTTCTCTGAGAAGAATTCGAGTGTGCGCTCTATGAGCGTTTGTATGTCAGATACGGTCTGATCGTCGGGTTTGATCTCGGACACTGGCTTATAGGCCCTGAACCCCGCCCTGAAAGCGGAATCGAATCCCGACAGCTTGCAGATGTCAACGATCCCCTGTGGAGAAATGCCAGCCCCAACGCTGAAGTTCTCACTGAGATCGGAGATAAGTTCCTCGGCTTGGTTTGTCGCCCCCACTAAAGATGCACCTGCCAAGGCAACTGAGAACACTTCCCTCGGAGCCGTTCCCTGCATGAGTCTCGTGCCGTAATCGACCGCGAGTCCCACCAGAGACGGGTGGACGTTGTAGTTCCCGGAGACGACTCGACTATCTTCATATTGGATCATGTCAAACTTCGAAAGGGGCAAATACCCCTTCCTAGGCTGATGTGCCGTTCCAACAATTTGTGTTACTGAGGGCATGGATTCTCTTCCTCTATTCCTCTATCAAGCCTTTTAGATACTCGTTGTACTCTTTCTTCAAGCTTTTCGGCCCATGTATTCTCACAGTGCCTCCGAGCCCCGCAATCCAGCCGAAGAACGGCTCGGACTTGCGGATCTTCACGATCGCTTTAGCGGTCTCATCGTCGTGCTCGTACATCTCAGCGGCATCGCCGAAGCGATCCATGATAATCTCCACCTTGTCACCGTCGACGAGGAGCGTCGCAGTGACGGGCTCCCCTCCGAAGCGCCCGAAGCTCTCGTGGTCGTCTCCGTCGAATGTATGATGCGTGATCTCGTCGTTCCGCGTTGCCGCGTTTTGGGACACCCGTAAGCGCTCCATGCGGTCTATCCTGAACTCGGTCATGCACTCATGATCGTCGTTCCACGCGGTCAGATAGTAATAGCCACCCCAGTAGGTGATGCCCACGGGCGTCACCTCATGCGGCTTGCCGTCGTGGGTCGCCTTGCGCTCGCCCTTGAGGTTGAACTTGTAGTACATGAAGGAGACCTTCTTGTGCTGGCGCATGGCGTCATGCAAAACGTCGATGCATCCGAACACCCCGTCCTTCTTGGACGTGATCCTTCCCTGCACGTGTATCCGCCGATCGAGCAGCGCCCGCTCATGGTCGCTCGCGAGCAGCTTCAGGTTCGTGGTGAGCGACCTCGACTGGCTCTTCGTGAGGAACTTGCACGATTCCACAGCGTCCACCAAAAGCATCAGCTCGGACAGTGTGAAGTCCCGCCTCACGACCGCGTACTGCACCGGGTTCCTCTGGTAGGTGCGGATGTCGAGACCGAATTCCTTGAGCGTCTCAAGGTCGCGGTAGACGCCCTTGCGCTCCGCCGGTATCTCGTAGGCATGCAAGCGATCGATGAGCTGCGTCATAGACAGCCCGTGGCTCTCGTCGGTCTCCTCTTCGAGGATGCGCTTCAGGTACAGCAGCTTCAGCTTGGACTTGCTGTTGTTCGCCATGATCCCTGTCCCTTCTCTTGCGCCCCATCTGTATTACATGCGTTGATTACTCATTCTAAGCGATGATCTCGAACCTCCGTTCCGGGTGTCCCTTTTTCGCATAACTTCTCCGCCCGGGCGGAGCGTCTTCCCACGCGGGCGTGCTGTTTCCTTCATAGACGCAACCTCCGCATCTCGCACATGCCCCTTCGCCTTCCTTGAACGTCGCACCCTCGCACAGCGCCGCTCGTTGCCGCGCAAGGGCCGCGATGCTTTTCCAATTTCTTTTCAGGGATGAACTCATTTCCTACGACCCCGAAAACAAATAGGAAAACCAGCACGGCAGAGATGCTTCCTCGATCCGCCGTTTCGCTTCCTCCCTTGCACGGCCGCGACGCCGTGCGCCATGCGCCTCACAAGGCAGGCCAAAGGGGCCGTGCCGAAGACGAATTGGAGGTCGATTCGAATGAAGGAATTCAGCAAGCACGTACAGGACGCGGCAGAGATGTTCCTCAAGCGCCGGGGCTACGAAATCCTCGATGCGAACTGGGAATGCCCGGACGGCGAAGGGAAGTTCGACATCGTCGCCGACGACGAGGACTCAATCGTCTTCGTCCAGGTGAAGGGGCGCGACGGAAGGGTCGAGGGGTTCGGCTTCGACGAGGCCACCATGCAGCGCGATGACTTCGAGCGCATGTCGATGAGCTACCTCGCCAAGAACCCGGACATCTGCAACTGCGCGGTGCGCTTCGACGTCGTCGCCATAACGGTCGTCGGCGAGGACAGGGCGATGATCCGCCACCACATCAACGCCATGAGCTACGGCCTCTCGGAGGAATAAACGACCTCCGTTCCTCCAGAGGAGGACACCCGCTCCCGTCCGGGTCGCAAGGCCCGGGCGGGATCCCGGGGACATCCAGCAACGATTGAAAGGACGCACGAAAATGGGACTCGACATGTACCTCACCCGCAGAGCCAAGGGCGGAAACGCCGAGCACGAGCTTCTGGCCTACTGGCGCAAGGCGAACCACATCCACGGCTGGTTTGAGCGCAACACGACCGACGGATACATCGAGAACTGCGAGTACTACCCGGTCTGCAGACAAGACCTCGTATGCCTCATGGACGACTGCAAGCTCGTGAAAGGAAACCGCTTTCTGGCACCCAAACTCCTCCCAGTGCAGGAGGGATTCTTCTTCGGGGCATTCGGCTACGGCGACGAGTACTACACCGACTGCATCGACCAGACGATCAGCATGCTGGAGCACGTGCTCAAGGAGACCGGCGAGGAGGACGAGCTCTTCTACCACGCATGGTGGTAGCGATCGCAAAGTACCCTAAAACAGTTCACAAGTGAACTGTTTTAGGGTACTATACCGAATGTAATACATATCCACATGAAGCGCCCAACCTCCAACCTGCGGGCGCGAGATGCAAGGGAGAAAGGACAAGCATGCGCACCATAGCCATCTCCAACTACAAGGGAGGTGTGGGCAAGACGACGAGCGCCGTGAACCTCGCCAGCATCTACGCCGATGCTGGCAGCCGGGTGCTCCTGATCGACCTCGACCCCCAGGCCTCCGCGACCGACTACTACGGACTCTACGACAGGGCGAAGACGGAGGGCCGAAGCTCCATAGAGCTGCTATACGGGCAGGCCTCCGTCGCCGACCTCGCCTTCGAGACCGGAACGGAGAACCTCTCCGTGATCCCGTCGACCATCGAGCTCGTCGACCAGAACGAGCTGCTGCTGCGCGAGCAGAGGCTCAAGTTCGCGCTCGACGATGCCGACGACACCTACGACATCGCGATCATCGACTGCTCTCCTGTGCTCAAGCGCCTGGCCTTCAACGCGTACCTCGCGGCTGCGGACGGCGGCATCGTCGTCATCCCGGTGAAGCTCGACTCCACGGTCATGCGGGGCACGGCGCTCACGGTGGAGGCAACCAAATCCATCGCCGAGGCACTTCGCATGCCCTGCCCCAAGTACCGAATCCTGCGCACCTGCGTTCCCGGCCGCATGACCAAAGCCGAGAGGACGGGAGCAGAGGTGCTCGACCGCTTCTTCCCCGACACGCAGTTCTCAAGTGTGATCCACGCCTCATCCAAGGTCGGCGAGGGAAGCTGGCAGTGGACGCCGGTGTCATCGTTCGAGCCCGGAAGCAGGCCTGCGCGCGACTACGCGGCCTTGGCTGAGGAGGTTCTCAATGAGCTCGACTAGCGACGTCGCCAAGGCGTTCTCGATCTCCGGGCTCTTGGACGAGAAGTCAAAGACGCGCGAACGCTTCCCTGTTCTTGAGATAGCCGTCGGAGACATCGCGGCTCATCCCGCGAACGTCGCCTACTCGATGGACGCTTCTGCCATAAGGCAGCTTGCGAGCTCGATCAAGCGCGACGGCCTCACCGACCTCCCGCTCGTGAGAAGGCTTGCCGACGGCGGCTTCCAGATGATTTCCGGGCACCGCCGCCTTGAGGCATTCCGCCTCCTCGCTAAAGACGACGACGCGTTCTCGCGCATTCCCTGCCGGATCGTCGAGGGCATCACGGACGCCCAGGCGATAACGCTCCTCCACACGGCGAACTACTTCGTGCGCTCGCTCACGGTGACCGAGAGGGCATACGCGACGGAGGCCCTCGGCATCGAGGCGGAGCGGCTCCGCGCGGAAGACCCGTCGCTCAAGGGGAAGCGAACCGAGGACATCAAGGCGGAGCTGATCGAGCAGCAGACCGGCAAGGCCGTCTCCGGAAGGACGATCTTACGCGACGAGAAGATGGCCAAGACCATCCAGAGCGACCTTTCCAGGAACTGGGCCATCGAGGCTGACGAGGGACGGCTCTCCGCATCGAGCGTCGAGATACTCAAAGGCCTACCGAGAGAGAAGCAGACGCGCCTTTACGTGAGCCGACCCGCAGGGCTCTCCAAGAAGGAGACTACCGAGTACCTCAAGCGCAAGCTCGAACTTGAGAGCCCTTGCGACAAGAGGCTCGTCCGCATCCTCGACGACCTCCGCTCGTACATGTCCTCGATGGAGGGAAGGCCATCGAAGGCCGATTGCGAAGCAGTCGCTGAGATACGGCGGATAAGCGCCCGAATCTCGAAGATGTGCATTAAGTGACCACCTTGGGACTTATCGGCGCTTAGACGCCGAATCCAGCAAGTAGCCTATTGGCGTATTACATCTTCGATGTCGCCAATAGCACTTGCCCCGGGAGGCGATGGAGCAGTCATGTCGCTTGAGCCGCGTGGGGGCTCCGCTCCGCCAACTCCCGGGGGATCTGGCAAGCGCAGGCGCTCGGGCCTTGCACCCTTCTCCTCCGCTTGGCGGGGGATCCCCCGCGCCCCTTATACGAATTTTCGAAAAGCACTAGGAGGTAATCCTATGAACCCCATGAACAAGACCAGAACCTTGAGCTTCCGCCTCGCGGAGGACGATTACCAGAAGCTCGTCGAACGCTGCCGCGTTTCTGAGCTCTCGCAGTCGAAGTACCTGCGCTACCTCATCCGGATACCCATGCTCGCTGAGGCCGCCGAGGGCGAGATCCCCGACGGCGTCGTCATCGACAGGAAGACGATGCGCCAGATGTCGCGGGAGCTCACGCGCTGGGGCTACCACTACAACCAGGCCGTACATGCCATGAACTCGATCAACTACTACATCGTCCACGGCAAGGCGACCACCGAGCTCATCGCACCCAAGGCCGAGACCATCGAGACGGAGCTAGCGGCGGTGAACGAGAACGCCGAACGGATCGTCTACGAGCTGGCGCGCCTCCAGTGCTCGACGATCATGGAGGCGTGAGCGATGCCCATTCTGAAACCTATAGCGGGCCATGGGTCGGTGGTCGGCATAAGGCGATATCTGGAGAAGAAGAACAGGGCGCTGGCCAAAGACCTGTTCAACCTCAGTTGGGACGAGAGGGGCAACTGCAACGATCCTCAAGAAGCCAAGAATCTTGTGAGATGGGACGAAGAGATGGATGCCATGAGGGCGAGCCTCGGCCACGATTCCCCGTGGAAGGGGAAGCGCGCCAGGACCTTCAAGCATTTCGTCATATCCCCCGACCCCGACGATGGAATCGATCTTGACTCGCTTCGTGAGCTCGCTTGCGCATGGGCTCTCGAACATTTTCCCGACAACCAGATCGCCATCGTCTACCACGATGACAACGAGGGTTCGATTCCTCACGCGCATGTGGTTGTGAACAGCTCGAATCTTGCCACGGGAAACAGGATGCAGACCGAGCATCCCGAGGACTTGAACCGGGCGCTTCAGGATATGGCGCGCGAGCGAGGGCTCACGGGACTCTCGAACGTCATGCCCGAGAAGTCCCAGAAGAGCACCGAGCCCAAGACGGCCCGCACGCGGCAGGGCATCTACTTCGGACGCGCCGAGAAGGAGATCATGCGCTCCGGCAACTACTCCTGGGTTGGCGACATAAGGGCGCGCGTGGCGCTCGCGAAGAACACGTCCCGAAGCGAGACCGACTTCATGGAGGCTCTCAGGCGTCTCGGCATCGACGTAGCCGACAACTCCTCGAAGGCCAGGCGCGACGACTGGATCTTCTCGCTCGCCGACGAGCCGACGAAGAAGGTGTCCGGCGAGAGGCTCGGCTTCACCTTCGGCAAGCAGATGCTAAGGAGCCGCTTTGAGAGGCAGTCGGCCTACCACCCCGAGCGCAGAACCGAGGGCGAGATACGACGCCGCGCCGTGAGCGCAGTGGAACTCAACGACTTGCAAGACCTCTCCAGGCTCTCCGCCGTCCTTGAGACGTGCGCGAAGTTCGACATCCGCTACCTGGAGGATTTCGATGCGAGGGCGGCCGCCCTCGCCCGAAGGGACCAGCTCGGCAGCGAGGGATTCAGGCGTCTGGCCGAGGCACGCGTATACGTCGCCGAGAACGGCCTCATGACAAGGAGGGGCGAAGGCGAGACGGCTCCTGCATCGACGAGAAGGCGCGGGAATCAGCATCACCTTGCGCCAAGGACGCAGGAGGCCGAGCAGAGGCGCAACCGAGAGAGGAGCGACAGGTGATAATCAAGGTTACCTACGACGACCAGAGGCTTGACGTGTTCGACACGACGACGTTCACCTCTGCCGCGCCTTTCGGCAAGACGAACATGCTCACGAACTTCGAGGTGCGCTTCGACACGATCGGCGAAGGCGGCCTTTGGATGGCTGCCCACAGCTACCAGGCAATCGAAGACGGAAATGAAAACAGCGATGAGACACCTGCCGCTAAGCGCAAGCGCGGGTGGGAGTTCCTACTCGCCGATTCCGAGGAGCTGGATCATGTCGAGCTTGTCGTCGTGGATGGCGAGGCGATCATGAAGCGCGTGTTCGGAGAGCTCGTGGATCTTCAGGCCTTCGACGAGGCCGCATACGAATGTATCGGAAGCTCCTCAAAGGGGCTGCATGCGAGAATTGTCGAGCTCTTCGGGTATCTCAAGCGGATGACGGGAGAACCGAGTCCGAAGGTGCCGGGTATCCCGACCGATGTTGTGGATGCCGTCATCTCCTCGATCGAGGCGGAAAGCTCTGTGCGCGAGAAGGAAGAGGACGAACAGGCAGAGGAATGGGGCGATTTGGATGAAGTTGGTTGGTAGTTTCGTACGTTGGCTTATCAAAGCGGTCTTCCGCTTCATGTAGGAAGGTGAGATAGATGAGGATCAATGATTTGACCAGAACCGACAAGGGAAAGCTGGCAGCAGTCTGCGCAGTCCTAGCCATCATGCTGGCTCTGGGCGTAGCGCTCGTGTCCTGCTCGGCCGATGTAAGTGCTGAAGGAATTGGAGCGAGCCGCGCCGTCGCAGACGCAGCAGGCGGATCCGTCGAGAGCATCGATGCTCCGGAGGTTGTCGAGGCCGACGAGACGGAAGATGCCTCTGCAGCTCAGCAAACAGAGGCAACCGAGCCAGCAGATGATGAGACGTTCTCGCTTGAAGGCGATGGCTCTGTCGACACGGCTTCTGCAGCATCGAAACAAACAGCCTCCATCTCATCGCACTCTGAATCGAAGAGCGAGAGCAAACCGAATGCCTCTGCCCCGACGGAAAGCTCACCGCAGAGGAAGTGGGTCGAGGACACCGAGCAGGTCTGGGTCGTGGACAAGGCGGCATGGACCGAGAGCATTCCCGTCTACTCCACTGTCGAGGTCTCGATCTGCAACATCTGCGGTCAGGACGTCACGGGAAACACTTCCGCGCATGCGAAGGCTCATATGAAGGCTGGAGAAGGATCAGGGCACCACAGCGAGGTTCGCCGCGAGATCACTGGATACGACACTGTGAGCCATGCGGAAGACGGGCATTGGGAGAAGAAGGTCGTAGGAGGCCATTGGGAATGAGGGGAGGCGCTTATCCTTCTTGCATGCCTGCCTAAGTTGTTTCGTTTCTTCAGCTCGCCCTTCCGTTATCGCGCTACGTGCTTGCCCCGTTTGATGGCAGAAGCTCGATGCCAACTGGCTTTCATAGCACTTGCAGCCAGTACGATTAGGCAAAAACAAATCCCCATCAGAATAGCCAAGTTGTCTCCTGTGGCACTCAAAAATCCACCATTCGAAGGATGATTTACTTTATCGTTAGCGTTCGTGCTGCCGTTGGTGCCATCTCCAGCGTCTGTACTGTTGTTAATGCCATCTCCAGTGTTCGTGCTGTCGTCGCCTTCATTGCGTGGAGTCGTGACTCCCAAACCTGCGCTTGCCTCCGAGGGGTCACACATCTCATTTCCCGCATATCGCGAGAAGATCGTGTATGCCGTATTTGGATCGAGCGACTCGAACACAGGGCTCATCTGCCAGGTCGCACCGGAAGGCAGGGTGGCAATCGTTCCATCGACGCTTTTCACCAGACAATACTCCACATTGGCAAGTCCAGCGGGTTGCTCGTTAAGCGTGATGCTCTCTGCAGTGACGGTCTTGACAGTGGGAGTCACTGGAGCTGAGGGCTTCGTGCCCTTCGCCACTTTGATATTTGCCGTTGCTGTAGTGCTGAGAAGTTCGCGGTGCTCATCGACAGCCATTCCGTCGAATCGGGCTGTGATGGTGTTGTCACCGAGCTTCCATTCGCCTTTTCTCCACGCCTCCGTTGTAAGCTCAAGCTCCACCGTGTCACCTGACACGCTCGACGTTCCGAGCAGCTGACCGCTCTCTGGCTCGCCAAGCCAGAATTCGACAGTCGGCTCTGAGCTCTTCGTTTCGGCTTTGAACATGGAGACGAAAGGCGATGTGAGCTTTGATGCCAGCTTTGTGTTGGCTCCGTATTTGGCGGTATCTATGGAAACGCCATCGCGCTCAGCGCCGAGAGACATCGTGGGCGCCATCGCAAGCACTCCATTCCCAGAGTAGTATCCCTGTCCGGATATGGATCCGTACACTTCGATCCTGCCGTTGCAGACGATGTCGCCATTGTTAAGAAGTTCACCGTAGCAGATGAGGGTGCCATTGCAAATCACCTTGCCGCCGGTGTCAACAGTCAGCGTCTTGTCCGCAGCTACCGTAAGCATCTTGCCGACAGGGATGGTCAGTGTCTTGCCATCGGGAACGGCGATATTGCCCGATGCATCTGCCATGGACTTCTCCACGGCATAGGGGTATTCGTCTTTGGTCGCTGCGTCAGTGCTCTCGACCACGGTGTAGCCTGAGGCAGGCGCGATGCCGTAGGCCGCTCCTCCCTCAACGCCATTGCCGAGCGTCGCGCCATTCGAGGTGAAGAAGCCGCCCTGGATCGCAACGTGGGCAGCATCGCCAGAGTATCCGGCCCCGTTTCCGAGATAGGTAGACCCATCGCGGGAAGTAAGGCTCAAGCAAGGGCCAAAGACCCGGGATCCGATCCTGATACGAGCAGATTTGCAACCATAAGCAGCGCCAATGGCAGCCGAGCCTTCGCCAGATGAGACGTTTACAGTTCCTTCGCCGATGGCTATCTCGCTGTAGGGTGACGGGTCAGGGGCACCTTTTCCACCGCCGATACCGGCAGCCTCTCTAGACATTGCCGTTACGGTGCCACCGTTGACCAAGATGTCGCCGCTGCACCCACCGCTGCCGCCGCCGATACCCGCTCCATTGTGGGACATGCTTTTGACCACTGCATTTTCGCTTATGTAGATATTGCCTCCACTCTGACCGTTAGCTCCTCCGATGCCAGCACCGTTAGTGCTGGCGGCGCGGAGACTTCCTGATCCATGAATGACGACAGATTGCATGCCATTTTCGAGACCTGCGCGATCGTCGCCCGATGAAAGCGAGTTGGTCGAGCCATCGGCCAGATTGAGCAAAAGGCCTCCTGAAGCTATACGGAGAGCAGCTTTATCAGTACGGGCGTCCGAAAGACCGTCAAGTTCGATGGCTGTGTTATTAAAGGTGATGTCTGCATAGTTGTCTTCATTGTTGTTGCCTACATCGACTATGATCCCGGCGTTGGTGACATCTCCGTTCGTCGAGATGGTCAAAGGCGTGGTCATCTTGACCCTGAGTTCGCCCCAGTCGGCGCCCGCGTCATAGACCCAGTCGTAATCAGTGCCGAGTGTGCCACCCTCTATTACGAAGGGACATGCATGGCGCAGGACCAGATGTAACGTACTGTCCTTTTGAATACTGTAATCCTGCAAGGTATTGTCGTCTTCGAGCTGCTTTCCTGCAAAAATCAATCTCTGCTGATCGATTGGTATTCCCTCTTTATCCCTGATCATTGCCTTTACGTCTTCTATTCGATCCGTTGGCTCAACCTCAAGAGTTATATGTTTTCCCGTTAGGGTCTTTACGAATATCTGCATCGCTGACATCGGTTCGCCTTGTGGTCCAGCGAGCGCTTCACGAACTGCGTTGTACCGATCCATATGCAGTCCGTCGCGCTTATCTTCTGGGATAGCACTAATGGCATCGGAGATCGCTTGCATGGCTTCATCCATTGCATGCGCATCTTCAGCAGATAGCGTTTCGGGGTCGGGCAACCCATCTATCAGCGCATTGACCTTCACGACAGCATCGTTGGTTTCCAAATCCAAGGCTTCGGCTTGTATAGATATTGCGTCCGTTCCGTCCAATTGCGGCTCGATCGCAAAAGCCATCATGGGCATCGTGCCGAAGATCAGAGTTAGGCAAAGTAGTTTGTTGAGCATGCGTTTAGCCATGATGATGCGTCCTTTTCAGTTCACTTTCGAGCATGTTTGCCGCGATAGGGGCTCAGCTTGCTGCTCCAGGAAAGCACCAACACTGCAGCGGAGATGATCGATATCGCCGTAAGGAGCAGTATGCTGCGCTGCATGCCGTCGCCTGTGGACGGGAGGCCGCCCCTCGAATCCTGTTCGTTCTTTCCAGCCGAAGAGCCGGCGTTATCGGCTACATTCGATCCATTGTCAGTGCCAGCCTGACCGCTCTCGTCCGATACGGTCGGACCATCAGGGTCGCCAGGGTTCTCGGAGCGCGCGGTCAGCGTTCGGTTGGACGCTTCCCAGTCGTAGGCACGGGAAAGCTGATTGAAGTCTGCTCGGCTGCAGTAGGTTGTCACCTTGTCGCCCTCTGATACAAGAAAACAGTTCTTGCTGTTCGTGCAACCGCTCGGGAAGTGCCACCCATCCGGGATGGACGTTATGGCAGGACAGTCCGCAAAAGTCCCCTGCATGTTCTTCACGCCGTCCGGGATTGCTGGCAAAGCTTTGAGCAACGTGCAGCCCGAAGAAGCGTAGGCTGCATTCACTACGCTATCTGGAATTTTCGGTGCCTCAACAAGAGAGATGCAGCCATAGAAAGTGCCGTCCATATCTTCCACGCTGCTTGCCTCTGACATATCGGGAGGAGCAACAAGGGCAGTGCAGCCCTGGAAAGTGCTGTTCAGATTTGTTGCTTTTCCTGGAATTTTTGGCGCCGCTGCAAGAGATGCGCAGTTGAAAAACGTGCCGAACAGGTTAGTTGCGCTGTCTGGCAGCGCAGGAACGCTCCTCAAAGAGATGCACTCATAGAAGGTGCCGGTCATGTTCGTAACACTGCTTGGAATCGATGGCACACTTTCAAGCAGTGCGCAGCCATGGAAAGCTCGCGTCATTTCTTTCACGTTGATTGCATTCGACAAGTCGGGTGCGACCTTCAACGAAGTGCACCCCATGAAAGCACGGGTCATATCTTGGACGTTGCTCGCATTCGACATATCAGGCGCGGTCTTTAGCAAGGTGCAATTTTCGAAGGTGCCAGCCATATCCGTAACACTAGTTGGTATGACAGGCGCTCTCTCAAGCGACGTGCAGTCTTGGAAAGTTCGCCTCATGTTCGTCACATTGCGCGTATTCGACAGGTCTGGTGCGGAAACAAGGGACGTGCAACCGTCGAACGCCATGCTCAAGTCGGTCACAGCATCTTGGATCGCTGGTGCGCTTGTAAGCGAGGTGCACCCGTAGAAGGCACCGCTCATGTCCGTAACGCTGATCGCATTCGTCATGTCGGGCGCCGCCGCAAGAGCAGTGCAACCGGAGAAACATCGAGACAGATTCGTCACGCTGTTCGGAATCGCAGGCGCAGTCGTAAGAGAAGCGCAGCCCGTGAAGGTGCCACTCATATCTTTCACGCTATTCGGGATTTCGGGTGCAGCCGTAAGAGAGGCGCACCGAGCAAAGGTGCCGCTCATGTCGGTCACGCCACTAGGGATTGTTGGAGCCGAGACAAGACCGGTGCAACCATAGAACCAATCTCGCATGGATGAGGGTGTTACGCCGCTTTCGATCGTAACTGATCTGATCTTCTCTGCCTGAGAACTCCAAGGAGCATCAGGAGTCGAAAACGCCACGTCGCCACTTCCGCTTATATGCAGAGATCCGTCGCTGTATAGCGTAGCGATCACATTAGCAGTATTAAGGGCGCCGATCTCCCATTTTCCGACGATGCTGACCGAAGGCCCAGGCGTGGGTGTCGGCGAAGGGTCGGGGTCGGGCTCGGGGGTCGTCTCGGTCGCCATCGTCGCGTAGGTCATCCTTTGGCCATCTTCCGTCTTTTCCAGCCATACCTTGCAATTCTCAAAGCTGTCGATTCCCATACCGCTGGCGGAAACGGAGCCCATGTCGCTGACTGCCTGCGCCCATGCACCGTCGCTGTTCTGCGCAACCAGGTAGGCGCCTGATGGAACATTCGAATAATCAACCTTTGAATAGTCTGAAGCTATCGATGCGGACCCAAGATCGACCCCTTTATACCTCAAAGTAAAAGCACCGTCACCCGTCACGTTTTCAATCGCCAAAGCACCGTTGGACAATGCCGACGGCGCAGCAGAGGCAAAAGCGACAGATGACAGATCCAGCTCGAAGGCGGGCTTCATCGCGATATTATAAACAACGTTCTCGGAAATCACGTATCTGCCTGAGGCCGCTGCCAGAGCATAGATGTTATAATTTGCAAAAGGTGTACGAAGCCAGAAATAGCCGCTGTTTCCCCAATACGTATTATCTATGCGAAGACCATTGTTCAATGAGTCCGCACTGTTCGCGCCGACGGTGATATATCCGTCGGCACCATGATCATAATCCCCATAAGCCGGATACAGTTTTCCTATCAACCTATAATTTGATTGCGTTTTAGACCTCTTCCGCAACGGCTAAGTATCTGGTGCGAAAACGGCTCCGCGTTGCGGAAGAGGTAGGCCTTTTTGGGCGCAGAAGGCCGGCCCCTGCTATAATGCGGGAGCGGCAGGCGGAGCGGGGCGCTCTGCTTGGCTACGCCGCCGCAGTCGGCGGCTCGTACAAGGTGCCGTTCTTCAGCATCGCGTAGACGACCTCTACGCGTCTGCGCGCCAGGGCAAGGCATGCTTGGCTGCGGGTCTTGCCCTCGGCGATTTTCTTCATGCAGTAGGCTTCCTCCATGGATCCTTCTTGGAACGCTGCGAGGGTTGCGGACTGGACGAGGGCGTTCTTCAGGCGGCGGTTGCCGCCCTTGCGCTTTCTCTTCCCCTTGATAGTGCACGAGTCCTTCTTCACGGGCGCGACGCCTGCGTACGAGGCCAGATGGTGGGCGTTCGCGAAGCGGCCGATGTCGCCGATTTCGGCGGCGATCGTCGCGCCGTACACGCGGCCGATGCCGGGGATGCTCTCCAAGAGCTCAACCTCGGCCACCTGCTTGGAGAGGCGCTCCAGCTCGGCGCTGAGCTCCTTCTCCTCGGCTTCGAGCTCGATGACGCGTCTCGCGATTTTCTTGGCCTGCCCCTCGATGACGGCGGTGGCGGGCAGCGTCACGGTCTGCTCGGACAGCGCCTCGAACACCGTCTCGGCGAGCTTCGGGCCGCGCGTTTTGCGGTACTTGAGGCCGCCGGCCCACTTGGCCACGCGCGCCTTGCCGGCGCGCCTCAGGCCCTGGGGTCCGCCGTAGCGCTCCACCAGGCGTATCTCGAGGTCGTTGTGCAGTTTTGCTTTGCTGAGCACCTTGTCGAGCGCGGGGCAGGCCCGGTGCAGCAGGTCGTGCAGGCGGTTGTAGCAACGGGTCCGCTCGCGCACGACGTCGTCGCGGCACGAGGAGATGACCTTGATCTGCGCCATGATCTCGGAGCGCTCGCCCACAGGTTCGATGAGGCGCGGCGCGCTGCGGGAGACGTCGGCAATGATGAACGCGTCTCGCGCGTCGGTCTTGTCCTCCCCGTAGGCTTCCGCCACCTGCTTGAACTTGCGAGGCGGGAGGTGCGCGACCTCGAGTCCCATGTCCTTGGCCACGGCCACGGCCAGGCTCCCGAACGCCCCGCATTGATCGACGGTCACGAGCATGCGCTCCCCGAGCGAGCTCGCCTTCGCGAGCGCCTCGCGGATCATCGCCTCGTCCTGCGCGACTGGGCCTCTCGCGAGGGGGTCGTCGCCGTCGCGGTCGAGCGCGACCATGTAGTGCCCCGTCTTGCCGACGTCGATGCCGCAGAACACGTCGTACGCCGCGACTTCAGATCTCTTCACGCTTCTCCGATCTCTCGATGGGGCTGGCGCAGTCGTTGGGCGCACCGCCTTCGGCAGAATTCTACGAGCGTAGGGCAGCAACCTTATGAGCGATAAGCGGGCGCCACGGAATCCGGTGGCATGATAGGAAAAGTCCTTGGAAGACAATTGCCGAGAGCCGGTGTCCAGATTCCGCAACGGCCAGCAGGAAGGCCATGCATCGGCTCTTCCTGAAAGTCATTATAGAGAAATCAACTTGTAGAATTGTGGAATAAACACTGTTGTTCTTAGTGTCGTTCGTATATATCGTCGAGGTTTTCATCAAGGCTTGCTCTGCACCTGTAAAAAACGAACTTTCCGCATCTCGCAAAGCTTCTCTTAGCTTGCTTGCGCCGTAATGATTCGGAAACACCTCTGTTGGAGTTTCGCCTTGATACACACAACCCCACTCAGCGTTATAGGGCATAGCGTTCATGCTTTGCTGAAACACTTGTGTTTGCCCAAGCTGACTCGCCGCGAACAAGGTCAGGCTTCCAATGCTTTGGCTGCCTGCGATCCACCATGCTTGTGCATCACTAGGACCGTTTTGCCCAAAGTACACCTTTGCTGCCTTTGCTGTTCCATCAGCGTCGTTCGTGTTGAACTGCATCAAATCGCCCTTATCAGCGAACTGCGCAGTGTCGGGCGATTCCGCCGCATGAGCAGTCGTCGGCCCTATTGGTGTCAAGGTGACAATCAGCGTCATCGCGATCAGCAGCGATAAGAGCGTCTGTCCTACTGACTGGTTGCCCATGATCTTCTTCAAGCTCGATTTCCTTTCCTATCGACTCATTCGACGCCTTGACGCAAGCGCCAGCGCGGCCAGAGCAGCAAGCAACGCCAATGCAGCGATTGCAAGCGCCATGCCGTCCCCTGTTGCTGCCAAACCCGAACCGCCAGCAGGAGAACCAAAATACGGATCGGTCGAAACCTGATCTTTCGATCCTCCCGCATTAGCTAGGTCATTCGGCTCCTCGACAAGCTGGCTCGCAGGGATGGTCAAAGCTTTCACGCACACGTTCGTAACGTAACGATCGCGTCCTGAGATCCTTTCATTAGATCCCTCCGAGTCCCCCTCCAGTCCATCTCCAGAGGCACCTATGGTCGGAGAATCCTCGGGAGCAGTTGTAACATTGCTCGCGATATCCTGACCATAGCCCTTGGGATCGATCCAATTCTTCCCATCCGCTGAAACGAAGCTTGCCTCTTCATTGCCGTTCGCATCCTTGCCCATATGCACCGGCACCGCATCAGGCATCTCAGGGTCGGGCGTATAAGCTTCGACTGCGATTGGGAAATCATAGGTGGGCGTTTCCATACGAACGACCACTGAGAAGACATCACCCTTGGATAGCCTCACTGGTGCGCTGAGTGTGGCGGTGTGATACCCCGGACGCGCCACCACGCCTTCTTGCGTAGACGCCAGCTCCCCCGACGTTGGATTCTGCTCATCAGTAAGTCTCTTATATACTTCGATGCGATAGTTCGTGTTGATTCCCGTAGCGCACATCGTCACGCGATCAAGTGCTTCATCGTCGCGTTCGCTCGTGAAGACGTTTGCCGCATAGCCGACATTCGAGTCTCCCGTTCGAAGAGAATTGCACCAACCTAGGGTATCATTTTGATAGATTGCCTCATTTTCGCGGCCGAGGTCTCCTTTGAATACGCCGATGAAACCAAGCGAAGCGTCCTCATAAGAAATCCAGAAGTACCCTTCGTCTCCTTGTTCAGTGCCCCAGGAATTCTTGATGAGCCATGCGCCGTCGGAGTGCGGACGCATCGTCTCATTGAAATTGAAGCGCGAATAGGTGTCATCCCAACCAACCAGTGCAGTCGCATGGTCGGCAACTGCCTGACCCGCCGTAGGACTCAGATAGTATGCCGAGGTCTCGAAGTTGAAATTCCCCATATCCTGCCGACTTGCGAACTCGATGACAACGACCCCGTCATTCTTAACAGCATCCTTGATCGCCTGCCTGGAAACTCCGTCTTCGGTCTGCTCCCAATAGGGGTTGTCGTAACCTGCATCGAAGAGGATGGAATCAGTGAAGCGCACATCCGAAACGTAACGGTGAGATTCATCCATGGCCACAGGGCCGTCATTCGTTCCCTCCTTGACCAGAGCAGCCCCTTTCCCTGCGGCCAAGCTTGCTGAAAGACGTTTCGAATCGACACCGCCACCATACGGATCAAACTCATCAAAATACTCCGTGTGATTGAACTCGCGCTCCTCCTTTCCCGTTTGCTCGAAATAGAGCATCTGGTAGGGAGATAGCTCAAGGGACTGACCCGTTTTCCTTAGCACAGAAGATTCAATGGAAGCCATTGTCGCAAACGAGAAGCAGGTATCCGTTTGCCCTTGGTTGCGAACAGGAGTCAGCAACCCTTCGTCGCGCAAGTTGTATGCCGACTCGTCACGCGATACATCGCTCGGAACATCAGCAGAGGCAACGCCGGTTGACCTGAATACGCGGCCATCTGGCTCGGCGAACGATGCGGCAAGAGCGTATAAGCGCCCATCGTAGGCTGCTACCGCAGGCTCGAACACCTTATCGTCCGACAATCTAGACCAGTACGGCTCGAACGTACCCGACTCTTCTGAGAAGATGTAGGTGTCTGCCTGCCCATCAGCAGAGAGCGGGCCGACCATGGCTATACTGTCGACGTAACCTTCCACCGCATCTGACCATGCCCTTATCGGAGCAAAGGCACGCCTAGCATTCGTGTTGGGGGCAAATTCAGGGAAGGCGTTTTCTAGCAAGGTACCAGTGTTTCCGCGCACGACCTCCATCGTTCCATTGGATTCGTCGTATGCGTATAAACTATCACCGCTTGCTACAACCTGCGGATTGACGCGCTCGACAGCGAGGGTCGCGATTTGCCCCGTCGAGCCATTGCTCAGATCATAGGAAGAGACGCGGCTAGCGTCGCCCTCGTCTCCACCCACAAGTGCCAAGGTTCCCGCATGGTTTATGATGGTTGATCCCTTTTGGACGCCCGCGCTCGAAATGCTGCTCCATTGTCTAACCGACGGGTCGAAGGCGTACATCTTCACCTGAGCCTTACTGGAATCACTCCAAATTCGCGCAACTCCGCCGTCCAGTTGCTCCATGGACGTCCCCTTCACGATCAGAAGGCCGTCCCAGAGAGCCGCCGAGGCATCGGCCAGAGGTTCTGGAAGAGCAGCGCTCTTCTCCCAACTGTCAGCTTGCGTGTCGTAGCGCCACATAGCCCGAACGAAAGGTGAATCCTCAACTGGCTCGGTATTGGGCAGAGCGTAGAGGTATCCTTGCAAAGGCTGTAGGATTCCACCCGCTTCGCAGTCTGCAAAATCGTCATATTCGTAAGCGTCTCCCTCTGCCTGAGGAAGCGCATGCATTTTTTCATACACGGAATAACTGGGGCTCACGAAAAAAGTGCGGCGCGCCGCCTTACCAGCCGAGGTAGAAACTGTTGCTTCGACCGTGCCCGAAAGCCATTCTTCGTCAGAAATCCTGAAAGCGATCTCGTTATCGGTCCATGAGCTTATTGCTGTGGAATATGCCGTGTGGTCATCACCCAGGCCTGCTTGGATCATAGCCACCTGCCCTTGCGAAGACCCGAATCGAGCACCCGTGATGGTTACAGTCTTGCCGCTCTCGTCGACTTCGAGCGAATCGAGCCTGGGGCCAATGCTCATGTACGGTAAGGAAGCAAGCAACCGAAAACAAGAGATAGACCGCCAGCACTACACTATTCCGAACCAAAGACCAAAAGATAAGCATTGTGGGAAAATCTAAACTTTTGGATTTTCCTACAATGCCAACTACGGCGGAATCCCTCCCACTCCTTATATCTTTCTGTATACATTGAATTTGTATTTAGTAAAATGCAGACAACACCACGGATCGGCTTTTGGTTGGACAATTCCAACCAAACACCACAGCAGACAGCAGAAAACATTCTGAACGCTAGGAAGCCGGTATGATTGTTACATATAAGGGGAAGAAAAATTTCTTTTAGGTACTTGCTTTCCTAAAACTGATGTGATACAATGATTTAATCCAGAAAAGGAGTAAAAAATATGCGGCAAGGTATTCTTAAATAAAACTATAATCAAATAGTGGGAACAAAGGATTATGATAGCTCCTTTTGTAGTGGCTTAGTTTTTTGTACCCAATTTAAGAATACTTTTGCCTTATCAATTTTGACATATCCCCAAAAACAGCAATCACAAACAGGTGTATGCTGTATATGTGTATGTCCGCAACTTATAATCCCCAGTGGTAAAAGTATTTTACTGCTGGGGATTTTTATGCCCTTTGGGGCTGTAAAGGGAGGACAATCACATGAAAATAATCAATATTGGAATTCTTGCCCATGTAGACGCTGGAAAGACGACCTTGACGGAGAGCCTGCTATATGCCAGCGGAGCCATTTCAGAACCGGGGAGCGTCGAAAAAGGGACAACGAGGACGGACACCATGTTTTTGGAGCGGCAGCGTGGGATTACCATTCAAGCGGCAGTCACTTCCTTCCAGTGGCACAGATGTAAAGTTAACATTGTGGATACGCCCGGCCACATGGATTTTTTGGCGGAGGTGTACCGCTCTTTGGCTGTTTTAGATGGGGCCATCTTGGTGATCTCCGCTAAAGATGGCGTGCAGGCCCAGACCCGTATTCTGTTCCATGCCCTGCGGAAAATGAACATTCCCACCGTTATCTTTATCAACAAGATCGACCAGGCTGGCGTTGATTTGCAGAGCGTGGTTCAGTCTGTTCGGGATAAGCTCTCCGCCGATATTATCATCAAGCAGACGGTGTCGCTGTCCCCGGAAATAGTCCTGGAGGAAAATACCGACATAGAAGCATGGGATGCGGTCATCGAAAATAACGATGAATTATTGGAAAAGTATATCGCAGGAGAACCAATCAGCCGGGAAAAACTTGCGCGGGAGGAACAGCAGCGGGTTCAAGACGCCTCCCTGTTCCCAGTCTATCATGGCAGCGCCAAAAATGGCCTTGGCATTCAACCGTTGATGGATGCGGTGACAGGGCTGTTCCAACCGATTGGGGAACAGGGGGGCGCCGCCCTATGCGGCAGCGTTTTCAAGGTTGAGTACACCGATTGCGGCCAGCGGCGTGTCTATCTACGGTTATACAGCGGAACGCTGCGCCTGCGGGATACGGTGGCCCTGGCCGGGAGAGAAAAGCTGAAAATCACAGAGATGCGTATTCCATCCAAAGGGGAAATTGTTCGGACAGACACCGCTTATCAGGGTGAAATTGTTATCCTTCCCAGCGACAGCGTGAGGTTAAACGATGTATTAGGGGACCAAACCCGGCTCCCTCGTAAAAGGTGGCGCGAGGACCCCCTCCCCATGCTGCGGACGACGATTGCGCCGAAAACGGCAGCGCAAAGAGAACGGCTGCTGGACGCTCTTACGCAACTTGCGGATACTGACCCGCTTTTGCGTTGCGAAGTGGATTCCATCACCCATGAGATCATTCTTTCTTTTTTGGGCCGGGTGCAGTTGGAGGTTGTTTCCGCTTTGCTGTCGGAAAAATACAAGCTTGAAACAGTGGTAAAGGAACCCTCCGTCATTTATATGGAGCGGCCGCTCAAAGCAGCCAGCCACACCATCCATATCGAGGTGCCGCCCAACCCGTTTTGGGCATCCATAGGACTGTCTGTTACACCACTCTCGCTTGGCTCCGGTGTACAATACGAGAGCCGGGTTTCGCTGGGATACTTGAACCAGAGTTTTCAAAACGCTGTCAGGGATGGTATCCGTTACGGGCTGGAGCAGGGCTTGTTCGGCTGGAACGTAACGGACTGTAAGATTTGCTTTGAATACGGGCTTTATTACAGTCCGGTCAGCACGCCGGCGGACTTCCGCTCATTGGCCCCGATTGTATTGGAACAGGCATTGAAGGAATCGGGGACGCAGCTGCTGGAACCTTATCTCTCCTTCATCCTCTATGCGCCCCAGGAATACCTTTCCAGGGCTTATCATGATGCACCGAAATACTGTGCCACCATCGAAACGGCCCAGGTAAAAAAGGATGAAGTTGTCTTTACTGGCGAGATTCCCGCCCGCTGTATACAGGCATACCGTACTGATCTGGCCTTTTACACCAGCGGGCGGAGCGTATGCCTTACAGAGCTGAAAGGATATCAGGCCGCTGTCGGTCAGCCGGTCATCCAGCCCCGCCGTCCAAACAGCCGCCTGGACAAGGTGCGCCATATGTTTCAGAAGGTAATGTAAAGATACATAATCGTCAAGACGGCAACAATCAGAAGTTATGGAGGGTAACAATGGAATATAGTAAGGAAGATTTAATGGAAGCAAAAAAGCAAATTTGGGGAGTGGGAGAGAACATGGGAACAGAGGAAAGTAAAAAAATCTGGGAGGAGAACGCACAATTTTGGGATAATGCAATGGGTGACGAATCTAATGAATTTCACAGAGAGGTAGTGCGTCCCAAAGTAACGGAACTTCTATCTCCTAATCCTGCGGATTACATTTTGGATATTGCGTGTGGCAATGGAAATTATTCTTCGTATCTTGCACAAAGAGGCGCTTCGGTTGTCGCTTTTGATTACAGCAAAAAAATGATAGAATTGGCTCTCAGAGCCAGTTCCTCGTCATCTACTGCTATTACGTTCATGAATTGCCTTCTAGCTTATTTGATTCGCGAGGGATGCGAATCGTCACCTGCGTGCCGTGGTTGGGCGCGCTTCTCACCTCAAGCGTCGCCCCGCTAATGTCGGCTAACCGCTTGCGGACGTTCTGTATGCCGATGTGTGCGGATGGGTCGAGGTCGCGGTCGGGATCAAAGCCGATCCCGTCGTCGACGATAGAAATCTCATAGAACGCCTCGTCTTCTCTTGTGGATATACAGATCTCGCCTCCATCCTCTTTGACTGTGATGCCATGGCGGACGGCGTTTTCCGCGAGCGCCTGCACGGAAAGCGGCGGAAGAGAGAAGCCTTTCGATTGGATGTCGTAGCGGACGCGCAAGCGCTCTCCAAATCTCAGCCTCTCCAAGTCGAGGTATGTGGCGGTGTGCTGCAACTCCTTCTCGAAGGGAATGGGGCTCTTGCTCGTAAGCGAAGCCATGTTCTCACGCAAGAATGCAGAGAAGCTGCCTATTGCCACAACCGCTTCGGCGGGGTCACTTGAACATAGTTCGCGTATGCCGGTCAGTACGTTGTAGAGGAAATGCGGCTGTATCTGGCTGAGCATGATGTCCGAGCGTGCCTCAACAAGCTCGCGCTCGCGCTTCTCGAGCAGCGCCTTACGCTCGGACTGGATGTTCAGGAACACGAGGAGTATCGCGATTGCCACGAAAGAATTCATGAGTGCGACTCCGTAATTCAGCACCTGTATGATTTCAGCGACGATGGGAAGCGCTATGTAGCAGGCGAACCCAAGTAGCTCCTTTGCACTCAAGCATGATCGATAGCGAACCACAATCGCGGCATTGCGCAAATGGAGGAAGACCGGTATCAATTGCGCCGCCAAGAAATACCGGCCTCGCATGTACCCATGCTCGGCGTCGACTGTGAAGAACATCCCGTTGAACAGAGATGCCACACAGCCAAGAAGATAGACAGCGAACAGCACGACTGAGAGCTTGAAGTAATCGTGCGTTACCTCATGGCGCTTTGAGATGAATGCGACGATGTATCCTGTGAAGAAGAGAAATAAGGGCACAGGTGCAACATAAAAAAAGAATGTGCCAATAAGTACAAGTGCATATTCTACTTCGCCGAGCGGTAAAGCAAAGCACCAAGCCACCATGTCGCCGACCGCCATTATCAAATTGCACGCACAGATTCCGACGAAGCATCGGTTGACGTTATCTCTGCGGTCGCTGGATATGAGGACATATCCGCCAAGTATCAGACAGAGAAATGCGCTATAAGCATCGAATGCTATGTTGAATTGATCCATCGCCCGTCTTTCTGCTTATCTGTCACGAACCATCCGCCGTCTCTGTCGTTTTCAACGACACTATTATCCGCTCAGAATCCACATGCGTCCAACATTGTGCTTTGATTGCTATTCTGAATCAGGGGTTTAACATCGCGTAAGCTGGATCCTGAATGCAAGAGTATACGAAGAAGTTCCTGGCTATTCATCAACGACCGAAAAAGTGAAAGGAATTTAGTGAACGAATACATCCAACGGTGCACTGCATTGGTAGTCCTCATCGTCGCAGGGGTAAGCCTCTTCTTTCCCGTCGCGGGCATTTGGGTGCAAACCTCATGGATCAATTATCTGCTCATGATTGTCATGTTTGGTATGGGTCTTACGATGAAGGTCGGTGATTTTGTTTCCGTGTTCACTTCTCCCAAAGAAGTGGTCATAGGTTTTGTAGGCCAATTCGCGTTCATGCCCCTTTTGGCCTACCTAATCGGCACCTTTTTTGGATTCGGTCCGGAGCTCATGGCCGGATTGGTCTTGGTGGGAACATGCCCGGGTGGGACTGCAAGCGATGTTATGACCTACTTAGCAAAAGGCGATGTAGCTCTTTCGGTGAGCATAACCGCCGTGAACACCTTGCTAGCGCCTATCCTTACACCGCTTCTTACCTTGGCGTATCTGGGTACAACCATGAATGTCGATGCGTTTGGGATGTACCTCTCTATCGTGCAAGTGGTCATCGTGCCGATTCTTCTAGGACTCTTGATTGGAAAGTTATTAGGGAATCGAGCGGCAACCGTCTCGAAAGGGATGCCCACCGTATCTCTCGTAGCGATTTGCCTCATTATTATGGCGGTCGTTTCTCACAATGCGCAGCAGATCTTCGCAACAGGCATATCAATCCTTGCTGCTTGCATCCTTCTCAATCTGCTGGGTTATGCGGTAGGCTATCTTTTGGCAACCATCGCGAGATCTTCGCTTGCACGAAAGAAAGCACTTTCTTTAGAGATCGGCATGCAGAACTCGGGATTGGCGACCACGCTTGCCGCCACCGCATTTCCTAACATGGCATTGGCGACCGTGCCAGGCGCAATGTTCTCCGTTTGGCACAACATATCGGGCGCTTTATTGGCATCTATTTTCCGAAGAATGGTAGACAGCGATAGCGACTAGATCACGAGCCATCTGCATTAATCGTTTGCTTTAAAGTTGCGTAAACTACGGTACGAGTATTGCTGGTTTGGTACGAACATGTTGCAAATGCGAATAATTGCGCGGCTTCAGAGGGCTGATCCAATAGAAGATCGACATTCTCCGTCATTTCAGAAATCGTCTCTGACTTATCTATTCGTATCCGCTCGTTGTTGGCGTCCACGATGTCTACCGCAAAGATTTTGAGTTCTAATGTCTCTCCACTGCGCTTGTAGATAATGATGCGGCTATGCTCGCGTGCATAGGCCTCATCTGAGAAACTAGCGAAGTCCGCGAACACCGAACCGTCGCTCATGTGGTGCCCGTAGACCATCACGAAGTTGGAGGCCAAGGAACACTCGCAGTCTATGTAAGGCGTTCCGTAATTGCCTTGACCGAACACGTTGCAATAAAGGTAAGCGTTGGGCGCATCGGGAGTTGCCTGCACTATCGGCTCGTCGATGTTAGTTCCTGGCACCTCAATCCAGGCCACAACTTCTGCAGGGAGGCTGTCCCATTCGATCTGCCTTCCAGACTCCTCCTGGTCGAGGAACTCCTCGATTGTCTGAGATACATCCAATCTGCCCTCTTTTGGCGAGCAGACTATTGTGATGACAAGGGAGGTGATTATTGCCGCCATGACAACCCCTGCGATCTTTGCGAAAGCTCTTATTCTTTTCATCTGTTGCTCCTCGTATTAGAAAGGTGGGACGCCATGCGAGCGCCCCACCCTGCCGATTCTTAGCTCTTCGCTAAGGTATTGCGTATGTCTGCAAGCGGCCTGCTCTCAGCTAGTCCTCATCGGAGGCTTCGAGCACTTCCTTTTCCATCTCGGAAATGGCATCTGCCTGCTTGCGCGCACGGCGGATATAGGCGTAAGTCGCGCCAGCCGCTCCGCAGAGCAGCATCACAGCAACGCTAGCCGTCGCAGGATCGACCTCGGCGAAGGCTCCGGTCTTGGGATAGCCCTTGCCCGGGTTCTCTGGTTCGGGAACAGGCTCAGGCTCGGGGAAGCTCACAGTCTGACCCTCGTCGTCGATGTCCTCGTGGGTGGCGATGATGTTCTCTTCTGCATCGGAGAGCTTCTCGAAGAAGACGATGTCGTGTCCTGCGAGATCGCGCGTGTCGATCTCTATCTCGACGTCGATCGTGCCGTCATGGGTCTCGGGTGTGAACTCGGTGGTGCCGACGATCGGCAAACCGTCATCGCCCATAGTCGGGTTTCCGGTCTCCTTGTCCATGAGCATGGTGAAGAGCTTGTATGCATTGCCCGGTGTGAGCCCCGTGTAGGCAACAGTGTCGATGAGCTTAACGTTCTCGCCAATGGTGCCCACGTTCGTTCCGGTCTCGCCGTCTCGTGCCTGGGTTGCGATGTCCACGACGCTCACGGTCTGGTCCACATCGTCGATATCGGCATGAACCATGTACTCGGCCCCCTCGAACTCCATGGCCTCGAAGGCCACGAGCTGTTTGCCAGCAAGCGTTGCGCCTTTGAAGATGAAGGTCACATCCACCGTCCCGCACGATTCCTTGGCAGTGAAGGTGGTACTTGAGGTGATGGCGTTACCCTCATCGTCGAGCGCGGCCTCGCCGGTCGCCTTGTCCATGAGCGTGCCGCACGCAGTGTACTCGTTGCCGGGGATGAGGCCGGTGTATTGAATAGTGTCCACGATCGTGATGTCTTCGCGAGCCTGGCTCTCGTGCGTTCCGCTCTCGGAATCCGCGGCTATCGTCTTCATGGTCTTTGGCATGTTCTCAAGCTCGAACTCGTGCGACTGCGCCATGGCACCGCTCTCGTCCCACTCGATCATGCCCTGGTCGTTCACCTTGAAATCGATCACTGTCGGGTTGCCCTCGTCGTCGAGGTCTGCGATGACATAGCCATCTGGTGCCTCCACCTCTTGGATGTGGTAGCTACCATGCTTGGCATATGCGAGAGAGATGACGCCGTTCTCATTGGTGGCGAGCTCCTCGTCGAAGGTGCCCTCGTCGTTCCAGACGTGGAACTTGGCACCTGCCAGAGCCTTCTCAGGGTCGAGCGCGTCGACCTTCTTGATAGAAGGTGTAGTGGGTTCGTCGGTCACAGCCTCTTCGTGGTCGTATACCGAAACATCCTGTCCCGCATATTCGAGCGCGACCGTCTTCTCTACGACGTCGAGCGCGAAGCCGTCCTTCGCCTTGGCCTCGTATACCGTGTAGGATCCGAGGTAGAACTCAGGAGTGGTCGCCTTGCCGTCATCGCCCGTGGTGAGCGTGGCGACGATCTCGCCCTCATGGGCCCGGATCGTGCCGTCGGGCGTGGCGATGGTCTCGGCCGCCTTAACGATGTATACCGACTCGTTTACCGCATCTCCTGTGATGGAATCGGTCTTTGCGACAGTGATGGTGGCCTTCTGGGGCATGTTCGCGAACTCGATCACGAGCGGATCGTCCCACCCGTTGTAGGCAGCGCCCACATGGAACGCCTTACCCTCAAGCTCCTTCACGTAGCCGTAGGGTGCCTGGACCTCCTTGAGCGTGTAGTCGCCCTCTTCGAGGAGCATCGGCAGCGTCAGCTCGCCTCGCTCGTTGGCAGTCCATGTGTCGATGGTCTCCTCCACTGGGTAGTGCGATGTGTAGGTGACGAGATCGCCGTTTTGGTCCTCAAGCTGGAAGCTCACGGGAAGCGGGACCTGACCTCCAGTCTCTGCGTCCACTTTGACCACCTTGAGCGGCGTCTGGGGGATGTGGTCATTCACGAGCTGCGGAGGAAGATACTGGCCCTCCTCGCGGATGGTAGTCTTCCAATCCTCCACGGGAAGCAGGGTCTTTCCCCACTCCGCCTTGAATGCATCTGCCACATCTTGCGGGATCACCTCGTGCACGCGGTAGGTGCCGTATGCGAGCGCGCCCGTCCAATCGGCAGGCTTGCTCCAGCCGTTGACGCTGGCGTTGTCGTCCTTGGTAGTGGCAAGACCGTTGTCGTCCACCGTGATGGTGCACACGCGGTCGCCGGGCTCCACGAGCTTGCCCGTCACGGGCGAGAGGACGGCATTCTCGGAATCGTTGTAGAGCTCGAACTTGACGCCGGGAACGAGCACGCGCACGACTTCCTGGGGCATGTCTCCGTCGGGCTCGTCGTATACCGTCACGGGCACCTCCTTCACGAGGCGGAAGTCACCGCGCTTCACGGTGTCTGGCACCTTCGGCGTGTTGTAGGTGTAGACGCTCTCGCCGACAGCGCCGTCTGGCGTGATGCGAACGCAGAAGACCTTGGGGTCTCCTCCGTGCCCGTCATCGAGGTTGTAGCCCTGGGGTGCACGGGTCTCTTGGATGAGCACCGTGCCGAGCGGGATCGAAGCGTCCCCGTTGGTCTGGTAGTAGAGGGGGTCTCCCGAGTGCTTGTACTCGTCAGAGAGATAGGCGAATCCGTCAACATCGGTCTCGAAGACCCATGTGCGAGAAGGCTCGCCGGACGCCTCAGCTGATGCGGCATCCGTGTAGTCGCCTGCGAAGTAGCGCACTGTGAAAAGCGCGCCTTCGAGCGTGGCGTCGCCTTGCGGGCGGCTCTCGCCCGTATCGGCATCGACCTTGCCGACGAGCATGCCGACGGGATCTGACTGCGGGATGTCGGAGACGGTCTGGCCGTTAACGCGCGCGGTCTCGTCCGAGGCCACCTTCACCGGGTACACGGTCGGGTCGATCGCGTGCCCCGGTGCCTGCTTGGTCTCCTTCACCCAATAGTCGCCCGGCTCAAGCTCCTCTAAGATGCCCCAGCCGTCCCCGTCGGTGGTGATGGAGCCAGCCACGTCCGTGAGGCCCGAGTTGCGGTACACGGTGTAGACCGCGCCCTCCACGGAGTAGAGCGGGTTGCCCTCGCACATCTCCTCGTTGGCCGTGACCTTCACCAGGTCGATGTTGCCGTAGGGGGTATACTTGAACGAGAGGATGATCTGGGTGCCAGCTCCGGTGTAGAGCTGGAACGCCTCGAAGTTCGAGGGAACGTCGGCCGTTCTCGCGGCGATGAGGCGTCCCGTTGCGTTCGAGTTGATCATGCTTCCGTCGGCACCGAAGCCGATGACGTTCTTCCTAGCCCAGCTCTTGAAGTCGGCGTTGCAGCCGTAGAGCGCGTACGAGCCGTCGGAGGTGTACGTGTCGGACACGAGGATGTGGGCGCAGGCCGCGTAGCGTGACGCCGTCATCTCGGTGCCGTCGTACCACTTGTCCGGCCATAGGCTCGCATCGAAGCCGGGGCTCCCGTAGGCGAACCAGAGGTCCGCCACCACCTCGGCGTTGCGCCCGGAGGGGGCGTCGATGGAGCTCTTGGCGTAGCTGCCGGGAGAAGGCGTTGCCGATTGGGGGTCGGCGCAGTAGGCCATCTCGCCGTCGGCCTCCATCCAGGTGGTGTGGTATCCGCCGTAGTGGATCTTGCCGCCCGTCGTGAGGTTCGCGCTCTCGGCGGCATAGGCGCTTTTGCCCTGGACGCCGAGCGTCCCGAGCGCCGATGCCAGGGCGATGAGCGCGGCGAGCATGCATCGTAGGGCCTTGGAGGCGAGCGCTGCTTCAGTGATGTCTTTCATCTTTCGCCTCCTTAGCGCGCGACGGGCTCGGCGCGGCGAGCCTCGCGGTCCTGGTTGGCCGACGCCTCGCGGGCGTCCCTGGCCTTGTCGTCGAGCGAGGCGAGGTAGGCCTCGCGGCCCTTGCTGATCGCCTCCTTGAGCTGTGCTGGCATGACCTTGACGATGTCCTTGACCTGCTTCCCGTCCTCGTCGAGGACAGGATTCCCGTCGGCGTCGAGGGCGTCCTTCTTGAGCCAGACCTCCTTGTCCGCCAGAAGCGGGATGTCGCGGAAGTTCTCGCCCTTGAAGCGTGAGGGGTTCACGAACAGGGGCGTGAACTGGTAGTAGCTGACGTCCACTCCGTCGATGATGGTGCCCTTCGGCAGCGTCACCGAGTTGAACGTCTTGGTCTCGCCTGTCTTGCGGTCTGGGTACTCGATGTTCTCCCTCACGAAGTTCTTGTGCACGGTGACGTAGACGTTCTTCTTGTTATCTTCCATGTGAGTGCTCCTTTGCATCTCTTGTCGATCTCTGGGCGCGGCGTTGTTTGGAGGTTCGCCGCATCTTTCTGCCTTAGCGTTTACCACCCGATTCCATAGGCACCACCTCCTCTCAGATCGTCCTAGTCATCAGAAACCGCTCACGATGTCGCGCGCCCAGGCACCGCTCTTCACGAGCGAGAGCACGAGCAGGATGCACATGGCGAGGTACTGGAGCGCGTAGGTGAGCCCGTTCGCGATGGCGTCGATGGGCGTCCCCGTTTCGGGGTTCACGGCGACGATGCCGCCCAGGATCACGGGGAAGCTGATGAGCAGGATCAGGATGATGAGGCCCGCTATGCAGACCGCCCCGAAGCTCTTCAGGTACCCGAGACCGATCTGGCGCGTCTGGTCGAAGCCCAGGAACGCCAGCGGTATCGGCGAGAAGGCCGCCATGATGTAGAGCTGTATCGCTCGCGCCCAGCAGACGACGAGCGCCACGATGTAGGCGATGAGCACGACGAGCCAGCTGATTATCGCGACTATCAGGAGCGCCAAGAGAGCAGACAGGTCATCGTCGCCGGTGACGATGGACACCACCGTCATGTCGAGAGCGCCGCCCGTCCCGAACAACCCCTCCACGCGGTCTATCGCGAGCCCTATCACCTCGTAGATAGCGGCCATGAGGTCGAAGGAGTGCTGGATCAAGAACAGGAACACGGCGAAGAACACGAGGAGGAACACGACCTCCTTCACTCCCGGCAGCGACTGGTTACCGTCCATGCGCTGCGAGATCTCGATGAGCTTCAAGGTGAACACGAGCCCGAGCACCCCGCAGCCTATCGGCAGCACCGCCACCTGCCAGACGCCGCGCGCGATGTCGTACATCGACACGTCGCCAGCGCTCGTGAGCATCGTCTCGAAGGGAGCCGAGAGTACGCCGTTCGCGCCGATCGATCGCATGACATCGGTCTGCGCCGCGAAGATCCAGTTGCACCAGTCGCGCAGCACCCCGCAGAGCCATGCGTTGATGTCGTCTGCGATCGAGCCCCATGCGAAGTGCGTCGGGATGAGGAGCGCCGAGAGGAGTGCGAAGGCGGCCGCGAAGGCCAGTATGAACCGTCTGCTTGAGACGAGGCTTCCTAGCTTCTCCATCGGGATCAGAGCGCCTCGATTGTGCCGTCGGATGCGCGCGTGACCGAGATCATGGTCGATGCGCCATCGTCGAGCGTGAACGTGGTTGTCGCAGCTCCGCTCGCGTAGTCTATCCACGCCTCGGCGTCCCAGATGGCACGGCTGGCGTTGGGCGAGACCGCCGCCGCCCGTGCGGACACGGCTGCCTCGATCTTGGCGGCCTCTACCCCCATGGCCTCCTCCAGCTTGGAGGTGACGCCCATGAACGAAAGCGTCCTCTCGCCGAGGAGCACCTTCTTGTACGAGCATGCGAGCGCATCAGTCCTCAAAACGGTGTCCGCGCCTTCGGTGGCCACGGTAACGAGATAGGGACTTGCGGCCTCGGTCAGCGACTTCGAGGCGAGCACGGTCGCCGTTAAGGTCGTGTCGGTCGCCTCTTCTGTGTCGAGCGTCCAGTAGGTGACGTTTGTCTGGCCGTCCTTCGCCTCGACGAATGCGCCCTTGACGATGGAGAGCGTGTAGGTGGGATCTTCTATGCCCGTCCAGGAGGTGCCGACGAGCGCTTCCAGTCCTGCCGTCGCATCCGTGCGCCCTTCTGCAGGTGCGCCTTGCTGGGACGCAGATGATCCTTCCTTCTCGACGGCCTCGATGGCAGAATTTGTGCTTTCAACGTCCTCGCGGGCGAGCGAGCATCGTGCCACGCCCGACCCGATCAGCAGCAGCACGGCGATGACGGCGGCTGCGAACATGAGCTTGTTCTTCTTCGACATTTCCTCTTCCTTCCTATCTGATCTTGATGGCGCTCGTGAAGTACGACGCGCCGCTTGCAATCGTGCAGGCCGCGCCTGTGTGCGGCTCGTGGATGTATCGGTCGTCCCCGATGTAGATGCCCACGTGCCCGGGCCTCCACAGGATGTCGCCGGGCGTGGCCTCCGACACCGGGACCTTGCGGCCGAACGCCGCCTGGTCCTCTGAGTTTCGCGGGATCGCGATGCCCGCCTGCCGGTAGCAGTACTGGGTGAGCCCCGAGCAGTCGAGGCCGACCCCGGGCGTGGTGCCGCCCCACACGTAGGGCACGCCGAGCTGGCTGTAGGCGGCGGCGACGATCGCGTCTGCCGAGAGAGCTCCGCCCTCAAGGTCCTCGACCGTCATCGAGTCGAACCTGCGCAGGTTGTACGCGTCGAGCGCCGCCTTGAGCGATTCGACGTAGGACGATGACGTCGCCCATCCCGCGTCCTTGAGCCCCTCTGCCATCTTGTCGGAGGAGTGCTCTGCGACAGCCTGCCTGATGAGGGCGTTGTTCCTGTAGTGGGCGGCCTGGAGGAACACGCGGCTCCTGAAGCGTATGCACTCGACGTCTCCCTTGAAGACCGTGAAGTATGCGGTGATCGTGGATATCTGCCCGGGCGTGTACTCCTCATGTGTCGTCCACCCGGCCTTGCCCGCCACCTCCGGTGCCGAGGCGAAAGATGACGCCCACTTCATCCCGAAGAGGTTGTGGTCGCGCGTCGCGAGCTGGCTCATGGTCTCTCCCTGGCCGGACTCGCAGATGATCTGCGCGATGGTGCACCCGGCGGGGTGTCCGAACTCCTCCTGGCAGCGTATGGCCTCCTCGACCATCTCGTAGGTGATGTAGGGCGGAAGCCCCTCCATGGAGCGCTTCTTGTCCTCGGCGTCCCAGAACCCGAAAAGCGCCGATACGATCTGGCCGACGAGGAGCGCGACGAGCACGAAGGCAATGATGCCTGCGAGCACGCCTCCGGCGGTCGCGATCCCGCTTCCGCCGACGGCACCGGCGATGGCGGTGCTGCCCGATGCTGATGCCGCCGTCTTCGCGGCACCGCCTGCTGCCTGTGCGGACGCTTGCGCCGCGCGGGCCTGTCCCGGGGCCGCTGACGCAGAGGATGCCTTGCCCGCTCCTGCGGCACCGGCGCTCTTGCCCTTCGCGGTCCCTGCGCCCTTGCCGCCCTTGGATGCGCGCACAGCTCCCTTCGCCTTGCGCTCCCGTGCTGCTGCGATGCCGCGCTTTGCGCCCTTCCCGGCGTCGTATGCGCCCTGCGCGCCCTCGAACTCGTCGGTGTCGTCGAGCTCGGACACCGCCTGGCGCTCCAGCACCTGGCGCACCTTGAGCCGCCCGTTCGTCTCGTCCGCCACATGTGGTGTACCCTCTGATGGCCCCTGGGCCGAGGCTGGCTTATTTCCTGCGCTTGCGGAGGCCGCCGCCCTTGCCTTGCGGGGGTTTCCCTTTGCGCCTTCCTTCGGGCGGCGCGTGCCGAGGGCGTCCTCCCTGCTCGCGAGCGTGGAGAGGCTCTGGGCCTCGTCGTCTTTCACGATTCCCGAGTTCACGGCGTCGACCTTCTCCGCCGTGACGATGTCGGCGATGGTGGAGCGATCCTTGTCGAGTTCTCTCGGATCCATCTAGCTTCGGCTTTTCTTTGCGTTTGACTCGAAGGCATGGGCGCGCTTCAGCTGCGCGATCTCCTCGGGCTTGGTGTTCCACAGGTCGTAGAGCGCGCCTTTTGGGAAGTCGTCCCGGATGGGCACGCGCGCGCCACCAGCGACGAGCAGCCCCTCTCCGGCCTTGATGGACTCGTCGATGTACTCCTTTTCCGCAGCAGAGAGGGAGAGCATGTCCGCCCATGCGGCGAGGTCTTGGCTCGCCTGCTTGTGCAGCAGCATGAAATCCGAGTTCAGCACCATGGTGCGGGCGCGCTCGTGGGTGAGCATGTGGGAGGTGTTCTGCGAGATGCCGGTGCAGATGAGGTTGAACTTGCGCCCCTCCGCCCAGAACTTCGCGAAGTAGTCGATGATGGTCGGGTGTCCGAAGAGCGACTGCACCTCGTCGATGTAGAGCCAGGTGGTGATGCCCCGCTCGAAGTTCGCGTACATCCGGTTGCGCACCGCCTCAAGCGCGGTGAGCATGCCGAACACCCGCATGTTGGTTGAGAGGTCGTGCAGATCGATGTTGGTGATGCGGTTGTCGAAGCCCACGTTGGACTGGCGGTTGAAGAAGGAGAGCGCGCCTGTGACGTATCGCTCGTACCTGAGCGCGATGTCTCGCGCCTCGGTCTCGGGCTGGCCGCTCAGTATCTCGTGGAAGTCGGAAAGCGTCGGCACGCCCTGCCCGTCGGCGCACTTGGAGTATGCCGCCTCGACGCATCTCGTGATGATCGACTTGTCGGCTTCGGGAAGGCCTTCCGAGGACTCCGCCATCATCGCGCTTGAGAGAGCCAGGAACGCGTCGATCTTGAACGCGAGCTGGGCAGCGTCCGCGCGACCCTCCACGTCCGAGAGGTCGAAGGGGTTGAGCGCGGTGTCCGCGTCGGGGGCGAGCCGGACGTTCACGCCGCCCAAGGCCTCGATGAGGTTTCCGTACTCGCCAGCGGGGTCGAAGATGATGATCTCGTCCTCCGGATAGGCGAGCACTGTATTGGTGATCTCGCGTTTCACGGAGAAGGACTTCCCGGAGCCGGGCTTGCCGCAGACGAACCCCATGGGGGAAGCGAGCTTCTTGCGGTTGCATATGACGAGGTTGCCCGACTGCTTGGACTGCCCGTAGTAGCCCCCGCCCTCCTGGTTGAGCTCTAGCGAGGCGAAGGGCATCTGCATGGCTATCTGGCCCGTGGTGAGGTAGCGGGTGACGTCGATGTGGTTCATGCCCAAGGGGAGCACCGAGTTCAGCGCCTGGCGCTGCCGGTAGTAGAGCGGCTCTATACCGAGCGAGTTGCCCTGACCGATCGACACGATCTGGTCGATCTGGCGCTCAAGTGCATCAACAGTATCGGCGTAGGTGTAGATGAGGCCGGTGTAGGTGAAGAGGCGCTCGTTCTTGTTGCGAAGGAAGTCCAAGAGCTCCTCGGCCTCCTCCTTGGAGTAGCGCAGCTCCGGAGGCAGGATCGTATAGTCGTAGCCCTTCTTCATAGCGCTCATCTGCTCGTCGATGATCTCCTTGTCCATCCAGTCGAGCTGGCGCTTCACGAGCGCGAGGGCGTCGGACTGCGCGATGGGATGGATGTGCAGGTTCACCGAGAGCGGCATGGGAAGGTCGATGATCTTGGCGAGGTAGTCGTCTTCGAGCATCGAGCCGAACGTGCGGATGGAGACCACGCAGCCGTAGGCGTCGTCCACCCGGAATATGTCTGCCCTGCCGTGCGGCTTGAAGTCGATGAGCGCTGGCGCTATGAGGTCTTTTGTCCTCGTGTTGGACACGGGGCTCACCTTGTCCCAGTCAAACGTGAAGGGTGATTTCGGGCGCAGCTGCGACTGGATCGCCTCGATGCGCTCGGTGCCGTTCAGGGCGTGCGCCTCGCAGCGGATGCGCGAGAGCGTGTCGATGACGTCGCCCTTTATGCGGGAGAGCTTCGGCACCGCCTCCCAGACGTCGTCTGCGCCCACCATGTAGGTGAGATAGCGGTGGCGCGTGAGGTTGGAGACCCCCTCTCTCATCTTGTCGTTGAGGATCCGGTTGTACTCCCTGGCGTACTTCTCCGTGTCGGGGTCGGACGCCTTGAAGAAGCGCTTCTTGCCGATCTCCTCGTCGGGGATGGGGACGTTTGCGATCGTGAGCTGTACGCAGGAGTCCGCTCCGAAGTAGTTGTAGAGCGATGAGAGCACGGTGAAGATGTTCTGCTGGTTCTCGCGGCGCGCCGACTGGTAGGAGATGTCCGAGAACTCGATCGTCTGCGAGAAGAGCCCTTCCTCTACCTGGGCTATGCCGTCCTTGTAGATGGCGTCGTAGCCGATGTAGGAGGCGGTCTCGCCCGCCTGGGCGCGCGCCTTCTTCTGTCGCTTGAGCTTCTCCTCGTGGGTCTTCTTGGATCGGTCCGACTTGCTGGCAGAGCCCATCAGCTGCTTAATGAAGCTCGACGAGCCCGACCTCTCGCGCTTGGCCTTCGCCCGCGCTGCGCGCTCGGATCTGATGCGCGCCTTCGCGAGCCTCTTCTCAGCCTTGAGCCTCTCCTTGTCGCTCGCTCTCTCTTTCCTTGCACTTTTCGCATTCTCTCGTTGGCTCATTGGCCTCTGCTCCTTTTCGTCTTGCGATCCTCTTCGCCCTGCGCGTGGGCCTTCCCGCCTCGGTGCGCGGGAGCGCCTTGTCTGCCGGGCTCTCGTAGAGGAGCCTCTGGTCTTTCAGGTGGTGGTTGATCAGAAGGGGCGCGAACTTCTCGGCGCGCATCCCGAACGGCCGCCAGAACCCGGCGAGCCAGAAGGGTATGGATGCGCACATGACGGGGAACGCCGCGTCGGCGACCTCTATGCCGACCCAGAAGTGGCATATCGCCGCCACGAGGATCGCCGATCCGAAGCCGCCCGCCACGCACGCGAGCGTGCGGAAGGAGAGCTTCCCGACGATCTTCTCCTCGTACTCGCCGATGTCCTTCTGAACGGGGATCTGAAGCGACATGGCCTGTCACCTGCCTTAGGCTGGCAGCCAGGACGTGTCGAGCATCCCGAAGTAGACCGCTGCGGCGATGATGATCGCGCCGCCAGCGATGGTGGATATTGCGGAGGCAATCTGGCTGCCTCCCTGCTGCTCTCGTATGGCGAGGCCGAGCGAGACCGCGCCCCAGACGACCAGGAAGCCGCCGAGGAAGGTCACGCAGCCCGATACGAGGCTGATGATGTTTGCGAGCATGTGGGTGTTCCTTTGCATCTCGATTCGCCCGCGCCTGCGGTACTTGGAGGTTCCAGGTGGCGGGCTGATGGTAGAATTTCGGGTCGAGGGGCACGTGCGTGCTCCCTTGCATCTCGGCTGCGACGGCCGGTCGCGGTACTTGGAGGTTCTGCCCCGGCCCTTGGGTCTAGGCACCTGTCGCAGCCATTGCTCACGCTTCCATAAGCGCTCCCTCCCTTCTCGCCCGGTACGCCCTGAAGTCGAACGCCCCCGCGCTCTCTGCGGCCTTGAGCGCCCCGTGCCTCGGGTGCGCCTCAAGCGGGTACTTCTTGTCCTTGAACGCCTGTGCGCCGTTTATGAGCACGAGCGCCTCGTCGCGCGGCAGCCTCGCCACCTCGGAGGCCTGCATGAGCTCGCGCTCTATGAGGCCGTAGTTGTGCGTGTAGGTGGGGTTCGCGCCCCGAGAGTCGTTCACGGAGACGTTGGCGACGGTCTGCTTGCCGATCATGTCGGCGATCTTCTGGTTGGTGTCTGCCGACTTGCCCCCGAGGAACAGCAGCGTGTCGCAGGCGTTCATGATGGTCTTGGCGTTGTTCTCCCCGTATGACTCCTCAAGCTGGGAGAGGGACTGCAGGATCATCGAGACCGCGATGTTGCGGCTTCGCGTGACGGTGATCATGCGCTCGAAGTCCGGGATGGTGCCGATGTTCGCGAACTCGTCGAACATGAAGTGGACGCATCTGGGAAGACGTCCCGAGAAGCGCGAGAGCGCCGTCTCGCAGAGCGAGTCGAGCGACTGCTGCATGAGAAGCGCGAACACGAAGTCGAAGGTCGAGTCCGTGTCCGACATCGAGCAGAAGAGCGCCACCTTCCTGTGCTCGTCGCCCATATGCTTGAGCTCCATCTCGTCGTAGCGAAGGAGCTCTCTCATCTCGGCGATGTCGAATGGCTTCATGCGCACGTTGCACGAGACCATGATGGACTTAAGTGTCTTTCCCGCCGCCACCTTGAACTGCTTGTAGCTTGAAAGTGCGAAGTCGTCCTCGGGGCGCACGGGCGCTGCCACCTTCGCCCATTCGAAGCCCCCGGTGCCGTTGTCGAACGCGCGGGACGCCCGGTCGTACTTCTTGGCCGAAGGGCTCCTCACGAGCCTCTCTCCGGTCTCAAGCTCGTTGAAGAGCATGTCGAGCGGACTCAGGTAGTCCTCGTCGTCCTCGCGGGCGTCCGCGAGCGAGAGCAGCGACAGGAGCCCCGGCACGTTCCTGTCCTCCTCCGGGCAGTGCAGAAGGAGGTAGGAGACGAGGGCCGTGTAGAGGAGCTTCTCGGCGTTCTCCCAGAACGGGTCCCCTGTATGGTCCTTGTCGCCGGTGGTGTTCTTGATGAGGCACTCCACGAAGCGCAGCGTCGCCGCCTCGCCGTCGATGTAGGCGATGGGGTTGAAGTGCATGGAGCTTGCGAAGTCTATGGTGTCGAATGTCTTGATCTCGTAGCCGAGCCCTTCGAGGACGTGGCCCATGTCGTGGATGAGCGTGCCCTTGGGGTCGGTGATGAAGTAGTTGGCGTTACCCTGCATGAGGTTCGGCTTCACGAAGTAGCGCGTCTTTCCCGTGCCGGGGCCGCCTATGACGAGCACGTTGTCGTTCGTCTCGGTCCTCTGGTCGTGGGTGGCATCGATGAGGCGGATGCTCGCCCGCTTGGTGAGGATGATGTTGTTGTCGGCGTCCTTCCTATCCGAGTACGCCTCGATCTCCTTCGCCGTCGCCCAGCGCGCGCTCCCGTGCTCCTCGCCCTTGCGGTAGAGCCCTCTGCGCTCCCACCGTCTGACCCATACGAGCCAGACGGCGCACGCGCAGGCGCATCCGATCGCGAGCGGCAGAGGATCCATTGACGGGATCGCCCCTTGCGCCGCGAGGTCCATCGCCGTTGAGACGAGGTCGGCCTCTGAGCTTCCTGCGGCCACGACGGCTGCCGTGGCGGCGTTGCCGATGAGGAGGGCTGCGCCCGATAGCGCCGCGATGAGGATGAGCTCCGACTTCATCGGATCTTCACCTCGACCTTCTCGATCTGCCTCGTTGCCTCCTTGGCCTCGTGCGCCGCCTTAGATGCGGCCTTCGCTGTCTCGGCCTTCCTCTCCAGCGGCTCTTGGTCGCGCTCCTCGGTGAGCTCGCGCTCGCGCATCTTGCAGGCGCGCTCCGCCGCCGCGTCGACGTCGTGCTCAAGGTTTCCGAACACCTCGTCGACCTCGGGGGCGTCTGCCACTCTGAACACCAGATGGTCGCGCCCCTCGACATCGACGAAGTCGTGCTCGATGGCGGCTTCTGTGAGCCTCTCGCCGATGATCTCCCTCAAGGTCGCGTAGTCGGGGAGCTCCTCGAACTCCGAGAGGTTCAATCGTGCGTACTCGCGAACACCCTCGCGCTCGGCTTCCGCTGATGGCTCCTCGATCTGGCCCCTCAGGTTCCTGATGGCGCTCTTGAGCCTCTCGGCGCTTGCCCGGATAGCATCCTGGCTCGCGTCCTGGCCCATCCTGAGCATCCAGTCGAAGAGCTTCTCTCCGCTCTCGTCTCCGAAGTCGCTTGCCATGTCGCCCTCCTCTTCTCTTCTATCGGATCGTCTCGCGCGCCTCGCTTGCGCGGTCGGCGCGTTGCTGGTTCTCGGATGCGCGCAGCGCCGCCTGCGTGCGGTCAGCTAAGCTCTCCGTCGTCCTCTCGGCCTTGTACTGCTCTGCCCTCTCCACCTGGGACTTGATCACGTCTAGAAGGGACATTCCCTCCTGCGTCTGGTCGACCATGTAGTCCTGGGTCGGGGCGTTGACGGTTAGGAGCTTGCCCATGTGGCTGAGCGCCACGTGGATCCGGAAGTCGTCGTTTCTCGCGGCCACCCAGCCGTCGTCGAGATAGGGGAAGGCGTTGCCTGTCCACTGCATGTCGGATTTGGGGGGAAGGTAGTGCAGGTGCTTGCACTCATCGACCGTGGCGAGGCGCATCCCCGCGACGTAGCGGGTGAGCTCCGAGATGTCTCCCGCGATCCTCTTGAAGCTGAGGGACTCGAAGGGAACCCAGGTCTTCCCGTCCTGCTTGAGCGTCCACCACTCGTCGCCCCCGTCCACCTGCTGGATGAACGCGAGGTCGCCGTAGACGACTCCCTGCCTGATGGCCCAGTTCCCGGCCTTGAAGAAGTCGGAGAGGTCCTCAAGCGAGAAGCAGCGGTCGAACTCGTAGGGGTACTCCTCCAGATAGGGGTCGTCCTGCCAAGCGTATCCGCCGCGCTTGACCCAGCCGTTCTTCTGGCAGATCGCCTCAAGGCTTTCCTGTTCCTCTGCCGTGACCGGCACCATGTTGTACATTTCCGTCTCCTCCTCGGGAGCCGACGCATGTCGGCTCCCCTCGGTTCGGTGGTTCGGCGGCGAGGCGCCGTAAGTCGTCCTCGCCCGGTTGCGTTTGTGAGAGTGTTTCGGCTGACCCGCTTCTCCTCGCCGCCCTGCAACGGTTATAGCGTGGTCGATTCCCTGATGGGACGGGGATTTTTCGCACAGTCCCGCATGGTCACGGATAGTCACTTATCCATCAAACCCACATTTTTCCTCGGCGGGAGCACGACCAGTCGGCATGTCTCCTTGAGCCTCTCGACTATCGCCTCGGCGCTCTCGCGCTCCCCGCTGCGCCCCATGCGCGACTTGAGGGCGTCGGGCGCGTACTGCGACGTGACCACGGTCGGCTTCATGTTCTCGTAGCGGTCGTTGATGATCTGGAAGAGCGTGCCCATGACCCAGGAGTTCGCGTTCTCCTTGCCGAAGTCGTCGATGATGAGCACGTCGTATCCCGCATAGCGCTCGACGCCCTGCTTGGATGGGGCGTCGTAGCTCGCCTTGATCTCGTCGAGCATGGAGAGGGACGACGTCATGAGCACGCTGTACCCGCTTGCGAAGAACGCCTTGGCGAGCGCAGTGGCGCAGTGCGACTTGCCCGCGCGGGAGGGGCCTGTTATGTAGAGTCCCACGCCCGATCTCATATCGAAGGCGTCCAGGTACTCGGCGATCTCTCGCCTGTCGACCTTGGCATGGGCGAATCGGGGCTTCACGCCGCACCGCCTTAGCGCCTCGGCCTCGGCTTTGGCCCTTCGCTTCCTCTCGGCCTCCTCTGCGAGCGCTCGCTCCTCGCAAGCGCCGTCGCACTCGCACTCCTTGGCCCCGATCCAGATGACCTTGCCGTTGAAGCCGAGGAGTCCGATGGGGTCGAGGAGGTTCCCGCACCATTCGCATCTGCGCTCTGCGGGCTCCTCGTATTCCAGGCCGCGCTCCTCGGCCGATGCCAGGGTGATGATGCGGCTCTCCTCATCTGCCATCGCGCAGCTCCTTTCCTATCCTTCTTCTTTGTATTCTTCTTTGTTTTTAAGGTGCCAATTTGGCACCCCCTCAGGCGACATCCCGTCATCCCCTCCATGCTTGGAAGCGGACGATCTGTCAGGGGGTGACAACTTGTCAGGTGCGCAGGACGTTCTCATCGCGCGATGGCCGAGCACGTAGCTCCTCGTGGTCATCCCGTCCCTTGCCCATTCGCCTCCGGTCTCGGCGATAAGCCCTCTCTGCTCCAGCTCTGACACCGCCCTGATGACGGAGCGCTCGGACATGCCGAGATAGGTTGCGGTCCTCCTGCGGCTCTCGTAGAACGTCCCGCCGTCCTTGCAGAATCCGTAGATGCGCGCGAACACGAGCAGCGCCGCGCCCTTGAGCCTGAGCTCCTTCCACATGAAGGGATGCAGGACCAGGAAGGCGTCGCCGTCGCGCGGGCGCGCGGGATCTCTCTTCGCATGCATGGCCGCCGCCTACCCGACGCCGATTTTCGAGAAGTTGCGCATGGCCCAGTCGAGCAGCTCGGCCCTGAACGCGATCGATCCCTTTTTCTGGCCCTCCATGCGCCTGAGCGGCAGGGGGTCGTTGCCCCTCTTCGAGAGCTCCCATACCTTGTTCTTGCTTATGCCTAAAAGCCGGGCCACCTCGTAGGCGTTGTAGATGTCCTGCACGGGCACCGGCTGCTTCGATGAATCGTCAAAGATCTCGGGCATATACTCTCCTGTTCTTCGTTCGAACAGACAGCCCGAGGCTCTCAAGACCCTTGCTGGCCTGAACCCGATAGGCGTTCGAGCATTCGCTCGATCGCCGATGGCGTCACCCTGTAGAGGCGGCCGAGATTCACTGCCTCAAGCTCGCCCTTGCGGATCAGCTGGTAGACTTTCGCTGTCGAGACGCCGAGGCTCTCGGCGACTTCCCCCACGCTAAGGAGCCGTGGCGACTTCATGTCGTTGGTCTGGTTCAGCACCGGCTCTTCGCGCTTCATTTCCCTGATATCTTTCGGCATTTGCATTCCGCCTTCTTCTTGCTCGTTTCTTCAACTTCTGTCGAATGCTCTCGACTATTTTTGATGGCGGCGATGATTGCAGGTTTTCCGGGCTGGTGCTTCGTGATTTTTGCGCACAGTCCCGCATAGTCACGGACAGTCACAAATTCGCTAAACCCACACAGCTGCCTTGTTCGAGGTGGCCCATCTGTCTGTTCTTTCGGACAAAAAAGCCCCGGCGTTTGTCGGGGCTTATCGTGGCACCTTGAATCAGCGCGAGGTTCTTGGTGACATATCTGGCTTCCTCGCGTCCGACGGCGAACTGGCCATAATCGTGTATCTCTCGGTTCTCATGCCAGTCCTCCTTCCCGGTCTTGTCGGCGCTGTTGCGTCGGACACCTGGAACCAGTTTCGGGCAAACGCCCGTTTGAAACATTTCTTGCGTCGATAATAAACCCGATATCGAGAGACAGTTGTTCCAAAAAGGGACACCCATCTTGATTGAGATGATTTAATATGCGATGTTGACATGCTGTAACAATTCGATGTCATCATTCGAGCGGCTGGTTGACGTTTGCGGAAGCGAGATGAGTAGGTTGGCAGAGGAAAACGCCCCGAAGAAGCAGCACTACGTGCCCCAGTACTACCTGAGGCGCTTCTCGGATGATGGCGACAGCCTCTGGGTTTTCAACCGCAAAGCGGGTAGGACCTACAAGAGCAGAGCGGAAGATGTGTGCGAGCGGAACTACCATTACGAGATGGAGGCGAGATGTCAGAGGAGTTGGCATGGGCGTCACCTCCTCCCCGGGAAGATCGAGAAGAAGCTCTCCGAGATAGAGGGCGAGCAAGCGCTCCTCCTTCGCGAGATAGACGCCCAGCTCGATGCCGGGCGCATCCACGAAAAGGAGCGAAGGGCGCTCTTGTGGCTGGTCGGGCACCTTATCGCGAGGCACCCTGCGATGCTTGAGGGTTACGAGCCGGACTACGATGCGATGTACGGCGATCCTGAAGTGAGATGGGGCTGCGAGGTTTTGGCCCAAGCAGGAATGGCCGACGAGATCGAGGTGCTGGCGCAAGGCGCGAACCAGATGGTGCTCGCGCTTTGGCGATGCAAGGGGAGTCCCACGTATTTCGCTAAGAACGACCTCGAAAGACTGCGCTGCCACTTCATCAGGCCGCAGGGGGAGGCTCGCTTCATCACCTCTTCCCTCCCTCCGCATTTCAACACGACACTTCGGAAGGATGGGAAGTACCACATCGACGACCTTACGCTTCCGCTGTCCTCCACCCTCGCGGTAGTCTATTCCGGCGCGGGACCGATGAAGAGCGACGTCCTAGAGGTTCCAGACAGCGCTGTTGTCAGGCTGAACTCCGGCTACCTCGTCTCGGAACCCGCGTGCGAGCAGGTGGTCTCCGGAAGAAGAGAGGATCTCGACCAAGCCCGTGTTTTCGCCCAACGCTTTCGCATCAGTGCGGCTATGGCCCGAAGGGAAAATCGTTGATGACTTGATTGCTTGCGAATATTCGCAGGTCAGCGCCACTGTGACAATTTGTCACAGTGGGTTTGGGCGAAACCTCTTTTCGGGCCCCCGTCCTTTCCGCTTCGGAAAATCCACAATCTGTTCGATTGACTGAATAAGCGATCGGGTGCATCATAGGGATTCACGAGAATCGAACACTTGTTCCCATTTGATAGCGAGGAGGTGCCATGGGCGACAGGGTCATCATGCATGTCGACATGAACGCCTTCTACGCGAGCGTCGCCCAGCACCTCGACCCGGGGCTGAGGGGCAAGGCCGTGGCGGTGGCGGGCGACCCCGAGCGCAGGAACGGAATCATCCTCGCGAAGTCCCGGGAGGCGAAGGCCTGCGGCGTGAAGACGGCCGAGGCTATCTGGCAGGCCAAGCAGAAGTGCCCGGACCTCGTCGTCGTGCCGCCCGACTACGCCGCCTACAAGCGCTACTCTCGTCTGGCGCGCATGATCTACTACGGCTACACAGACCTCGTCGAGCCCTTCGGCCTCGACGAGTCGTGGATCGACGTCACGGGATCCCTGCCGCTGTTCGGGGGCGACGCCATGCTCGTGGCGAGGGAGATATCGGAGCGCGTGAAGTCCGAGCTCGGGCTCACCGTTTCCGTCGGCGTCTCGTGGAACAAGGTCTTCGCCAAGCTCGGGAGCGACACCGACCCGGGCGACGGCATCGTCGCCATAACGCGCGACAACTTCCGCGACGTCGCGTGGCCCATGCTCGCATCCGAGATGGTCTACGTGGGCCCGGCCACCATGCGCAGGCTCCACTCGGCCGGATACGAGACAATAGGGGACCTCGCACATGCCGGGGACCACTTTCTGAAGAGGCGCTTCGGCAAGATCGGCATCATGCTGCGCGCGTTCGCGAGGGGCGAGGACGCGAGCCCCGTGAAGGCCATGGATCCCTCGAAGGCCGATGTGGACTATGTTGTGAAGGGAATCGGCAACGGCCTCACCGCCCCGCACGATCTCGAATGCGACTCCGACGTGAAGGCCCTCGTCTGGCTCCTCTCCGAATCCGTGGCGCAGAGGCTTCGCGAGTCACGGATGCGCTGCCGGACGGTGTCGGTGGGGGCGCGGTTCGCGCGCGACCTTTCCGGCTACTCAAGGCAGAGGACGCTGAGGACCCCGACCTGCCTCACGAGGGACGTCGCGAACGTCGCCATGGGGCTTCTGCGCTCGAACCAGCCGATCGACAAGGAGCATGCGCTCAGGGCCGTGCACGTGCGCGTGACCAATCTCGTTCCCATGGACGTGCCCGTGCAGTGCGAGCTCTTCGGGGACGCCGAGGAGGCGGAGCGCCTTGAGAGGCTGGACCTCGCCATCGACGCGCTGAGGGGGCGCTTCGGCAACACCTGCGTCAAGCGGGCGGCCGAACTTACCGACGAGGTCATGTCCGGCCTCGACATCAAGCGCGACAACACCGTCCACCCCGTAGGGTTCCTCAGGTAGGCGGGCATCATGGTCGAAGGCATCTCGGGAAGGGTCAAGCGGTACGTCAGCGTCACGGCGCGCATGGACGAGGACGGTCGCGTGCGGCCTCTTTCCATTCAGTGGTACGACGGCAAGACCTATCCCATCGACGAGGTCAGGGACGTGCGCCGCGCCTCGTCGCGCAAGGTAGGCGGAGACGGCATCTGCTACACCGTCCGAATCGGCAACAACGTCACCTACCTGTTCTACGAGGATCCGCGCTGGTTCGTTGAAGAGGTCGTCAAGGACGGCATGTCCGCATAAAAGCTCGCATTTCTTGAGCAAAACGCCAGTTCGGAGCCGCTGTGACAATTTGTCACAGCGAATGCGGGCACCGTTCCCATCCGTTGGGCTGATGCGCTCTTTCCCGTGGCCTCCGTCGCCTCAGGTGCGCCCTGCCCCGCCTCTCATCCAGGCACGCTCGCACGGAACCCGCCATGTGCGCCGCAAGGCGCGCCCTTCCTGCGCAAAACCCGCACATGCACATCTCGCTCCTTTGACTGTCGCATGTGCAGGTTGCGGACGTGCGTCCTTTGCGAAGAAGCCCGCTTTCCTCCTTGCAGCGCAGGCGGAACCCGCGCACGACCCCGGATCACGAGGCGGTGGCACAGGGCGACCGCCGAAAGACAAGGAGGTCTTCAAAATGGGAAATCGAGCAGTCATCACCACGCCGGACAAGAACCTGGCACTCTACCTCCACTGGAACGGCGGCCGCGACACGGTCGAGCCGCTGCTCAAGTACTGCGAGCTTCAGGGCTACCGTCCTCCGAGCCAGGACTGCTACGGATGGGCGCGGATGGCCCAGGTGGTCGGGAACTTCTTCGGCGGGTCGCTCTCGGTGGGCATAGAGCGATACCGAAACCTTGGCGACCAGGGCGACAACGGCGTATACGTCATCGATGGTTGGAAGATAGTCGATCGCTACGCCACGGATTACGACGAGGACTGGAACGCGGTCGGCCTGAGGCACATCGACCCTTCCGCCGAGCAGAGCGGATACGACTTCGACGAGATGCTTCACGCCTTCGATGAGGCGATGCCCGAGAACCTGAGGCTCGGCGCCTTCCTGGACGCCGAAGAGGTGCCGGTGTCCGATGTCCGCCTGGGCGACAAGGTTTGGATGAGCGCGTACGAATCCAATCCCGAGCTCTTCGAGGTCGTGGGCTTCGGCGCGGACGATGCCCCCAGGGGCTTCAAGGGAATCCCCTTCGTCAACCGCTACGATCACGACGGCGACTACTCCTGGAACGGCAACAACTACATCGACGCCGACACCTGCCGCATCGCCCCGCGCGAGTAGAAGCCTCCAGCTCCGCAACGACCAGGGGCGCGGCTAAGCCGCGCCCCCTACAGAAAGGACAGGCACATGAATGGAAACGACATCTTCGCGACGCGCAGGGAGGATATAGTCGATCCCTCCAAGCTCACGCGCAGGGAGCTGCTCAGCGCCATCTACTGGCTCAACCAGGAGCTCACGGGCCGTGTGATATTCGGCGGGGCTGCGGCTTGCGATTACGTCGAGCGCGAGCTGAAGAGGACTTCCGCCAATTCGAAACCGGTGCTCATCGAGAGGTTCAACGATATGGTGGACGAGCTGATCGGGACCGACCCGTATTCCCGCGTGCTTCGGATCTACGGGGAGAAGTAGCGGCAATCGACGAGCAGGCTTCGGATCGCTGGCGGTCCAAGTCTGCTCGTTCTTTCGGCATGATACAAACACTTGCACTGAATCTATGCTAATATATCAGTGTGATTGTTTATGGCAAATAGAAGCGAACAGAGGATCGAGCGACTGCTCGACGAGAACAACGGCGTCCTCATCGTCTCTGAGGCGATAGGTTCGGGGATCCCGAGGAACGCGGTCTACGACTTCGCGAGGGAGCGGGGGCTGGAGAAGGCGTCCCCGGGCATCTTCGTGGATGCCGACATGTTCCCCGACGAGCTTTATCTGCTCCAGGCGCGCTACCCCAAGGTCGTGTTCTCGCACGAGACGGCCCTCTACCTCCACGACATGGCGGAGCGCGAGCCAGTCCCCATCGTCCTCACGGTGGAGTCGGGCTACCACTCGGGGTCCCTCAAGGACCAGGGCGTGAGGATCTTCTACGTGAAGCCGGAGTGGTACGGCCTCGGGATCTCCGAGGCCGAGTCTCCGGGCGGCCATGTCGTGAGGGCATACGACAGGGAGCGCACCGTCTGCGACGTCGTGCGCAGGAAGGCGGCCATGGATCCCGCCGCCTACGGCTACGCCCTCCGCAGGTACGCAGCGAGCAGGGAGAAGGACCTCGCCAGACTCGGGCGCTATGCCAGGGAGATGGGGGTCGAGAGGCAGGTGCAGCAGGCGATGGAGGTGCTTCTGTGATAAAGGGCGCGCGCAGGGTGAAGGACCTGATCCGCAACAAAGCGAAGGGAGACAGCAGCAGGTCCCAGGCGCTCTTGCGCCACTACGCCATGGAGCGGTTCCTGGAAAGGCTCGCGAACTCCCCATACCGAGACAACTTCGTGCTCAAGGGCGGCATGCTGATGTCCTCGCTCGTGGGCGTGGACCAGCGCAGCACGATGGACATCGACGCGACCGTCAAGGGATTGACGCTCGATACGGGCAACGCCCTCAAGGTCGTGGAGGAGATCGCCTCCGTCGAGCTCGACGACGGCATGGAGTTCCAGGTCGGCGGCGCGGGAGAGATCATGGAGGACTCCGAGTACGGCGGCGTGAGGATTGCGCTCACGGCCCGCATGGAGAAGACCCGCATTCCCCTGAAGATCGACATATCGACGGGGGACGCGATCACCCCGGCCGAGGTCATGCACAGATACCGCCTCATGTTCGAGGACCGCGACATCGGCATATGGGCGTACCCGGTGGAGACCGTGCTCGCGGAGAAGGTGGAGACCGCACTCGCAAGAGGAATCCTCAACACGAGGATGAGGGACTTCTACGACGTCTACATGCTCCGCGAGCTGGACGAGGGCCTGGAGCCGCCGAGCCTGAGGGCGGCGCTTGAGGCCACTATCGATAAGAGGGGCAGCAGCGTCAGTGCATCCAGCTACGCTCAAACACTGTCCGAGATAGAGGACAGCACGGCCATGGCGGAGAGATGGCGGTCCTACGGCCTGTCGAACCCATACGCTGCCTCAATCGCGTGGCCAGATGCCGTAGGGTCGCTTCGACTCCTGTGCGACGCGTGCTGGCAGGGTTCGCGAGAGTCCGATTAGCCGATCGCGGATTCGGGGCCTATATGGCAAATTTCGCTCGGAAACGGCGAGCATAACCGCCATGCGCCCAGGAAGAACCGCACCCGGATTACTCCAAAGAAGAACCCGTTTAAGACTTAGGACGGTACAAAGATGGTTATCCTCATAGGCGGAGCGAGCCATACGGGCAAGACCCTCCTGGCACAGAGGCTCATGGAGCGGTACCGCTATCCCGTGCTCTCGATCGACCTTCTGAAGATGGGACTCATCCGCAGCGGCCAGACCGAGCTTACGCCCGAGGACGACGACCTGCTCACCCCGTACCTGTGGGGAATCGTCCAAGAGATCGTGAAGACGGCCATCGAGAACGGGCAGAACCTCATCGTCGAGGGATGCTACATTCCGTTCGACTGGGAAGACGGCTTCGATCCCGGTTACCTCGAACAGATAGAGTACGTCTGCCTCATCATGTCGAAACAGTACCTGGAGAATCACGGTGACAATGTCGCGCGCTTCGAGAACGCGATCGAGCGGCGGGTCTCCGGCGAAGTAGACGTTAACGAGCTCATCGAAGAGAACGAGCGAAACCTCGCGTCGTGCCGACAGCGTGGGTTGCGGTACCATCTCATCGACGATAGCTACGACGTTGGAGAACCGGAGGTCTGCTTCTTGCCCGGCAAAGACCTCGATGCAGCAGCCAAGCTGTTCAGCGACACAGTCCATGCGGTCAACTCCAGGGACTACACCCCCGAGCAACTCGATGCCTGGGCACCCCGAGATGAACGGTGCTTGGCGCAAATTGCCGAAAAGCTTTCGGAACAGCAGACGGTCGGTCTCAAGGAGTGCGGCATCCTCCTTGGCTTCGGCAGTCTGGACGACGAGGGCGACATCGACATGCTCTTCGTGCGCAAGGATCGACAGGGGCAGGGCGTCGCGAAGGTCATCCTCCGCGAGCTTGAGCGCTTGGCTCTGAAGAGCGGCAAGCAGGCCGTCTCCACCTTCGCCTCGGTGACCGCGCGGCCCTTCTTCGAGCGCATGGGCTACGGGGTGAAGCGCGAGAACGTCGTCGATAGAGACGGCGTGTCGCTCGTCAACTACCTTATGAGCAAGCAGCTTCCATAGGGTAGAGAGTTGAACTCATCGCGAACTCACTTTGAACTCATGGTTTCACGTTTGCGCAGGTAGAGGATTTACACCCATACCCTAATTTTACTCCAGCGTTATTCCTGGGTGTAAAAATGCGTCCTATGCAATAGGCGGTTGAACTCAACTATAATATGTGCGGAGAGTTTTGGCTGGTCAGGCAGCGGGTTTTCTGGTTTTCCGATTTACTCCCTCACGCTAAGACCAGAGATCGCGAAACGACTGAGTTCAAAATGGTACTGGAAATGTTCGGCACTGGCTGGACATCCTGTAACGAGGTGATACGACATGATGCTGTTCGAACAACTATCCCCCACTCCCACCATCGAGTGGGAGTAAGCCGATAGGGCTTTGACCTGCACTTTTGAGTGCCGCACTGTGCCGCTGAGTTTCGTTTCGTACGAGAGTCACGGCAAAGCCGCCAGCGACATTGGTGAGTAAATACGGTAATCGAGCCTCCGTTCCCTCGTTGGAACGGAGGCTTTTTCTTTGCCTTTTTACTCCCTTTTACCTGCGATTTCGCCATTTACTCCCCATATTTCAAGATTGCAAAGTACGGGGCGGTATTCGGGGGAATGGGAGTAAGGATTTATCCCAAGTGAGTAGGCGCTCGGTTTTTGTCCCCGAGGGCGAAACGGGGTTGTTTCGGGGCCCGTGAAACTCAAATCGAACTCAACGGGCATTTTTACGGTCTCCGTACGGCGTTTCCCCAGGTGGTTAATGGGGAGTAAAGAATCTCGCCGTCTCAAGGAAAGCGGGAGTAATCAGGGGAAATGCCGCGGTGTACTGCCGTGTGCTGCCGTGTAAGCCACCGCGTCGTTTACTCCCCGGACATGCCGGAAATGACTTGGCACGCAATGGGGAGTAAAAACTCAGCATACTCAGGTGCGAGCGGAGCTCACCGCCTTGCCTGGCGCCCTGATTCGGTTGCGCTGGTTGCGAAATGCGGGGAGCAGCTACAGCGAGGCTTTCCAGTCCTCGTACTCGGCGGCGTCGATCTCGCCGTTCTCGAGCTGCACGCGCTTCTCAGCCCACAGTTCAATCGCCATCGCGGCTTTGGGGGCGCGTGGAGCCTTGGGGTTCAGGGAGAGGCCCGAGCCGTCGGCTGCGGGAACGATGCCGAAGGAGTTCTCGAGCCGCACGAGCAGCGACATGAGGTCGCCCGCGGTCTCGACGCCGTAATCCTTGAGGGCGTTGACGGAAACGCTTAGTGCTGCGGCTATGGATTTGAGCAGCTCGGGCTTCACGGCGCGGATGCCGCTCTCGTAGTGGCGCACGGCCCCCTCGGTCAGACCGACCGCCTCGGCGAGCTGAGCCTGCGTCATGCCGCGCGACTTGCGGTACCGCCTTATGTTTTCGCCTACGGACATGCGCCCTCCTCCTGGAATTATGTACTCGCACATCTTATCAGCGTACGCAAATGTACGCAATTCTATTGACAGTACGGATTCGTACGTTTACTCTCAATCTGTAAACCGTACGTATCCGTACGCTATTGATGGGAGGAGCCATGGACGAGAAGGTGGCGAAGACGCCGAGGCCGCACATGCTGGACGCCGACGAGGTCGCGGAGCTGCTGAGGATCAAGAAAGGCAGCGCCTACGAGGTGATCAGGAAGATAAATGCCGAGCAGGAGGCGCGCGGGCGCGTGGTTATCCGCGGACGCGTTCGGAGCGACGTCTTCGACGCCCTGTACTTCCCGGAGGTGGACTGACATGCCCGTGTACAAGGATGGCAACAACGGCACGTTCTACGTGCAGTGCTACTACCGCGACGCCCGCGGCTCGAAGCGCCACAAGACGAAGCGCGGCTTCTCCTCCGAGGTGGAGGCCGCAGTGTGGGAGAGCCAGTTCAAGAGCCTTAACGGCGGGGCCATGGACATGACGTTCTCCGAGTTCGTCGAGGTGTACGCCTCAGAGGTGAAGCCGCGCATACGCGAGCACACGTGGATCACCAAGGAGTACATCATCAACGACAAGCTCGTGCCGTTCTTCGGGGACATGCGCATGTGCGACGTGAGGCCGATCGACGTCATCAGGTGGCAAAACGAGCTCACCGAGCACCGGGACGCCGACGGGAAGCCCTGGGCGCCGACGTACCTGCGCACGGTGAACAACCAGCTCAACGCCATCTTCAACCACGCCGAGCGCTACTACGGCCTTGTCGACAACCCGGTGCGCAGGGTCGACAAGATAGGCTCGAAGAAGGGCGGCGAGATGCAGTTCTGGACCAAGGACGAGTACCTGAGGTTCAGCGAGGCAGTCATGGACAAGCCGCTGTCGTTCCACGCCTTCGAGCTGCTGTACTGGACGGGCATACGCTGCGGCGAGCTCCTGGCGCTCACGCCGTCCGACTTCATGCTGGATAGCTCGCGGCTGCGCATCAACAAGTCGTACCAGAGCCTCCACGGCGTGGACACCGTGACCGACCCCAAGACGCCCAAGTCCGTGCGCACGATCGTCATGCCCGCCTTCCTTCGCGACGAGATGGCGGACTTCATCGAGATGCGCGACGACGTCGCCCCCGACGAGCGCCTGTTCGCCGTGACCAAGCACTTCCTGGCCCACGAGATGGAGCGCGGGTGCAAGGCGTCGGGCGTGAAGCGCATCCGCATACACGACATACGCCACAGCCACGTGAGCCTGCTGATCGAGATGGGCTTCTCCGCGCTTGCCATCGCCGAGCGCATGGGCCACGAGGCGGTTGACATCACCTACCGATACGCGCACCTGTTCCCCACGAAGCAGGACGAGATGGCCGCCGCGCTCGACGGAGCGAAGGGGTAAGAAGGATGCCGTGCGAGAACAGCGCCCGCAAGCGCAGCAAGACGATGGCGTTCCGCTGCACGCCCGAGGAGCACAAGCTCATATGCGAGATGGCCGCCTGGAGCGGCATGAACAGGCAGGACTACATCGTCGCCAAGCTCACCGATACCCAGGTCGAGGTGAGGCCCTCTGTAAGCGTGCAGAAGGCGCTGAAGGACTCAATGGCGGAATTGGCCAAGGAGGTCCGGCTGGCGACCTCCTACGGCGAGCTGAGCGAGTCCCTGCAGCAGAGGATCGAACTCGTGATGAGGTTCTTCCTGGCGCTCGGAGAGGGGGTTGAGGCACCAGTGACGGAAGCGCCACCGCAAACCTCGCATTTGGAAGAGCCGACAACATCCGTCATGGATGCGGGCTCCGACAACGCAAGCATCTTCGAGATGGGGCGCATGTAAGGTTTAACGCCAGACCTCCAACGCCTTGTCCGCAAGCCATTCGGCGCGATCGGCGATATCGCCCTCGTCCCAAGACTCCTTCTCCAGGGCGCCGGCCATGGTCGCAAGGCCGGCGGCGCAGAGGGCAAGACCGTCCTTGTATCCCTTTCCCTGCTTCTTGGTGGGCCAATCGGCATCGCGGATGGAGGCGTTGAGCGAATGCGTGATTATGGCGAGGTTGCCGAGCGTGAGGAGCTTCCTGTCCCTTCGCGTGGCAGCCTCATCGTCGAGGGCTCCCCATTTGTTGCGCCACTTCTTGGGCATCATGTGCTCGAGGGTGTACTGGTTGAACCCGAGCAGGGCCGTGCTGCTCATGCCCGGACGAATGGCGCTTTCCAGCAGATAGAGGACGCCCTTGGACTGGAGGTTGTACAGACACGATTCCTCGAATGCCGTCCGAACCTCGGCGTCGCCGGGCATGTACGTCGTCGCCTCTTCGTTGGCTTCGAGAGCCTTCCTCAGGGCCTCCGCGTCCTTCACCTCGTTCAGGATCAGCGAGGTGAACAGCCTGTTGTAGTTCTTCGTGGTCGCCTGAACCAGCGTTCGGCGGACGATGTAGCTCTCAAGCAGGGCGAAGACCTCGGATTCCTCGCCCGAAGACTCCGCGTTCTTGCGAACGTAGAGCACGTACGGGATAAGCGTCGAGTTCTTGAGGCCGAATATCAGCACGTTCAGGCGCTCGACGCCGGGAGCGGAGGGGATGTCCGCGTCGCAGTAGCCTGGGTCAAACGTGGACTCGAACACCTCGGCATACGCCTTCATGCTGCCGAGGATCTCGTCCTTGTCTCCGTTGCAGTACCTGCCGATGAAGTCCTTGTAGGACTGGAAGAGGTTGGACGTGCGCGAATAGAAGAGCTTGTCCTCGGTCGTGACGCCGCGCTTCTTGTCCTGAACCAGGATCTGGAGGAACGCGTCGAAGAACAGGTCGACGAGCGTGCGCTTGATGCGCCCGGTAACGACCTCCTGCTCCCAATACTCCCTCTTCTCCGCCGTGGGTTCGAAGACGTCCTCCCAGCACTCCTTGAACGCCTGCTCGTTCTCGCGGTTGAAGAAGTAGTTCTTGAGGAGCTCCGCCGTCGTCAGGCGCACCCCGAGCGAGTTGATGGTGTCGAATATCTGCTGCTCGTCCTCGCCCTCGGTGAGGTCGATGCAGACGAACTGGACGTTCGACTTGATCGTGTTCCTGTCGACCTTCTCTGGGTCGATGTTCTTGAGGAAGTAGTTGTAGGCAAGGGCGATGGACGAGGAGCCCTCGACAGGCTCGCAGCCCGTGGCGCTGACGACCTTCTCGAAATCCTGCCGGTCGTACTTGCCATGTCTCAAGGCGACTTCGCCGGTCTCCAGGACGAAATCTCGCTCGAACAGCCTATCGGCGTCGATTCTCGCGCAGAGTGCCTTGAAGAAGATGACCATGGTCGTGAGGCGCTGCTGGCCGTCGATGACTGTGCGAACCTCGGACACCTCGGACCAAGTGTTGCCGGAGGAGGCTTGCTTCAGGATGATCGAGCCCAGGAAATAGGGCCGCTTCGAGGCCGTGACGAACTCCATGTCGCCGAGGAAGCGCTCCCATTGCTCTTCTCCCCAGACGTACGCCCTTTGGTAGAAAGGTATTTCGAGCAGGCGCGATCCGTTGAACACGCCGCTTATCGTAGATTTTCCTGCATCCATCCTTAAAGCCCTATCTTTCCTTCGCAGTTGTTACTTATGAGCCAATATCGTCAGTGCGCCGTTCGGCCTCTTAGTATTCCAGGCTCTTGGCATCTTCTCCCAGCAGGCGCTCGAAGACGATACGCAGGTCCTCGTCATCGAGGTAGCCGCCCTCAAGGCAGCCGCGGTCGATGGCGTCGAGCATCGTCTGCTCCTTCTCCTTCAAGCGGTCGTAGATCACGGCGTCGAGGGATAGCTCCCTGCCGTCGCGCATGAACTTCTCGCGCATGAAGTAGTAGCGCGTCTTCTGGTCGTCGGGCAGGCCCAGACGGTGTATGCGGTCCTTTGACTGCAGCAGGTGCACCAAGTTGTAGCTGTACTCGAAATACACCGCGTCGTGGCAGACGCTGTGCAGAGAGACCGACTCGGCAAGCGTCTGCGGGTTGGTCACGAGCACCCTGAAGCGCCCCGCGCGGAAGTCGTCCAGAATCTCGCGTCTCTCTTCCTGTGGCGTGGCGCCGTAGATCGCCTCTGCCGGAATCCCCATGGCGGCGAGGTCGCGGCGGAGGTTGCTGATGCTGCGTACGAAGATGCACCATACTATGACGGGGCGGCCTTCGGCGACGATGCGCTCCACGAGCCGCTCGCACGCCACGAGCTTCGAGCTCGGGCGGCTTCGCTCGATGGCCTCGTAGAACGTCTGCTAGAAGTCGACGTAGTCGATATCCGAGTAGTCATCGCCGACCTGGTCGAGCACGTACTCGAGGTCGCCTGGGTCCACTGCAGAGCAGAGCATCTCGGGGTCGCTCTCGAGCTGCAGGGTGCGTATGATCCTCGCGAGCGCGTTGGGGCAAGACGCGTACAGGACTCGCAGCAATGTGTCCTCATCGGGCGTCGCCTCGACCTCCACGATCTCGTCGGGCTCTGGGCGCGGCACGCCGAGCTCGTCCTTGTTCGTTCGGCAGAAGAAGGGCGCCAGGCTGTCGTTGAGGCTTGCCTGGAGGTCCGCATCGGGCGCGCGGAGCTCGCCCGGCTCGTAGCCGAAGAACGTGTCGTAGTCCTCGGGGTACAGGATGTGCAGCAGGTTGTAGATGTCCTGGTAGGTGTTCGGGATGGGCGTTCCCGTAAGGGCGATCACGAACTTCGCGCCGTCGGCCGCCTCGAGCGCGGCTTCCGCGCGCCTGCCGCCGATGGCCTTCACCCGGTGCACCTCGTCGAAGACGAGCAGGGTCTGGTCGGGGATGATGGCATGCAGCTCCCGCACGTAGCCCGAGAGCGACTCGTAGTTGAACGTGAACAGGTTGCACGCGCCGCTGTCGAGCGACAGCGCGTTGCGCCTGCGCTCGGTCGACATCGCCGCTATGGCGGGGTCTCCCAGCGAGAAGCAGCTCAAAGGCAGCTTATCCCCGAAGGTGGCGACCCACTCCTTCTCCCACGACTCGAAGCCGTTCTTGGGGCAAACCACCACGATGCGGCGCGCGAGCCCCAAATGGCGAAGGTAGGCGAACACGCCGAGCACCGTCGCGGTCTTGCCGGCGCCGGGCACCGAGAAGTCGGCCGCGCGCCCAACCGTCGCCATGAAGAAGGCGTCGAGCATCTGCCGGTCGCGCAGGGGACGCACCATCGACGCGTTCACCACGTCGCGGAACTCCCGGAAGCGCGGCCCCAGCTGGGTGTCGTCGGCGATGCCCTCGGCGGTCTGCGCCTTGATGGCCAACCCCACCTCGGAGCGCTCGCGGATGTAGGTCTCGCCGGCGTTCACGAAGGCGCCGAAGCTCGGGTCAACCGCGATCTCGACGCCGTGGCCGTCGGCCTCCATGATCGCCTCGAGCATGTCTTGGCACTCGCGAAGGCCCATGCCGCCGTCGAGTAGGATGCGGTCGCGATCGGTGCCGTCGACGGCGCTCGCCGGGTAGTACAGCCAGGCGCGCCATGCGGCCGAGGCCATGAACGAGGCGATGTCTTGCCCCTCGATGCGCAGGTACATGCCGGGGCGCGCCTCGTCGTAGCAGACGACGGCCCTAGGCGCGCTCATCGATCTCACCGATCAGCTCTTCCACCTTGTCGGCGACGGCAACGAGGTTGCGGCGCACCTTCTCGAGCTCGTCGGGTCCCAGCACGTCGAGCATCTCGGGAAGGATCTTCTCGAGCTCGGAGAGGCAGTCGGCGGATTTCTTGGCGGGCGTGTCCATGAGCTTGACGCGGCGCACGGTCTCCCTTGCGCGGTCGCCTGCGCGCTTGAAGCCGTCGACGAGGTTGCCGTCCGAGCGCAGCTCGCTCACCTTCTCGCGCGTGAGGGCGTCGGGACCCATCTTCTCGAGGAGCTCGGACATGGCCTGCAGCTCGGCGGCCTTGAAGTCGGCCTCCGCATCCGTGCCTGCCACGCTGCCGAAGTCTCTCACGTATCGGGTGATGTCGCCCTCGGGCTGCACCACCATGTTGGCGAACATGAGCCGTTTGACAAGCTGTTTGTCGCGCCTGTTGTCGTACTTCTTCAGCACGCGGCTGAACTCGCCCAAGGGGCCATCAACCTTGAGGGCGCGGGCGAGGTGGTACTGCTCGGGGGCCTGGCAGAATTCGAGGAACTCCTCCATGTACTGGGCGCGGTCGACGAGTTTTTTCACCTCCGCCTCGGTCATGCCCGTCGCGTTGCCGTACTCCGCAGGGGTTATGAGGTGGTTCTTAACCACGTCGCGGTATACGCCGACGAGGCGGTCGACGGGATCGTACGCCACCTTCTCCTCTTCGCCGATTTGGATGGCGAGCTCGAGCAGTTTGATGCGCTTGGGGTCGCTGCCTGTGGCGTCGTCGAGGATGGCGGCCTCGAACCAGCCCGCCTCGTTGTTCGCCCGCGCGAGGCGGCGGACGCAGGTCAGGCGTCGGTTGCCGTCGATGACGCGTCCGTCGTTGAGCACGATGCCCGGCCTAAGCTGGCCGCGAAGGGCGATGCTCTTCTCGGTCTTCCTGAGCGCGCCGGGGTTGCTCTCGACGATGAAGTCCTCGATGACGCCGTTGTACTCGTCGCGGCCAAGGGCGAGCAGATCCGCGCCCTGCGCGGAGTTGTACTCGCTTACCCAAGTGGCGATGCGGTCGTTCTGGTCGTTGTAGAACAGAAGGTCGCACTTGATGCGGTAGATGTCGAAGTCGCGCGTCACGTTGTCGATGGAGTGCTTCTCCTTGCGACCCGTCGGCAGGACGTTGCCAGTCGCGATCCCTTCCTCAAGCAAGCTCATTTCGTGCCTCCTTCTTCCATGCCTCCATGGATGAGTAATATGCGTCCCCGATGTCGTCGTAGTAGACGTCGGAGTTGTAAATGGTCGTCGTCAGAAGCGGTGCCGGGCACGTGATGCCCAGATCGTTTGCGAGCAGTCTCGGCAGGTCATCGCGCTCGATTCCCTCATGGTGGGCGACGATCCACTCGATGAGGTCGGCTGCGGAAAGCCGCCCCTCGCCTCCGGCGACGAACACCTTGGTTCCGGCGAGCGTGCAGCTGCGCAGGAGCCCTCCCGCGTCGAGCAGTCCCTCGTAGAAGTCGTCGGGCATGTCCAGCCCGTACAGCGGATGCGGAGTGGCGCCGCCCGCGCGCAGGCTCGCCACGGTGAAGGGCTCGCCTTCGGGCGCATCCACGCTCACCGCGGGCGCGTACGACTCGATGTCCGCCATGCGCGCGCCTAGCACGTCGTGCAGCCGCGAGAACGAGATGTAGCTGTCGCCCTCGTAGAGAAGTAAGCGGTGGTCCGAAAGCGCTTGGCGCAGCACCTGGCGGAAGGCGGGGTGCTGCCACACGGCGTTCTCGAAGCCGGCGTCGCCCTTCGCGAAAGACGGATGCTCGGCCAGCAGCCGCGTGAAGTGGTCGTTCGGGGTGCTCCCTTCTCGGAAGAGCAAGCCGCGGTCCTCGTAGTAGCCCGCATCCTCGATGCCGCGGTCGAGCGCTTCGGGCGGATCGTCGGGAAACTCGAAGGCGAAGCGCCGACGCACGAGGCCTTCGTCGCAGATGCGGCCGGCAAGCTCCCGGGCAAGGAAGCCCTCGAGGGTGGGTGCCTCGCGCTCGGTGTCGTGCGCTACGGGCACATCCGCACGGGAGGCCGGGGCGCCCGTCGGGCATTCAGCGACCTCGACGCCAAGCCACTCCGAGAAGCTCACGTCCGCGGGCTCGGCGAACAGGTCGAGCCATATCGCGGCGATGCCTGCGCTGAAGCCGTATTCGCGCTCGTAGGCTTTCGCGGCGACGTTTCTGGGCTCGTCCGCATGGCGCTCGGCGAAGGCGCGCACCTGACGGCGGCGGTCGACCTTGCCGAACCCGACAGAGAGGTGGTCGCCCAGGGTGACGCCCTCGTCTGCGTTCCAGAAGACCTGCTTCAGCTCATCGTAGAGAGCGATGGGCGTGGTGATCCCCGCGCGCCTCAGTTCGTTGCGCGAGGCGCGGAAGACCAGGCGGGCGCACAGCTCGGCGCCGTCCCGCCGCACGGCATCAGCTGCCGCGCGCGCCGCCTCCGCACGTCCGCCCTGCCGGCTGTCGACTACTTCCGCCACGCGCTACGCCTCGCCCAGCTTGGGCCCGAAAACGCGCTCCACAAACGTAGCGAGCTCACCTTCCTTGGCAAGTTCGGCGGAATCCGCCAGCTCGAAGTTCGAGTCGCACCCCTGGCCGACCTCGTTATGGAAGCCCAGGATGAAGTGCGTGGCAATCTCGTAAATGATCTTGGTGGGCGCGATGCCGAACACCTGGCGCTCCAGGATGTGGTCCAGCCGCTCGCGGTCGTTCGGGAAGGCGGCCTTCATGCCCTCGCTTCGGTATAGGCGCTTGATGATTTCGGTGATGTAGAGACCTGACTTCATGTACAGGTCGGCAAAAGTGTGGCTGGGATCGTCGAAACAGCCCGGGTTATCCTTCTCGAACAAGTCGACCATCTCTATCACGACGTTGCGTGGCGTGAAAATCTGGTTCGTCTTCTGGGGCGGCACGTAGTCGAAGATGTCCTCCGTCTGGGACTCGTCGAAGTAGTTGGCCAGGCGCTCGCGCAGTTTGATGAACTCGCTCACGGAGTCGTTGAACACGACCTCGTCGAAGAGGTGCCCGACGAAGCGCTTTACCTCGCCGGTTTCGCCATCGGTGTAATCGCCGCCGTCGCGCAAAAAGCGGAACTCGTCAACGGTGATGCTCGTGACGTCCCGGAAGACGTCGGCGGGGATCACCGTGTCGAAGTTCGCGAGCGTCGTGCCCTGCTCGCCGTAGGCCATGAGGAACGACGGGATGGTACGCGAGAAGCCGCGCAGATGAGCGCGCACCTTGTCCTCGATGCCCTGCTTCTCGTCCTCTTTCTTCGCCGTCTCCACCTCGCGCACTACGGTCTCGCCGGCGCTTTGTACGAGCTCCTCGCGGGAGTCCTCGAGCTTCTGGGCGAGCGTCTGGAACGCCTCTGCTTTCTGCTCGTCATGGCGCTGGTTCACCTCGGCGCGCTCGGCTGCGCTGGTTGCCGCCTTGAGCTCGTCTTTGCGCGACTGCTCGATGCGGCGCGCCTGGATCTGGTAGTCGCCGACCTGGCGGTTGAGCTGGGTGTCGGCGTCTGTCTGGACCTTGCGCTCGATCTGCTGTTGCTGGCGCGGTTTGAGCTCGCTGCCATAGCTCTCCTTGGCGGCCTGAACCAGAGGCGCGGTCACGCTCTGTTTGAAGGCCTCCTTGAGGTTGTCGAGCATCGCCCTGTCGTCGTCATCGGCTGCGTGTGCCTTCGCGATATCTTGGACCTGGCCCGAGAACTCAACGACGACATCGCCGTAGACCTTCGGCCCGAAGATGTCCGCCGCCTTGCCTACGACCTGCTCGTCGGGAATCTCCACCTCGCCCTCGTCGTTGATGGAGAGATCGCGTGCCGTGCCCTTGTCGATCTCGACCTTGTTCTTCTCGGCGTTCTGTGCCTTGCCCTGCTCATAGGGGTCGAAACGCTGGATGATCTCCACGACCTCTGCCGGCGCGCGGAAGACGCTCGCGATGTTCTGGAACAGGAAGTTGCTCATGAAGCCGCGCTTGACCACTTCGCGGGCGTGAATGCGCCTCGGCACGCTGAGCACCTGCTCGGCATCGAGCTCGACCATCTGGCCATCGTCGTCCTCGCCATAGACGGGGAAGAAGTTCAGCAGCTGGCGGATATGGCGCTCGCGCGTCTCCACGTCGCCGCCGCCGCGCGCGGTCTCGCCGTACAGGTCGTTGGCGAACTGCTCGAAGATGGTGAGCGTGCGCGCCGGGTCGAAGTCGAAGACGTAGGCATTCTCCTTGCGCGCGTAGTTACCGCCGCCCAGGTCGAATAGGCACGGGTTCTGGCTGCGGAAGGCCGCCTGCATGTACAGTGCGGGGCTCGCCATGTTCGAGAGCATGAGCACGGCGGTCCACTCCGGCACGGTCACGCCCGTGGTGAGCTGGCCGACCGAAAGGGTGATGGTTCTGTCGTGGTCCTTGATCGCGCGGCGCACCTTGTCGAGCGACTTCTCGTTCTCGTCGTCGGCGTCGATCTTGCCGTCGCCTGCGGCGAGAACAACCTCGTAGTCCCCGAAGACGGGGTGCGCCCGAAGCTTGTTGGCGAGGGCGCGGGCGGAGTCGACGCGGTTGAGCATCCAGAACGTGTGGCGCAGCTCGTCGCGCAGCTCGGGCGTCGAGAACGGGAACTTCTCCTGCGTGGTTAGCGCGTCGAGGAACTTGTCCACGTCGGCGTCGTGCACGAAGCCGCCGTTCTGCTTAGTCGAGAAGAACTCGTTGAGGTCGAAGGCGAACTCGGTCTGCTCGCCGTCGATCTCCATGCCGCCGCGGGCCTCCTGCTCGACGATGTCGCTCATCTGGTAGGTGAGCAGGTTGAGCTTGGGAAGGTTGGCGTAGGGGTTCGGCTGCTCGGAGTCGGCCGGCCAGTCGCGCTTGGCCTGCTGCTCGTCGGCATAGGTCCAGTTGTAGATAGCGTCGTCGGCGAACTTCTCGTTGGCGATTGCCTTGAAGGGCGTGCCGGAGAGGTGCAGCGTGAAGCGCCGCTTGATGTGGTCGAACGCCACGTCGGTCTTGAAGGTATCCACGCCCTCGTGCGCCTCGTCGATGATGAGCACGTCCCAGGTGAGGTCGGCAACCTCGTCGAGCTTCTGGTACACGCCGCCGAAGCGGATGGAGCCCTTGAGGTCCTGAAGGCTCACGAACTCGATGAACCCCTTGGGGCCCTCCGGGTCGTTGCGGATGGCGCGCAGGTACTCCTCGCGACTGAGGCAGTAGGGCTTGCCGGCCAGGGCGTCCGCGCCGCTGATGAAGCGGTAGCCGCCCTCCACTCCGACGAACTTCACGTAGTCGTCGTACCAGGAGTTGGCGATGGCGGGGCGGTTGGTGACGATGAGAACCTTCTGCGCGCCGATGCTGCGGCACAGGTCGTATGCGGTGAGCGTCTTGCCGAAGCGAGGCTTTGCGTTCCACAGGAACTCGCCGCCGTGCGCGCCGCCCTCGTCCCAATGGGCGCGGGCGAAGGCGGCCGTCTGTTCCACTGCGCGCTGCTGCTCCTCGCGCAGGGTGTAGGAGGCGGCACCGGGTGCGTCCAGCACGCCGTCGGTATCGCGGAACCGGTAGAACTGCTGGTGCGATTCCTCTCCGCTGATCCTGAACCATTCCTTCTTGGATTCGCGCTCGACGCCCTGCTTCTCGAGGTATACGTGGAAGTCGGTGTCGCGGAACGTGCCCGCGCGGTGCTCCCACGTGGCGTTGCCGCTCCACTCCAGATGCCACTGCACGTCGGCGGTGTGCGTCTGCTGCTTGATGCGCTCGCGCACGTCCTGCTCGGTGTAGCCGATCTTGGTCCAACCGTTATGGCGGGCGATCTCGGGCGTAGTGTAGGCATAGATCTGCGGAACCGCGAGAGCGGTGGTCTCGATGATCTGGGAGATGTCGATGCTCGCCATGGCTAGTTCATCTCCTTCACATGGGATTCGATGAACTGAATCTCCTCGTCGTCGAGACCGTACTTCGCATAGAGCTGACGGTCGATGTCGGCCACAGACTGAGACCAATCGATGTCGGAGTCAGAAGTAAAGTCCTGAAGAGGGACGTATTTCCAAACCCCCCTATCGTTATCCTGGGTTATTTTTAGAATCCCCAACAATGTTCGCGCAAACTTGCTTTTAATATACTTCAAGCAGGCTTCGGCTTCTAATTCAGTATCGAAAGACCCAATTGCAATGAACGACTGAGTATAGCCTATTAGAGGCGAGCCTATTAGAGGCGTCGACAAGACCTCGCCCAAAGCACCCGATCCATTTGCGCGCGGTACCAACACTTTCCAACGCGAAAGGCATTGATGATCAAAATCAACGTAACGAGAATCAATATACTTATAGGTTCTCTTGTTCTTCTGAATTCCTAGTACTTTGATTGAGTCGCTAGATTGGTGATTTTGGAACAATGACACTTTGTCGAAAATATTATTCCTGAACCGTCGATCTTTTCCGCCGCTTCCTATTATGTTTTTCATGTCAGGATGGTCTGCATAAAGCGCCGATAGGTCAAATCGAATCTGGGTGTAAATAATACTTGCAAGACTATTCGCCTCTGCCTTGCAGCCGGCTTTCTTGTTCAAAGATGTTAGTTCGGGAAACGCCGTAAATATCCCAATTGCCCCATAGCTACTTTCAGTATCGCGATAAGTAATAGCAACCCCCCCCTTAATATCAGTATTAGGAAAGACCTTGGAAGCATCCGCCTCGTAACTCATCACCTTGACATGGGGGTCATTGAGCATCTTTCTATTCCATGACTTAGGGGTTGAGCCAGCATCAAATAGGAATCTAGCGGGAGTAATAAGCTCAACTTTATTGGAAACCTTGAACGCCGAGTCCATGAACTCATGGTAGATAGGCGGTGCATAGGTCTTGTTACCGGAATCTGACTCCGTCACCGAAAGCTGGTAGGGAGGATTACCGATTACTGCATAGAACTTCATTCCCATAGCTGCTGCCTTACCTTTCAATGTGGCGAACTCGAAGGGCTCGCCGTTCTGCCAGTCGTATATCACGCAGAGGGGAACTGTTTCCTTCGGTTCCTCTTCCTTAGTCTCTTCGGTTGCCTCGCCGCTGAACATATCGTCGAACAGGTCGAACAGCGACGGCTGCATCGGCTCGGGCTCAGGTTCCTCGAACGTCCCCAGGGTCGACTCCACCTCTGCGCCCATCTTGTTGGTGGGCACGGCGTCGGTGAAGCCGTTCATCTGCCAGAAGTTCCAGGAGACGATCCTCGCCGCCTGCTCTAGCTCGTCCTGCTCAGGGGCCGACTCCCAGCGGTCGCGAAGATGCTCGGCGAACGTCTCGAGCACGTTGATGCGCGCGATGAGCAGGTTGTCGCCCTGGAACTCGAAGCCGTATGTCGCGCGCAGGGCGTCGAGCGCGCGGCGCACCCATTCCTTGCGAGTCTTGGTTTTCTCGGTGACAACGCGCAACTTGCGGTCTAGGAAGCCCACGCGCTCGCGCACGGGCAGCTCATCGCCAGTCACGGTGTCATAGCGCGAGCACACGAACGGCGCTTCGCCGCACGTGATCTCGAGCCGCGGCGCCTCCACGTAGGCATGCCAACCATGACCTTTTCTTTTGGGGAATTCTACCGCTTCCGTCGTGGCCGACCAGGCATTGCGGCCGTCTTCCGAGACGATCTCGGTGTTAAAGGCGTCTCTCCGCCCGAACCAGGCCTCATCGATGTCGTTGTTCATCTGGTTGCAGAGCCACGACGGGGTGAATACTTCCGCGCGGCTTTTCGTGCGTTGGGACCGCTTCTCCTGCTCCTTGGCAATGCGTGGCTTGATTACGCCAGAGTTCATGCCCGTGATCTTCTCAACGGTAATTTCTTCGTCACCCATATAGCCTTCGCCCAGGGCCTCGTATTCGTTATCGGCCCATATGATGTTGTGTCCCGTTGTGCGGTCGCACAGCAATGTCTTGAGAATGGAAGTTGGGTATCGACGGTCAAAAGACTCTATGAAGCCTTCAAGCGAAATTTCATGCATCGGTTCGACCACAGACTAGTGCCCCTTCTTCGCGAGCTCTTCGATCATGCACGTGCGCACGAAGGCAGAGAAGCTCATGCCCCGCAGGGCCGCCTCCTCCTTCGCGGCGTCGCGCAGCGTATCGGGGATGCGCAGGGTCACGGATACCTGATTGCCGTTTACCAGGAAGCTCCTGGTCTCTGTCTCGTCGGGGTTGCCCTTGATGAACTTTTTGTAACTGTCTGGCATCTGCGCTCCAATCGCTCGAAATACAATGCAAATGCGATTAAACAATTATTCTATCGCAGCGGTTTTAACGGCATTTGGAACAAGAGTATAGTTATTATCAAATAACTGCTCGAGCCTCTGAATTAACGGTACTCAACACTGTCAAATCTTTTTTTCTTTTGCGGCATTGTGACGTCGCTTGCACTCCTTAACCATCTTCACTAACACCTGTACCATGGCGGCATTTGCATTTTCTCCAGACATTGTAATGTACACCGAATTGTTCACTAACCACTGCATCATCGCAAACTCTGCATGGCTAGAGAGTTTTTAGGTTTTGGTGGCGTGCTCAGCAATCCACTTAATAGCTACTACTGAAAGTTAAAAGTTGCGCATTGAGATTTTTATCCATGAGGACATAAGGTTCCATCTATAGACTGTTCATCAAGCCGCACTGTGAGTTTTACCAAGAGCATCAACATGTCCTCTGGTGTTTAATGCTTTACTCAAGCGGAAAAGATTGACGACAACGAGGCGATTGTGAAGCATCTTTGCTTTGTCTATGACGTTTTCAAACTGATGATGCAATGAGCCGATTATTTTGTCATGATGAAGGCTTGGAATTCCGTTTTACTGGCTCGAGTGAATCATGCGTTCCTTCAATAAAGAATAAAGGTTGTTCCTGTATACTTAACCTTGCTGTTTTTGTGCTATTTAAAGCAGCATTTTCCTGCGCTTGGAGGTTGTCCCCATGAAGAAAAGAACTCGCATTTTTGATGTTGCTTTACGAATTCTCTTAAGTTTTGCGCTTGTAGTTTCATTTGCTCCAATTGTTCCCTCATCGTCGTTTGCTGATGAGGCAGGTGACGCTGTTAATGAGACTTCCGATGCGGACACGCTCCCTTCCACTTCTAGTTTTGATAATGCTGCAGGGGAAAACAACCCCAAATGCATCGCTATCTTTTCCACATCAGGCAAAACGGCAGAAGGTAGTGCTTCGAGCGAAGGGAGCGATGGCACAGAAGGTGAGTCGGGAACAGCTCTTGAGCCTGCGAGTTGCGAAAGCCTTGATGCAGGTGATTCTTCTGCAAGCGATTCAGCTGCAGCGTCCAGCGACCAAGCTAACAAATCGCCAGACAATTCGCCTTCGAATGATTACGTGCGTCAATACGGCAAGCTTATGGCAGACGGCAACATCTACGAATGCGACGAGTCGGGTGTGCTCAAGCGGTCAACGGAAGAAGCTGAAGCTATCGAGCCATATAATGTTGCTAATCTCATTGTAGATTCTAAAGTTACTACTATTCGTTATCACCAATTTGCCAGTTGTCATAGCCTGAAATCGGTGCGATTCGAGGGCAAAACGCTTGACTCGATTGACGATACCGCCTTCTATGACTGCCGTAATCTTGCTTCGGTTGACCTTTCGGGAATGAGCATCAGGTGTCTTGGAGAACTGGCGTTCGGTACCTGTGTTAGCCTAACCGGCCTTACCCTTAACGAACCCGTTACTATTCAGGCAATGGGGTACGGTTGTTTTTCGTACACCGGTCTTACCACCACCAGCTTAGACAAAATAAAGGGTCTCACCTCACTTCCCGATGACGTTTTTAAGCAGTGCTATGACCTTGTTGAAACGGGTCTGGACAAAAACACGACTATTCAGTCGATAGGGTCTGAGGCCTTTGCTTATTGCTATGACCTCACCGACACAGGGTTAGGCGCCAATACGTCGGTAACCACCATTAATGAATACGCTTTTGTTGGGTGCGATCATTTGACCGATACGGGCCTAGGGACGAATGAACGAATCTCCGCTATCGGAAATTATGCGTTCAAGGACTGCAAAAGCCTGCGCCTTACGGGTCTTGAAACGAACACGACCGTTTCAAGCATAGGTAAAAGCTGCTTTGAAAATACCGATATGAGCGGTGGTCTTGTTCTGCCGAAAGGGTCGTTAATAACCCAGATCCCACAGAGAGCGTTCTACAAAACAAAGCTCGATTTCGTGTACTTCCAATGCGACCATGCGGTGCTTGTCGATTCTCAGACGTTTCCTAATGGTTTTATAAAAGTTCTCGTTCCCGCACGTTCGCTTGATTTGTATCAAAATAGCGAAGTCAAACGTGATTGGGAAGCATGCAATTACGACTTGCCCTACGATGCTTCGAACTATCTGTCTATCAGCGTCGTAAGTGATCCAAACAGGCTTGTGTACCAAAAAGGGGACGCTGTTTCCCTTAGCGGCATGCAAGTGAACTTCAACTATGATGGTACGCAGCACACTTTCGACTACGCCGACCTCGCGAGCAATTATGCGTTCAGCCAATTCTTCTCTTTCAGCCCCGATAACGGGTCGACCTTCCGGGCTTCCGACAACGGCACTCCTGTGCGCGTAACCTACAACGACGGCGACCATCTTCTTAGTGCCTATTCATCAGGTCTTTTGAAAGAAGAGGGGAGCACGGCGTTTTCCGTGTATGTGGAGAGTCCGACCGCCCAGCTGGGCGAAACGACGACGGGCGGCGGCCAGTTTGCTTTGGGCGACACGTGCACGGTGAGCGCCGAAACAACGCTCGACGGCAGGCTCTTCGCTTATTGGGCTGATGAGAAGGGCAACGTTCTTTCCGAGAAGAAAACGTACGAGTTTTCCGTTAAGCGCTCCATCGTGCTCACTGCCGTGTTCGCCGACGAGATCGTGGTTTCCCCGAAGGCGCGGCTCAATCTCGCGAATGGGAGCGAAGTCGAAAACGTGACGTTCTCTATCGTTGCCGACAACTGCAATTACGGAGAGACGTTCGTCACATATCCCGACAAGATGGTGACGATCACGTGCAACTACGATTCCTCGAAATGGTCAATCGATCATTGGGTCTATTCGGATGGCGCTTACTGGATTGCTGGGAGCGAGAACTCTTCGACCGTTTCGTATACCGTGGAGGGAAAGGGCGATCCCGTTGCCATCCTCAGGGAAAAGGAGCAGCCTGACCCCGACCCCGGCAAACCTATCGATCCGGTAGTTGCGGTGCATGTCGATTACTCGCAGACAATCGACTTAGGCGGGAGAGCGCTTATGGAGGGCGTTGAGGTTCCGAACGTTTCGGGCTCGAGGTTCCTCTTCGCTGGTCAATTCGTCGCGCTCGACGCCGAACGACTCGGCATGCTCGATGACGACATCGAGTTCGTGGGCTGGTATGACAAGGAAACAGGCGCGTGCTTGAGCGAGCGGCGCGTGTGCCTTTTCAAGCCGGAGACAAATATGAGCGTCGAGGCGCGCTTCGCCTTGAAGGATGTGGCCGTGCACATAAACTCAGCGAAATCGACCGATTCTTCGGAAGACTACGCTCATGTAACGCCTACCACCGGCAATTGCTATCGAAATGCAGGGGAGGTAGTTACACTTTCTGCAACCGCTGAAAACGCGCAGTTCCGAGGATGGTATGAAGGGGAAAGCGGCAATGAGAGCCTAATCAGCGATAACCTATCTTGTGATTATGCGGTTTGTGACAACAATCAGGCACAGGTTGAGATAACCCCTTGGTACTGTGCGCAGCAGGCAAGCGTTGTGCTTGACGTTGACGGAACCACCGAGGATGGAAGCCCACAGGGTTCTTTCATCACCACGGGCCTCTACGGCATCGGGTCGAGCGTCACCGTCGTCGCGATTCCCGCACCCTATTATGTGCTCGACTACGTTACCGATGCAGCGGGTAACCGAGTGAATGTTTCAGAAAACGGCTCCTACACCTTCACGCTTGAAGGGGACACCCAGCTCACAGCGCATTTCCGTGAAACGTCTGATGGCGATGAGGCGTTTATCGCTTTGCAAGCCGCCCTCATTGCGGCACTTGGTGTGGCAATCGTTGCCTCAACGGCTGGCGGCTTTGGCGAGTTCGTCGACCCAATCGCGATTCCTGCCATCATCGAAGTCGGCGAAGCGGAAACTATCGAAGACCTCGTAGAGGTAGGGGGTAAGGCCCTCAAGGAGATAGAGGAGATTTTCGAGAAGCACAAGCATGACCGCGACCCTGATAAGCCCAAGGGCGACCACACCGCCGAAATCATAGCTACTGCGCAGCCAGAGGCTGGCGGCATTGTGAAAGGTGGCGGTGTTCATTTTGAAGGCACTATTGCTGAGTTTGATGCTATTGCCAACCCTGGATATCACTTTGTTTGTTGGAAAGAAGATGGCATCGAGCGCTCCACGCTGCCGCATATGCAGATGGCAATCACCGATGCTACGCCCGATGTGGTGAAGCTGACAGCCGAGTTCGAGAAGGACGTGACCATCACAACCTCTGTCGATGTTGAGGGCACGGCAGCCGATGACGTTACAGGCTGCAGTACTGCGCCCGACAGGCAGATTGTACGGCACGGTGAGCAGGCTACCGTTGTCGCCACCCCTGGGGAAGGGTATGAATTCGTTGGGTGGTTTGAAGGTGCGCTCGAGATTTCAAAAACTCCTACATATTCCTTCGTTGCCGAAACGGATAGACATTTGGTGGCCAAGTTCAATCGCACCTGTACGGTTAGCGTGAAGGTTGAACCCGCGAGCGCCTTGGCGGGCAAGTGCACTATTGTTGGCGAGGGGAAATGCGTTGTGGGCAAACCTGTGGTGCTTTCCGCAAGCTTGGATGAAAGCATGCGCGATGCCTACACCTTCAAGGGTTGGTATCGCGGCGAATCGGACGTGCTAATGGGCACCGATGAAGCGCATCTTGAGTTTGTTCCCGACGGCGACACCTTTGTTCGTGCGGTGTACGTAGCAAAGAAATATGAGGTCGGTGTTAAAATTGATGGCCTGCTCCCTGGCATCAACCCTCACGGTGAAGTTGAAATCGTGGGCTATCCCGGCATGGGGTCGGTCGAACTGCCCTACGGCCGCCACGTCACAATAAAGGCAACGCCCAACGACAAGTACTGGTTTGCCTATTGGGAAGATACTTCTGGGAAGCGCTATCCCGACTCTGAGCTGCGCGTGAGTGTGACGAAAGATGAAACGTACACGGCTGTGTTCAAAAAGGGCCCCGACGTTATTATCACAGCTGATGCATACTGGGGCGGCAAGGTGATCTGTAACGGCGACGAAGTGAAGCCTGATACTGATAAGTATGCTTTGGATGAGACGCTTCATCTTGCCGCCGAGCCAAATCCTGGTTTCCTTTTCTGGGGCTGGTACAGAAACGGACTGCTCGTGAGCACGGAAAGTGAATGCACGCTTTCTGCTGAGGAATCACCCATTTCAGGAAAGTGTACGATTGTTGCCGCCTTTAAGCCTCTTGATGTGGTGTGTTTGCCTGTGGCAAGCCCGGCAGAGGGCGGCACGGTTACGGCAAGCCGACTCTTTGCCGATCGTGGTTCTGATGTGCGACTAAAGGCAACCGCTGCGCCTGGCTATGTGTTTGAGGGCTGGTATGTGGGTGATGAATTGGTGTCAGGAGACGCCGAGTTCACCTGCAAGGAAGGACGCAGCCATGTTCATGTTGCACGCTTCAAGCAGCAGGATTTTACCGTTGAAGCGAGTGCTGTTGTTGCCGATGAAACGGGCACCTTGGTTGAAGACGCGGCCGCTGGAAGGGTTGAAGGAGCTGGGGCTATTGGTGCGGGACGATCTGCTCGTCTTGTTGCCCACGCCAACGAAGGCTATGTGTTCAAGCGATGGGTAGACGAAACAGGCGCAACGGTAAGCACCGATGTGGAATATCGGTTCGTTCCCTGGGCGTACACAAAAATTCGTGCAGTTTTCGAGGCGAAGCAGTTTACGGTTGCTGTTAACGCGGCAGAGGGTTTTGGTACGGTTGAAGGTGCAGGCACCTATGCTGCAGGTCAACAAGCAACGGTTACAGCAACTCCGAGTGAAGGCGCTTCCTTTGTTGGATGGTATTCCGAAGGCTTATGTGTAAGCACGGATACTGTTTATACCTTTACGGTTCGCGACGACGCTGCTCTGACTGCTGTATTTGGCTCAGCCCCGTACGTGGTGAGCGCCATTGCGTCCCCTGCAGATGCGGGCTACACGAGCGGTTTTGGTACCTTCAATAATGGCGACCGTACTACGCTTTCGGCAGTTGCCAAGCCTGGTTATACGTTCGATTGCTGGAAGGATTCGCAGGGCAATACGGTGAGCGAACTGCCTGAATGTACTGTTGATGTTTCGGAAAGTGCTGCTTACGTTGCCTTTTTTACGCCCGATTCCTATTTGGTGAGTTTGCACGCAAACCCTGATGCTTCAGGCGCGCTGCAGGGTGCGGGTACCTACAAATTCGGCGATACAGTTGAGCTGAACGCTCAGCCCACAATCGGCAAGCGCTTCGTGGGTTGGTATTTGGTGGAGCCCGAAGACGACGAAGCTGCAGCTGGCGGCGATTCGGGTGCTGGCAGCAATGGTGTTGGCATCGATTCGGGCACTGGTAGCTATGGCGCTGGTGGCAATGGTTTCAGTGGTAATGCGCCCGCTACGCTTTTCAGTAAGGACGCGCATTGCTGGTTTACCATCGATGAGGATCTGATTCGCGATATTACCAACGGCGAACTCAGGCTTGAGGCGCGCTTTGCCGACCCTTATGAGGTGTCAGTTTCTGCTAAGGCTGTTGTTTCTGGCAAGGTGGGATCGCGTGGTTGCCGGGTGATTGGCACGGGCACATATTCTTCGGGTGATAGAGTTACGCTGCAAGCCGTTGCTGGCGATGGCTACCGTTTTATGGGGTGGAGCCTCGATGAAGCAGGCGACGTAATTGAAAGCAACGACGCCATCTTTGAATTCGAAGCTGGTGCCGACGTGTCATACTATGCTCAGTTCGTTCCAGAAGATCCGGTTGAAATTGCCGTAACGCAAAGCTCAATGTTCAGGGGCCTTGCCTTTATGGTTGGCACGTTTGGGGCAGCTACTTCGGTTGAAGTTGACAAAGGAGACCCTTTTGTGGCCATGGCTGTTCCGTACCCTGGCATGCACTTTTCGCATTGGGTGAACGATGCGGGAGCCATTGTGAGCTACAGCGCCATACATGTTGGCGTTGCGCGTGAGAACATGCGTCTTACCGCCGTTTTCTATGAGACTGGCTTCGATGCTCAGGTTGCCACATATCCTGCAGGCGCGGGATTCAGCATGGTGGTTCCTGGAACAGGCACCTCCTATAAGTCGGCATCGGTGCTGGTCACTATTCCTTACCCTGGCTGGAAGTTCAAGTATTGGGCAGATGAAGCCGGTGTTCCAGTGGGATTTAGTCCTGTTATGGCGCGACCTGCCTATGCCAACAGGACATTCACGGCTTACTACGTAAAGGAACAAGTTGAGGTTGTTGCCGTTGATCCGCGCGAGGGCGGTTATGTTGAAGGTTCGGATGCCTATAGCGAAGGAGGTTATGCCCTGGTTCGCTCGGTTGATTCTGGCAACACCGTCACACTTTCCGCTGTTCCCTATGATGGATACGAATTCGTCGGATGGTATGACTATGCCGACAGGGATGCCGAAAACGCACAGCCTTTGAGCACCGATGTTCACTGGACGTTCTATCCCGAAGCCGACATGAAGGTGGTTCCTCGCTTTAAGGAAGTTCAGAAATACGCGGTTTCAGCCACTGCCGAAAACGGCACGGTTAACCCCGAATCAGCAAGCGTTATGCCTGGCGGGAGTCTTACCTTTACTGCATCGCCCAATGAAAACTGCTATCTTGACCACGTGAGCACCACACTCGTCACGATGAGTGAAGGTGCTGGCGCGGGTGCTTCGCAGGGAAACTTTGATATTTCTGACTACGAAGGTGGTGCCCATCAGTTTGAATTGAGAAACGTCACTTCTTCGCAGGCGTTGACGTTTGCTTTCGCAGAAGCTGGAGCACCTGTGATTGATGCGCAGCCACAAGACATCTCCGTGCGCGAAGGGGAAAGTGCGACCTTGTCGATTGCGGCCGATGCGGCACAAAGTGTGTGTGATCACGAGGCGATATCGAGCGGTGCGGCAGCTAGCCACGGACTTACCTATCAGTGGTACCGCGTTGGCGAAGACGGGCAGAGCACACCCGTTGAAGGTGCGCATCTAGCAACGCTTGAAGTGCAAGCTAGCGATGCGGGGGAGTATTACTGTCGGGTTACTCAGTCATATCTTGGCACCGAAACAACAACCGATTCAAATCACGCAACTGTTTCACGTGTTGAGCCTGAAGCGCTTGTGTTCAACACTACCTCACTGTCCAAAGCAACTGCGCATGTTGAATACGATGCTTCTATCAACCCTGCAACGGGTGGGACGAGCCCCTACACCTATTCGCTTGCTCAAGGTTCCACACTTCCTGCAGGAGTCACTTTTACAGCGAATGAAAATGGGTTGAGCCTTTCAGGAACGCCAGATTCCACGGGAGTTTTTGCCTTTGATATTGATTGTGTCGACCATTCGGGGCAATCTGCAACGGCTCACTTTACGCTGGTGGTAATGCCGAAGATACTCGATCTGGCATTTTTGGGCAGTCTATTCATCTATAACGGCCAACCGCAAGGCCCATCGCTTTCGGGCGTTCCCGAGAATCTTTATGATGCCATTGTCTATACGTATATAGGAATAGGGGAAACCCATTACTCAAGCAGCCAGCCGCCTACTGATGCGGGCAGCTACCGCGTTGTGACGACGTTGAACAGCGGTGGATACAGAGGTGCTGCAACCATCAAGTACACCATTGCGAAGAAGCCTGTGCACCTTGAGCTTACCGCCGAAGATGCAACCTACGACGGCAGTTCTCATGGGGCAACCGTTAACGCTCAGGATGTTGCGCCTGGAGATTACGAGATAACCTATCGCGGTGCGAATGGCACTGAATATGGCCCGACCAGCAAAGCTCCAACTGATGCTGGAAGCTATGTAGCAGAAGCAAACCTAGTGAACCCGAATATGGTGGGTTCTCAGACGGCTACCTACACCATTTCTCCTGCTGAGCAGGTGATCGAAGGAAAGACCGACTATGAGGCTGTTTATGGCAATGCGGGCATTGTGTTTGAGAACACGGCCAAGACGCCTGTCAGCTATGAGGTTATTCCAAATGAGGATGGCTCACCGAGCCCCATTTCGATTCAGGGTAGCTATGCAAGCATCGTTTCTGCAGGTAAGGTGCGTGTGGTGGCGCATGCGGCAGCGAACAGGAATTACGCAGCGGCAAAAGATGTCGAGCTGACTGTTGACGTTTCTCCTGCTCCATTGCTCGTTATTGTTGACGATGCCGAACGTTTCGAAGGGGAGGAAAACCCGGCGTTTACGTCGAACCTGATTAGCCCCGCTTCGACGACGGGTGTTGCTGTGAGTTATTCGTGTTTGGCAGACGCTACATCACCTGCGGGAGAATATGAGATTGGCGCTAGCACATCCAATTCGAATTTTGCGGTAACGGTTGAGCCAGGAACTCTCACAGTGAAGGCCAAGGACCCTGTGGACCCTGTTGACCCTGATAACCCTGATGGACCGAATAATCCTGGAAAACCAGATAATCCTGATGACTCCACAAATCCAAGCGACTCCAACTTTTCTGGCGAGTCTGGTGGCCCGGGGGCTTCAAACGGTGGCCAGAATGTAAGTTCCGATTTGTTGAAGAATGAAAAATCTTGCAGCACATTAGGCAAATCATCTGGGCAGGAAGGCTTGGGTGAGTTGAGTGAGAATGGCGATTTGTCTTTGTTTGATTCGAGCGAAAAGGACGAAACTAAAAATGCACAAGAACGAAGTTCACTGCCTGATGACAAGAAGAGTCAGTTCCTGATTGCTGTTTTGCTGGCCCTTGGTTGTGGTGCTCTGATTGCTTTTTTGGTTGTAATTCGTCGCCGTCGAAGCTAGGAGTGAATTTGAGGTGCGCAAGGGGAGGGTTGGATTGTTGGACGAACCTCCCCTTGCGGGTGGCGGTCTGCTGGCACTTAAACAAGGAAAGAAGGTTGTCGGGCTTTGTCGATTTCTTCAAATTAACCATGGTAACTTGTTTAAAAGGTCGTGCGGGTGATTGTTGACTTGTAAGGTAATCTCATGTCGCTTCTTGGTATCGAAATGGACGCGCTTGTCACTCGTTCGCTTGTTGCGTTGCACGGCGAAGACGAATTGTATTTGATTTAAAGATTTAAACCTAAACCATCGATTTATCTGCTATTATGGAGTCGATTTATTTCGTTTGAGTGTTGGTGAACCGGTGGTGATAGTGTGGCTGAATTGAAAAAGGGAGAGTCTGATGTTTTGAAGTACAGTGAAGCTATCTATATCGCCAGTAGCGTATTACGCCTTGATTTGGACCATGTTAACAGTAGGGTACCGTCAAAACAGTGAGGGTACCCTTTTTTCTTTTAGGATGTGAATCGGGTAAGTGAATCGGGTTGCGTTGAGCGAAGAAGCTGTGTGCCATTTGTGAAATGAGCGATATGGCTTGGCTTCTGCTGTCGATGTATTTCGATATTGGTGTTTCTTCAACGCGGTGCGGCTGCTTGTAAATATTTTTTGTTTAGTAAACCATTTCTCGACAATAGCTATAACGACGGGAATGAACGTACAAAGCAATTATTGGAAACAAAGAAAACAGAAAGAAAGATGCGGAAGAAATGAAGATAAGTACTAAAAACAAATTCATTTCGGTCCTGATGGGTGTTGCGATGTGTCCTATGATGTTTCCAACCGTAGCATTCGCGGCTGATGACGATGCAGCACCGGGGGTTTTGTCATCCCCGACTGAATTGATTCAGCCTTCTGAGTCGGAAGGCGCCGATAGGGGTGCAAGCTCAGGCGATACGCTTGCCACGCAGTCTGAATCGACGGGTGAAGCGGTCAATGCGACGACCGGCAAAGCAGCTAATGAAGTAGCAGCCCTTGCAGCCGAAACTGGCGGGGAAGGCACTACGGCATCAGTTGCGGAAGTGAATGGTAAGAGCTATTCCAGCCTGCAGGAGGCCATCAATGCAGCCCAGGACGGCGAGACGGTCACGCTGCTGACGGATGCGACCGAAGATGCAACCATTGCTGCTGGTAAGAACATCACGCTTGACCTTGGCAACAAAAAGCTGACGAACACGAACACCGGCAAGGCGACGCTGACCATCGCGAAGGGTGCCACGGCTACCTTGAAGAACGGCAGCATCGTGGGCGGCACGAGCTTCTACACCATTCAGAACAATGGCACGGCAACGTTTGAAGATGTGACCGCTACGGCGGGCAACACCGACTCCTCCATGATCGACAACTGGGGCACGCTGACCATTGAAAGCGGTTCGTATTCGGGTGGTCTGAACGTTGTGAAGAGCGAGGAAGACTCAACTCTTAACATTAGCGGCGGCAGGTTTGAGCTGAGCTATGCAACGAATGGTTATACGGGCGTTGTTTTCGCCTACGGCAACACGACGATCACTGGCGGCGAGTTTATCCAGAGTCTGACCACCACAGGACGGTGGAACCACCCGCAGGTTGTCGCGACTGGTGTTGTGGATGGCCATACCGCTATCACGCGGGTTACCGGCGGCCACTTCGTCAACAAGCTGTCTAGGGAGAACATTTTCCGCGGCATCGGCAAGGGCACTTCTGACAACTTCGAGGTTTCTGGCGGTACGTTTAATAAGAGCATTTCCGAAGGCTACTGCGCCGATGGCTTTATTCCTACCAAGAAAGCGGATGGCACCTATGGCGTCAAGGAAGTCCACTATGTTGCCCAAGTCGGCAGCAAGAAGTATGAGACGCTGGCCGATGCGATCCGTCTGGCTGCAAAGGGCAAGACCATCCAGCTGCTGACTGACGCCACAGAAAATATTACCATTGCTTCGACGAAGCAAATCACGCTCGACCTGAACGGCCACACTCTCAATGGTGGCACGGGCAGCGCGAAAGCGGCCATCCTGAACAAGGGCAACGTGACCATCACTGACACGAGTGCCGGCAAGACCGGCACCATCAAGCGCGATGACCAGGGCATCGAGGGCGAGACCAGCTATTACGTCATTGACAACAATGGCACGATGGTCATCGACCAGGCGAATGTCGTGAACAACTCCGGCATCAAGGGCTCTTCTCTGATCCGCAATGGCGGTGTGGATAATGTATCGTCGCTCACCATCAACGGCGGCACGTTCGAGCAGCAGAACTTCATTGCGGTCAAGAACGACGGCAATGGTGAGCTCACCATCAACGGCGGCACGCTGACCAGCAATCAGGCTGTTGTTCAGAACTGGAACAAGGCTCAGATTCTGGGCGGCAACCTGACGGGCGGTTATCTCTGGACGGATTCTTATACCGAAGCGGGAACCGTTGGCGAGACCGTCATTGGCGGCGACGCCCAATTCACCGGCACGATTTACATGGACGTCACGAGTTCCAATCCCTCGACCTTGAAGATCGAAGGTGGCAAGCTAAATGTCACTTCGTGGAAGGTTACTCCTGCTGCCGCTCAGGTGAACTCCTCCATCGCGGTTTCCGGTGGCACCTTTACAGCCGCCGTTCCCGAGAACTACTGCGCTGCAGGCTATGCTCCTACTGCTAACGCTGACGGCACGTACGGCGTGGTTGTCGGCGTGGCGCAGATCGGCACGAAGGCATACGCCACTCTCGCCGACGCTGTCGCGGCGGCCAAAGATGGCGACACCATCACGTTGTTGTCTGATTGCAACGGCGACGGCATTGTTGTCAAGGGCGACACCTTCCCCAACGGCTTGACCATCGACTTCGCGGGTCATTCCTACACGGTGGGTGGCAAGCTTGTTGGTAGCTCGGGAACCGCGTCGAACGGCTTCCAGCTGCTCAAGGGCAACACGATTGTGATGCGCAACGGCTCCATCTATGGTGACGCAAGCGTTGCGGGCGATGACACGACTCAGTGGTCGGGCGCGCCGGCAATCATGATTCAGAACTACAGCAACCTGACGCTTGACGGCATGACCGTAAAGGGCGGCAAGGAAACGTGCTACACGTTGTCGAACAACAATGGCGATACGGTCATCAAGGATTCGACCATCATTGCTGGTCAGAATACGAAAGTTGGCGGTCCGTTTGCGTTTGATGTGTGTCGCTACGCCTCGTATCCTTCCGTGAGCGTTACGGTTGAAGGCAATAGCGTCATCGACGGTTGTGTTGACGTGAGCGGCACTATTGGCGAAGGCCAGAACCGTCAGCTCACCATCACGGGCGGCACCTTTAGAAAGCCCATCTCGGTAAGCACACAACCCGCGAACATTTCCATTAGCGGCGGCTCTTTCGCCAATGAGGTCCCTGCAGATCACTGCGCTGCCGGCTATGCGCCTGTTGCCAACGTTGACGGTACGTACGGTGTCAAGCAGGCGGTTACCGTTACTTTCGATTCCAACGAGGGTACAGCAGTTGACTCTCAGCTTGTTACCGTCGGTGACAAAGTGGTAAAGCCAACAGATCCTACCAAGGAAGGCTATACCTTCTCCGGATGGTTCACTGACAAGGACTGCACCAATGCCTATGACTTCGATGCTGATGTAGACGGCACGCAGCCTGAGTTTACTCTGTATGCCGGCTGGAAGGCGGCCCCCGCTACCGTTGAGCCTGGTGCTGGCGACAACGGCAACAACGGCGATAGCTCCTCCGCCAATGAGAACGTAAACGTCAACACCGTTAACAACAACGGCGACAAGGCGTCAAGCGAAGCGAAGATGGCTACCGTGAAGACGGGCGACAACCTCGCTCTTGTCGGTGGTGCAATTGCTGTAATTGCCGTTGCGGCTGCTGGTGTTGCGGTATTTGCGCTGTATCGCAAGAAGATGAACTAGCGTATCACGCTTGTTGCGCTCCGTTTGCTGTAGGGTAATACAGTAATAAGGTTGCTTGATGATAATGGCCGAGTCTGGAAACAGTCCAGGCTCGGCCTTTCGTTTTCGAATTTATTTCCAAGTGATTTCAGCTTCAAAACGCGTGCAAAATGCTGCTTGCTAGCAGCGCGAAGCATTCAATCACCTTGGCATGATAATACGAATCGGCGACCGATGGGCGGGGTAGGTGATGTCTAGTCCTCGAAGCGCCGAGGGCAAGCCAGGCACGCCGTCCGACGTGGTGAGCTGTCCGATTACACGGCGTAGTTTCTTGTCATCACAGTGGAAGGCATCCACATAGCGGCGTATTACTTCAGGGGCTATGGTGATCGACGCCGATGACAGTCGTTTGCCGGGCTCGAACGAGCTTATGTAGGGACCGCCATTCCAGTCGTCCCCGGGAATGGGTTCCTCTCGAGCTTCATTGTTGGACCTCACAAACTCACAATTGCTTACGCTGATGGTGAATGTAGTGCAGGCAACGACAACGTTAAAACTAATTCAAATTCAAGCAACAATGGAAACGTTGATTTGGTCATTCCATCAACTGGCGATGGAAGCGCTATTTTCTTAACGTTATTCTCTATGCTGGCACTTGCAACACTTCTCGCATCGATCGTTGCTGCTAAAAAATGCAACATTACCAAGAAATAACATAAACAAGTTGAAATACGTCATTCACTGACACCTTCAATCGAAAGGATAAACATGAGACGAGCAGCAATTACTTTATTTAAACAAATAAAGAAAGTCTAAAGAAATGAACCTATCCTTTCTTTTTTCTGCAAGGATTAAGCAGTACTAATTTTACATTCCACCCTTCTTGCGATAAACACTTGGCGTCGTGCCATAGGTTCTTTTAAAGGCATCGGAAAATGCGCCTTGGTTTTTATACCCCGATTTTTTTGCGACTTCACTAATTTGGTGTCTTCTTTCTAGTAAGAGAGTTTTTGCATGTACAAGCCTTTCTGCTCTCACAAAATCTTGTGGAGTTGTGCCTTTCACATTGCGAAATGCCTTAATGAGTTTTCCCTCGCTCACGTGTGCGATTTCGCTTAAGTTTTTGGTGGTGAGATTTTCTGCAATGTTATTTTTAATGTAGTCGCATAGACAATTAACACAATGATGGTCGTTAGTCTGAGTTGTATCTCTTGTGTTGTTCTCCTGTCTTTCGCTGCTCATTAAAAGCGCTAGGCATTCCAAAACCTTTGCTCTATAGTAGACTTCTGCAACCGAGGCGATTGGGTGGGTAATGTTTAATCCTCGAAGTGCCGTGGGAAGCCCGGGCACCCCATCGGATTTAGTTAGATTTTCAATCTTCTTTTTTATGATTTCTTTGTCACAACCCAAAAGTTTGCCCCAGCGTGTAGTTGCGTCAGGTGTAATTGTGATGGATGATGATGAAAGCCTTTTATTCGCACCGAGCGATGTGTGATAAAGACCTCCGCTCCAATCAAATCCCATGAGTTTGCAGTTTGATTTAGCGCATTCCGCTGAACAGAATTGTGGCATTTCTTTCTCAAAAAGACCAAATGTAAGATAGGCCACGGTGTCAATTTGTTCTTCCATGTCTTGAAAAAACTCCATATCCATAGAAACAACTATCGTATCGTCATCTAAAAGATAAAACCAATAAAATCCTTTGCCATATTTCGGATTAAGAAACCATGTTTCGCCAACGTCTCTGACATATTCTTTACGGCCAATTCCTTGTTCTAGCGCAAAATCTGAGCGAATTGCACGCATCTTTGTTAGCTGGGTTACAAACATTTCATAAAGAGGGGAGTTGTGTTTTTTGTTACACGTGCGTTTCTCTTTTTTGGAGGTATTTGCAATCTTTTCGGTAGGATTAGTCATTTCTTGAATCTGCACTTCTTTTTTTGTTATTACATTTATTCTAGTTTAATGCAGTTAGCCAATGCTAACAAAAATTAGAGAAAGATTAACACTAAATGAATGTTTTTGCAGGTACACAACAACAACCAAGAGTTATTGCAAGCACACAATCTGTTCCTTGCGAAAGTACATTACAACGACGTCTTGACACACGTGTTTCTCTTGCTATCTTGATAGGCATCAACATTCTCATGGTCATTTCACAAAGCATTTTTACTGAAATTAGCGTGCTAGGTTTAACAGTTGCGATAATGATTTGTAGTGGTATATTTCGCGCAACTATTTATTGGTTAGTTTTCTATTTAATCTTTGCGGTTCTGACACAACTCCTTTTAATGACTAACAACACGCTACTTTCGTCCTTTGCTGCTTCGTTTTTAATGTATCGTCATGTGTTGCCTGCTTTCATGTTTGCCTTTAACATGCTTTCTACAACTCGTTTGGGCGAACTGGCATGTGCGCTTCAATCACTCAAAGTTCCTCCAAATTATGCTGTTGCGATTTGTGTCGCGTTTCGTTTTTTACCCACTTTAGGTCGAGAGTTTTCTGCAGTAAACGATGCTATGAAAACTCGTGGTTTGGCTTTTAGCCTAAAGTCAGTCGTTTGCCATCCTGCAAAAACTGCAGAGCATTTTCTTGTTCCCGTGATTGCTCGGCTTGGCACAATTGCCGATGAACTCGGAAACGCTGTCGTTGCTCGTGGATTAGGTTCAGGTGTCAAAAGGACTTCCTACTATCAGTTAAAACTTCGAGCTTTCGACGTTGCTTGTTTACTCTTCATGGCGTCTCTTCTCGTTATTTCATTTTTTATGAAGGTAGGGTTGTTGTAATGAGTCTTGTTCATAAAAAAGAGAGCACCAAACCCATTGCAATTGAGCTTAGTGAGTGTTCATTTTGCTATAAGAATGCTGGTTGTGCATCGATCAAAAATGTTTCCTTAAAGGTTCCGCAAGGTCAATGCATTGTCATAACAGGACAATCTGGCTGCGGTAAGACGACGCTTACACGAATGGTAAATGGTTTGATTCCTTTGATGTATGAAGGCATCACGGAAGGATCGACTTGCATTTTAGGAAAACCAATTTTGCAATGGTCAATTGACGAGTTGTCTTCTCATGTTGGTTCTGTGTTTCAAAATCCTCGAAGCCAACTTGTAAATCTGGATGTCACATCGGAAATCGCATTTGGCTGTGAAAATATTGGTCTTAAACAAGAAATAATTCTTGAAAGAGTGACTAAGTCGGCATCTGCACTCAACATTTCTAATTTGCTTGAAAAGGGGACCGAGTCCCTTTCAGGCGGAGAGAAACAATCTGTTATCCTTGCCTCGGTTTATGCGGTCTGTCCAGAAATATTTGTGCTTGATGAGCCAACAGCTTCATTAGATGTTAGTTCGATGAGGAAGCTTGCAAAAACTGTTTCTCAGCTAAAAAGCATGGGCAAAACAATTTTAATTTCAGAACATCGCCTGTGGTGGCTCGAAGGCATAGCTGATCGCTATGTTGTTTTGGAAAATGGGGAAGTTAAAGTTGATTACTCTGCAGAAGATTTTTTGTCACTTCCAATAAATAATCGCGTTGAATGGGGTTTGCGTGCGGCCACTCTTGAAGAAATTGAATCTTTCAAAACTCGAAGTTTACAGGATGCTTCACCAGGAAACGATTTTTCTGAATGTAGAGAAGGATTGTTTGAATGTAAGTTTGATGTTATAGACCCAGGCGAGAGAGAATCAAAAAAAAGCAATCTAGACAATAACTCTCTGGACAAAAACGTAAAATCCAAAAGCATTTTTAACTATGGTTGTCATGCTCAGAATCGTCAAAATGAATGTAAACAAGGCGAGAGCTCGTTAGAAAACAGCTCAGTCAAGCCCAAGCTTGATGAAACATTTTCAAATAGAGAGCAAGGCGAGTATTATCCAAAAGAAGACACACCAATCGTTCAGGCAAAAGGTTTAGTAGCTGGATATCGCAAGCAACCACGCGTTTTGAATAACCTCGATTTCTTTTTGTCTAACGGACGTGTAGTGGGAATCATTGGGCGCAACGGTGCAGGAAAAACCACTCTCATGCGTTGTCTGGCTGGGCTTCATAAAGAAAAAGAAGGAAATGTTAAATTAAACAATGTTCCTGTTCGCGTATCAAAGCGTGCTGGTCGCGTCTTTTTGGTAATGCAAGAACCGGGCTATCAACTTTTTAGTAATTCAGTCGATGGTGAACTGGCCGATGCCTGCAGTGCAAACCACAAGCAAAAACCGAAAAACAACGACTCTGCTATAGAAGAAATCAAGAGAGCCTTGGATTTAGATAGGTTTTCCGAAAAACATCCGTTGTCTTTATCAGGCGGTGAAAGACAGCGTTTGTCAATCGCTGCAGGTTTGTTGAGTCAGGCTGATGCAATGATTCTTGATGAGCCAACTAGTGGTCTTGATTATCGGAACATGCAACGAATTATGACTTGCATTGAGCGCCTGAAAAAACAGGGTGTTGGTGTTTGCATAGTTTCTCACGACTATGAATTCCTATGCTCAACATGCGACCTAATTGCACTGCTTGAGGATGGTCGCATCGCTGATTCTTTTCCGCTTAATGAAGACACTCTTCCAAAACTTAAGCGCAACTTTGGATTTTTAAATTAGCCAATTTAACTAAAGAAAGGATTGTAATGAAAAAAATGACTATTAGTGAGGCCTCGCAAGACAGAAGCCGTCTTAATCCAAAAGATTTTGTTTTTATAGCCGTGTTTGGCGTTCTTTTGTTTTTAGTTTTTATGATATTTTCCGTAGTTTTAAGCTTGAATGCTAGCACTAGCTGGTTTACTCATTCAGTTGGCGCGTTGTTTGCAGGAACAGTATTTATGTATCTTGCCTATCGTGTTCCCAAACGTGGTGCGCTTTCAATCATGGGAATAATTGTTGGCGCAGCAGGTCTATTGATGGGCATGTTCTGGTCAGGTCCTGCGGGAATCGTCGTCGGAGGTGTTGTTGCTGACCTCATCGCAGGCGCTCCTGAAAATCGCACAAAAACCAGGCTCATACTTGCATTTGCAGCATTTACTTTTTGTTTTTGGTTTGGGCACATCTCGCTCATTCTAATCATGGGGAATGCCTATGCCGACATGTGTGTTGCATCTGGAACCACGCATGAATATGGCATGACTCTCGTTAATTCCATTTTGGGACCAATGGGAATCGTCACAGGTGTTGTCACCATAGCCTGCGCATTGCTTGGAGGTTTTATTGGCACTAAAGTCTTTTCGAAACATTTCGCAAAGCTTGGTGTGTAGATATAAGACAGTTCAATTAATTTGTTCAAGGAAGAAAAATGAAAGAAATAATTTCTAACGAAACTCACTCTATTAGTGAGGATGCGCGGGAAACTCAAAAAACGAACAAAAAGGTTGCAAAGATTAATTCGACAAAGAAAAAGAATGCAATTGTTGAACTTTTAGGATATGCAGGAAAGCGCAAAGCGTTTGCATACATTGGATGTGTTCTGTCTGCATTTAATGCAGTTCTCACCATGATGCCTTTTGTTTGCATTTGGTTTGTTGTGCGAGACTTGATTTCTGTGTATCCCAATTGGGAGCAAGCTCAATCGGCCACTGACTGGGCAGTATTGGCTGTAGTCTTTTCGCTACTTGGCATTTTGGTCTACTTCTTTGCACTAATGAGCACGCACCTTGCCGCGTTTCGAATAGCAACCAACATGCGAAAGAAAATGGTTCACCACGTTTCAAAAATCCCAATGGGCTATTTTTGTTCTCACTCATCAGGTGAAATGCGTCGTACGATTGATGGATGTGCTGGTGAAACAGAAGATATGATTGCACACAAACTGCCTGATTTTGTTGGCTCACTTGCAACTCCATTCATTTTTATTAACGTTGCTTTTTTGTTTGATTGGGTAATGGGGCTTCTATGTCTAATTCCTCTTTTTGTTTCGTTTGCAGCAATGTGGTGGATGATGGGTCGTGAGAATGATTCGGGTGGCCGTCATTTTATGGAGCTTTATCAAGCAGCTCTTCTTCGCATGAGCAATGCAGCTACTGAATATGTGCGAGGAATCCCTGTTGTGAAAGTTTTTCAGCAGACTATTCATTCGTTTAGAGCATTTCACGAAGCGATTATTGATTATCGAGACATGGCAACACGCTACACTGAATTTTGCAAAAAACCGCAAGTTATTCAGCTTGTTGCAATTAACTCAACGTTTGCTGTTTTAGTGCCAGCAGGAATTGTTCTAGCTAATGTAACAACTGATTTCGCAACTTTTTTCGTGAACTTTTTGTTCTATGTATTATTTTCTGGAATCACTACAACAATGATGTCTAAAGTTATGTATTCAGCAGAAGCAATTATGATTGCTGAAGATGCTCTCAGCAGAATGAATTCGATTATGGAAGTTGAGCAGTTTGCTGAAGTTGATGCATCAGAGGCACTTTATCCTAAAGATTCAAGCATCGAATTTAAAAACGTTGTTTTTTCATATCCTGGAGCCAATCAACCTGCACTAAATAATGTGTCATTTGGTGTTCCTGCTGGCACTACAGCTGCGCTTGTTGGTCCTTCTGGTGGAGGAAAAACAACAATTGCATCACTGATTCCTCGTTTTTGGGACGTTGGCAGTGGAAATGTTCTTGTTGGAGGGGTGGATGTTCGCCACATTTCTAGTGCTGATCTCATGAACACCGTTGCTTTCGTTTTTCAAAATGATCATCTCTTCAAGCAAAGCATAGCTGAAAACGTCCGAGCTGGAAGACCTGATGCTTCTGATGAGGAAGTTATAGAGGCGCTGCGCGCAGCGCAATGTGAAGATATAGTCGCAAAATTGCCAGATGGCATTAACACGGTCGTCGGCACAAAGGGAGTTTATTTGTCAGGTGGTGAGTGTCAGCGAATCGCTCTTGCACGTGCAATTTTGAAGGATTCTCCAATTGTTGTGCTTGATGAAGCAACTGCTTTTGCTGATCCCGAGAATGAAGCACTGATCCAAAAGGCTTTGAGTACTTTGTGCAAAAACAAGACGGTTCTCATGATTGCACATCGACTTTCTTCAGTTGAAAAGGTTGAAACCACTTTCGTGATTGATGGGGGTCAAATCGCAGAAAAAGGTTCTCATCATGAATTAATAAATATGGGTGGTCTCTATGCTCGCATGTGGAACGACTATCAAAAAAGCGCTTCATGGAAGATTGAGGGGAGGGAATAGTCATGTTGAAAAAGATTCAAAACACATTTGCATTAACAGACCAAGGTGTAAAGGATTTCTTTAGAGGAGCAGGCTTTTGTGCACTCGCGAACATCATGCTGATGTTGCCAATAGTAGTACTTTATTTAATTACGCAAGACTTTGTTGCTCATTTAAGTAACACAGAAATAAGTTTGCCAAAGCTGTTTCCCTATGCAATTGGCATTATTGTAGCTTTGATTGTGATTTTCGTCACGCAAATGTGGCAATATAATGCGACCTACACCGTTGTCTATCAAGAGAGTGCGCGCAAACGCATCAGCATTGCAGAGCGCTTGCGAAAACTACCGCTTTCATTTTTCGGGAATCGCGATTTGGCTGATTTAACGAGTGTGATTATGAAGGATTGTTCAGATCATGAACGGGTTTTTTCGCACATTATGCCTCAGATGTTTGGCATGGGAGCATCAACAATTGTGTTTGCAATAATGATGCTTTCATATGATTGGCGTCTTGGCGTCGCTGCACTTTGGCCAATCCCTGTTGCTTTAATTGCTCTTCTCATGACATCTCGAATTCAGAAAAAACGTTCAGTGAGAAAGAACGCTGCAAGTTTAGCAATTAACGAGGGCATTCAGGAGTTCATTGAGTGCCATCGCGAAATCAGGTCGCTAAACAAAATTTCAGCATTTGAAAACAATTTGAATAACTGCATTGATAAATTTGAGAAGGAGAAAATTGGCGCTGAGTTGGCGCTCGGTATTACTGTTAGTTCTGCGCAAGGTTTTATGCGTTTAGGAATTGCCTCAGTTATTGTCACAGGCACGCTTCTTTTGGTTGCAGGACAAACAGACTTTCTCACTTTTTTCGTCTTTCTTCTTGCGGTAACAAGAGTTTATGATCCAATTAATGTGATACTAGTAGCAATTGCACTTCTCATAGACTTAACACACAGTCTAGATCGTATGCGCGCGATTGAAAACGCTCCCGCTCAGAAAGGCGCGACTGAATTTAATCCAAGTGGTCATGACCTAGTATTTGAAAACGTTAGTTTTTCCTACAATGACAATGAAAGCGTTTTGAATAATGTTTCGTTTATTGCAAAAGAAGGGCAAGTCACAGCTTTAGTTGGGGCATCTGGTTCTGGTAAAAGCACCGCAGCCAAACTTGCTTCGCGCTTCTGGGATGTCACTTCTGGATCTGTTTCGGTCGGTGGCATCAATGTTTCTTCTGTTGATCCAGAAACTCTTCTTCAAGCATTTTCTGAGGTTTTTCAAGACGTTGTTCTGTTTGACAACACTGTTTTGGAGAACATTCGTTTGGGCAAAAAGGATGCAACTGATTCTGAAGTGTTTGAAGCTGCAAAAGCTGCTAACTGCGATGAGTTTGTCAAACGTTTGCCTGAAGGTTACAACACGATAATTGGCGAAAATGGAAGCAGACTTTCTGGAGGTGAACGACAGCGAATCTCAATCGCTCGCGCACTTTTGAAAAACGCACCAATAGTTCTTTTAGATGAAGCAACTGCATCACTTGACGTCGAGAATGAAACACAGGTTCAGGGCGCATTATCAGTTCTTTTAAAAGACAAAACGGTTCTTGTTATAGCGCATCGTTTGCGCACGGTTGACAATGCTGACAAGATTGTTGTATTGGATAAAGGACGCGTTGTTGAGATTGGAAGCCCAGCAGAGCTTCGCGAAAAACCTAACGGAAAATATCGTCATATGCTTGAGTTGCAAGGTGCATGTGCAAACTGGAATTTATAGAAGACTTATGTTGCAATTTGTCAATGCTAACTTGAGTATACAGAAGGCTTGACTTGCGTCGTGTTTTTGAAACATTAAGTTATTAAAATGCTTTGAATCATTTGTCTTTCGTTTGCTTTGAGGCTTGTAGAAAAAAGACAACAATCAAACTGAAGTTTGCCGTTATTGTGATTACATGTGTTGTCCTGTTTTGTCCCAACTGATAAATGCCCAGCGAACAATACGAGGCGTTTTTAAAATGTATGGCTTTTCGGCTGGCAAATCTCCCATTTTTGGGTTGTCAATCAGCTGGCTGGAAAGCCAATTCTTAAGATCATTTTTAGCTTGAAGCATGCGCTTGTGTGAAATCATGTTTCCAAACTTCTCAAGCATGTCATCATATTTTAGATAGGCTTCTTCAAAATCTTTAAAACTGTCACGTCTAACACTTGATATGTAGTTTAGTTCTGGTCGAATGCCTTCGCTAATTTGAAGCAGTTTCAAACCTTTAAGCCCAATTAATGGTTGAAAGCAGGGGAGTGAAATCGCTGTTGTTGTTTGACATTTGGCGCTTTTTATTGTGTCTTAATTAGTTTGTCATGACACATTTAATATAACCTACTTGCATTAATTCTGAGGTTTAGTGAAAAAGAGAGCTGTTTTTATTTGCTCTTTTTCAGAGCTTTTACAGATCAGAATTTTGCTGATTGTCAGGTTCTGTGTCTACTCCGAGTTCAGCTTTTGTTCTCTCGTTTTTATCGATAATTTCTACAGAATCAATGCTTGAAACATCTCCGCCACTCACTCTAAACTCTGTAAGTCGAATGTCCATTGTTTCTGCGATGCTGCTTGGCTTTTTTAATTTCACAACGAGAGTGCTTCCTTCTTGCCAGATTTTTTCTATTTCTTTGCCAGGCACTGAGCCGCCAGATAGTTGCACTTGAATCCATCCATCTTGTGGCTTCCATCCGTTTCCGTGAATAGCGACAATTGCTCCGCCAGCAACTTGCATGGATAGCACATCCAGTTCGTCGTCTTGCGCCCACATCCATTCTGAATCAGATTTTTCGGAAGCTTTGCATCCAAACGCTAAAGAAGCAATCGAAGCACTTGTGAGCATTAAAAAAGTTCTTCTGGAAAGGAGTTGTGTCATAATGAGCTCCTTTGACGTTAGTGACGAGCATAAGTTCGATATCATTATTTTCCCACAGAAATGCCCAGAAGTTCACTTCTTAAGTCTTTCTAGTCCCTTACATTTTTTAGCCTAGCTTGGCAAGGTGCTTCTATCCAAATAATTAAATATTAAAGAAACGATTTTTAAAGTTCCTTTGTTGGATAGTGTGTCTTTTGGCTATAGGAATGTGTCTCACGATAAGCATCTTGTGAGAGATTTCTCTGTTTTCTCGTGCGCCCAATGTCATCTTTAATTGATGCTTATGCCTCTATTTATCATCTGTGAGTACTTCACGGCAATTTTACGAGCGTGTTGTTTAGGTTGAAGTTTTTTCACAGTCAAAGAATTAAATGAACAAATTAAGTTAGAATATGCTAAAAGTAATTAGACTAAGCTAACTGAATATTCATTCGAAAGGAGTTATTTTTATGTCAATTTCGCCGAAAAGAGTCAAACGAAAACTCGCAAGAGTAGCTCTTGTGGTGGCGCTAATAGGTCTTGGAAACATAGTTTACACAGCCTTTCCATGCTTGGGACCAGTCACTGCATATGCTGACACAAATTCCTCTAGCGAACTTGTTGTTGACGATAATTATCCATCACTCGATGGTTGGATTGCTAATAAACTTGGTACTGCCTCAATAATAAAAATCACCACTTCGTCATGTGGGGTTTCTGATTCAGGAACAAAGGCAACCACAATTCCAGCTCAAGTAAAAAAGTTGACTGGATGGCAACAGTATTTTTGGGAAAGTGAGGGCAAACCATATAACCGACAGCTTGGATATGCTGGTGGTAATGAGATGCTAACTTTTGAGGTTGGGTCATCAACTGAAGTCAATAGCCTCTCGTTGAAACTTCAAAACGATAAGTTGGTAGTTCCGGCTGGTGCAAACATCACTTTTAAAAACTGCACTTTTACAAGTCGCATTAAAATTGATAAAGGTGGAAGAGCAACTTTTGAGAATTGCGTATTCGCGACTGGCACGATTCTGAACAACGGTCAAGCTAATTATTCTGGTTCAACTCAAGAGCCTAAAAATGAAGGAAAGGCAGAATCTGCTTTTGAAGACTTAAAGCTAACGTCTAGCGAAACAAGTTTTGATAATGCAATGAAAGGCTATGCCTACAAACAAGATGTGCCATTAGTGATTTCTGGCACTAATTCTGATACAGCAGAAATTACTGCTCAGTTAGACCAAGTTGAGAGCGGACTTTTCGCTTCAATTAATGAGAACACTCTAACCATTTCAGGCACGCCTAAAAAAGCTGGTTTGGTTAAAGTGACTGTGACTGCAACAGCATCTGACGAGGCAGGCACTGGCACTCAAACTTCTTCTGTTGATGTGATTTTGAATGTTAGCCAGCGTTACACCTTCTCGCTCGAAGGCACGCTTGATGCTGTCCGCAGTGGACAGGGCGATTATGCCGACTCCACAAACAGCAAATTAAAGGTTGTAGTCACTTCAGAAGATGGAACACAGCAGGGCTTTTATGATTTTTCAACGTCAGATTCTGGAAAAGACGTTGATCTAAAGCCATTTATTTCACCAGACGGCTCTGGTCTTTCAGCATATGTATTTAATAGTGCTGCTGGTTCTGAATTATCTCTGAGTGGAACAGCAGGTGAAGCTGGAACCTATGATGTTGGAGCAATTGTTAATTTTAAAGGTCAAACTTTAAAAACAAACACAGTTCAACTTCGAATCTACAGCGGCAATGAAACGTTGAAATCGCAGCTTTCGACGCTTAATGGAAACATTAGTGAGTGGGATATGGAGCCATATGAGATTGATCGCAGCGACAATGCGGTAATCCCAAAAACACTTCGCCACATTTTTGGCTCACATCAAAGTGGGCTTTATGGACAAATTGGAAATGCAACTGATGAGTTTGCGTCAGACACTCTCACAGTTCCAGCAGGCACCGATGTTACTCTTGAAAATATAAAGGTGAACAGTTCTGTCAAAATTACCGTTGAAAAAGGGGGTAAGCTAACGCTCACTGATTCTGCGGTTTATGGTCCAGTAGAAGTTAATGGTGGCACTCTGACCATGAATAATAGCGCATCAAACATGAGTACAATTACGCTAAACAATGGCTCTACTCTAAAAGATTCTGAAATCGTTTCACATGCGCAATTTTTAACAGATGGGAGAAAGCCCACTCAACCAGCGCCTGCACATGTTGTTTCGGTAAATGGGAAAGTCAACTTTGAGGGAAATAACAGCATCAAGGCAGATCAAAGCCAAATTGGTCTTGAGGTTAAAGGAATCGCTCACATTCTCGAAGGTTCAAAACTCTCCATCACTGGAGGCAATGAAGGAACAGCCCCTGGTAATGCGGAAAGTGCAATCAATCTCATAAATGGAACTATTGATGGGAAAGGAACTTTGCAAGCTATTGGCGGAACATATGAAGTGGGCGGTAGCGGTACACCTGCAAAAGCAGTTAAAGGCAAGGGCAAACTGTCAACCGCAAAACTCATTCTTGCTGGCGGAGACGCTAACTCAATTTTTAACACTAAAATCAATGGAGCAAATGCAGGAACAAAAGATGTTACTGTGACCACACCTGCCAACGGTCGCACTATCAAGGGAGGTAAGGGCGTAAATGGTGGTGCCGATGGGCTGGGAGAGGAATCTCTGACGATCGCTGACAATGATTTAGAACAAAAACCATCTGTCGAGTCTGACGCTACTCAAGGAAATACAACATCATCGATGGCTAGCACTAAAGAATCAACAGCTACAAAAGCAACACCAATAATTCCTCAAACAGGAGATGGCACTGTGCAACTTGTTGCTGCAGCAGCCATTATTGGTTTTGTTTCTCTTCTTGCTGCGGTAGCTTTTGCTTTGAGAAGACATTTAAAGATTTAGTTTTTAAAATATGTGAGTGCTATTAAAGCTCTTGTAAAGTGTGCTTTAAAAAAGAGGTTTGGGATTAACCCCAAACCTCTTCTGCTATCTCTTTAACAAGTGCAAGTTTTGCCCACTGTTCATCTTCGGTCAGCTTGTTTCCAATTTCGCATGATGCAAAGCCACATTGAGGACTCAGGCAAAGTCGGTCTAGTGGAATATATTTTTCTGCTTCATGAATTCTTGAGATGACAGTTTCTTTGTCTTCAAGTTCAGGACTTTTCGTTGTAATAAGACCAAGCACAACTTGCTTGTTATCGCTAACCTTAGCAAGTGGTGCAAACCCGCCAGAGCGCTCGTCGTCGAATTCAAGGTAGTAGGCATTAACGTTTTCTTCACGAAAAAGAATATCGGCGACGGAATCATATGCTCCACTGTTTGCATATGTAGAATGGAAGTTTCCACGACAAACGTGTGTGTTTACAACCATGTCATCGGGCACTCCAGCTATTACTTTGTTGTTTATGTTTTTATGTGCTTTTTGAACGTCAATTAGACCAACTTGTGTAGTTCCATAGAGTTCATGACCTTTTTGGTCAGCCATCATACCCCATGTGCAATCGTCAAACTGTACATTGCGACAACCCGCGTCATACAATTGATGCAATACCTTGATGTATGCATCAGCAATGTCGTTTTCGAGATCTTCTTCCGTTGAGTAAAATTCTTGTGTTGCAGGTCTTGAGAATGGCATCCAAAACTGAGCTAAAGTTTGCGCTGGCGAAGGAATTGTCTGTTTTGCAACAGTGTTTTCATCTTCAAATTTCTTTACAAATCGAAAGTGGTCGATGAAAGGGTGCTCGCCGTTAAGCTCAATTTTGCCAGTTAGGAACGTGTCGTCTATCATCGCAGCTTCGCCATGGAATGGTAGGCCAGTTTTCGTCTTTATGTGATCGACTCCATCAAATCCCCACATAAAGTCAAGATGCCATGTGGCACGACGGAATTCTCCATCGGTAATAATGTGATAGCCGCAGGATTTTATTTTTGAAATTAGTTCAGTGATGCATTTATCTTCTGTGTTCTTTAATTCATTGGCATCAATTTTTCCCTCTTCGAAATTAGCTCGTGCTTCTTTTAATTCAGCTGGACGCAGAAAGCTGCCAACAAAGTCATATTTAAATGGTGCATGCAGGTTATTCATTATTGCTCCTGTTATTTTGAATTGTTTAACTAGCGCACTTCACTCTAGCACAATGTGACAACAAGGAATTTAATGACCCCTCATTTTGCATTGTCATTTTTGCGATGAGGCTAAATCTATTAGCCTGGTTATCATGACTTTTGTTGAGTTGGTTAGTTAGTGCAATTAAAAGCTAATCTTTTTTAATTGATTCGTTGAATGGTGGGGTAATTTAGTCAGCCTTTCCTATTTCTCTTTAGTTTCTCTTGGTGCAATTAACAAGTCTAGGAGACAAAATCCGAGCAATATACCAGGCATTGCTCCACCCATAAAATCCGCTAAATCTCCATCAACAAAAAAACCTATATAGCAAATAACTGCAAAAATCACTCCGATAACACCTTTGATAAATAGTGCTTTAATTAAGTTGCCCATGCCAATCCTTTCATCTGGTTTAACTGAAAAAGACTATTCACTGGGGTTATTCCCTAATTATGAAAGAGATTAGCTTTTGGTTGTTACGGACGCGTGGATGAGGGTGCAAAAAAGACGCAAAGAAATGCCCTTTTACTTTTAATGTTTAGTTAAACAAATCACTAACTATTTTATCAACAGGTTTTCATTAACGAATGTCTGGAATTAAAAACCACCTTGATTCGATATAAAAACACTCGGCGATTTAATGATTCAGGTAGCAAAGGTTTGAAATTAAAAAAGCCACTCTCGTTTCGCTTTTTAACAATTTACAAGAGTGGCTAGTTGAATTTTTTTTAAAAATTTCCTATTTTCTACAAGTGCCATGGCCTCAACAGCCACAACGTTGACCAAAGACTTGTGTCATTGCCAATAAATGACTTCTTATTTGGCGCGATGGGCACGAGCCAGAGTCTGAAAACTAGAAGTTTTCAGCAGAAATCTCGAAGTAGGATTGTGGGTGATTGCAAACAGGGCACACATCTGGAGCTTTTGTTCCAATGATAATGTGACCGCAGTTGCGGCATTCCCAAATTTTAACTTCTGATTTCTCAAAAACCTCTTTAGCTTCAACGTTGTGAAGGAGTTTGCGATAGCGTTCCTCGTGATGTTTTTCAATTTGTCCAACTTGACGGAATTTTTCTGCTAATTCTGAAAAACCTTCATCTTCAGCAGTCTTTGCAAATTCTTCATACATGTCGGTCCACTCATAGTTTTCGCCATCGGCGGCAGCTGTTAGATTTTCGGTTGTTGAGCCAATTCCTTCTAATTCGCGAAACCACATTTTTGCATGGTATTGTTCGTTAGCTGAGGTTTTGCGGAAAATTTCAGCGATCTGCTCAAAACCTTCCTTTTTCGCAACGCTTGCAAAATAGTTGTATTTGTTTGTTGCTTGTGATTCACCTGCAAAAGCTGCTTGCAGGTTTTTTTCTGTTTGTGTTCCCGCATACTTAGACATAACATACTCCTTTAACTCTTTCAGTGAGACCCAACTTCTCACACCTTTTATTCTATCCAGCTCACTTTCTTTTGTTAACAACTTGGATGAAAAATTAACATTTCTCTTTTCGTATACGGTTTTTTTAATTTAAAAAATACCTGCATATCCCTCTTTTTTAAATTTCAGAGTCTCATGCTGTCTGGAGCTGTCACTCAGTGTCACAAGTCGTCACGCGACCCTTGTTTGGACCGCACTTTTTTTAATTCGCAAGAATAAGAAAACCGACGCTAAGCAACAATCAAAAAGCCAACTATAAAAATAAGTCAAAAAGTTGACGTAAATAACAATCTAAATATTGGCTTTAAATAACAGTCAACCAACTGACGTTAAACAATAAGCAAAGAGCTGGCTTTTAATAACAATCAATAATTTTGTTATCATTCACCCCCCCCAAATGTGCTGAATCGCTTTTGGAATGTTAGTGACTGCAGCGTTCCGCATGTGGAGAAGCGCTTTTTTCCTATTCTGACGGCCGAGAGCCATTTGCCAAAGCGTCTCCCACATGTGCTGAAACGCTTTAGAAGTGCTGGTGACTGCAGCGATTCGCATATGCTGCTGCGTTTTTATCTTTTTTGTCGGCCGAGAGCCATTTGCCATAGTATATCTCCCGCATGTGCTGAATCTCTTTTGGAATGTTAGTGACTGCAGCGTTCCGCTTGTGGAGTAGTGCTTTTTTCCTATTCTGACGGCCGAGAGCCATTTGCCAAAGCGTCTCCCGCATGTGTTGAATCGCTTTTGGAATGTTAGTGACTGCAGCGTTCCGCTTGTGGAGTAGTGTTTTTTGCCTATTCTGACGGCCGATAGCCATTTGCCAAAGCGTCTCCCGTGCGCGGTGAGGTGCTCTTTTGGACTCTTAATCCCTTGCTTTGTTTGGAATAGATTCCTCATTGTTTATTTAAGTCCTTAAACGCTAATCTAAAAAGGTGCAAATACGCGAATGTCTATTACCAATTAATTTAAAAGTGGGTGGCAAATCTTCTAAAGATAAAAAAACTATTCTGTTTTTTAGTCATCAAGACAATAAAAGAGCATTCTGCTTTTAATTGGTTTTTGATTAGTCTGTTTATTTAAGCGTCAAAATGCCAGCAACATTTTTGTGTACAAAATATCGTTCTGTACTTTTTTAAGCTATTTGATGATCGAATATATTAGTGAACGTTCGTTTTGTCATTATTTATAACTGAACGAACATTCTTTTATTAAACATGTTTTTAGGTATATTGTTAATCAATCTAAACTTGATAACATTCAAATGCTATTTTTTGCTACAAATTTTATGTTGACTGAATAATTAAATAAGTGCTCAAAAATTCAAATTTTGCCCAGTGTATCGATAGTGTTAAAAAATATTTTTTCGAATAATTATTTTGAATTTGGTGTATAACAGTTACGGTTAAAGTTACCAAAGTAACATTTATTAAATTTTAGGGATTGAAGGGGATGAACTTAAATGGAGAATAAAGTAACAAAAAAAGAGATTTCAAAAACCTATCACAGAGATTGCACATTGCTTGCTCTTTTTGCAGCTTTCATGTGGGCAATTGTAACCATGGTTATGTTTCAGGCAGAAAGCCTAACAAGCGCGCCTGGTGCTGAAACAATTATTTTCGCAATTTCGCTTACTACTGGCATTGGCCTAACGCTTGGCCTTTTTGCTGTTTATCGTCATCTTCACAACAACGAAGACCCAATTTATCGCGAAGACATTGCAAATCTTAAACTCATCAAAGAAGCTGAATAGTTGGGTTTTAGTGATGTCAGAAAAATCGAACAGCACTAAAAACTCTGCAGGCACTGCCGCAGGCACAAAGGAATCATCTATGCGTGAGCGTGTGCTTCTCGTTGTTGACATATTTTTTGTGTTGATTTTGTGCTTCGTTGTTCTTCTCATAACAATGTTTTGCCAAAATCTTTTGACAAGCGACACCGAAGTGCTTGCCTATGTACTTGATCCTAAAACACTCATTCCTGTGATTCTTGCAATTGCTGCGTTTGTTGCGTTTCTAGTGAAAATGAGCACAAAAGATTTGAAAGAAATTGTTGAGATTGAGTATGCTGATGCAGCTGATGAAGGGGATAGTGATGAGCGTGTGGTCAATAATTAATATTGTTGCCTGGGTTCTGTGTGGACTCTTCCTTTTCTTAATTCTTGGTGACATGATTAAAACTGAATTCGGGGACAGAAAGAAAAAATAGACGGAAATGGAAGAGTTGAAGAAGAAAGATGGCGCCGCTGGAGTAGCGGTAGGCACCAACGCGCGAGTTGCCACTGATAATCTTGGTGCTAAATTGGACGCTGCTAACGCTGATTCTAAAAACGCAGTAAATAGTCAAGGCACAGATAATGGCAGCGACGAGAAGAAAAAACCTGCAACAACTAAGATTCTTGGTCCTATTCACATATGGGCGCTTGGTGTTGGAATCGTTCTCGTTGGCGAATTCATGGGCTGGAATTTTACCGTTGCTAAAGGCGGTTCACTGGGTTCGGTAATCGCACTTTGGACAGTTGCCATGATGTATGTGACGATTGTTATGATGAACACTGAAATGGGTTCAGTGATGCCAGAGGCTGGCGGTCAATATACAATGGCGAAATATCTTTTAGGTCCGCTAGCTGCTTTTATAGTGGGACTCATGCTCGTTCTTGAATATTCGATGCTTGAGGCTGCTGATGTTTTGGTTGTAGGTCAGATAATTGAGTCGGTTAACCCTGCTTTGCATTCTTTGCCATTTATTATCCTTGCCTTGCTTGCCCTAACCTATCTCAACTATCGTGGCGCCTATGCAACGCTTACGCTGAATTTTATAATCACAGCAGTTGCTTTTTGTACGATTATGATATTGCTCATTTCGACAAATTTTTGGGATCCTCAAGCAACACTTCTCGATTTAAAACATCTGACTGACGGTCTTCCATATGGCTACATTGGAATCATTGCAGCAATGCAGTTCGCCGTTTGGTTCTTCCTTGGAATTGAGGGAGGCGCTCTTGCTGCTAACGAATGCCGTTCGGCTAGTCGTTCGCTTCCTTTAGGAACGATGATTGGCCTGGCTGTGCTTTTGATTGGAGCTTCGCTCACATGGTTCTTGTGTTCTGGCCTTGTCCCAGTCGATGAACTTGGAGTTTCGGCATTTCCTCTTTATGATGCTGCCCTTGCTACTGGAAAACTCTATGTAATTGTTGCTCTGTTTGTCGGGACAATCATGGCCTGCATGGCATCTGCTAATGGTTGCATTAATGATGCGAGCACCGCATGGAGCGCGATGTCTAAAGACGGTCTCATACCTTCAGTTTTTGCGAAAAAACATCCTAAATATAAATCGCCTTACCGAGCAATCGTGTTTTTACTCCCAATTTCAATGGCATTTGCATTCACAGGTTTGCTCGACCAAGTTGTAACATTCTCTATTTTTTCAGCATTAATGGTCTATGTTATTACCGTTGTAATGTTTTTCCGCTTTAGAAAAATGTATCCACTCGGGAAAATTAAACGCGGATATGTTGCACCTTTGTTCCCATTGCCAGCTATTATTGCAGCTGTTCTAATTGGAATGACTTTGCTTGGTGTTTACCTCGGCTATTGGGTCAACATTCTTGGCGGCGTTGCTTTCTATTTCCTTGCTTCTGTGTGGTTTTTGGTGCGCAGAAACAAATTTGTTGACAAAAAGACATTCCTTTTGCCTGGCAGAAAACAATGGCCAAAGCCAATTTTGGGAAAGCAAGAGTCTGAAGCAGCTGCTGCTGCCGTTTCAGCAAAAACTGCAGAGCCTGCAACAAGCGAGTCGTAGCTAATTATCGTTGGAGCTTCAACTCGACCTTTGTCGCACTGGTGGCACTGGTGGGACTGGTGCCAGTCATGGAATTGCAACGGTCGACAATGGTGCCAGTCATGAATACCTTCGACATTGGTGTCAGACATGAATTTAGACTGTTAACAATGGTGCCAGAGATGAATTAAGGCTAAGCTGTTGATTGTGCAACACGACATTGATATTATGCCCCTCCGCGACTAACTTTTAGATTAGTCCCTCTCTTTTGCGCGACTGCAACTAAGCGGTCGCCCCTTTAACATAAAAATCCCGTGACTGAGATACGGCCACGGGATTTTTTAGCACTGGTGACAGACATGAATTACATTCCGTCGACATTGGTGCCAGACGTAAATTACATTCCGCCATCATTGGTGTCAGACATGAATTACAACGGTCTACTAAGGTGCCAGACATAAATTACATTCCGTTGACACTGGTGACAGACATGAAATGTAAGCACTGGTGCCAGACATAATTTGAGACTATTGGCACTGGTGACAGACATGAATGCTTTGAGACTATTGGCAATGGTGACAGACGTAAATTGCATTTAGCATCTGAGCCAGTCATCACGCAATGGTGCCAGACATAAATTACATTCCGTTGACACTGGTGACAGACATGAAATGTAAGCAATGGTGCCAGACATAATTTGAGACTATTGACACTGGTGACAGACATGAATGCTTTGAGACTATTGGCAATGGTGCCAGACGTAAATTGCATTTAGCATCTGAGCCAGTCATCACGCAATGGTGCCAGACGTAAATTACATTCCGTCGACATTGGTGACAGACATTAAATGTAAGCACTGGTGACAGACATGAATTCGCAGTAAAAGCATCGCCGTTCCAGACATGAGGTTCTCTCACGTCATTTTAATTTTTCTGATTGTTGATCTCTTGCTGTTGTTTATACTTTTCGCGCATCATCTCTGTGGTTTCTGCTATGAATTCAATTTCTTTCATAAAGTGTTCAGAATCTTCAAAAAGGGTGTAATATAGGCACGCGTTTGCATATGTGAAAAATAGAGGCTGAACTACCTCGTGAGGAAGCCCAATCTTCGACTCGACCGATTTTGTGTAATTGTCATAACGCTCGTCAGTTCGTTTAAATAACTTAAGGCATGAATCGTGGTACTTAGGCGATATATATACGTTCATTACAAATCGATATTTTTTACTATTTCGTTTTAGCTTTGAATAGTCTACATTTAACAGTTCTTCCTTTAGATTTTCAAAATTGTTAGGAAGGATCTTTAAGAAATCGTCGTCAATTAATTGTGCGCAGTAGTTTGTTGTTTCGATGATCAAATCGTCTACGCTATCAAAATAGGTGTATATATTCCCAGCTGAAATTCCAGCGGCTTTAGCAAGTTTACGCACACTCGTTTCCGCCAGGCCTTTTTCACTTAAACAGTCAAAGCATTTTTTCATTATTTCGATTTTTCGCTCACGATGCTGCTCCTCGGTGCGCATATTGTTTTATTCCCTTTACTCGAATTTTCATTTAAAACGCCATCAATAGGATACTCAGAAACGTAACTTCATCGAACCTAAATCGCAAATATTATAAACAGTTATAAGTTAGAAGAACCTTTATTTAATGCTTTAAGCAATAACGCTAACATAGTTGAAATAATTCTTGCAAATACAGTGCTCCACCAGATTGTGATCTGTCCTCCAAACAGCGGTGGCAAAACTAGCATTAATCCAAGCATGAGGACAGGTTCAATAAATGTCAAAACATAGGACAATGCTGCTTTTTCTGTTGCATAAAATCCAGCAGTGGAAATTCTTGTAATTGCTAAAAAATGAAACCGAAACTAGAAAAATTGGGATGATTTTAGCAATCTCAGAATTTACTGTATCTGAAGAACTTAACAATGTTCCTACATGCCATCTGCCAAAATACATGATGGCGCATCCGATAAAAGCAAGATTAACAGGAAAAATGTATGCCATACGTTTTACTTCTGCTAACTCATTTGCTTTTCGTTCACCATAATATTTGCTCATAAGTGGCTGACTACCATCAACTACGCCTTGCAAAACCAAATAGATAATGCAGATGATATAAGAGATGCCTGCATAGGTAGCAATCGCTTCTTCTCCGTCATAGAATGCAGAAAATCGATTGATGATTACCAGTGAAATATTAGGAGTCAGAGCGAGTCCAAAAGGAGCAAGTCCAACTCTGAAAATTGATTTGCAAAGATTCCGAAATTCACCTGAATTTATGCAAATACACAATTTCTTCTTTGACACAGAATACAAAAGAGCAATGAGAAAGGTGACTCCCTGACCAATAATCGAGGCAAGAGCTGCCCTGCCCATTCTTTGATCAAAAACCCATACCAGCAAATAATCAAGAATGATATTTGCAACAAAACCGCCTATTTACACTGGTGCCAGTCATGAATTTCTTTGCGAATAAACTTCTGTGCTCGAGTTGTATTTACACTGGTGCCAGACATGAATGTGTGTCATCAGCATTAGTGCCAGACATGATTTTCTTTAAGTTTGCACTGGTGCCAGACATGAATTTCTTTACGAATAAACTCCTGTGCTCGAGTTGTATTTACACTGGTGCCAGTCATGAATTTCTTTACGTATGTTCTTCCGTGTTTGAATTAAGTTTGCACTGGTGCCAGACATGAATTTCTTTGCGTATGGATTTCAGTGTTATAGCTGTATTCACACTAATTACAGACATTGATGTCATCCATCAGTATTAGTGCCAGACATTAGTTTTATTGCGTATGAATTTCCTTCTTAGATCTGTATTCACACTGGTGCCAGTCATGAATGTGTGTCATCAGCACTGGTGCCAGTCATGAAATTCTTTGCGCATGGACTTCCGTGTTTGATTAAGTTTGCACTGGTGCCAGACATGAATTTCTTTACGAATAAACTCCTGTGTTCTCCTATATTTACATTGGTGCCAGACATGAATTTCTTTGCGCATGGACTTCCGTGTTTGAATTAAGTTTGCACTGGTGTCAGACGTAAACTTCATAGATACAACAAGTCCCTTTAATAGGACGTTTCGTTATTGAGATTGTGTTCAAATATTATTTGAATAGTAAAATTTAGAAATTGATATCTGTCGTATTGAGCGTGAGCATTTTTATGAATGGTGTTTTCGGAAATACTTTCGATTTTAATCGGAATGGAAACATTGACCCTTTTGAGCGCGCTGCAGAATATTCGCTTGTAAATCACATTCTGGATGGAAATGACAAGTTTACCAGGCTGAGTGATAAGCATGAGCATTCTTACAATTCCAGTTTTGAAGGAGAATCCAACACAACCACTGATTTTCCTAGCTCGTCTAGTGACATTGACGAGGACGATACTTGGCTCAATGATTCTGACGATGATGATTTCTGTTTAGATGATTCTGACAATGATAACTGGTTAGATGATTTGGACGATGACGATTGGCCCATTGATACTGATGAGGATGGTTCTTTAGCTGGGAATTACGACTTCAGCGAGGCTACTGACTTTATCTTTAACAAAAAAGAATGCGAGAGTGCGGACAATACTTCAGCTGAGAAGCGCAGCTCGCAAGAAGATGATTTTGGGTATACAGAACCCGATTTTTTAAAAAAATCATGTGCGAGTGACGTATCTTCTGACAGTAAAGTCGCGAATGTCTGCGACGAATCAACTTCAAATGAGTTCGATTCCTTTTGCCTAGATTATGTTAGTTCTGGTATTTCACCGGGTTATTCAAGCTCTTCAAATATTGACAATCAGCCTCCTTCCGATTCTAGTGATTTAGACATTGATGCTTATAACATCGAGAAATATCCCCTTGGATCGAAACTGGGATATTTTAAAGAACCGATAGAAAAAGGCTCAATTGTGCATCCAGACGTAAAGGTTAACTTACTGACGTCTTTGATGTATGGGGTAAAAAAGATTCCGTATGAGGCTCATAAAAAAATGCAAAAAGCAGGTGCTCTTTGTTTTAAGGATCGGATTAAGCTTTGGGAAGAACGCAGAGATTATCTTCTAGAACATCACTTTGATTTTGATAGGCTATCAAAAATGAGTAAAAAGGATGCACTTGATATGATTAAACAAGCTGGCTTAAACCCCTATGACTATTGGGATATGTTCTAGATAGCTAAGTGATTAATCAAAGATTACACATTAAGACAATTTTTACTGGTGCCAGTCATAAAAGAGGGCAGAGTTTTGTACTCTTAGGTTGTTAAGACAATTTTAATTGGTGTCAGTCATGAATCATTGGTGCCAGACGTGTCTCGCTGGCGCTAATCATAAATTAAACAAATTTATATAAGTCTTTTCTTGCTTTATTTGTTTTTTATAAAATGTGTCGTTCATTAAACAATGGTGCCAGTCATAAAAGAGGGTAGAGTTTTGTACTCTTAGGTTGTTAGGACAATTTTCGTTGGTGCCAGTCATGAAACATTGTTGTCAGACGTTTCTCGCTGGCGCTATGCAAAAATTAAGCAAATTTACATAAGTCTTTTCTAGCTTTTTTTGTTTTTTATAAGATGTGTCGGTCATTGAACAATGGTGCCAGTCATAAAAGAGGGTAGAGTTTTGTACTCTTAGCTTATTTCTTGTAGCTGTAAACAAACCTTAGCCGCATCTTTGTTCTGCATAGTTTTAATTAGTACACATAACGGATTTGTTCTTTTTAAGTAAAAATTTTTAACTATACTTTCTTGTTCAATCTGACGCATCAAAAACTTTAACGAACCAGAGTAAATGCCATTTCTTTATGGTGACAGTCATGAATTACAGTCATGAATCGTTGGTGCCAGACATAATATTTAAAGATACCGACAACGACCGATGTATTACATCGTCGTGTTACGATTGTTCAATAAGTATTATTTAGAGTTGAGAGGTGCCAAAATGTTGTCAAGAGAATTGTGGAATCAGGCTGCCAAGTTCCACGGTCATCAATGTCCAGGACTAGCAATCGGTTTTAAAGCGGTTGAGGGTGCAGTTTCCGAGCTTGGGTTAGACATCGATGACCTTTTAGCAACTGACGAAGAATTAGTTTGTGTTACAGAAAATGATGCTTGCGGCGTTGATGCTGTCCAGGCACTTTTAGGTTGTACAGTTGGTAAAGGCAATTTAGTTTTCAGAATTCGCGGCAAGATGGCGTTCTCGTTTTTTTGCAGAGAAACAGGTCAAAGTGTTCGTCTGTGCTTGAAGTCTTCGATTGGAAATGGGCTCTCCCGTGAAGAACATCAAGAGTACATTATCTCTCATTCTTACGACGACTTGTTTGAAGTTTCTAAGCCAAAATATCCTCTTCCTGAAAAGGCACGCAGGTTTCCTTCTCAGAACTGTTCTATCTGTGAGGAGTCCACTGCGGAGTGTTTTTTTGCGAATTCAAAGTGGCAATTTGGTTTGCACTGACTGCTACGATGCCTACGATCGTGAAGGTTTTTAAATTCACATTTGCTGCAATTCACTGCGCTGTGATTTTAATTAGTGTCAGACGTTTTTCGCTATAGCCAAAACAAGTCTCAATGGTTCGACGGTGGTGTCAGTCGTGCATCATTGGTGTCAGACATAATTTTTGTTCTTTTGGGATATTCTCCTAAGGCTTTCGTCTTATTCAGAACTCAGCTGTAAATGGTGACAGTCTTGAATCACTGGTGCCAGACTTGATTTGAAATCTGCAAAACGCTGCAAGTAAGTAGTTTAATTTGCCTAACAGATTCTTATGAAATTAGTTAAGGTTTTAAAAATTGTGATTGAACCAAAAGCTTTTCCCTTCGCTTAGAACATCAACTCAGTACATGAGTGCAAGGGATAATGAAGCAATTTTACATTAGTGCCAGACATGCATCATTGGTGTCAGACATAAACTTTTGACATAAACTTTTTACCTGTGAAAATATGACCTAGATTTTTCTTTGTTATGGACATCCCGAGTGGAGTCAGACATGAGGCATTGGTGCCAGTCATAAGTGACTAACTTGACAAAAGTGCAAAACGTAACTCTTCGTTCACACAAAAAATCAATTTAGTAACACGAAGTTGTGATATTGTTACGAATAGTAAATTTGTAACACGAATTAAGGAGAAGAATATGGCTTGCTTTATCGTTGGTGGGGCTGAGGCTGTTGTTGTTACTGCTGTTCGTTCGGCAGTTAAAAAATCCGAAGAAAGAAGGGGGATAGTTGATGAGTCGGGAAAGCAGATTTCAGATCCAGCTGAACACGGAATTTGCTGGACCAGGAAAATTTCTTGGCTTATGAACATGCTCTGGGGCGGTGTAATCCTGCTTTGCGTTGAACATATGTGGCACGGTGAGGTCGTTCCGTTTACTCCTTTTTTAACGGCTATGTCTGATCCCGCTGAAATTCCCGTAATGCTTCACGAAATGGCGACTGTTGGAGTAGCTATGTGCGTGATGGTCACTGTTGTTTGGTTTGTTGCGACAGTTGTCGCCGACATGGCAGTAAAGCGTTCTATCCATTTCGCGGAAAAGGAGGTCTAGATGACACTTTTTATTACTTTATGTGCAGCCTCGATTGCAACATTAGTTTGGTATTGCACTGCTCCTAGTTCGGGACTAAAAACAGGCGTATTGGCTCTTATGTATTGGGGCGCGGCACTCATGTGGACGGTCGATGGAATAGCTAACCTTATCGAAGGTGAGGCTTTTGTTGAGATAGCCGACACAGCGGTTATGCTTGAAGATGCAATGCTTGGATTTTTTGTAGTCGTTTCTGGGTTAGTTGCTTGGACAATATATCTATGCATTAAAGATCCAAAGAAGGTTTTTCGGAAAGCACTTTCATAGGTTTCCTACAGAATTACGGCACAAGTTTTACATAGGTGCCAGACATCAGTCCCTGGTGCCAGTCATGTTTTACAGTTGCAGGTCAGTCACAGGTGCCAGTCATGTCGCACTAGTGCCAGACATGAATTTAGTGTCAAAGAAAAATCAACTGCAATTAGCAAAAGAGTCAGTCGAACCACATTTGTGCCAGACATGATTTTTAAATTGTTTAATTTACTTATTTCATGGCGTTGACATTATTGGTCAGCGCCTTTTAAGTTATTGCGAAAAGCGTTGTGGCTAGCTTATAGCGTTGGTGTCAGACATGACGCATTGCATCATGGGTTACCAGCTCCAGCTGAATATACTGTTCAAATATCAAATTGATTCAATTCGAAAGGTGCCAGCCGTTAGCCACTGGTGCCAGACATATATTTGGTTCAAACGAATCAGGCTGATCTAAAGTCGCAAAAGTGACAAACGTGTTATATTGTTGACAGACATGAATTCAAGATTGCATGTGCCAGTGCTGCCATTGATGACAGTCTTCAAGCGCTGGTGCCAGACATGAATTCGGGATTAGATAAAAGTCTTTAGTCTTGGTGCCAGGCATGTCTCATTGGTGTCAGTCATGTCGTACCGTTGATCTTGCACTGGTGGCAGGCGTAACACATCGTTCGCAGATGTAATGATTAGTAACTACAGTTGACTTGATTCGTTCAATTATTTTGTGATGTATCGGTAATTTACTGTTGGATTTATCGGGAAATTACCTGTATAAAGGTGTTTTTATTAATTGTTCATTTGTCGCAAAAATTCGTTTTTAATAATTATCTGGATTTTTTTGACTCAATTTTCACAGCTCTGCCTATATATTTCACTGGTGACAGACATGAATGCAGAAATCGTCGGTTGAGCCAGCAATGGTGACAGACATCAATTTCTACTGAAATTTTCTTAGAGATTACCCAGCATAGACTTATTTTTTACAAAATCATCATCTTGACGTTCACTTATTCAACACTTAAATCATCAGTTTTGGATAACCATTTCTTTCTTATTTTTCTTCACTTTTATGACTAGGCTTATTTATCAACAATTAAGACTTCGCGAGAAAGAGGAGACAAGATGTCAAGACCGCCAAGATGCAACTCTCCGATTGGGGTTCTAAATATCGGGCAAAAAGGGCACAATGATCAGGTGATTTTTTATTCTGATGAGGACCGTGGGTATTACATTGAATGCCTGCAAAATGCATGCGATAAGTTTGGGATAGTGTTGCTCGCCTACGTGCTGATGTCGAACCACATTCATGCGCTGTTTTATGGGGACATTAAAAAGTGCGACAAGGTTTTTAGGTCCATTGGGTCGCGGTACGTTAAGTGGTTTAATCGAAAATATGGCCGGTCGGGCACCCTGTGGAATTCGCGTTTTTATTCGAAACCTGTGCAGGATGAGCTGCAATTTTTGCAAACCGCCGCATACATTTTCAACAACCCCGTCAAGGCGGGAATGGTCAAACGCGCAGAAAATTACAAGTGGTCTTCATTCAAGGATTTAGACTCTGAAGAATTCGATGCTAAAGCTAAGGAAATCCTAGACACTACGCTTTCGATTTCGTATCTCAAGCAGTACACACATGACGTTGCCGAGAGTCAAATGAGCCCCGATGACGGGAAAGAATTTGAAGTGATTCCAAGCAGCACACCATCTGATATGTTGGTGATTGATGCGGTGAAAAGAATTGTGAAAGAGAAAAATCTTGGCAGAATATCTGCTCTGTCCAGTTCACTTTTAAGAAAACTTGTGAAGTCGCTTCTAAAACTTGGATCTAATATAAATCAAATTTTTCGGGTCACGGGTCTGACTAGGCATCAAGTTAGTATTCTTGCTACGTAAGGACGTCTTTATAACTTTAGCATTTTTTAAACTAAAAGTTCTGAGCAGGGTATTTCGTTTTGTCATATAAGTTTTTGTGCTGCTGCGTTGCGAGAACACGACCTCTGATACTTACAGTTGACCTAACTCTGTACTAGACGAAAGTTCACTCTAATTGAAGCGTTGTCATTAATTTCACTTGAACTTTTTGGCTAGTTCATGGCTTGTTTTGTTTTGTGGCATTTTCCACCCCTTAAATAATCCTTGCGAGTTCGCTTATTTTGTATTTACTGGCGTTTTTCTCGTGATTTCTGCTTATTCTTTTCGTAATTTGCTATCTCCCTCGCAAAAGTGCCAGTCATGAAACACAAGTGTCAGTCGTGTCTCGCTGGTTTGGTTACGCTGCAAGTGCCAGTCATGAAACAGTTATTGTGAACTTAACGCCAGTGATGAATCTATGCTCATGCTTCATTAGTGCCAGTCATGTATTTTTACGCTAGAAAAACACATGCAGCAATCGTAACAAATACAAATCATTAGTGCCAGTCATGAATTCCCAGCACTGGTGACAGACGCAAAGCATTAGTGCCAGTCATGGATTTCAAAGCATTAGTGCCAGTCATGAATTTCAACGCTAGTAACAGGCATGCAGCACTGACAGACGTGATGCAATGGTGCCAGACATAAACTGAATGTTGTTATATGTGACAGTGCTTGCACGAATCAATTCTAGATAGGTGGTCTCATTTGGTGGGTATGAGTTTGGTTTAATTGAAATGAGTTGAATGCGGAAGTCTGCCACATATAACACCGCCATTATAGAATTCGAATAGGAACCGAGTATATAAGGGAACACCGCCATTCTTGCAAAAGTGACTTTGGCGGAAATCCGCCAAATAACAAATACCAGCTAGAAGCAATTTTCCTTCTAATGTTCAAGAATACGGCTTAATACAGTAGTTGAGTCTGATAGACAAAAAATTAAGCTTAATGCTATCTAAAATTTAGTCGTTTCGTTTAAGAAGCATCCTTTTGATCAGGATGTGTTTACAAATATTTTCCGACTTAATCAATGGTCAGCATGGCTATTGAGCCAACCATCTCTTTTACTCCTAGTTAATATGCTATTCGTCTTAAAAGGTGATTTGATATTAATTCTTGTGCAGTAACAATCACTTTTCACTGTCGCATGTTGTAAAGATTAGCAAGTCCAATTCGAGATTTAATGTTTGTTTTCTCGTATATTGAAGTTATGTGGCGCTCAAGCGTCCTTCTTGAAATAAACAAATTTTCAGCTATCGTTTGAATGCTATCTTCTGTGCTCACAAGTTGCAATAATACTTCCGCTTCGCGATCGGTCAGGGAGTATTTCGCGGTAATTACTTTGAGTTTCTTTTCTTCTGATTTATCTTCGTCAATCTTTTTCTTGATTTCTCGCAATAACGCTATTTTTCTCGTTGTGCAAACAGCTGTAATAACGCTCACGGCAATAAATAAAAGCAACATGAGAATTAACGAAGCAAGGTAGTTATCCGAGGAAAGAATCCACAGAATTGGGTTTGCAATGATGGCAGCTGTTATGTTGTTTAGAGCGCGCCCCATGCCTGCCCAAAGTTCCGGCATTTTCATGTATTGAGAGAGATCCATGAATGTCGTGGTGAAGAACACCGCAAAAAATCCTGTTGAGAGATAGAACACGATCAAGCTCGCTAAGATCGGACCCGAAAGTTTCATTAACAAGATGCAAATTGTTGAAAAAACCATTACGCAGTACATTACTATCCCCATGTACTTGCGTTTTTTGAGGTCAAAAATGAAGCCAGCCCCGAGCCCGCTCAAAGCAAGCAATATTCTTGGCCATTGCCCAACATCCACAACTCCAGTGGCATGTTTTAGAGTGACAGCATTGTCAAGAGAGCTAAAGATGCAGGTCATCAAAGATATGAGCAGGACGGTCATTGCTATGAGCACGTTTTTTGTCTTTTCAAAACTTGCGTTTATGGAGATTGTTTGTTCAAGATGTGTTGAATAAGTTGCATTATTGGAACGGAGCTTTTTATCCGCTTTGATGAGAATGTAAACTAGTAGCACCAAAAATGCGCAATAGACGAATGCTTCGGCGATTTCTTCATGCGCCAAATTATTGTTAGCAAATTGAAGAAGAATGCCAATGGCATAGGATATGCCAGTTATTCTTGCGAGATATTTGTTTGAGTTGAGCATTCGAGCAGAAATGTAGAAAACTGCGCTACCAAGAAATCCCAACAACAAGAAAAGTGCAAATCCAATGACAGATGTCATGGTGTAATCAAGATTTGCGCACAGGAAAGCAATGTATGCAATAGAAACAGCCCCAACTGCGGTATAGACGGCGGAAATGGTTTTTCCATTTCTAAACCTTTTTAATAATGGGAAAAGTAGGAATCCAATGGCACTAATCCCCAGCGTATAGTTTTGCGCCAGAACAACTTCGTTTCCTAGTGCGAGTCTTGATAGCACGTCAACACATAAATATTCGGTTCCCAAAAAAAGGAATGTGAAAATTCCCATTAGGGCAATTGAATATACATATGGCGCAGAATTTTCGTTTAGCAACTTTTTGTTCATTGATATTTCTGGTTTATTAGTTTTCAATCAGGAAATCTTCAGTTTTCCTTATAGCCACTTTCTATTTATAACGCAGTTAGTAACTCAACTGAAAGAATCGTTCGTCATTGGATTTTGGCAATTGGCGGTTGCGACACTGGTGCCAGTCATGAATGTGAAGCTTTTACAACGGTGCCAGACATGAATGTATGTTATCAGCACTGGTGCCAGTCATGAATGTCGAATTCAATTGCTCTTTCATTGGTGTTTTTACACTGGTGTCAGACATGAATTTTACACAGATGACAGACATGAATGTGTGTCATCGGCACTGGTGCCAGACATGATTTGTGATTCCGGACTTATTTGAGCAAACATACGTTCAGAAAACGAGAATTAATTAGACACAATTATTATTCATGAAGGAGTACAATTGCAGTTAGATTCTGTGTGACTATTCTGTAGAGCAATTAACTGCCCAATTTATCATGATTATATCAAGAGATTTTTGCGCTTTTTTTGCGCTGTGAATTGTCATGCAAATAGTGTCGTTTTTAAGGAAAGGATTTAAATGGACACACCAAAAATATCTAGGAGAGGGTTTTTAGGTGGAAGTGCTGCTGCAGTTGCTTCATTGGCATTGGCTGCTTGCTCTTCGAATTCGGGAGAAGAGAAGAAAGAGGGGGAGGAAAAACCATTTACGCCTCAGACTGACTTCAGCGAGACTACTGGGGATAAATTAAAGATTACGACTCTCTCAGAGAACACTAACACGGGCCATGAGTCGCTTTCTGCTGAGTTCGGTTTCTGCGCATTAATCGAACTCGGAGATTCTAAAGTTCTCTTTGATACTGCTAAAAAAGGCGATTTCATCGAGCATGCTCAGGAGTTGCATGCTGATATCGCCAACACAAAGATGATTGTATTAAGCCATGCGCACTACGATCACTGTGGTGGTTTGATGAAATACCTGAATATGTTCGATGGCAAGGGCAGGACTCTCTATCTGAAAGATTGCTTCTTTGATGGTGCAGCAGAGAAGTATTATGACGATATCGCAGGGCAGAAGCTTGATTTTACTGATGGCACGCCTGGCTATTTTAACATCGGTATCAAGTTCGATCAAAAAGATGTAGAGGCTACTGGTGCTAAGGTTGAATATATGACAGGTGATTCAATGGAGCTTGCACCTGGAATTACGCTTTATGGCAACTTTGTTCGCAATCCTCTAGATCCAAAAATGCTAATTAAGAATGACAAGGGTGAATATATTATCGATAATTTCGATGAAGAAGTTGCTATTTCAGTTGAGACTAGCAAAGGAATCATCGTAGTTTCCGGTTGTTCGCACACTGGTATTGAAAACATCGTCAAAGCAATTAAGGACCGCACCGGGAAAGATGTTTATGCTGTAATTGGTGGGTTCCATTTGCTGGACGCTACTGAGAAGCAAATTCAGAATAGTATTGACACATTTAGCGGTCTTGGTGTTTCGCATATGGGAGTTTCGCATTGTATCGGTGAGAAAGCGAAGAAAATGTTCTGTGAACAACTTCCAGATATCGCATTTGTGAACACAACAGGCAGTGTTTTTGAGATGAAATAAACTCCCGTTCTCGTTTTTAAGTTTATATTTTTTTAAACTCGCCTCGCTCCTTTGCGGGGCGGGTTTTTTTATGTTCGTACAACTGTGCCAGACATGAACAAATGGCTTTTTTCACTGGTGCCAGTCATAAATGTACATCATTAGCAACAGTGCCAGACATGAATATAACTGAAGTTTTAATTGCTATTCTTTGCCTGCATATCGATGCTTTTACACTGGTGCCAGACATGAATTAAAGTTGCTTTTACAACAGCGTCAGTCATGAATTTGATGCATTTACAACGGTGCCAGACATGAATTATTGGTCGCATGGCTCATTATTCCGCCAAAAATTTGGCCATGTGTGTCTTCCTCATTTTTGTGATTTCAAATAAAGTCTTCTTAATGGGAAGTCTGAATTTGTTGGTGTCAACTCTACGGAGAATTTTTGTTTACAAATTTCCAATTTTTTCTTAAAAAATGTAATGCCAGCAGACTAGACAACCAAAAGTTTAAACGGAAGGAGGACTCATATGGATTTGAAATTATTGAGGTTCGGGCGTTTTGCAGTTGTTTCGATTTGTGCTTTATTGCTAGCTCTACTTGTTTCACTTTCCGGATGCTCAGGTTCTGAAAATCAGGATTCCGATAAGCAGGAACAATCAAGCGAGCAAACAGAAAACAAAGGTAGTGAGGATTCGAAAAAAGATGGTGAGAAAGAAGCTGATGAGTCAGAAAACCATCCTATGGTTCAAACATACGAAAAAATAAGAAAGCTACCAAAGGAAGAAATCACTTCATTGACCTATGACGACATTGTCGCAACTTATTTTGACGGCGTTGAGGGAACGCTTGCAGGAGAAAAAGATAACGGGGAAGTTGTGTATAAGTGGAAGTCCGATGATGGTAAAGCTTCGATACAGATAACATTCGAAAACGTTGATGGTGTGCTATATTGCACTCGCTATCACAGTCTTTACCAGTACAAGTAATTAATTTAAGTAAGCTTTGCGAAGATTTTGTCGCATTGGTTAATCTTTCCTCGACTTCAAATCTTGTTTTTAACTAAAGTAGACATTCATTACTCAGCTTTTAAACGCCAATTTTAAAGTTTAGCTTCATTTATTTGATTTGTTTAGAAAGGAGAAATTATGAAATACGAAATCGTAGGAGCACCTTTTTCAGTCGTTGTCTGCGAATTGGAAGCGGGAGAGAAAGTAAAAACAGAGATGGGTTCGATGGCCTGGATGGATCCAGTTTTTCAAATGGAGACATCAGGCGGCGGCATGAAAAAGATGTTTGGCAAAATGATGTCAGGCGAGGGACTTTTTGAGAACATTTACACTGCTACCAGCGCAGGTAAAATTGCTTTTGGATCAAGTTTTCCTGGTTCAATCATGCCTGTTGACATTTCACCCGGAAATGAAGTGATAGTACAGAAGAGTTCATTTCTCGCGTCAGATATGGGTGTTGACATTTCAATTTTCTTTAATCGGAAACTTGGGGCAGGCTTTTTTGGCGGTGAAGGTTTCGTTATGCAAAAGCTTTCAGGTAATGGCAAAGCGTTCCTTGAAATAGACGGCAGCTTCATTGAATATGAGTTAGCAGCGGGTCAACAACTGATAGTCGACACAGGCAATGTTATGGGATTCACAGGCGGCGTCACGATGGACATTCAACAAGTAAAGGGCATTAAGAACAAACTTCTCGGTGGCGAGGGTATTTTCAACACGCGTTTGACTGGCCCTGGCACTGTATGGATCCAAACGATGCCAATGGCTTCATTCGTTGAATCTATCATGCCATTCATTCAACCAGGTAATAAATAGAGTTAAAGATTGGAGATTACTATGAGTTTAAAAAGGTTTTCAGTTCTCATTAGCGGAACAATTTGTTTGTTGATTGCATGCACGCTTTTTGGATGTTCAGGAGGGGAGTCCGCTGACAGTGGTTCATCTTCTAACGCAACGACAGAAAATGCCAAAGAGGCCAATAACGTTTTTAATATCGGAGATTATACGGCTGAGTTTACAAAAGCTGAAATTGGTGAGGATGCTGGTGGCGAACCTGCGCTCCTTGTGCATTATAAATTTACTAACAACAGTAAAGATTCCCAGTCGTTTATCTGGGCGTTTACCAACAAGGCATTTCAAAACGGAGTTCAGCTTGACACCGCAACTGTTTGGAAGAGCGAGGGTTCTTTTGACACTGTATCAGATTCAACATTCTCAGATATTCAACCTGGAATTTCTCTCGATGTTTGTGAAACATATGTTCTTCAAGACACTACAACACCAGTGACAGTTGAAGTAACAGGTCTTTTATCGGATAAGAAAAAAAGTTTTGAAATTAATCCTGCCGAGCTCGATGAATTTACACCGGGGGCATAAGTGAACTCTCAAATTTAAAAAGAATACTAGTATTGCAATTAAAAAAGGTGCCGGAATTATCCCCCTCGGCACCTTTATATTTTTTTCTTAACAAATGATTACAAGTGAAATGCACTGTTTACAATGGTGCCAGTCATGAATGTAAACGAGTCATAATTTTTAATCTCTTGCCTGTATATCGATGCTATTACACTGGTGCCAGTCATGAATGTACATTGTTAGCAACAGTGCCAGACATGAATTCAAAAGAAACATTAGCATCAAAAATTTGCCTGCCTATCGAGGTTTTACCCTGGTGTCAGTCATGAATGCGAAGCATTTACAACGGTGCCAGACATGAATTTGAAAGAAACATTAGCATCAGAAATTTGCCTGTATAAAGTTACTATTTACAACGGTGCCAGACATGAATTAAAGTTGCCATTTACATTGGTGCCAGACATATTATTGCTTCATGTAATATATAAAGCAGTAAAGTGTAAAAAAGCTATGAAGCCATTTGAAAACGTTGGCAGTTCTGTTTATGAAGCTTAGAGTTAAAAACATTAAGTGCATTGCAGGGCAGTGTGCAGAAGTGAAAGAGTTGTTCAACTCTGCTTTTCCGCAGTGTGAGCGCATCCCTTATTGGCTCTTGTGTCTGTTCACGCTGCGCAAAAAAGTTCATCTTTTAGCTTTTTATGACGATGAAGCATTCGTAGGGCTAATGCTTACGTATGACCATTGCAGTTATTTTTACATTGCCTACCTCGCGGTCAATCCAAAGATTCGCTCTAAGGGTTATGGAGGGGCGATTCTAAATTTCGCTTTTGAAATAGCAGATAGCAAAACTTTGGTGCTTGAAGTTGAGCTGCCTGAGCCAAATTCCGAGAATCTAGAGCAGCGTAATCGCAGAATTTCTTTCTACAAAAAGCATGGCATTTGCGATTCGGGTTTTAGATATTCCGACAAAGGCGTCACTTACGCAATATTGACTTCAGATCCAGTCAATTTCAGCGCTACAAAATTCAAGAAGCTTCTGCGTGATTTTTATCTTGGTTGTTTCAAAAAGAAGCTGGAGAAGTTTTAAAAGCCCAATCTCTCTTTAACATTTGTGCCGAAATGAATGCGAACAGGCCTCAGACATTCGTCACTATTGCGATACATGAATGTAGACGAGTAATACATTTAGTTATAAATTAAAGTTGTTCTTACATTGGTGTCAGACATGAATACAAATGGAATAATCCTTGCGTATGCACACTTTTACAAAGGTGCCAGGGCACAATGAAAACGCTATTTACAATGGTGCCAGGCTTCAGGTTTGAGTAATAAATTTGAGATCTTAACGGTTTGGTTTCAATGGTATCAGCCCAAATTTTAACAGCGCACGAATTTACGAATAAGCCCTGCGTATGCACACTTTTACAAAGGTGCCAGGGCAAAATGAAAACGCTATTTACAATGGTGCCAGGCTTCAGGTTTGAGTAATAAATTTAAGATCTTAACGGTTTGGTTTCAATGGTGCCAGCCCAAATTTTAACAGCGCACGAATTTACGAATAAGCCCTGCGTATGCACACTTTTACAAAGGTGCCAGGGCAAAATGAAAACGCTATTTACAATGGAGCCAGACATAAATTGAAATCCCTTGAACATGGTGTCTGGCTTAAATTTGTTTCTCATCTTTCCGCACTTAAACTGTGATAATTAAAAAAAGGAGTTGTTGAGGTGGTGGAGTTGCCTATGGCTGACGAGTGTTTGATTTGCGGTGCGCCTTTGAAATATCTTGAGGCGGACGAAAACATACAGTGTTCGCTGTGTTACAAGTGGGAAACCAGCAAGACGTGCTGCGTGAACGGGCATTATGTTTGCAATGAGTGCCACACCAAGGGGATGGGTGCGATAATGAGCATTTGTTTGCGCTCGACCTCGAAGAATCCGATAGAAATTGTGCAGCAAATGATGGACGAACCATGGTGCCACATGCATGGGCCTGAGCATCATGTGATGGTAGGTGCGGCTCTTTTGGCAGCCTATCGAAATGCTGGCGGCGATATTGACCTTGAGACGGCGTTGCATGAAATGATGTCAAGAGGCAAAAAAGTGCCTGGCGGCACTTGCGGCTTTTGGGGTGCGTGCGGTGCAGGCATCAGCACAGGCATGTTCGTAGCGATTGTGACAAAGTCGAACCCTCTCGCGCAAAAACAATGGGCGCTTTCAAATGAGGTGACATCGCAGTCACTCGCATGCATTGCTGAGCATGGCGGACCGCGGTGCTGTAAGCGAGACTCGTTTCATGCTATTCTTAGCGCGATTGATTTTGTAGCTGAAAACCTTGGCGTGCAGATGGAAAAACCAAACATCATCTGCAAATATTTCTCAAAAAACAATCAATGCTTGGGTGAAAACTGCGTGTTCAATCCTAAAGCTGTTAAAGCAAAACAAATAAATTCAAGGTAAAAAAACAAGACGTTTAAAATTAGCTTTGCTCTGTTGATTTCGCATGTTCATCAATTCGGGCTTTCACGTCTTTGAATGCTTTCAACTGTGAGCATTTGTGAATCCTTTTTTGTCACCATAACTTCCAAATTGCTTTTACCTGTTTTAACGGGTGAATTTATTTACGCTTAAAAGAGAGTTCAACTCAACATTCTAATAGGAAATATTCATTATCCATTTACAATGGTCCCAGGGCAAAATGTAAATGCGATTTACAATGGTGCCAGGCTTCAGTTTTTAGCAATAAATTTGAGATCTCGTCGGTCTGGCCTTAAAAGTGTCACCCTAATTTCAACAGAGCATGAATTTGCGAAGAACCCCTGTGTATGTACACTTTTACAAGGGTGCCAGGGCAAAATGTAAATGCGATTTACAATGGTGCCAGCCCTTAGTTATACGGGCAATTCAACCGCAATTGTTGTGCCGTTCTCATCACTTTCTTTTACAAAAACACGGCCACCGTGAAGGCTCACTATCTCCCAGACAAGAGACATCCCCAGACCAACACCACCATTTTCTCGGCTGCGCGATTTATCAACACGAAAGAAGGGCTGAAAGATGCTTCTCTGAAATTCTTTTGGGATGCCGAATCCGCAGTCTTCAACCTCAATTGTCAATCTCTGATCACTTTTTTTATATTCGCGCATTGAGTCAGTTTTCGCTTTAAGGGTTTCATCCTCAATTACTCTTACAAAAACTCCTCCATTTGGTCTATTAAACTTGATAGCATTTTCGCAAAGGTTGTAAATCATGCGGTAGATTAGAGTATCGCTTCCTTTAATTTCTGCATCGCCTTCGAGGCTAAAGGCTATGTCCTTTTTGCTTGCCTCAGGGGATAAATCGGCAAAAATCTCTTCCACTAACGGGGCAATTTGCACCACATCATTTCGCGCTACGCTCTGCATGCTGCTCATGTCAAGCAAAGTTTTTATCGTTTGCGTCAGTCGTTCAGTTTGTTCTTTGATTTGTGTTGTAAATTCACGATATTCTTTCGGAATATCTGGATGTTCCGCCTCAAACAACTCAACTTGAGCCTGCATCAGTGCAACTGGCGTGCGAAGCTCATGAGCCGCATTTCCCGTAAATTGTTTTTGAGCGGAAAATGCATTATTCAGGCGTTCGAGCATCGCATTGAATGACTGTCCAAGTTGTCGAAATTCAGGAACAGTGTTTTCGTTAATTCTAATTTCGGCGATGTTGTGAAGTTGCACAGTTTCAACTTGATTTGTGAATTTGCGAAGTGGACGAAGCGCACGTCCGCTCACGAACCATGCAAGGATCCCGCTCACAATCGTAACAATTGCGGTAATATACCAGTTAGTCATGCAAAACTCTTCTTGGGCATTGCTAATTACAATTGAAAGGCCTCTTTTGTCACTAATTGTGTTGGGATTAAAAAAGCCTGGGCTATCACTTGCAATGGGTGCTGAATCAATAACAGAATTGCCAATTGCGTCCATGTAGTGAATGCCCGAAGAGCATAACAGCACTTTCATCAAGACGCAAGTAATTCCGATTAGCAATGTTGTCATTATCGTTATTCGCCATTGCAGAGAAAGTTTGTTCACTATTTTCCTTCGCTCCTGTAACCTAGCCGAACTGTATAGATTTTGCCCTGGCACCTTTGTAAATAGTTGTTCTACCAATTTCATATTTGCCCTGGCACCTTTGTAAATAGCTGTTCTACCAGGGAACATTTCCATTAAGATTTGCCCTGGCACCTTTGTAAATCAGAACTTTTCTTCTATAACATAGCCTTCGCCAATGCGATTTTTAATCGGGTCATGCTCTAACGTCGCACGCAATTTTTTCCGCAATGCTGAAATGTGCACTCTGATCGAATTACTGAAAGCGTCAACGCTATTGTCCCAAACATGTTCTATCAGTTCTTCTTGGCTGACGGGACGACCTTGGTGAGCCATGAGATACTCCAAAATCCCTGTCTCTTTTCGCGTGAGTGAAAGCTCAATTCCATTAGCAATAGCCTTGCGAGTGCGCGTGTCGAATTCAACTTCACCGCAGGTTAACAGCACATCTTTTTGAGTAAATTGACGCAAAGTGAGACTGCGAATTCTCGCTTCCAGCTCTGCTAGATGGAATGGCTTTGACAAATAGTCATTTGCCCCTGAATCCAAGCCCTCGACTTTGTCAGCGACTTCACTTCTCGCGGAGAGGATGAGAACTTTTGTTTCTTTGTCAAAACTCCGCAACCTTCGAAGAACACTAATTCCATCGATTTTTGGCAAGTTCAAATCAAGAACAACAAGATCAAAAGTTTCATTTCGCAGCATATCTAGCGCACGCTCACCATCATGGCAAAAGTCCACACTATAAGCTTTTCTTCGCAGGCTTCGCACAATTGTATCGCATAACACTCGCTCGTCTTCTACTACTAAAAGGTGCACATTTCTCCTTTTCTCACACTTATTTACTACTTTTACAAAGGTGCCAGGGCAAAATGTAAACGACATTTACAATGGTGCCAGGGTTCACGTTTTAATCCAAATTCATAAGAGGCTTTTTTAAGCTTCTTTTTATCTTTCTAACAGCAATATTTTCTACCTAACACCAGCACTGGTGCCTTTTAACAAAGGTGCCAGGGCAAAATGTAAATGGCATTTACAAAGGTGCCAGGCTTGAATTTTTCTTCTTTAATTATTCCAAACAAGCATAAAGTTCGTGTTAATTTTCGGCTCTTAACGGGGACTTTATTCCGCGCTTGATAAAGTGTTCGCAAGACAGCGGAAAGGAGTGTGAGTTTGAGTCATAAAGTCAAAACTACCGTACAAGTGTTGATGCTGGCAGCGGCAATCGCCATGCTGCTAGCCGGAAGTTTGCAAGGTGAAGTGCAGGTTGTTTTAAGTAAAGCCATCAAATTGTGTTTGGAGTGTGTAGGAATTGGATAGTAAAAAAACTACCGTTTCGAAGTTATTAAGCCGAAGGCGCGGGTGGGTTCAAGCAGGGGCCACTGTTGTGACCAACATCCATTTGCCGAATTTCATCGACGGCAGCCTCTACAAAGGGGCAGGGAAGTCGGTGTGCGTTCCTGGCTTGAACTGCTATTCTTGCCCCGCTGCAACGGGCGCTTGTCCGATTGGGGCGTTTCAGTCGGTGGTTGGTAATTCCAAATTCAGCTTTTCCTACTACGTTACTGGAACACTTATTCTGCTTGGTGTGCTACTTGGGCGATTTATCTGCGGTTTCCTTTGTCCTTTCGGGTGGTTTCAAGACCTACTTCATAAAATTCCCTCAAAGAAGATCTCAACGACAAAACTGAAACCATTACGTCTCCTAAAATATGCAGTTCTCCTATTCTCGGTTGTATTGCTGCCGGCTCTACTTGTAAACGACGTTGGCTTAGGCGAGCCTATCTTCTGTAAATACATATGCCCTCAAGGTGTATTGGAAGGTGCCATTCCGCTGTCAATTGTAGATTCGGGAATTCGCGCAACACTTGGTTTGTTGTTTGAGTGGAAATTTACGATTCTCGTTGTTTTAATTTTGCTTAGTGTTTTTATTTACCGTCCTTTTTGTAAATGGATTTGCCCGCTTGGGGCAATATATGGGCTCATGAATCGCGTTTCTATGACCCAAATGAATGTAGATAAAAACAAATGCGTTTCTTGCGGAAAATGTGCCAGAGCTTGCAAAATGGACGTTGATGTTACCAAGACGCCGAATCATTTTGAGTGCATTAGATGCGGAATGTGCGTGACGGCATGCCCAACTGATGCTGTGAGCATCCGCTTCGGCTTAGGCGACGCAAAAACACCTTCGACAAAGGTGCCAGGGCAAAAAATAAAACATAAAAACGCTATTGACAATGCTGTCGACAAAGGTGCCAGGGCATAGTAAAAATCGCAGGTAGAAGGGCTTTTTACAAAGGTGCCAGGCTTTAATTTAGACGTAATGAAACTTCAGTCTTTTTAATCGGTTCTAGACTTGCATAAAAGTTCTTTGCAATGCTGTCAATTTACAAAGGTGCCAGGGCAAAAAATAAGCAATAAAGAAACGCTGTCGACAAAAGTACCAGGGCATAGTAAAAACCGCAGGAAGAAGACCTCTTTATAAAGGTGACAGGGCAAAATTTTAAATATTTGAAAGGTAAACAAATGAAAATTATGAACAAGCTATCAATCGGACTTGCAGCATTGTTTGCTGCAGTTCTTCTAATAACTCTTTCCGCGTGTGGAAAGCAGCAGGAGAAAATGGGGGGCTCGTCCATGGATTCCATGAGCTATGAAGAAGCTGCAAAAATGTACGATGAACTAACTGAAGAAGAGAACCAGATTCTGACCGAAAACAAGGAGCTTTGGGAAAAAGTCTTCATGGCTGGCACCAAAGACATGGCCAAGATTCAGGAGACTAAAAATTACGGCGATTTTCTGCTGAACACAATAGAAGCTGCGAAAGATGAATTTAGTGACGATGAATACCAAATGATTACTGGTGAAGCGGAAAAAATTAAGGAAATTGAGAACAAACTAATCATGCTGACCGAAAAGTTTCCTGAGCTTGCAAAAAGAAAAACGGATGGAGGAACGAGTGTTCCCGCCGAAAATGGTGAAGTGAAGAAATTCCCAACTTTTGAAGGCAAAGATCTTGATGGAAATCAAGTAAAAAGCGACGAACTTTTTGGTAATAGTAAGGTTTCAGTCATGAATTTTTGGTTTACCACATGCAACCCTTGTGTGCGTGAACTGCCTGACCTAGAGAGTCTCAATGGTGAACTTAAGTCAAAAGGAGGCCAAGTCGTCGGAGTTAATTCATTCACTTTAGATGGAGATCAGCAGGCAATTAACGAAGCTAAGGACGTATTAAACAAGAAGGACGTGACATACAAGAACGTCTATTTTGATAGCAACAGTGAGGCAGGTAAGTTCACTAACAAGATTAATGGTTTTCCAACAACAATTGTGGTTGACAGGAACGGAAATATTGTTGGAGACCCAATCGTGGGACCAATTACGGAACAAAAACAGAAAGACGCGTTAATGAAACTGGTTGATCAAGCTATAGCAAATGACAAAATGTAGCTGGATGAATGACTGTTTTTAAAGGTGCCAGGCTTGAGTTTGAATCGAATTTAATATCGATTAACTCCTTACGAAGAAGATATTTACAAAGGTGCCAGGGCAAAATGAAAATGAGAAAAAAGCAGATCAAACCTATATTTACAATGGTGCCAGGGCAAAATTACAGTTTTAAATCATTAGATTCCCTGGCGCCTGTCCTAACATCGATTTGATAATCGAAAGATTAGTACCTACACAAGTTTTAACTAGCGAAAGGAGCAAAACTATGAGTTTGAAAATATTGGCAATTGCATTTGCAGTCTTGCTTCTTCTTTGTACAGTGGCATTTCTTACTTACGAATTATCTAGTCGCGTATCCTTGGGTGGCGACACTTCTCCTACCATTAAACAGGCTGAAGAGAAAAACCCCCTCCTTGGCTGTTGAATTTTAAAAACTAAAAGAGGATGAGTTCATCCTCGTTAGATTAAATGCAAGCGATTTACAATGGTGCCAGGGCAAATTGAAAGGACAAATAGAAAATAAGAAAAATTAGTTCAAACCTATATTTACAATGGTGCCAGGGGAAACTAAAGGACAAATAATCGTAGTTACTGCCACATTCCAAATGGTGCCAGGCTTCAGTAAATCAGCTCCAGTAAATCGCATTGTCAGCCTGTCTGGTTAATAGTTAAAAATCTACTAACAGGAAGGAGGAGAGAAAAGTGAAACTTAAACACATTCCAATTCTGCTCTCCTTGGGTTTTCTTTTAGGTGGGTGTTCGTTCGTTCAGTCTAATGATTGTTTGAGTGAAACTTTAGGTGATGCTGATTTTAATAGCAAAACAACAGAGGAGGCAAGTGAGGAAAAGATGAAGACTCCAGAATCAACGAATGAAATATATTTAGCAGGGGGATGCTTTTGGGGCATGGAGCTTTTGATGGAGTCGATTCCGGGCGTAGTTGATGCGCAAAGTGGCTACGCGAATGGGAACAGTGCCGAGGCTGCCAACTATAAGTCAGTATGTAGTGGGGATACGGGTTTTCGCGAAACAGTGCGAGTAAAATATGATCCAGGTCAGGTGTCTCTTGATGGAATTTTGCTTGCCTATTTTTATGTCATTGACCCAACGGTCGAAAACAGACAAGGAAATGATCGTGGTTCGCAATATCAAACTGGCATATACTACGTTGACGATGAGTCGAAGGAAACCGTCGAGCGCATCGCCGAAATCGAACGCTGGCGCCATGACAAATTTGTAGTTGAGATTTGCCCATTAAAGAATTACTATCCAGCTGAGGATTATCATCAAGACTATTTAAAGAAAAACCCTCGTGGTTACTGCCACATTCCACGTAAGGAAATTGAGCTGTTTTCAAAGCTGAAAATTGATCCAGGAGACTATCAAAAACCAGCTGAGGAGTCCATTCGAGAAAAGCTTACGAATGAACAGTATCGTGTGACGCAAAACGGCGGAACTGAGACAGCATTTAAGAATGCTTTTTGGAACCAGTTTGAGCAAGGGATTTATGTTGATGTGGTGACAGGCGAACCCTTATTCTCATCTACAGACAAATTCCACAGCGGTTGCGGATGGCCTGCTTTTTCAAAACCAATTGAGACTCCGGCTGTTGTCGAAAAAGAGGATCTTAGGAGTTCCCTGTGGCGGTTAGTATACAGTGGTTCGATTATCCCGTAAGGGACGTTTAACACCCAAAAAAGCAGGAAAAGGGCTTGCACAATGGCTCTGTTAATAAACTCTAATATTCAGTTATATCCTTTAGAGTGTTAGCAGGCTGTTAGCAAACCAACTACTTTTTCGGGAATTACGGACAATACGTACAACCGTATTTTAAATATCATTTATCACAAAGAAACAAGATACCCGTTAGGTTAAATTAGTTTACCAAAGGCGTTCAGAAATGAGCGTCTATTTTTTTACCCAAAATCGAAAGGAGAAAGAGAAAATATGAATAAGCTAGTAAAGCGATTGCTGACAGGAACTCTTGCTTTTGCAACCATTCTCACGGCATTACCAGTGACGGCGGTTCATGCTTCCGGCAATCAATACTGGACAGAATCAGCAGAACGTGTCGGCTACATCGAACACGTTATGAATGATGGTTCTATCAAATCTACATTCAATGAGGGACACATGAAAGTTGAGGGCGAAACTGCCTACTGCGTGGACATCAACACCAATTTCAAGAATGGATATAAAACACGCTCTGACGCAAGTACCCGTATGAGTAGCGATCAGATTGCGGACGTTGCTCTTTCCTTAGAGTACGTCAAGCAATACACCGCTTCTCATACAAACTTGAATTATAAACAAGGTTATCTGTTGGAACAGTGTGTTGTCTGGCAGAGATTGAGTGAACAACTCGGCTGGCAGTGCGACAACGTCAGAGCTTCCTATAATGAAATCTCACAGGCGGTACAGAATGAAGTGTACGCTGGTGCGAAAGCATTTGTGAAAGCAAACAAAGGACGCTATGAATGTGGCGGTTACATCTACACTGGCGAAGGACAGGACATCGGACAGTTCTGGGCGAAGCTAAATGTGGGAAATGCAAAGGTCAAAAAGACTTCTTCCAATCCCACGGTCACAGATGGCAATGCCAACTATTCCTTTGAGGGTGCGACATTTGGTGTCTATTCTGATAAGAGCTGTAACAGCCAGCTTGCCACACTTACTGCCGATGGAAACGGCGATACCAAAGAAGTTGAGGTAAAAGCCGGAACAGTTTACATCAAAGAGCTTTCTGCTCCAAAGGGCTACAAGCTGGATTCTACTGTCCATGCCTTAAATGTGGAAGTTGGAAAAACAGCGACTTTGACTGTTGCTGACACTCCAAAAGTCACAGAAACTTTGATTGATTTATTAAAAATCGACATGGAAACAGGAAAATCCACTCCACAGGGAACTGCTTCTTTAGAGGGTGCAGAGTTCACATGGAGCTATTATGACGGTTACTACAATACAGACAATCTTCCTGCAAAGGCTACCCGTACATGGACAACCAAAACCGTTGCCGAAAAAGAAAGTGACGGAACTATCTATTATGTATCCAGACTTGCTGACAACTACAAAGTATCCGGCGACAGCTTCTATACACAGGACGGTAAAAATGTACTGCCACTTGGTACACTCACTGTCACAGAATCCAAAGCACCAAACGGTTACTTATTAGATGGTGCATATATGCAGGCTGACGAAAGTTCCGAACAGATTAAGGGAACATACCTTACACAGATTTCCGAAGATGGCGAACTTGCCGTACTCTCTGGAAGCAACCAGTATTCCGTATCCGACAAGGTTATCCGTGGAGGTGTAAAAATCCAGAAACGTGACCTTGAAACAAAGGATACCAAAGCACAGGGAAGTGCAACCTTACAGTACACAGAGTTCAATATCATTTCTTTAAATGACAGTCCTGTACTGGTTGAGGGAAAATTATACAACAAGAATGAAACAGTAAAGAAGATTCAGACAGGAATTAACGGAATCGCTTCTACTTCTGCTGACTTGCTCCCTTACGGAAATTACAGATTAGAAGAAAGCAAAGCACCAGAGGGCTACTTAACAGACGGTGCAAAAGCAATCGACTTTTCTATCACGGAAGATGGAAAAATCGTGGACTTGACCGACAAATCCCATTCTGTCTACAACCAGATTAAGCGTGGCGATATTGAGGGTGTAAAAATCGGTGCAGGTACACACAAACGTCTTGCAGGTGTTCCATTCAGAATCACAAGCAAGACAACGGGAGAATCCCATATTGTAGTTACTGACAACAACGGTCAGTTCTCCACTGCTTCAAGCTGGGCTTCCCACAAGGTCAATACCAATGCCGGAAAATCCAGTGAGGACGGTGTATGGTTTGGTACATCTGAACCAGACGACAGCAAAGGTGCATTGCTTTATGATACCTATGTGATTGAGGAATTAAAGTGTGATTCCAACGCCGGATTCAAGCTGATTCCAGCTTTTGAGGTGGTCGTATCCAGAAATAAAGTGACCGTAGATTTAGGGACACTGACTGATGAATACGAAAAAGAAATCACAATCCATACCACAGCTACCGATAAGAAAACAGGCGAAAAAATGATTGTTGCCGGAAAAGACATCAAGATCGTGGACAAAGTCACACTTGATGGCTTGGAAGTTGGAACAAAATATAAACTTTCCGGCTGGCAGATGTTAAAGGAAGAAAATGCCGAACTTCTGATTGACGGGAAACGTGTAGACAGTGATTATACTTTCACTGCTGACAGTGAAAAAATGACGGTTGAGATTACTTACAGTTTTGACGGTTCAGCTCTTGGCGGTCAGAACCTTGTTACCTTTGAGGAATTGTACGATATGAGCAATCCGAAAGAGCCTGTCAAGGTTGCCGAACATAAAGACATCAACGATGATGGACAGACCGTTCTTATTACAGAACGTATCGTCAAAATCCATACGACTGCTACAGACAAGAACGGCAAGAAAGAAATCGAAGCCGGAAAAGATGTAACGATTGTGGATAAAGTCACATTAGATGGTCTGGAAGTCGGAACAAAATACAAACTTTCTGGCTGGCAGATGTTAAAAGAGGAAAATGCCGAACTTCTGATTGATGGAAAGAAAGTATCCAATGATTATGAGTTTACAGCCGACAATGAAAAAATGACGGTTGAGATTGCATTTACCTTTGATGGTTCTTCTCTTGGTGGCAAGAGCCTTGTCACATTTGAGGAATTATACGATATGACCAATCCAGACGAACCAAAGAAAGTGACAGAACATAAGGACATCACAGACGATGGACAGACTGTGACAATCAAAGAAGTGCCGGAAGTTCCAGACACACCAAAGGATACCGACACGCCGGATACACCATCTACGGTTACTAAGACAAGTGACAGCCCAAAAACAGGCGACAATACCAATATCTATGCTTATCTTGCCATGCTCGGTCTTTCCTGCGTAGGGCTTGGCGGTATGCTTTACTTCAAACACCGTAAAAAGAAATCATAAGGCGGTAATGTAGCGGTTGGTAGAGCGTTCAAGGTCGCCACCCTTTTTGCAACTTCACGCTCCCGTGAAGCTCTGATTTACGGGAGCGTGAAGTTCACTAGGGGCGTGGGGAGTGTAGCTCCCCACAAAGTACAGCAGGAAAGAAAATAAAACAGAAAGAAAAGAGGTCAATCATTTATGGAATTAAGATTTGTCGTACCAAACATGGAAAAGACATTCGGAAACTTGGAGTTTGCCGGAGAAAATACTACGGAACAGCAGAGAATCAACGGGCGTATGGCTGTCATTACCAGAAGCTACAACCTGTATTCCGATGTGCAGAGAGCCGATGATGTAGTTGTGACACTTCCTGCCAAAGCTGGCGAAAAACATTTCTCGCCGGAGCAGAAAGTAAAACTTATCAACCCACGAATCACTACTGATGGCTATAAAATCGGGGAACGTGGATTTGTCAATTACATCTTACTTGCAGACGATATGTTACCAGCAGAAAGTAAATAAGGGGGTATTCAGATTATGAGATTAGCAAATGGAATCGTCATTGATAAAGAAAAGACTTTCGGAGTGTTGAAGTTCTCCGCATTACGCCGTGAGGTTCATGTGCAGAATGAAGATGGAACGGTCAGTGAGGAAATCAAGGAACGTACTTACGATTTGAAGTGTAACACACAGGGACGCATGATACAGGTATCCGTTCCGGCTACTGTTCCATTAAAGGACTATGACTACAACGCCGAAGTGGAACTTATCAACCCTGTTGCAGATACGGTAGCCAATGCGAATTACCGTGGTGCAGATGTGGACTGGTATGTAAAGGCAGACGATATTGTTTTGAAGAACAAAGGCTCTCATGCTGGAAATTCACAGAACAATGCTCCACAGCAACCGCCGAAGAAATAAGTTCATAACTTAGATTTTCTGTTGCCACACCTGTTCCAAAACCAGCACAGAACGATACGGTCAAAACGCTGGATATGAAACGTCCTGTTACTTCTCCTGTGATAAAAAATGCAGAAGTCAAGGCTGGAAAAGAAACTGTCCGAACCAATATCAGACAGGAACAACAGGTCAAATCGGTTGCCAGAAAGAACCAGACAAACGTAGCGGAATCCATCAGCAATCATAAGAAATCTATGGTACAGAAAACACAGGTCAATGGGAAATCTGCCCGTAAGACTGTTACGAAACAATCAGAGAAAGGACGGAAGAAATGAGATTAAAACGTATCCTTATCATAGGTACGATATTTCCTGTCCTTTTCTCTATTGTCCTCTTTTTCGGGATATTGATTTCCGGCGAAGATGACGACAGTTCCAACAGCTATTCGCCTGTCTACTCTGGCATGAATCTGTCAGCCGATGTCCTCAAACATCAGTCGATGGTAGAAAAATATGCCAGAGAAAACGGTATCTCGGAGTATGTGAACGTCCTGCTTGCCATCATACAGGTAGAAAGTGGCGGTACGGCTACCGATGTCATGCAGTCCAGTGAAAGTCTGGGACTACCGCCAAACTCATTAAGTACAGAAGAATCCATTAAGCAGGGGTGTAAATATTTTGCGTCCCTGCTTTCTTCCTGTAAAGCCAAAGGTATGAATGACATTAACGTGGCATTCAATCTTATAACTATGGTGGTGGCTATGCAGACTATGTGGCGAAGAACGGGAAAAAGCACAGCTTTAACCTTGCAGAGAATTTCGCAAAGAATAAATCCGGCGGTACAAAAGTGACCTATACGAACCCGATAGCAGTCAGTAAAAATATACGGAAAAAGAGGTAAAGTGAAATAGACTTCGTTTGTGTTGCTAGAAAGAGTAGATTAGGAGGAATTTTATGATGGATAATAATAAGATGATATGTTATTGTGATCAGGTTACAAAAGGAGAGATTATTGAGGCTATGGAAAAGGGAGCCAAAACACTCGCAGATATAAAAAGAATGACAGGAGCTTGTTGTAGTTGCAAGTGTGCAGAATTAAATCCAAGCGGGAAGTGTTGTGCACAAGACATTGCACTTGTGATGAAAGAGTATTTATCAAATAAAAATAGTTAAGATATTTCTATGGAGATTGGGGTCGTGGGTGATACAGAGAGGTGTGTTGTTTTTGAGCGAGATCAAGACGCGATTCTCCAGGTTTTTGATTTGCACCAGCTGTGACTACGGCCACAAGGGCATCTGCGGCGTCATCGTAGTTTCCGCTGTAAATACGCACCGGTCGAGCGAAAGGAATTCCGTGCGCAATGTCAAGTGCTTCACCTTCTGCTCGTTCTTTATCAACATCAACCATTACTATTTCGTTGAATAATCCGCTCAGCATCAACGTGTATGCGGCTGTGGAACCAACAAAACCGCAGCCGATGATTGCAACTTTTCGTCCATTAGCAATGTTTCGCATAATTTCCTCCTGTTGAATCACTTTTTATTTCCTAGGACGATTATATTTTTCTCGCTGGCAACCACTCTGAGACTTGAAATTCTTAACACAAATTGAACAATCGCCGGCATTTATGACGGTGCCTATTTTTATTGCTGCTTTTTACAATGGTGCCAGGGCAAAAATTAATCTGAGAAATTATGCCGACAAAGGTACTGGAAAAGGTGTCAGGGCACATTGAGAGACTTTTATAGATACAACCTCAACAAGACTACGTCGCTGCAAATATGCTTAGAATTCTAAAATAGAGGACATATTAATCTCTTTTTTTCATAGGTGCCAGGGCAAAATTAAGAGTTAAAAATCAATCAAAGAAAAGCTGTCAAAAATGGTAATGGTGACAGAGCAGATTAGAGTGAGTTAATTAAATGCTAAAGAAACCACTATTCCCTCATTAAATTATCGATGTATTGCAAGAGTGAGTTGAAATCCCCGTTTGGATATTCATTAATGTTTTTAGATTTCCTATTAATTAAATTGTCAGTTAGCAAGAAAACTTTCATGCCAGTTTCCTGCGCTATCATATCTTCGTCAACGTTGTTTCCCACCATTAGACACTCGGCGGCCGAGGTCTCCATTCGACTTACAATTTCAAGGTAGTAATCCAAATTCGGCTTGCAGTATCCAATGTTCTCATAGGTAGTATAGATGCTGAAGTCTTCAGGTGCCAGGCCTGCCCATCTAATTCGACTTTCTGTTGCAATCGAAGGGAAAATGGGATTGGTCGCCAAAGCAACTTTTAGTCCAAGCTCTTTGGCATGTTTGACAACTTTCGAGGAAAGATCATTGAATCCACACAAGACCTTTGAATCTTGAAAGGCTGTGGCGTAAAACTTATCAAATATAGGCTTATCAACTCGCCCTTTTTCACCATAAATCGTTGCGAATTTGTTCCAAAAAGCACTCTCATTAGATTGAGAACCATCATTGTTTACCATTTCAGCTGTGGCAGCCCAGACTGCATCTATTAATTCTTTAGATTCATATCCATAAGGTGCCATAAACTTAGCGAGCAATTTAAAATAACCTTTTGTATATTCATCGTTATCCATTGGCAATAAAGTGCCGTCAAGGTCGAACAATACAGTCGAAATACTCAATTTAACCCTTAATTTTCGTTATTTAATATCGCTCTATTTTATATTCATTTAAAAAGGTGACAGGGCAAAAGAAAAGCAATTACAATGGTGCCAGGCATCACTGTTTATATATTTTTTATTCAGTTTTCATTCATCGTTATCTTCAATTTAAGTTCATGTGTTTAATTACACGTTCAACACTGGTTTATTCACTTTTATTGGGCAGTTCTTTCTTAGTTTTTTGGAATGTTCAAGCTAGCCTTAAAAGAAACAAATAACTTGATTGAAGGGGTAGCCATGGGGAGAAAACCGCGAGCTGAATCGCCAATGTTAATTCAAAACATAGGGCAAAAAGGTCACAATAGCCAACTTATTTTTTATGATGACGAAGATCGCGAAAAATATGAACAGTCGCTACGAAAGGCTTGTAAAGAAAATGGTATTGTACTGCTGGCTTTAGTCTTGATGGGGAATCACATTCATGCATTATTCTTTGGTTCAATTGGAAAATGTGCAGGCGTTTTCGAGTCAATTGGAGCAAGTTATGTACGATGGTTTAACCGGAAATATGCAAGGACTGGCTCTTTGTGGAATGATCGATATTATTCAAAGCCTGTAACTAACAAACAGCAACTTTTGGATACTGCTGCCTATATTTTTAACAATCCTGTTAAAGCAGGAATAGTTAAAAATGCTGCGGATTATGCCTGGTCAAGTTATTCAGAATTGGAAAATCCTTCTGACAACTCGCTTGTATACGAACTGCTAGATGAACTTGTTTCAATCGATTATCTAAAGAAATACATTAAAGATAAAGCAAATGCAGAAGTGGCGGATTGCGAACGGAAATGCTGCGAAACCATCCCTGACAATCCGGTGTCTGACCAGCACGTTATTGATGAGGTCATTAAGTTCGTTAAAAAGAAAAATCTGGGCAGAATTCCTCAACTTTCAGAAAATCTTTTAAAGCGTTTGGTAAAAAAATTACTAAAATTTGGCTCAAACATAAATCAGATTTCACGTGTTACAGGGCTTAGTCGTTACCGAATAGTAATATTGTGCAACTAATTTACTCTATTTAATTATTATTAGTTGAATATTGAAACTGAAAAAATGTTTAAATTCATCTTCAGTTCATTTGTTTAAGAGCTTAATTTCGATAAACCATATAGTGATTTGAACAGTTTGAAGTAACTTCATTGAATAGACACTGAATTTATAAATATTTTGTGTTTAGCAGGATCACTAAAGTTCAGTATTAGACATCTGGTAATAGATTATTTCTTTTTAAAAGAATACTCTCATAACTTTCCCTTAGTGAAGAGGCATTTTGTGTTACTTTTTTACAAAAGTGACAGGGCACTATGCTTCATATTTACATTAGTGCCAGGGCACAGTAATAATAAAATATCAGAATATTCCGACTAATATCTTTTCTTATGAGTACCTATCATTCTTTATCATTTATAGGCAGTGCATAAAAATAGAACATACATTACACACCTGAATTTTGAGAATTTTGGAATGATCACCCTTGCTAGCGACGGTGAAATTTTGCTTGGTTGCTGGTTTAAAGAATCCAAGCATTATATGTATGGCATAAAAGGCGAAATTACTGAAAAACCTAATCTTTCTATATTTCTGCTGACTCGCGAGTGGTTAAATGATTATTTCTCTGGGCTAATTCCTCCTAAATACCTCATTCCGTTAGCACCTTCAGAATCACAATTTCAATCACTCGTGCGTGATAATATGTTGTCAATTCCTTATGGCAAAACGCTATCGTATGGCGAAATTGCGAGGTCAATTGAGGCAAACACTGGTAAGCGACAGTCTGCTCAAGCTGTTGGGGGAGCTGTAAGTAGAAATCCGTTTAGCGTTATTGTTCCTTGTCATCGTGTTGTGGGATCTAAAAACAAACTTATAGGTTACAACGCAGGAGTAGATTTAAAGCATAAACTTCTCCAGTTAGAGGGCAACACAACTTTCTTTATTTGATTTTATTCAGAACGTCGTATGACTGTCACAATTGGCTGGAAATAATGGGTTTCTTCAAAGTAACCATTTTACAACGGTGCCGTGTCTACAATGGTGCCAGGGCAAAATTAGAGTTAAGGGAAATTTATGTAAAGGTGCGGCAAAAGTGCCAGGGCAAATATAAGTTCAGCAAGTTAAAGTGGAGGTAATTTAAATTAGCAATGATAGTTTTGCATAAGGGCACGGGAAATCAACTAGGCAATTCTTAGCAGACCCAGAATTTTCAATGGTGCCAGGGCAAAATTAAAGTTAAGGGAAATTTATGTAAAGGTGCGACAAAAGTGCCAGGGCAAATTAAAATGGGGCAAAATAAAGCAAAAGGGAACTCTGTCTAAAGTTACGGCAACGGTGCCAGGCCTGCTTGTGGCCTGCAAGTTACGACAACGGTGCCAGGCCTGCTTGTGGCCTGCTTGCGAAAGTCAGTCTGCGTTGAATGCAGTGTGTGAAAATGTATTATCTAAAAAAGATTTAAAGCCTTTATACAGGCAAGATAGATAAAACAGACTTCAAAATAGGGTAGCTATACTACGTTTTGATATTAATGCCTCAAATCTTCTGTTGACCAAGAAGTTAGCTCTGATGCGATTTATTATGAACACCAAAAAATATCTGTTGTCCAAGAGGGGAGTTGTGCTTCATGTCGATATTAATACTTCAAATCTTCTGCCGACCAATTTTCAATCACTCTTGCATATTCAAACGCAAGTTTTTTTGCGCCATCTAAATTTTGATCACGGTAATTACCGCACTCACGTTCTGTAGCGCCAGGAATTTCCCCAGAATAATTGCTAATAAATTTCATTGAATTTTGCACTAACTTTATTAAGTCAGATTCCGATAATTCCTTTACAACTAGATAAAAACCAGTTCTGCATCCCATTGGCCCTGCATATATTATATTTTCGCTAAATTCTCCGCTTCTAACGAAGGTAGCTAGCAAATGCTCAAAGGTATGCCCTGTTCCAGTATCGAAATAATCACCCGAATTTGGTTTTTTCATTCTAAGGTCGTAGGTTGTGCAATCACCATCAACTCTGCTTAAATAAAGGCCTGGCACCAATTTAGTGTGGTCAACCTGAAAACTTTTTATTCTCTTCAAATCCATTAAATGCCTTTCATTTACTTTGTAGAATTTCGATTACTTAATTTTATAATTCAAGAATAATGTTTATCATTTTTTAGGAGGTAAAATGTCATTTCACATCGCACATTGGTGTATTCATGTTCTCGATTTAGAGAAGTCTCTAGACTTTTACAAAAAGGCTTTAGGCCTTCATGTTGATCACGTCATGGGTCCAGAAGACGGTTCATGGTCGAACACCTACCTAAAGAGCGAAGACGGTGATTTTTTGGTTGAATTAACTTGGAACAAGGATCGCACAGAGCCATATTTGAACGGCGGAAAAGACACTCACCTTGCCTTCGAAACTGATGATTATGAGGCAGCCAAAAAATTGCATCAGGAAATGGGTTGCATTTGCTTTGATAATGAACGCATGGGTCTTCATTTTATTCAAGACCCCGATGGTTCATGGTTAGAAGTTGTTCCAGCTGGAAAATATTAAGAATATATTGGTCGATTTAGGTTTAAAGAGGCACAAACTGGGCCTCTATTTACTTAGGTCAAAATTTTAATTTCTTTATATCTAAGATGTTGATAATATATGTTATGTAAAGCAGTATTCTTCAGCAAATATATTTTTAAACAGTGTTGGTTTTTAACGACCGCTTGAGCCAAACCCTTGGGTTCCTCTGTTTGATGAGCTCAGTTCATTTGTCACTTCAACTTGGATCTCAGATGTTGATAAGGCTTTTGTAATTAAAAGCTGCACAATACGGTCGTCTTTTTGATTAATTAATTGTTTTTACCTGCCGTTTAGTACTTTTGTAATTTATAGATTCACTACGTTTATAAAACAGTTTTATAGAGATATTTTTTATTTAGGTGGAAAGCTATTAATAGAACTCGTTTCTCTTAGTGCCTTGCAAGTCACAAAGAATAAATGTTTATATTGTAATTTTGAGTGACTGTTGGTTTTTAACGACCGCTTGAGCCGGCCTTAGAGTTCCTCTGTTTGATGCGCTCAGTTCATTTGTCACTTAATCTTGAGTATCAGATGTTGACAAGGCTCTTGTAATTACAAGCTGCACAATACGGTCGTCTTTTTGAATAATTATTTGTTTCTACCTGCCGTTTAGTACTTTGTTAATTCTTAAATTCGCTACATTTATAAAGTAGTTTTGTAAAGATATTTTTATTTAGGTGGAAAGCTATTAATAAACTTCAATTCTCTGCAAGCCTTACATGCCCTAATGGATATTGTTTGTATTCTAATTTTGATTGACTGTTGGTTTTTAACGGCCGCTTGATCCAGCCTTAGATTTCCTCTATTTGATGCTCTCAGTTCATTTGTCACTTCAACTTGAGTATCGGATGTTGACAAGGCTCTTGTGATCAAAAGTTGCGCAATTCTGTCGCCTTTTTGATTGATTATAGGTTTTTAACGGCCGCTTGAGCCGAACCCTTGAGTTCCTCTGTTTGATGCGCTCAGTTCATTTGTCACTTCAACTTGGATCTCAGATGTTGACAAGGCTCTTGTGATTAAAAGTTGCGCAATTCTGTCGCCTTTTTGAATGTTAAATGAGTTTTGCTTGTCGGTGTTGATGAGCCCTATCATTATTTCGCCGCGGTAATTCGAATCGATTAACCCTGGAGAATTCATTACTGTTACGCCCTTGTTGATCGCATTCCCACTTCTTGGCAACACCAGCCCGCACCACCCGTTACTAATCTCAATCGCTACATCTGTGTGGACTAAAGCCCGTTCGCCAGGCTTAATGACCAATTCTTCAGCGGAAAAAATGTCCATAGCAGCATCTCCCTCGCGAGAATGCTTTGGAATCATTGCATCAGGATTTAGTTTTTTGAACTTTAGAATCATTTACTTGTGACGAGAATGAATCTTGTCTAGTGCATCTGCAAATTCTTGAGCTGACTGAAAATCTTTATATACACTTGCAAAACGGATGTATGCAACGTCGTCAACGTTGGCTAACTGGTCAAGAACCATTTCCCCTAGCGCAGTTGATTTAATTTGACTTTTGAAATCGCTTCTAATCGAAGACTCAATTTCATCAACTATATTCTCCATCTGCTTTAGAGACACAGGGCGTTTTGTGCATGCTCTAACAATTCCGTTTAGAAGTTTGTTTCTGTCATAGAGTTCAACCGTTCCATCTCTCTTAACAATGGCAATTGCCTTTTCACTAATGCGCTCATAGGTTGTAAAACGGCATTTGCAGTCGTCACACTCTCTTCTTCTTCTGATTGAACCATCGGTGCAAGCCCTAGAGTCAGTGACACGTGTTTTGTCAGATCCACATTCGGGACAAATCATTAAATATTCTCCTCTACAACATATTGAGCTACTAATTGTAGCATGATAGCGCTATAAAGCACCTAAAATAACATGCAGCATACTAAATAAGGTATCTCAATTATAATGCTTTAATGATTTCTAATGATTGTAGTAATAAAGAATCAAAATCTAGTATGTCAGCATTTAACCAATTGATCCTTTTTTCAGCACGAAACCATGTTCGTTGCCGCTTTGCATATCTCCTTGAATTGGTTTTTATGTTTATTACCGCCTGGTCAAGAGAGATTTTGCCATCTAGATATTCGATAATTTCTTTGTAGCCTATTGCTTTTGGCGAGCACAGGGCTTCCCTAAAGCCAACATTACACAAGCTTTTGACTTCTTCTACCAATCCAGAAGAAATCATATTGTCAACTCTGTTCGAGATTCGATTCGCAAGAATTTCTCTGTCAACTTTTAGTCCTATCCAAACAGAATCGATCTTCTCTGGGATGTTTTTAAGAGAGTCTTTATTTTTTGCATAGGACTCGCCTCTTTTGTAGAGCTCAATAGCTCTAATGACTCTCTTTCTGTCGTTAGGTTCAATTACTGAAGCACTTGTTGAATCAAGGTCGTTAAGGAGTTCCCACACTGCTTGATTCGAAAAATTGGAGGTTTCGTTTTGAATTTCCTTACGCAGAGGGTTTTCTTCTTGGTTACCTTCCGAAAAATCATAATCATCAATCACGGCACGAACATAAAAACCAGTTCCACCGCAAAGAATTGGAGTTTTTCCTCTCGATTTAATTTTGTCTATGCTTCTTCTTGCATATTCTTGATAAAGTGCTGCTGAATAGGATTCACCAGGCTCAATTAGATCAATGCCATAATGCAACACGCGTTGCTCAGAAGCTGTCACTTTGCCTGTTCCAATGTCAAGACCGCGATATATCTGCATTGAATCGGCGCTTATCACTTCCCCATCAATCTCTTCTGCAATTCTCTGAGCTAACTCGCTTTTTCCAGATGCAGTTGGGCCAACAATGACGACAACTTTTTCGTTCATTTCATAAATCGTTTCTTGCAACCATCAGCTAGTGATTAATTTCACCCTTTAGATACCATGTCTTTGGGTCAGTGATTTTTACATCAATAATTTTCCCAATGTAGTCGTTTACAGTTTTTCCAGTTTCAATTGGCGCGTGAACGACTTGGGAATGAGCAGAAATACCGCGTAGGATGTTGCTGTCTTTTTTCGATGTCCCCTCAACTAGTGCCTTCACAGTTTTGTTGGCAAATTGTTGATTAAACTCATGCGCCCACACTGCGACTTGATCGGTTAGCATTTCGTAACGCTCATGAATTTCTTCTGTTGTAGAGCAAGGAATCATTTTTGCGGCAGGCGTTCCTTTGCGTTTTGAGTAAATAAACGTAAAGGCAGATGCATATTTCACTTCGTCAACTATTTTGAGCGTTTGTTCAAAGTCTTCCTTTGTTTCGGTGGGAAAACCAACAATAATGTCGGTTGATATGGCGATGTCAGGTCTAACGGCCTTAAGTTTTTTGATTAGTTCAAGATATTGAGCAGATGTGTATTTTCTGTTCATGTCGTGTAGCACTTTGTCGCTGCCACATTGAACTGGCAAGTGTAGTGATGGTGCAAGATTTTCGAGCTCACCAAAGAGCTCTATAACTTCATCTTTAAGGTCTTTAGGATGGCTTGTTAAAAAACGAAGGCGTGGCACTCCAGTTTCAGAAACAGCTCTCAATATGTCGTAAAAACGAGGCTCACCATAGAGATCCCTGCCATAAGAATTCACATTTTGTCCAAGTAAAGTGATTTCCTGAACACCTTTTTTAACTAGGTCTTCTGCCTCAGACACAATGTCTTCTATTGGACGCGACTTCTCTCGACCTCGCACGTATGGAACAATGCAATATGTGCAAAAGTTGTTGCATCCGCTTGTGATTGGCAACCAAGCAGCCCACGAATGTTCGCGTTTGGAAGGAAGGTCGCTTGCAAATTCATCGCTTGCTTCTGGGGTTGAATATCCCCTTTTGCCTTCAACAATGCAATCTTCTAAAAGGCTTGTGAGTTTAGATAGAACTTGAGTTCCAATTACAACATCGATGAAGTCATATTTCTCAAGCAGACTTTCACCATCTCGTTGAGCAATGCATCCGCCAATAACGAAAATTCGCTTCTTTAATGGCATACCTTGACGCAAGGGAACGTTTTTCATGGATTCAAGTTGACCAAACATCCTTGAATCAGCTGCTTCCCTGACACAACATGTAAGCAAAACTACTATGTCGCTATCTTCAATTTTGTTGACTTGAAAACAACCTTTTGAATCAAGCATGCCTGCGACTCTCTCGGAGTCGTGTTTGTTCATTTGGCATCCGAATGCGTGAATGAAATATGTTAGCCCCTCAAGTGGTGAATTTGAATTGCTCATTTTATCTTTTTTCTACAAGAAATCTGATGGCTGTTCTGTATTCCCCATCGATAACAATGTCAGAAAATGATGGAATGCACACAACCTCAATTCCAACTGGAGATAAAAAGCCTCGAGAAATTGCAATAGCTTTTACAGCTTGGTTGACAGCTCCCGCTCCAACAGATTGAATTTCAACGCGTGTTCCGTCTTTTATCATGCCCGCTATTGCACCTGCAACTGAAGCTGGCGATGATTTAGAGGAAACTTTAAGGCAATCAATTGACTGTTTTTCATGTTCCATGTTTTATCTCCGATAGTGTTTCGTTTAGAGCCTATGTTCAATTTTAAAATTATATCTAAAATGGCAAAGCGGACGTTTTTAACTATTCAAATAGCAGTGTCTACCTTGCCATATTTCTACTTTATATTTCTTAAAATTATTTATCTTATTTAGCTTTTTATGTCAATTTACATTGAGTGTAAGTTTTCCCTAAAGCTTTAACAACAATTCACTACTTTGCTATTCCAGTTGCTCTTGTTTCTCTAATAACAATGACTTTAACTTGTCCTGGATATTGCGTTTGCTCCTCAATTTCTTTTGCAATATCATTAGCAAGGACTGTTGCATGCGCATCGTCGATGTTGCCCGGGTCAACCATTACACGAACCTCTCGACCAGCTTGCATTGCATATGTCTTTTCCACACCATCGTGCGAGTTTGCAATCTCTTCTAGCTTTTCAAGACGCTTTGCATAGTTTTCAATAGATTCTTTTCTGGCGCCAGGTCTGCTTGCAGACACTGCATCTGCTGCTTGTATCAATACGTCAAGCACAGTGTTTGGTTCAATGTCTTCGTGGTGAGCTTGTATTGCATGAACGATTTCAGGTTTTTCGCCATATTTTTTAGCAAGCTCTCCACCAATCATTGCGTGGCTGCCTTCTGATTCATGATCAACTGCTTTGCCGATGTCGTGCAAAAGGCCCGCTCGTTTTGCTTGGTATGGATCAAGTCCGAGCTCAGACGCGAGCATTCCAGCTAAATGTGCAACTTCAACTGAATGCTGCAACACATTTTGACTGTAGGATGTTCTGTACAGCAGGCGTCCAAGTGTTTGCTGAAGCTCTGGTTTGAGATCATGAATCCCAGTCTCAAATGTTGCTTGTTCGGCAGCGTCTCTCATCTTCTCACCAATAGTGCGGCAAGCTTTTTCATAAAGCTCTTCAATCTTAGCCGGATGAATGCGTCCATCGGCAACAAGATTTTCCATAGTCAAAACGCCAATCGCACGTCTCACAGGATCGTGGCATGAAATCGTAACAATTTCAGGACTGTCGTCAATGCCAAGGCTTGTGCCAGTGACTTGTTCAAACGTGCGAATGTTTCTTCCCTCGCGTCCAATGATGCGACCTTTAATGTCGTCATTTGGAATTTGAACAGTTGTTACAGTTGCTGTGCTTGTGTGTTCAGATGCAAGTCTTTGGATTGCGATGCTTAAAATTCTTCTTGCGTTTTTGTCACATTCAGCTCTGCATTTTGTTTCTGAATCGCGAATGATTGCCGCAGCGTCGTTTGTTACATCGTCTTTTAAGCTAGTGAGAAGATGCTCACGAGCTTCCTCGCAAGTCATTTTAGAAACGGTTTCAAGTTCGTTTTGGAGATTGTCCAAAGCTTCATCTATTTCGCCTTCGCGCTTGTCTAGTTGAGCAGATTTTGCTGCTAACTTTTGCTCGCGGTTGTCAAGTGAGTTAGATCTTTTGTCAAGCGATTCTTCTCTTTGATTGATTCTGTTTTCAGATGCACGCAACTCACGCTGACGTTCTTTGTTTTCGACTTCAACTTCATGACGATATTGCAAAGCTTCATCTTTTGCTTGAAGTTTTGCTTCTTTTTTGATGTTTTCCGCACTGTTGCGTGCGTTTTCTAGAATTTCGTTTGCTTCTGTTTGAGCAGTCTTTTTGAGCGTGGCAATATCATCCACAGCACCTTTGCTGATGATGTTAGAAACGACCTTGAACGCTATTGCGCCAAGTATTATTCCAAAAATAGCCACGCCAACAACGACAATTACGTCCATTGATGGCACCTTCCTATTTCAAAGTTAAAAAATTTGTAATAAATATACAAATGTGAACTTTTAAATTATAGCATCGATGATTTTATTGCCTTACGCGATTAAATGTTTAGTTAGCTTTGGAAGTAGGCTATATGTTCAGAAAAGCCCGAGTTTGAGTTTTTAGATTGTTTAAGCAGTTTAGAGTATAGTGGAAACACCGGCACCTTTTTTAAGTAGGCGGAAATGGACAAAATATTTTAAAGGTGCGAGTGATTAGTTCGAATTAATAAAAGATAGTCAAAACTCGGGCTTTTCATTGAACGCTTTTTAAAATGAAATATTTCGTTTAAAAATTGGACGAACGTAAACCTATTCATGTTAAATTTTTTAGGTTAGTTATTAGTTGCAAGAACAATATCTTTTAGGATTCAGTCGACTTGCCTGTTGTCTTTGCTGTTTTATCTTTTTCTTTTGGAGTTGAACTTGTCGCACTTTCATCATCTGTTGCTGGAAGATTAAAGGATTTTCTGATGTTTGACTCAATTTCTCGAAGCATTGTCGGGTTGCTGTTTAAGAAAGCCTTTGATGCTTCTCTTCCCTGTCCAAGTCTTGTGTCGTTGTATGAAAACCATGCTCCACTTCTGTTTAAAACACCGCAAGTGATGCCGGCGTCTATAACACACGATGCCTTTGACACACCCTCACCGAAAATAATGTCAAATTCAGCTTTCCTGAACGGAGGCGCAACTTTGTTTTTGACCACTTTAGCTCGAACTTTGTTGCCAATTATCTCATTGTCACTTTTGATTGACTCAACTCGTCGAATTTCTATGCGAACGCTGCTGAAAAACTTCAAGGCTCGACCGCCAGTAGTTGTTTCAGGGTTTCCAAACATTACTCCAATTTTTTCTCTTAATTGGTTGATGAAAATGCAAGTGGTGTTTGATTTAGACAATGATCCTGTTAATTTCCTTAAAGCCTGACTCATTAGTCGTGCTTGCAGGCCAACAGTCGCATCTCCCATTTCGCCTTCAATTTCAGCTCGTGGAACAAGTGCCGCCACTGAATCAACTACAATGCACTCGACAGCACCGGAGTGAACTAACATGTCGCAAATTTCGAGCGCTTGTTCGCCTGTGTCAGGTTGAGAAATTAAAACATTGTCAATGTCAACGCCAAGTCTTGCGGCATATATTGGGTCCATTGCGTGTTCTGCATCAATGAAAGCCACAGTTCCACCTTGAGCTTGAGCTTCAGAAAGAATTTGTAATGCAAGCGTTGTTTTTCCACTTGACTCTGGTCCATAAATCTCAACAATTCTTCCTTTAGGCACGCCACCGATTCCAAGAGCAATGTCAAGGGGCAAAACACCAGTCGGAATTGCGTCAACATTCAGGTGAACGTTGTCGCCCAATTTCATTATCGAACCCTTGCCGAATTTCTTTTCTATTTGCTCTGTTGTGTTTCTTAAAAGTTCTTCTTTGTTTGAATCCATTTGAAACTCCATCTTTCTAGTTCAATTATCGTTTATTTCTTATGAGCTTCTTTTTTATGAAACTCAAATTTTGTGATTCTGATTATTAAATTGAAAAATGAATAAAAAGGTCATTCAATTGTGAATAAATCAGTTATTGAAAAGTGAAAACGAAATGTTTGAATTAGTGAATAGTTTGTGAATGAACTGATGATTAATTACTGATAAATGAACTGAAGGTAAGGTGTTTGAATAGTGTTGCAGGAAATGAACATAAACTGTTCAAATTGCGTTAAATGAGTGAGGTAATGGGTGTTTGAAATGTTTTGAATAAATGAATGTGGCTAGTAGACATTAACTGCATTTTGAAGATGCTTTATAGCTTCTAAAACAGTTTGTTCTCTCACTTCATTTCTGTTTCCGTCAAAGTGAAGCTCAAATGTCTTAGGGGTGTCGCATTTATCAGTTGCAATCCCCATGAACACGGTTCCAACGGGTTTACCAGGCTCTTCACCTCCTGGCCCAGCAATTCCTGTAACTGAAACTGAGATGTTTGCAATTGACAATTTCAGCGCCCCTTTGGCCATTTGTTCCGCTGTTTCTGCGTTGACTGCACCATTTTTTAGGAGACTTTCATAATCAACATTAAGGGCGTCGCGTTTTAGTTCGTATGCATAGCTGGAAACTCCTCCAACTACAACTTCTGATGAACCAGCAATAGATGTCAAAGCAGCACTAATTAACCCTCCTGTGAGGCTTTCTGCCGTAATTACTTTTAAGTTTTTCTTCTTTAGTTGCTCAAGCAGCATGTTAGTTTGTTTACTAATTTCGTCTTCAATGAATTGTTCTTCTGCAGAAGTTTCACTTTTGAGCATTTTTACAAAACCATTAATGTAGTCAAGCATTGAGATGATGGTTAAAACAAGAGCAATAATCATTACTGCCCATGCCACAACATAGAGCGGGTCTAACCAAATTTCTTGTGTAGTAGCTGGACTCATTCCTTCTTTTAGCAAGAACAAAATGATTGCAAGAATTTGAAATGTCATTTTGAATTTTCCATACCAGCTAGCAGCTATAACTGTGCCTTTGCTTGCAGCTAGCATGCGAATTCCAGAAACAATAAACTCACGGGCAATGATTATTATGACGGGCCATGAAGGCAAGACGTTTAATTCAATTAGGGCAAGAAGTGCTGCTATAACAAGCATTTTGTCAGCGAGTGGGTCCATGAACTTGCCGAAAGTTGTCACTTCATTTCTTGAACGAGCAAGATATCCATCAACAAAGTCGGTTAAAGAGATAAGCACAAAAAGAACAGTTGCAATTATTGCTTTTTCATGGTTTCCGATAAAGTTGTCAAGTCCAAAAAGCAATGGCCAAGGCGACAATAGCGCAGCCACAAAGACTGGAATTAAACAAACCCTACAAATCGTGATAATGTTTGCAGGTGTTTTAATTCTGTCTTCTATATTTCTTTTTTCTTGGCTCATGGGTAAATCTATTTCGCTTCCCCTTCAAGGTCATATAGCAAACTGTCAATCATTTCAGCTTCAACAACTTGACCCGGCATACCTTTGTCTACATAAACGAGTCCGTCAACTTCTGGAGCTTGAAAAAGAGCTCTGCCATAAAGCTGGCCGTCCTCTTCTTGTCCTTCTATAATCACTTTATAGGTTTGACCCATGCGCTCACGAATTTTTGAAGCAGCAATTGAATCGACTAAATCTGTAATCTCGCCTAGGCGATATGATTTTTCTTCTTCATCAACTTGATCTGGATAGTCATGCGATGCAGCATCATCTTCGTTTGAATAGGAAAAAACTCCAACATAATCAAAGATTCCAAGCGATGCAAAATCAAGAAGTTCTTGAAAGTCATCATCGGTTTCACCTGGAAAACCGACCATTAAAGTAGTTCTCAGGGTTACGTCAGGAATAATTTCTTTAATTCTATTGATTCTTGCCATGAAATCTTGAGCTGATCCTGTTCGTTTCATGTCTCGCAAAACGTGTTCACTGACATGTTGAAGAGGAATGTCTAGATAGTTGATGATATTGTTGTTTTTTTGAATAGCAAACAATAAATCGTCAGTCACTTCATCAGGCTGAACATACAAAACTCTAAAGTATGTGTCTGGAAATTTTTGTGCAATGAACTCCAAAAGACCAGCTAGGGTTTGTTTCTCACTAAAATCTCTTCCCCAGTGCCCCGTGTCTTGAGCCACAAAATTAATTTCTTTAGCACCAGCATCGACTGCATTTTTAACATCAGATGCAATTTGTTCCATTGTATAGGAATGATATTTTCCTCTAATCAAAGGGATGGTGCAAAATGCACAAGTGCGATCGCATCCTTCAGAAATTTTTACATAGGCACTGATAATTCTGTCAACGTCAGACTCCACTAATTCATTTTTTTTGGTAGGAAGTCCAATGAGACTTGAGACTACCTCAACAACGTTGTGTTCATCGGCACAAGGCAGAAATGCATCAACTTCCGGCATTTGATCGCTTAGATTAGCAGCATACCTCGATGGCATACAGCCAGAGACAACAACAGCGACGTTGCGCTCATTTTTAATGTCGAGAAAATCAAGAACAGTATCAATGCTTTCTGAAGTTGCTGATTCTATGAATGAACAAGTGTTTATAATAAATAGGTCTGCTAGTTCATAGTCGTCGGTGATTTGGTAACCAGCTTTTTTTAGCTTGGTTGCCATTTTCTTAGAGTCAACCTCGTTTTTGGCACACCCAAGTGTGTTGATATAAATTGTTTTATTCAAATTTAGCGCGCCCTTTTATCGATAGTTTACAAACTGCAAAGGCACATCGTAGTCTTGGTTTTTGAGAAAAACAATAACGTCTTGAAGTGTGTCTTTAGAGGCAGACGATATACGAAGCTTATCACCCTCAATTTGAGTTTTAGCTTTAAATTTTTGTGCTTTTATGTCTTTATTAATCTGTGTTGCTTTTTCTTTATCTAGTCCATTAACAAAAGTTCCAACGGAAGTTACGTTGCCGCCTGAAGATGCCAATGGTTTTGAAAAATTGCATGCTTTTAGGTCGATGTTTCGTTTTACCAATTTGCTTGTGAAAATGTCGCGCACTTGACCCAGCACAAAGTCAGAAGGTGCAATTATGGTAACTTTTCCCGCAGCTTTGTCAAAATCGATTGTTGAACCAGAATCTTTTAAATCATAGCGTTGGGACAATTCTTTTTTGGCTTGCTGATATGCGTTGTCGGCCTCTTGAATGTCAACTTGACTAACGCAATCAAAACTAAATTCTTTTGCCATAATAGCCTCCTTTTCTTTTATTTAATTATATAAATAGCTTTTTTAGGATGTGCTAGTTTTTGTTGAAGTGTCTGAAGCAGTTGCCGCTGTGGCACCTGATGTGGAGCTTTCTTGCTTTTCAAATGTGTAGCTAAAAGTGTAATAACCAGTAGAGGTGTCGGCAGTGAGAGTTTGCTCTTTATCGTCTACTGTTAGCTTTATAGGCGATGAATTTGCAGTTTGGAATTCAAAAGAACCTGTTACGTCCCAACTCTTTGTTTCTCCCCCATCAATAATTCCTGCAAAATCCTGTTTTCCGTCAATTGTGACTATACACCAGCTTTGAGAGCCGCTGTCGACTTTAACTTTAATGGTGGCATGATCGGCAACTTTAGAGTCTTCTGCTGTTGCTGTTGGATTATCTTTGTTGGAAGTGTCGGTGAGTCCTGAAATTGGCATAGTTGGAACATCTTCATCTTGCTTATTATTTTTTCCCAGTAATAGTGTTGCAATTGTAATTACAAGAACTAAAACAAGAATAGAAACTCCGACAATTAGTAGCTTTTGAACATCGAAACTTGGAAGGCTAACTCCAGGCTTTTTTCCTAAAGAATAGCTAGAAGACATGTCATTTGTTCGAGGATTGTTTCTTCTTGACGCATTCCTGGTTGTTCGATTAGTGCTTGCAAAATTTGTGCCTATGCTATTTTTGTTTTCTTGTCTGGATTGTTTTCTTGAAGCACGATTTAATCTAGAAGCATCATTAGCTCTGTCTTGTCTGGCTAATTTCGTAGCTCTTCGTGTATTATTCACGTTATCAAAAGACGTTTCATTGCCTTCCTGAATGCTTGATTTTTGTAAACGTGACTTTGTTTCTGAATATCTCCCTGAAGTGTATCTTCTAGATTGGTTCCTTGAGCTTTGGTAACGAGATGAACCACCTCTTCTCGAGGCTCTAGTATCGTACCTCTCACCTTTTCTTAAATATTCTTCATATTCAGAAAGATATTGTTCAGCAATCTCGTTTTGATTTAGACCAACTGTTCGTGCATAGGAGCGAATCATGTTTTTAGCATATCCCGATGCAGGCATCTGCTCGAAATCGCAATTTTCAATTGTTTTTATGATGTCGGCACGAATGTGTAGGCGACGTGAGAGTGTGTTGATATCAAATCCTGCTTCTTCACGCGCTTTCTTTAATTTTGCACCAAATGATTGCGTGTTATATAGAAGATCTTGGTCCATGGTCTCACAACATGCCTTCTAATCATTGGTCTCAAAAGCTTTAATTGTTTCTAATTCTAACGTATCAACCAGGACTTCTCTTGGTTTGGAGCCATTAGCGGGACCCACTATTCCTTTTTCTTCAAGTTGATCCATAATTCTTCCCGCTCGCGCATATCCAACCTTTAGTCGGCGTTGGATGTTTGATGTTGATCCAAATCCTGCCGAAACAATCACATCTGCTGCTTCCCAAAGCAACGGGTCATCATTTTGCCCAGCACCATTAGGCATTGGACTTGAGTCTCCCAAGGTTACAACGTTAGAAGTTAAAATTTCGTTGTTATATTCAGGTTCACCTTGTTCTTTAATAAATTTCACAACAGCATTGATTTCTTCACTAGACACAAAACAACCTTGAATTCGCATTGGCTTTCCGAGTTCTGGCTTAGAAAGAAGAAGGTCCCCTAATCCAATTAGATCCTCTGCGCCGTTTGTGTCAAGAATAACTCTAGAGTCTATTGCTGAGGCAACATTAAATGCGATTCTGTTAGTGATGTTTGACTTGATTAAACCTGTGACAACGTTAGTTGATGGACGCTGGGTTGCAACAATAAGGTGAATTCCTGCTGCACGAGCAAGCTGTGCCAGCCTGCAGATGGACATCTCAACTTCTTTGCCAACGCTCATCATAAGGTCTGCAAGTTCGTCAATGATGATAACAATGTATGGGAGATGAACGTGCTTGCTCTCATCTGATGTGCCGTCGCTTGTTTCTTTTTTAATGTCTTCTAGTGAGCCGTCTTTTACTTTAGCGTTGTATTCTTTGATGTTCCTTGCAGAAACTTCGCTCATTAACTTTAGACGACGTTCCATTTCTGCGACAGCCCACGAAAGCGCACTTGCTGCTTCTTTTGGCTCAGTTACTACAGGAACGTAAAGGTGTGGAATTCCGTTGTAGGGCGTAAATTCGACTCGTTTCGGGTCAATCATAATGAATCTAACATCTTCTGGAGTTGCTCTCATTAAAATCGACATAATCATTGCATTTACAGAAACAGATTTACCAGAGCCCGTCGTGCCGCCTATCAAAAGGTGCGGCATAGTGGCAAGGTTAGTGACAATTGAGTTTCCTTCAACGTCTTTTCCTATTGCAATTTGCAGAGGTCCAGGCTTTGCATGCACAAGTGTTTCTGAAAGATAAACTGTTTGCCGATTTTGATTTGGAACTTCAATGCCAACATAATTTGTTCCAGGAATCGGCGCAAAGATGCGAACTGAGACGGCAGCCAGAGCTAGAGCCAAGTCGGTTCCTAGGTTTTGCACTTTATTAACGCGCACTCCTGCTGGCAATTCGATTTTAAATAAAGTAACAGTTGGGCCTGCCACCCAACCAACAACTTTTGCTTGTACTCCAAAATCTTCAAGCGACTGTTGAAGCTCAGCTGCCACTTCCGCAAGATGAATCTCTGAGTCTTTAGTAGTTTCATTGTCGGATGGCTGCTTTAGCAATGACAATGGAGGAAGCTTAAAATCGCTGTCGGCAATTGAGAGTTGGACGTTTTCTTCCGCTGATGCTGCGTTTAACTTTTCGATGTCATTAACAGAAGGTTTGTGATTCTTCCTAGGATTGTTTGATATCTTTCTAGTTAATTGTCTTGTTTCGGCACTTGAAGGCAAGACGTTTGTTGGACTTTTATCACAACTACTACTCAATCTTGTTTGAGGCTCAGGTCTTTTTCTTGAACTATCAGAACCATTTATTTTGTCCTTTACACTTGATAAAACGGTTGTTTTGCCACCTTCAAATCCTTTAAAAGAAGAAGGGTCAATGTTTCCGTCTTTATCAAGGGAGATGTTAGTTTCCTCATACGTTTTGTAAATCGGTTCTTTTTTCTCGTTTTTTCTAAATTTTAAAGATAATTTTTCCTTTAATTTTTTGTAAGAAAAGCCAGCAACAATCGCACCGATCACCATTATGAGTGTGCAGACAATAGAAGAAATTACTTTTCCAAACAAGGTGATTAAAACCCAACCGAAAGAGTTACCAACATATCCACCATATGAAACAAGATTGATATCAGAAAAAAGCAAATTTGGCTCATCATGCCCTAGCACCGCAATTGGAGCCATCATTGATATGAGAGTAATAAAACCAATCGAAAAAATAATAATTCCAACAATGAATTTCGTTCGCTTGAAATTTTCTGTATTTTTAATGAACAGAGAAACTCCACAGGCAATAAACACAAATGGAATTATGTATGCAAACATTCCGAAGCAAAGATGACACGCCTTGCTAAGAAATATCGACACGCTTCCTTGCACATTCGGCAAAACTACAAGAACAAAAAGGATGATTCCAAGAAAAATTAAAGTGACTCCCCCGATTTGGAGAGCTAGTTTGTTGTCTTTTTGCGCAACAGAACTGGCGGCACGAGAATTGCGCCCACCAGACTGTTTAGAACTTGAATTAATTTTTCTTACTTGTTGCTTTTTTGGTGCCATTTAAACTACATTTTAATTGAAGAAAAACTGTTTTTAGACCTTCAGAACGTTGACAACCACCATCGGTTTTTGCTTTGTTTTGTCCCACATAAATTGAGTTATGGAGTCGCGCACAGTTAATTTTATTATTTTTGGTAAAACATCTTTATCGCGTGCTAGCTTGTCAAGCGAATGTGTGCAATGCAATGCTGCCTCTTTGCAAAGTGCTCTGTCATCCCCGCCTGTAATTCCATGCATTTCAACTACTGGTTTTGTTGCAAGCTTGCAAGTTTTTGAATTGATTGCTATCGCAACTGAGACAAAACCTTGTGTTCCAATTTTGCTGCGCTCATCTAAAACATCTTGCGATGTGTCACCAACAGAAAGTCCATCAACATAAATAATTCCGCTCTCAACGCTTGGACCTCGTTTAACTCCTTTTGAATTCATGAACAGAGAATCACCATTGTCGAGAATAAATATGTTTTTGTCGTCAATTCCCATTTGCCTAGCAAGATTGGCATGAGCTTGAAGGTGCATTGCTTCGCCATGTACAGGCATGAAATATTTTGGTTTTACAAAAGCGAGCATCAATTTTAGTTCTTCTTGGCTTCCATGTCCCGAAACATGAACGCAGGCCCTACTTTTGTCATACACATCGCATCCAATTTTTGAAAGCATGTTAATGACTTTTGTTACTGCTTTTTCATTTCCTGGAACTGGAGTGGCAGAAATAATTACTGTGTCGCCTGGCTCAATTTCAATTGTTTTATGCTCCCCATTGGCAATCCTTGACAATGCACTCAATGGCTCCCCTTGTGAACCGGTGCACATAATAACCACTTTGTCTGGGCGAGTTTTGTCTAAATCATAGGCATCAATTAGATCTTTGTCAGAAATGTGGAGATAGCCAAGCTCTCTTGCAATGTCAGTGTTTTGTATCATCGAGCGACCAGTTACAACAACTTTTCTTTTTGCTGCGATTGCTGCGTCACAAATTTGTTGGAGGCGGTGAATGTGACTTGCAAATGAAGCTATGATGACTTTTCCAGTTGCTCTAGAAATAATCTCACTCAACGTTTTTCCAACTTCTGCCTCAGATTTAGTGAAACCAGGAACTACTGCATTAGTGGAGTCGCTCATTAAAAGGTCAACACCTTGAGTAGCATATTTAGTTATAGCTGCAAAATCTGTACGAACACCATCGATTGGGGTTTGGTCGAGCTTGAAGTCACCTGTGTGCATGACATTTCCAGCTGGACTCTGAATGTATAAACCAACCGAACCAGGAATTGAGTGGTTTACCGCAAAAAAATCAACTTCAAAGCAACCTATTTTTTGGTGGTCTCCAGCCTTTATTTCGCAAAGCTTGGCGTTTTTAATTCCGTGCTCTTTTAATTTGCCCTCGATTAAGCCCAAAGTTAGCTTTGTACCATAAATTGGGACTTCGATGCCAAGGTCTTTTAACAAATATGGAAGAGAACCCGTGTGGTCTTCGTGGCCATGTGTCACAACGATGCCACGAAGTTTTTCTGCATTCTCGAGAATGTAGGTGTAGTCAGGCAAAATGAGATCAATGCCTGGATGGTCGTCTTCCGGAAACATCAAGCCTGCATCATCAAGCAAAATGTCGCCTTTGCACTCAAAAGCCGTCATGTTTTTGCCGATAGCATCGAGTCCGCCAAGTGGAATTACCCTCAAACTCGCCTTAGGGTCAATTCTTGGGTTCTTCTGCGCAGACCTTTTCTGACGCCCGTTTTGAGGATTGCTCCGTTTTGAATTATCAAATTTTCCTCGAGAAAGATGTGGCCTTTCTCGGTCTACTTTTACATGCTTATAATAGCTGGTCTTCTTGCGTTTTCCCTCGCTTGAAGTAGAGTCTGAAGGATTGGCTGCTCTTTTTTGAGCACCATCCTCGGACTGCTTATATGTCATATTTAACCTCGTTAATTTATTTTTTAATTTAGCGCTTTCTAAATGGCTTTCTCTCTGATTTTTCTGGACGCTTTAATTGTTTTTTCTCGCTATTTGAGTTGGCGTCTCCGCCGTTTATTGTTGGCTTGTCGAGGCGGTCAAGCGAGATTTTTCCGCTCTTTGGATCAATGTCGGTTACCTCAACTTTGACAATGTCGCCAACAGACATAATGTCTTCTGGCAAATGTACTCTGCCATTAGCCATTTTTGATACGTGCAAAAGTCCATCTCTGTTTGGTGTCAGGCGAATGAAAGCGCCGAAATCTTTAAGACCGACCACTTCGCCGTCGTAAACCTCTCCTACCTCTGGCTCATGCACGATGTCGTGAATCATTTTTAGAGCAGCATCTGAAGATTCTTTTGAAGTTGCAGCAACGTGAACTGTTCCGTCTTCTTGAATCTCAATTGTTGCTCCAGTTTCGTCCTGGATGCCACGGATTACTTTTCCGCCTGTTCCAATAACGTCTCTAATTTTTTCTGTGTCAATTACAAGAGTTTCGATGCGAGGAACTGTTTCGCGCATCTCACTTCTTGGGGCATCAATTGTTTCAAGCATTGCGTTTAGGATGAAGGCTCTTCCCTCTTTTGCCTGCGCAAGTGCTCTAGCTAAAATGTCGACGCTCAAGCCTTTTGCTTTATTGTCCATTTGAAGTGCCGTGATTCCATTTTTGGTGCCACAAACTTTAAAGTCCATGTCGCCAAGGAAATCTTCCAAACCTTGGATGTCAGTCAAAATAACGATGCCATCGTCTTCTTTAATGAGGCCCATTGCAACGCCTGACACTGGTTCTTTGATTGGAACACCTGCATCCATCAAAGCTAGTGTTGACCCGCATGTTGAAGCCATAGACGAAGATCCGTTTGATTCAAGAACTTCTGAAACAACGCGAATTGCATATGGGAATTCTTCTTCACTTGGGATTACAGGCAAAAGTGCTTTTTCTGCAAGGTTTCCATGACCAATTTCACGGCGCTTTGGAGCACCCATTCTTCCGCATTCACCTGTGCAAAAGGGTGGGAAGTTGTAGTGATGCATGTAGCGGCGCTCTGTCTCAGGATCAATAGTGTCGAGTCTCTGTGCTTCATTTAACATTCCAAGTGTCGCAATTGAAAGCGCTTGCGTTTGACCACGCTGAAAAAGACCTGAGCCATGAACGCGTGGAAGATATCCAGGAACGATGTGAAGAGGCCTTACCTCAGTTGCCTTGCGTCCATCAACGCGCTCGCCTTTTTCTATAATCATGCGACGCATAGCTTTCTTCTCAAGTTTTTTGAGAGCTGCTGCAATGTCGCCTGCCCACTCTTCGCGCTCTTCTTCAGTAAATCCTTCTTCTGTGATTCTTTGTTTTAACTCTTCAACATTTGCAATTCGTGATGCCTTGTCGTCACCTTTAATTGCCGCAGACATTTCCTCGTAGTGAGAAGTAACAACTTCATCAATTTTTGGATCTGGGACGTGAGGTGTATATTCAAGTTTTGTTGGATTAACGCGATCGATGAATCGCTGTTGAGCTTTGCAGAACTCGGCAATTGCCTCTTGACCAAAGTTCATTGCATCTAACATTTCTTCTTCAGAAATCTCATGAGCTCCTGCTTCAACCATTGAAATAAAGTCGGCAGTTCCTGCAATTGTTAGTTCAAGGTCACTTTCTTTTTGCTCATCAAAAGTTGGGTTAACAATGAACTCTTTTGTTTCCTTGTTTCTTCCAATGCGAACGCATGCAGCTGGACCCTCAAACGGTGCTCCACCAACCATCAAGGCCGCAGATGCGGCTCCAATACAAATTACATCAGGTGCATTGTTGGGATCACAAACAAGCGGTGTTGCGACAATTTGAACTTCTTTTTTGAAGTCCTCTGGAAATCCAGGTCGGATTGGACGGTCAATCATGCGAGCTGTGAGCGTTCCTTTGTCGGAAGGCTTTGATTCGCGCTTTAAGAAGCCGCCTGGAATGCGTCCAACAGCATACATTTTTTCAATGAAGTCAACAGTTAATGGAAAGAAATCATAGTTCTTATCGTCTTTTGAGACCACTGCTGTAACAAGGACTGTGGTATCACCACAAGTTGCAAGAACAGCACCTGTTGCCTGCTTTGCAAGTTCTCCCGTTTCAAAGCGATAGGTTTTTCCATAAAGTTCAAATTCTTCTACAATTTTTTCCATTTCTTCTTTTCTTCTTTTCTCTTCGTCTAAAACTTCCTACCAAACTAATTCCATTTATAAATTTGTTTGATTTAAATTAAAACCCGCCATTGCAGCGGGTTTAGTTAAAGCTAAATATTGTCGCGAATACCAAGCTTTGCTATGAGTTGACGATACTCGTCAATGTTCCTGTTTTTGATGTATTTGAGAAGTCCACGTCGTTTACCAATAAGCTTCATGAGACCGCGACGAGTGTGATTGTCTCCCTTGTGAACCTTCAGATGAGCTGTGAGGTTTTTGATTCTCTCGGTGAGTATTGCGACCTGAACCTCTGGAGCACCAGAATCTTTTTCATTTTTGCCATACTCTTTAATGAGTTCAGCAACTTTTTCGTTTGAAATGCTCAAACGTGTAGCCATGTTTGCCACCTTTCTAATTAAACTTCATGTTGTGATTGTTTAAATTACACAACCCTTTTAATAATCGTTTGCGACCGAGAAAACGTGAACGGTGGAGCTCGCGGTTTCTAAGTCGCAAATTGCATGCGCTGCAATTTTGCAACGCGTATGAATTATAAACCAAATTGGTCGATTTATCCAAAATGACCCGAAACATACTCTTTTGTTTCTTCATGAGTTGGATCGTTAAATAGTTGCTGTGTTGGAGCAAATTCTACAAGGTCACCCATGAGAAAAAATGCTGATTGATCAGCAACTCGTTGTGCCTGTTGCATGTTGTGTGTAACCATGACAACAGTGTAGTCTTTCCTAAGCTGCCCCACCAATTCTTCAATTTGACCTGTCGAAATTGGGTCTAGGGCTGAAGTTGACTCGTCAAGCAGCAAAACTTCAGGTTTTACAGCAAGGGCTCGTGCTATGCAAAGTCGCTGTTGTTGACCACCCGATAGTCCAAGTGCGCTTTTCTTTAGACGATCGCTAACTTCGTCCCAAAGAGCTGCACCTCGGAGTGATTCTTCGACGATTTTATCAAGCTCCTCGCGATTTTTGATTCCGTGAATGCGAGGACCATAGGCAACATTGTCATAGATGCTCATTGGGAAAGGGTTGGCTTTCTGAAACACCATTCCCACGCGCTTTCTGATCTCTGTAACATCACAGTTGCCTGAATAAATATCCTCGTCATCAAAAGTAACACTGCCTTGGATTTTAATTCCAGGCACAAGGTCGTTCATTCTGTTTAATGTGCGCAAAAATGTAGACTTGCCGCATCCAGATGGGCCAATTAATGCTGTCACCTGATGAGTAGGGACTGAAATGTTTACGTCATGCAGCGCATGATTTGACCCATACCAAAGGTTTAGGTTGTCGATAACAAAAGTCTCGTTCACTTATTTTTCCTTCTTTTCAAGTTTTGAAGCTGCCAGGTTAGCGCAGAAGTTAAGAATGAGTGTCAATATCATAAGTATTGATGCAACAGCAAATGCTACATTGAGCTGACCGCGTTCAGTTGCATATACATATAGGGCTACTGTGAGAGTTGCACTTGATGACTGAAGTGCTGTCATAAATCCATTTAGAATGAGACCAAACCCTGCTGTATACAAAAGAGCAGCCGATTCTCCAACAATTCTTCCGATTGCAAGAATGCATCCTGTCACGATGCCATCGATTGAGTTTGGCAAAACAACAGTTCTAATCATGTGCCATTTTCCGCTTCCAAGAGCGAGTGCACCTTCTCGATAGCTTTGAGGGACAGTTTTTAGACTCTCAAGAGTGTTCGAGATGATTGTAGGTAACACCATCACAACAAGTGTGAGGCCACCTGCGAGAACACCTGCTTGTAGTCCGAGGAGTTGAATGAACACAAGCATTCCAACAAGACCAAAAATAACTGAAGGAATTCCCGTTAGAGTTTCTACAGCAAAACTGATGACTTTAACTACTTTTTTGTTGGTTGCATATTCGTTTAGATAAACAGCGGCACAAACACCAAGAGGGATTACTATTGCCATTGCAATTAAAACTATGTAAAGAGTGTTTAGGATGTTTGGAAGAATTCCAATTGTGTCTTTTACATAGCTAGATTGTGTAGTCAAAAGTTGAACTGTAATAAAAGGAATTCCTCGATAGAAGATATATCCAATTATCAAAGCAAGAATGGCGCAAACACAAATTCCGCTACCATAGACAAGACCTTTTATAATCTTGTCTTTTCTACGGCGCGAAACGATCATCTTTGGCAATTTAGCTTTCATTTTGACTGTGTTGAGTGAAGGCGTTCCTTCAAGAGCTGGAGTTGTAGCAATAACGCCTGGTTGAGACATTATTTTTCCTCCCTTCTTGCAATTAAGTTGAGAACAACATTGACGAGAATAATGAAAACAAAAAGCACTAAGCCGATGCTAAATAGTGCTTCACGATGAAGGCTTCCATAGGATGCGTAGCTCATCTCAGAGACGATTGCAGTTGTTAGGAAACGAACTGAACCAAAAAGACTTGGCATGTTTGCTACGTTTCCTGCAACCATGATGATTGCCATTGCCTCTCCTAAAGCACGTCCAATGCCCTGGATTACCGCTGTTGCTATGCCACTTCTTGCAGCATGAATTGAAACTTTAAAATATGTCTCAGTCTCTGTAGCCCCCAGCGCGAGTGAACCTTGCTCATATTCTTTTGGAACAGCATCTAGAGCTGTTGTTGACACATTTATGATGTATGGAAGAATCATTACAGTTAAAACAAGAATTGCAGCCAGCAATGTTGCGCCTGATGAGAGGCTAAATATATATTGAATGGCTGGAACTAAAACGATCATTCCAACAAGTCCATAAACAACACTTGGAATGCCTGCAAGAAGTTCAACAGCAGAGCGAATTAAACGCCCCGATTTTTTTCCTGCATATTTTGACAAAAAAACCGCAGTTAAAATTCCGAGCGGTAGACCCAGAATTACTGCGCCAATTGTGCCATATACACTTGTTAATATAAATGGCAAAATGCCAAATTGCCCAGCGCCTGGATTCCAAGTGGTGCCAAAAAGAAAATTAGCAAAACCAATTTTTGTAATGGCAGGCATACCTGAAATAATCAGGTACACCGAGATGCCAAGTACAAAGGCGACTGAGAGCATTCCGAATGCGAAAAACACTCCGTGAAAAATGTTTTCCCATAAATTTAGTTTTTTCTTCATGTCTCTTACCTAAAGTTGATTACTTCACTACAACAACAAACATAAAAACTATTTGGCAACTGGAATTGCGCCAGCTTTTTTAATCAAATCATTTGCTGAAGAGCTTGTTGCAAAGTCGAGGAACGCTTGTGCCTGAGGTGAGAGCTCTTGACCTTCTTTTGTGATGATGTTAAATGGACGCTGGATTTTGTAGGTCCCATCTAAGACAGTGTCTTCGGTGCTAGCAACTCCATCAACAGTTACAGCTTTAATGCCACTTTGACCTTCTACTGCTGAAAGCGAAGCATAACCAATTGCATTCTTTGAACTAGAGCAAGCTGTGATTACAGCTCCTGTTGAAGTGAGCTCCTGTGAAAGCTTGCATTTATCTTTTGTCTTAGTGATTGATTCAAATCCATCTCTCGTGCCAGAGCCTGATTCGCGACCGATGCAAGCGATGTCAAGATCTTCGCCGCCAACTTCTTTCCAGTTCGTAATTTTTCCAGTGAAGATGTCGGTAATTTGATCGAGTGTTAGGTTTCTTACTCCACAGTTGGAGTTAACAATGATGGCAATACCGTCTAGAGCAACAGTTGTTGCTTTGAGTCCAGTTTCGGAGTCTTTTAACTTACGTGAAGAAAGCCCAAGGTCGCAAGAACCGTTCTTTGCGCTTTCAATTCCTGTGCCAGAACCCGTTGCATCATATGTAACAGTCACTCCACTGTTTTCCTGCATAAAAGCTTCGCTTAAAGCTCCAATAACTTTTTCCATGGAAGTTGAACCATTTGTTGACACTGCACCAGACAACTTAGTTTGGTCAGAGCTGTTGTCGCTTGACCCGCATGCGTAAAGACCAAATAGCATGGCAACTGTCACGAACAGAACGGAAGCACTTTTTAGTACCGATTTCGTTTTCATTCTTTTCCTTTCAATTTTTTCTAACGAAATGTCTCTCCCCTTTTTGGGGCCTATCTAATTGAATGACTTACAGGAAAAGAAAATGTGGTTGCTCTGAAATAGTTTTGCAATTGAATTTCAAAGATTTTGTAAAGTTGAGCATGTGAAAATTGACAAAACATTTTCACAAGGTATGTAAAATGTAGGCATGATTTATTACGTAGAAGATGATGAAAACATTCGTGGACTTGCTTTGTATGCATTAAAGCAAGCTGGCCTCGACGCGCTCGGCTTTGAAGACGGCGAATCTTTTTTTCAGGAAGTTGACAAGAACAAGTGCGATTTAATCTTGCTTGACATAATGTTGCCTGGAACAGATGGTCTGACTTTATTGAGCGAGATTCGAGCAAACAAGCAAATCTTTAATACTCCAGTCATGATGCTTTCTGCAAAGGGAACTGAATATGATAAAGTGAGTGCTCTTGATGCAGGGGCTGACGACTATCTTGCAAAGCCTTTTGGGATGATGGAACTTGTGAGCAGATGCAAGGCATTACTCAGAAGAAATGGGCAAATTGCAAATAGCGATGATTCAACGTTGAGGTGTGGCCCAATAGAAATTAATGCTGCCGCACATGAGGCACTTTCTAATGGGACGCCTCTCGATTTGTCACCAAAAGAGTTTGAGCTTTTGCATGTTTTGGTTGAAAACCAAGGCAGAGTTCTCACACGCACACAATTGCTCGAAGACATTTGGGGAATTACTTTTGTTGGGGAAACACGAACGGTCGACACTCACATTCAAACGTTGAGAAGAAAACTTAATCATGCTTGTGAATTGTCAGGCAATGTAATTCAAACAGTACACGGAGTTGGTTATCGAGCTAAAGCCAGCGGGTTTACTCGATGAAGAAACGCAGGAGTCTATATTCCCTTTTGTTCATCGCATTATTTTCGTTAGGAATTTTTGTTGCTGTAGCAGTGACAATCGTTGTTACCTATTTAAACTATGCAGCATTAGGTGACGAATCAAACATATTTTCTTTTTTACTTTCATCGACAACTCAATTTGCTTCTTTTGCTTTAGTTCTTCTCATTCTGACGCTTGTGATTTCTCGAATTTTGACAGAAATAATCACTCGCCCTTTTAAAGACATAGATTTAAATCATCCTCTCACCAATGATTCATATGAAGAAGTTCAGCCTTTATTAAAAAGAGTTGATGATCAGAGAAAAATGCTTCAAGAACAAAATAAACTTCTTGAAGACACCAACATTATGCGACGCGAATTTACAGGTAACGTTTCACACGAAATGAAAACACCACTTCAAGTTATTGGTGGATATGCAGAATTAATGGAAAACGACATGGTTCCCCCTGAAGACATCAAGAAAACTGCAAAGTTGATTCGTCGTGAAGCAGAAACTATGCGTGATTTAATCGATGATGTGCTAACACTTTCAAAACTTGATGAAAATGCTTCTTTAGATGGAGATTTAATTTTACTTTCTGACACAATTGAGCGAGTTTCCGGAAGACTCGAGCAAAAAGCGTGTTCGCGAGGTCAGGTCATTAGGTTGAATCTTGATCAAAAACTCACCATAAAAGGCAGTTCCTCCCTAGCCGAACAAATTGTTTATAACCTGGTAGATAACGCAATTAAATACAACAAAGATGATGGAGTTGTTACTGTTGATTTATTTACAGATGGCAACAGAGCAAAACTTGTCGTTTCTGATGAAGGTCCTGGCATACCAATTTCCCAGCGAGAGAGAGTTTTTGAGCGTTTTTATCGCGTTGATAGCAGCCGATCTCGTCAAACTGGAGGCACGGGCCTTGGCCTTGCAATCGTAAAACACTCTGTTGAAGTCTTGCATGGGCGAATAAAAATTGTCGATAATCCTAATAGTGAAACTGGTTCAAGTTTCGTTGTCAACTTGCCACTAGCCTAAACCAGACGTTTGATTTAAAATTAACGAGTGTGTTTCGGGTTGTGGCGCAGTTTGGTAGCGCACTTGACTGGGGGTCAAGGGGTCGCAGGTTCAAATCCTGTCAACCCGACCATTTCTTTCCGCTTTTCTGGCAAAAACAATTTCGATTAGCTGAAAAAAACCCAAAGCGGGATTTTATATTGCAAAAGTTCAGACAGTCCCAAAACACTACTTTTAACTTTTCATAAGAATTTGTTCGCTCACTGTCATTTTCACACCGCTTAGGAATCAGTGATGTCTATATTTCTAATTAAAAAAATGCTTTTTAGTGCCAAGTGGTGTTAAATCTTTTAAATAAGTTATTTTTTGAAAGCATTTTTTCTCGTTTTATTTAGCTCAATTATTTGCATAGAGAGCTTCTTTCGGATTCATTTATTCGCCATTTACTACAACCTTTAAACAGATCTCCTAAAGCTTCTTCAATCCTCAGCGACCTACTGTGAATGTCATCTCCATCCCAAGTTAAACCATTTATGCAACTGTCTATAATTTCGCCGCTCAGGTCGCGCGTTAATTTTCCATCAATAAAGCCATGGGCAATCAAAAGTTCAACATGATAGATGATTTCGTTATTAGTGAATTCGCAGTCTTTAATTTTTCCGCGAGCTTCGAATAAATCGGCAAGTTCGAGATAATCCTCGGATTTTTCGACTTTTAAAAGAATACTGCGAACTAAATCTAAATTTCTTTTCATGTGAAAACTCCTACGTTGAAGGTTGTCAACAACAAACACGCCACTTTCTGCTAAGATGTCGCATGAGGGGTAAGTCCCGCCGAACTGTCGGGGGGAGTGCCCCTTAATTTATTTGGAAACTTTTAAGCTCGTACCATCTTTAGTTATTAATCTAACTTCGTCAAAACTCCACTGCTTCCCCTTATTTTTCCCCGTCCTGATTTTGTGATTCCAGTTAATGAATTTCATTACCTTTTCGTATGAGTCAACAATATCTAAAGAAGAGTTTGATAAGTCAATAACTAAGTTATTTGATTGCCCTGCGGCTTCTTCAAACTGATGATAAATAGTTTGTCCACCTCCGCCAGTAGGGGATTTAAATTCAAGAGTTCTCTTTTTTAAACCATTAGTGACATCATAGACATCACTGGATTTATCTTCGTCTTTATTTTTGTGGGCTTAAAAATTACTTTATCATGCTCGTCATCCACTAATGACAAATAATAATTAGTGAACTCTTTAGGCTCATAAATTGGATTGGTGCCATCTCACAAAAAACATTTCTGGTTTGATAGCTAGGTTTACGACTTGGTTAAAACTCTTAGAGTTTTTAAATCTTTTTTTGAGTAGAGAAAGGAATTAAAAACTACGCAATTGCTTGTTCTAGCCTTCCTTCTTTTTTAGGGATGTTCGCAAACACCTCTTCTGAAATTTTAATGATGTTGTCTACGAGAGGATTCTCGACATTGATGTTTGAGAAAATACCATAGCTTGCGCTGTAGTCTCCTTTCCATGGCAAGATCACCCTGTTGACGCCTGGAGATGCAAAAGCTGTTGGAATTAGTGTAAATCCATAGCCTGCATCCACTAAGGATAGTGCTTCTACGGTCGTTTCACAATATATTGTCTCTGGACCTGAAGCCTCGGGTAATGCTAGACGGAATTTAGCAGCGCGTCTGCGATATGCCAAAGGGACACACACAATTTGTTGTTGCCCCACGAGATCACTAGCCTGCAAAACATCATAATTCGCAAATTTAGAAGCAACGTTTGTCACAAAGCAAAGGTTATCCAACAGAATTTCGTTATAAAAAACGCTTTCTGTAACCAGTGAGTCGCCATAGAATCCAAAATATAAATCGAGAAACCCACGATTTAGACTTTCACTTGAATCATCGCGTGTTCCAAGTTTTAAAGTGATGCCAACATTCGGATGTTCTTCATGGAAGATTTTCATGACTTTTGATATGTGGTAGAGTTGCCCGCAATCGTTGTATCCAACGACGAGATGGCCTCCTGTAGCCTTCTTTTTTGCTTTTTCCGAGGCATCTGACATAATCTGTAAAATTTCACGCGCATCTGGCAGAAATGCTTCCCCTAGGTCAGTGAGGGACACTGTTCGTGTGCTGCGAGCAAAAAGCGTGCCACCAAGCTCATTTTCAAGTGTGGCAATGTGTTTTGTAACGCTTGGTTGTGAAAGTTCAAGTTCTTCTGCTGCGCGACGAAAACTTAGGCATTGCGCAACACTGACGAAGCACAAAAGCTGAGTATCATTCATTATTTACCTTTTCATTAATTCATTATTTCTATCAATAATAGCCATTTAATAGAAAAAATAATTTTGATTTCGTTAAGTGAAATTTACATGAATCAACTCATTCTTCAAATTGTGAGTTATATAACTCAGCATATTTGCCATCTTTCTTCAGCAATTTTTCATGAGTTCCACTCTCTACAATTTCTCCTTGACTCATTACCAGAATAAGATTTGCATTTTTAATTGTTGAAAGGCGGTGAGCAATTACAAAAGAAGTTCTTCCGCTCATTAATTTATCCATTGCATTTTCAATTAGTTGCTCAGTGCGTGTGTCAATTGAACTTGTTGCTTCGTCTAGAATAAGCATTGATGCGTTGCGAATCATTGCTCGAGCAATGGTAATTAATTGTTTTTGCCCAGCAGAAAGTGATTCGGTTCCATTCAAAACCGTGTTGTAACCGTTTGGAAGTGTCGTTATGTAGTGATGCAGACCAACAGCTTTGCAAGCATCGATTACCTGTTTATCGGTAACATTTTGTTCGCAATATATAATGTTTTCTTTAATCGTCCCGTCGAATATCCAAGTGTCTTGCAAAACCATACAAAACTGATTATGAACTGAAGCTCTTGTCATTTTAGTTGTCGGAATTCCGTCAATTTTAATGGAACCATCATTTAACTCATAGAATCTCATCAACAAATTCACGAGCGTTGTTTTACCAGCACCTGTTGGACCCACAATTGCAATTTTTTGTCCTGGTCTTGCTACTGCTGAAAAATCTTTGATAATAATCTTTTCTGGTTTATAACCAAATTTAACATGATCAAATTCAACTTCGCCTTTTGCATAGTCGATAGCTACGGAGTTTGAATCGTCGGGCTGTATTTCTTCTTGTTCAAGAAGCTCTGAAATGCGTTCTGTTGCAGCAGCTGCACTTTGAAGCGATGTTATAGCTTGGGCAATTTGACTTAAAGGCTCAGTAAACTGTCGCACATAAATCATAAATGCGACTACCACACCAAATGAGATGATGTGATTTAGCGTGAGTACAGCCCCCAGAATGCACACAACGACATAACCAAAATTCCCTACAAAACCCATCAAGGGTTGCATGAGGCCACTCAAGAATTGCGACTTCCATGCATTTTCAAATAGACGCTCGTTTGTCTTTACAAACTCTTCTTTTGATACAGATTCAGCATTACAGGCATGGACCACAGTGTGCCCTGCGTAGGTTTCTTCAATAATTCCATTGAGTTTACCAAGTTCTTCCTGCTGTTCATTGAAATATTTTTGAGAATGAGAAACTATTCCAAAAACGATAAAAAAACCAATCAGAGATGAAAGCACAGCTGCAATTGCCATTGTCCAGTTTGTAATGAACATAAAAACCACAGATCCAACAAGTAAAGCAAGCGCGCTAATTAATGTGCCGAGACTTTGGTTTAGAGTTGTCCCAATTATGTCAGAGTCATTAGCAATTCGAGACATTATGTTCCCAGTTGTTGTTGTGTCAAAATAGCTGAGAGGAACGTTATTAACTTTTTTGCATAAATTAGATCGAAGTTTTTTTGTAATGTTTTGACTGGCATGAGCCATGAGTAAATTAGATGAGAAGTTAAAAATCCAGCCTAATATATAAAGAAACAACAGGAAAACTGCAATTCTTAATACTGCTTCTACATCAATCGTTGCGCTCAAGCCCTGGGTCACAATGTCAGTAATTTTTGAAAGCTGACTTGGGCCGTAGACTCTTGTCATTTGACCACCGATTGATAATATTCCTGCCACAATGATTATTGGCAACCAGGCTTTAGAAAAACCGCACAATTTAACTATTGCATCACAAAAGTTTTTTGGCTTTTCTCCCCCTATTATTTTTTGACCTCTTGGCCCAAAACCACCTGGTTTTTGTTGTAGCCGAGGAGAATTCTGACTGTTATTTTCATCTTGCATTTTTCAACTCTTCTTCAGATAACTGGGATTCCGCAATTTCACGGTATACTTTGCAAGTTTTTAAAAGTTCTGAATGTTTTCCATGTCCAACAACGTGGCCATCGTCAATTACTAGAATTTGATCGGCATCCATAATAGTCCCAATGCGTTGGGCGACTATTATTCTCGTAGTACCACCTAACTCTTTAGTCAGAGCTTCCCTAACTGCAGAGTCGGTTTTATAGTCAAGTGCACTGAAAGAATCGTCAAATATGATAATTTCAGGGTTCTTATAAATTGCACGTGCAATTGATATGCGTTGCCGTTGACCACCTGACAAATTAGAACCGCTCTGTGCAACTTCTGAATTTAATCCCAAATCAAGGCTTTTAACAAAATCGCTTGCCTGAGAAATCATCAATGCTTTTTCAATTCTGGAGTCATCGACCTGGCCGACTTCGCCATAGATGATGTTAGATTTAATTGTGCCTTTAAATAGAAATGGCTTTTGTGGAATGTAGCCAACTATTTTCCGTAAAAAATGCTCATCTAATTCGCAAACATTATTTCCATCTACAAGAATTTGTCCAGACGTGCAGTCAAACAATCGAGGGATTAGTTGAACTAGGGACGATTTTCCAGAACCAGTTGAACCAATTATTGCGACTGTCTCGCCTTTTTTTGCGACAAAAGAAATGTTTCGCAACACTGCGTGTTCTGCATCAGGATATTTAAAAGTAACGTTTTTGAATTCCACAGTGCCAGCCATTGCGTCGTCGACTTTTGTTTTCTTGCCTGAGACAATTGCAATGTTTGTATCAAGTACTTCATTTATTCGTCCTGCAGCTACAAAAGCGCGTGGCCCAATGAAAAAAGCAACAGTAATCATCATAAATGACATGATTATTTGCATTGCATATGAAGAAAACACAACCATATCGCTAAATAGTGGCAACCTAGCAGGAACTGATGAATCATTTATGATTAGGACTCCAATTGTGTAAATTGCAAGAGTTAAACCACTCATTATCATTCCTACAGTTGGGAATAGAAACGACATTGAGCGAGTTGTAAACAGCTGAGTTCTTGTTAGTTCATTGTTGGCTTGTTCAAATTTATTTTGTTGGTACATTTCTGCATTGTAGGCATGTACAACGCGAATGCCTACAATGTTTTCTCTTGAAGTCTTGTTTAGGTTATCGGTCAGCTTCTGCATGATTTTAAAACGAGGAATTACAAGGCAGCTAATGGTTACCATCACCATGATTAGGATTATCACAGCTACAACAGTTGCAGATGTCCATTGCCAACTTTTGCCAGCAATTTTAAATGCAGCCCATGCAGCCATAATTGGTGCGCGTGCAATTGCTTGTAGGCCCATCGCAATAAACATTTGAATCTGCATAACATCGTTTGTAGTGCGTGTAATCAAAGAAGCGTTTGAGAATTTAGAAATCTCTTCCTTTCCAAAATCAATTGTTTTGGAATAGACTTTATTACGAAGAGTTTTTGCAAAGCCTGCAGCAACATGTGCGACAGTATAGCCAACAACAATTGTTGTTCCTGCGCTTAATAATGAACAAATAATCATTTTGCCGCCTGCATTGAGAACATCGCCAAGCTGTGATCCTTGAGTTTGCACTAGCTGAGTGATTTCTCTCATGTAGTCTGGCAATTTAAGGTCTAACCAAACACCCAGAATTACAAAGATAAGAGCTATGACAGCAAAACATCTCTCTTTTTTCGTTGTGTACTTGAGCAGTTTAAACATAAAAAATCGTCTACATCAACACTTAAAAATAATTAAATTGATAAAAAGCATCTCTAGCCAACAATTTGTTTTGGCTAGAGATTACGAATTAATAGATAAATTTAAGGAATACTAACGCTTAATTACTATTCCCAAAACACTGTTACTTTCTATTCACAGAGATGACAAGATGTGTAATGGCCTGGCGAAACTTCTTTGCGCTCGGGCGCACATGTTCTGCACTTTTCACTCGCATAAGGACACCTGCCAGCAAAGCGACATCCTGCTGGTGGATCGATTGGACTTGGAACCTGTCCCTCAAGAACAATTCTTTTCCTACTGCTTTCAATAGACGGATCAGGAATAGGAATTGCAGATATTAGAGCTTTAGTGTATGGGTGCTGCGGATTCGCATAGAGCTCCTCAGCGCTGCATTCTTCAACTACTTGTCCCATGTACATTACTAATATTCGATCAGAAATGTGTTTAACCATAGACAAGTCGTGAGAAATAAACAGATATGTGAGTCCATTTTTGTCTCTTAAGTCCATGAGCAAGTTAACGATTTGAGCTTGGATTGAAACATCGAGCGCAGAAATTGGCTCATCACAAAGCAATAACTCAGGCTTTACTGCAAGAGCTCTAGCAATTCCTATGCGCTGACGCATACCTCCTGAAAATTCATATGGATAGCGGTCCATGCTAGAGGGGTTTAATCCAACTTGTTTCATAAGAACTGCAACTTGTTCTCGTCGATCTTCTTGGTTCTTCGCAAGTTTTTGAATGTCAATACCTTCAGCAATTAAATCAAGAACTTTGTTTTTTCCGTCAAGTGAAGCATAGGGGTCTTGAAACACTGTTTGAACTTCACAACAATACTTCTTTCGTTCTGCACCTTTTAGACTGTGCAAATCTTTTCCTTTGTAAAGACACATGCCATCAGTTTTTTGATAAAGACCAATTGCACATCTTCCACAAGTTGTTTTACCGCAACCTGACTCCCCTACGATTCCTAGTATTTCGCCACGAGCAACTTGAAAGCTAACATCATCAACGGCTCTTAAATCTTTTTTGCCGACCTTGAAATATTTCTTTAAGTGTTCTACTTTCAAAACAGGATCAGCCATTATTTAACCTCCTGCTGGTGATAACAGGCAACTTTGTGCGTGTTTGTTATATTTTCAAGAGCTGGCATTGTTTTTCTGCATTTGTTATCTGCATAGGGGCAACGCTCAGCAAAAGGACAACCAGGCTTTTGGCCTATTAATTCTGGTGGAGCTCCATTGATTGTATACAAACGACCCTTCCCCATTTGGTCAAGACGAGGTGAAGCCGATAGCAAGCCTTGTGTGTAGGGATGCTTTGGATCGTTAAAGATTTCATCCACATTGCCCTTTTCCATAACATGACCAGCATAAAATACAACTACACTTTGTGCTAGACCTGCAACCACACCCATGTCATGCGTGATGAGCAAAACACTCATTTTGTTTTGTTCTTTTAGGCGAGATATCAAATCGAGTATTTGAGCTTGGATAGTAACGTCAAGTGCCGTTGTTGGCTCATCTGCAATGAGAAGTTTTGGATTGCATGCAAGTGCTGATGCAATCATTACTCTCTGGCGCATTCCACCTGAAAATTCATGAGGATATCTCTTCATTGCATCTTCAGCATCGGGGATACCTACCATTTTTAATAGTTCAATTGACTTCTCATTTGCCTCTTGTTTTGAGAATTTCTTGTGAAAGCTAAAGCACTCCGCAATTTGTTTGCCAATGCGCATAGTTGGATTCATTGCGCTCATTGCATCCTGAAAAATCATTGCTGATGCACTTCCGCGGTAGTTAATCCATTCAGATTCTGTAAAGTCAAGAATGTTTTGTCCTTTGTAAAGAATCTGACTTCCCTCCTCGCAAACTCCGTTTGTTGCTTCGGTAAGTCCCATGATTGCGCGAGCAGTTACTGATTTTCCACAACCAGACTCTCCCACCAATGCGACACATTCGTTCTCTTCAATCTCGAATGAGGCATCACTAACTGCCTCTACTTTTCCTCGAGTGGTTGAGAAGGTAACATGCAGGTTTTTGATTTCAAAAAGGCTCATTAGTTACCTCCAGTGTTTGAACTGAATGAATTCTTAACACCATTGCTCAAAACATAGAAGCAAAGCACTGCTAAAAGGATGCATAAACCTGGATAAACTGCTAGGTCTGGGTGAGTGAGAATGTATGTTTGAGCGCCTTGGAGCATGCCACCCCATGATGCATTTGGAATAGTTATGCCAAAACCAAGATAGCTTAGTGAAGACTCTGTCAAAATAGCGTTTGCAATTGCATTTGCAGCAGAAACTATAACCAGTGACATAACATTTTTAATAAAGTGTTTAGAAATCAACCATCCTTTGCTTGCGCCAAGGCCTTCAGCGGCTAATATGAAATCGCGCTCACGAAGGCTCAAGACTTCAGCTCGAACTATGCGCGCAACTCCCATCCACGAGAAGAAGCCGATCGTTATTACAAGTGTTGAAATTCCTGCGCTAAGGTAAATGTTTAATGTAATGATTATTAAGAAGCTAGGCACAGACATTAAAATGTCGGCAATTCTCATTAGAAAACCATCCACCATTTTGCTGGAACAACCAGCAACAATGCCATAAATCGTGCCAAACACAATCGACACAAGCATTGACAGGAAACCAACAAGCAAAGAAACGCGACCACCATATAACAATCTGGTGAACACATCTCTGCCAAAATTGTCGGTACCAAGCCAGTGTTCAGGCGATATTGGTAGGAATTTGTGCAAAGGGTCTACCGCATTAGGGTCATATGGCGACAGAGGTGCACATATTACACACAAAGTCATCAATATTAAAATTGCGCCACTAATGATAATTGCTTTGCGTGAACTGGAGATTTTTTTCATTATTTATCTCCCTTCATCGCTTTAATGCGTGGGTCTGCAAATGCATAACATACATCAGCAATCAAATTGCCAGCGACGAGAAGCAGACACGAAAGCATTGTAGTTCCCATAATCATGTTGTAGTCACGGGCATATATAGCACTCATGCCAGTTGTGCCCAAGCCAGGCCACCCGAAAATTGTCTCAACAATGTAGGCGCCACCAACTAAACTTCCTAAACTCATTCCAACAAGTGTAATTAATGGCAAGAGACAGTTTTTCAAAACATGATGACTCAAAATGTATCCCATCTTTGCACCTTTAGAGATGCCAAACAGAACATATTCTTCGTTCATCTCTCGTATCGTGGCTTCACGAATATATCGTGCATAAATCGAAATTTTTCCTACGCTCAAAACGATTACTGGCAAAATTGCGTGTGCACAGAGGTCAAAAAAGTTATCGACACCTGTGGTTCTCATTCCAGAACTCGGAAGAAGCCCGAGTTTAAGCGAGAAAATTACAATAAGCATAATTGCAAACCAAAATGACGGTATGGAGATTGCAATATAGTGTATTGCATTCATAACTTTGTCAAATATTGAGCCTCGATATCGACCAGCAAGCAATCCTAATGGGACAGCCATAAGAACAGAAAAAATAATCGATGCACCCATAAGCCCAACAGTTGCAGGAAGTTTTGCAACAATTAGTGGCCAAACTTCTGTGTGGCTGCTTGTTGAATCTCCAAAATCACCTTGAGCGACTTTTACTAGCCAACGTCCATACTGGACGATGACTGGATCGTTGTAGCCTAAATCAGTTTTTAGTTGCTCATATTCTTCGTCTGTCATATCAACAGTTCTATATTGCTGTGCAGGATCACCTGGAGCCATATACACAAGCAAAAAAGAGAATATCGAAACAACAAAAACTACAGGAATTGCAAATGCAATTCTCTTTAATATGTAGTTCCTCATAGTTAGGAAAAGGTCCTTCTTTATAGATAAAAAATAAGCAGAAAAGAGGCGCTGGTGGCTTTAATTTGAAGCCACCAGCATTTGAAAAGGGAGGTTATTCAGTGAAGTAAACCTTAGTTAGGTCAGAGAGACGATCGCTGTTCTCAAGACCTGCAAGGTTTTTCTGTGTTGCGCACACATAGTTTGTGTCGCAAACTGGCACACATGACCAGCAATTGTGGAGTTCCTCGATCGCGTCATTTAAAATCTGTTGACGTTTTGATTGATCCATTTCTTTGTCGAGATCATCCCACATGCTGTTCAATTTTTCAGTTGTGTACATGTTTTTGCCCGACTTAGTGTTGTTAAACAATCCAACTGAGCTGCTTGGATCGCCAATCATTTCGTTTGCCATGATTGAAATGTTGAAAGAGTCTGTTGGATAGAAATATGACTTGAAATATGCGGCGGTTTCCATTGAGTTGATTTGTGCATCAAATCCTACTGCATCAAGCTGACTCTTAATCATTGTGCAAAGTTCTTCTTGTCCAACACGAGCTGAGTTAAAGATGATGTTAATCTTGGCCCCTTCAAGATTGTTTTCCTTCATGAGCTTTTTGGCCTCATCAAGGTTCTGAGTGTAGTTCTTAATGTCATCGTTGTAGAACATTGAATCTTTTGGACGAATGCTTTTTGCTGAACGTGAGAAAAGCTCGTCACCATATGTTCCATAAACGAGGTCGTCGATGTTCAAAGCGTCAATTACAGCCTTACGTTTGTCCATCGAATCGGTGTTAGAAGCATTAGGATTGATCTCCATAAATGTGATGCGACCATCTGGATATGAAACAACGTTATATTTATCGTTGTTTTTGTAGTTAGCAAGTGTTTCAGAATTGCTGATTGTGAAGAGTGAAAATTCTCCATTTTGGAATGCAATTTCTTGAGTTGAAGCATCGGAAACAACGTTGACTTCAAAACCATCAATGTGGCCTTTGTCTCCATAGTAGTTTTCATTTTTGCTGCAAACAAGTTTCTCACCAGTGCTGAATGTGTCAATTTTATATGCGCCAGAAGTTGCAATTTTGTCATTTGCAGGGCTTGTGTAGACATCTGCTTGATCAACGTCTTTGAAAGTGTGAGCAGGCAGGATGATGAGAGAACCGAGAGCTTTTCTGAATAGGTTAGAAGAGCGCACAATCGTGAACTCCACTTCTGTGTCACTCGTTTTCTTATATTCACAGAATTTCTTGTCAACTTTGTAGGCTGAGGAAGTTTGTGGCTTTAGTTGCTCATTTGCAAGCAAATCCATTGTAAAAATAATGTCATCTGAAGTTAATTTTTCTCCGTCACTCCATTTGAGGTCATCACGAAGAGTGACTGTATATGTTGTTCCGTCGTCGCTGATTTTAATATCTTTGGCTAGTCTGTAGTCTGCAGAACCGTCTACATTAAATTTGCAAAGTGGTGCAAAAAGGTTTGCAAATACCTGTTTTCCGAGGTCAGTGTCGGAATTGTTGTAGTAGTTTAGAGATGTGATGGGCTCTTCAACAGCATAGACAACTTTGCCACCTTCTTTGATTTTAGCTTGCACAGCCGCACCAGAACCTGATGTTTTATCGCCAGAGCAACCTGTTGTGATGCCTAGTGCTGCAAGTGCTGCTGCAGCTGCACCGATTTTAAAGAAGTCACGACGTGACACTTCTGGACCAACATAATTAAAATTGACTGACATTTTAATTCCTTTCTAAAGATAGACTTTATGAATCACAAGCTTTTGCCTGTTAATTCCAATGTTTTGTTATGTTTTATGAGCCCTACAAAAAGTCCCCTCAGACGTTTTAATTAACATCTAAGAAGTAACGAGAACTAAACGAGTGCACAAAAAACTTAATGTTTTAAATAAAGACGTAATCGCGCAAACGGTTAAAAGCATCGATGACTCGTTCCTTTGGAAGAGCTAAATTCATTCGCAGGTGGTTTGGACCATAGAATTGGCGACCGTCCTGCCAAACTACTCCGCATTTATAACCTGCAATCTTCACATCTTCAAGTTCACGATGGTGCGAGTTGCAATATTCTTCACAATCAAGAAACAGCATGTAGGTGCCTTCAGGCTGATGAACGCTAACTCCAGGCAGCTCTTTACGAATGAACTTGCAAGCATATTTCACGTTTTCTGTGATGACCTGTCGAAGCTCATCAACCCATTCTGCTCCTTCGTCTGAATATGCACCTATGAGTGCATGCATCGACAGAACGTTCATTGAGTTGTAATGCGCAAGACTTGCTTGTTTCTTGACTTTTCTGCGAAGAAACTCGTTGTAAATAATGTGATAGGAACCAACTAATCCTGCAAGATTAAAAGTTTTAGATGGCGCATATAGTCCAACTGTTCTCATTCGAGCATCTTCAGAAATTGACTGAAGTGGAATGTGCTTGTGACCTTTTAAAATGATGTCAGACCAAATTTCGTCAGAAATAACAGTTAGTTCATATCTGCGGCACATGTCCATGAATTGCTCAAGTTCTTCCCTCTCCCAAACTCGACCTGTTGGATTGTGGGGCGAGCAGAATACAACGGCTCGTATGTCATTTCTTTTGATTTTGGTTTCCATGTCATAAAAATCCATGCGTGGAATGCCGAGTCGATCTGGTTTCAGTGGGCTAGTTACTAACTTGTAACCAGCATTTTTAATTGATCCCGAGAAGCCAATGTATGTTGGAGAGTGAACAAGCACAGCATCTCCCTGGCAACAAACTGCTCCAAGCGCGCTCATTACACCACCAAGAACACCATTTTCATATCCAATGTGTTCTTTCTCGAGCTCTTGAACGCCATTTCTGTTTTCTTGCCAGTTAATGATTGCATCAAAATATTCATCGCTTGTTATAAAGTATCCAAATAAAGGATGCTCAAGGCGCTTTTGCATAGCTTCTACAATGGAAGGCGCAGTCGCAAAGTTCATGTCTGCAACCCACATTGGAATCGAATCAAATCCTTCATCTGGTTGGAATATTGGGAACTTCTCAATGGCGTCAACTGCCATTGCATCTTTTCCAGATCTGTCCCAAATTGTTGTAAAGTCGTATTTCATTTTTTTCTCTTAAGTGATAAATCTCGAAAACTTAAAGCATCTCAATAAACGCTGCCATGCGGGTGTTGATTTGTTCAATGTCTGATTGAGAGAAATCTGTTTCAACTACTGTGTATGGAAGACCCTTCTTGTTTTTAATCAAATCTCCAACCAGTGCTGTTTCAACGTTATAGGTGTGACATGCTTGCAAAATGATGTCAACAACGCCGTCAATTTTGAACTCGTCACAAAGCTGATCAAGCATTTCTAACCTATTTGGATTTGGAGACATGCATGAACAACCAATGCCCATGTAGCGACGTGCAAGTGCATCATAAACATCTGGGTTTTCTTCATCGGTGAGACGCATAGATTTCAGACCTGCGCAGTTTTCGAAGGCAACCACAACAGCTCCATTGTCCTCGATTGCTTTTATTACTTTTTGTGCACCGCCGCCTGATGGAGAGCCTGTAACAAGGATTCTTGGTTTTTTACCAAAATTTTGCCCCGCAGCATATTCCTCTTCAATTCTGTCTGCAAGTTCATCAATTCGATCTTTAATTGAATCAATGTCCATACTAAAACCAGAGCCATATGCGGCATTAACAATGTCTAAACCACTGCAAGGAGCTGGGTCATTCTTCATCAAATATTGCAAGCGCATGAGTGATTTTGTAATCTCATTGCGCTTGTGAATTGCTTCGCGAATTTTATCTTCGGTGATTGTTACTCCAAAGGTTTCTTCGAGTTTTTCTTTAAACTTGATAATTTCTTCGCGGTATTTTTTGATGCCTTCTTCGTTTTGTTTGTGTGGCAACTCCATAACATAGACTGGTTTGTCTTTTGCCAAAATCTCATACATCTTTTTCTTGCCATCACAAGTTGTCTCTCCAACAATGAGGTCAGAAAAATAAAAGAATGGGCATTTGTCGGTAATGGCAAAGCCATAACTTGATTTAATGAGCGGACAAAGGTTTCTAGGAAGAACCTTTTCTGCATCTGGAATTGTTTCATCAGAAAGTGAGCATAGTCCAACAACTGCAGCGCCCATAGCGTCTGCAATCTCTTTCGGCAAGAAAGTGCAAAACACACCCACACAAGGAACACCTTCATCCTTTAATTTTTTAATTGCCAAAAATGAATTCTGACGTTGCTCAGCAAACTCATTAAAGATTTCAGGTAACTCTCTCTTTAATTCAACTGTCATGTTAATACCTTTCAAATATCCTAGATTTTGCGCAAATTTATAAGCCTGGCGCGCACTCAGGCATAATTAACCTTTAAATTTAGTTGTGTTGTTTGTTCAGACGTTTTTGCCCTAGCACTGCAGCACCCAAAGCCCCATTAAATTGACACAGTGGGCTTGTGTGAAGTTCTTTAACCCCTAAGAATTTAGTTAGCACAGCTTGAAAAGTTTTTGACTTCGCAAGTCCACCTGAAAAGAAAATTACAGGATCTTTTGGCATTAGGCGTTGGGCGAAAATTGCAGTTCGCCTACAAATGGAATAAATGCAGCCTAAAGCAATATCCCTAGAAGGTGTGTCTTGCGCAAGTAAACCAATAATTTCGCTCTCAGCAAAAACTGCACACATGCTGTTAATCGTGACGGGTTCAGCACCTTTCACGAAATCATCAATTTCGTCAACGGAACTTCCTACTCGATTCATAACCATTTCAACAAAACGACCAGTGCCAGCTGCACATTTATCATTCATGAGAAAATCTTTTACATTATGGTTCTCATCCAGTGCAATTACTTTGCTGTCTTGACCACCAACGTCGATAACGAAATTGCACTCAGGGCAAAGATAACCTGCACCAGCACCATGGCAAGCTATTTCTGTCATAGACTTGTCGGCTTTGTCCAAAAGTGAGCGACCATATCCAGTTGACATTACAAAACCAACTTCTGGAGAATAAAGCTCATCATAAAGGCTTGTTATAACCTTTACTGGTCGAACACCACTTGGCTCTAATCGTTTTGTAATTATGTTTTCGCCATCAAATAGTATGGCCTTTGTCGTTGTCGACCCTGAATCAATACCCAATGTGAGCAAGTTAGCCTCCAGCTAATTAAATGCTTAAAAATTACAGGTTTGTTTAAAGGGCAGTAAAAGACGTTCGCTTTTCATCGAACAGGCAGAAAATACAGCAAATTTAACAATCAATATTTACAGATATTAATCAATTGATTACTTTTTTATATCACATAGAAACCTAGAGAAATTAGAAAATTCTTAAAACTTATCGCGATAACATTTAAAATCACTTGAAATGATTAAGTTTTCCCTGCTAGACGCCAGATTTACCGTTCACCGAAAACATTTAAAATTTGTTTGACAAATAATGTTTTGTCTTTTTGTCACTTTTACTTGATTTGAATAGTTAAATAAATTGCATCTATCAATTTTTTAGTCAATAAAGATCGAAAAATTGGTTACCCAGAGAATTTATTTATAAAAAGAGCTTAACCAGATTTAATAAAAAAGCTATCGTCGATAAACTTTACTCGCCTGGCTATGATGTTTAAAGTGCTTGCCTTGATAAACTTAAAGTAGTGATATTTAAAATGTTCTTTCGTTGAATTCTTTTGAAATCAATTCAACAAGAAGATTTGCTAATTCTGCTTTTGTGCCACTCTTAAAATCAGTCGTAGAAGAGTCTGTGACAATTGTTGCAGAAGTGTCGTCTTTGCCAAAAACTTTGCCTTCACTCACATCATTTGCGACAATCATGTCACAAGATTTTGATTTCAACTTTGATTTCGCGTTGTCAATGACACTATTTGTTTCAGCACAAAAACCGACTACATACTGGTTTTCATTTTTAAGTTTGCTTAATGTTTTTAGAATGTCTGGATTTTTTGTTAGCTCGATGCAAGAAAGTTTTTTGTCATCTTTTTCTTTTTTAAGCTTTGAATCAAATTTATGTTTCGGTCGATAGTCGCAAACTGCGGCACAGCAAATTGCAATGTCGGCACTATCAAACTCGTTTTTGCAAGCTTCAAACATTTCTCGAGCAGATTCGATGATGATAACTCTTTCTGCTGAATCATATTTGATGCTCACTGGACCTGTCACGACACACACATTTGCTCCAGCTCTAGAAAATGCATCACTGAGTGCCTTCCCCATTTTGCCTGAAGAAAAATTTGATATGTAGCGCACTGGATCTATGCGCTCGACAGTGGGTCCAGATGTAATTAACACTCTTTTATTTTTTAGATTGAACATAATAAAGTGCCGTAATTTTTTTAATAATTTATTCAGATTATCATTCTTACAAAAAAATTTTTAAAATGCAAAAACTGAAAAGCTAGATTCTGCGTTGCATAGAAATTGAATTTATAAATGATTTAAGCAACAAGCGATGATTTCATCGACACTCGCTAGCTTTCCTTTGCCCACGTCTCCACAAGCAAGCAGGCCTTCATCAGGTTCAAGAATTGTCATTCCACGGTTTTTGAGCTTGCTCAAATTTTCTTGGGTTGCAGGATTTTCTAGCATTATCGAATTCATTGCCGGCGCTAAAATAATTGGGCATGTAGCAGCTAATGCACATGCGGTTAGTGCGTTGTCGGCAATTCCATTGGCAATTTTTGCAATTGTGTTAGCACTTGCGGGTGCGATTAGAAACAAATCAGAATTCTGTCCACACTTTATGTGCGCATTAGGTGAAGTTGGGTCAGTGAAAAGGTCACTAACAACGTGATTTTGTGACAAACTTCTCCACGTTATGTCTCCCACAAATTTTAGTGCAGAAGGTGTTGCGACCACAGTTACGTTGTGCCCTGCCTTCATTAATCCACGAACAACATCGCATGTTTTGTATGTTGAGATTGAGCCTGTTACTCCTACTAAAATGGTTTTTGAATCTCCCATATTCTCCTCTTATTTCTTAAAGCAGTGAAGAATAATTCTCATATGCATCGGTTATCTCAAACATACGTTCTTTGATGCATAAAAGCGTGTTGCGGAGGTCTTTTGGCAGAGCGTCTTCAAAAGATAGGTGATCATTTGTTATCGGATGATTAAATTCAAGGTGAGTCGAGTGCAAAAACTGCCTTGTAAGACCTAGTGATGCCGATTTTGCCTTTGGAGCATATGATTTGTAAAGCTGGTCGCCAACAACAGGATGCTTAATAAACTGCATATGAACTCTAATTTGATGAGTTCTTCCTGTTAAAAGCTTACATTCAAGCAATGTATAGCCATCATCGTTTGTTGCTGATGAAAACCTGGCTAGTGTGTTAAATGTAGTTATTGCGTCGCGTGCTCCAGGCCCCTCTCCCACTACCATTTTTGTGCGATGAGTAGTGTGTCGTCTGATTGGAGCCGAAATCTTTGCGTTATTATCCCTGATTATTCCATGCACTAAAGCTAGATAGCGTCTGTCAATTTCTCTTTTTCTAATTTGTTCGATTAGCGCCTCGCCAGCCTCATTAGTTTTAGCACAAATCATCAATCCTGATGTGTGCGCATCAAGCCTGTGGACAATCCCAGGTCTGTCTTCGTTTCCTTGACACAAGCAAAGCCCGTCTTTTCCATAACGCTGAACAAGTGCATGCATTAGCGTGCGTTTCTGCGCATCATTGCTTGGATGAGTTATCAAATCAGCTTGTTTCGAAATAACTAGAATGTGTTCATCTTCAAATCGGATGTCAAGCGGAATCAATTCATCTATTTGGTCTGCATCTTTATTGGCTGTTTGCACAAATGAAATAACATCATCACTTGAGACAATGTAGTTTTTCTTGACTAAGTTGTTATTGACTAGTACCTGCTTGTTTGCAACAGCCTTGGCTGCAGCACTTCTGCTTGAAAAGAAACCACAATTAAATAACACAAGATCTATTCTTAAATTAGAATCATTGGGAGTTACATAATATGTTTCAGGCAATGTATCCAAGCTAATTATCCCCTTTTGTTGAAAAAAAGCATGTTAATACAAAGCAGAACAACGCCAATTGTTATCGCACAGTCTGCAACATTAAAAACGGGATAATCAATAAAAACAACTTCAATCATGTCAACTACATAGCCATTGATAAATCTGTCTATTGCATTTCCGAGGCCCCCAGCAAAAATTAGTGAGCATGAAATGACCATTAGCGCATTTGTGTTGTTTGAGTTAAACATGACAAAGCACAAAATGAAAATACAAACAACGAGTCCGAGGACTACAAGCCCGTTTGTCCAATCGCCAAACATCCCCCAAGCAGCACCAGTGTTGTGAACGAGCGTTAACTGTAAAACTCCAGGGATTAAAGTTGAAAAAGTCTCTCCAACTTGGTGAGCGTTTGCCAACTGTTTAGTAAATTGATCAATGAGCATCACAATAGCAGCAATCACTAGGAAAGCTGCCACTGTGATAATTCTTTTTTTACTGCCTTCCATGTGTTAGCCAAGAACATGTGCACAGCGAGGGCAAACGTCAGCGTGTTCACCTTCTCCGGAAAGTTCAGTGTAGTTCCAGCAGCGTGGGCATTTAGCCAAATTTGTTCTATCAACTTTTGCAGTTGTTTCGTCAACGTTTTCGACAACAAACTCAACTTCAGCGCAAATCAAGAGGTCGGCAATGACGCTCTTGTCAAATTTTGCAGCTATGTTCATTTGTTCTTGGCTGAGCGTTACAGTCACTTTAGCTTCTTGACTTTTCTTTATCGTTCCATTGCCGCGAGCAACCTCAATTGCCTTAGTGGCAGCGTCGCGAATTTCAAACAATGTTTTAAAGTCGTCAAGGACCTCGTTTGCTTCATTTTCGGGAATTTCCGGCGTGAAATTCTTAGCATTAGGCCAACCAGCAAGCTGAACAGAGACTGGCCTTTCTTGTTCTTTTAGGCCTTCTGGCCAAAAGCCCCAAACTTCTTCTGTGGTAAAGCTCAAAATAGGACTTAGCACGCGCACAAGGACGTCTAACACATTTTCAAGAACTGTTTGAACAGCACGACGACGGGGTGAGTTAGCGGCTTCAGAATATAGGCGGTCTTTTGCGACATCCATGTATATTGCACTCAAGTCATTGTTTACAAATTCATAAAGTACACGATATACATAGTGGAATTTATAGTTTTCATATGCTTTGTTGACATCGTTTAAAACTTCTGCCAATTTTGCCATAACCCATTTGTCAATTGGCTCAAGATCGTCATAGGAAGTTACACGATCGGCAGGTGTAAAGTCGTCCAGGTTGCCAAGCAGGAAACGGAAAATGTTTCTGAACTTACGATAGGCATCTGAAGTGCGTTGCAAGATTGAGTCAGAGATGCTCACATCTTGAGAATAATCAACGCTTGACACCCACATGCGCAAAACATCAGCACCAACTTTGTTCACAACTTCGCTTGGGTCCACACCATTTCCAAGCGATTTACTCATTTTGCGGCCTTTTTCATCGACTGTAAAGCCACAGTGCATAACCGATTTGTATGGTGCTCGACCATATGCACCAACTGAAGTTAAAAGCGAAGATTGGAACCATCCACGATGCTGATCAGAACCTTCAAGATACATGTCGGCAGGCCATGTTAGGCCTTCGTTTGCACGATGTTTTAGAACAGAATCGTGGGACACTCCGCTTTCCCACCAAACATCCAGGATGTCTTTTTCAGGAATGAGCTCTTCACATCCACAGTGTTCACATTTAACTCCAGCTGGGAGATATTCACTTGGCTTCTTTGTAAACCAAGCATCGGCTCCCTCTGTGTTAAAGAGATTAATCACTGCATCAAATGTTTCCTCTGTGGCAATTGTTTCTCCGCATTTTGCGCACTTAAACACAGGGATAGGAACACCCCAGCTTCTTTGGCGAGAAATGCACCAGTCTGGTCTGTCTTCAACCATTGCACCAATTCTGTTTGAAGCCCATTCAGGAATCCATTTGACGTTGTTGTCAATTTCATCCTTTGCTTTTTTGCGAAGGCCAGTCTTATCCATAGAAACAAACCATTGATCAGTAGCTCTAAAGATAACAGGCTCGTGACATCTCCAGCAATGAGGATAGCTGTGAGTGATGCTAACTTTTGCAACGAGAGTGCCCTGCTCTTCTAACCATTCAATAATTTTTGGATTTGAGTCATCAGTCGAAAGACCTGCGAATTGACCTGCTTCTTCAGTCAAAATGCCATCATCATCAACTGGCATGAGAGTTGCAACTCCTTCAAATTGCGATGCAACAACATAGTCTTCGACGCCGTGTCCAGGGGCAGTGTGAACACATCCTGTGCCTGAGTCAAGCGTTACATGATCGCCATAAATGACTTTACCCTTCAAATCTTGACGGATTGGGCAAGTGTATGTGAGACCGCAAAGAGAAACACCGTCGGTGGTTACAACTTCTCCATTTGAGTCTTTTGCAAGTGTATAACCTTTCCAGCCTGCGACTTCAGCAACTGTTTCAACAAGCTCTTTTGCCATGAGCATTGCCTTGTCTCCAAGAATAACCATGACGTATTCTGCTGTTGGTGCAAGGGAGACAGCTGTGTTTGCAGGAAGAGTCCAAGGAGTCGTGGTCCAAATCAGAACACAAGGTGTTTTGTCTTTTGCATCCGTTTCAGCAAATTGCTTTGGTGTTTCGTCCAAAACAAAATTTACATAAATTGAAGGAGATGTCTCATCACCATATTCAATTTCGGCTTCTGCAAGAGCTGTGTGACAGCGGCTGCACCAGTGAATTGGCTTGCGTCCACGATAAATTGATCCATCGAGGTACATTTTTTTGAAAATTTCAACATTTCCAGATTCGTAGTTTGGTGTAAATGTGAGATATGGATGATCCCAATCGGCGTTAACACCAAGGCGTTTAAAGCCTTCGCGTTGCAAGTCTACACATTTAACAGCCCAATCATGGCAAAGCGAGCGTACCTCTGATTGAGGCATGCTTTTCATTTTTTCTGTGCCCAACTGCTTTTCGATGATGTGCTCAATCGGTTGGCCGTGGCAATCCCAGCCGGGAACATATGGTGTGTAATAGCCACGCTGAGCATGTGACTTGATGACAAAATCTTTGAGAATTTTATTAAATGCATGTCCAATGTGAATTGGTCCGTTTGCATACGGAGGTCCATCATGAAGAACAAAAGGCTCGCCGTCTTTGTTTTTCTCCAATACTTTTCCGTAAATGTCTTCCTCTTGCCACTTCTTCAAAATTTCTGGCTCGCGATGCGCTAGGTCTCCACGCATTGGAAAGTCAGTTTTAGGTAAATTCATCGTGTTTTTATAATTATCTGCCATTGTGTTCCTCATCTAGAATTCTTCAGAAATTTTCAAGCCATAAAAGTATACCGCTAATGCATATCAACACTATCTTAATGCGCTTGAATGTGAAGTTGAAATGTATAATCTTATTAATTTTGATAAGATAACATAGGCTAACTCGTGTTAAAGGAGCTAATTGCAATGGCATTCAAAATTGTTACCGACACAAGTGCAAACTTAACTGATGAAATTGTCGAAAAATATGACTTGGCAGTTCTTCCACTCACTTTTATGATTGACGGTGTTCAGAGAAAATCCTACAACAAGCACGAAAAATCTAATCTTCCTGCTTTTTACAAAGAAATGCGCGAAGGAAAAGTTGTGACTACTTCTCTTCCAAACTTGCAAGATTCAAAAAATGAACTCGAGGAAATTCTTAAAGAAGGAAATAATCTTCTCTACATCGGCTTTTCTTCAGGATTGTCGGGCACATACACTGCTATTGACCTAATTCTAAAAGAACTCGCATCGTCATATGAAAACTCAAAAATCTATTCGGTCGACACTTTAGCTGCTGCTGCCGGACAAGGTTTGCTTGTGTGGACGGCTGCAGAAATGCGAGAAGATGGCAAATCTATTGAAGAAGTTTATCGTTGGGTTGAAGATAACAAATTCAAAGTTGCACACTGGTTTACCGTCGACGATCTTCATTTCTTGGAAAGAGGAGGTCGTGTTTCAAAAACCGCTGCCTTTGCTGGCACAATGCTAAATATTAAACCTGTGTTGCATGTTGACAATGAAGGACACCTCATTCCCATGGAAAAAGTTCGTGGCCGCAAAAAGTCCATCGATGCGCTTGTAAAGCACATGGAAGACACAATGAATCGTCCCTATGACTACAAAGTTTTAATTTCCCACGGTGATTGCGAGGATGAGGCACAATTCTTGAAAGACAAAGTGATCGAGAAAACAGGAGTCAATAACGTTCATATCAATTGTCTCGATCCTGTAATTGGCGCCCATTCTGGTCCAGGCACGCTTGCTTTGTTTTTCTTTGCGGCTGGCAGATAGTCTTGAACAATTATTATACAAGCGAAAGTAAACTGGATTTATTTGCTAACAAATTTGCGCAGCCGTTTAAGCGCGGCTGCTTTTTTATTATCTCAGCTTAAAATCTATCAAATTGATTAGATTAATGCTTTTTAGAGGTGTTCTTGAAAATAGCAGTTGCGACAGACATTAACAGCGGAATTTCGCAAGTAGAAGCCGACAAGCTCGGTGTTTTTATCAAGCAGTCGCCTGTGATTATCGATGGTGCTGCCCATTTTGAAGGTGTTGACCTCTTGCATGACGCATTTTTTCAAGCACTCAGCGATTGTGAAACAGTTTCAACATCACAGCCTTCATTGGGTGATGTCTCTAGCTTTTGGAATCAAATTTTAAAAACTCATGACCAAATTGTCTATATTCCAATTTCGAATGGACTTTCGACTGCCAGCTCTAATGCTTCAGCACTCGCTGAAAGTGAATACAAAAATAAAGTGTTTGTAGTTGATAACCATAGAGTGTCTGTAACTCAAAAAAGTTCTGTTCTTGATGCTGTCGCACTAGTTGAATCTGGTTTCGCCGCATGTGAGATAAAAAAACAGCTCGAAGCAACAGCTAATGATTCAATTATTTACATTGGAGTGGATTCATTAGAATATCTTCTTAAAAGTGGCAGAATTACACCTACTGCAGCAGCGATGGGCACTGCACTTAAAATTAAGCCACTACTAATGATTAAAGGAGAGCGGCTTGATGCATTTGCAAAAGTGCGAAGCACAGATGCTTGCAAGAAGAAGTTGCTAGAAGCTGCTGCCACTGCGATTTGTGATTATGCAGAAAAATGGGACATTGATGTTGGAATTTCGCACAGCTATCCAAATGAAAATGATGCCATCAAATGGGAAAAGGAATGCCGAAAGAGGTTTCAAGGAGCCACTTGTTTTGCTGACCCGTTAACTTTTAGTGTTGCAAGTCATGTGGGTCCAAATTCTTTTGCAATTGGCATTAGCAGGCGTTTAGCCAGGAGTGAGCTTGAGACACTCTGAGCCTGAGCAAAAGAATTAAAAAAAATAATCTTTGAGATTTAGTTTCTAATAGCAGCCTATTTATCCACTCTTTAATTCGAGAATATAGACTTACGCAACATCGAAACGTTGAATGGCTACATGCTTGCTTGGATGGCAGTGATAGCAGCAACGCCAACAATGTCATCGGTGCAGCAACCGCGCGACAGATCGTTTACAGGTGCAGCTAGACCTTGTGTGATCGGGCCATATGCCTCAGATTTCGCAAGCCTTTGTACAAGCTTGTAGCCAATGTTTCCTGCATCAAGGTCGGGGAATATTAAAACATTTGCTTTTCCTGCAACTTCAGAACCAGGGAATTTTGACTCTGCAACTTCTTTAATGAGTGCTGTGTCAAGCTGCATCTCGCCATCAATTTTTAACTCTGGCATTTGTTCTTTTGCAAGTTGAGTTGCGACAACAACTTTTTGAGCATCTGAGTTTTTGGCGCTTCCCAATGATGAGTGCGACAACATAGCGACTCGTGCTTCTTGGTTCGTGAAAGTCTCAAACGACTTTGCCGATTGAACTGCAATGTTTGAAAGTTCTTCCTGATCGGGATTAACATTTAAGCCACAGTCAGAAAAAACAAACGTGCCATTGTGTCCAAATTCACACTCGGGAACACACATGATAAAAAATGCAGAAACCAAACGTGAATCAGGAGCAGTTTTGATGATTTGCAGCGCAGGACGCAAAACATCTCCTGTTGCATGAGTGGCTCCTGCGACAACACCATCAACTTTTTGATCTTTTAGAAGCATCATTCCAAGATATAGAGGGTCTTCTATTAGTTCTGCAGCTTGCTGTTCTGTCATTCCTCTTTTTTTTCTGAGTTCAAACAGTTTTTGTACCAAGCCTGGTTTTAATTGATTTATTTCATTCGGAGTTTCTTCACCAAGAATAACAACGTTGGCAATTCCTTTTTCTTCAATGATTTTTGCAGCAGCTTTGACGCGAGGGTCATCGCCTTCAGGAAGGCAAATTGTTTTATTTAGTTTTCTTGCACGGTCAATTATGAGGTCAATAAAAGATGACATACAGTTGTAAACTCCTAAAAAGCCAGTGTATGAACGGTAAACGTCACTAACGCACTTAGTTTATAACAAGTATAATGAATATGTTTGAAACTGCACATTTTTTTAGGTAAGGAGTAATGGCGTGACCATAAATTACGTTGATTATTGCAGCTTGAATATCAGCGACTTCGACACTGTGGTTGTTGGAAGTGGCTTTGCTGGAAGCGTTTGCGCGAGAGAACTTGCAGAGCGTGGAAATAAAAAAGTTCTAATTCTTGAGAAGCGTCCACACATTGGTGGAAATATGTATGATGAATTCGATGAATTTGGTGTATTAGTTCATCGCTATGGCCCACACATTTTCCACTCAAATGACAAACGCGCATATGACTACATTTGCAGATTTGTTGAAATGAGCAACTACCAGCATGAGGTGCTTGCAAATGTACATGGCACCTACATGCCTGTCCCTTTTAACAAAAATTCAATGAAACTTGCCTTTGGCGAGGAAAAAGCGGATCACCTAACGAAAAAATTGATTGATAAATTTGGGGACGAGCGAAAAGTTACAATTACAGAATTGCGTGCTCAGGATGACCCTGAATTAGCAGAAATTGCAGACTATGTCTATAACAACGTTTTTTTATATTACACACAAAAGCAGTGGGGCCTAACTCCTGATGAAGTTGACCCAAGTGTCGTCGCTCGAGTGCCTGTGTTCATTTCAACAGACAATCGTTATTTTCAAGACAAATATCAAGGAATGCCTCAGCCTTCCTACACTGCTTGTTTTGAAAGCATGCTTGACCATGAAAACATTACCATTTGCCTTAACACCGATGCTGCTTCAATGCTTGAGTTGGACTTTGATGGGAGCGGAGAGGATGCGCTCGTTTCATCTATTAAATTAAAAGACGAAGAAGTAAAAGGCGACATTATATACACTGGACCACTTGATGAGTTGTTTATTGCAAAATTCGGACGTCTTCCCTATCGAACACTTGACTTCGTTTATGAAACATATGATGAAGAAAAAGTGCTTCCTTGTGCAACTGTCAACTACACAGTTTCAGAAGATTACACACGCATCACTGAATTTAAGCAACTAACAGGTCAAGTTTGTAAAAATACCACAATCATGAAGGAATATTCAAAGGCATACACCGACCCAACATGTGAAATTCCATATTACGCAATTCTTAACGATGAAAACAATGCTCACTATGAGCGTTATCGCTCTTTAATGAAAAATATGACGAATTTCCATCCATTGGGCCGTCTTGCTGAATACAAGTATTACAACATGGATAAAATAATTTCTTTGGCACTTGATTTGTCAGATGAGCTTTTAAAATAATTTTTTGTTTTTAATTTATATGGGTGAACTATGTCAAAAAACGAAATAACTATATCTTTTGCTGTACCATGCTATAACTCAGCTGAATATATGGACAATTGCATAATGTCGCTTTTATCTGTTGGAGAAGACATTGAAGTGATTATCGTTGATGATGGCTCAACAAAAGATAACACCGCTGACATAGCACGCAAATGGGTTAATCATTTCCCAGATCGTGTAAAAGCAATTATCAAAGAAAATGGCGGGCATGGTTCTGCTGTAAATGCTGGTCTTGCTGCATCTAGTGGAGCCTACTACAAACCAGTAGACTCAGATGACTGGGTTGATGTGCACGAGATGAAAAAAGTGCTGCATTTCCTTCGTGAACAGGCAGCGCTTGAAAAAGAAGAAGACAGATGTGATCTCGTGATTGCTAACTACATTTATGACAAAGTTCATGAAGACAAGCAGACTGTCATGAAATACAAAAACGTTTTTCCTCAAAACATTATTTTTGGCTGGGAAGAAGTTGGCACATTTAAGCCATCTCAATATCTATTGATGCATTCTGTTTATTACAGAACAAATCTTTTAAAAGACATAAATTTGACGCTGCCAGAACACTGCTTTTATGTCGACAACATCTATGTGTATGTGCCATTGCCACATGTTAAAACGATGTTCTACATTGATGCTGATGTTTATCATTATTTCATTGGACGCGAAGACCAATCAGTAAATGAATCTGTCATGATGAATCGAATTGACCAACAGTTAAAAGTCACTCGCACAATGATTGACTCAGTGGATGTCATGAACACTCACCCACGACGTTTGCGGAAATATCTTGAAGGTTATTTGTCAATGATGATGTGCATTTGTTCTGTATTTTTACGAATGCGCAACGGTGATGAAGACAACAAAAAACTCGAAGAAACTTGGAACTATCTCAAGAATAAAGATAGTGCTCTCTACGTGCGCGTCCGCAGCAGCGTTTTAAACATTACAACCAACCTGCCAACTAACGCAGGCAGAAAAGCAGGGCTTTCAGGCTACAAACTCGCACAAAAGCTTTTCAATTTCAATTAACAACATTTACGGATATAGGGCTTAGAGTTGGCCCTATCTCTTCAAAAGTTCACACTAAAAAAGGACCCGCAGTAAAATGCAGGTCCTTTTTTTAAGTCAACAATTGATTAAGCTAAACTATTTAACGAGATCGTAGGTGTCTTTTGCAATCATAAACTCTTCGTCTGTTGGGATTACGAGAATCTTTACCTTAGAGTCATCTGCAGAAATAACGCGGTCGCCGCCAAAAGTGTTGTTCTTTTCTGGGTCGAGCTTAATTCCAAGTCCCTCAAGGCCTTCGAAGACCATCTTTCTCATGCGAACATCGTTTTCTCCAACACCTGCGGTGCAAGTGATAACATCAACGCCGCCCATTGCAAATGTGTACATACCGATGTATTTCTTAATGATTGAAGATGCCATCTCATATGCAAGTTTTGCACGGTCATTGCCTTCATCGGCTGCTTTTGCAACATCACGTAAATCAGAAGAAACGCCACTGATTCCGAGGAATCCAGATTTTTTGTTGAGAACAGTATCCATCTCTTGTGGAGTTAATCCTTCCTTCTCTTCGAGGAAAGTGACAATAGAAGGGTCAATCGCGCCGCAGCGTGTTCCCATCATGAGACCATCAAGAGGTGTGAGACCCATTGAAGTGTCGATTGCAACTCCGCCCTTAACAGCGCTGCAAGATGCACCGTTGCCAATGTGGCATGTAACGATGTTGAGGTTCTTGATGTCCTCTCCAAGGAATTCAGCTGTTCTTTGAGCAACATAGCGGTGAGATGTGCCGTGGAATCCATATTTTCTTACTGCATATTTCTCATAGTACTCATATGGAATTGGGTACATGTAGGCTGAAGCTGGAAGTGTGTTGAAGAATGAAGTGTCAAATACTGCGACCATTGGTTTGCCAGGCATGAGTTTTTTGCATGCTTCAATTCCAATGAGGCCAGCACCATTGTGAAGTGGAGCAAGGCTCTTGAGTTCTTCTACGCGAGCAATGAGCTCATCATCGATGATTGCGCTTTGACCGTAGTATTTACCGCCATGAACAATTCTGTGTCCAACTGCACCAATTTCGTCGAGAGATTTTATAGGAGCACCTTTGCCGTTAACAAGAGAATCCAAAACGAGCTTGAGTGCTTCTGAGTGGTCGTTCATAACAGGGTTTGAAGTGACCTTCTCATCGATGCCATATGAGAAAATTCCCTCTCCAAGGCCAATCTTCTCGCAAAGACCTTTTGCAAGGACTTCATGAGATTCAACATCGATTAATTGGAACTTCATTGAAGAAGAACCAGCGTTAACAACTAAAATCTTCATTAAATTTTGCCTTTCTTGATTTTTAATTAAACAACGACGCTAATATTTTAACAACTTTGCAACTAGCGTGCGTCTATTTTCCCATGTTTTGTTTTAGCGGAGATCCAGTGTCCATCTGAGCACCGCCCATCACATGGAAATGAACATGGTTTACGGCCTGGCAGCCGTGTTTTCCTGTGTTTACACAAACTCTGAACCCATCTTCTTTGATTCCTTTAATTTCTGCGACCTTTTGAACGCCATGGATGATTGCTGCGCTCACATCAGCAGGGAGATCGTCGGCGATGTTGTCGTAGTGATTCTTTGGAACAACAAGTGTGTGCACAGGCATCATAGGGTTAATGTCGTCAAAGGCATAAACCATGTCGTCTTCGTAAACCTTTGTTGAAGGCACTTCACCTGCGATAATTTTACAGAACAGGCAATCATCTTTCTTTTTCATGACATCTCCTTATGTCCATAAACGATTTACGCGTGAGATACAGAGCTATTGTCGAGACTGTCGGTGTCTCTGTCAATTTCCCCCGCTATTTTATTAATGATAACCTCTGAATCATCTAGTTTTGCCTGCAATTGGGCTAATATTTTGACTCCTTTAGAATATTCATTCAGGCTGTCTTCGAGCTCAAGTTCGCCTGACTCTAATTTTTGAATTATGTATTCAAGTTCAGAATAAAGAACTGAGAACTTTTCATTATCTTTAGTTTTGGATGATGTTGCCATTATTCTCCTTTTGATTAGAGTCAAACAGTGAATTTGAAGAGATGCCTTTTACTTCACAATTAAGGCTTCCGTCAATTAGTTCTATGTTGACAAGACTTCCTAAAATAACGTCAGAAACATGACTCACGACGTTTCCATCTTCATCAAAAACGCAAGAATATCCTCGTGAAAATGCTGACAATGGTGATAAATCGTCAAGTCTTTTAGCAGCACTTTTAACCCTCACTTCAAATGATTTATGAGAGTTGTTCACAGCTAACATGAGTCGATTCAAATCGTTGTCAAATCGAATTCTGTGATGTTCAAGGACCCTTGTTGGAGACAGTGAAGTAAGTCTCAACTTTAATTCGTTTTGAATTCTAATTTGCTCATTGATAGACTTCGTAATTAGCGATTGTAAACGCTCTCTTGTTGGATTTATTTTTGCTTTTAAATCAAAAAGACCTTCTGTAATTTTTTCTGCTGCGGCCGTTGGAGTTGCCGCACTGTAATCACTAACAAGATCACTGATAGTGTTGTCAGGTCGATGGCCAATTCCTGTTATGACAGGCGTTTTCACCGAATAAATCGTTCTAGCTAAAGCTTCCTCATTAAAAGGCATCATGTCTTCAAATGAACCCCCGCCACGAACGAGCAGAATTGCGTCAAGTTCGCAGGCGTCAAGCGCCTCTAAAGCTTTTATCATCTCATAAGCTGCCTTCGCACCTTCAATTGGAACACCATAAAAGTTAATTTCAATGCAGTTACATCGACGCTTAATTGTCGAAATTACATCATGAATAACAGCTCCGCTTCCTGAAGTTATAACTCCAATTCTTTCAGGATATTGCGGAATAGGCAATTTGTGTTCCTCTTCAAAAATGCCTTCTTCCTGCATTTTTTTTATTAGGTTTGCAACTTTTAATCTAAGAGTACCCTCTCCTGCTGGCTCAATGTTATAAACATCGAAAGTTAAATTTCCCTTTTTTGGATAGATAGAAAATCTGCCAGTTAGATTAACAAGCATTCCTTCTTCTAAATTTAGATCAAGCGATGAATATCTGTTTTTCCAAATCAAGCATGATAGAGAAGCTTTGTCATCATCGTCTTTTATCGTGAAATATACAGCAGAATATCTTGGCGACATTGACATGCTGCTAATTTCACCTTGAACGCACAGAACAAAATGATCTAGAGCATCCTGGGCAATCGATATAGCTTGCTTTACCGACAGAACATCATTTTCAAATTGAAACATGTCTGTGAGCCCTTGACTAGCGATCAGCCTGCATATATATCCAAATTAGCTGAATGATAGCTGTTAGTGCTGCAACGACATATGTTAACGCACACGCTGTGAGCAATTTCTTTGAACAACTCAGTTCGTTTGATGACATTCCAAGCGATTTTGCATAGCTCAGAGCGCGTGATGAAGCGTTAAATTCAACAGGCAGAGTTACTACTTGAAAGAGCACGACAAATGCATAAATCAAGCATGCAAGCATTGTTAAACCTGAAAGTTGAGCTGAAACACCAATTAAAAATATAAAAATCCAAGCGTTTGAGCAGAAGTTAACAGTTCCTGCCATCGATGAGCGAATAAAAAGCGGCCTGTAGTTTGTTGCATATTGAAGGGCGTGACCTGCCTCATGATAGGCTGTGGCAGTGGCGGTTAGCGATCTTGAATTAAAGTTGCTTGGAGATAGCGCAATTGTGTTTGTGCGAGGATCAAAATGATCCATGCCTTCTCTGCCTTGTACAACCGACACGTTGTTTACGCCGTTGTCAAAAAGCATTTTTAATGCCGCTTCTCTTCCAGTTAATCCAGTTGAGACTCCAATTCTCCTATATTTTTTCATTCTGCCGTTGACCATGCCCGAAACTGCCATGCCCAAAACTAGCGAGAGAATGACGATTAAGTAATAACTATACATTTTGCCTTCCTATAGGGTTTCCTATAACTTTAAAAACGATGTTACCAGCGTTAAATAGATATTGAGAGGTAATAATTGTATTTAGACTAAATGTTGTATTCTGAGTGCACCATTGCTGCAAGTTATGCCAATTTTGCCATCTAACAAATCAAGAAGCTCATTTCCCACAATCTCTTTTCGCCAGCCTTTAAGAAGTTTTGAATGTTTCTTATGCCCTCGTGCGAGGTCGGTTAGTTCGTGGTTGTTACCAATGATTGTTGGGCAAACAGAGTTTTGTGTAGCCCTAAGTTTCACCAAAGCATTCATGAGATAGACAATGTCTTCTACATTTCCTTCAGCAGAATTTGGCTCTTCTAAATGAGGATAGTTTTCTACGTCACAAGATCTTCCAAGCTTTAAAACAGCGATAACTTCCCTTGCCTCGTTGGTGTTAAGCGCATTTTGGACACCTCTCACGTTAAAAAGGGCATCGATTGACTTTGGATCCCGCTTGCAAATCTCAGTAATTTGTTCATCAGTCAACACCCATTTTCGCGGAAGATTTAAATGCTGTGCTTTCTCTTCCCTCCAAGCTGCAAGTTCTCTTGCAAGGGCAAGTTGCTTTGGTTTTAACTTGTTTACATGCTTTAAATGCACGAACCGTTCTCGTGGGTCAATCTCGAAACGATCCTGGCGACAGAGTTCATGAAATTCATCATCAAGCCAGTGCTCGCGTCCTAATTCCTTCATCCTTTTAATTTGGTGTTTGTAAAGCGCAGGCAAATATAAAACATCTTCTGCTGCATATTTAAGTTGGCTTTCAGACAAAGGACGTCTGTTCCAGTCGGTAAACCCTTCAGTTTTTTCAATCGTGATGTCAAGCGATTTTTTTAATAGATTAGCAAGCCCTGGTTGATTAGTTCCTTCCGTGATTGACGCAGCAATTTGTGTGTCAAAAATCGGATGAGGAACCACGTCGGTTTCAAAATATAGAATTTCTAAATCCTGACATGACGCATGGAACACTTTTAAAACATTTTCTGCATCGAACAGGGGTGCAAGTGTTTTGACGCTTTTAAAGCAAAACGGGTCATAAAGATAGGTTTCATCTTCAACTTGAAATTGAATTAAGCTGAGCTGCGGATAATATGTTTTTTCACGCATAAATTCAGTGTCAACACACACGAATTTAGCCCGCAATGCAACTTTTAGAAAGTTATTTAGTTTTTCGTTTGAATCAATGTAGACCAATATAAATCCTAATTTCTTATGCCATTATAATTATGATAACAAAGGAGATGTGCAATATGAAACTGCTTGTAATCAACAACCAAGACTCTGGACTTTCTAATAAGTCAGTTTTTTCATATATGCGCCAAGTGTCACAGTTTGCCGATGAGATTACTGTGCGGTCTTGCTGTAGAAGCTGGGATCCTTCTGCTTTTTTGTATGATGCCGACGAATTTGATGCAGTAATTTGTGCTGGCGGTGACGGCACTTTCGCAGCACTATCTCACATGATGGCCTACACTGGAATTCCAATTCTTCCCTATCCTGCAGGAACTGCAAACTTGATGGCTTTAAACCTGTTTTTGCCAACCGACGATCCTGCTTTGGCAAAAATTACATATCAAATGAAAACTCTAGATTTTGACTTAGGTGAGTTAACTCTCAGCAATGGTACAAAAAAAGGCTTCGCAATAATGGCAGGTGCTGGCTACGATGCAACTATTATGCAGGAAGCTATTCCTGGAAAAAAGATTTTGGGCCCGCTTTCATATGCAACTGCTGCCCTGACCAACTTTGCTCCTCAGCATGCTGACATTATGTTAAACGTAGACGGTAAAGAAATTACCACGTCAGGTGTTGGTGTTTTACTAATCAATTTTTCGCGTATACAATTTGACCTTTCGGTTGTTCATGACAACAATCCTGTTGATGGAATGTTTGACGTTGTTGTGTTTAACACTTCCGATGCTATTGGGCTGATTCCTGCTCTTTGGGCTGCCATACTTGATAAATCGGGCGATTTTCCTTCTCGCTCAGGTGCTTTTCAGGTCTTTAGCGGAAAGCATGTTGAAGTAGTAACTGACCCTCCTTTACAAATACAATTCGATGGTGAACCTTCAAAACTAACAACTCCATTTTCTGCTGATATTTTGCCAAAAGCAGCAAGAATTATCGTCGGGTCTGACGCAATAAAGAATTTTTCCGAATATTAGGATTTTGTCTATACTGCTCTGATGTTGATAATTTCTCTTTTTGCATCTCATTTATATTTACACCATCATCTCAGAGCTCGTTAGTTCGTTTAATGCTCTAACTTTTTTTGACTTCTGTGGATTTGACATCTTTTGGACTTCGTTCAAACTCTCGTTTTTAACAACTTTTTAATCAAAAAAATAATTATCTTGCTCAGAATAAAAGATAGCTTCAGACACAATTTTTGTCCGAGTAGGAAAGATAAAATTAATGGTTTTTTGCACCTCAAAAATGCCTGTTTATGCGCTTAAAATTGTGTTATCTAACACAATTTTGTCTGAAATTTTTTCGTTTTAAGGATGGATAGAAGGAGCGAAAAGTGATCTGGGCGAGCAGAGTTTCGCGAAAACACGAGGGGGAAAGACTATATAACGTGTCATACTCTCAACGAAGCGATAATTCTTCTGAGAATTCAGATTTGCCCGAACGGAAATGTAGCTGACCTTTGCGTCGCGAAAATTATGAAGGGTTCAAGCAAAGCGTTATAACCACTTCAGGCTTGATATAAGGAGAGAAAAGCAATCTAAAACGAGTAAGATTTTCGTGAAAACGTGAGGAGCTGTGCTTGTGCATTGCCCAATCGTTTGTGTCAAAAAAATGACGTTCAGATTGATTTGCAGCGTCTGGAACTTCCGTTTTTTGTTAAAAAACGGAACAATTTTGGAGGCGACGTCCGGATTCGAACCGGAGATGAAGGCTTTGCAGGCCTCTGCCTTACCACTTGGCCACGTCGCCATTTAAGAAAACAGCCAGCTCAAATTGATGAACTGGCTGGTTTGTTAAAAATGGAGCGGACAACGGGGTTCGAACCCGCGACCCCCACCTTGGCAAGGTGGTGCTCTACCAGCTGAGCCATGTCCGCAAAGTGCTTGAGCCATCCCCAAGCGCGTTAATTATTCTACAACATAACTTTCACTAAAGTGTCGCAAAAACTAAAAATAATTTAAAAATTTTTAAGCCTGCTTCTTGTGGTAAACGAACCAGTATGCAAGGCCAACAAGAATAGCGCCACCAACAATGTTTCCAGGAATGCTAGCAGAGAGATTGTAGAGAATGCCTGTGATGTCTACTTTTGAAGGGTCTGCAACCATTCCCATTGGGAGGAAGAACATGTTTGCAACGCAGTGCTCAAAGCCGCATGCAACGAATGCTGAAATAGGAAGAATAATGCCGACAACTTTATCAACAATAGTTTTTCCAGCAAAGCCAATCCAAACAGCCAAACACACTAACATATTACAAAGAATGCCACGGAAGAAAATTTGAACCCATGGAAGGCCAATCTTTCCAGCAGCAACAGTTGCCATGTTTGCGCCAATCGTAGAATCGCCTGCTTTTATGCCTGCTATTCCAGCCATTGCTACGATAAACACGAGGAGCAACGAACCTACAAGGTTTCCAAGAATAACAATAATCCAATTCTTGAGTAGCCCACCCCAGGTAATCTTTTTGCTTGCAAGAGCCGCAACCATGAGAGAGTTGCCAGTGAAGAGTTCAGCACCACAGCAAATAACAAGAGCGAGTCCTAAGCAGAAGCAAATGCCACCAACAAGCTTCTTAACACCAAAAGTTAAAGTTGGATCTGCTGTGAACGTCAAAAAGAATGTTGCACCAAAACCAATAAACACACCAGCAGCCATTGCAAGAACGAAGCATTTTGCTGGTGAGAGTCCAACTTTACCGACTGCAACGGTTTCGCACTTTGCTTCGATTGCTGCAGGAGCCAAACAGTCAGACTTTACTCCTTCCAAATCCTTTACTTCAATTGCCATAATACCAATCTCCTTTCATTTGCTAAAATGACAAATTCCCTAGCTTAAAGGGGAAATTTCATCGAATCCCCTGTCGCCGTGTATAGCATAGTAAACTTGCATAACCGAATCTTTAACTTTTGGTGTGAGAGGTCCGAAAAACTCGGTATGTGCAGGTTGAATTCCAATAAAAATTAGGTTGTTGCAGGCGTTTTCTAATTGTGAAAGCAAATGGGTTATCGGCATTGAATGTGTAGTAAACAAAAAGCTTGTCTTAACATCTTCTTTTTTGATTTTTCTAATAGAACCTGGCTCTAGGCCCATGTCAGCAGCATCAATCATCAGAATCGTGTCTGGATGCATTCTGCGCAAATAACCTATTTCGTTTTCTGGGGTTTGATCGCCCTCAACTAACGTCCAACCATCGATTGGATTGTCGTTAAAGAGTTTTGCGAGATAGGGTCCCGCGGCATCGTCACCGCGAAGAACACTCCCAACTGTAAAAAGAACCCTCTCAGGGGTTTTTTTGGGAAGAATAATTTCATCAATTAAATTGTCATCTGTGTTGAGAAAGTCATCCATTATCTTGTTGTTACCCGTCTTGCAAGGCAATAGACTTGTGGTTCACATTTGATATCATTCATAAGTTTTATAAATGCAGCCCTAAATTCATCTATATTTCCAACTCTCACGTCTTTGTACCTGTCATCACTTGAAGGTTTTGAGAAAGAAAAGTCATCATCAAAACTAGCCTGCTCCATAGCCTCGACTAGCATGTTGGTGTCTTCTTTCATTATTTGAATCTCTCCAAATTTTTCGATTCTTGTGAGCTTAAATTTAGCATCACCTTCAGATAGAGAGTCACAAATTTTATCGAAAGTCGCTCTATCTAAAGCAAGTTTTGGTTCAAAACAGTCGATGACGCCAGTGTTGTGGCCCATTGAAAGTGTATAGTAAATCACATCCCTAGCTTCTTTAGGGATGTCCGTCTTATCTTCGACAAACTTTTTTCCTAAGAGATAAAAAACAACATCAGTTGCTGTTAGAGCGTCGGTAGTGTGAACTGCCGTGTCCCTAACAGCTTCTGCGTTTTGAGACCTAATGTTGTTAGTTAAAAGAGTCACTTTTATGCAACAATTTTTGACTGAAGAAGATTCTTTAAGTCGGTAAACACCTCAACTTTTCTAGGATCACTTTCACCAGCAATTAGTGCATCTGCTCGAGTCAAAGCATCACCATCACCTGAGGTTAGCGATTCCATAAATTCGTTTACGATTTGAGCGCCAGAATAATATCCACTCATTAAACGTGCTTCGCGCTCAAAAGCAACTCTAATTTTGTATGGAATGTCTGGGAAAGCTGGAGGGAATGCAAACCCAGTTTCTTGATGATGTGACTCATGAAGTTTTTGATCCAAAAGCCCAAGAGTAATTGCAAATCCATAAATAGTTTGTGCTGGAGTTGGAGGGCAACCGGGAATGTAAACATCAACTGGAATAATTTTGTCAGTACCTCCCCACACACAATAATTGTCGTGGAAAATACCGCCTGTGCATCCGCAGGCACCATAGGAGACAACTAGCTTTGGCTCTGGTGCAGCCTCATAAGCGCGAATTGCAGGTAATCTCATTGCACGCGTCATTGCGCCTGTGTAGACAAGAATGTCAGCATGACGTGGTGAAGGTGTGTTTTTAATGCCAAAGCGTTCTGCATCAAACACCGATGTGATTGTTGCAAAAATCTCAATTTCGCAGCCATTGCATCCACCGCAGTCAACACGATAAATATAAACTGATTTCTTAATGTCATTTAACAGTTTTGCTTTAGCTTCAGCTACCTTTTCATCTAACTCAATCTTTGTTGGCTGAAATTGAAGTGAAGGGAAGTTATCTTCAATCATTATCTGCCCCCTCTCGAAGCTCGTTTTGCTGCCTCAGCATCATTTCTTCTCCTGCAATCTTCGCACAGGTCACAAGCATCTATGCTTGCAGCAGTTTCTCCGCCTATTGCGAGAAGAATTTGTTTGCCATATTCAACTTCTTTTTCAGAAGCATAAGGTTTCCCACATTGAGCACACTTCTTAATAGGGTATGAGCAACTCTCTGTCAAGTCTGGCTTGCTCATTACAGCAAGTTCAAACTCGTTTTTGAGTTCAATTGCATCTACTGGGCAAACCTCATGGCACCTTCCGCAGAATATGCAACGACCATATGAAATGTCCCAAACTACGTTCTCACTGTTTTCGTCAAGCGACATTGTGATTGCATTTGGTGGGCAAGCGATTGCGCAAGCGCCACATGCAATACAAGCAGCTTCAACATGCTCAGGTTTACCACGGTAGCCGTCAGGCAAATCTAGCGGTGCTGCAGGATATTTTATCGTTGCGTCACCAGCATCGCTGATTTCTTTAAAAAGATTCAAAAAACCCATTATCTACACTCCCCCATCCTAGTCTTTCAATGGTGAATGTTTACGATTAGCAGCATAGTCTTCAAGCTGCTGCTTGCTAATCGTTTTTTCCTTATGTGTCTTAACGTCGCAAATTGTGACACGGTCAGTGCATGAATAGCAAGGATCCATTGACCCGATGATAACTGCAGCATCAGAAACTGTGTTTCCTTGCAATGCATAACGCAAAACTGGCCAGTTTGAATATGTTGCAGCTTTTGCTCTCCAACGATATACCTTTTGGTTGTCGCCAGTCATAGACCAGTGCATGTCTTCTCCACGAGGTGCTTCAGTAAAGCCCATTGCGAATTTACCTGGTTCATACTTGAAGTCTTGCGTAAGAATTGGACCACTTGGAAGACCGTTCACGAGCTGCTCAATCATTGTTATTGAGTCAAGGAACTCACCAATTCTAACTGTCGTTCTACCTAAGACGTCACATGAATCGGCTGAGTGCGCTTTAAGTCCCTCAATGTATTTATATCCAGAGAATGGATGATCAAAACGAACATCACGAGCAAAACCAGAGCCACGAACCATAGGGCCAACAGGACTAAAATCACGGCAAACTTTTCTGTCAAGATGGCCAACGCCTTTAGTTCTTGATTCAAAGTTTGGCGTTGTTGTCAACATGGAAACCAAACGTGTAACTTCTTCACGAAGCTCACCTACAAGTTTTAGCGTTGCTTTTCTGTGATCTTCAAGAATATCACGACGAACGCCACCAATGAGATTCATGCCATATGTCTTGCGAGCACCTGTGAGAAGCTGAGCCAAGTCCATAGCTTTCTCACGAACTCTGAAGAAGTGCATAAAACCTGTGTCAAAGCCACAATAGTGACAGACGAGACCAAGGTTGAGCAAGTGTGAGTGAAGTCTTTCAACTTCAAGGAAAATCGCTCTTAAATATTCTGCACGCTTTGGAATTTCGATTCCCATTGCATTTTCAATTGTTTGCACATATGCAACGCTGTGAGCAAAACCGCAAATTCCGCAAATTCTGTCTGACAAGAAAGGAATCTGATCATATGTCATGCGAGCTTCTGCAACCTTTTCCATGCCACGATGTGCATAGAACAAGCGGTAGTCGGCGTCAACAATGTTTTCGCCTTCGCAGAACAAGCGGAAGTGACCTGGTTCGTCTGATGTGATGTGTAAAGGACCCATTGGAATTTCTGTTGGATCTTCAACACCCGACTCGTCCAAAAACTCATAGTTTTCGACGTCAACGGCAGGTTCAGGACGATGGCGATAATCCATCGAGTCTTTTAACAGAGGATGAAGTCCGTCTGGCCAGTCGTCTGGCAAAACAAGGCGACGAGCGTCTGGAAGCCCAACTGCTTTTAGACCCATCATGTCGTATGCTTCGCGCTCTGACCAAACACAAGCTGGAACGCGTGGTGTCACCGATGGAAACTCGCGCGTGATTGGGTCGACTTTAGTGCGAACTGTCAGATAGCACTTGTCTTCCTCTTCCATGCTCATTAAATAGTAAAGACGGAAATAACCATTAAGGTGTCTTTCGTCGTTTACAACCATGTCTGGAATCCAGCCGCCGCGGTTGTAATACATAAACTCAACGCACTCAGGAAGTTTCTCAGTTGGAACATCAACTGTTACCTGGTCCTCAGTTTGCCAAGTGGCTTCCAGAACTGAACCTGGAATTGCCGCGGCCATTGCTTTAACGTGGCTCTCGCCACGACGCAACCCATTAGTTGAATTTGCCTCAGGCATCATCTCACCTCCGTTTTGAAGATTATTCATAATCTTCCTTAACTTCCCTGACCTTAGTCAACGTTTCTTCAAAACGTGTAACTTTAGACCTAGTCACATTAATGACCTCGGTGGCTTTCGCCTCTTTCTTCATCTTTTCTTTCTTCTCAGCAGCGCCACTGAATTCTGTGACTAATGAGAGAGCCTTTGTGGGGCACACCGCAACGCAGTGCGGCCCCAGTTCAGGATCATAGGCACAAAGATCGCATTTAACTGCACAAGTCGGAACGCCAATCTCCCACTTTAACATTGAGGATGTGCTCTCAGGCATGTTAGGGATGTTGTTGCAAATACCAGCGACCCCACCAATGCCAGTTCCAGATGGATGAATCGCTCCAAAAGGACAAACGCAAGCGCAAAGTTTGCAGCCAATGCAAGTCTGTTCATTTACTTTAATTCTGTCGCCCTCATGAGTAATTGCATTTACAGGACAGACAGCCAAGCAAGGTGCTCCCTCGCAGTGATGACATGTGATGGAAGCAGTTACATCCTTTGTAAAAACTACAGAAAGGCGTGGCTCTGCTTGCTCACCAACGCTCGCATGTCCAGCAGAACATGCAGCCTGGCAGGTCCCGCAGCCAATACACCTGTTGGTGTTTATCGATATGAATGAGTTCATTTAAGTCCTCTTTCTAAATCGGTTTGGATAATACTAATTACTCAGATTCCAAACAGAAATCTAACTATTTCACTCCCTGATATTGAGGAGCAGCTTCGTCGCGAAGTCTCTTCTTCAAGGATGTGTATTGTTCATCGAGGTATTTTTCAGCCCAGGTTTGGTCTTCAATAGCCTCAACTTGAACAGCACAATATTTGTCTTCAGGTGTATGTGAATTTGCGTCAACTTTATCCATTGTTAAGTCGTTACATTTTCCAATCCACCATTGATACGTCATGTAAACAGCTCCTGGCAAAACACGAGAATCTACGCTCGCACGTGTGATCACTTTTCCACGGCGTGAATAAATAAACATGAGCTGCTGGTCCTTGATGCCATATTTCTCGGCATCTTCAGGGCTGATTTGGCAAAAGCCTGGCTCATCAGCAAGACCAGCCAAAACTTTGCAGTTGCCAGTCATTGAACGACATGAATAGTGTCCAACCTCACGTACAGTTGTGAGAACAAGTGGGTATTCATCATCAACGGGCTCGGTTGGTGGCACCCAATCGCAACTTAAGAGCTGCGCTTTTCCAGAAGGCGTAGTGAATGCACCTCCAAGGAACAGGTCAGGAGAACCCTTATGCTCAATTGTTGGAATTGGCCATTGAGCATGTCCACAGCCTTGCATCTTTTCATATGTTGCACCATATGCTTTATCCCAAAGTGCACGACACTCTTGATCCCAAATCTCCTGAGTGTTGTTGTAGTGCATTGGGTAGCCCATTCTAGTTGACAGGTCTGCAATGATGTCCCAGTCGTGACGACATTCACCTTTTGGAGGAACAGCTGCACTGAAATATTGGAAAGTTCTGTCGCAAGCGGTGAAAACGCCCTCATGCTCTCCCCAACTCGTAGCTGGTAACAAAACATCAGCTTCTGCGGCAGTTTGAGTCATAAAGATGTCTTGAACGATGAAGATATCGAGCTCCTTCAAACGCTCTTTGTAAACTTGAGCATCTGGCTCTGTTTGCAGTGGATCTTCACCCATGATGTAGTAGGCATGAATCTTGCCTTCATGTATGAGCTCTGGAACGTCGGTTACTTTATAGCCAGGTTCTGGGTCAATTGATCCAGGCTCTAAGCCCCATGCTTTCTCAAACTTTTCACGAATTGCAGGGTCTGTAACCTTTTGATAACCAGGGAACATGTTAGGCAAAGCACCCATGTCGCATGCACCTTGAACATTGTTTTGTCCACGAACAGGTGCAACACCAGAATTTGGTTTTCCAATCTGGCCTGTAATGCAAGCAATTGCTGCACACATGCGAACTGCTTCAACGTTTTGGAGGTGTTGGCAAACGCCCATGCCCCAACAAAGAATAGAAGAAGGTTCAGCAGTCGCGTAAATTCTTGCTGCCTCGTGAACAGCTTCAGGATCGCAACCCGTGAGTTCTGCAGTGTTTTCAGGAGTGTATTTCTTAACTGTCTCCCACCATTCATCAAAGTGCTCTGTGTGTTCTTCGACGAATTTCTTGTCCATGAGTCCTTGAGTAACAATTGAGTTAGCAAATGCATTTAAGAATGCAATGTTTGTGCCAGCTTTAATTGGCAGATAGATATCAGCAATGCGTGATGTCTCAATAACTCTTGGGTCAGCAACAATAATCTTTGCACCCTTTTCTCTTGCGCGCAAAATTCTGCGAGCTACAAGTGGGTGTGATGTATTTGGATTGTATCCAAAAAGGAACAAGCATCCTGCGTCTTCCATACCTGGAACGCCGCAGCTCATTGATCCAGCACCGAGTGTCTCCATAAGACCGAAGACAGTTGGCCCGTGTCAAGTGCGAGCGCAATTATCTACATTGTTGTTCCCAATGCAAGCACGTGCAAATTTTTGCATCACAAGGTTCGATTCGTTACCTGTGCCACGGGAAGAGCCAGTAACATAAATCGATTTTGGACCATACTTTTTCTTGGCAGCCAAAAGCTTCTCAGCACAAAAATCAAGTGCCTCATCCCAGGTCACTCTTTGAAATGGCTTGCCACGCTCTGGGCGGATCATCGGGTAAAGGATACGAGGTGTCAAGATTCCGGTGTCATTAATGAAGTCGTATCCATGCCATCCTTTAAGACAAAGGAAACCTTCATTAGTCAGACCAGGGAGTGGTTCAGCGCCAACAACTTGGTCGCCTTCAACAAGGAGGTTGAATTTACATCCAGTGCCACAATAAGGGCAAACTACCATATGTTTTTCCATTGTATTCACTTCCTTTCTGTCTTTAAGCAACAGCGCCATAGACTGGAAGTGAAGAATGAGCTTCTAGTCTCTTGGCTTCTTGTTGGAACTTATCTTTTCTGTCTGCCATCATCTCGTCGCGATCTACGAGTCTTAATGCCTTTGTTGGACAGGCTTCAACGCACGCAGGACCATTCTCTCGGTCATAGCAAAGGTCGCACTTTACCAAAAATGATTTCTTTGCTCCTGAAACTGGAATGCCTCCAAGCATTTGAACATTGTCGACTGGAACAACCTCAACAGCTCCAAATGGACATGCCTGAACGCAGTTGCGGCAACCAATGCATCTTTGCTGACGGATAGCCACACGGTCGCCATCATAATAGAGTGCTCCTTCAGGGCATGCATTTACACATGCAGCGTCAGCGCAGTGATGACAAGCGATAGGTGCAGATACCGTGAGCGTTTGCACGACATTTAAACGTGCTTTTGACAAATCGCCAGGCACGTCATGTTTGTTCATGCATCCTGCCATGCAGGTTTGGCAGGAAATGCAAAGACCAGGGTCTGCTTGAACAAATTGTCCGCTCATAATTCCTCCTTCACTTTCTTTACTCCTGTGAGAATTAAATTCTCACAAACCCTCAAAACAAGTTAATGCAGCCTTTACCCTACATTAACCCTCGGTTGCTGCGAAAACATCTTTAAACAAAGGTGCTTCGTGCAACACATCTGTGTCTGTCTGCAGAACGGTCGCTGTAGCAGACTCAATCCCGTTTAATACTGGTTGAGGCATAGCTACGCCGAACCAGAGGATTACGATAACCATGGCGAATTCTGGAATCAATGCGAAGGCTCCAACATCGCCTTTCTTTACAGTTGTAGGGGGTTCGCCAAACACAGATCCTGTGACAACATGAACGCATGCAGCAATGACAACGGTCAATGCCACTCCAAACAGAACAACCAAAACGATGTGTCCTGAAACTACTCCTGAGATAAATGCCATTATTTCAGATAAGAACATTGCAAATGGTGGGAAACCGGCGAGTGCGAAGAAGCCGATTGCCATCAAAATTGCAGTTGCAGGTGCGACTTTCAAAATGCCTGAAATCTTATTCAAATCACGAGTTCCATATTTCATGAGGACGTTGCCTGAAATGCAGAACAGGAGCGCTTTGGTAAAGCCGTGAGTTACACAGTGCAACAGAGCTGCAGCAATTCCTAGTGGACCACCAAAGCCAAGGCAAAGGGCAACAATTCCAATGTTTTCACATGAGTGGTATGCAAGTTTTCTCTTCAAGTCGTCTTGAGCAAAAACCGCAAATGCAGCAACGCCAACGCTCAGCGCGCCAAGAATGAGCATTAAAAGCTGTGGGAAGAATGTTCCGACTGCTTGGATGCAGAGAATGTAAAAACGAATGATGATGAGCATTGCACACTTCAGTAAAACGCCCGAAAGCAAAGCTGACACTGGCGAAGGTGCTTCTGAGTGAGCGTCTGGCAACCAAGTGTGCATTGGGAAAAGACCAGCCTTTGTGCCAAAGCCAATAGCTGCAAAAACAAAAGCAATTTGAATCAACATTCCATCAAACTGTTTAGCAATTGGAACTAATGAAGTCCAGAAAACAGCTTGATGAGGATCGCTCATAATTGAAGCTGCATCTGCATAAATGAGCACTGTGCCATAAAGTCCAAACGCAACACCAGCTGTGCAAACTATCACATATTTCCAAGAGGCTTCCAAGGTTGTTTTTTGGTTGTAACAACCAACCAGGAATACTGTTGATAATGTTGTTGCCTCAATTGCAACCCACATCAAAATGATGTTGTTTGAAAGAACAACCAAAAGCATTGAGAAAACAAACAAGCTAAAGAATGCATAGTAGGACTTCACTTGCCCAGGCCCAACATTTCCAATTTCAATGTCGTGGCGCACATATGGAATCGAATACCAACCTGTCAGGAATCCAATCACACCAATTAAGGCTAAGAAAATCATTCCTAAACCATCGAGGTGGAACCAAATCCCGACTGCATCAATCGAATTTCCTGTTGAGCCAACTTGAACTACGAGGAGAATGGCCATGACAAGGACAGCCGTAACGCTAGCAAAATGGATAACCTCATAGGCGACTTTTGGAGTTGACTTCGATGGGAGAAAAGCAATCAGAACAGCCGCAACAAGCGGAACAACCATGATTGCAATCATAAGTGTTGAATAATCCATGTTTATCCCCTATCCCTTCAATTCCATTAACTCGTCAGAATTCATTGTGTTTACCTTTTTGTACACACGGTAAACAATAATTGCCATGATTACGACAGCGAAAATCGCGTCGGTTGCAATACCAATTTCGACAAGCTCTGGAGCCTGTGGGGCAAGCAAAGCTAGTGTTAAGTGTGAACCATTCTCCATTAAGCAATAACCAAACATTTGTTTCACAATGTTTCTTTGTGAAATGATGCATGTCAGACCAATAAAGAAGTGTGCCAGAGAAACAGCAAGAGCTGGTAAAACTTCTGTTGTGGTTGGAAGCTTGATGTATTGAACAATGAGATAGCAAATTGCGACTTCAACAACTGCAAGAATCACAGTGACAATTGGTTTTACCAAAGGTTCAATCTTTTCATCGGGGTTGCCCATCTTCTTCAATGTGAAAAGAACAACAGCAGGCACAAAAATTACTTTTGTAAAGAAAGCAGTTCCTGACCAGGTAAACAACTCTGTTGAACCAGTAGTTACACCCAATGCAATGAAGATCCCAACTAAAACAAGTGATTGCACCCCATATGCATAGGCAGTGCTTTTTGGTGACTTCATCAAAATCACGATTAGAGACGTGAGGATGAGAAAGCAACCAAGTACGTTTACTAGTGCGTATCCGCTCATGAAAGACCCCCTATCCAATCCAAGAAGCTGCTATAAAGCTTGAGCAGACTGTCATTATGATCAACACCACAAAAGCGATAACCATGTAAACTGGAAGCTTTTGCGATTTTTCAACAACTTCTGAAGGCTCGCCTGGAAGAACTTGACCCATCCATTTGAGAAACCAAGCAAAGCATCCAACAGTTTCAATCAGGAAAACAACAACGATTAGCATCAAAAGCCAATTGCCTTGTGCAGCTTCAAATGAACCTGCAATGATTGAGAACTTTGAGAAAAATCCGTTAAATGGAGGACATCCTGCAATAGCAAGAGCAGCGCATCCAAAGCCTACTGCAAGAAGTGGTTGTTTCTTTATGACACCTTTAATTTGTGGAAGCATTCTCGTTCCCATTGTGTAGCTAAAAGCGCCAGCTACCAAGAAGAAGAGAGTCTTTGCAAATGCATGGTTGAAAATGTGTTGGACACCACCATTGAAAGCCATTTGTGAACCAAAAACGAAGAAACCAAAGCCCAAGAAGATGTAGGACAACTGAGAAATTGTTGAGAATGCAAGCAGTCTCTTCATGTCTTTTTGTGGCAGATACATTATGAATGAGAAAATCATTGTCGCAATTGCACCGATAACAATAACCCAGCCAACGGGCTCAGGAATGACTCCTGCGCTCATCAGACATCTTGCCAAAACAGCTACACCAACTTTAACCATTGATGCACCATGGAGATACGCCGAAACTGGCGTTGGAGCCTCCATGGCAGATGGCAACCACATGTAGAAAGGCAGTTGGGCTGATTTACCCCAAGCAGCGATGATTACACAAACAAGAACGAACGTTTTCCAATAATCATCAAGGCTTGCAATTGCTGTCACTTCAAGAGTTCCAGTTTGTAGATACAAACAACCTGCTGCAATATAGAGTCCAAGAGCACCAATGTGAGTCAAAATTAGAGCTTTCATTGCTGCTTTTTGAGCAGTAGGTGTGCCATAGTAACCAATTAAAGCCCAAGAACAAGCTCCTGTAATCTCAAAGAAAATGAGCTGCGAAAGGATTGTGTTTGAATAAACAAGACCAGCCATTGCTCCAATAAACACTGTAAAGAAAGCATAGAAGCGCCGACGCGGAACATCAGGATGTTCACGGTTCTTATCGTTCATGTAACCGACAGAGTAAATTGAAATAATGAGACCAATTCCAACAAAGCATGGAGCAAGCATTACGCTCACCTTATCGAAGATGAACGAAATGATTGTTGCATCTCCCAGAGCAGCAATCGTGAGTGTTTGTGTTTCAGCGCCGTTGCTTGCAAGAGTTACCCAAACTCCAATTGTTAAGCAAGTCGAAACTGCTGCTGCAGCAATGCACAGCCATTTTGCGCATTTCTGAGGGCAGACAACGATGATAAAGGCAACGATAAATGGAACAAGTATCGATGCAATGGACATTATTGATAAACTAGCCATCGTTGATCCCCCTTAAATTCCCAAAATGCAGAGCAAGAAGCCACAAGCCGAAAGGCCAACGATTGCCCACGTTTTGGTTCCCAAAAACTTATATCTAACTCTGATGAGTGCATTTTCAATAACACCGCAAATCAGGAAGAAAACGCCAACTTTAACGAACCAGACCACAAGTCCGATTAGAAGAGAAACAATGCTAGCATCCATAGCGCTTCCCCATGGAATGAAGATTGCAAGGAACCATGAAACAACGATAATTTGCTTCATTGACATTCCCATCTTCATGAGTGCAAGTGAAGGTCCAGAATATTCTGCAAGAGGTCCCTCTTGAATCTCCTGTTCCGCTTCAGCCATATCAAAAGGAACTTTACCAAGCTCAACATAACAAGCTGCAGCGAAAGCAACACCCGCAACAATAACGCCAATTGGACTAATCACAAACAGGTTTGAAATCATGTAGCCCATGCCACCAAGATATGTTGTTCCTGTTGCCAGAGCAACTACAACTAAAGACAACATCATTGCTGGTTCGACTAATACGCCAACAAGCAGCTCACGAACACCGCCAAGTCCTGCATAGGTGTCACCTGAGTCAATCGATGCAAGCGAGAAGAAGAAACGCGATAACGCAAGCAAGTAAACCACCAAGATGACATCACCAAGCGCTGGAATTGGTGAATAAGTTGTAATCATTGGCACACCAACAGCTAAAACAAGCATTGTAGCGAAGAAAAGTATTGGTGTGATGCGATGAACAAAACTTGATTCTTCTGAATGAACATCTTCACGCTTGAAGAGTTTTGCAATGTCATAGTAGTCTTGCAAAATGCTTGGTCCACGTCTGGAGTGCATCTTGGCACGAAGCCATCTTGAAGTGCCTGAAACTAGAGGAGCAATCAGGACAACAAGTAAGGCTTGAACTATGGCAATTAAAATGCTAATCATAATCCTTTAACCCCCTTAGTTAAGACCCACGGCCATTGCCAAGAAGACAACAAGCGCGACAACAATGTAGATAACATAAATTCTGAAGTTACCATGTTCTATCTTTTGAGCTTGCTTTCCAACCCAAGAGATAAATGCAGCAACTGCATCAACAATGTATTTATCGCCAACAGTTTCAGCTTTTTGCGCACCATGAACTGTTGCATTAAAGAAATTGGTGAACTTAGTAGAAGTCGAAGTAATCGCTGTTCTGGCTGCATAGATTGGCTTTAGGAACATTTGCACCTCAGCTCCCACTGTCCCAGCTGTAATAGCCATTCCAGTTTCTGTGTTGTAACCACAAGACCATGGTTCGCGATCGCATGAAACTTTCGACTTTGAAAATGCCATCTTAAATGCAAGAACAAGCAGGACAAACGAAATGAGAAGAATTGCTACAAGAGGTGTTGAGACAACTGACCCAATAACTGGATTTACAACCCATGTGCCATATGAAGTAATGATGTTCATTTGGCCCAGCGTTGAAGCTGCAATTCCTTCCATAATTGGAGCCACGAACGGCGCACCCAAACCAAGGCAAACGCAAACAACTGCTAAAACAATCATCGCGATTGTCATTGGAACAGGAACCTCTTTTGCATTGGCAGCCTGATCTGAACGTGGGCGACCTAAGAAAGTCACTCCATAGCACTTAACGAAACAAGTTACCGCCAATGCGCCCGTGATTGCAAGAGCAACAGTTGCAAAAGCTGCAAAAATCTTAATAACTAAATCTCCTGCCATTGCAGTCGTTATCATTGACTGGTAGGTAAACCATTCTGAAACAAAGCCGTTCAAAGGAGGTATTGCAGAAATTGCAAGTGATCCAAGCAAAAAGCACACACCTGTAATTGGCATCACTTTTTGAAGGCCACCAAGAATCTGCATATTTCTTGTTCCTGTTGAGAAAAGTACTGAACCTGCACCAAGGAATAAAAGCCCTTTAAACATTGCATGATTCAAAAGGTGATAGAAGCCCGCCATAAAACCAAGCGCTGCGAGTACCGGTTGGTTAACAGCAACTCCCATAAATCCAATGCCGACACCAAGAAGAATAATTCCGATGTTTTCTACTGAGTGGTAGGCAAGAAGTTTTTTAATGTCGTGTTCAGCTAAAGCATAGGCAACACCGAGAACTGAAGAAAGAGCGCCAATTGTGAGAACTACAAGACCCCACCAAAGTTGCACCTCAGATCCTTGAAGAAGGTCAATTCCAACTTTTACTATGCCGAAGACGCCGATTTTAATCATGCCACCTGACATCAAAGCTGAAACGTTTGAAGGAGCAGCAGGATGTGCTTGTGGCAGCCATGAATGGAATGGGAACATGCCAGCCTTGCAACCAAATCCAAAGAATGCAAGCATGAACACAAGAGATGCAATTCCGGGATCAAACGAAGCAGCCCTAAATGCTGCAAAGTCAAGACTTCCTGTGATTCCTCCCATGATAAGGAATGAAATCATAATCATCAAGAATCCAATGTGAGCCATGATTAAGTAAAGGAAGCCACCACGAATTGATTGTTTATTCTGTTCAACAATTACTAGGAAGTAAGATGTGAGCGACATCAGTTCGAAGAAAACCAAGAACCAAAAGGCGTTATCAACGGTGAGAACCATGTTCATTGAAACTATGAACAAATTCATAAAGAAGCCGATTGAACCCATCCCGTGACCATGATATTCATCGAAGTAGGAGAAGCCATAAATCCAGGCGACCAAAGCTAGCAAGTTAATTACAACCAGCAGCAGGCCAGACAAAGGATTCAGTATCACCGTAAAGTTTGCAAAAGCAAACGGTGTTGTGAATGACGCGATTGCCGTTGGGGCAAAAATACCAGCTATGCCAGCACCGATTGCAAAGCATGCTGAAACAATGCCAAATATGCAAGCCAAAGTTTTAGAAGCAGACTCTGCCTTACTTATTAGGATTGCAACAATTGCGCCCACAACAGAAATCCCAGCCGAGATGAAGAGCATTTCCATTGCTACCACCTTTCCTGTACTTTAATAAGACTCACAGAAAAAGAACAGAGAGAATCACTCTCTGAAACTTCAAAATAACGGATTAAAAGATTTTTCAATTGAGAATTGCGATGAGTCTTTGACCCAGCAGATAGCCCAAACAAAGAACATCTATTTAAACAGTCGGGAAACACAGATAACCCCGTCCCAATATATATACTCCTAATCCCTGTCGCAATTATAGTCCACAAATCAAGCAGTTTTACCGAGAAACGACCATATTCTCAAAAACGAGTTTAATAATTAATTGAAGCAAAATTGCAGTTAAACTAATTACTTTTTCATAACGCGAGCACTTTTTCTTTTGAAGTAATATGCTTTTCTAAGTTTGCTAAAATAAAGCGTCTGTAAATACATTTTGCAATGAAAAAATGCATATTCTGCCATCGACGTTTTTATAAACAAATCGTGCAATAATTAGTTTGATATTTCACCATTTATAAAAGGGATACATTTATATATGAAGAAAACAGCGGATACCGAAAAAGCTACAGTAACAAAAATGGTTACTGAGAAGAGCTCTAAAAACGCGATTAAAGGAAATAAATTAAATGAAATGCTCAGAGGTCTTCCTCAAGTTGATGAGGTAATGAGTAATTCTAACATCACTACTTTAAGACATGCTTTAGCTCACGACTTTTTAAAAACCGCTGTTCGTGATATCTTAGATGAAATTCGTGAAGACATTAAAGCTGGTGTTTCTGATGAATACACAATTCCAACAACTGACGAGATTGCACACAAAAGTTGTGTTCACGCATTGCAGTTAATCAAACCATCTTTGCGACATGTAGTTAATGCAAGCGGCGTTATTATCCACACAAACCTAGGAAGAAGCCCCCTTTGCGACGAAGCAATTAAGGCGGTCAATGATGTTTCACGAGGCTATTCCACTCTTGAGTATTCAACAAAAACTATGTCACGAGGTTCAAGGCATGCGCACATTGAACAGTTGATTTGCACTTTAACTGGAGCTGAAGCGGCAATTGCAGTTAACAACAATGCAGCTGCTGTGATGATGGTTTTAAATGAGTTTGCAAAAGGATATGAAGCTATCGTGTCTCGCGGTGAACTCGTAGAAATCGGTGGGTCATTTCGCGTGCCGGACATTATGGCGATGTCAAACGCAAGAATGATTGAAGTTGGAACAACAAACAAAACACATGTTTCCGACTACGAAAACAACATTAACGAAAACACAGCCATGCTTCTTAAAGTACATCCATCTAACTACCGCATGGAGGGCTTTGTAGAAGATGTGTCAATTAAAGATTTGCAGAAAATTGCCACAGCCGAAAATAAAAGAAGAAAAGTTGCAGGGCAAAAAAATAAAGTCATTGTTTATGAAGACCAAGGATCTGGCGTCTTGATTGAAGATGATTTCTTCAAGAAAAATGGCGAGCACACAATAACAGATGCACTAAAACTTGGCGTTGATATAGTTAGCTTTTCAGGTGATAAACTTTTGGGTGGTCCTCAAGCTGGAATTATTGTGGGCAGAAAAGAGTTTATTGATCGCTTGAAAAAGAACCCTCTTGCTCGTGCCCTACGTCTAGATAAAATGACACTAGCTGCGCTTGAAGCCACATTGCGAACCTATTTAAATGAAGATGAGGCTCGCAAAAAAATCCCTACGTTAAGAATGCTCACTGAAGATTCTTCCTTAACGAAAAAACGTGCAGAAAAACTAAATAAAGCATTCCAAAAAGAAATTAACTCTGATGATGTTACTTTTAAAGTGATTGAAGAAATATCAAGAGCTGGCGGCGGAAGTCTTCCAATGTGCGACATTAAAACCTACTGCGTGCGCGCAAGTTTCACTAAAGGTAATGCCGAGGCAGCTGATAAATATTTAATACAAGAATGCGAACCACCAATTATTTCAAGATTAACTAAAGAATGTTTGTACTTTGATGCAAGAACGCTAGAAGAGTCTGACTTTCCTTTACTAGTTAATGGGGTTAAAGAATATCTATCAAAGGTTAAATAGATTATGTCTGAGTCACACAAAAAAAGCGTAATCATAGGAACTGCTGGTCACATTGACCATGGAAAATCAAGTCTTGTTTTGGCTCTGTCAGGAAAAGACCCTGACCGTTTGGCTGAAGAAAAAGAGCGCGGAATCACAATAACTCTTGGATTTGCAGAGCTCAAACTTCCGAATGGGATTCATGCAGGTGTAGTTGACGTACCAGGACATGAACGCTTTGTGCGCGAAATGATTGCAGGTGCCACAGGGATAGATGTGGCACTTTTGTGCATAGCAGCAGACGACGGAATTATGCCTCAAACAAAAGAGCATTTGAGCGTGCTGCAACTGCTCGGCGTTCCAACTTGTGTTGTTGCTCTAACGAAATGCGACACAGTTGACAAAGAATGGGCAGATGTTGTCGAAACAGATATCAGCAACTATCTAATTGGCACAACATATGAAGGCTCACCAATTATAAAAGTCTCAAGCAAAACTGGTGAAGGTGTTGAAGATGTTCGCAATGCTTTGGCAAAGGCTTGCGAAAAAACTGAACATCACTTTGAAGGGATAATCGCTAGACAACCAATAGATCGTGTTTTCACAATTAAAGGCGCTGGCACAGTTATAACTGGAACTTTGTGGAGCGGACAAATTAATCTTGACGACACACTTGAAATCCTTCCAACTAGAAAAAAGACTCGTGTTAGATCAATCCAAATTCATGATGTTGCGCAAAAGACTGCATATGCAGGCAATCGTGTTGCGCTGAATCTTGTTGGTGTTTCAACAGAAGATGTGCGACCAGGATATATGTTAGCCACGCCTCACTCAATTTCTCCAAGTGATGCTTTTGACGTGGAATTTACATATCTAGCGAGTGCCGATGGTGCAAAACCACTTAAAAGTGGCTCAAATATTCACTTTGCACATGGCACAAAAGAAGTTGTTGGACGCCTTCTTTTATTCAATGGGAAAAACGAAGTGCTCCCAGGGGAAAAAGTTTTTGCACAAATTAGAACGAATGAAAAGATGCCCGTTAGTTATCTTGACAGATATGTTGTTCGAAGCTACTCCCCTGTTGAAGTTATTGGTGGCGGGACCATTCTTCGATGCCATCCAAGACGCAAAACTAACATTAAAGAATCTGAGATGAAGCTAATCAAAGCATTGGCCTCTCGTGATCAGGACGACATTGTTGCAGCTGCTTTTGAAATGCAACAGCAGCCAATAACACCAAAAAGCTTGGCTCGATTCTGTGGGCTTTCTGAAGACGACTGCAAAGTGTCTCTCATAAAAATGAAAGCAGTTGATAAATCGGTTTGCGTTGACCAAAAATGCTGCATTTTTGCAACCAAAGAAATATTTAACAACTGCATTAACACAATTGAAGCTGCGCTAAAACGTTTTCATGCTAAAGAACCAACTGCAACAGGTGTTTCAAAAGAGCATTTAAAAGAACTATCATTTTCCCACATCGACTCAGAGGTTTTTGATGCTTTGCTGGGAAGACTTGTCGAGCGAGGTGCTGTCTTTGTCAATGGCGGCGAGATTTCTCACACTTCTGCTGGAGCTGGAGCAAAGGCAGTTCAAGGAGAAGCAGAAACTAAGGTATTAAACCTTTTGAAAGATGCTGATCAAAATCCGCCTTTCATTAAAGACATTGCTGGAAAAATAAAACTCGACACAAAACTGTGTTCAAAAGCGTTGACCGCACTTGAGAACAGCGGTGACATCGTTAGAATTGGAAAAGACTTCTATTTTGAAAAAAACGTTTTAAAACGCTTGAAAAAAGAAGTAGAAAAATCGTTAAAAGACGGTCGAGGCACTGTTGCTGATTTAAAAGAATCTATGAACACTTCGCGTAAATATGCAGTACCAATTCTTGAATATTTTGACAAAATTGGCTTTACCAAACGTGAAGGAGAAGGCAGAGTTTTAAAGTAAAATTGAAGCTGTTTGAGCATTAAAAATAACTTCAAAAGTCAACGTAAAACATGTTATTTAAGATATAATAATAGCGTTTGAAAATGGGAGTGGATGGGGCCTGGTGGCTCCCGCGGCCTTCAAAGCCGTTGTGGGACGATGCAGAACGTCCCGGGTGTGTTCGATTCGCATGCATTCCCGCCATTTAACTCTCTGACTTCTTAAAGAGGTTCATATCCATGTCATGTAACAAAATCGCAGACACGGTCTTTCCAGATGGTAAGGTCCGTCTAACTAAACTCACGGAAAAAGGCGGATGAGCAGCAAAATGGGGGCCAGGCGAGCTCTCAGAAGTTCTTGCTAATATACAGCAAGACGTTTCTGTGTTAGGAGGCAGACTCCTTCTTGGTTTTGATACAGCTGACGACGCAGCAATTTATCAAGTTAGCGATGACGTTGCAGCTGTTCTCACTCTAGACTTTTTCACACCTGTTGTTGATGACCCCTATGAATTTGGTTGCATTGCAGCTGCCAATGCGCTTTCTGACGTTTTTGCCATGGGCGGAAAAGTGCAGGTGGCAATGAACATTCTTGCTTTTCCAAAATCTGTTGGGACTGAAGTTGTTGGCGAAGTTCTTCGCGGTGGAGCCGACAAAGTTAGAGAGGCAGGAGGCGTTATTTGCGGCGGCCATACTATCGAAGATGATGAGCCAAAATATGGCCTTTCGGTTTTTGGAACTGTTCACCCTCAAAAGGTAGTCAAAAATGAGGGCGCAAAAGTTGGAGATATTCTTTACTACACTAAAAAAATTGGTACTGGAATTCAAAACAGTGCTTTTAAGGCTGGCCTCATTGGCGACGAACAAATGGCCGAAGTCATTAAGTATATGAAAGAACTCAATCGCGCGGGTGCAGAAGCGATGATGCTTGCAGACGTTAACGCTGCTACAGACGTTACTGGATTTGGCGTTGCTGGTCATTTGCATGAGATGTTAAAACCGTCTGGTGTTAGTGCTGAACTTGTGTGGGACAACCTCCCACTTTACGACAGAACATATGAGTTTTCAGAACTGTATTGCAGACCTGGCAAAACTGACGGAATTATTGAATTTGCATCTGATTTTGTGGAAAAAGGCGACATGGATGATGTCGAATTTGACGACCACATGGGAGTACTTTGCGATCCACAAACATCTGGTGGGCTTTTGTGCTCAATTTCTCCTGACAAATGTGATGTATTTGAAAAAGAATTCAAGAGCAGATGTGGTTTTGAGCCTTGGATTATTGGTAAAATTACTGATGGTGAAGCTGGAAAAATTAAAATCATAAAATAGCTTTTAAAGGAGCCAAAATGAAGCAATACAGTGCTCAAGAAGATTACGTTTTAAACACAGTTAACAACAGAGACGTGCATTTCTTGAGATTCTGGTTTGCAGATGTTCTTGGCAACTTAAAATCTTTCGCAATCGTTCCAAATGAGCTTGAAAGAGCTTTTGATATTGGCATGCCACTCGACGGCAACTGCATTGCAGGCTTTGAGTCAACAACCGAATCGGATGTAATTGCCTGGCCAGAAGCCTCTTCTTTTCAAATTTTACCATGGAGACCAAATGAAAACTGCGTAGCCAGAATGTTTTGCAACATAAAGACTCCTGAAGGCGTTCCTTTTACTTCAGACACACGTCACATTTTAAAAGAAGTCCTGCGAAAGGCTTCAAAAATGGGATACATAGTAAACGTTAAGCCTGAAATTGAGTATTTTTATTTTCAGAGCAAAGACAAACCAATTCCTCTTGATGACGGATCAACTTTTGACCTAACTTCCCTTGACAGCGCAACCGATTTGCGCAGAGACACTGTTCTCACACTTGAAAGCATTGGCATTCCAGTTCAGCAATCGCAACATGAAGCTGGTCCTTCTCAAAATCAAATCGACTTGAGAACACAGGACGCCTTATCGATGGCCGACTCTATTATGACCTACAAGCTTGCTGTCAAAGAAATTGCTCTAAAACATGGCGTTTACGCATCATTTATGCCAAAGCCTCGAAACGACCAGCCAGGAAGCAGCATGCACCTGCACATTCATCTTTCGAACGAAAATGGTGATAATGCTTTCTTTGCTGAGAATTCAGGAGATAAATACTGTTTGAGCACGACAGCGAAACAATTCACCGCAGGTATTTTGAAATACATGAAAGAGTTCTGTCTTGTCACCAACCAATACCAAAACTCATACAAGCGAATTATTTCTGATGCTTGTTTGCCCGATCGAATTGCATGGTCTAGGAACAACCGTTCTACAGTAATCAGAGTGCCAGGTCACAGACCAAACACCGAAGATTGCTCAAGAATAGAACTGAGAAATCCAGACCCAGCTTGCAATCCATATCTTGCACTAGCAGCAATTATTAGCGCCGGATTAGCTGGCATTGAGGAAGGTTTGCAGCTCGAAGAACCAATCGAAGATTCCAAGAAGACAAAATTGGAATCAGACACCCTCCCCTACACATTGGGACAGTCAATTGATTGCTTTGAACAAAGTGAACTCATGCGCAAAACATTGGGAGACTCTGTTTTTGATTATCTGCTCAAAGTAAAGAAAGCTGAATGGCATAAAGCCATATCCATGGTTGATGAATATGAACTCGAGAACTATTTGGCGGTGTTGTAGATGAAAAAGAAAGTATTGTTTGTTGCAGACACTGTCGAATGTGCAAAGAAATTTGCAGATGTATTGAAAGTTTTTGATATCGACTTAATGACATGTCGTTATGACCAATCGTTTCAAAACTCTTCCCACCTTCAGGGAGCTAGCTTGGTAATTTTTGAGCTGCCAGAAGGTGGAATGGGTGATGAAGGAACGGCAAAAAACAAGTTTTCAACTTTCGGTGCCGAATCAATTTTGTTTGTTTGTCCACAAAAAGATGTTGACACTTTCCGTTTGCCAGTGCATTTGAACTGCGATTTTGTAGTGTCAGATGCAAGCGAGGCTGAAGTTTCGACCAGAATTAAGAATTTACTCTTTCCGGGAACCGAAACATCAAAAAGCGAAATTATAACTTGTGGAAGCATGACTATTAACCTCGGAACTTACCAAGTTCACGTTAATGATATTCCGCTTGATTTGACCTATTTGGAATATGCACTGCTTGCTTTTTTGGTTACGCACCCAAATCATTCATATTCGCGAGACGAACTTTTAAAACGCGTTTGGGGTTTTGATTATTTAGGTGGATCAAGAACAGTAGATGTGCACATAAGACGCATTAGGGCAAAAATTGGTCCAGAAAACGCACAACGATTAGAAACTGTTCGAGGCGTTGGTTATTTGTGGAATGTTTAAATTTTGCTATCAAGTTAATGGAATTGAGCTTCCACAAAAAGCAGGGCCAAAATTGAAGCAACTTGAGTTTTTGAACAATCGGCGTTGTGGGGGCATAGCCAAACTCATAAGCTTTAAATAGGAACCTTAATGGAAAAAAGAATTTAGACTAATAGTAGCTTGTCGTAGTTTACTAAAACAGTTAAGAAATATTGGACTTCAATCTGAGTATTGCCTATTACATAGAGATTCTGACGCTTTTTGCCGTAGCGTTAATTTCGACTATTGCGCTAACCCCATTCGCAAAGAGAGTTGCCTTAAATTTTGATGCAATCGACTACCCTGACGAACGACGAGTAAACAAAGAACCTGTCGCTCGCATGGGCGGCATTGCAATATTCGGCGGGATATCAATTTCCTACCTCATACTGAACATTGGAGTACACTACTTTGGTTGGTTTGGACATCAGCTTTCATTTCTTGCTGGAGGAATAAACTATCCACTTGTGTGTTTCGGAGTTGTGGTTATGTTCGTGACAGGGCTAATCGATGATATTGTTGGTCTTCACGCACGAACTAAGCTTGTTGGGCAAATTATCGCTGCAACAATTGTTTGTGCCGGCGGAATCAAATTCGCTTTCGTTCAAAATCCTTTTGTAGCAGGAGAAATCATTCGTTTTGGCATACTTGCCTGGCCAATCACCATTTTTTATCTTGTAGCTTTTGCAAACATTATCAATTTAATTGACGGACTCGACGGCCTGGCTTCTGGAATCAGTTGCATAACTGCTCTTACAATTGGCATTTATGGTGCACTTGCCAACAGAATTGATGCAATGATTTTTTCAATCATTCTAATTGGTGCTTGCGTTGGTTTTTTGAAATACAACTTTCACCCAGCACGCATTTTCATGGGAGATTCTGGAAGTTTAACTCTGGGTTTGTGTCTAGGGATAATTTCACTTTTAGCAATTGCAAGAACTGCATTTGTTTTTTCATTGTTGGTCCCGATTTTGGCCGCAGGAGTTCCAATTACAGACACATTTGTCGCTATAATCCGCCGCAAAAAAGCACATCAACCTGTTGGCTCTCCTGATAAAGGGCACATTCACCATCGCCTAATGCAAGCAGGATTTTCACAACGAAAAACCGTGCTCATTATGTGGGCGTGGTCGGCCGTTCTTTCTGTTTGCGGTTTAGTCTTTGCAGAATTTGAAGGAATAGCCAAACCTGTTAGCTTGCTTGTTGCTGCTGGGATTACAGGATATGCAATACTTAAGTTGCATCTTCTCGAGCCTGTGCTGCAACACTACTACAATCCACGCATGCGCCGCAAGAAAGTAAGCACCGGCAGCAAAGCTGACGACGACCAAAATGAAGACACGAAAGGCAAATGAGCGAGCGTAACTGACTAAATAAGGTTAAAACCAGCTAACTAACTCAAGTGTTAGTGAGTTTACTATCGTCAACAATCAGCATAGCTGGCAAAAGTGTGAGCGGTCTAGATGAAGTCATCAATTAAACGAGCATAACTGGCAGATATGCGAGTAATGTAGCTAACAAAGAAGAATGCCACTTCATTGACACAAGCGTAGACGATGATGTGGAAGTTGGTAAATCCAGTGTTGTCTTTTGCCCTGCCACCATTGTGAAAATAAATATAGCCAAAATTGGCTATATGCAGGCAGCTTATTGAAAAGGATGCCTGTTTCTCATGTTTCCCTTTGCAGGAATTATTTTTAATTCATCAACGTCTAATCCAAGCATTTTCAAATGACAAAAAATAATTTCTCGATGAGTGTCAATTTCAGAGCGAATTAGAGGGTCATCAATGACAACTTCAGCAATGAAATGCTTCCTATTCTTTTCAGGACCTTTTTTTGGACGATTATCCTCACGCACATAAAAAGCATTTGTGTGCTCCAAAATCATTTTCCAAGAAGCATCATCACGCCAAACTTTTCGAATTGCAGATTTATAGGCCGTGTTGTTTTTTGCAACAGCAACAAATTGTTTTGGCTCGCCCCCAAGATCTTCGGTCGCTTTAGCTAATAATGATGTTAGCGAAGGCATAACATCACAGCCCTATTTTACATAACATTGAAATTCTAGAGAAAAGTTCCCAAGTTGAATAATGTCTCCATTCTGAAGAACTTTAGTCTCAACACTTTTGTTGTTGACCCAAACTCCATTAAAAGAACCCTCATCTCGGATAATCCATTCATTTTGTTCGAAAACAATGGAAGCATGATTTCGGGAAACAGTCATATCATTTAAAAAAATGTCACGTTTAGGGTCGCGACCAATCGAGGTGGGCTCTGTCCCCTGCTTCAACTCGTAACGTGAACCTTTTGTAATGCCTGAAAGAACAAGGATATAGGCAGTCTTGGAATTAGGCTCTGGTTGCTGTGAAGGAGTCGCACAAGAGCCACTAAATTGAACTGGAGAAAATTGCTGAGTAGCACCAATCAATTGAAAGCCACAAACAGGACACCTCTCAATCCCATCTTCAATTTTGCTTTCGCACACTGGGCATTTGTCAAACATTGTTCCTCCAAAATAGTAATTAAAGTACGTTTTGTGAACTAGTTAAATTTTATCAGAAGCGGGGTGTCGTTTAAAATCTGCGTCGTTGCGGAATTTGCTTCTCCTGTGAAGTTATGAACAAAACGAGTTAGACCAAAAGAGAGCGAAGTTAAGAAATCAGGAGCGTCACAATCTTCAGCAGCTACAACGTTTTGAGCAGAGATAACCTTGTTATCTTGGATGAAGTCAACATGCCCAACAACATCACCAGCTTTTACAGCACCAGAAACATTATTAAATGTAAAATGCTGTGAGACATTTCCATCATATTTGAAAACTTTGGCTGAAGCTGAAGTGTCTTCTAGCTTGGCAGCTATTGTTTTGTCGAGCCAGGCAGAATTTGAAACTTGTGCAACAATGTCATTTTCTGCATTAGAAAACTTATAATCAACAACGTTGTTAAAATACCAGTTAAAGAGATTTTTTGTGTCTTCAAAACGAGTAGAATCATCACTTGATCCAAGCACTACAGAATAAAGCATCACACCATCACGCTCACACGCTCCAGCAAAACAATAGCCTGCAAGGTCAGTCGTTCCAGTTTTAATTCCACAAGCACCATCATACACATCAAGAAGTTCATCTGTTGACTCTAAAGTCTTAGTCTTTTTTTCGCCATTGTTTGTGTATGACAAATCATGTGACGAGTTCTTAACAGCTTCCTTAAAAGCATCAATTTTCATCGCATTTTCAATTATTGTCATCAAATCATTAGCAGAACTGTGACTGTCGGATGAAAATTGATCTTCGTCTAGACCGTGAGGATTGGTAAATTTTGTGTGGGTGCAACCGAGTTCAGACGCTCTTGAGTTCATTTTTGCAACAAAAGCGTCATAACCTGCCTGACTGTCACTTGTGTTTGCGAGATCTTTGCCAACACTCTCAGCAATGGCGGTTGCTGCATCATTTCCTGAAGGTATCATGAGTGCATAAAGAGCTTCTGACAAAGTCATAGTGTCACCTGCTGAAAGTCCTGCGTTTGAACCTCCAGTTGAAACCGCATTTTCGCTTACAACAATTTGTTTGTCTAATGAAGAATTCTCAAGAGCAACAGTTGCTGTCATAATCTTAGTTAAACTTGCAATTTTCACTTCCGCATCAGCATCACGTGAAAATAACACTTTTCCATCTGAAGTTTTCAAAATTGCATTTGTGGCAAAAATGTTGGGTGCCTCAGATGCTCCAAGACCACGCTCTTCCACATTTCCTGAAACTATATAGTCGCTTGAACGAGAATCAGCAAATGCAAATGACGATGGAGTGCAAGTTAATGAAAGAGAAAAGACTACAGCCACAACGATTGAAGTTGTGCGCTTAATGAATGATTTGTATTTATTTTCTTGTGTATTCATATTTACTCGGTGTAGCCTCTGAGTTCTTTGATTTTTTCAGTGTCGGCATTTGGTCCAACATAAATTACTTCATCTTGTTTTGAATAGGAAGATGAGAAAAAGTTGTCATACAACAAATTGCCATTGGCATCGTAAACTTTACGCTCAACAGTAACATCAGTACCATCTGTACCAACTGTTTTTACTGTCCACTGCCCTTCTGTAAGAGATGCGTTGTCCTCAAAAATAATCTTATGCTTCTCCCCTTCTGTGAACTCACCTGGAATCGATTGAATCGTCCTTCCGTTTGGCACTCCATAAAGCGTCACAGTTACAGAGCTGTCATCGTGTGTAGCGACAAGCAAAAGATCAGAATCTGTGTCGTTTTCCCATTTGAGATCATTGTCCCAGGCATGGTTTTCCTCATTGACATAAACTGCAGCATCAAGCCCATCGGGATATGAAAGGTTTCTCAAAGCGTGGTTGTGGCGCTCTGTGATTGGAAGACCAGCATTGTATGCAGCATTAAAAACAGTTGTTGCAACTTGACAAATTCCCCCACCGGCTTCTTGGACAATTTGACCACCTACTTGAGTTCCAGCATCAAGATAGCCATGCTCGGCATCGCAAGGCCCAGAGGCAGTGTTAAATGAGAACTCTCCATTATTCTTAGAAATTATCGTGTTTGATATAGTCTCAGAAACAAGTGCAATGTTGTGATTTCTGTTGGCGGTTGAAGATGTGTTTGTAAACTGCGTTGTAAAAGATGAAACTTTTGTTATTAACCCAAGATTTAGCGCTGTTTGAAAATCAAAATCGCTTCTCTGCGAGCTGTCGTTAATTTGAATTTTGTCGCGTTTTACATGTTCTGAAAAATAGTTCTCTTTTACAACATTTACCGCCTGTTGTAAATCCGGAATAGGATCATCTCCGACTGGATTTATCTTAATATTACCCGCATCGTCTTTCTGTATATTCAAAGCCATTTTCGATCTGCCATATTCATCAGCAATGAATGAAGAAAGAGATTGCATAGCCTTGTTATCGTCAACAGTAGCAATTAGCTTCCATGCGCTTTTCGACTTATCAATGCGCGTTGTTACCCAATCTCCCATTTGCTCTTTAGAAATCGATATATCTTTGTTGTTGTAGTTAAAAACAGCCCCTTCAGAAATTGCAGTTTCTACTTGGGATTTAACCGTTTCGGCAGCTCCCTTGTCAATTTTTACAGGATCTGCTTCGATTGAAAACAACAACTTCTTTGGATCTTTAGTTTGCTCTTTCAATGAATCAACCACAGAAGTTAAGAAATAGTCCCTATTAACAGCTTCTCCATCATGGCCTTCTGTCACATTAACGTTACCATTCGTGACTTCTATTCCATAGTCAACATGAGGATAACCGCTAGATTCTGCGACCTTCGAATAGAAAACTTCAAGACCATCACCTGTTTCAAGATTGAGTGGAGTCACGTTTTTTAAAAGCCTTGCACCAATACGCTCAAAAATATTGAGACCATGCCCAACTTTGAAAGCATCGTTTATAGCTTTGTCATAGTTGTAGTGAGCACCGATTTCATGAGCACTCGTTTGGAGGATTTTTGCGTCGTTGGTTTGCTCTAGTGAAGTAATTTGTTCTGCAATCTTGTCTTGCTGTTCGAAGTAGTCGTCAAGATTAACTTCGTTATAAGAAGTTTCATCAGTAAAAACATAGATGGTTTTATTGTTTAAGTTGTCATCATAATGCAACTTGAGTGCATCTCTAGCTTCATCAACACTCATTCCGCTAACGTCTACATCGCCAATTTTTACACCAGAATAAAACTTGTTTGCATAGCTGGCGGTGTCAACAGCAAAAAAGAAAAGAAGCGCAAGAATTACAATAAGAATTATTCTTGTTCTAGAACTTAGAGATAAAAACAAGTGGGCAATTGAACTGCCAACAGAGCTCAAAGCTCCTGCAATCGATGAACTGTTGCTTTTCTGAGTATTAAACGATTCAAGTTGAATGCTTGTGCACTTGTTTTTTGAGTTAGCCCTGGATTTACGACTAGATCCTCCAGAAATAGAGCTACTTTTCGTTAGTTCTCTTGGAATTCTTGCAGAAGAAGAAACTGATCGTTTGCGATTTCTAGTCTTTTCAGTTGAGAGGCTATCAGAAGAAAACTTAGAATTATTTCGCGGGCCAGAGACCGCCTCACGAGCGTCTGTATTAGTGCGTGACGCTTGAGGTTTCTTATCTGTTGATGTTGTTCTTCTTGTCGGCTTTCTTTTAGTTGGCATAGTTCCTAATCACAGGTTTTTAGGGCCAGAACTCCCTTATAAACATAATAGACGGTAACTGCCAACTGCAAGATTACACCAAAATATACAAACCATAACCCTGCTTCATTTAAAAACAGTAAACACATGCCAAAAAACAGTAAAGCAGTTGCCACTTTCCCAGGATAAACAACTGGAATGCGAATGTGCTTAACATGCAAAAGCCAAAAACCACCGCTCAAAACAAACACTTCTCGAGCAAAAACGACAATTAAAACCCAAGTTGGCAGACCACAATAAAGCCATGTTCCGACTACGCCAGAAACCATCAAAAGAGTGTCAACTGAAGGGTCTAGAAGTTGTCCGAGGCGCGAGACACAATGACAGCGACGTGCAATTTGACCATCCAAAAAGTCAGTTGAAGCGGACACGGCATAAACAACCAATGCTGGTATCCTCTGACCGTTTGTGAGAAGGATAAAGAAAACAGGAACAAGCAACATCCTAATGAACGAAATTACATTAGGAACTGTGAGAATCTTGCTTGATACCTCTTCTTCGTTAGCTGTTACCTGCGAATTTTCCACGAAGGAGATTATATCTCATTGTCCGAATTCTCAGCTGGTTTTGGCTTCTTCTCTGGAAGGTTTACTTCAACAACTTCAGCAACTTTAACACGTGCAACCGACTCATATTGAGGGTCCATTGAAAGACACTTCTTTGGACACACCTCGATACAAGATGAACAAGTAATGCATCTGAAGTGATCTATCGACCAGCTCTTCTTTGGTCTCGAAACATCAATTGCATCACAAGGACAAGTTTTTGCGCATCTGCCACACAAAATGCATTTGTCAGCATCGATAACAATTTTGCCTTTTTGCCCAGGATATGGCTCTTTTTTAACGACAGGATATGTTAGCGTCTCCTTCTTCTTGAAGATGCTAGGAATTGTCATTGTGACGAAATTTAATACACCCATAAACCTTCCCCTATCTCTCAGTGCATGAAATGCAAGGGTCAATTGTTAGGATAATCATATTAACGTCAGCCAAATCGCAACCCTGCAAAGCTGCTGTCATTCCAGCTATGTTTTGTGAGGTCGGAGTTCTCATTCTCATGCGGGCAAGGTTAACAGTGCCATTTCCGCGAGCATAATAGTAACATTCGCCACGAGGCTGCTCGAGCACATTAGATGCCTGAGCACGGTCTGGAACATCTCCCTTGACTGTCACAGCAATTTCACCATAGGGAATCTTATCAACCATTTGCTTTATGATGTCAATTGATTGAAGAACTTCTTTCATTCTAACTTTAATGCGAGCATAGCAGTCACCCTCATTTGAAGTAATTGGTTCAAAGCTGTCAAGATTAGCATATGCGCCTTTTCCAAATGAACGAACGTCATATTCAAGCCCACTTGCACGTCCAAAAGGACCAACCATTGATAGGTTCTGTGCTTCTTCCTTTGTAATTGTTCCAACACCAACGCATCTGTTTTTGATGCTTGAGTCTTTTAACAAAGTGTTGGTAATTTTTGCATAATCAGGCTTTAGCCCGTCAAGGATGTCACAAATTGCCGAAAGCTCAGAGTTTTCAATATCGCGCTTAACACCACCAACCTGGTTGGCAGACAAAATTACGCGTCCACCAGTCGTCTTCTCAAAAATATCGAGAACATGTTCGCGAAGTCTCCAGCAATGCATAAACAACGACTCAAAACCAAAAGCATCTGCCGCAAGTCCCAGCCAAAGCAAATGAGAATGAATTCTTGATAATTCATGCAAAATAACACGCAGATATTGGCCACGCTCAGGAACTTCAACATTCATGAGCTTCTCAACGGTTTCTGCATAACCCAGCGTGTGACCAAAAGCGCAAATTCCACAAATTCTTTCCGCAAAATAAATGAACTGATGATAGTCATATTTTTCAACCATCTTCTCAAGTCCACGATGAACAAAGCCAATTTGAGGAACAGCTTTGATTACTTTTTCATCTTCGACAATGAGATCTAAATGAAGCGGTTCAGGAAGAACAGGATGCTGCGGACCAAAAGGTATTACCGATGATTTAGCCATTATTCCTCCTCTCCTTCATTTTTAGCTGCCGCTTTTTTTGCCGCTGCCTCAGCTTTTGCCTTCGCAATTTTTGCTGCCTTTGCAGCTGCAATTTTAGCTTCTTTCTCTCTTCTTGCAAGCTCTTTAGCCGAAATTACAGTCATTGGTTTTTCTTCAGATAATGCATAAAACTTGCCTGCAAAATCAAGCACGAGATTGTTAAAAGATATTCCAAATAAATCGTGAATCTCGTTCTCGCAAACAAAGGCTTCAAAATATAAATCAGAAATTGATTCAACCGAAGCATCTTTTGCAAGGTGATCTACGTTGAAGTCTTTTAACTCACCGTCACGAGTCATAAAGCTATAAACAAGATCAATGTCATCATCGTTGTTTACTGCAAGAATTTGGACATAGCGACTGCCCTCATCAAGCATTTGCTGTGCCAACTCATGTATTTGAGCAGGTGCAAGAGGTGCATACTCTTGTTTAAATTGCATAACTCACCTCTTTCTCTTAGTTTTTACTATTCGACTCAGCACCATCCGTTGCTGAAGTTGTTGTCTCATCACTGCTCTCAACAGCAACTGACTCATCTTCTGTTTTTTCCGATGCACTTTCATTTTCATCAGAGTCACTTGGACTATCTTGCGCTGGCTTATTCGGATTATTCATTGCTGCGGCTTTTTCCTCAAGAATTGCACATGCCTCAATAACGGCATCAATTAATGTCTCGGGACGAACTGCACAACCAGGCGCATAAACATCGACAGGAATTGCTTGGTCAACGCCACCAATCACGTTGTAACAATCGTGAAAGACGCCTCCTGAACAGGCACAAATTCCACAAGCGACTACTACTTTTGGCTCAAGCATCTGGTTATAAATTTCTTTAATAACACTGATGTTTCTTTCGTTAACCGAGCCCGTGACCATAAAAATGTCAGCCTGCTTTGGGTTGCCAGTGTTGATTACGCCAAAACGCTCAGCATCAAAGCCAGGACAAAGAGTTGCTAAAACTTCAATGTCACAACCGTTACAACTAGAGGCATCATAATGGATGACCCATGGAGATTTTGATAGATATGTGGTCTTATTACTCAAAATGCATCACCCAAACTAAAAGACTAAAAGAACAAACAAATTCGCTACGCCACAAATAAATGCGACAGCCCATGCGCTAAACAACATAAGTTGCCATTTTACACGCGCAGCATTGCTATCAATAACAATTTCTAGAAACCAAATTACAAGAGCCACAACAACAGCTATAGCAATTGAAGCCGGATTCGAGTTTACGAAAAACAATGCCACCCAACCGAGAAACAGCACTGTCTCCAACCAGTGAGTAATCTCTAGGAGAGCAAGCGTTCTGCCAGACATTTCGGTTGTCATGCCACTCACAAGTTCTTGGTGCGCATGATGTGATGACGAAAGATCAAATGGTGATTTGCGCAACTTGATAGTCAACACATAAACTAAACCGACAAAAGCAATCCAGCAAGCAGCAATAGCGGGAACACCAAGGTTCATAAATGTTGAAACATTCATTGATTCTGACACGCCAACACCCTGTGTAACGGCAAACACTGCAAGTGTTACGGCGAAGAAAAGAACCATAGGCTCATATGACATAACCTGCAGAATTTCTCTAGCAGCTCCAGCTTCTGAATAAGGGCTCCTTGAGGAATAGGCAGCCAAAATAATCATCAATGCCGACAAGGTAATAACAAAAATGCACATGAGCAAATTGCCACCAGAAAAGAAAATACCGCCAGCAATGACTGCAAGTATCAATCCAAATGCTACATAGGCACGTTCGGATGTGTTGATAGAAGCCTTCTCTTTAACAAGAAGCTTTTTAACATCATAGAAAGGCTGCAATAAAGGCGGTCCAACGCGGCCTTCCATCTTTGCCGCAATAACACGCTCGGCACCTGCAAGAAGGCAGCCTACTATCGTGCCGAAAACACCAAACCCAACGCTAGCGGCAATGAGGATTAAAAAATATGTCAAATCAAAATCAACCATTGCCTACCCCAAGAAAATAAATATCGAATAGATTAATGAAATTACAATTAATGCGCCACCAAAGACCTGAACAAGCGGAGTAATGCTCTCTCCAAAATATTTATCGAGATAGAAATTTCTCGCAGTAGCGCTAACAGGCTCACCAAGAGATCCTTCAAAACTACGCTTGCCTGAATCGGCAGTAACGCCTGCTAGGTATGGTGTTAGCTGTCGATCATCTGCACGTCTTGTCTTTCCAACTATTGCAAACAAGAAATAAATAACAGCAATTGCCATCACTGCACTGAAAATAAGCATGTCTAAAGACAAGTAGTTTGTCGCATGCTCATTTGTTCCTAGCAGAGACATTCCAACTTTGTCAGCGACAAATATTGACAAAACTGGCAGTAAAATGTTTGCAACTGCTAGCAAAATTGCCATCAAATTAAATGTGAATTTCTCCGTGTTGGTGACAGTCTTCTCGACATTCTCTGAGCAAGAAGTTATGCCAGCGAGCTTTCCAAGCCATTTCGCCCAATACATAAAAGTAGCTGCACTGCCAAAACAAAGAAACACTAAAAGTGTTAGGTTTTTAAAGTCAATTGCAGAAATGATTGCTGCCCATTTCGCGATGAGCATACCGAAAGGCGCAACAAACATTGCAAGAATTCCAAACATCATGAAACGTGCAAGCTTAGGCATGCGATCAAAGAGCAAGTCAAAACTCTCAATGTCTCTGCTACCAATGTGATGTTCGGCAGTTCCAACGCAAAGGAACAGCATAGACTTCGCAATTGCGTGGAAAATTATCAACATTACCGCAGCCCAAACTGCAATATCTGTTCCGATGCCAGCACACATTGTGATTAGACCAAGGTTTGCAATTGTAGAATAGGCCAAAACACGTTTTCCGTTTGATTGAGAAATCGCAAAGAGTGAAGCGAACAGGAAAGTCAAACCTCCCACAAGGCACACAACCATTCCAACAAATTCACAAGCCGCAAACAATGGGCTGAGCTTTACAAGCAAGAAAACACCAGCTTTAACCATTGTGGACGAGTGTAGCAAAGCTGAAGTAGGAGTTGGTGCAACCATTGCGCCTAAAAGCCAAGTGTGAAATGGAATTTGTGCCGCTTTTGTAAAAGCCGAAAGTGCAAAAAGCGCAAGTGGAATCATCACAATAACTGGGTCTTGAATACCAATCTTAATAAATTCGTTGAACTCAGCCGTTCCTGTATATTTGCAAGACAAAAAGATAGCAAGAGCAAAAGCCAAACCACCAATGAGGTTCATGGTTATTTGCAAAAATGAATTCTTAATTGCTTCATCTGTGCGAGTGTAGCCGATAAGAAGGAATGAACAAACTGTGGTCATTTCCCATCCGCAAAGCATCCAATTCATGTCGTTTGAGAAGATGATTAAGAACATCGCTCCCAAAAAAGCAACACAAACGGCAAAAAAGAATGATCTTCTGTCTTTAGCATCCTTTGGCTCATGGTCTTGGAAGTCTTTCATGTAGCCAATGGCATAAACGCAAATCGCACTTCCAATAATGCCAATAATTAGCGTCATTACTAAAGTGAGCATGTCAACAGAGAATCCGTTTGTGACATGAACTGAAGCTTTTTCAGGGCTAAATTCTAAATAGAACTCAAAAGCTAACTGCAAAGCTGCGAGAATGGCGGGAATTACTTTTTTATATTTAAAGCAAAACCCGAGAACAACAACCATCAGCAATACATTGATTCCGAAGCAAATGTAGTCGAATGCATGAGAAGTAAAGTTAATTAGCAGTTTTGACTGATCAACTCCAGAGATGTAACTGATAGCTGCAAATGCAATTGCCGCACAAGCCGTTAGAAGACATGTGACAATGACTGTGACATCTCTTGCCTTGCCTTTCAAAGCCAAGCATAACAATGCACCTGCAAAAGGGATAAGTATGAGTGTAAATATAGTTTCCATGACTGTTAATTTTAGCAACGCACTATTTATGAACCAAGTAATCGGGTTTATTTTTGGCGAGCGTAAAAAGAAAGGGAAGGTTTGAACGCGTTTTTTGTGTTTCAACTCGCATGTGTTACAAATTCATTAGCCGTAACATCAAATAATATGAATTTTGTAAATTTGTGTTTCGAGTAAAAAATAAATGCTAATGAATGGCAAGTTGCAGACTCAAAAGGTTACAACCAATGTGGTATCTAACCCACCACTTCAAGATCTTGGCTAGTTCATAGACTTTTCCATGAACTAAATTAATGTCCTTTAGGATTTCCTCATAGGTCGAAGAAATCATCCACCTTAAAACACAAACAGACTCCAACGAAACTTCAAAAGAATTATTCTCGCTTGCACAATCAGCACAAAGAATGCCTCCTTCTGAAGGCGAAAACGCGGTCCTATCTAAGTCACATGACAACAAATTCCCGCAATGCGAACAGATTGAAAGTTGCGGTCTAAAGCCTTCAATAGAAAGCATTTTAAAAGCTGCAGTAATAGATAGTTCCTTAGTAGCAAAAATGTTATTGTTCATGAGAGTGAGAGTTTTTAAGACAAATTCCCACATGACAGGCGACACTTGCCCATGAAAAGAGAGACGCCACAATAGTTCCATAACGAGACTTGCCCTAGAAAAGGCAAAAAAATCGGCTCTTAAGTTCTCAAAACTTGTGCAAAGCTTCGCTTCTCTGATGATGTGCAAGTTTTTAGTTCTTGCAATACAAACATGAGCCACATTAAACAAATCGAGCCTGTTAGAAAAAGTGTTGCCTGGCTTTCTGGCACTTTTAGCGACTGCACGAATGATGGCACCATCAGGAGTTAGAAGATCAAGAATCAAATCATTCTCAGACAACTTCGTCTTGTGAATAACAACAACGTCACTGACATATGTGCGAGATGGATAACTTTTAGTCAAAGACAACCCCAGCTGATGAAACCATCTATGCCTGTTTTATGTTCGGAGAAATAGCTACGATGTTGCTGTTATCGTCAAAAGAAATTGCTCCTTGAATGGTTTCGCTTGTAGGGTTATTGATTTGAAGCCCAAAGACAGTTTCATATTGATGCGCTGTGATGGTAAAAGCGACAGTTCCACCACTAGTCCACTGAAGAGCAGTTACTTTCTCAAGCTCATATTTCTTCCCATCCATTGTAAAGTGATTTGCTCCACTAAAGAAGTCGCGTGCTGCCTCAACAAGTTTTGTTGATCTGTGGACACAAACTGTGATTGTGACCTCCGACCCACTCTTTAAAGCAGTGTCCTTCTCAGGGTTAGTAGACAGAACTGTTCCTTCTTTTTGATCGTCATTAAAGGCCTCAACGGAAGAAACGCTAAAGCCTGCATCCTCAATTGCCTTCTTGGCATCATCCTCACTCATTCCAACAACATCAGGAACGCGATAGGGCTCAGCAAAAACAATTGCCACCCTCGCATCTGCCTTAGTGGGAGTGTCAACAGCTGGTGTTACTGAAAGAACACTTCCTTCCTTTTCGTCAGATTTTTCGCTTGTGAATTCAAAATTTGTAAAACCGTTTTTTTCCATAACTAGCTTTGCGTCATCTTTTGACATGCCCACAATGTCAGGAATAACACGCTTGGTCGAAATTTTGAGTGTTACTGTGGAACCTTTTGCAGCACGGGTGCCTGCTCCTGGATCCATCTCAATTACAAGACCCTCAACTTCATCGCTTGGCATTTGCTCTTCCTCAACCACAAAACCAGCAGCCTCCACCTGTGCTTTAGCATCTGCCTCATTCAAGTTCACAACATCGGGTATAACTTTTCCTCCCCAAAGTTGCAAAGCATAGGTGAGCGCTGCGAGTGCAACAAGAGAAACGGCAATAACGCAAACAATGACTGCATTTCTTTTTTTCTTGGGGTCCAAATTTTTCTTTTCATCGACAGACCCAACTGAATAGCTCTTCGCATCTGAAGATGAATTGTCAGTTTCAACTGGAGTTAATTGTGCTGTTTTATCAACATCGAAGTTTGAAAACTCATTTTTAATATCATCGTCAACAGGCTCTAGTACAGCAGTTTGTCCAGCAAATTCATCTTCGGCATAATCTGCTGCAATCTGGGAATCTAAATTCCCCGAAACCCCAGACTCATCATCACTATCTACATCAAACGGCTCAATTACGGCAGTAATTTCTGGGTCTTGAACTGACTCTTGTGCCTGAGTTACATCGCTTGAATCTGTGGTTGCAAATTCTTTCGAACTTGTGTCATCAAAATCTTTTTGAGCTCGAATATCTGTCTCAAGAGAATCTTTAAGGTTTCTGTCGCCCGATTGAGAATCGCAGCATTCGCCAACTTGATCTTTAAAATCTCTAATTTCTTCTTGCAAAGGGCAATCTTCAACAAAAGAAGAATCGTTAGTGTAGTCAATACCCTTCAGGTCAGCAGTAGGCGCTGATTTTGGTTTACAAGTGGCCAAGAGTTCTTCATCTTCAAAAATCTCACTTGCAATTGGAGCAATGCTAGGCAGTTCATATCCACATTCATCACAAAACTTGGCACTGGCTCGATTGGGAGTTCCGCACTTAGGACAAATCATTGTTGTTACCCTTTAACTTAAAAATAATCAATGTAGCAAATTATAAAACACACGCTAGAGGTTGTGTTCTAGGACAACAACTAACAGTGGTCAAAGTTTATAAAATTAAAAATGATGAATTAATTGGCTGAAAGTGAACTTTGTCAAACTATTGGCAATAGCCAAACTTTCTAATTGCGTTATCATCGCGGCGCCAATTTTTCTTTAACTTAACAGAGAGCTGCAAGTTGATATTCTTATCAAAATAACTCTCAAGTTCAATTCGAGCATTTTTCCCGATTCTTTTGAGTTGAGAACCTGCTTTTCCAACTACAATACCAATTTGAGAGTCTCTCTCCACATAAATGGTCGAATAGATGTTTAACGTTTTCCCATTAGAAGATTCATAAATATCATCGGTCACAACACCGATTGAATGAGGAAGCTCTTCTTTTAAATCGTGCAAGATTTGCTCACGAACTACCTCAGCAGCATAAACATAGTCATCAACATCACTAGTTTCATCGCTTGAAAACCATCTGTGGCCTTCAGGTATCCTGTCCTTTATTAAATCAATGAGCAAGTCAATGTTAGTTTTGTCAAATGCAGAAATTGGAACGATTTCTTCAAAATCAAACGTCTCACTCAAGTGTTTAATTTGCAACAAAATCTGCTCATCGGTGGCGATGTCGGTTTTAGTCAAAAGGCAAAACTTATGTGCTGAACTTTTTTTAACTTCTTCAAGAACCCACGCATCTCCCCTACCAAAAGGTCGAGTTGAATCAACAAGAAAACAAACAACGTCACTATCTTGTAATGCTTGATAGGCGGCCAAATTTAGCTCTTCGCCCATCACATCTCTAGGTTTGTGTATTCCAGGAGTGTCAACTATTATGATTTGACAGTCGACACGATTAATAACCCCGGAAAAACGATGACGTGTTGTGTTGGCGACTTTAGATGTGATTGCTACTTTTTTGCCAACAAGAGCGTTTAGTAAAGTAGATTTTCCAGAATTTGGCCTTCCAACAAAAGTGACAAAGCCACTTTTAAAACCTTCTGGGACGTCAAGCAAATCTTCAACATCACTTTTGTTTTCTTTGAAATAGGAATCTAAATCCACTAAAGTCTCCTAAAAAATGCTTAAAAAAGATGAACTATAGCTGGAATATAAATCAATAAACCAACAATAACGCTCATGATAGAAACTAAAAGAACTGCTCCTGCAGCACAATCTTTTGCATGTTTTGCAAGAAGGCTCCATTCAGGACTAACCAAATCAACAATTGACTCTATTGCAGTGTTTACAAGCTCAAGTGTCAAAACGATGAACGCACAAATTACGATGATTGACAGAGAGGCAACATCAAGCTTCAACAGAACTCCAAACAAAACAGCTAAAACTGCAATTGGAATGTGAATTTTGAAATTACGCTGAGTTTTTATTCCATGAGCAATTCCTTGACATGCAAAACCGAAAGCTTTTGGAAAAGGAATTGGTGATTCTTTAAGGGAGTGGTGCACGAAATTGTCATCAAGATTTGGAATTGATGCATCCTCACTGTGATTAGTGTGCTCGATCTTTGGAATTTCATAGCCATACCAAGATGACAAGATTTCATGCTCGCGTCTTTCCATGGTTGCAGCTTCATCATCTTTAATGTGGTCATAGCCTAAAAGATGCAAAATACCATGGCAAAGCATGAGTCGCATTTCTTGTGCAGGAGTGTTTCCAAAGTTTTCGCATTGTTTAATGCACACTTCGGGACAAATAATAACATCGCCTAACACGCAAATTTCAGCTCCGTCTTCTAAAATGGCCCCATCACATTCAAAAGAAAGAACATCTGTGGGCCCGTCAATGCCACGATAGTCTCGATTTAACTCATGAATTGTGTCTGAATCAACAAAAGAAATTGACACTTCCGACTCATCAGGCGCATTTTCTTCGGCAAGACAATGAGATGCAAAATCGCGCACCTCATCTTCAGAAAATGTAGCATCGCCTACTTCGTTATTGATTAAGATATTCAAATTAAATTGCTTTCGTAAATCACTCACAAAACATTTCTTTACTCAATTTTACAAGCAACAACTCACCTGGCTCATTAAATGTTGCCGATTTAATAGTAAAGAATGAATCTGTTGTTGCACGACAATCGTTTTCGGTAACAACCCATTCTTGACATCCCTCTCTTTTGTTGAACTCCTGAATTCTTAGAGCGTAGCTCAATTTGCGCAATTCGCTTGCGCGTTGTTTTTTAACGCCATCAGGGATTTGGTTCTCCATGGAACAGGCAGGAGTGCCTTCTCGTTTTGAATATGGAAAAACATGTATTTTTGAAAAATGTAACCTTTTTGCAAGGCTGACAGTGTCTTTAAAATCAGCTTCAGTCTCACCAGGAAAACCAACGATTATGTCGGTAGACAATGAAAAATTTGGCATCAGAGAATAGATTTTTTCGCATAATGAAATGAATTGCTCAGCTGAATAATGCCGATCCATTAGCTTCAAAATTCGATTTGAACCAGATTGAAGTGGCATGTGAAGATGCTTGCAAACCCGACTACCTGCATTCTGAATTGTCTCCAAAAGTTCACCGGTCACCTCAGGAGGTTCAATGCTAGAAATTCGAAACCGGCAATTCTTCGTAGAATCTAACAACTCTCGCAATAATTCGGAGAGAGATGGATCAGAGTAATTGCCTAAATTTATGCCTGTGAGCACAATTTCTGATGCACCCTGTTTGTCGAGTTCAACACATTGGCGAATAACATCTTCTTTTTTGATTGAAATGCTTTTTCCTCGCGCGACATGAACTATGCAAAAAGTGCAAGCATTGTCACATCCATCTTGGATTTTAACGTTGACGCGAGATATCGCTGTCGAGTCCAAATCTAGCGGTTTGCTTGTGTTTGCAAGAAGGTCAAATTTGCTAACAACTTCAATTCTGTCTGAAAGCCCTTCGTAATAATCAGGAGATATTTCAGCAGCACAGCCTGTTACTATTACTTTTGCATGTTTGTTTTTTTCAAGAACACCTCTAACAGTTTTCCGAGTCTTTTTTTCAGCAACACCAGTAACTGTGCAAGTGTTCACAAAAACAACATCAGCTTCTTCAAGAGGTGCAACAACATCAGTTTCTTTCATTTTTTCAATGATTAAATCAGATTCAGCGCGATTTACCCTGCAACCCAAATTAACAACAGCGAAACTCATTTATAAAAGTCTCCCAAGAACAAAACTCACTAACGCACAAGATACGACACCTGCAGTTTCTGTTCTCAATATTGTGTCACCCAAAGTGCAAACACTGCACGTTGATTCTTTTGAAATAGCTGCAATTTCTTCTTCAGTGATGCCACCCTCTGGTCCAATGACAACTGCAATCTGTTTAACTAGAGATTTGCAATTTCCCATCTTCTGTTTAATCGCAGAATCAACGAAGCTATTCTCTTCTGCCTTTTCCCAAAAAACTATAACCAAATCAAAATCTTTTAATTTGTGCAGAAAGTCATGCTCATTGTTCAAGATATCAACATGTGGGATGGTTGCCCGTCCAGATTGCATTGATGCGCTTTTTGCAATGTTTTTGTATCTGTCGAGTTTATTAACAAGAGAACTTTCTTTAACTTTTGCGACAGAACGAGCCATGTTAACTGCATAAAATCTATCTATGCCGATTTCAGTTGTTGCACGCAAAACTTCATCGAGCTTTGTGTTTTTTGAAATCCCTTGGAAAAGAGTTAACGACCAGCTTTTCTCCTTATGCGATACTCGCTTTGATATTTTTGCAAAAACATCCGAATCTCTAATATCAGTTATTTCTAACTCAAAATAGTTTCCAGATTTATCCACAACAGTAACATGCTCGCCAATTCTCAGGCGTTGAGCCTTTATGTGCTTTTTGTCATCTTCAGAAAAAACAACGAGGAACTCTAAATTTGTGAGTTCCTCTATGTTTTCATTTTCAACGAAATAATGATGCATTGTTTTATCAGTTTGGGTAGGAATTGCTAGTTAAATGCATCGCGCAATTTTTCAAGCGGAGATCTTGTGTCGCTTGTTGGCTGTCCCATTTCTTCTGCCAATGACTCCAAAATTTCTCGTTCTTTCTTCTTTAGTTTTTTAGGAATTTCAACCTTAACATGAATAATCATATCACCACGGCCTGCCCCTCTAAACTTTGGCAAGCCATGCCCTTTAACGCGGATTTTATCACCAGTCTGAGAACCTTCAGGAACTTTCACAGTGACGACTTCCCCGTCTAGAATTCCGTCTATTTCAAGATTTGCACCCAGAGCAGCCTGAACCATCGGAACTGACAACGAAACATGCAAATCATTGCCATGACGTTCATAATAATCATGGCGTTGAACTCTGATTGTGACTATCAGATCACCTGCCATAGCACCTTGTATTCCTGCTTCACCATATCCGGAAACACGGAGTTGTTGTCCGTCTTGAATTCCAGCAGGAATCTCAACAGAAACACGCTGACGATCTGGCACTCGGCCCTGACCACCACATTCTGAGCAAGCACCCTCAATTTTTGTTCCTGTGCCGTTACAAACACTGCAAGCAGTGGCAGTTTGCATATCTCCAAGGAATGTGTGCTGAACAGTTACCACACGTCCAGTGCCATTGCAGGCATCGCATTTGACCTCTTTGCCGTTCTCGCCTAGTCCAGTGCCATGGCAATCCTGGCATGGAGCAAGTCTGTCATAGACAATTTCTTTTTTGCAACCAGTCGCAACCTCCTCGAGAGTAATTCTGAGGCCAATTTGCATATCGCGGCCTTCTTTGCGAACCTGACGAACTCCCGCTGAACCTCCAAAGCCGCTAAAGAAAGTCGAGAAAATGTCACCCATGCCGCCAAAGCCGCCACCAAACAAATCATCAAAGTCAACGTACCCTGCTCCACCAGGACCAGCCGAAGAGGCAGTACCAGGAATGGTCCCAAAACGGTCATACTGTGCCTTCTTTTGAGGGTCAGACAAAATGTCATAGGCCTCATTTAACTCCTTAAATTTTTCTTCAGCATCTGGAGCTTTGTTAACGTCTGGATGCAGCTCCCTCGCACGATGGCGATATGCTTTTTTTATCTCAGCTTCCGTAGCGTTTTTGTCAACACCAAGCACGGAATATAAGTCTTTACCTGCCAAAATCTATCCTCTCAAAACTACCTAATATCATTAAGCACATTTTGCGCTTGCAAAACTGCCTTTATTACATTTTCATAATTCATGCGTGTTGGGCCAATGACTGCAACAATCCCGCCATCTCTTGAAGTGCCAAACGTTGCAGTTACAACAGAAACGCCACGCAAATTGCTCGATTTGTTTTCATTCCCAATTCTAACTTGAAGCGAATCACCATCTGAAGGTGTTGAAAGTGTTCTGTATAAAACAGTGTCATCTTCAAGAATCTCCATCAACGGCAAAAGATTTGTCGAATCACGAAACTCTGGCTGTCTCATTATTAACGAAATGCCTCGCTTTGCGATGTGTCCATGACCGGATTCTTTTTTCTTTGAAGAAATTACAGACAAATTATTGGTGATGCTTGAAAGCTTCATAGAAATTTCTTCAAGCATGGCATCTATTTCATCTGCCGACTTTCTAATTTTGGATACATAGGAAGAAAAATCCTCTTCCTCATCTTCAGCAACATCGCAATAAAACTCTTCATCGATGAGCGTGTCTACAAACTCACGATAGCCTGCCTCTGTCGGAATCCTTCCAGCAGAAGTGTGAGGCTGAGCAATGTAGCCGCATTCTTCAAGATAATTCAAATCATTGCGCACTGTAGCTGAACTCACATCAACGTCATAGTTGTCAACTATCGTTTTTGAACCCACTGGCATTGCTCGAAGAATATACTCTTCAATCAATGCACGCAATATGTATTGTCTTCTGTCTGATAGCACCTTTATCACCAACTTGAATTTTAGCACTCTCAAGATTGGAGTGCTAAAGAGCAACAAAACTACACCAGCAGTGGTATGCATCAAACAATCCCTACACTATCTCCTTTTAGGACATAATAATTAGTTGTGAGCTCTTAGAAAACACAATTAAGCCAAATCAAAAATTTCGCCATAGAGTTCGTTGCCACAAAGCCATCCTTTATTAGTTGGGACATATCTGTCATCAACATGCCCTATCAAGCCCTTTTCAATTAAATTCTCTAGAGTATTTTGTAATTCTGGCAAATAGTTGGATGCTTGAAATATCCTTGAATCACCGACACCTTTACTCATTCTGAACATGAGCATAACGTCTTCAGCTTCCATTTGTGCTCTATTTAAATCATCGGTAACAACACCGTCTTGTATTCGCATTCTGCGCTGATCATTTTGAGTCATGCTTGCAGCACTTCTACCAAAGCCAAGATATGGAACTCCTGTCCAATAGGAAATGTTATGTCTAGATTCAAAACCGGGAATTGCATAAGACGCTACTTCATAGCGCTCAAACCCGCAAGGTTTCAAAATTCTTTCAGCATCATTCATCATGTCTGCTTGCAAATCTTCATCAGGAAAGCTCATTTGTCCCTTCATGCACTGTTTGTAAAAAGGCGTTTGTTCTTCAATCGTCAATGGATAAACACTGATGTGCTTAACCCCCAAAGAAACGGCTGTTTCTAGATCTTTTTGCCACATGCTTTCTGTCTGCCCAGGCAGCCCACACATCAAATCGACGCTCACATTTTCAAAGCGCAACTTCGCAACCTCAACTGCCTGTTTGGCACGATCAGAATCATGTGCTCGACCAAGCGCATTTAGCACCCCATCATCAAAAGATTGAACTCCAATGCTAATGCGATTTACACCTAAAGCCCAAGCGTCTTTAACAATCTCTTCAGTTAGGGACTCTGGATTAGCTTCAATAGTAAATTCTTTAACATTTTTCATGTAGAGCATCGTTGAGAGGAAATACAATAGTTCGATTAATTGTTTGTGTCCAAGATGAGTTGGGGTTCCCCCACCAATGTAGACAGTTTCTATTTCTGACAAGAGTCCTTTCTTTGAAGATTCCCGCATTTCAAACATCAAATTATCCAGGTATTTGCGAACATGCTTGGAGTCGCTTTTGCAAGACTCTGTCGCAAAGTCGCAGTAATTACACCTGCTTAAACAAAAAGGAATATGGATATATAAAGCTTTATGCGGGTCAAAAGGCATGTTAACTCCAACCTAAAAAACTTTTAAAGAATCAAAAACAGAAATAAAATCGTCAGCACAAGAACAGCCACAAATTAAGCCTCGCGCTTTTCTGGCACCAGGAATTCCCTCGATGTAGTTCATTGCCTGTTTTCGGAATTGTAAAAAAGAAACAAAATAATTCTCATTTTGAAGCTTTTCAATTAATCTCGCGTGCTCGCAAGCTATTTCAAGACGCAAAGATGTGTCGGTGCTCTTTAATTCTCCTGTTGCTATGTAATTTTTAATCTCTGAAAAAATGAAAGGATTTTTAGATGCACCTCTAGCAACTAAAACTGCATCGCAATTAGTGTTTGAAACCATGTTTGCATAATCTTTTGCACTAAACACATCCCCATTTCCAATGACAGGAATGTCAACAGCACTTTTTACACGTGCAATTGCATCAGTGCAGCTCTCTCCCTTGTAATATTGCATTGCAAAACGACCGTGGACGCAAACAGCATCAGCCCCCGCGTCTTCCATTCTCTTTGCAAATTCAACACAAGATTCTTCTCCCAAATCAAAACCACGACGGAATTTAACTGTCACTGGACAATTAACTGATTCTTTTACAGAAGCAACAATGTTTGCGGCGACCCCTTGCTTCTTCATCAGAGCAGATCCGTCACCTTTTTTAATGATCTTTCTAGCAGGACATCCCATGTTTATGTCAATGTGAGAAAGTTTTGATAAAAGTTCTTCAGAAATAACACAGGCTTGTTCAGCAATTGTTTTTGGGTCATGCCCGAACAACTGAACGCCTATTGTTTTTTCATCATCACACGTCTCAACGAGACGATGCGTTTTTGCACTAGCATGCGCCATGCCAGCCGCGCTCACCATCTCACAAAAAGTAAGATCAGCGCCTAATTTTTCACAAATGAGTCTGAAAGGAAGAGTGGTGATGCCCGCCATTGGAGCGAGCATCACATCATATTTATTAAAAAGAGTCAATTAACCAAGCGCGGCAACACCGGGCAGAGTGTCGCCCTGCACAAGTTCCATTGAGGCACCACCACCCGTTGAAATAAAAGTCATTTTATCAGCAAGATTGAATTTGTTAACAGCAGCCACTGAGTCGCCGCCCCCAATAATTGTCTTTGCGTCAACGTTAGAAGCAAGGCCTTCAGCGATCGCTTTAGTTCCTTGAGCAAATTCATCAATCTCAAAAACGCCCATTGGCCCATTCCAGAATACGCTTCCTGCTTCTGAGATGGCCAATTTGTAATTCTCAATTGTTTTTGGACCAATATCAAGTCCCATTAAATTGTTATCAATTGCATAGGCATTGCAAACTTTAACCTCAGCTCCTGATTTAATTTCAGTTGCGCAAACAACATCAACTGGCAAAAGAAGAATCGTGTCCCTGTCTTTTGCTTTTTGAAGCATAGCTTTGCAAGGCTCAATCCAATCATCTTCAACAAGCGATTTTCCAACATCTGCACCCTGTGCCTTGAGAAATGTAAAGCACATGGCTCCACCAATGATGATGGTGTCAGCTTTATCAATGAGATTATCAATTACCTTAATTTTGTCAGAGACCTTTGAACCGCCTAATACTGCAACAAAAGGGCGCACTGGATTTTCAAGCATTCCTGTAATCGTTTCAACTTCGCGTGTGAGTAAATATCCAGCATATGAAGGCAAAAACTTAGCAATTCCAGCGGTTGACGCATGAGCTCGATGAGCCGTGCCAAAAGCATCATTTACATAGACGTCAGCAAGTGAAGCTAGGTCGCTTGCAAATTGCTCATCATTTTTCTTTTCGCGCGAATCAAAACGAAGGTTTTCGAGGACAAGAATGTCACCATCACTCATCGAAGCAATTTTGTCAATTGCGCCCTCACCTGTTGTGTCGTTAGAAAAAATAACTGGACGACCAATTAAATCAGAGAGCTTTCTCGCAGCAGGCTCAAGCGAATATTCCTGTTCAAAGCCATTGCCAGAAGGTCTACCAAGATGGCTCATTAGAATTACTTTAGCTCCATCACCAACAAGCTTTTTGATTGTCGGAATAGCACTTCGAATGCGAGTGTCGTCAGTTACAACGCCGTCTTTCATTGGGACGTTAAAATCAACACGCACGATTACGCGCTTGTCAAAAAAATCTGCGTCGTCAATAGTTTTCATTAGAACCCCTAAAACTAAAGATCAAATCTATAAAACAATCCCTGCAAGATCAGCTACGCGGTTTGAATAACCCCATTCGTTGTCATACCAGCTAACAACTTTTACAAGATTTGACTTTTCGCCAGGCACCATAGTGAGCAAAGAATCAAACACAGAAGAAGCAGGATTTCCAACAATGTCAATTGAGACAATTGGGTCTTCTGTGTATTCCAAAACACCCTTCATTTCGCCTTCAGCAGCAGCTTTCATAGCTGCGTTGATTTCTTCTTTTGTGACTTCACGCTCGAGTTCAACTGTTAAATCAACCATAGATCCATCTGGTGTTGGAACGCGAGTAGCAAAACCATCAAGCTTGCCTTTCAAATCAGGCAGAACTAATGCAACAGCACGAGCAGCGCCTGTAGTAGTTGGAATCATTGACATTGCAGCACTTCTTGCACGTCGAAGGTCTTTGTGTGGAAGATCAAGAATGCGCTGGTCATTGGTGTAGGCATGAATTGTGTTCATGAGCCCTCGTTTAATTCCAAAGTTGTCAAGAAGCACTTTAGTAACTGGAGCAAGGCAGTTAGTTGTGCATGATGCGTTTGAGATGATATTGTGCTTTTCTTTGTCGTATTCTTTGTCGTTTACGCCCATTACAAAAGTGCCATCAATGTCTTTGCCAGGGCATGTGATAATAACCTTCTTTGCACCTGCGTCAATGTGGGCTTGTGCAAGTTCTCCAGTCTTAAAAATGCCTGTAGATTCGATTACAACATCGACTCCAAGCTCTGCCCAGGGAAGATTTTTAGGATCGCGCTCAGAGAGCACTTTACTGCTTATTCCATCTGCAACAAAACCATCATCAGTTGTTTTAACGTCATCAAAAAAGATTCCGTGAACTGAATCATATTTCAAAAGGTGGGTCATTGTTTTAATGTCGCCAAGATCGTTTACAGCAACAACATCAAATTTCGGGTTGTTAAACATTGCACGATAGACAAGACGACCAATGCGTCCAAAACCGTTAATACCAACTTTGATAGACATATCTTCTCCTTACTAATGGATGAGAACTATTAAGCACAAAAATTATAACATCCGACCTAATGCAAGCAGACCTTCTAGCATCTTTAAACGCGAACGGAAATAGCTAAAAACAAACCGGCTATTATTCTTTCTTTAAATCGGAAGCAATTTGTGCAAGTCTTCTTGCCCTGTGATTAATTGCCGATTTTGAAAGCGGAGGATTGCACATCTCACCAATTTCTTTTAGAGATGCTTCTGGATTTTCAACGCGAAGCTTTATAAATTCACGAATTGCTGGTGAAAGACTTTGCAAGTCACCCTTTTTTAAAACAACTTCGATGTCTTTAATCTGACCTATTGAGGCGTCGAGTCGCCGATTTAGATTTGCCATTTCGGCGTTAACAAATCGGTTAGTCTCATTTCTTTGTGCTTTATATTCGCGAACTTCGTTAATTCTTTGTGCCGAATCAGAAGCTCCTACGACTTTTAGAAATTCTTCAATGTCTTTGCCACTTTTTGCATAGACCATCCAGCTGTTTCTTCTCTTTACAAGCCGAGCATGAACATTTAAATCATTTAATAGCTGAGTTAAATCATTTGCTAGCGCCTCAGTTGTGACGTTCATTCCAAAATGAAAAGCACTCTTTGGTTCAGAAATGAATCCACTGGCTAAATAAACGGCCCGAAGATAACTTTTTGAACAACAGTTCCTACATTTATATTGAGGTGCAAGACCACGAATGAGAGAGTTGTTTTCATCAAGGATACCCAAATCTTTTAAGACAAGTTCAATGTTTTCTTGATAGGGAACATCAATTTGATAATTTTGAGTGTTATGAAGAACACTTCGCCTGTAGGAGATGTTTGTTTTTAAATTATAAATGTCATGCAAATAGCCAACAATCAAACGACCGACATTGCCATAATCAGTAGCAATTTCTACACGATAGCGACCTGCACCTGAAAGATAAATGGTTCCATCGATGCGGATTAAAGCACAAAGGGCAGCTTTGCGGCACAAATCACATTCACCTGGAATGCGCACAAGCTCTTCGCGAATGTCTGAAGCAAATGACATTTAATAGCCACGCCTTGCAATCATCATTCCAATAATTTGTTCAAAGCTAGAGCGCAGAGCCAACAAGTTGTGCCAGGAAGGGTTACTTGGGTCTGATAAATCGTTTTGTACTGCAACAGGTCCCAAAGCTTGAATTTTTGCAATTTCCTCAGGAGAAACATCAATAATGTGCATTGACTCAGGGCAAATATTTTGACGCACAGCACCTGTGTTTTCCTGTTGTTGATGTTCTATGGAATCAAAACGAACGCTGCTCTTTGCTCTGAACGAGTCTGAGTTTTTAGAAGAATTGAGCAAAACGTAATCAATTAAATTAGTCATTCCATGATTCATGAGTGCTTTTACATGCTCAGAAGCGGTGAGGCCCCATGTTTCTCCCTGCACATCAGAAATTCCGCAAACAAAAACAACTTTGCCTCGCGATTCTGTGATTGCATCAATAATTCCATCAACTAAGAGGTTGGTAATAATAGAAGTGAACAAAGAGCCAGGCCCTAAAACTATTAAATCAGCGCTAACAATAGCTTTAATTGCTGGTTCATAGGCCTTAGGTTTACTCCCGCTTTTGTTTATAAGAAAAACTCGCTTTAGAGCAGAGTTTGACTTCGTGGCGAGCGCTTGACCTTGCAAAACAGTGCCATCTACAGTTTCAGATTTCAAGTAAACATGCTCCAATGTGGAAGGCAACACGTGACCATCGCAGTGCAGTAAACTCTCGCAAATGCTAATTGCTGCTGGAAAAGATCCGCTCGAATCTTCAAGAGCACTCAACATTAAATTCCCTAAGGTGTGATTATTCGCGACTGGAAATCTATATTTAAAAGCCTGTGTGAATGGATCTTTTGGGTTTGATGCAAATGCGCAAAGACATTTTCGAATGTCACCAGGAGGTGTCACGTCGGCATCTTTTCTCAGGTCACCAGTTGAGCCACCGTCATCGGCCATAGCAACGACAGCATTTGTTGATATGCCAAGCGAACGCAGCGCTTTTATAGAACCAGGTGCACCAGTTCCGCCGCCCAATACTACAGCCCGAAAATTGCTTGGTATTGTTGTCACAGGCGCACTTGCGCTCAGCGACTCCAGCGAAATTGCTGATGTAACAGAAGGGTCTATGTTAAACGATGGATTCAATGGTTGTTCACTCTTTTGCTTTTATCTCTTTTCGAGGTCGCGATGGGCAATGCTTGCGCGATAGCCTTTATTTTTAAGGTAGGACCCTGTAGATTCAGCAATTGCAACGCTTCTATGTTGCCCACCAGTGCAACCGATGCCTATAGCTAACTGCTGTTTTCCCTCTTTAACATATCCAGGCATTACTACATCAAGCAAATCATGCCACTTCTTCTCAAACTCGATTGTCTCATCTCGAAGCATTACATAATCTCGAACCTCAGAATCAAGACCAGTTAGTGGCTTTAACTCGGGCACATAATAGGGGTTTGGCAAAAAGCGCACATCCATCACCAGGTCAGCATCGACTGGGGCTCCATGTTTAAACCCAAAAGAATATACGGTAACACTCAAGCCTCTAGAGCTTGTCTCCGATTCAAACAATGAACGCAAATGTTGACGCAAATTCTGCGGAAGAAGGTCAGACGTATCAATAACAATATCTGCTAAGTCTTTGATTGGCAGCATCATTGCACGTTCTTTTTGTATTCCCTCAGCAATAGTTGTGCCCTCATCACACAGTGGGTGTCTTCTTCTAGAAGCTTTGTATCTTGCAACAAGCTTCTCGTCGTTTGCATCAAGAAACACCACCCTAAGATTAGAACCTGCATCGCGAATTGCGCGAATTTCATCTGCTAAAGCAGCAAAATACTTTCCATTTCTAGAATCGCAAACGATTGCATTTTTTTTAGCCTCTGCAATACCTTCCTCTTTATCTCGTGTTTGAAGGTCAACTAGAGATGGAATCAAACGCGTTGGTAGGTTGTCAACACAAAAATATCCAAGATCCTCAAACACATGCATGGCTTCTGTGCGCCCTGCCCCACTCATGCCTGTTATCAAAACGAGTTCTGGATATATTTCATCGTCTTTATTCTTTTGAACTGCATCCATATTTCTGCCTTAATCTTTATGAATTTCTTTGTGATTATTATACTGATCAAGCACTAACCACACTTCTTTAGCAATGTCAGGAGGCACTGCCTTAGACTCGATTATTTCTTCCATGCTTGCATCACACAATTTTTTAAAACCGCCAAAAGCCTTGAGCAACGCTTTCTTACGCTTGGGGCCAACGCCTTCAATTTCATCTAGTATTGATTTTGTTTGACCCTTGCGGCTGAGCTCACGATGGAAAGTTATAGCAAATCTGTGCGCCTCATCACGAATATTTTTAACAAGATACAATGAAGCAGATCCACTTGGTAAAACAACAGGACTTCCGTCGTTCCAATTAACAAACAATTCTTCATCACGCTTTGCCAAACCAACAAGGGCAATATCATGAATTCCCATAGAATCAAACATATCGGTAGCGGCAGTTAGCTGAGGTTTACCACCATCAAGGATAATCAAATCTGGTTTAGAGCCAAATTGTTCATCTTCCATTCGCTCTTTGGAATATCTTCGTTTCATCACTTCCTGCATCGACAAAAAATCATTCGCTTCATCAAGCTCGGCACGAATTTTAAAACGACGATATTGCGATTTGTCAGCTTTACCATTTGTAAAAACAACCATTGATGCGACTGTGTAGGAACCGTGATTAGTTGAAATGTCAAAACACTCGATTCGCATTGGCGCAGCATCAAGAGCAAGAGCACTCTCAAGCTGCAAAAGAGCTTCATTAGTGCGCGAATCATCATAGCCATTTGCTACTTTATGACGTAGCAACGTGTGCTTAGCATTTATTTCTGCCATGTTTAAAAGATCAAGTTTCTCCCCTCTTTTTGGGGTAAAGAAACGAACTTTCGCACCGTGTTTATTAGCAAGTTTTTCTGTTAACCAGCCAAGCATGTCCTCATCGGTTGGAAAAACTTCCCTAACGATGATTTCGCGTCCTACAGCATTCGACATTGAATAATACTTCAGCAAAAAATTATGCTGTAAATCTTCCATTGGTACATCTTGGCCTTTGTTTAGAACAAATTCATTGCTGTTTATAATTTTTCCCTCGCGCACAATTAGCACATGAACACCTGCGATTGTTTCCTCGCGATAAAAACCAATAACGTCAAATGATGAATTGGAAGTTAGATCTATGTGCTGTTTTTCACCAAGCGCATAAATTGTGTCGATTCTTTGCTTTAGTCTCAAGGCTTTTTCGAAATTAAGCTCAGCTGCGCAGGTTTTCATTTCACTAGTGAGCTCGTCAACAATTGCGCTTCTGTTGCCATTCAAAAAATCTTCTGCAAGAGCAACATTTTTGAGATATTCAGTCCTTGATATTTTTGAGCAACAAATTCCAGGGGCAAGCCCAACTGTTGAGTCAAAACATGGTCTCGAATCGCAAAAATCACAAACTTCATATGTTATTTCGGGGTTTTTCTTTTTCTCTGTTTGAACTTTTTTGTTTATTCGTTTCCAGTAAGCACAATTTGAACTACACAGAGGGACAACTTTTCGCAGAACTTCAATAACGTCTCTCGCCGCTCGCGAATTTGTGTAAGGCCCAAAATATTTGACACCCTTTCGTTTTTTCTCCCGAGTATATTTAATTGACGGAAACAAACAATCGGTTGTTAATGCAATATAGGGATATGACTTGTCGTCTTTTAAATCGGCATTAAAAAAAGGCTTATGTTGCTCAATTAAATTTCTCTCTAGGATCAACGACTCATTTTCGTTTTCAACGACAATATATTCGAAAGAGTCAATCTGATCAACAAGCATTGGAATTTTTGCTCGATCATCAGCGAAATTTACATATTGACGCATTCTTGCGCGCAAAGCTTTAGCTTTGCCAACATAAATTACATTTCCTTCAGCGTCCTTCCAGAGATAAACACCAGGAAGCATTGGAACTTCATTTAACTGCTTTTTGATACTTTCTATTTTTTCTGTAAAAGAGCTCATTGCCTAACGATGCATTTTTTTAAGTTCAGAAGCAAGCTCTTCATGTAGATTTAAAAGATCATTATCACAATAAGAAAAACTCTGAACTAAACAATCTTCGGGGTCATCACTCGACTCGATTTCAACATGCAAAAAATCAACAGTGACTCGTTTTATCCCGCTAGCTAACAATGCCCAAGAATATACCTTAGCCTGGCTGCTGTGATCTATGGGCTTTGTTCCAGTTTTGTAGTCAATCACTCGAGCTTTGTCGCCAGAAATTTCAATCAGGTCCATTGCACCACGAAGCCACATCTTTTTGCCATCATGCTCAAAAGGAACACAAAAATCCATTTCAGGAATTACATTTTCAGAAGAAACAATGGAATTGAAGAGCGCATTATTAAATGCTCTGTTCATCGCCATAGTCATTCTTCGGCTGGAATTGATTGGGACTTCGCGCTCATCGCACATCACACAAACTTGCATAGCATCATGAAACGCTGTCCCAAAAGCGGTTGCTTTATCACTGTCATGCCTTTCTTTTTCAAATGAGTCAATTTCTTCCTCAACGATTGGGATTGAGAAACCATCAGTGTCTAGGAGCTCATGGGAAAAAGATTGCAGTTGTTCAATGTTGGAATAGGAGAAAAAAGTCTCATCGGTTAGATTTCCTGGCATTTCGTAAAGCTTTTCTGGAAATTTACGAACTGGAAGAATTTTTGGTTCAAAAGAGCTGTTGTCACCAGTGTCAGCATCACCACCATCAGTTTCAATGTCTCCCACACTTGTGGCTGGTGGTTCATTTTCGTTTTCCTTAAAATGAAGAGCTTGGGGCAAATTCATAAAAGACAAAATTCCATTTGAGCCATTTGGAAGAGTGAAAACGTCAGTTGAAGAAGCAAGATTATAGTCCCATTGAAAGACTTTAAAGAGGCTTTCCCAAATGCCGCAACCTGCATAGTCGTCCTTAGGAGCACCTTTAATTCTCACTTGCAAATATACAGACTTAACTGCACGCGTTAGTGCAACATACAACAATCTTTTTGCTTCATCATATTCCTCAGAGTTGTTTCTCACAACGAGAGTTCTATAAAGCTCACCTGCCGTCATGCCTTGATGAACTATTGGTTTTTTTGCAAAGATGTTGTCTTTTGAACAAATTTTATTAAAGTTATTGTCACCCCAGTCATCTTTTTTCAGCATTGAAGCAAAAACCTGCTGTCCCAGGCTTCCAATCGAATCATTTTGGACAATCATCTCATTTTTTGGAACAGCATTTCTTGAAAGCCCATTACGCATCTCTGAGACAATCACATGGTCGAACTCAAGTCCTTTAGAAGCATGCACTGTCATAATTTGGACGTAGTTTGATTCACTAGAACAAAGAACCCCAGGTGCTTCTTTGGAGTATTTTAAAAGAGAAGAATAGGACGTCTGAATGTGGGACAATTCCTTGGAATCAACCTCTATCTCTTTAATAATTTCAAACGCTTTTTCAAAATTTCCCGCTTTAACATAACCCTCAGAACCCAAAGCGGAAACCGCATCTAGGATTCCACATTCACTTAAAAACTCCCTGATTGCAAGACGTGTCGATTGCTTTGATGAGTTATCGATAAACTTGAAAAGCTTTTCATAAATAAAAGAAACCGATTGTCTGTCATCTTCGTTGAGTTCTGAAAGCATTTCATCATCAACATAGATAAAGCCTCTAGATAAATCTCGCCCACTTAAATAATCACCAGAATCATCAAATTTAGAACATAAAACAAGTAATGAATCATCTGAGATTTTAAAATAGTCACTTTTTAGGATTTCAATGAGAGACTGAGAATCAAAAGGATTTCTTGCAATATTTAGAAGATTTTCAATTAAAACCGCCTCTTCGGAAGATGAAAACGTAGACCCACCTGAGATAATCGACTCGATTCCAACATCGAGAAGCGCATCTTGAAATATTTTCGCGATTTCACAAGATGCGCCAAACCTTGAATTCGATTTTAAAGTTGAAAGCAATATAGCCATTGAGCCGGGATTTATTCCCGCATCATAGAGCGTCTTAAAATAATTTGCTGCCTCCCTAGCTTCATGCGCAATAACATTTTGCTTGCTAAAGAGTTCTTTAGTTGATTTGTAATTCATTACATCAATTTTGACACGAGGCAATTTTTCAAAGACAGGATCTCTATCATCATTGATTTTGCCCTTGGCATTTAGATGCAAAAACTCTTCTCCAAACATGGATTCATCTGCAAAAATCATGTCAGTCAAAGATAGAATGTCACTGTGAGAGCGATAATTGTTTGGGAGATTAAAGACTCTAACACCGCTTTTGTTATTTAAAAGAGTTTCTTTATATTTTCGAAACACATTTACATCTGCACCTCTAAATCGATATATGCTTTGTTGGACGTCTCCAACGGTGCAAACATTTCTAAATTTATCTTTAGCAATTAAATCGATGAGTTTTAGTTGCAAGTTGTCGGTGTCTTGAAACTCGTCAATCATTATCAAATCAAAATTGTTTTTATATTTTTCACAAATGTCAGAAGAAAACGCGAGAAATTCATAGCAACGACGCAAAAGATCATTATTCGATAATTTATTGTTGCTCTTCAACATTTGCAATTCAGAAAATGTCATTTTTGCAAGTCGATAATAAACTTGAATTGCATCTAAATTAGCAACACACAAAAGTTCAATAAACAGGTGTGCTACAGATGCATGAAAGTCATTAATTTCTGTTTCGTAACCCGAATCTTTCAATGCTTTTAAATCCAAGTGTTTTATGCTTTTAAAAATCTCAAGAGCCGTCTCCAAATCATCATCGAAAGTGTCGACGCTGTGAGAATCTATCAAGAATTTGTCAATTTTGCCAAGCACTTCATTTAGATTCTCGCCACGTTCGACAATAGTCTTTGAGCCAGAATCAAAACTGATTGAAGAAAGCACATCAGCTACAGCACGTGACAAGCTCACCATAATTTCTGTAATAGACAAAAACGATCCAAGGAAAATTTTGTCGGAATCGACCTTCTGGACAGACGACAATACAGAAACCATTTTATGAACGGTTTGCAGCAAGTTATCTTTCATGAAAGCTTCATCTTGAAGCATGTTGTCAGTGAAAAACTTTACAATTTCTTCGCCCGATTGAACAGAAATTACACTAGTTATAAAGTCTTTAATTTGACTCTTAATGTTTTCTTGCAGAGTTTCTACATCGTCACCACTAAATTGAGCGAGACCTGTAAGTTCAGAATTATCTCCATCAATTATTGCACCTTCATATTGAGCGCCAGTCAAAAACTCTTCAACTCGATCGGTCCCGGAATACAAATCGTTTAAAGCATTGTTAAAAGCCCTGGCAAACAGCTCGGCTTCCTCACCTTCATCAATGACTCTAAAATTTGGATCAAGACCAAAATGTAGTGCATTTTCTCGGAGAATGCGAGTTGCAAACCCATGAATTGTCGAGATATATGAGTCATCAACAAGAAGAGCTTGTTCATGCAGACCTGCACTCTCAAGCTTTCCTCTCAGCCTGCTTTTTAATTCTTCGGCTGCTTTATGTGTAAAAGTAATAGCAACGATGTTAGTGACACTTCTTGCAAATGTTTTTCCACTTACATCAGGCGTCAAAGCATACAAAATGCGCTCAGTTAAAGTGTGAGTTTTACCAGAACCTGCGCCCGCCTGAACAATGACAGGGCAATCAAGTGTTTCTATTACATCTAGCTGAGGATTGCGCTCGTCCATGTTAATTCTTCCCTCTCGCAGGGCAATTGCTCACGTTGCAATATTGGCACACTGTTTTATCCATTGGACAAGGCACTATAAAGCCTTCCTTTAAGTTTTCAAGTTTAGATTTAATTTTCATTTCAATAAAATCAAGATATTGATCCATGTCAATCGAAACGCTACACTTCCGAGCGTCTTTCCCAAAACCGCTAAAGTCTGAAATGATGTCGCTTTGAACTGAACCTGAAAGCCAAGGTTCATCACCGCGAGTTTGCTTGTAGGCTAAATAAATGGCCCCGTCACAATGGCGGCCAGTCATTTTTCTAACACAAGAGGCATAAATCAATGTCTGAACCTTCTTTGGCAGATCTACAATTGCACTTCCATCTTCAGGATTAATTTCAACAACAGCGCCGCCACAATAATCTTTGATAGATCCTTTGTAGTCAATCACAAGAAAAGAGTTTGTTTCTGCACAAACATCAATGCGATCAATTCTGGGCCTAAAATCAGAAGCTTCATTAGGGTCGACGCGCCCACCAATCACAACCCCTGCATATTCAACATTTTGGCTCTCATCAATTGGAAATTCTGACTCAGCAACTAGATATCGATTTGGAAGTTGCGTTTGACGTTTCAAACAATCGATAACTTGACCTTGTAATTGCATCAAATCAAATTGATCACTAAATGATTCAAGAGCCGCCATGGCTGACATATTTGAGTCCGATGACAGGTTTTTGTTCACCGCTAAATCAAATGCATATTCAAAAAGATCTTTGTGCGGAAACTCTAAATCCCAAGCTTCTAGGCGATAGATGCCCGACTTAGCCAATTCTTTATAGAAACAGTTAAAGAAGTCATGAATTATGTTGCCTTTAATAATTTGGTTAAATTCAAAATCAAGCGATTTTGGGTTTATCCTTCTTTCATAAAACCATTTGTACGGGCACTGAATGTATGCCTCAATTTGAGATGGAGACAAGATAAATCGTCCATCCTCAGTTTTTCTTAAGTGCTTGCCTAAATCCACACTATTGAGTTTGAATGTGAGCGGAAATACTTTGCGCGACACATCGCTGTCGTTCGTTTTAGAATAGCCAACGACCCCCAAGAAATCATCTTCTCCAAAACGCCTATAAGCAATGTTGTGGTCTTTGCAGAACTTTTCAGTCTCTTTGTCATCAAATTCGCATTTTGTAATTTGATAAATGAGTTCTTGAAAAGTGAAAGAGACCGACAAAGTTTCAGCTTTTCTCAAATCTCTGTCGGGGACACATAAAAACACATCATTTTTGCTTGCAAGCAAAGCAGTAAAAAAGTTTAGCCTGGATGTTTTAGAAGCACTAAACATTTCATTTAGTTTTACCTTTTCTAAAAGGGTGTGGAGTGCATCAAAACTATCAGCAGAATCGAATGACCTTGCTGATACATCACAAAAAAAGACATTGTCTACACTTGAATAGGGGATGTTTTTAACACTTGCAGCACTCTCAATAAACAAATTGGATTGTAAATTTTGAACACCGGCGACTAAATTCACCTCAATTTGCATGTGTTTGAAAATTTCAAAATCAAAGCGCACATTAAACCCAATGGTTGACAAAATTGTTGCAAGATGCAACAGCACATCGACAGCAGCAGCGCACTCTTGCTTCTCTTGCTGCGATAGTTTAATTTCTTTGACGATGAGCAGCTTCAAACATTCAATTTGCTCAATTCGCTCAGTAGGCACAGAAGAGCTAGCTATCCGACATAAGACATCAAAAACAATAGAGGAATCTTTTAGCGAATCAATTACCTTTTGTCTTGAAACAACTGGATTCCCACGAAGAGCCACGTCTAAATCGCAGCGTTTTTTAATACTCAAATTTAAAAGTGGGTTGTAAATCAAGCGAAATAAACTGTCTTGAACTACATCCCCCTCTCCAAAAAGCAAATTAAAACAAGCTTGAAGCGCTTGTCCAACATATGTATCACTGAGTAAAACGCTTTTTTTATAGCTAACGCGAAGCTTCAGATCGTTGTTCTTAACAATTGAAGAAACTTGATTGTAAGTCTCGTCAATATCACTTGTTACAATTAAAGTTGTAGAGCCGTCCTCGACGCAATTTAGCAATTCAGACATTGCTGGAATGTTTGCTTTTAGTTCAGATAATGAATTGATTGTGTACCTTAGATTTGCTTTTGAACCCTCATCAAATATGTCAACCTCTGAAAACTTTTCAGTGTGCGAAATTTCAGAAATGCATTTTTTAACAGAAGGCAAACAGTCGCAATCATCTTCCCAAGTAACATCAAACATCCCATGGAATTTATCAGAGACCTCTTGAGTTAATGATCCAACCTCGGCAAAGTTAAATGCGCTCAAAGTAGAGAAATACCTGTCTGCAATGAGCACAGCTTCTCTTTCAAACTCAGACAAATTGCTGCTGGAGTTTTTTATTTCAAGGAGTGCACACGCAAATTCTTCGGTACCAGCCGCTCTTTTAACAAAATTAGCAATTAGCTCAATGCAATTTGGATTTTGAAAATATGCAAAATGTTCAAACTTGTCGGCTGAGTGAACCACAGAAAGCAAAAAAGCATACCTAGTCACACTATCAACCAAAACTACTTCTTTGTTAATTTTCGTTGCAAGACTTGAAACAAAAGACAAGGGCGTTGTGCATGTGTGACCGAAACAATTACCACTATCAGCAAGCTTTTTTGTAAAAGATTCGGCACGGTCGATGCTTCTGAAAAGATGAATTTTATTAACTGGATTTGTCATGACTACATTATACTGATAACGCTTTGTACGAATATGATTAGAAAGTTATACACAAAATGAACGAAAGCTTAAAAGATTTTATTTTCGCCGCTCTATTCACAGCCTTTATTGCTGTTAGCGCAATGATTACAGTCCCACTAGGTCCAATCCCATTTACACTGCAAACATTTGCAATCACTCTTGTAATGTTTATCGCAAAACCTAAGGTGGCTCTTCTTTCAATGGTAATTTATATTCTGCTTGGGGCTATTGGAGCACCTATTTTTTCATCAATGAAAGGTGGAATTGGTGTGTTAATGGGGCCAACAGGCGGATTTTTAATAGGATACCTCTTAGGCATTTTTCCAGTTGGGCTTGCAATGCAAAAATTTAATGAGAAATCATCAAGCACAGGCACAAAAATCGCTGTAACCATTGTGTCAGGCATCGTCTTAACATTGATTGCATATGTCATTGGAACAGTTCAATTTATGGTTGTTATGAATCAAACGCTAGCAGTTGCACTCGCTTCTTGCGTGATTCCATTCATGCTAATCGACCTCGCAAAAATTATCGTTGCATGGATACTTTCAGCTTTAGTTAAAAAACATCTAAATTAATTTTCTATACTAGAAATGCCAAGATTTAAAATTTGACGTTTCTGTTCGATTTACAAGAATACTGTCTTTAATAGGAAAAATATGACCAGCTCACATAGCTGGTCATATTTAATTTATTCAGTAATAAAGATTGATGAGTTTCTTGCGTTTTCTAAAAGAGGAAACATGCATGCTGGGTTTTACTAATGATGTTAGTCGCAGTATCTCCGTTTTCTGAATCCATGTCTAAAACCAAAAGGAACAATGCCTAACTCTTGTTTCATGCGCTCAAGCCCTTTTTCGGCATCAACTAGGTAGGGCTCAAGTAAATCGTCACCAAGATCAAGAGCAAGCGTCAAAGCATCAACTGCCTTTTGATAATAATCATGCGCAAACTCAAAACTCAAATCACATCCACACCCATATTCAAAACAGTTACCTGAGTAGAGCGTTGCTAATCCGACAGTCCTCGCACTAGCATTCCTAACATGATTTAAAACTTCTGCATACAAATTAAATGCAGAAGTTGTGTCAAGTTCGCATCCTACTCCTAACTGCATGCATTGCCCGAGCAAAACACATGACTCTATATCGCCCAAATTCTTTGCGCGAACAAGACAGTAATATGCGCGATCTTCACGAGAGTCAACTTTTAGAAGACGAGGATAGCTTGATAAAACTTCATATTCATCATCAAAAAGCCAATAGTTCCCAAACGCCCAATCTTTCAAATACATCTCGCCCAAAAGCCGCCAAGATTCTCCACTTCCCTCCCACTCTGAAAAGAATGCGGAATGCATAAGCAATAGTTCAGCACTTTTCAAGCAATCAATTCGAAGGTCACGATCGGCTGGTTCGCAATAGGAAAGCCCTTCCTCAATGTATCGCTTTGCATATTTAAGAGCCAAGTTTGGACCTGCCCAACTCTCTCCTGGCATTAAATAACCACGCGGGTAAACATCAAGATAATCACGACCAATGTAGCGGTCGGTAGCCATGTCAAAAACAGCCTGTGTTATTGCAACTTCAGGAAGACCCGTGGTCAAAGCAAGCTCTTTAGTCGGCAAAAAAGCACATGCTCGAGTGATGCGCTCTCGCTCTTGCGGGCGAAGTTTATTTTGAAAAACCCACCTAGTCATCTAAATAAACCTCAATGTCAATTTTGTTCCAAGGACCAATGACCTCTGAAGATGTAACTTCTGCATAAAACTCTTTATCGCCATCCATTAAACGAGCGACAATTTCATTGCAATCACAAGGTAAATAACCAAGTTTCTCGTGATTTTTTGTTTCTATTTTCACAGCAAAAGCATCATTTAGATTGCCTTTTTCGCGCGCAAGCAAAAGCCTGTCGCCAATTTTTATGTTCTTCATCAAATAATCGATGTTGGGGGTTTTAGATGTGTTTGCTACTCTGGTGTTAGTTATAACCTTTATCGCATTTGAAAAAGGTTTTACAAATCCAAGTTCGCTACCGCCTTCAACATATCCACCAACCGCACTTTTTGATATTTTTGATAAGCCATATGAATTAACTTCACTCATGATACAGTTTTAGTTACTTTCTGTTTCTTTCTATAATGTCAGCAATTTGTGCTTTAAAACGAGCAGTGTGGCGCTCACAATTTTCAGCACGTCTAATCAAACTTTCAGAGGTTTGCTTTACCCAATTTCTGTCTTTTAATTTGTCTTTCATGTTGTATGGAAAACTATTCTTGATTTCCCCTAAAACTTCAAGCTGCGTGCCTTCATGCGCTTTTAGTGTTTCAATTGTTGCCGCAATTTGTGAATCTGTCAAAAGCTCATAGCGATCATCAGTGTCAATGCCATAGGCATCACAATAGGCAACAACAGAAATGAAGTCGCATGAATCATATGCTTTTTGGATAGCTTCAAAATCGCGCTTTTCCACGTCGGTTAAATTCGGACATAAATCAGGATGAAGTTTTTTACAAAGCCTTCTGTAGAGCTTTTTTAGTTTTTCGGGGTCGTATTCAAGGTTCCCAAACTCTTTTGCTTTTGTGCTGTTCGAAGAAACGTTGGAGACATCTTGAGCTCCTGCATCATTCATCCATTTGTCGAACTCGTCATCAAGCACAGCATCAATTACATTTTCGTCAACGTCGGCCTCTCGCTCAACAGCGGCCTTGCACATGGCGAGCTTTCGTTTTGCGCGACGCTCATTAATTTCTGCCTCTGCTAACTCAATTTCATAGCAACCAATTTTGTTCATGTAATCTGCTTCAATTAAAGGGTTTTGAACAAGAGAAATGTCATCCCTCTCTAAAACATAGTCTTTAATTCTGTCTCGAAATGATGCTATTTCTTGAAGATAGTGTTCTTTTAGCTTGCTGTTTTGTGGAACCTGATACAAGTTGTGACCTGAGCCCTCATCAAACTTTTTTAATAAACGCTAAAACAATGCTAGCAGAACGAAACTAAAAGAAAAGTGTGTTTAACCTTCTATATAGCAATGTGCAAAAATGCACAAGCCATTAGCATGTAGGTAACAACAGATATCATGTCAGAAATTGAAGAAATCATGGGGCTTGCCATCAACGCTGGGTCAATGCCAACTCTCTTAGCTGCAATTGGCAAAAGACCACCAAGGATTTTCGCGCAGAACACAATAATTATCTGAGAAACTGCAACTGTGAGACCTATCATAATGCTCTGATGGTCGATGAACACAACTTTTAATAAGTTAAAGAGGCTCAAAACAACACCAACAATAAGGCTGATTCTTGCTTCTTTCCAAAGAACTTTGGCATAGTCTTTCGTTGAAATGTCTCCAACTGCAAGACCACGAATAACAAGAGTTGCAGCTTGTGAACCTGAATTGCCACCACTTCCCATGAGAAGAGGCATGTAGCTAACAAGAATGATGACCTGAGACAAAACTTCCTGAAATGCTGAAATAATAGAGCCTGTCACCATTGCGCTAACAGTTAAAAACAACAACCAAGGTAATCTGTTTTTCACATGATTTATAACAGGAATGTCAAGATATTCATCGCCAGCATTTTCGCCAGACATAACGCCGGCCATTCTCTCGATGTCTTCTGTGGCCTCGTCTTCGATAACATCAAGGATGTCGTCAACTGTAATAATTCCAACGATTCTGTGCTCTTTGTCAACAACAGGAATTGCCATGAACCCATATTTCTTAAAGGCTTCGGCAACCTGCTCTTGGTCATCGTAGACATTCACAGAAACTACATCGGTGTTCATAATTTCTTCAATTTTTGTGTCCCCATCAGCTAACACCAGAGCACGAAGAGACACGATGCCAATTAGCTTTCTTCCTTCGCTTTTTACATAGCATGTGTAAATTGTTTCTGAATCGATGCCTTCCTTGCGAATTTGTGCAAGAGCACGTGTGACAGTCATGTCCTTTTGAAGCGAGACATATTCAGGCGTCATCAACGTGCCAGCGCAATCATCTGGATAATTCAAGAAAGTGTTAATTAACTTGCGTTCATCTCGAGGAGTTTCCATCAAGATTTTGTCAACAATGTTTGCCGGCAATTCCTCCAAAACGTCGATTTTATCGTCGAAGTCGAGCTCATCTAAAATAAATGAAATCTCTCGGTCGTTAATCGCTTGAATAATGGCTGTTTGCTCATCAGAATCTAGAAAAGAAAAAACTTCAACCGAAACGTCTTTTGGGAGCATTCTAAAAATGGCAACTGTTTTTTCAATGCCTAAATTGTCTCCCACCTCCTCAAGGATTTCAGCAATGTCGGCTTCATTGCATGCGAGCAAAAGATTTCTTGCAGACATGTAATGCCTGTTTGAAATCTCCTCTATAACCTGTTCGGTTACTTCGTCAAATGTTAAAGTTTTTTCATCTGCCATTACTGTGTCAAACAAATAGAATTAGACGTGAAGCTCACTTTTCATGTGCAATGAATCAGCGTTCTCAACTAGAATTGGATTGACAACTTCCTCACAGAAGTTTTCTACTTGTAATGGAGAAAGTCCAATGAAGTCGCTAGGATTTACACATTCTTCAATCTCATCAATTGTCAAACCAAAGCGGCTGTCATTTTCAATGCGAGCAATTAAATCGTTAGGTTTGCCTTCAACCTTCACAACACTTGCAGCATCTTGCGCATGTTCTCTAATGATTTCGTGAAGTTCCTGACGGTCTCCACCTTTTTTAACTGCCTTCATCAAAATGTTTTCACTTGCCATGAAAGGAAGTTCAGCCATAACGCGAGACTCAATAACTTTTGGATAAACAACAAGTCCATCGGTCACATTAATCAAGATATTAAGAATTGAATCAATTCCTAAAAAGGCTTCAGACATGGCAATTCTCTTATTTGCAGAATCATCTAACGTTCGCTCAAACATCTGCGTTGCGGCTGTAAATGATGGGTTAATAATGTCGGTAATGACATAACGAGCAAGTGAACAAACTCTCTCTGAACGCATTGGGTTTCTTTTATAGGGCATTGCAGAAGATCCAATTTGATTTTTCTCAAAAGGCTCTTCCATTTCCTTAAATGAAGCAAGTAGACGAATGTCTGTGCACATCTTGCTTGCTGATTGGGCAACACTTGAAAGTGCAGAAAGAACAAAAAAATCAAATTTGCGTGAATAAGTTTGACCTGAAACTGGAACTACTTTATCAAAGCCAAGTTCATTAGCGACCGATTTTTCTACCTCTTTAATTTTTTTAACGTCGCCATCGAATAATTCAACAAAACTTGCCTGTGTTCCCGTGGTCCCTTTAACTCCGAGCAAACATAAATCGTTAACACAACGTTTTAGCGCTTCATAATCAAGACAAAAATCATATGTCCAAAGAGTTGCACGTTTGCCGACTGTGGTAAGTTGTGCAGGCTGCAGATGAGTGTATGCCAAGCATGGAAGATTTCTATATTCTTTGGCAAATTCACTCAGCTGAGAAATCACAGTCACAAGTTTCTTAATTACAAGTTGCAAAGCTTCACGCATTACGATAATGTCACAGTTGTCTCCAACATAGCAACTAGTAGCTCCAAGATGAATGATTCCTTTTGCATCAGGACATTGTTGGCCATATGCATAAACATGGCTCATAACATCGTGTCGCACTAGCTTCTCGCGTTTCTCGGCAACATCATAATTGATGTCATCCTTATGCGATTCAAGCTGAGCAATTTGTTCGTCAGTGATATTTAGCCCAGCATTTTTTTCTGCACGCGCCAATGCAATCCACAAACGTCTCCATGTTTGAAATTTCTTTTCCTCACTGAATAGGTGTTGCATCTCTTCGCTTGCATAACGCGTCGAAAAAGCTGATATATATTTATCGTGTGTGTTAGTCATGAATAAACCTCGCCAAGCTATTTTAGTGAACTAAAGTCAAGAAATTGTTAAAACGAAAAATAGTCAACCCCACCCTCGAACAATTCCTGATATTTGTTGCCAGGAACGTTTACATAGAGATGATTACCACGTCGTTCCGAATGCCCCATCTTTCCAAGAACACGCCCATCAGGAGAACAAATAGATTCGATGTTTGCAACTGAACCATTCGGGTTAGTAAAAGTGTCAGTAGTGGCAATGCCCAAGTTGTTTACATATTGCGCGCAAACTTGTCCATTAGAAATTAATTCATTGAGCATTTCGTCGTTGCACACAAAGCGACCTTCTCCATGGCTGATGGCAATGGTGTGAACATCGCCAACAGATAGTCTAGACATCCAAGGCGAAAGTGTTGAAGAGATGCGTGTTTGAATTAATGCAGATTCATGATGCCCAACTAAGTTATATGTGAGCGTTGGATCGTCCTCTTTCAGATCAACAATTTTTCCATATGGTAAAAGTCCAAGCTTAAGAAGAGCTTGAAAACCGTTACAAATGCCCAGAACGAGACCATCTCGCGCTTCTAACAAATTTGTAATTGCCTCCGCAATTCTGTGAGACCTGAAAAAAGATGCAATAAATTTTGCGCTACCGTCTGGCTCATCTCCACCAGAAAATCCACCTGGAATCATGAGAATTTGTGAATCATTTATTTTTGTTGACAGTTCATCTACGCTAATCGAAACCTGCTCTGGGGTCAAGTTTTTGATTACAAAAATGTCAGGATCTGCGCCTGCCTCAGCAAAAGCTCTTGCTGTGTCATATTCACAGTTTGTCCCAGGGAACACAGGAATTATTACCTTTGGTTTTGCATCAAGCAAAACAGAGCATTTATAAGCTTCATTTTGGTTATCAAAAGAAATTAAATCAACACTAGTTTTGCTCAAAGGTTTTGAATTTCGTGGATAGACGTCATCAAGCACGCACTCCCATTTTTCTTGAGCAGCGCTAAGATCGATAGAAGATCTATCGTAACTAAAGTAGAAATCGGAAGTTGTGACGCCAATCTCATCTGCAAAAAGCGCATTATCGAATGCAAACAAGACATCATCTTTATAATCTGGCTCGACTTCGAGAATAATGGAACCATAACTGTTTCCAAACATGTCAATAGTTTCAGGAATTGAATTAAGATCAACGCCAATTCTGTTCCCGAGCGACATTTTGAAGAGCGACTCTGCAAGCCCATTGTAGGCAGGAGTTGAAGCAGACAAAATTTTTCCTGAAACGATTAACTCGTTTACAGCATCAAGAATGCTCAGCATTGAAGCACTGTTAACAACACTTCCCTGTTTTCTTGGAACTACATAAATGAGAGACGAGCCAACATGTTTCAATTCAGGGCTAATAATCACATTAGCATCACTTAAAGCGGTCGCAAAGCTGACTAGTGTTGGCGGAACAGAAATATCATCAAAAGTTCCGCTCATTGAATCCTTGCCACCAATAGCTGCAACTTGTAAACCAATTTGTGCATCAAGGGCACCTAAAACAGCCGCAAAAGGCTGTCCCCAATTGTCTTTGTTGTCGCCAAGTTTCTTAAAGTACTCTTGGAAAGTTAGAAGCATATCATGACGCGAAAAACCAGCACACACAAGTTTACACACACTGTCGACGACCGCCATATATGCACCAGCATACTGATTGTTTGAAGAAAGCATTGGGTTGTATCCCCAAGCCATACCCGAGACCGTGGAAGTCTCCCCCATAACAGGCAACTTTGCAACCATAGCAATTGCAGGTGTTGCTTTGTTCTCACCACCAAGTGGAGCCATTACAGTGCTTGCACCAATCGTTGAGTCGAACATTGAAGTTAGACCCTCTTTAGAACAGCTATTCAAATCAGTGAGCATTGCTCTGAATTTTTCCTCGAAAGCATCGTTGTTGTTTGATTCTGCTTTTTCAAATTTTGCAACACGAACGCAAGCTTTCTTTGGTGCTCCGTTGGAGTCTAGAAAAGCGCGGGACAAATCAACAACGCGCTGGCCCTTATAGGTCTGAACCATTCGCGGAGTTTCAGTTACTTTTGCTACAATTGTCGCCTCAAGATTTTCACTTTCAGCGAACTTCAAGAATTTATCAACATCAGCGGGATGAATGACACAAGCCATTCTCTCTTGCGACTCAGAAATTGCAATTTCTGTTCCATCCAAACCAAGATATTTACAAGGCACAGCGTCTAAATCAATGTCTAGACCATCGGCAAGTTCGCCAATAGCAACACTCACTCCCCCTGCGCCGAAATCATTGCAACGAACAATCAAAGATGATGCTTCTTTGTTTCTGAAAAGGCGTTGAAGTTTTCTCTCTGTAGGAGCATTGCCTTTTTGCACTTCACTTCCACAAGTTTCAAGAGAAGTAGTTTTGTGCGCTTTTGAAGATCCAGTTGCACCACCGATGCCGTCTCGACCGGTGCGTCCCCCAAGCAAAATAACAACATCTCCATCCGCTGGCGTTTCTCTCACAACTGCATCGGCTGGAGCAGCACCAACTACAGCACCAATCTCCATGCGTTTTGCGAGATAGCCTGGATGATATATCTCATCAACAATCCCTGTCGCGAGGCCAATTTGGTTTCCATAACTTGAAAAACCATCAGCAGCACCTCTGCAAATTTTCCTCTGAGGAAGTTTTCCCTCAAGAGTGTCTTCAACAGGTGCATTAGGGTTGGCAGCTCCTGTGATTCGCATCGATTGATAGACATATGAACGTCCACTCAACGGGTCGCGGATAGCCCCGCCCACACAAGTTGCAGCTCCACCAAAAGGTTCTATTTCAGTTGGATGATTGTGTGTTTCATTTTTAAATAAATAAAGCCAGTCTTGAAGTTCTCCATTAACATCAACTTTCGCTTTAATTGTGCAGGCATTAATCTCGTCGCTCTCGTCAAGGTTGTTTAAAATCCCGCGTTTCTTTAGAATTCTTGCAGCAATAGTTCCAATGTCCATCAAAGTGTTTGGCCTAGACTCTCTGCCACATTCTTTCTTTAATGTTAAATAACGCTCAAAGGCAGCACGAACCTCAGGGTCTTCAATTTCAATGTCAACAAGCTCGGTGTTAAAAGTTGTGTGCCTGCAGTGATCTGACCAATAGGTGTCAATCACTTTAATTTCAGTTACCGTGGGGCAACGTCTTTCATCTTTAAAATAATCTTGACAAAAAGCGATGTCATCGGCATCCATCGAAAGCCCAAGTTTCTCAATTAGACCATTTAGTTCATCTCTTTCCATTTCGAGAAAGCCATCAATTACAGGAACTGGTTTAACCTCAGGAACTACCATTTGCAGCGAAGAAGGAAGTTCAAGCGAAGCTTCTTGCATCTCTACTGGGTTAATGAGCAAATGTTTAATAGAAGCGATGTCGCTATCAGACAATTCTCCACTCAATAAATAAATTTTTGCGCAACGCACAATCGGGCGATCACAACCACACAAAAGCTGAATGCACTCACTAGCTGAGTTTGCACGCATATCAAACTGACCAGGCAAAAGCTCTGTTGCAATCACCACATCAGAAGATGGCAATTCCTCTAACAATTCGTCAACAGCAGGTTCGGACAAAACAACAGTTTTGCTTTTCTCTAAATCTTCATCCGAAATGTTATCAATGTCATAGCGATTAACGATGTCAACGTCCTGTATTGATTTAATACCAAGAAAATCGCGAAGTTCTAAAAGTACTTTATCAGCTTCTACTTTAAAACCGACACGTTTTCTAACCAGCACCCTGTTTATCATTTCTCTCCTTGAAAACTTTAAGAATTCAAACATGCAAGCGCTTTTGCGCCAATATCATGTCTATAAAAAGCATCTTCGAATTTTATCTTGTCAATCTCTGAATAGGCATCGTCAAGCGCTTCTTTCAATGAATTAGAAACACTAACTACACCAAGCACTCTGCCTCCATTTGTGACAAGTTGACCATCAATAATCTTTGTTCCAGCATGAATAACGTGGACATTATCGTACTCGCAATCAGCAATCTGTCCATTTGTGAGTCCAGTAATGACTTTACCCTTTGCATAGCTTTGCGGGTATCCACCACTTGCAACGATAACTATTGCTGAGGACTTGTCGCTAAAACTAAAATCGACATCATCTAAAGTGCCTTCTGTGCAAGCCTTGCAAATTTTTAAGAAATCGCCCTGTAACAAAGGCAAAACTACTTGAGCCTCAGGATCACCGAAGCGTGCATTATATTCAATAACTTTTGGTCCATCTTCAGTAATCATCAAACCAAAATAAAGACATCCTTTAAAAGGACACCCTTCGTCTTCCATTGCCTTTAAAGTTGGTTTAAAAATCGTTTCCTCACACACCTTTGCAACTTCAGAAGTGTAGTAGGGGTTTGGAGCAATAACGCCCATCCCGCCAGTATTAAGACCGGTGTCACCATCGTGAGCGCGTTTGTGATCTTGAGATGAAATCATTGGGATGCAAGTTTTTCCATCACAGAAGGAAAGAACACTAACTTCAGGCCCTGTCAAAAACTCCTCAACGACAATCTTGTTTCCAGCATCGCCAAAATGTTTGTCAACCATGATTTCCTGGATGCCACTCAAAGCCTCTTTTTTTGTTTGGCAGATTAAAACACCTTTACCAAGAGCAAGCCCGTCAGCTTTCAACACGACAGGAAACTTCTCAAGGGAATTGATGTAGCCAAAAGCCGCTTGGGCATCATCAAATGTTTCAAAAGCAGCTGTTGGAATGTTATATTTTTTCATCAAATCTTTAGAAAATGCTTTGCTAGCCTCAATTCTTGCAGCATGTTTATCGGGCCCAAAAGCAGGAATGCCAACTTCGGCCAAAGCATCGACCATGCCTAATGCTAGTGGATCATCTTGCGCAACAATTACATAATCAATTTCGTTATCTTTAGCGAATTTCACCATCGAATCTACATCTGTAGATGCGATAGGTTCAATTTTTGCGTCGTATGAAATTCCGCCATTGCCTGGTGCACACCAAATCTCGTCAACACCATCACTTTTCTTCAAAGCGCGAATGATAGCATGCTCCCTGCCGCCGCCGCCAACTACTAAGATTTTCATAATGTCTCCTAAATGCGTGAATTAATGATGAAACAAACGAATTCCACAGAATGCCATTGCTATTCCAAAACGATTGCAAGTATCAATCACCTGCTGGTCTCGGATTGATCCACCAGGCTCCACTATAGCAGTAACGCCAGATCTTTGTGCACGCTCAATATTGTCTCCAAACGGGAAAAAAGCGTCACTAGCAAGTGACACTCCGCTCACATGAGAAAGATACTCTTCTTTTTCTTCTTTAGTTAAAGGTTCAGGTTTAGAAGTAAAAGTTTCACTCCAAACTTCCTCTCCAATAACATCTTCTGGATGATCGCCTAGGTAAACATCAATTGCATTGTCGATGTTTGGCTTTGCTACATCATCTCTAAAAGGCAAGTTTAGGACCTTATCCATGTGACGAAGCTGCCAATAATCAGCTTTATTACCAGCCAAACGCGTGCAGTGAATTCTAGACTGCTGACCAGCCCCAACACCAATCGTTTGCCCATCTTGAACATAGCACACTGAATTCGATTGAGTGTATTTCAAGGTTATTAAAGCGATGATGAGGTCACGTTTTTGCTCGTCGCTAATGTTTTTATTCTCAGTAACGATGCTAGACAGCATTGTTACGGCATTTATTTCTAAATCTTGTCTTCCCTGCTCAAAAGTCACTCCAAATACGCTTCGTTTTTCTTGCTTTGCAGGAACATAGTCAGGGTCAATTTTTACAACGTTATAGTTTCCCTTTTTCTTAGATTTTAGAATTTCTAGCGCTTTATCTTCATATCCAGGGGCGATAATTCCATCGCTGACTTCGTGTTTTATGAGCATTGCCGTTGGCACATCGCAAACATCAGATAGTGCAATCCAGTCACCAAATGAAGACATTCTGTCAGCCCCACGAGCACGAGAATAGGCACAAGCAAGTGGTGAGAGTTCCGCATCTTTGTCGACATGATACATTGCACGCAAAGAGTCATCTAAAGCAAGACCAATGGCTGCACCTGCTGGCGAGACGTGCTTAAAACTGGTAGCAGCAGGAATTCCTGTTGCTTCCTTTAAATTGCGAACTAACTGCCATGAATTAAAAGCATCTAAAAAATTGATGTAACCAGGGTGTCCATTTAAAATGTCAATAGGTAAATCAGATCCATTTTCCATAAAAATGCGAGCTGGCTTTTGATTAGGGTTTGTCCCATATTTCAACTCAAATTCTCTCATTTTATGCACTCACCCTTTCGTATTTATTCATAATCGAGCGTGTTTGCTTGCCTGTTTTCAAATCAAATTCATAGCACAAAAGGCTAATCTTGTTGTCTTTGTTCAACGACTCCCAAATTGCATTTTGCAGACAATTGATGCATGCAATGTCCCCTGTTATCTTTATTGGCTCTGAGTCAAAAGAAGGCAACGGATTGCCATCATCTACATAGGTTGTAATCAATCGTCCCTCTCCGGCTGGCACATCATCATAAAAGTAGAAAAATCTAGATGCTGCTTGCGATGATGAATCAGCACACTTCAAAATAGACATTGCAACGCCACCATTGCGAGTGTCAATCATCATTGAAATTCTTGGAGTGAAATTTGGAGCATCGTCTTCAAAAGTTCTTGTGAAAAGTGAGTTTTGAAATGCTTCGTTAGTGCTATCAGAACTATTTAGAGCTTCATAAATCGTGTCTGTTTGATCTCCATTCGTAATGATAGTAATTCCTTTTTCAACAACATCTAAAGATGCGTTGTAGATAATCAAATGAGGGTCTTCACACAAGGTATCATCAGCAGCAAGAGTTCTAACTCCAAGACCCGCGTAGTCTCCATCTGTTATTTCTTGAAAAACACGATTTCTGCTGTTAGAACTTCTTCCCATAATCCAATAGGCAGCAACGAGTCTCTCGTCAGACACTTTGTAAAAAACAAGCCCACGACCAGGATAGGTCTTGTTTTTCAGGTAGTTTTTTAAATCTGTCATGCTTTTTCCTTTATCTAGGCATCCAAATCGGAACAAACTTTAGCAAGAGCAACTGGTAACAACTTCCATTCTGCCTGTTCCATAATTCGCTTTTGAAGCGTTTCTGGGGTGTCACCATCGAGCACTTCCACGGCCTTTTGGGCAATAATTGGCCCTCCATCACATTCACAATTTACAAAATGAACAGTAGCCCCACTGACTTTCACTCCTCGCTGCAAAGCAGCTTCATGGACCTTTAATCCATAAAAGCCCTTTCCGCAAAAACTTGGAACCAAAGATGGGTGAACATTAATAATTCTATTTTCAAACTCACTAATGACAGTTTCATCAAGAATAGTCATGAACCCTGCAAGAACTACCACGTCAATGTTATTGTTTCTCAAAATGGAAACGAGAGCTTTGCCATAATCAGCAGTGCTCTCGAAATCTTTGCGCTTTAAAACTTCCGTTTTAATGTTGGCATTCTTTGCCCTGGTTAGAGCATATGCGTTTTCATTAGAAGAAAGAACAAGTTCAATTCGTCCATGTTCGATATTCCCAGCTTGCTGAGCATCAATTAGAGCTTGCAAGTTGGTGCCACCGCCTGAAACTAAAACTGCAACGTTAATCACACAAAGCTCACTTTCTCACCTGGAACTAATTTTCCAAGAACATGAGGAACATCACCATGCTTTTTTGCAATTTCGAAAACTTCTTCAACATTTTCAGGAGAAGATACAACACACATTCCAATTCCCATATTAAATGTGTTGTAGATGTCTCCATCTTCCATATTTGCAAGTGACTGCATTAATTTGAAAATTGGTTTAACAGGTACATTTGACAGCACAATTTCTGCACTCAAACCATCTCTTAGGCCACGCGGAATGTTTTCGATAAAACCTCCGCCAGTAATGTGCATAAATCCTTTTGATAGTCCACGCTTTGTCATCTCAAGCAATGAACCTACATAAATTTTTGTTGGCGTGATGAGCTCTTCGCCTAAAGTTTTTCCAAGCTCATCGTAGTGTTTGTTTAAATTATCTGGATTGTTGTCGATGTCAAAAATTTTTCGAACGAGCGAAAACCCATTAGAATGAACGCCAGATGATTCCAAGCCAATAATTACGTCGCCTTCAACTTGCTTGTCAGGCGAAATCATTTTATCAGCGTCAATTAGACCAACAGAAAAACCTGCCAAATCATATTCATTATCACCATAAAAACCAGGCATTTCAGCAGTTTCCCCACCAACAAGGGCACATCCTGCCATCACGCAGCCATCAGAAATGCCAGATACAATTTGTTCAATTTTTTCTGGTTCATTTTTTCCACATGCGATGTAGTCAAGAAACAAAAGAGGTTCAGCGCCTGCACAAGCAATGTCATTTACACACATCGCAACACAATCAATGCCTACTGTGTCATGTTTGTCAAGAATGTGCGCAATCTTTAGCTTGGTTCCAACACCGTCTGTGCCTGAAATGAGAGTAGGACTAGACATTCCAGAAACGTTATTTTTGATAGAAAAGGCTCCACCAAAACCTCCAAGGCCACCGACACATTCTTCACGTGTTGTTCTTGCAACATGCTTTTTTATGAGTTCAACAGCGCGATATCCCGCACAAACATCCACGCCTGCTTCGGCATATTTGCCCATCTAAATCAACTCCAAACCTTTATATTTTTTTTCCGGTGCCCGATTGGCTTAACGGGCGCATATGTGTTTCCACAACATTTGAATCTTTAATTTCAACAGGGTATTCATTATTAAAACAGCCTAAACAGAAACCACAATCAGAATTAATCGCAAGTTTTTTCGAATCCTCAAGTGATAAATATCCCAAACTATCGCATCCCAGAATGTCACGAATTTCATCATCGGACCTGTTTGTGGCTACTAACAAATCGGCATCAGGAACATCAGTTCCAAAAAAACAAGGATGCCTAAAAGGAGGTGAAGACACCCTAAAATGCACTTCCCTTGCTCCCGCTCGATAGAGAAGCTGAATAAGTCGCTTCGAAGTTGTGCCACGCACTATTGAATCGTCAACAAGCACTACACGCTTGTCTTTTATAGTTGAAGGAATAGGGTTTAGTTTAATTCGAACAGTGTTTGCTCTTTCTTTTTGTGACCCTTGGATAAAACTTCTGCCAACATATTTATTTTTAACAATGCCTGTTGCATATGGAATTCCACTTTCCTGGGCAAATCCTTGTGCAGCATCAAGACCCGAATCAGGAGCTCCAATAACAACATCAGCATCAGCTGGATGTGAACGTGCCAAAAGCTTTCCGGCTTCAACGCGTGATTCATGAACACACGTGTTCTCAATTATTGAATCAGGGCGTGCAAAATACATATATTCAAACACGCAAAGAGAGAACGGTGCAGTGTTGCACTTATCTTTAATTGAGCGCATTCCATCATAATCAATCACAATAATTTCGCCAGGAAGAACATCACGAAGAAGCTTAGCCCCAACAGTGTCAAGCGCACAGGACTCGCTTGCTATCGCATAACCACCACCCTCCAGTGTTCCAATGCACAAAGGTCTGATCCCATGAGGGTCTCTGACGGCAATCAACTTTGTTGCGCTCATCACAACGAGACAATAGGCCCCCTCAATTACATCCATGACCTTAAGAATTGCTGTTTCAATGTCTGGCGATTTGATTCTTGCCTGGGTGATTAAATGAGTAATTATTTCAGTGTCAGAAGTTCCGTGAAAAATAGAACCACTTTCCTCAAGTTTCATTCTCAATTCTTGAGCATTAGTGAGATTTCCATTGTGAGAAAGTGCAAGAGAGCCTTTAGAGTGATGGACAATCATAGGCTGAGCATTTGCCAGCGTTCGATGACCACTGGTCGCATATCGAACGTGTCCAGTTGCCATCTTCGCAGAACAGTCGAGACCTTCTAGCGCACGCTTTGTAAAAACGTCACTAACAAGCCCCATGCCTTTGTATCCGCTCAAAACGCCATCTACGTTTAACGCTATTCCGCAACTTTCCTGACCTCTGTGCTGAAGAGACAAAAGAGCGCGATAGGTTTCATATGGCAAATCCATGTCCCCGGCTTTATCATAGATTCCGAAAACGCCACATTCTTCTCCAAGTTTAACTTCTGGAGTAATGTCTAATTGTTTTGTCATTTTTTCTTTCTTTTATTAAAGGTAATAACTAACCGATGAGTCTTTTCATGACCTCCTGGTATGCTCCCTCTTCACCACCAAGATCGCGTCTAAAAAGGTCTTTATCTAGATGCTCTCCAGTTGATTTGTCCCAAAAACGACAAGTGTCTGGAGAGATTTCATCAGCGAGAATAATGGTCCCATCAGGGGTTCTTCCAAACTCAACCTTAAAATCAATCAATCGAATGTTTGCTGCATCCATAATTTCTTTTAGTAAGTCGTTTACCTTAAATGCATATTCAGTGATTTTGTCGATTTCATCCTGAGTGGCAAGACCTAAAGCCAACGCATAATAATGGTTAATTAACGGGTCGTGCAAATCGTCATTTTTATAGCTAAACTCTAAAATTGGGCACAAAAGTTCAGTTCCCTCTTCAACACCCATGCGTTTTGAAAAAGAGCCCGCAGCAACGTTTCTAATAATTACTTCAAGAGGCACAATCTCTACTTTTTTCACAAAAGTATCACGATCGTTAATTTCTTCAACATAGTGAGTCGGAATGCCTGACTTCTCAAACTTTTGCATAATTGCATTTGAAAGCTTGTTGTTAACTAGGCCTTTGTCTTTAATTGTGCCCTTTTTAGCACCGTCACCTGCCGTCGCATCATCTTTGTAATGAACCATCACAATGTTGTCGTCGTCGGTTGCAAAAACCTGTTTTGCCTTGCCCTCATAGAGCATTTCTTTTACTTCAAAACTCACTTTTCCTCCTAGAATTGCAGGTGATAAATTTAAAGCATCGACTGGAGCTGCTCATCTTTTGACAAAATGTCGTTAATTGTTTCATCCCTAAAATTATCGAGACTCAAAGCAAGCTCTTCATCGCTTAAAGCTAAAATTGATATTGTCAGATAGGCAGCATTTTTTGCACCGTCCACAGCAACTGTGGCAACCGGAAAACCACTAGGCATTTGAACAGTTGAAAGAAGCGCGTCAAGCCCATCCTCAATTCCCCCTGATAAAGGAAGACCAATCACAGGTAGAGTAGTGTTAGCCGCGAATGCTCCAGCCAAATGAGCAGCCATTCCAGCGGCGCAAATTATTACGCCAAAACCATTTTTCTTTGCCTCTTTAGCAGCCTTGGCAGCTTCGTTTGGAGTGCGATGTGCTGATATTACATGTGCCTCAAAATCTACATTGAATTTTTTTAAAATATCGCAACATTTTAGAACTTTGTCGGCGTCAGAAATAGACCCCATTACAACAAGAACGCGCTTGTGTGCAGACACAAATAACTCCTTTGAAACAAATTTGTAACAAGTAAACAATAGCAGTTCAGAGTGCATTTTTTAGCGAATTTCAACCACTATTTTTAAGTATAACCCACATTTAGCACAATTGAAACACAATCGAAATATGCAAACTCTAGACTAAAGATGTTGTTCAAAGAAAAAAACGAACTAAGAGGAGGAATCATGTCTTATATACAAGATGTTCTCGAGCAACTAGAAAAGAAAAATCCTGGACAACCAGAATTCATTCAAGCTGCATCTGAAGTTTTGACTTCACTTGAGCCAGTTATGGATCGTCATCCAGAATTTGAACAGGCAGCTCTTCTTGAACGCATCACAGAGCCAGAGAGAGTGGTAATGTTCCGTGTGCCATGGGTAGATGACAACGGCAAGGTTCAAGTAAATCGCGGCATGCGTGTTGAATTCAACAGCGCAATTGGACCATACAAAGGTGGTCTTCGTTTGCACCCAACAGTAAACCTTGGAATCATTAAATTCTTGGGCTTTGAACAAATTTTCAAAAACTCACTCACAACTCTTCCAATGGGCGGCGGTAAAGGTGGATCTGATTTCGATCCTAAAGGAAAGTCAGACATGGAAGTAATGCGCTTCTGCCAGTCATTTATGACAGAGCTTTGCAAGCACATTGGGCCAGACACCGACGTTCCAGCAGGTGACATTGGAACTGGCGGACGCGAAATCGGCTACATGTTTGGTCAATATAAGAGAATCAGGAATGAATTCACCGGAGTTTTAACTGGCAAAGGTCTAGAGTGGGGCGGATCTCTTGCAAGAACCGAAGCAACTGGCTATGGCCTTGTCTACATCGTATCAGAGCTATTAAGCACAAAGGGCGACAGCTTCGATGGAAAGACAGTTTGCATTTCAGGCTCTGGCAACGTTGCAATTTATGCTTGCGAAAAAGCTCAGCAACTAGGTGCTAAAGTTGTAACAATGAGCGACTCATCTGGTTGGGTTTATGACAAAGACGGCATTGATGTTGCTCTTGTTAAGCAAATCAAAGAAGTCGAACGCGGACGCATTTCTGAATATGCAGAGCGCAAATCAGGCGTTGAATATCATGAAGGTCGTGGTGTTTGGCAAGTTAAATGCGACATCGCTCTTCCTTGTGCAACACAAAACGAACTCTTAATTGAAGACGCAAAAGAACTTATCGCTAATGGTTGCCAAGTTGTCGCAGAAGGCGCTAACATGCCAACAACCTATGATGCAACGCTCGAGCTTCAAAACAACGGTGTTACTTTTCTCCCTGGTAAAGCTGCTAACGCTGGTGGTGTTGCAGTATCTGGTCTTGAAATGTCACAGAACTCTGAGCGTCTGTCTTGGACATTTGAGGAAGTAGATGAGAAACTCAAGAACATCATGAAGAGCATCTTTGCACAAATCGACGGTGCTGCTAAAGAATATGGTGTTGAAGGCAACTATGTTGCAGGTGCTAACATCGCAGGCTTCCTGAAGGTTGCAAAATCAATGATGGCTCAAGGAATCGTCTAATCAAAGTCTTGATTATCAAGCGGTTTTGGATAAACAACTTTTTGAACAAAGACGTTAGAATCCGAAACTGTAATTACACCAACACATTTTGGGTTTGGTGATCTGAAAACGAAAGTTTTACCAATTCGCCCCTCGGAAGTTTCTGAGGGGCTCTTTTCTTTTGTGCACAAAATCACGTCAATGCCTTCATAGGCTCCCAACATGTTAGACCGAGGAGCGATGCACATTATTAAGTCTGCTCCCATTTCTTTTAATTGATAAACATAGTCTTCAACATTTTTTTTTGTGCAATAGCTTGTGATAGAAAAAATTCCTAGTTTTTTAGTACCTAGATTAATTATCTGAGGTTCCTCAGAGTTTTCATATCGACTCATGTCTACAGTGATGAGGTCTGCCTTTTTGTCTATGTAGTCACATCTAACATCTGAAGTGTAAACAGGTTTTAATTTTGCTTCATATTCAATCAATTTTTGTTTAACAGCTTCACTATCGGAAGAGACATCGTTAGCTTTTTTTTCCTGTGTGCCCGTGTTTTCCTCGACGGATTCAGACTCAACATCTTCTGAAGACGACTTGCTAGCGTCGCCAAAAACAGAGGTTTCATCATCAGAATTTGATTTTTTCTGTTCTTCATCTGTTATGAGCTTTAAAGCATAAAGAGGATCTTTTACCGCAGACTCTTCGCCAGTGCCTTTGTAGACGATAGAATAACAAAAATCCATCGTTCCAATCGACTCATCAACTTTTGTGGCCGCAACATTGAAATTCACAACATTACTAAAATATAAAAAAATTACAACTCCAGCTAAAACAAGGGTCAGGGCAAACACAACTAAGGCGATTCGCTCACGTAATGAATTGCTTACCTCAAACTCTAAATTTTCTGTTTCAACTTCATTTGACATGTCCTACATAATTTACAACATCTTTTTCAAGAACTGCCCAGTATAGGAACGATTGCACTTGGCTACATCTTCCGGAGTACCACAAACAAGGATTTCACCACCACCACTGCCACCTTCAGGGCCAAGATCAACAATCCAGTCAGCGCTTTTTATGACATCTAAATTATGCTCAATAACCAAAACTGTGTTTCCTTTGTCAACCAGGGCTTGTAACACAGCGAGCAATTGTCTGACATCTTCAAAGTGAAGCCCCGTTGTTGGTTCATCAAGAATATAAAACGTTTTTCCTGTTTGCTTTTTTTGAAGCTCTGATGCAAGTTTTACGCGCTGCGCCTCGCCGCCTGAGAGAGTTGTTGCACCTTGACCAAGGCGAATGTATCCCAAACCAACGTCGTGAAGCGTTTGCAGTTTTCTTTTTATTGAAGGAATGTTGTGAAAAAATTCAAGTGCTTCATCAACTGTCATTTCTAAAACATCGTAAATGTTTTTTCCTCTGTAATAAACAGATAATGTTTCATTGTTGTAACGCTTTCCTCCGCATTGTTCACATGGCACATAAATATCAGGCAAAAAATGCATTTCAATTTTAATTTGACCGTCACCTTTACATGCTTCACAACGGCCATTTGCAACATTAAAGGAGAATCTACCTGGCCCAAACCCCTTAGCTTTAGAATCTGGAGTGCTTGCAAAAAGCTGGCGAATATCATCCCAAAGCCCTACATAGGTCGCAGGATTAGAGCGAGGAGTTCTGCCTATGGGGCTTTGATCTATAGAAATCAGCTTGTCTAATTTATCAAGACCAGTAATTTTTTTGTAGTCACCGCATTTTTTGTGTGCGTGGTTTAGTTTGTTACCAAGAACAGGCGCAAGAGTGTCGATAATGAGAGAACTCTTGCCTGAACCTGAAACGCCAGTGACAACAGTTAGCGTTCCCAAAGGAATTTTGACATTGACTGACTTTAGGTTGTTTTGTGTAGCCCCAGATAGTGTTAGATAACCCGATTTTGCCTTTCTTCTTTCATCGGGCACCTCAATTTTTCTTTTACCAGTTAAATAGTCGGCAGTAAGCGACTTTTTTGACTTCATGATTTTGTTAACATCGCCGCAAGCAACCACCTCACCGCCATTTTCACCAGCACGCGGTCCCATGTCTACGATGTAGTCTGCACTTCTAATTGTGTCCTCGTCATGCTCAACAACTACAACAGTGTTACCAAGGTCACGAAGATGTTTTAACTGCGCAATTAAACGATCGTTGTCTCGCTGATGAAGTCCAATCGATGGCTCATCTAAGATGTACAAAACTCCAACAAGACCTGAACCTATTTGGGTGGCAAGTCGAATTCTTTGGGATTCACCACCAGACAACGTGGAAGTTGCCCTGTCAAGAGTTAAATAGTCAAGACCCACGCTAACTAAAAAATTTAGCCTTGCACAAATTTCTTTCAAAATAGGATTTGCAATTTCGGCTTCTGCGCCCTCAAATTTTAAACTTGAAAAAAATTCAAGGCATTCTTTAGACGAAAGTTCGCAAACATCAATAATGGATTTACCATTTATTGTGACGGCCAGAATTTCTGGGCGCAAACGACGACCTTTGCACGTTTGACAAGGAACAATTGAAAAATAGCGGCTTAATTTTTCGCGCTGTTTGTCGCTCGATGCGTCCATATATCTTTCTTGAACAGCGCTAAGAATACCCTCCCAAGTCTTGTTCCAATAGGTGTTTCTGCCATCAAGTGTGTGGTAGTCAACACGCACTGGCACATCGCCAAGCCCAAACATCAAAGCATTTCTTGTCGCCTTCTTTAGTTTTTTATAGGGAGTCAAAGGTGATTCTCCCATGTGTTTTAACACAGCCCTAATAAGCTGTGGATAATAGTTTCCGCTCCTAAAAGGCTCAATCGCACCTTCTGATATTGATAAATTTTGATCAGGCACAATTAAGTCAACGTCAGGCTCTTCTCTTGAACCAATACCCAAACAATCAGGACATGAACCATATGGTGAATTAAATGAAAAATCACGCGGCTCCAATTTGTTTAGAGAAAAACCATGTTCAGGACATGCAAGAGAAAGTGAGAAAAGATGCTCGTCAGAAGGCAACTCCATTCTTGCCCCACTTGAAATAGAATCGACATTCACATCTTGTTTTGTCTTGTCAGTAACTTTAACCAAAACCTGTTTATCAGATATTCTTGTAGCGTTTTCAATAGCCTCAGCCAAACGAGAAGTGTTTTTGTCATTAATTTTTACGCGGTCTAAAACAACATCAATAAAGTGCTTTACTTGTTTGTCAAGTTTTATGGGCTCGCCATCAAGCTTTTGAATTTTTCCATTAATTCGAACGCGTGTGAATCCCTCTTTTAGAAGGTCGGCAAAGAGCTTTGTGAACTCCCCTTTCCTACCTGTGACAACAGGAGCCATAACAATAGCAACAGAATTCTCATCAAGTCCAAGCTTTAAGACTTCATCAACAATTTGATCTGTTGTTTGCTCTTTAACAACTTTTCCACAAACTGGACAATGCGCAACACCACATCTTGCATATAAAAGACGCAGGTAATCATAGATTTCTGTGGTCGTGCCAACGGTGGAACGAGGGTTTTTCGACGTTGTTTTCTGATCTATTGAAACTGCTGGTGAGAGTCCATCAATCGAATCGACATCTGGCTTGTTTGCCTGCCCTAGAAACATTCGCGCGTAGGAGCTTAGTGATTCAACATAGCGGCGCTGTCCTTCTGCATAAATCGTATCAAAAGCCAAAGATGACTTGCCAGAACCAGAAAGGCCTGTAATTACAACAAATTTATCACGAGGAATTGTGACATCTATGTTCTTTAGGTTGTGCTGCCGCGCACCTTTAACGACAATGTTTTTATTAGCCATGTTCACTACTTTCACGTTTTTATCAATCGAAAAGTAAACCAACCCTCGATTATAGTCTCCATTTAAAAATGTATTAGCTTAGACATTGGAATATAAACTGCAAGTTTACATTCAACTCACCCTTTTCATCTGAACAAAAATTAAAATGAAGCATGCATTAACTGCAATTTATTTGTCTTCATATCAATCTTAGAAAAACTTTAAGATAACACCTGTAATGCCTCACGACTTTCTAGCTTAAAAAAAGCAGCAAGTCAGAGAGAGAAAAAACTAATCTACTACCCACGAGGATGAGCCAGTTTGTGTGCTTCAAGAAGTTTAGCAGAAGAAATGTGAGTGTATATTTGTGTTGTGGAAAGGTCAACATGCCCAAGCATTTCCTGCACACTTTTCAAATCAGCGCCACCATTTAGACAGTCGGTTGCAAATGAGTGCCTCAGAACATGGGGCGAATAGGACGCATCAAGATTGGCTTTAATCAATGTTTGCTTAAACATTTTTCGAATTGCATTAGTTGAAAACTTTTTGCCAGTGTTTGAAATGAAAAACAAATCATTAGTTGAACCGTTCAAAAGGACATCTCTTGATTTATCGAGATATAACTTTAAACTTTTAAGACACAAATTGTGAAGTGGGACAATCCTCTCTTTTGAACCTTTGCCGAATAGTCTCACTTGTTGTGATTGAAAATCAACTGAAGTAATTTTTAAATCAGACACTTCTGACACACGAGAACCGCAAGCATAAATAAACTCAAGAAGTTCCTGGTCGCGAATGTCTTTTACGTCATCAGAATTCACGTGAACTTTTAATAAAGCAGCAATTTCATCGGCATTCATAACTCTTGGGAGCTTAGATTCTTTCTTAGGGCAAACTATTCCAACAACAGGGTCAGAACTTGTTGCTCCTTGCAAATTCAAGTAGCGATAAAAAGATCGAATCGAGGAGAGATGTCTATTAAGAGTGGCTTTGGCTAGCCCTTGAGATGTTAATCGGCCTAAATATTGCCTAAATTGAACGCGACTTAAACATAGTGGATCGAATTCATTGGCCTCGCACCATTCTAAAAAATTTCGCACATCGATTTCGTAGTTTCTGATTGTGTGATTCGATTTAGTTTCAACAACTAATAAAGAATTGCAGAAATTTTCAAGCATCTCTTCATGAGAATCTTCAAGACCTACTAAGAAATTGCTCAATAGATCAGACATCTACATAATCCCAAGATCTGCTAGCTGCTCAACATATTGATTTAGGGCTGCGAGGCCTCTTGATTGATATTCTGAATAACGAAGTTGTTTATTTTTTATTTTTGTATCAAGAGGAGCTATGATGCCAAAATTAACATGCATTGGCTGATAGTCTTTGGTTTCTTCATCTGTTGCATATGACAGCAATGAACCAAAAACTGTTTTATCTGACAAGCAAGGAGCCATGACACCCTTAAGTTGACATGAAACAGAAATCGCTGCATGAAGCCCAGAACGAACAGCTTCCATGTATCCTTCGGTCCCCGAGAGCTGACCAGCAACATAAACTGGAGTGTGAGCGACATCACTTAAGGTTTTGCAAAGTAAGTTTTTATCTAAAAGTCGAGGTGAGTCGATAAAAACGTTTTTATGCATCACTCCAAATCTCGCAAATTCCGCATTCTTCAATCCAGGAATCATACTGAAAACTCGTTTTTGCTCAGGAAAAGTTAAATTAGTCTGAAAACCGACCAGGTTATATGCGGTGTTGTTCTTGTTTTCACTTCGAAGTTGCACCACTGCCCAAGGCCTTTTGTTTGTTCTCGGATCAATTAATCCAACAGGCTTAAGCGGTCCAAAACGAGGAGCATCATAACCACTGCGAGCAATCTCTTCAATTGGCTGACACGCCGAAAAAAGTTCTTTTTTCTCAAAGTTTTTAAGAATTACGCGGTTAGCAGCTAAAAGTTCATCTACAAAGTTTTCATATTCATCGCGTGTAAAGGGGGCATTAAAATAATCGCCCGTTGCATTATCACCTGCATCTTCATATCTATTTTGCTTAAAAAGAACGTCATAATCAAGGCTGTCAGCCATAACGATTGGTGCTGCAGCGTCATAAAAATTAAGCCTATGTGACCCGAGGTTAGAAAAAACTGAATTGGCCAGGTTTTCGCTAGTCATAGGACCGCTGGCAAGAATGACAGCGTCATATTCACCAAGTTCACTAACTTCTTTTATCTCTCGGTTGATTACACTAATGAAACTATTTTCATTAATGAGTTGCGTGACTCCTTGTGAGAACAAATCACGATCGACCGCTAGCGCGCCCCCTGCTTCAACCCTTGTTTTTTGAGCAACATCAAAAAGATGCGAGTGAAGGCTTCGCAATTCTTGTTTCAACATGCCTGCCGCACTGTTTTCTTTGGTGCTTTTAAAAGAATTAGAACAAACAAGTTCTGCAAAGTCGTCGGTTTTGTGGACTGGTGTGAGTTTTTTTGGGCGCATCTCAAATAAATCGACTGAAATGAAACGATTTGCAAGCTGCAAAGCGGCCTCGCTGCCAGCTAAACCGCCTCCAACAACTGCAACTTTTTTGTAAAAATTTTCCATATCTCAATTATAAAATAGCCAACTCAATGAGACGCTTTAGCAACCGTCGAACCTTCCCCACAAATGTTAAAACCAAAAAATCAAACACAAGGGCCATATGTTCCATCATTATATTGAGCAATCCATCCAGCAGCCTTCGCTTTTGCTACCCAAGTCATTGTCCAAGCAAGCAAATTCTCGTCCCTTGTAAAGCTTCTTGCGACAAGCATTAATTCATCAACAGACAGAGAAGAAGAATTGAGAGCTTCGAGCATTGTTTTGTCTTCACTAGATAATTTTTCTTGCAAAACATTAGAAGAAATTTGTCTACATCTCAAGCAACCAAACAACGCATGCAACTCATCAAGAAAAGTTTCATCATCAATAATGGGAGTCGCCCCTTGATAAATCAATCGATTCGACCCATGAGAATTATTCGAAGTGATTGCTCCTGGAATAACTAGCACATCTCTGTTAGCCGAAATCGCTTCATCAGCAGTCGAGAAGGTTCCAGATGGAATGCCAGCTTCACAAATCAAAGTTGCTTTTGCCAACGCTGCTATCAGCCTGTTTCTTTCTCTAAACATCCAAGGCAAATTTTTAACAGACCAATCGTTTTCACTCACAATCGCCCCACCAGAGTTAATAATTCTCTGAAACAAATCGAAATTTCTTGCAGGATAAACATCATCTATGCTTGCAACAAAAGCTATAGTTTTCCCACCAGCATCAACACACGCCTTTTGTGAAGCGCTGTCACATCCAAGAGCACCGCCCGAAATGACGGTAACATCATTTTTTGCACAGAGCTCTCCAAAATGCTTTGCACAACTCAAGCCATATGGTGTTGCTTTTCTTGCACCAACTATGGCCAACCCTTCAACTAACGCCTCAGGATCACCAACAACTCTCAGTTTTTTTGGTGGTTTGGCAATTTCTTTAAAAGATTCAGGATAGTAACTCGACCTTCTGTCAACAACTGTCCGCTTGCCCTGCAGTTTCTTACCAATCACAAGCTATCCCTGCCCTATCCCATCTCGAATCCTAAAACCAAGCGCTTCAGCTACATGATTGGTATTTACCGATTCAGACTGACCAAGGTCAGCAATCGTTCGTGCAACACGCAAAGTATTAACAAGTCCCCTTCCTGAGAGGTGATTAACTTCTGCCATTTCGATCACAAATTCTCTTGTATCCTTCTTCAAATCACAAGCATCAACAATTTGTTGGGTGTTCATCTTTTGGCCAATTCGTGAGAAATCTTTACTAACAACAAGAGTTTGAGCATCCTTTACAATGGATTTGTTCTCACGCCACTTTATGAACTCACGTGCAAGCATAACACCTTCCCTGAGTGTCATTGAATCGGTTCCGTTTCCAGAGTCAAGCACTTTGGCCGGCGGCAACCTCTTTACATCGATTTGTAGATCAATTCTGTCAATTAGTGGACCACCAATTCTTCCTTGGTAACGACTCACTTGTTGAGCCGTACATGTGCAGTCATGCTCCTCATCTCCCAAGTAGCCACAAGGACAAGGGTTCGATGCTGCAATTAGCAAGAACTTGGCAGGAAAAGTTAGGTTTCCATCAGCACGAGTCAAGCAGACCTTTGCACTTTCTAGAGGCTGTCGCAATGACTGTAGCGCCTTCGGGCTAAATTCTGGCAACTCGTCTAAAAAAAGAGCACCGTTGTGAGCAAGAGACACTTCCCCTGGTTTTAATGGATTTCCACCACCCACAAGACCTGCCATTGTCGCACTGTGATGAGGGCTTCTAAATGGCCGTCTTCCAGACAATATTGGAGATATATCTTCACCTGCAACAGAATGCACAAGTGCGGTATCCAACATTTCTTCACTTGACAATGGAGGCAATATTGTAACCATTCTGCTTGCAAGCATAGTTTTTCCCGATCCTGGCGGTCCAACCATCAGTAGCCCATGATTCCCGGTGACGGCAATTTGAGCAGCCCTTTTAGCGAAACCATGGCCCGATACATCTGAAAAATCAGGCCCATCAGAAACAAAAAACTCTTTAGCTGGTTTAACAAAGCTAACTTTAGGAAGCGGTTCGAATTCAAGTGAATCTATTAGACTCGTGCAAGCAAGCTGCTCAAGTGTGTCAATCGGAACCGACTCATAACCAGCGCTCACTAAAGCAAGAGATTGTTTGTGAGCACAAATTCCATATGCAAGTGTCCCTGGAACAGGTCTAACAGAACCATCTAGCCCTAACTCTCCAACAAAAAGACGCCCATTTACAAATTCAAAACTAACTTGTCCAGTCGCGACTAACACACCAAGAGCAATTGGCAAATCGAATGCGCATCCCCTTTTCTTAATGTCGGAAGGAGCAAGATTAACGACAATCTTTTTGTTCGGCATCGAAAAGCCCGACATCCGAATCGCTGTTCTAACTCTCTCCTTTGCTTCCATAACTGCAGTGTCTGCCATGCCAACGATTGAAATTCCAGGAAGTGACTGCACAAGAGAGACTTCAACAGAAACAGGTTGCGCTTCAACTCCACGCAACACTGCGCTATTAATGCAAACTGGTCTTCCCATGAAAATCACGCTACCCCAAAAGCATTAACATGATGGCGCAGGGCTGCCCTGTTATCATCAACCCGCACGATGTCGACAACATCAAAACGCATTGGCAAATCGCACAAATCACTTTGAGCAAGATATTCAAGCGCAATTTGTTCATATCTGGCGCGTTTTTTCGGCCCAACAGCCTCGCTAGGAAAACCCTGTTCTCTTGATGTTCGAGTTTTCACTTCCACAAAAACAAGACAGTCGCCATCCATGGCAACTAAATCAGCTTCGCCATATTTGCATCTCCAGTTTTTCTCAAGAATCACATAATCATGCTTCTTTAAGAAAAGCTCAGCTGCTCGCTCGCCCCTCTCACCAAGAATCTTATTGTGATTCTTACATTCCGATTTAACATTTTCTTCTTCTTTTTTCATAAATAACCTCCCTGTTAAAACGTTTGAGATTAAGACTAAGAAGAAAAGTGAAGAAAAATAAGAAAGAAATGGTTATCCAAAACTGAAAAAAGGAGTGTTGAACAAGTGAATAACTAAATGAACTTTTTTAAAAAAGTGCGTCTATGCTGGTCAGTTAGCCCGAACTCAAGAATTGCATCTGTGTGAGCTTTTGTGCCATAGCCCTTGTTTTTAGCCCACTCATACTGGGGAAATTCATTCCCGAGATCTGTCATAAGAGAATCTCTTGCAACTTTAGCGATTACCGATGCTGCAGCAATGGAAGCCGATTGAGCATCGCCTTTTACAATTGTGGTTACACGCGGGTCAATGTCTATTTTATTTCCATCAATGAGAATTAGATCTGGAATATAACCGCTTTTTTCGCACTTTTGAATAATTGCCAAAAACACCTTCTTTAGTGCACAAACTATTCCAAACTCATCTATTTCTGAGGCAGAAGCATACTCAACATCAAAAAAATTTGAACATTTTTTAATTGACTCAGCAACAATGGGGCGCCTCTTTTCAGTAATTTTTTTAGAATCATTTAAATACTGAATGAAAACTTCGCTCGTAAAAACGACTCCGCCAGCAGCCAAAGGTCCCGCCACCGGTCCACGCCCAACCTCATCAATTCCTAAAATTATCGCGTCTGGCTTTCCTAAGCAAGATTCTGCAATTTTGCGGTCGAAATCAAACAGAGATTTTACTCTTGCCCTATCCTGTTCAAGCGTTAACTTTGACACTATCTTCTCCTAAATAAAAAAAGAGCCTCGACATCGAGGCTCTTAACAATCAAATAAACGCGAGAAAAAACTAGTTGAATGACTTCTCTTTGATTTTTGCGGCCTTACCAACTTTGTCACGGAGATAATAGAGTTTAGAGCGGTTAACGTCACCTCTGCGAACTACTTCAATCTTGTCAATTTTAGGTGAGTTTACAGGGAAAGTTCTCTCAACACCAACGCCAAAGCTAACTTTTCTCACTGTAAAAGTCTCACGTGAAGACATTCCATGACGGCTAATAACATCTCCTTGGAAAACCTGAATTCTTTCACGGTTTCCTTCAACGATGCGATAGTAAACCTTTACGTTGTCGCCACTTTTGAAATCAGGGATGTCATTTCTGATTTGTTGTTGTTCTATAGCTCTAATGTAATCCATTTTTTCTCGTCCTTTATATCATTCAAAAACACGCGACTGCATATTATACATAAAAATCAATGCACTACAACTGATTTTCTAAAGCAGATATAAAATTATTCACATCTTTATATATACTTCACGATGCACGTTTCTTCACATTATAAAAAAGTTTTAACTAGTCCAGCAAAACGGCACAATTTTTATCTAAATTACAATAAAAATAGCTTATTTAGAGCAATATGAACGAAGAAATTAAAAAATGTAAGTTTTATAATGGATTGTTGCAATAAGTATATGTAACGACACAGGAGAAATTACACATGCTGAGTCTTGATAAAGTATTTGAAGCACAACAAGTCTTAAAAGGAATTATCCGCGAAACAAAATGCGTGCGTTCATATGGAATTGCGAATGACTGTGAGCTTTATTTAAAGCCAGAAAACCTGCAAATCACTGGCTCTTTTAAAGTTAGAGGCTCAGGATACAAAATCGCAATGTTGAGCGAAGAAGAACGCGAACATGGCGTAATAGCTTGCAGCGCAGGCAACCACGCACAGGGTGTTGCACTTGCAGCAACAAAACATGGAATTAAGTCAATCATTTGCCTACCAGGCACAGCCCCAATTTCAAAAGTAGAAGCCACAAAACGTTATGGCGCAGAGGTTGAACTTGTGGGAGGTTGCTATGACGACGCATATGCACGAGCAATAGAGCTCAGAGACGAGAAAAACTACACTTTCGTTCATCCATTTGATGACGAAAACGTAATCATGGGACAAGGTACAATTGCCCTTGAAATTCTTAACGATCTTGATGACATCGACGCAATCATCGTGCCAATTGGCGGTGGCGGATTGATTTCAGGCATTGCCTATGCAGTAAAACAAATTCGCCCAAGTGTAAAAGTTTATGGTGTGCAAGTTGCAGGCGCTCCCTCAATGTTTAACTCAATTAGAGATGGCAAAATTGAATGTCTCGATGCAGTGTCAACCATAGCTGACGGCATTGCTGTTAAAGAGCCAGGAGAGAACACTTTTGAAATTGTTAAACAATATGTCGACGACATTGCTCTAGTAACCGATGACGAAGTAGCAAGCGCTATTTTAGCTTTAATTGAGAAGCAAAAAATGATTGCAGAAGGCGCAGGCGCAGCTGCAGTGGCAGCCGTAATGTTTAACAAATTTTCACTTGAAGGCAAAAAAGTTGTTGCTGTAGTTTCGGGCGGCAACATTGATGTAACAAGCCTCTCACGTGTTATTGACAGAGGTCTTCTCAATTCAGGTCGTTCATCGTCACTCCTAATTGAACTCATGGACAAACCTGGACAACTCAAAGCAATCAGCCGCATTATTGCTGATTGTGGAGGCAACGTAACAGGCGTACATTACGAAAAAGGAAACACACTTCACATAAATGGATGCTTCTTGCGCATCGAAATGGAAACCCGTGACTTCGATCACGTTAACACTATCAAAAAAGCCCTTGCAAGTGAGGGCTTTAAGCTCATATAAAAGTAGAACTATTTAGTTAAAAAGGAGAGAAAAATGAGCGAAGTAATTCACACAGACAGCGCACCAGCAGCTATCGGGCCATACTCACAGGCCATCAAAGCAGGAGACCTTGTTTTCACATCAGGTCAAATTCCAATTGATCCTGCTACAGGTGAATTTGCTGGAACGACAATTCAAGAGCAAACCCATCAAGTTTGCAAAAACCTCGGAGAAGTTTTAAAAGCTGCGGGAACTAGCTTTGAAAAAGTAGTCAAAACTGTGTGCTTTGTAGCTGACATGGGTGATTTTGCAGCAGTTAACGAAATTTATTCAGAATACTTCGTGTCAAAGCCAGCTAGATCATGCGTGGCTGTAAAAGACCTACCTAAAGGCGCTCTACTAGAAATTGAGGTTATTGCAGAAGTTTAATCAAGAGCGACGTTAGAGAGGTAAATAAAATGATGGATGCTAGCAAATATAAACCAGGATATTATCCAGTTTCATCTGAATACAATAACTGGGTGCTCAAAGACCACATTGAAAAACCGCCAATCTGGTGCAGTGTTGACATGCGCGATGGAAACCAGGCGCTTGTAATTCCAATGAGTCTTGAAGAGAAGCTTGAGTATTTCCAGGTTTTGCTAGATGTGGGTTTTAAAGAAATTGAAGTTGGATTTCCGGCCGCAAGCGGCACTGAATATGAATTTTTGCGCACACTCATAGAGCAAAACATGATTCCTGACGATGTGACAGTGCAGGTGTTAACTCAGGCACGCGAACACATTATCAGAAAGACATTTGAAGCATGCGAAGGCGCCCCAAGTGCAATTGTGCATTTCTATAATTCAACAAGTGTTGCTCAGCGCGAACAGGTCTTTAAGAAATCTAAAGACGAAGTTAAAAAAATAGCTACAGATGGTGCTTTGCTGGTGAAAAAGCTTGCAAGTGAATATGATGGCAATTTCCGTTTTGAATACTCACCTGAAAGCTTTACTGGAACAGAACCAGACTATGCGCTTGAAGTTTGCAATGAAGTCTTAGACATTCTTGAACCATCACCAGATAACAAAGTTATTATCAACCTGCCAGTCACGGTAGAGATGAGCTTGCCGCATGTTTATGCAAGTCAGGTTGAGTACATGAGTGAAAACTTAAAGTATCGCGACAACGTTGTACTATCTCTCCATCCACACAACGATCGCGGAACTGGTGTTGCTGACACCGAACTTGCCCTTCTTGCAGGTGCAGACCGCGTTGAAGGTACACTTTTTGGCAACGGTGAACGCACAGGAAATGTCGACATAATCACTCTTGCTATGAACATGTACTCCCACGGAGTCGATCCTAAACTTAACCTCTCTGACACGAATCGACTCGTGGAGAAATATGTTAAATGCACCCGCATGCACGTCTATGAGCGCGCTCCATATGCAGGTTCACTTGTGTTTGCGGCATTTAGCGGGTCTCATCAGGATGCAATTGCTAAAGGCATGAAATATCGCGAGGCTAACAATCTGCACGAATGGACATGTCCATATTTACCAATTGATCCAAATGACATTGGCAGGACATATGACGCTGACGTCATTCGCGTTAACTCGCAGTCAGGCAAAGGCGGAATTGGCTATTTACTTGAACAAAGCTATGGATATGTGCTGCCTCCAAAAATGCGTGAGCACTTCTCATATAAATGCAAAGACATTTCTGACCATGCTCAAAAAGAGCTCAAGCCAGACGAGATTAACAAGATATTTGAGGAAAACTATTTGAACCTCAAAGGTAACATTGAAGTCATCGATTTCAACATTTCAACTGAAGTTGATGGAACAATTGCTGAGCTCAGAGTTGTCAAAGATGGTGAAGAAATTGAAATGAGCGCTAACGGCAACGGTGGATTGAATGCAATAAACAACGCCATTAGGGCAATCACAAATGCAGACTACACATTAGAGGTTTATTCGCAGCACTCAATGGAGACTGACGGCTCGCGTTCAGTTGGTGCGTCATACATCGGAATTCAAGATGAAGACGGAAACATGTATTGGGGCGCTGGAACTGACACCGACGTTATGCGTGCAAACGTAAACGCACTTCTTTCTGCGTACACAAACATGCAAAGAGGTGACAAATAATGGCACAGACTTTAACTCAAAAAATCCTTGCGGCGCACGCTGGAGAAAAGGAAGTTGTGCCAGGCCAGCTCATTGAAGCTAACCTTGACATGGTTCTTGGCAACGACATCACAACCCCAGTTGCGGTTAACGAATTTAACAAAGCTGGTTTTGATGGTGTTTTTGATAAAGACCACATTTCAATTGTTCTTGATCACTTCACTCCCAACAAAGACATCAAAGCTGCTGAGCAATCGAAAACCTGTCGTGAGTTTTCGTGTCAGCACTGCATCTCTCATTTTTATGACGTTGGAAAAATGGGTATTGAACACGCACTTTTACCTGAACAAGGAGTTGTTACCGCAGGTGATGTAATTATTGGTGCCGATTCACACACTTGCACCTATGGCGCGCTAGGAGCGTTTGCAACAGGCGTGGGTTCTACCGATATGGCGGCTGGAATGGCAACTGGCAAAGCCTGGTTTAAGGTTCCTTCAGCCATCAAATTCGAACTTAGCGGCAAATTTGCACCAAATGTTTCCGGAAAAGACCTCATTTTGTCAATTATTGGGAAAATTGGAGTTGATGGTGCTCTCTATAAATCAATGGAGTTTACTGGAGAGGGTTGCAAAAACCTCTCCATGGACGACCGTCTTTGCATTTGCAACATGGCAATTGAAGCTGGCGGCAAAAACGGAATATTTGAAGCTGACGAAATTACTGAACAATATTTAAAGGGCAGATCAGAGCGTGAGCCCCGCTATTTCCATGCCGACACGAACGCAGAATATGAAAAAACGTTTGAGATTAATCTTGGCGACATAAAACCAACAGTGTCATGCCCTCATCTTCCGTCAAACACAAAAGATGCAAAGGATTTGCACGACATAAAAATCGATCAGGTTGTTATTGGAAGTTGTACAAATGGGCGCATTGAAGACATGAAAGCAACATATGAAGTCCTTCGAGGAAAACACATTGCAGACGGCGTTAGATGCATAATCATTCCTGCAACTCAAGACATTTATAAAGAATGCATCGACCGCGGTTGGGCTGGTGAATTCATAAACGCAGGAGCTATCATCTCTACTCCGACATGTGGGCCTTGCCTTGGCGGCTACATGGGCATTCTTGCAGCTGGCGAGCGTTGCATTGCAACCACAAACAGAAACTTCGTGGGTAGAATGGGACATGTTGATTCAGAAGTATACCTTGCATCCCCATACACAGCTGCAGCAAGTGCATTAACCGGATACATCACAGAATTGGAGGCTTAGAAATGAAAGCACAAGGAAGAGTCTTCAAATATCCAGACAATGTTGACACAGATGTAATTATCCCTGCTCGCTATTTAAACACTTCCGATGCTCAAGAACTTGCAAAGCACTGCATGGAAGACATCGATAAAACTTTCACAGAAAGAGTTCAAAGTGGCGACATAATCGTTGCCGGCTGGAACTTCGGTTGCGGGTCTTCTCGCGAACACGCCCCACTAACAATAAAAACAAACGGTGTTAGCTGCGTTATTGCAAAAAGCTTCGCTAGAATTTTTTATCGCAATTCCATAAACATTGGTCTTCCAATTCTTGAATGTGAACAAGCAGCTGAAGAGATTAACGACGGCGATGACGTATCAATTGATTTTGATAAAGGAATTATCACAAACAACTCAACTGGCAAGACATATGAAGCACAACCTTTCCCACCGTTCATTCAAAAAATCATATCTGATGGTGGGCTTTTAGCTTCGATCAAAAAAGGAAACTAAACATGGAAAAAAATATTGCTGTTATCAAGGGCGATGGTATCGGCCCAGAGATTGTTGATGCCACAATAGTTGTTTTAGACAAAATCGCTGAAAAATTTGGTCACACCTTTAATTTTGACTTTGTTGACATGGGCGGTGTCGCAATTGATAAGACAGGCGAACCTTTGCCACAAGAGACGAAAGAGATTTGCTGCAATTCCGACAGTGTTTTGCTAGGTGCAGTTGGCGGAGACAAATGGAACGATTTGCCAAGCGAAAAGCGCCCAGAAAAGGGTCTTTTGAACTTACGCGCTGCAATGAAGGTTTACTCCAACAACAGGCCAGCAAAAATTTGGCCACAGCTTGCAAGCGCCTCTCCTCTAAAGCAAGAAATTGTTGATCGAGGGATTGACTTTTTGATTGTTCGCGAACTCATTGGCGGAATTTATTTTGGAAAACATGAGACATTTAGCGAAAACGATCACGAGCAGGCAATAGATTACATGCCATACAACTCTGCAGAAGTCAGACGAATTTGCAAAATTGGATTCGAAATGGCTCAAAAAAGAAACAAAAAACTTTGCGTTGTTCAAAAAAGCAATGTTTTAGCAACTTCCCGTTTGTGGCTGCGTGTTATTCATAAGATGGAAAACGAATATCCTGATGTTCAATTGAGCGAAATGCTCGTTGACAATTGCGCGATGCAAATTGTTCGTGACCCATCGCAGTTCGACGTCATTGTTACAGAAAACATGTTTGGCGACATTTTGAGCGATGAAGCATCAATGATAACAGGCTCAATCGGAATGATTCCATCAAGTTCACTCGGGAACACTAAATGCGGCCTTTATGAACCAATTCATGGAAGCGCTCCCGATATCGCCGGTCAAGACATCGCTAACCCAATTGGAACAATTCTCTCCGCTGCCATGATGCTAAAATTTAGCTTCGATGCTGATGAAGAAAGCAAAGCTATCGAAGATGCAGTGTCAAAATATCTAGACGAAGGCTACAGAACGGCCGACATTTACACTGATGGAACTAAAAAAGTTGGATGCAAAGAGTGTGGCAACTTAATAGCTTCATTTATCTAGTTGAAAGGTAACAGGAAAGTGAAATTAAAGGGTGGTGATATCCTAGTTGAAACTCTCCTCGAACAGGGAGTTGACACTATATTTGGCTATCCAGGGGGACAAATCATCGACGTGTATGATTCTCTTTGGTCATATAGCGACAAGATGACACACATACTGACAGCTCATGAGCAAGGTGCAGCACACGCTGCCGACGGCTATGCTAGAGCAACTGGGAAAGTTGGTGTGGTGTTTGCAACTTCTGGACCAGGAGCAACAAACCTGGTAACAGGAATTGCTACAGCATATCTTGATTCTGTGCCAATGCTAGCAATTACAGGCAACGTCCCAACAAGACAAATTGGGACCGACTCCTTTCAGGAGATCGACATCACAGGCATCACTCTACCAATAACTAAGCACAACTATTTTGTTGACAAAGTAGAAGACTTAGCAGATGTAATTAGAGAGGCCTATCAACTTGCAATCTCTGGGCGTCCAGGACCTGTGCTTGTGGACATTCCAAAAGACGTGCAACAGGCAACATGCAACTTCAAGCCAAAACCAGCTGTCGAGCCACTTCCAACAAACGAGCCCGACATCACTCTAATCAATGAAGCAGCAAAACTCATAAAACGAGCAAAACGCCCATTCATTTATTTTGGTGGCGGCATGATTACTTCTGGAGCTCAAGAAGAAATGCTTGAGCTCGCAGAAAAAATTGATGCACCAATCGGATGTTCCCTAATGGGAATTTCTGGCTTACCTGACAGCACTCCTCGTTTCCTTGGTTTTCAAGGAATGCATGGTCACTATGCATCTTCTCTTGCTATGCACCATGCAGACCTCGTTATTTCGCTCGGTGTTCGTTTCAACGATAGAACAACAGGAAACAGAGCAAAATTTGCTCCTAGCGCTCAGTTTATTCACATCGACATCGACCCTTCTGAATTGTCGAAGACAGTTAAATGTGTTTGCGGAATTCGTGGCGACCTAAAAGGCTCCCTACGCCGACTTAATAAAGCAGTAGAACCAAAAGAAAACCTCGAATGGAATCGTTTTATCGCACAACAAAAAGCAATTGAAAAACAAAATGCCGATAATCGCGATGGCATGACTCCAAAAAACATTCTTGGAGAACTGAATAAAATCAAACATGTCAACACGCCAATCTGCACAGATGTTGGGCAACACCAAATGTGGGCTGCACAATACATCGACTATGAAAAGCCAAGAACATTTATTTCAAGCGGCGGTCTTGGAACTATGGGATTTGGGCTTGGTGCCTCAATCGGATGCGAAATGGGAACAAAGGAGCACACTGTCCTAATTACAGGCGATGGCAGCTTTGGAATGTGCTTAACCGAACTTGCAACTGCAGTTAAAAACGAGGTCCCAGTTGTAATTCTTATTCTCAACAACGGAGTTTTGGGGATGGTTCGTCAATGGCAAACACTGTTTTTTGACAAACATTACTCAAACACTATTCTTGACAGACAAACCGATTTTGTGGCTCTTGCTAAAGCTTTTGGTGCCGACGGAGAAAATGCAAACTCTCTTGAAGAAGTGAACGCAGCGCTAAAACGTGCATTTAAGAAACACGGACCTTATGTCATCAATGCAACTATCGACAAAGATGAAATGGTTTTGCCAATGCTCCCACCAGGCGGATCTGTTGACGAAATTATCGTAAAGCTGGGTGATTAACATGAAGAGATATACATTAGCAGTGCTTGTCCGCAACAAGTTTGGTGTGCTAAACCGTGTAACTTCAATGTTTAGGCGCCGCCAGTTTAACATCAATGCTCTAACCGTGTCTGAGACAGAAGACAGCGAACTTTCTCGCATCACTGTTGTCTTTGATGGAGATGACATAAAAAAAGAGCAACTGAAAAATCAGTTGGTTAAGCTCCCTGATGTGAGAACAATAAAAGAATTTGATTCATCAAACTCTGTGTCTAGAGAACTGCTGTTAGTTAAGATGGACAACAACGCAAAAACACGAGCTGACATCATTGCGGCGGCTAATGCATTCGGCGCAAAAACAGTTGATTATTCGAAGCATTCAATAATGTTACAACTTTGTGACACCACTGAGAAAATCGATGATTTCATTGACATCATGAGGGAGTTCACTATACTTGAAATTTGCAGAACTGGCAGTGTCTCGCTTGAAAAAGGTAGCAGGACAATTGGCAATTCTGTGATTTTATAAATTTTTTGCACTAAGAAATTAGTAAGGAGATGGGATCAATGCAAAGAATTTTCTATGAGAAAGACTGTGACATCCAGAAACTGTCAGGTAAAACAGTCGCAATTATTGGCTATGGTTCACAAGGCCATGCTCATGCGCTAAACCTACAAGACAGCGGAGTGGACGTCATTGTCGGCCTATATGAAGGTTCTAAAAGCTGGAAGAAAGCTGAAGAGCAAGGCCTCAAAGTGACAACAGCAGCTGAGGCTGCTAAGGCTGCCGACATCATCATGATTCTCATCAATGATGAACTTCAAGCTGACCTCTACAAAAACGACATTGAACCAAACCTTGAGCCAGGCAACACATTGGCATTTGCACATGGCTTCAATATTCACTTCGGTTGCATCAAGCCACCAGCTGATGTTAACTTGATGATGATTGCTCCTAAAGCTCCAGGACACACAGTCCGCAGTGAGTTCCAAGCTGGAAAAGGCACTCCATGTCTCGTTGCTGTAGAAAACGATGCAACTGGTGACACTTGGGACATTGCACTTGCATATGCAGCAGGAATCGGCGGTGCGCGTGCAGGTGTTCTTGAGACCACATTCAGAACAGAAACAGAAACCGACCTCTTTGGTGAGCAAGCTGTTCTTTGTGGTGGTGTTTGCGCTTTGATGCAGGCTGGATTTGAGACACTTGTTGAGGCTGGCTATGACGAAAGAAATGCCTACTTCGAGTGCATTCATGAAATGAAGCTCATTGTTGACTTGATTTATCAATCGGGCTTTGCAGGAATGCGTTACTCAATTTCAAACACTGCTGAGTATGGTGATTACATCACTGGTCCAAAGATTATCACTGAAGACACAAAGAAAGCTATGAAGAAGATTCTTTCTGACATTCAAGACGGAACATTCGCAAAAGAGTTCTTGCTTGACATGAGCGATGCAGGTGGACAAGTTCACTTCAACGCAATGAGAAAACTTGCTTCTGAGCACCAATCAGAGAAGGTTGGAAAAGAGATTCGTAAGCTCTACAGCTGGAGCGACGACGATCAGCTCATTAACAACTAATTGACTCATCAAGAAGAATTGATGAGAAATTTGGGGAGTGCAAACTCCCCTTTTTTATTACTTACGAGATAATAAAAGCACTTAAAAAATAATTATTTCTGGGAGATATAAATGGATATTAAAGACAGAAGCGAAAATCTACAATTCGCACCGGCAAGATCACTTTTCCATGCGCTAGGCATGACTGACACCGATATGAAACGTCCACTTGTTGGAATCGTAAATTCGTACAACGAGATTGTTCCTGGCCACATGAACCTCGACAAAATTGTTCAAGCTGTAAAAATAGGTGTTGCAATGGCAGGCGGAACGCCTGTTGAATTTCCGGCAATTGCTGTTTGCGATGGCATTGCAATGGGGCACGTTGGAATGAAATATTCTCTCGTAACACGTGATTTAATCGCTGACTCAACAGAATGCATGGCAATTGCACACTCATTCGATGCTCTTGTTATGATTCCAAATTGTGACAAAAATGTACCAGGACTGCTCATGGCAGCAGCAAGAGTTAATGTTCCAACTGTTGTTGTGTCAGGTGGCCCAATGCTCGCTGGTCACATTCATGGAAACAAAACGTCCCTCTCATCAATTTTTGAGGCAGTTGGTCAATACAATGCAGGAAAAATAGGAGCTAGTGAACTTCATGAATTTGAGTGCAAGACCTGCCCTTCTTGTGGCAGTTGCTCAGGAATGTACACGGCTAACTCAATGAACTGTCTAACTGAAGTTTTGGGCATGGGCCTTCGAGGAAATGGGACAATTCCTGCACCATATTCAGCTCGTCTTGAACTTGCAAAGCAAGCGGGCATGCAGGTGATGGAAATGTATAAGAAAAACATTCGCCCTCGTGACATCATGACACGTGAGGCATTCGAGAATGCACTCACTGTCGACATGGCACTTGGCTGTTCTACAAACTCAATGCTTCACCTCCCTGCAATTGCTCACGAATGTGGAATTGATATCAACCTTGACATTGCCAATGATATTAGCGCGAGAACCCCTAACATTTGCCATCTAGCTCCAGCTGGACGCACATACATGGAAGACTTGAATGAAGCTGGTGGAGTCTACGCCGTGATGAACGAGCTGTCACGCAAGGGACTCATTCACGAAGATTGCATTACCGTAACTGGAAAAACTGTTGGCGAAAACATTAAAAATTGCAAGAATCTCAACACCGACATCATTAAAAGCGTTGATGCTCCCTATTCTGAAACTGGCGGAATTGCTGTTCTTCGAGGAAATCTTGCTAAAGACGGATGCGTTGTAAAACGAAGCGCAGTTTCTGACAAAATATTAGTTCATGTTGGGCCTGCAAAAGTCTTTGATTCAGAAGAAGAGGCTCAATCAGCAATCAACGCGGGAGAAATTGTTGCAGGCGATGTTGTTGTAATTAGATATGAAGGTCCAAAAGGCGGACCTGGCATGAGAGAGATGCTTGCCCCAACTTCTTCAATTATGGGAATGGGACTTGGAGACTCCGTTGCTCTCATTACTGATGGTCGTTTTAGTGGAGCAACTCGCGGTGCATGTGTTGGTCACATAACACCAGAAGCTGCATCAGGTGGACTCATTGGTGTTGTAAAAGACGGAGACATAATTAAAATAGACATCCCAAACAACACAATTGAACTTCAAGTGGATGAAGCAGAGCTTGATGAAAGAATGAAGAACTTTACACCAAAGACAAAGGAGCTATCAGGCTATCTCAAGCGCTATGCAAAACTTGTTTCAGGTGGCGCTTTTGGTGCGATAGTAAACCAATAATTATGGATAATTCAAGAAACATAAAGTATCTGACAGTTTTTAATAAACCATCAAAAGATTCGGTTTTAAAAAAACTTAACAAAAGCTTGAATTGTGCTTCTGCACAGGTTGAATATGCTAGCCTGTGCAGAAAGCTTTACAAAAGAGCAGGTGGAGACCTTTCTCAATATGTCTTGCAATTAGTAAAAAGCGATGACAATGTTTATCTTGAAAAAACGTCAAAAGGTGAAAAAATCCCTCAGTGTCTAGAAGACGCTATGCAAAGTGATTTAAAAATCTTGCAAAGCATCGCTGACACAACATGCGATGAGATTAGCTCCTATCAAGCGTGGGGAGAAAATGCGCCTCGTTTTGAAACGTCAAGCGTTGATATTAAATCAACGTTTGACGCAATAACCGAAAACGTAAAGACAAGAGGCTTTGGCATTTGGGCACAATCTATTATGTTTGAACTAGACGATTCAACAGGACAAATTGTTCCAGTCAAACACGCTGATACAACAAGCCTTGCAAATCTCTTTGACTACAACCGAGAGCGTCAAATTGTAATTGACAACACTCTAGCTTTTCTTGACAATAAGCCTGCGCAAAATGTCCTTTTAACTGGCGATGCAGGAACTGGCAAGTCATCAACAATAAAAGCAGTTGTTAATGAATATGCAAGTCGAGGGCTTCGTGTCATAGAGATTAAAAAGTCACAAATTGCTAGCATCTCGCGTGTTATTGCCGAAACAGAAGACTCCCCTCTTCACTTTATAATTTTTATTGACGACATTTCATTTTCATCTGATGACGACACTTTTGGACAAATGAAAGCGCTTTTGGAAGGATCACTTTCTGCTCAATCGAATAACGTGCTCATTTATGCAACTTCAAACAGGCGCCACATCGTAAAGGAAAAATTCAGCGATAGAGATGGCGATGAAATTCATGTAAACGACTCTATTCAAGAAATGGTTTCATTATCGGAGCGATTCGGGATTCATGTCACTTTCTCTCGCCCAAGCAAGCGAACATATCTTGGTATTGTGAGAGACCTTGCCGTTAAAGCAGGAATATCAATTCCGCAAAGCGAACTAGAATTAGAAGCAGAGCGCTTTGCAACACAAAAGGGCGGAAGAAGCGGAAGAACCGCAAAACAATTCGTGGAAATGCTAGCTGCTAAAGAATAGGAGGCAGCTAGCACCACTCAAAATCGCCATCAATCTCTGAATACTCGCCCTCAAAATTTAAGTTTTTAGTCACTTCTTCACAAACATTTAAAGTGCAAGTGCTTACAACAAGTTTTTTAACAGCATCAACTGCTAGATCTTTTGCCTTGTTAAACAAATCCTCAAATGAATCGCTAGATTTTTCATTCGTAAAAGGGTTAATCCAATCATCATGTTCCCCGTTATCAAAGATTGAAAAAGCTTCTGCCCTGCTTCGATGCGACATTGCATTGTAGAGTGAATAATCATTTCTAGTAAATAAAACTTCTATTGCACTGCATAAACCTCTTTTGGTGGCGCCTGGGCTGTAAAACAATCGCTGAATGTGTCTAAATCCGCAAACAGCTGCGCTAAATGAATCGTTTCTAACAGGGAGACCATATGTCATGATAGAGGCTCCCTCATACAAAGAATCAATTGTTTTTAAGGCATCTTTAGAACAATTAAGGATTTCTTTGTAGGGTTTATAACTATCTATTGTTCTGCCAGTCCGAGAATAAAGAACTGCTTCGTCAATGTCACGCTCAATTTCTCCATGAACTTTGCCTGAAGACGATGCATCTAAGCCAACAACTCCAGCTCCAATGAGAGCATTTTGCCAATAATAAACAAGGGGGTGCAGAGTTGAGTCAAGAGCCCAATGACACAAAAATCCAGACACATAGGCCCTAGCAATTTGCGATGAGTCACTCTCAGTATTTTTGGTCAATGAACACAAATTGAACAATAGCTGTGCTGGCCTAGCCTTATGCATCACTGAACCTACTGGTTTCGATGTTTTGTATCTCTTGCCAAGCACGAGATAAAAGAAAGGATCTGGGCCTTGATTACCAAGGAGAAAAGCATCGATTTCTTCCTTGCTTTTAAATTCAACAATGGTTGACACTTCATTAAGAACACTTTTTCCGAAAAAATGATGTGTGAGAATAGCGGGCATACAAAAACCTCCTATTTCTTGGCTGAGGTGAATTATCGCACACTACAAAATCAAAAACAGACCTTTAAAGCAACGAAGCCTTCGTTTTTGCTGTTAGACAGGCATTTTTAAAACATTATTACGAAAATATAGCTAAAGCTTTACAACAATAAATTTAAAATATTAGAGGCTATAATCGATCAACATGAGGAAGAGACTTAATGTCAAAACAAAAATTCACTGGCATCGAGAAAAGTTGGATAGCATATGATGTCGGTAATTCAGCGCTAGTCCTTCTAGCAACAAGCATCATTCCGATTTATTTCAGTTCACTGTCCCCCTCAGGAGGAATTGTAGTTGCATGGAGTTATGCAGAGACAGTCGCTTCTTTAATCATCGCACTCCTAATGCCAATTTTAGGCTCAATCGCCGACATGCAAGGGATGAAGAAGAAGTTCATAGCAGGGTGTGTTGGAACAGGAGTTGTTGCAACTGTGACACTTGGACTCCCCACCTTGCCAATCGCATTTCTTGTAATTTATGTGATTAGTGCTGTGTCACTCAACGCCTCAATGGTTTTCTATGATTCTCTTTTAATTGATGCAACCACAAACGAACGCATGGATGAGGTCTCAAGCCAGGGATATGCTTGGGGCTACATTGGAAGTTGCGTCCCGTTTATTGCATGTTTGCTTGTGGTTCTCAACTATGAAGCTATCGGCATTAGTCTTAAAACAGCCATGCAAATTGCATTTACTATCACAGCTGTTTGGTGGCTAGTTTTCACTATTCCAATGCTAAAAAACGTAAAACAAATTCACTACAAAAAACGAGAACCACACGCAGTCAAAAAAGCAATCACAGGGCTAAAAGCAACATGCAAAGAGATTTGGAGCAACAAAGCCATCAGATATTACATGATTGCCTATTTCTTCTACATCGATGGCGTGCACACAATAATTAAGCTTTCTACGAGCTATGGAACAGACCTAGGAATCAGCTCGACTCAACTAGTTCTTGCTCTTCTCGTAACACAGTTTGTGGCTTTCCCTTCAGCAATAATTTATGGCAAACTTGCTAGCAAATATGGGACGCGACGCATGCTGCTAATTGCCATTGCAGCCTATTGCGGAATCACTCTATTTGCGGCGTTGTTTTTGAGAACAGCATCAGAGTTTTGGATATTAGCAATTCTTGTCGGAATGTTCCAAGGAGGCATTCAGGCACTTTCCCGATCGGAATTTGGAAAATTGTGTCCAAAGAAAAACTCAAACGAATATTTTGGATTCTTTGATATCTTTGGAAAATATGCAGCAATTCTTGGCACTTTTCTTGTTGGAACTTTTACAGTGTTAACAGGAAACTCAAGCATTGGTGTGCTGTCAATTGCAATTCTTTTCGTTATTGGCTTTTTCGTGATGCTGAAAGTGCCTGAACTAGATGACCTTAAAGCAGACTAGGCACTAGCTGTTTAACAACTCTCTGTTATCTAATAAAGTTAAACCAGTTGCCACTTTCAAACTCAGGCGGTTTTATGCCTGCTTGCTTTCCCGCCTCAACACAGCGCATTATATAGGTCATGTTCAATGCAAGATTATGCACTGTCTGGGTGCCCTCTTTGTCACTTAAGAATTGCTGATCAGCTTGGCCGAACCCAACGTTCCAATATGACGAGCCAGCGATAATCATTTTCGAAATTCCGAAATATTTGTTCATTACATCGAAAGAAGAACAAGTTCCTGCACGCCTTGCAACAGCAAAACTAGCCCCAACCTTGCCAGCAAAGGCATTGCTTGCACTGTAAAATGCTCTGTCTAGAAAAGACAAAACATGTCCAGATGGATGGGCATAGTAAACAGGTGTTCCAAAGATAAAACCATCAGATTTTCTAGCTTTTGCGATAAATTCATTAACACCGTCATCATCACCAAAAACACACCCTTTTTCGCTACAGCCACCACAAGCTATACAGTCACGAGTTGGACCTTTTCCGACTTGAAAAATCTCAAATTCGATGCCTTTGTTTTGAAACACCTTTCCTGCTTCAGTCAATGCAGCAAAGGTGTTTCCATTCTTGTGGGGGCTACCGTTTAGTGCTAATACTTTCATTTGAACTCCTAGATTATGAATTAAATTAGTCCTACAAAGAACATTTTAATACGCATAAATTAACGAATAGTTAAAATGTTGTAGCCACTTAACCAGCAATTTAGTGTGCTTCTAATTTGTGTCCAAGTCATTTTGACTACAACAACAATTTTTATCCAATTAGAACGACTAAAACTTGACTTAAAAAAACCAAAACCAACAGCCTCACAAATAAAAACTGATTTGGAGGAACTAAGAAAAGATCCTAATAAACTATTTAACTCTAGCAAATTCTTTATTTCTTGAATTGCGAAGGATGCTTTGGGAAAAAGTCGAAGCGAGGAGGCAAGTCTTTTACCTCATGAACACTAACATCTCCAAAAATTTCAGTTAAAGAAACAAAGTCTGAATTCCAAGAAAAGAAATCACTGGGGTCTGTGTTCATGCATTCACAAATCAAATCGCAACCAGATGGAGCGAAAGGATGCATCATTAGCGCGCTAATCCACGTTAAATACAAGCAATCACAAAGAAGGTGTTGTCTCTCATCACTGCCAGAAGGTGAATCTTTAAGACTTTTTGCGCCATCTGCCCAATATTTTTGGGCATAACGAACAAACTCATCACACACGCCAAAAACGCTGTGAAGTTCAACTTTTTGCATTTTTTCATCATATGAAACTAGCGCTTGTTGCGCTCTTTCAACCACATCATCGCTGATCGGACAAATTGGAACATTAGAAGAAAATGAATTAGCAGCCTCGTAAAAGCAACTTCGAGCAAGTCTGTTAAAAACATTGTTAATTAGAGCCGCCTCTTTTAGTGCAGGATCAGCAACTCGAGGATCCCTTCTTTTCTCTTCGGTCAAATTTGGGTCAAATGGTTTAGGAGAAAAAGCAACTGGCTTTAAACCTAGGCCAAGAGAACAAAAATGACATCTGAGCTGGTCGACCGTGTAGTGTTCAAGAAGCTCTTCACCACTTGGAGGTTTTACAGAACCAGATGAAGAAGCTTTAGTTTTTCCGAAAAGCAAATGATAATTAGCAATTAGTCTTGTTTGCTTTAACTCTTTTTTAGAACCACCAAACAAGTTTTTATCTTTGACTGCATCGAACATCGGAGTTTGAGCAACACCATAAAAATAAAGATTATCTTGGCCTAAAAATTGATAGACCTGTGCATCATCATCACACCAGAAATCTTGCCAAGCGTCATCAGGTAGTCCAAGTTGTTTGTTTCTTGCAATCGTAAACGAAATGGGTTGCCATAAACTCTCAGGCCAGCACCAAACTGTAAGCCCGTTGACATCGTCGATTACAGGTGCTTTTACACCCCATTCGATGTTTCCCGTTAGCCTAAAAGGAACAAGAGTTTTTGAAGTTCTGATGCGAATGTGCGCAGAATTTAGAACTTCACGTGCGACATCGCGATCTTCGATTGTTTTAAACACGAGTTCAAATGATTGCTTGCCTTTTTGCGCCTCTCTAAATTCATGTTGAGGCAAATCAGCTGACACAGTTTTATATTCATCAAAAGCCTCATTTTTAACGAATATGATTGGGTCTCCCAAAAACTCCTCAAGTGTTGTGGGGACGATTGAGCGAACCAAATCATCGTCGCGCAATTCTTCACAATATTTTTTTAGAAACTCAAGATAACTAGGCAAATCGAAGTACCAGTTTTTAACAGGTCTCATCGTTGGAACTTCGCCTGTGATTGTCGAGACTGGATTAATCAAATCAGTTGGGTCATATTGATGTCCCAGAGAACACTCATCAGCGTATGCTTCCTCAGATTTGCACCCCTGAACAGGGCAATGACCATGCACTTGCCGGCCATTTAAAAAGGTTTTTGCCTTTTCGTCATAAAACTGCATCGTCGACTCAAGGTGCAAAGTTCCTGAGTCATAGAGTGCAGATATGAAGTTTTTTGATAGTTGGGAATGTACTTCAGCAGAAGTTCCAATGTTTGAGCCTTCAAAAATGTCAAGTGAAATGTTGTATGCCTTTAAAGTCTCGGCTTGAAGATTGTGATTTCTCATAACATAATCAGAAATTGAACCTTCAAAAGTGCCTGCCTCAACAGCTTTTCTGTAGCCTTCGTTAATTGGGGATCCAAAGCAGTCGGTTCCTCCAACAAATCTAACGTTGTCTTTTCCAAGCCTGTCGCGCAAGAAACGTGCAAAAGCATCGGCAGGAACAAACACGCCACCAATGTGTCCAAAGTGAAGCGCTTTATTTCCATATGGTGTACCAGTCGTTACGACAGCTCTTTTTGGCCAATTGTTCGCTATATCTTGTTTGTTCCAGATATTTGTCATAATTACAACTCAAAATTGTCGCCAGAGATGTGTGTTTGTGCCTTCTTAGCTGAACGAATAATAAATTCTGCATTAGAACCAGTTTGCTTTAAAGACTTAATGAGAACCGACATCGCACGCTCAGTGCTTCCCAAATTAGCAAGAACGCTTCGAACGGCCCAAATCAAAGGCGCCTCTTGAGGATCAAGCAAAATCTCTTCTTTACGAGTGCCCGAAGTAATTGGATCGATGGCAGGGAATATTCTCCTGTCGGCAAGATTGCGGTCGAGTTTAAGCTCCATGTTGCCCGTGCCCTTAAATTCCTCAAAGATAACTTCATCCATTTTAGAACCAGTATCGATGAGCGCAGAAGCAAGAATTGTTAGAGATCCGCCATTTTCAATGTTTCTTGCTGCACCCAAAAATCTCTTTGGTGGATAAAGCGCGGTTGAATCAACACCGCCAGAAAGAACACGACCCGAAGCAGGTTGGCCAAGGTTGTAGGCTCGAGCCAAACGAGTGATGCTGTCAAGCAAAATCACAACGTCTCTTCCCTGCTCGACAAGACGCTTAGCCCTCTCTATCACGAGTTCGGAAACTTGAATATGATTTTCACAAGGCATATCAAAAGTTGAAGAAATAACTTCGCCGTGAATTGATCGCTCCATGTCGGTGACTTCTTCAGGACGTTCGTCAACAAGCAAGCACATTAAATAAACCTCAGGATTGTTTGCATGAATCGAAGCTGCGATGTCCTTCAAAATTGTAGTTTTACCAGCCTTTGGAGGAGAAACAATCAATCCACGTTGTCCCTTGCCAATTGGAGATACAAGATCAATGACTCGCGCTGTGATTGTGTCTTTGCCATGCTCCATCAAAAGTCTTTCATCTGGATAAACTGGCGTCAACTCAGAAAACTTAGGGCGGGAGCACAACTCGTCAACAGGAATTCCGTTGACGCTAATAACAGTTTGAATTGCAGCAAATTTTTCTCCGCTGCGTGCTGGGCGTGTCTGACCTGTTACGTTATCACCTTTTCTAAGGCCGTTTCTTCTAATCGTTGACAAAGAAACATAAACATCATGCTCACTTGGCAAATAGCCATCCATGCGCAAAAAGCCATAGCCGTCAGGAAGAATATCAAGAATCCCTGTTACTTCCATAAAACCTTCAGCAATAGCTAAATTGACATAAATCTTCTCAATCATTTCAGCCTTGCGCATGCCTGAAGCATCAATGTTTAATTGTGCTGCTTTTTCACGCAAATCTGACACAGTTAGCGCTTCGAGATCTTCACGCGAAGTGCTTGGTTCATATTGTGTTTGTTGGCGCTTGTTCCGCTTGCCTTGTTTATTATTTTTCCTGGCAGCATGCCGAGTTTGCGCATCAGAGTCTTGTTCTTTTTCTAAAGATTCACCCTTTTTTTCATGAGAAGTTTCAACTTCTTCAGTTTTAGACTCAGTGTCAACTTTCTCATCAACATCTGCCTTTTCCTCTTTTAAGTCTTTTAAAGAAGTGGAAGAGTCTTCACTATCAGAAGAAACCTTCGGGGCATCAGTTGCAGCTGCCTCTTCATCATCAACAGAAGCAGATGAAGTTTTTTTAGAAACGCGCCTTCTAGTAGGCTTCTTTTCAACTTCATCAGAAGCAGAAGATTTTTCGTCAACATCTTTTTTTGTTGCAGAAGCAGCCTTTTTAGTGCTTGTTCTTTTGGTAGTCTTCTCAGGCACAGCCGCCAAATCTTTCGCTACTGCCTCTTCGGTTGAAGGTGCTTCTGTGCTCTTGACATCAACCTTTTTTGGCCTGCCCCGACGCACAGTCTTAGGCTTTTCCTCGGCAACCACCTCTGTTGTTTCTTCTGCTTTTTTTCTAGGCATTATTTAACTTTCTCCCAATCGTTTAAAAACGATTCAATTCCAGCGTCGGTTAATGGATGTTTCACAAGTTTTTTCATGACAGCAAAAGGGACTGTGGCGATGTCCGCGCCAAATAAAGCGCATTGTGTTACATGATTTGCGCTACGAATGCTAGCTGCTATGATTTCTACCTGCTCTCCATTGACTGTGTTTTTTGTGAAATCATAATTTCCGATTGCTTGAACAATTTGTTGCACCTGATCAAGGCCGTCTTCTGAAATGTCATCAAAACGACCAATAAAAGGTGAAATATAACGAGCACCCGCGCGAGCAGCTAATATTGCTTGCGGAACACTAAAACAAAGAGTCATGTTAACTCTAATTCCTTCGTCAGCAAGAGCTCTAGTTGCAGCTAATCCCTCAACGCAAGTTGGCACTTTAACGACAACATTAGGAGCAATTGCAGCTAAAACGCGACCGTCAGCAACTATTTCATCTCGAGTCATAGCGACAGATTCGGCTGAAACTGGGCAATTTTCACCAACAATATCACATATCTTTTTGATGTGATTATGAAAGTCGTCAAGCTTTCCACCAATTCGCGAATAAAGTGTTGGGTTTGTTGTTACGCCAGCTAGAGCCCCCCAACTGTTTGCCTCCTCAATTTCTGCAAGGTCGGCAGTGTCAAGAAAGAACTTCAAGATTTTCCTCTCTGCTAAAGATGTTTTGAGATTTATATTGAAACTAAGACAGTTAGATAACAAAAGTGAGTATATCACAGAATTTGTTAACTAAAGAAAGTAACTTCGCACTAAGAGTGCTTAATTTGAAACCAAATTCCAAAACCAATCGCTGTAATAATGAGTGTTATGGCCGCGCTCAACACAAAAGGCAAGATGTTTGAGTGGTTCAGATCATTAAAAATGAGCATCGAAACAATCATAATCGCAAGAGAAATTAAAATGCTGAAAATCATCACCGCGGCGTTTAGGCCAGTGCGTGTCGCAACAATTTTTTTAGAAATTTTTAGCGCACCTAAAAGAGGCAAAAAACCAACAATGCCAATTAAAATGCCAATAAGAATTGCAATTGCCATAATAAGAATGTCCTCAAAAAAGAATTAAAAATCGAAAACACGCATTTTGATGCCAGACTCTTGAAGTAACTCTCGCGCCAATTTATCATCATAGGGGTTTTGATAAATTATCTCTTCAATGCCTGCATTAATAATCATTTTGGCGCACACAATGCAAGGTTGAGTGTTTACATAAATCTTAGAACCTTGAATGTTAATTCCATATTTTGCAGCTTGAATGATTGCATTTTGCTCGGCATGAAGACCTCTGCAAATCTCATGTCGCTGCCCACTTGGAACACCTAACTTTTCGCGCAAGCACCCTGTTTCGCAACAATGGCGAAGACCAGAAGGAACACCATTATATCCGGTTGCTAAAATGCGGTTGTCTTTCACAATAACACAACCAACTCCACGACGAAGACAAGTGGTTCTTGTTGCGACATCGTTAGCAAGCTTCATGAAATATTCATCCCAGCTAGGACGAGTGTCGTGTTTTTCAGCCATGACTATTTCTCCAAATTCATAATTTTTTCAACTCGACCAGTGTGACGGCCGCCTCCAAACTCAGTTGAGAGAAAAGCGTTAACGCAAGCCAAGTTCTCGTCAAATCTAACAAAACGGCCCGATAACGTTAAAACATTAGCGTCGTTGTGCTCACGCGACAGCGCTGCGAAATCACTGCGAGTTACATTTGCTGCTCTAATTCCATCTATTTTATTTGCAGCAATCGCCATTCCAATGCCAGTTCCGCAAACTAAAACTCCAAACCTAGCACTACCATCTGCTACTGTGTGAGCAAGCCTTGCAGCATAGTCGGGGTAATCAACACGTGAATCGTTATTAGGTCCGAGGTCTAAAACCTCATAACCCTCTTTCTCTAAAGCCTCTTTTAGCTTCTCTTTCTGCTCAAAACCAGCATGATCGGAAGCAAATGCAATTTTCAAGATAGTTCCTTATCCTAGATGTTTTATCGAAGCGTCACAGGCACATCACCTGTGCAGTCAATTATAGTTGAAGGAATTCCACTAGCATCTTTGCATTGTCCATGCAAACAAGTCAAAGCATATCCCAAGTTGTCCAGAAAACCGCTTTGGACATCATCTAAAAATCTTGGAGGTTTTTCACCTGTGTAATTTGCTGAACTAGCAGCGATTGGACACCCCAGTGAAGTTATAACTTTTCTAACGCAAGCGCACTTAGGCAGCCTTAAAGCAATGGTGTCAAGTCCACACAAAAAACTTAATGGCACATTTTCTGAAGCCTCAAAAATCAAGGTCATTGCACCAGGCCAGCCTGTAGCCATTAACTCATCGACGTAGTCAGGCACATTTTTTGCATAAACTTCAACTTCATCTTTGCTAGCAATTAGCCAGGCCACCGGCTTGTTCGGATCACGTCTCTTAAATTCATTGACGAGTGAAGCTGAGCTTGCATCGCGAACAGAAACTCCGCATCCATAAACTGTGTCAGTTGGAAAACCAACCACTTCCCCATCTCTCAAATGTTCAACAATAGTTTCTAAAGGTGACATCTAAACTCCAAATATGATTGATTTAGTAAATAATACTTATTTCTGTATAAATTGTGATGAGAGGAAAATCAACGAGTGATTAAGATTTGAAAAAATCAACTCTCACAACCCAAGAATCTAACCACCACTAGACGAGCTGAGCTGTCGATTTGCCTGCTCTCCAACCACTTTCAAAACACCACGTGAGGTTATATCCACCACAAGGCCCATCAATGTCTAGCACTTCCCCACAAGCGAAAATCTTATGATTAACAACTTTCTCTAAAGGCATTACTTCAAGAGTAGAAGGTGAAACATAATTAACATCTATTCCGCCGCGCGAAACTTGACTTAACTTCTCATCCTTAAAAACTTCATCAACGGTAAGCTCAAACGAGGTGACTAAATTAAAAACTTCTTCAAAAGAATCCTGTTTTTTGATCCTGGTCTTGATTAATCTTGCTAAATTTTCATGCAGAAAACCCTTGAAGAATAAATCAACATCTCCGCTACATTTTTCATAACGCGCCTGCAAATGGTTTTTAATGTCATCGGCCACAATAGGCGAAGCAAAATCTAGAACAAGCTTATCACCTGATAAAACATAACGAGAGGCATTAAAAGTTACTATGCCAGAAATACCATATTTTCTAAATTGGACTTCCCCATCTTCTTCAAAAACTAACTGTTCGAAATCTTTATCCTTGGCAGAATCACAAAAAACAGCGCTTTTGTTTGCTTCTTTTAAAGTGCGAATAACTTTGAGGTTTACGCGAGAACGAACATTATCTGCAACTGAAACATTTTCCCTAGTTTTTATCGGGCACAAAACTCGCCTCATTGGAAAACATTTAATGCCTGATAAAAGATCAGTACAAGCTCTGTGCCCTGTTGCAATTATCACTGCATCAAAATCGCAAAGTTCACTGATGAAAGAAATTTGCCTATCTGCGACAACTTTTACATCTGATTTGCCAAGCGCCCCGACTAAAACATCTCTAACGCTGCTAGCTTTGTTCGAAAGCGGGAACATCAAGCCAGCATCATTAACCATCCATTCAAGCCCAAATGATTCAAGTATCGAAACAACGTCTTCTCCAAGGTCGCTAAATCTTCTGAATTCATTAACAAAATGCGGGTTGTTGAAACGATCAATATCTAGAACAACATTAGAGAAGTTGCAGCGCCCATTGCCAGTTGCCAAAATAGTTTTGCAAACATCTTTTAATGACTCAAATAAAAAAATATTACCGTCATGTTTAGAATGCAAAGAAGCAGAAATTGCCGCGACAATTCCTGCTGGACCAGAGCCAATTATGGCAATATTCTTTGACATTTTAATTAAAGTTTAGAATTCATAAATTGAATGATGTCCATTGACTCATACATTGCTTCACCATCAATAACAAGACAAGGGACTTGCTTTTTGCCGCCAATTTTCTCGAGCTCTAAAGCGTTAGTTTCTTCGTCGGTGCTTTTCATTTCACACTCAATGCCTGATTTGTTCATGAAACGAAGAACGCGCTGACAGAATGGACAGCCTTCACGATAGTAGAGAACACAATTTTCGAGTTTCATAGTAGCCTCCTTAGGTCAAAGTTAAATCTTCCTCATCAAGGTTGCCATCCCAAACAAAATGCTTAGTTTCTTTTGCAACAAGGCCACTCAATGCCAACACTGCAATCAGGTTTGGAATAGCCATCAATGCGTTTGCAATATCTGAAACTGCCCAAGCAACATCGCCCACTCCAATGGCACCAAGCATGCAAGCTGCAAGGTAGAGCACTTGATAGACAGGCAAGGCTTTGCGCCCAAACAGATATGAAACGCATCTGTCTCCATAGTAATACCAACCAAGAATTGTCGAAAGAGCAAACGTTACAATTCCAAGCGAAAGCAGCGGAGCACCAAGAAAAGGTATTTCATTGAATGCAGCATTCGTGAGTTGCGCCCCTGCAGTTATGTTGTTAGAAGTAACGTTTGAAATAATGTCAGGATATTTAATCATAGAGCTTGTTATTACAATGCCAGTTAAAAGGCACATAACAACAGTTGACCAAAATGTGCCTGTCATCGAAATCAAAGATTGTCTAGCAGGATTTTTTGTTTGAGCAGCAGATGAAACGATTGGTGCTGTACCAAGTCCCGACTCATTAGAGAAAAGACCACGTGCGCATCCATATTGCATTGCAACAATAATTCCTGAACCAAGAGCTCCACCGAACGCAGCACTAGGATCAAAGGCAGCAACAACGATCATTTGTAGAGCTGGCCACAAAACATCAACATTCATAATCAAAATTGCAATGCATCCCAGCGCATATGCAAGAGCCATGAATGGAACTAACAACTCACAAACTCGAGAAATGTTTTTAATGCCTCCAACAACAACTAGTGCCACAACAACTGTAATAACTAACCCAACCATCCAATTCTCAAGACCAGGGATGTTAGAAGTGAGAATTGATGTGATAGCCTGCGACTGAACAGCATCGCCTGTCCCAAGCGTTGCAAGTGCACAGAAAAAAGCAAACGCACCAGCTCCAAATTTTGCCCACGAAGGAATCTCGCCCAAAGCAGTCTTGAATGCTTCTTTAAAAACAACCATGGTGCCACCCATGATGTTTCCATTCTCATCTCGCTTTCTAAACTTTACAGCCATGTAGACTTCACAATATTTAGTGGCAATTCCAAAAACACCAGTGAGCCACATCCAAAAGACGGCACCAGGTCCACCAGCAAGAATAGCCGTTCCAACGCCAACAATGGCGCCAGTGCCAATAGTTCCAGCCAAAGTAGTGCAAAGGGCTGCAAACTGAGAAATGTCACCTTTTGCTCCCACATCTTCTTTAGTAATGCTCATTTTAATTGCAGTGAAAAGCTTTCTCTGAATTCCGCCTGTTCTCACCGTTAAATAAAGGTGAGTTCCAAGCAAAATGATAATCATCGGCGGTCCCCACACAAAACCATCAATACTGTTAATAATCGCTACTAATCCGTCCATAAATTAAACTCGCTAAATTGATAGATTACAAAAGAAACTCTAATTATAAAAAAGTATTACTGCAATTAATTAGGCGTTTTTATAAACGTTAATTGCCCCGCAAGCTAGCGTTAAATCAAGACACGAAGAAGAAAGTGGCTCACCGTCAATTTGAATTTTTTGATCACCAGAAATTGATATATGCATCTCTTTTGCTTGAAAAGATTTGATGTTTTTAAACTGAGTGTGGTGTCCGTTTTTTGCAAGTAAAAATAGGCCTAGGGCAGATAAAAAAGAAAGATTTGGTGTCACATAACAAACATCAAAAAGCCCATTGTTTATTTCAGCATTTGGGCAAATCTCAAATCCGCCTCCATATGTTTTTCCAACCTGTGTGGCTAACATGTATGTTTGACCAGTAAAACTGTGTGGCTCACCTTGATTGTCTAGATAATTGCATGAAAATGGAATTAAATCCAAGTGGTTTTTTAGCTGATATAGCCCCTCTTCGAAAAAGACTCTCGTGCCAGTTTTGCCTGTTTTAATTCTTCGTTCAATTGTGCCCAATGCAATTGCAGCATCAAGACCAAATGACAATGTTTGAGCGAAATATTCGCCATTACAAACTCCAAGATCTGCCTTAGTTTGCCTAGTTTTCATTAGCTGCTCTAAAGCATCTTTTGGCTTTAGCGACATTTTCAAACTTCTTGCATAATCGTTGCCTGTTCCAGCAGGTATTAACGCAAAACTCGAGCGATCTTGTTTTTTGAGTTTCATTAAAGCGTTTACAATTTCATGAACGAGACCATCGCCGCCCACAGCCAAAACTATATCGGACTCAGAAGAGAAGCTAAAAACTAGCCTTTCTGCATCGCCTCTGCAACTCGTAAAATGAAAACTAACATCAAATCCACGGAGTTTTAGTTGACTATTCACAAACTCAGCAACAGCTTTAGCCTCCCCGTTTTGAGAAGTGGGGTTTGCAATGACAGTAATTTTTTTGTTATCCCGAAATTCCATATCTTCGAAATATTATGAAACAAATTCTGAAATTGCAAAACAGAGATGAAAATTTAGGAGATTAAACGCCTCCTCATTTACTATAAGTGCATGAAAAACACTCTTGAGATAAAAAACATTACTTGCTCCTATGCAAAAAAACCAGTTGTAGAAAACTTCTCACTAAAACTAAAAGAAGGCGAACACATTGCTTTAACAGGCGAAAATGGTCGCGGAAAAACAACAGTTTTAAAAACCGCAGCAGGCTTGTTAAGGCCAGATGAAGGCTCGGTGAGAATCTTTGGAATTGAAATTAACAATGATTCCAAGCAAGAGAGCTCAAAAAGATATTTGCCAAAGCTATCTTTTGTTTTCCAGAACCCAAGCCTTCAAATAATTGGTTCAACACCCTTTGAAGATCTGATTTTTGGATTAAAAAACTTAAACATAAAAAGAAAAGAAGCTGAAACCAGAGCAGAAAAACAACTCATAGACCTTGAAATTACACACTTAAAAAACGTTGCATCGTTTTCACTCTCAGGCGGCGAAGCTCAATTAGTCGCGTTCGCAGGAGCAATTATCACACGACCAAAGCTATTGTTTCTTGACGAGCCAACGTCAATGCTTGACGAGGAGCACAAAATCAAAATCACTAATTCAATAGATTGTTTAAAACAAGAAGGCACTGCAATTTTGAGCGTGTCCCATGACGCACATTTACTAAACTGCGCTGATGAGGTTATCTGTCTTTAAATGGTAAAATTTACTTTCGATAAAGTTAACTTGAAAACACGCATCGAAACAAACTAGCTATAGTTGCTTTAAATCACCAAAAAACAAAATAGGTACTTAAAGAAAGGTGTCTAGCAATGCCCAGAAAAGTTATGATTATGGACCATCCTCTCATCGCGCATAAATTGAGCATTTTGCGCAATAAAAACACGCCTTCAAACCAATTCAGAACGCTGATTAATGAAATTTCAGAATTGATGATTTTTGAAGCCACCCGTGATTTAGAAACAGAAGAAGTCGAGGTTGAAACACCTTGCGGCATTGCTAAATGCCGCCAGCTTGCAGGGAAAAAGCTTGCTTTTGTCCCAATACTTAGGGCAGGAATCGGTATGCTAGATGGGGCATTGACACTTGTTCCCGCAGCACGCGTTGGCCACATTGGTCTATATCGCGATGAAAAAACACTAGAGCCACATGAATATTACTGCAAACTACCACACGACATAGAAGAGCGCGAGGTTTTTGTTGTAGACCCAATGCTTGCAACTGGTGGCAGCGCATGTGATGCAATAAAGCTCATAAAGCAAAGAAAACCTAAAAAGATTTCCTTTCTTTGCACTGTAGCAGCCCCATCAGGCCTTGAAAGACTGAAAGAAGAGCATCCTGACGTTGACATCTATTGCGCTGCCCTAGATGAACGCCTAAATGAAAACGGCTACATCGTTCCAGGTCTTGGAGATGCAGGCGACAGAATTTTTGGAACACTATAAATACTTAGGGTTTAGAAAGGTTAAGTAATGTCAGACAAACCAAAAGTTGGAGTCAATGAAATTCGAGACGCTCGCGAACTTGGAATGCCTAAGATGGTTACTCTTGGCTTCCAGCACATGTTTGCAATGTTTGGCGCCACAGTAACAGTTCCTCTTTTAACAGGATTAAGCGTTTCAACAACTCTTCTTTGTGCAGGCCTAGCGACAATCCTCTTCCACGTTTTAACTAAACGGAAAGTACCTGCTTTTCTTGGTTCATCATTTGCATTTCTTGCAGGATATGCAGCAATAGCTCCAATGATTGATGGACAACCAAACACCGAAATGCTTCCATATGCATGCCTAGGCGTCGCATTCGCAGGCATTCTCTATTTGGTTCTAGCTGCTTGTATTAAAATTGCAGGCATCAAAAGAATCATGAAATTCTTCCCTCCGGTAGTTACCGGCCCCATCATCATGGCCATTGGATTATCTTTATCCCCTTCCGCTATAGCTAATTGCTCATCAAACTGGTGTCTAGCCGTGGTTGCCCTCGTGTTAGTAATCATTGCTAACGTTTTCGGAAAAGGAATGATAAAAATTATTCCTATCCTCATTGGAATCATTGGTTCCTATCTCGTTGCAGTAATTGCTGGTAATGTCCTGGGGATTGAAAGCTTTGCAATTGACTTTACAAATGTTGAACAAGCTGCATGGATTGGTCTTCCGATTGAGTGGTCACACACCGTATTCGGTGGTGTTCATGATTCAGGAATAGCAATTGGCGCTATCATCGCAATTATGCCAATCGCTCTAGCTACCATGATGGAACACATCGGTGACATCAGCGCAATTTCAGCAACTTGCAACAGAAACTTCCTAACTGACCCTGGTCTTCACAGAACACTTCTTGGTGACGGACTAGGAACAATTCTTGCATCTCTCTTCGGAGGACCAGCTAACACTACATATGGTGAGAACACTGGCGTGCTTGCGCTATCAAGAGTATACGATCCAAGAGTTGTTCGCATTGCTGCCTACTTCGCAATTGCAATGTCTTTTTGTCCAAAATTTGCAGCTCTCATCACATCAATCCCGATGTCAATCGTTGGCGGCATTTCATTTGTTCTCTACGGAATGATTTCAGCTATTGGCGTTAGAAATGTTGTAGAAGCAAAAGTAGACTTCTCAAAGACAAGAAATACGCTCATTGCAGGTGTTATTCTTGTTGTCGCACTTGGTCTCACGGGCGGCATCACAATTGTTGTTGGCGAAATATCAATTACTTTAACAGCTCTTGCGATTGCCTCAATTGCTGGCATTGTTTTAAATGTGATCTTCCCAGAAAAAGACTTTAGTCCAGAAAACGCATTTGAATCAGTGACCGATTCAAAACAAATAAATTTTGACGAATAAACTATTGAAATTTCGGAGTAATTTTTGATTGCTGAAATCCTCTTGATTTCGGTGTCCCTTGCAATGGATGCTTTTGCAGTGTCCATTGGCAAGGGCCTCACTACTCACAAGAACACACTAAAAGTAGCACTAGTTTGTGGGGTGTGGTTTGGTGCATTTCAGGCCATTATGCCAGTCGTAGGATTTGCTCTTGGGAGCACTGTCTCTGCGTTCATACAACAGTTTTCAGGGCCCATAGCATTGATGTTACTTGCTTTTGTTGGCATCAACATGATTCGCGAAGCAGTTTCAAATAAAGACGAAGAAATCACTAATTCTCTTGACGCAAAAGAAATGTTTATGCTTGCGATTGCCACTAGCATAGATGCCCTGGTTGTCGGAATCAGCTATGTTGCGCTTCAGGTAAACATAATAATAGCATCGGCTATTATTGGTGTTATAACTTTTATAATTTGCTTTGCTGGCGCCTTAATAGGTAACAGAATTGGCAGCAAGTGGGAAATACCATCTGCCATCGCAGGAGGCATTGTTCTCATCATCATAGGACTTAAAGTCTGCCTTGTCGGATAACCTTTATCCCCAAATTAAAGAAAACATTTAGTGATAGGAAGACTTGCGGAGCAAACAGTCAAGATAAATCTGTCTACAGCAATCAATTCAACATTCATTTATGGTTGAATGAATGTATAAGATTATCTCCCATTCAACGCAGCCGTGACAAAACAAGCAAACCAATGACTAAACAAAAAAACAAAACAAACGATTTCGTAATTACAAAACTCATTAGTTAAAACAATTAAAAAAGCCGTGACGTAAATGTCACGGCTTTAGTTTATTTACAAGATTTAACTTTGAATCTATAAACTTCTCAGCTTATGCACCAAAAATCTCGATTGTGTCGCCTTCAGCGAGAGTTACCATCGCTTTTTTCCAAGTTCTGGTTAGACCTTGCTTGTAGCGAAGTCTCTTCGACTTAGGTTTGACATTTAAGGTGTTCACCTTTTCAACAGTTACACCAAAGATTTTCTCAACTGCCTGAGCAATCTCAATCTTGTTTGCTGATTTTGCAACCTCAAATGTGTAAACATTGTTCTCAATTTGATCATATGATTGCTCTGAAATAACAGGGCGAATAATGATTTGTCTTGCATCGAGCTGCATTATGCAAACACCTCCTCGATATATTTCAAGCATTCATCAACGATTACGAGCTTCTTGTTGTCAAGAACTTCATATGTGTTGATGTCGTTAACAGGCAAAATGTCTACATTTTGCAAGTTTCTGAATGAAAGATATGTGTCAATTGCATCGTTAGGAATAACAAGAGTGATTCTCACATCTTTACAATCAAGTGCGCTCAAAATGTCTGTAGCTTTCTTTGTAGAAGGCTTTTCAAATTCAAAAGGCTTTACAACAATAATTTCGTTGTCAGCAGCTTTTGCAGAAAGAGCACTCTTAAGAGCAAGCTTTATCTCTTTCTTGTTTACTTTTTGAGCATATGAACGAGGGGTTGGTCCAAATACTACACCACCGCCACGCCAAATTGGAGAGCGAGATGAACCAGCACGAGCACGACCAGTTCCTTTTTGTCTCCAAGGCTTTTTACCGCCGCCAGAAACTGCACTTCTATTCTTAACAGCTGCAGTTCCTTGTCTCCAGGCATTGCGCTGTGCTTTGACAGTGCGATGCATTACATGCATGTTAGGCTCGATGCCAAAAACAGCATCGGACAGCGTAGCTTCGCCACTTGCCTTGCCCGCAGCATCTTTAATTTCAATAGTTGCCATTATTTTCTTCTCCTAAATGTCTCTTGAAATCCTACTATGCGCGAGCAACTCTAACTCGAACAACAGAATTTACGCCACCAGGAACAGCTCCGCGAAGCAAAATGAGGTTTTGCTCAGCATCAACGCGCACAACCTTAAGGTTGCGTGTTGTAACGGTATCACAACCCATGTGACCAGGAAGTCTCTTACCTTTAAAAACACGAGCAGGGGTTGCGCACTGACCGACAGAAGCAGGTGCTCGGTGGAAGTGTGAACCATGTCCACCAGGGCCGCCTCTAAAGCCATATCTCTTCATAACGCCAGCAAAACCTTTGCCTTTTGAAGTTGCAGTAACATCAACTTTAGCAACATCAGCAAATGCTTCGACAGTTTGTGTGTCACCTACATGATAGGCGCTTGCGTCTTCTACGCGAGTTTCACGAAGATATTTTTTAGGCTCAACACCTTGTGCCTTGAAATGGCCTGCAGCAGGCTTGTTTAATTTGCTTTCTTTAACCTCGCCAAATCCGAGTTGCAAAGCATTGTAACCGTCGGTCTCAACAGTTTTTACTTGGCAAATTACATTTGGGTCAGCTTTAATGACTGTGACAGGAACAAGTTTGTCTTCTTCATTGAAGATTTGTGTCATGCCAATTTTCTTACCAAAAATCTCATTAATCATGCTCTGTCACCTCCTTTAAAGTTTGATTTCGATGTCAACACCAGCAGGAAGAGAAAGACGAATCAAAGAGTCAACTGTGTTTGGTGTTGGCTCAAGGATGTCAATCAGACGCTTGTGAGTTCTGATCTCAAACTGCTCGCGAGAGTCTTTGTTTACATGCGGCGAACGAATAACGCAATAAAGGTTGCGCTCCGTTGGCAGCGGAATTGGTCCAGAAATTTTTGCACCAGTTTGCTCGACAGTTTCCACAATGAGTTTTGCTGATTGATCAACTAACTCGTGGTCATAGCCTTTCAAACGAATGCGTATGTTCTTTTCAGCCACTTTATCCTCCAAATTTCTTGTTTAAAGCAAAACTCTTAAGCGTTTCCGCCAGCTTTTGAAATGATTTCAGTTGAAACGCTCTTTGGTACTGGCTCATATGAGTCAAACTGCATTGTGTAGGTTGCGCGGCCCTGCGTGCCACTGCGAAGATCGGTTGCATAACCAAACATCTCAGACAGAGGAACTTTTGCGTCAATTGCAACAGCATTGCCACGCTGTTCCTGACCAAGAATAACACCACGGCGTGATGGAATGTCTCCCATAACAAAGCCAGTGTATTCTTCTGGAGTTTCAACTTCTACCTTCATAACAGGCTCAAGAATGACTGGATCTGATTTTTTCAAAGCATCTTTAATAGCCATAGAACCAGCTACCTTAAATGCCGCCTCAGAAGAGTCAACCTCGTGGAATGATCCATCATAGAGTTCAACACGAACGTCTTCAACAGGATATCCTGCCAAAACACCGCTATTGAGAGCTTCTTTGATGCCCTTGTCAACTGCTGGGATGAACTCTTTAGGGATTATGCCGCCAACAATCTTGTTCTCAAACAAATAACCTTTACCAGGCTCTTGTGGATACATGTTGATAACTGCATGGCCATATTGTCCATGTCCACCAGACTGACGAACAAATTTGCCCTCAGCACCCTTAACTTCATGACCAGGACGCTCACGATAGGCAACCTGTGGTTTGCCAACGTTTGCTTCAACATTAAACTCACGAAGCAGGCGGTCAACAATAATCTCAAGGTGAAGCTCACCCATTCCAGCAATGATTGTTTGTCCTGTTTCATGGTTTGTAGAAACGCGGAATGTTGGGTCCTCTTCAGCGAGCTTTTGAAGAGCAATGCTCATTTTGTCTTGCTCAGCTTTAGTCTTTGGCTCAACAGCAATGTCGATAACTGGATCAGCAAATTCCATTGATTCAAGAATGATTGGATGATCCTCGTCGCAAAGAGTGTCCCCAGTGCCAGTGTCTTTCAATCCAACAACGGCAACGATGTCGCCAGCAGAGCACTTGTCAACGTCTGTTCTTTGATTTGAGTGCATCTGAAGAAGACGGCCAATTCTTTCTTTCTTGTCTTTTGTCGCATTAAGAGCATATGAACCTGACTCCAAAGTGCCAGAATAACAACGAAGATATGTGAGCTTTCCAACAAATGGGTCAGTCATAATCTTGAATGCAAGAGCACTAAATGGTGCTTTTGGATCAGCTGGGCGAGGCTCAGTCTCGCCAGTCTCTGGATTTGTTCCTTCAATTGCCTTAATGTCAGTTGGTGAAGGAAGATAGTCAACAACTGCGTCGAGAAGTTCCTGAACACCTTTGTTTTTGTAGGCTGAACCAACAAACACAGGATTCAATTTACAAGCGATAACAGCTTTGCGAATTGCAGCCTTAAACTCAGGGATAGTAACCTCTTGATCCTCAAGAATCTTTTCCATGAGTTCATCATCACAGTCAGCAGCTGCCTCGAGAAGTTCTTGGCGAAGTTCTTCCGCTTGTGCTTGGAATTCCTCAGGAATTGAATCCATTGGTTCAGGATATGTCATTCCTTTGTCGTCAGCTTTAAAGTCCCAAGCTGTCATTGTAACAAGGTCGATAACTCCCCAAAACTTGTCTTCAGCTCCCATTGGGATTTGAGCTGCATGAGCAGGAGCACCGAGACGATCGCGCATTGTGTCAATAGCATGGAAATAGTCAGCGCCAACGCGGTCATATTTGTTAATGAAAGCGATTCTTGGAACACCATAACGCTCTGCCTGACGCCAAACAGTCTCAGACTGTGGCTGAACGCCAGCAACTGCATCAAAAACTGCAACAGTTCCATCAAGAACGCGCAGTGAACGCTCAACTTCTGCTGTGAAGTCTACGTGTCCTGGTGTGTCAATGATTTGGAAGCGATATTTATCACCGTCATGAGCCCCACCAGGGTAGCTCCAAAAGCAAGTAGTAGCAGCTGAAGTAATAGTTACACCACGCTCCTGCTCCTGAGCCATCCAGTCCATGGTAGCAGCACCCTCATGAACCTCACCAATTTTGTGAGTTTTACCTGTGTAGTAAAGAATGCGCTCTGTTGTGGTAGTTTTGCCAGCATCGATGTGAGCCATGATGCCGAAGTTGCGTGTGTGTTGTAGATCTGTTTTAGCCATTTTCTCTCACTCCTAGAAACGATAATGAGAAAATGCTCTGTTGGCTTCTGCCATTTTGAACATATCTTCACGTTTTTTAACTGCAGCGCCAGTGTTTTGTGCTGCATCCATAATCTCTTTTGCGAGACGCTCAGCCATTGTGTGCTCTTTGCGCGCACGGCTGTAATCAACAATCCAGCGAATGCCAAGAGTTGTGGAACGGCGAGAATCAACTTCCATAGGAACCTGATAGGTTGCACCGCCAACACGCTTTGGCTTGCACTCGAGTTGTGGTTTTACATTGTCCATTGCCTGCTTGAAAACATCAAGTGGTTTTTCACCAGTTTTCTCTGCAACAATGTCAAATGCATCGTAAACAATTTTGACAGCAAGTGATTTCTTGCCGTCCAACATAATCTTGTTAATCAATTGAGTAACAGTCTTGTTGTTGTACTTTGCGTCCGGTTGTACTGGACGATGTTGTGCTGGTGCACGACGTGGCATTTTTGCTTATCCTTTCTTAATCTGCGCGCTTCGGCTGACCCAAACTTGTCAGCATTAGGCTAGATTCATAACCCGCGCGACTTACTCTTAGTCCCTATTTAGGTCGCTTTGCTCCATAACGGCTTCTTGCTTGTGAGCGGTTGTCAACAGCTGCACAGTCAAGAGCTGCTCTGATGACCTTGTAACGAACACCTGGAAGGTCTTTTACACGTCCGCCACGGATGAGAACCATTGAGTGCTCTTGCAAATTGTGTCCAATACCAGGGATGTAGGCAGATACTTCCATGCCATTTACAAGACGAACACGGCAAACTTTACGAAGAGCCGAGTTAGGCTTTTTAGGTGTAGAAGTAAATACACGTGTGCAAACACCACGTTTTTGTGGATTGCCCTTCAATGCAGGTGTCTTTTTCTTGTCAACCTGCTTTGCACGGCCTTTGCGTACTAATTGGTTTATTGTAGGCACGAATTTTCTCCTTCTTGGTTTTTAAATTAGTGCTTTCTTTTCGCTTATTCACAAATTCATTCTGAATTTAAGAAAAGCATTTGCTTTGCCTCTTACATAGAAAACTTATTGTCAGCACGTCATGAATCAACACCAATGACCCATGAGAATTCAAGCTTCCTTCGAAGACGCGACTTTTTATTATAGATATTTTCCCAGTTCGGTTAACGCAACCTACCCGGGAGTATCTATAACAAAGTAATTATACATTTTTATATATTTTTGTTTTTCAAATAATAAAAATATTTTTTCATCTCATCGAAGAAAATCAAGTTTTTAAGACTCGAATCAGTAGTTCGAATTTCGTAATTTCAATTCAAATTAGTTTTATTTATCAAAAATCAACTAAAAGACATCAGGAAATGTGAAAGCATGAAAATGAAATAAAAAGGAATTAACGTGTTATGTCTAGCATCGAAATTACAAGACGTCAGTTTATTAAAAGTTCAACTGTTGCAGGCGTTTTATCACTAATTGGCAGTTCTTGCGTGATGTTTTCGGGATGTGCCCAAAATCAAGAAGAGCGTGATCCAAGCTATAAAAGCCCCTATGACTTTAATAGCTTGTCAATAAAGAATGGAAGGGCAACCTATTACGAAAACGGATCTCTTGGCTCTAGGCTAGGAATTGATGTTTCTGAAAACCAAGGTTTAATAGATTGGAACCAAGTTCAGGCAGACGGCATCGAGTTTGCATTTGTGAGAATTGGATATAGAGGCTCAACAAAAGGTGACCTGTATGATGACAAATTCTACATTCAAAACATTATCAATGCGCGAAATGCTGGACTTGATGTTGGTGCATACTTCTATTCTCAAGCGACAGACGAAAATGAGGCAAAAGATGAAGCAGAGCTTTGCATAGATAGATTATCTAACATTAGCAGTGATTTAAAAATCAATGGTTCTCCCCTGTCAATGCCTTTGGTTTTTGATCATGAACCAACTGCAAATGGTGCAGGACGAACAGATAATCTATCTCGCACTGACCTTACAAACTGCGCCATTGAATTCTGCAAAACAATAGCTCAATCTGGCTTGCGACCAATGATATATGGAAATGCTGGCGACATAGGAAGATATGAGCGTGAAAGACTACTTAGTTCTGTGAGCAAACTTGGTCAGGACAAAATGCAGGTTTGGTATGCAGAATACAACTCAAACAAGCCCTCTGCTCAGTTCGACTTCTCAATTTGGCAATATGACAATCAAGGAGCAGTTGCAGGCATCGACACCGATGTCGACATGAACATACTATTCACAAAAACCTACAAATAGCTCCCTTAACGATATCCAACTTTTTAAAATCTAGTGTTAACGCATCACTTCAGAATAATTAACTAGTCAAGAGCAGCTTGTGCTGCTGCAAGACGAGCAACTGGCACTCGATAGGGCGAGCAAGAAACATAGTCAACTCCACAGTTCGCAAATGTGTGAATTGATTCCGGATCTCCGCCGTGTTCACCACACACACCGCACAAAAGATTAGGATTTGTTTGTTTTCCTAATTCGGTTGCCATCCCCACAAGTTTGCCGACACCATTTCCATCAACTGTTGCAAATGGATTTCTGCTTAGCAGGTGTTTTTCAAGATAAAGCGGAATAAACTCACCCTCAACATCGTCGCGACTAAATCCAAATGTTGTTTGAGTGAGGTCATTAGTTCCAAAACTGAAGAAATCAGCCTGTGTCGCAATTTCATCTGCCGTCAAAGCAGCTCGTGGAAGTTCTATCATTGTGCCGATTTCCATGTTTAAATCAACAGCCTCAGCCTTTGACACCTCTGAAATAACACGCAATGCATCCTCTTTTGCATATGCAAGTTCATTTACGGTGCAAATAAGAGGCACCATAATCTCAGGCTTTGGATTAAACCCTTCTTTTTTTAATTTGGCAGTTGCAGTTGCAATCGCGCGAACTTGAAGTTCTGTCAAAACAGGATAAACTATGCCTAATCTGCATCCACGCAACCCCATCATTGGGTTTTGTTCATTAAAAGAATCAATCTTAGACAACAATTCACGTTTATTCGAAATTACCTTAGCTTCAGCGTCTCGCTCTTCTAAACGAGCAATTTCTACTTCTAACGTGCGTGGGTTGTCCAAAAACTCATGAAGTGGTGGGTCTAGCAGGCGAATTATCATTGGCAATCCGTCCATGACCTTTAGCATCTCATAAAAATCTTCAACTTGAGCAAGATATAGCGACTCAGCTGCTGCTGAGCGAGATTTTTCGTCTTCATTAAGAATGAACGATTGAATAATCTTTTTTCTTTCACCTAAAAACATGTGCTCTGTTCTACAAAGACCAATGCCTTCTGCACCAAAATCTCTTGCGCATTTAGCATCCTTTGGATTGTCGGCATTAGCACGAACGCCGAGTTTTCTAATGTTGTCGGCCCACTCCAAAATAGTGTCAAGATCCCCTGTGATTTCTGGTTCAACAAGGCTAACTTCCCCTTTAACAACAATCCCTTCTGAGCCATCAAGAGAAATGATGTCATCTTCATGAATCACTAAATCTAGGCCTTGGATTTCAATCGTTTTGGCGTCTGCATCAATCCGCAGCGATTCGCAACCACAAACACAAGGCGTCCCCATCCCTCTTGCAATAACTGCAGCATGGGAAGTTTTTCCACCATGAGAGGTTAGAATGCCTTCAGCTGCATACATTCCAGCCAAATCATCGGGAGTCGTTTCCCAGCGGACAAGAATGCACTTTTCTCCTTTCTCAACCGCCGAGACGACTTCACCACTTGAAAATTTAACCTTTCCAACAGCAGCACCAGGAGATGCATTTAGCCCACTTGCAACCACTTCATATGTTGAGTTTTTGTCAAACTGTGGATGCAATAGCTGATCTAGTTGGTCAGGAGCTATTCGAGAAATGGCGGTTTCTTTGTCAATCAACCCTTCCTCGACCATGTCAATTGCGATTTTTAACGCAGCCGCAGCAGTTCTTTTGCCAGCACGCGTCTGAAGCATCCAAAGTTTTCCCTGCTCAATCGTAAATTCAATGTCGCACATGTCGTGAAAATGATTTTCCAAAACGCTAAATATGTCCTCTAGCTCATGAGCTGCTTCTTTCAGTCCTGGCACATCTTTTAGATCTGCAATCGGAGTTGTGTTCCTGATGCCAGCAACAACATCTTCTCCTTGAGCGTTTACTAAAAAGTCTCCATAAAAAACTTTGTCTCCATTTGCAGGATTTCTTGTAAATGCAACGCCAGTGGCTGAAGTGTTACCTTTGTTTCCAAAAACCATTGACTGAACATTAACAGCAGTACCAAGGTCGTTGGCTATCTTATTTTTTTGACGATATAAAACAGCACGTGGATTATTCCAAGATCCAAAAACAGCTTCGATAGCAAGCCTCAATTGAACAGTTGGATCTTGAGGGAATGTAACTTTTCCATCCTTTACAAGCGATGGATAATCAACTGGAGAGACGTTATCGGAAAAAATTGTCTTGAACTCGCAAACCAAGTCCTCTAAATCTCGAGCATCAAGGTCGGTGTCAGACTCAACACCCAAAGCATCTTTTTTTACAGAAATTGCTTTTTCATACAAATCGCCATCTAGCCCCATGACGACGTTGGAAAACATCTGAATAAAACGACGATAAGAATCCCACGCAAAACGAGGATTGTTTGTTTGCTCAATTAATCCATAGATTGACTTATCGTTTAGACCAAGGTTTAAAACTGTGTCCATCATACCCGGCATCGACATAGGAGCGCCGCTTCGAACGCTAACCAAAAGTGGGTCTTTTTCATCCCCAATCTTTTTTCCCATGCGCGATTCCAGATTAAGACGATAACGCTCAATCTCAGCAAGGGCACCTTCAGGCCAAACGTTTCCTTCATTTGCATATTCCATGCATGTTTGACAAGTTATCGTAAACCCAGGGGGAACGGGCAGGCCTAAATTAGACATTTCAGCAAGGTTAGCTCCCTTGCCGCCTAAAACGTAGCGCATTTGCGCATTTCCTTCGGTAATGTTTTGCCCATTGGAATCATTTCCGAATGCAAAAACTCTTTTTGTGTCAGACATGAGCTTGTCTCCTTCTGGCCAAAAAGTAGCCATCGTTAGTTAGCATAATATAACTAATGATAACTGGTAAAAATGCTCAAATTTCAACTGAACACAAAAATAACGACAAACACAAAAACTCCTTACTTGCGTTGTCGTTAGCCCACAATCACAAGCAAGGAGACAAATAATTTTTTAAAGAAATAAGATTCGCTAGCTATTTAGAGAATTTAGCGAAATCAGCAATGCCGGCAAAGCAATCGATAAAGTTGTTCAAAATCTTTATTCTGTTAACCTTGATTTTTTCATCTTTGTCCATAATCATTGTGCTTTCAAAGAAGTCATCAATTGGTGCGCGCAATGCTGCCAGGCACTTTAGGGCCGAGAAATAGTCACTATCGATCTGTTCAGTCGAGTCTTCCTTAGCCTTCAAAATCACAGTATACAGTTCTCTTTCTTTGTCGCTCAGAAGGCTCTCGTCTAGGTCTAGGCCCAAAGATGGGTCAGAAAGGGAGTAGGCACGAGTAAATGCTGTGCTCAAATCATTGAAATCGTCTTTTAGCTCTTCTCTTGCTTTTTGCAAATCTAAAGCGCGTGAAATGATTGTCAAAGGTTCCTCGACACCCGAAGCCATAACAGCATCGATTGTTTCCTGTTCGCATCCGTTAGTTTTAGAAATCTGAGATGCGCGATCACAGAAGAAATCAACAATGTTCTTCTTAGCTTCGTCAATATCAAACTCGATGCCTTGATTTTTCAACTGAGCCAAAGAATCATCAATTGCAGGCAGAAGCTCTATGTCGAGGCCTGATTGCATAATGGAAATGCAACCTAGTGCGGCGCGGCGCACCCCAAACGGGTCTTTAGAACCAGTAGGCTTTTCGCCAACAGCAATAAGCCCACAAACTGAGTCAAGCTTGTCAGCTAAAGCCACAACTTTACCAGTGATTTCTTGAGGGACATCATCTCCTGCAAACTTTGGACAATAGTGTTCTTTAATTGCAAGAGCAACGTGCTCATTTTCTCCACTTGCGGCAGCATAATAGCTTCCCATGATTCCTTGTACACTTGTAAACTCGATTACAGCTTGAGAAGGAAGGTCGGCCTTAGCAAGATATGCTGCACGAACAACATCTGTTTTTTCTTCTTCTGGCAAATTAGCTTTGCAAGCAATGTAGGTTGCGAGAGAAACGTTCCTGTCATTCTTGGCTTTAATTGTTCCAAGTTTTTCCTGATAAATTACTTCGCTTAGTTTTTCAACATTGTCTTCTAGTGGATGCTTCAAGTCTTCCTCATAGAAGAACTTCGCGTCGTAGAGACGAGCAGCAACTACTCTCTCATTGCCATCTACAATAATTTCCTCATTTTCTGGATTGCCATTTGAAACAATAACAAACTTGTTTGAAAGTTTTCCATTTTGTTGATAAAGTGGGAAATATCTTTGATGCATAAGCATCGCATCAACAATAATCTCTTCAGGAACTTTTAGGAACTCTTCATCAAAAGTTCCAACCATTGGAGTTGGGTATTCACCAAGGTTTGTGACTTCAACAAGTGTTTTTTGAGGAATTTGAGATGTATATCCTGTTTGTTCTTCAATCTTTTTTATTCCATCGAGAATAATCTGCTTGCGTTCTTCTTCCAAAGGAATAACACTTGCACTTCGCACTACATCAATCAAACTATCAGCAGAAGGTACTGTGTGTGGTCCAGGATTTAAGAATCTGTGCCCTATTGTCTTGTTTGAGCTCTCCAAGTTGGCCCACTTGACATCTACGACATCAGAACCAAACATTGCACAAAGCCATCTAACTGGGCGAGAATACACTTCACGAGTTGAGCCCCAGTTGCATGACTTTGGCCACTTAATTCCAGTGATTGTTTTTAGGCAAATATCACCCAAAAGTTCAATTACATTTACAGAAGGTGTTACAACAGTTGCACAATATGACGCTTTATCGCCCTCTCCCTCCAAAACGAGGTCTGCGACTTCAACGCCTTTAGAATGAGCAAAACCAAGAAGTGCCTTAGTTGGATTGCCATCTTCATCAAGTGCGATTTTTTTAGAAGGACCTCTAAACTTTTCAATCTTTTCATCAGTTGCTTCAGCAACATCATGAGCAATAAATATTTGACGTCGAGGAGAAGTGAAAATTTCTACCTCACCATGAACAATGCCCGCATCATCTAATAGCTTTGGAACAAGAGTTTTTAATTGAACTGTGGCATCTGCCAGGTCAAACGCAGGGATTTCTTCACTGCCAATTTCAAAAGCAAAAGTTCTAGTGTTTGCCATTTCCCTACTCCTTTCCATCTTTACCGCAAACGACTTTCATATAGGACTCGCAACATCCCTTAGCAATTTCTCGAACACGGAGAATGTATGATTGACGCTCAGTTGCCGAAATCATTCCTCGGGCATCGAGCAAGTTAAATGTGTGGCAGCATTTCAAAACTGAATCATATGCTGGAAGTGGCAAATCTTTGCTCAAAAGATCGTTAGCCTCTTCTTCCCTTTTCTCAAATTCCTCTAGCAAGAACTGAGGATTTGATTCTTCAAAGTTATATCTTGAGAATTGTTTTTCGTTGTTTAGATAAACGTCTCCATAGGTGTAAACATGACCTTCGGCATCGCGAGCCCACTCAATATCAAACACGTTGTCGACACCTTGGACAAACATTGTGAGACGCTCAAGACCATAAGCAAGCTCCGCTGGAACAGGGAATGTCTCGAAGCCACCAACTTGCTGGAAATAGGTAAACTGAGTTACCTCCATGCCGTCAATCCAAACTTCCCAACCAAGACCCCAAGCGCCAAGAGTTGGGCTTTCCCAGTCGTCTTCAACAAAACGAACGTCGTGCTTGTGAATGTCAATGCCAATAGCCTTTAAAGAACCAAGATACAAATCTTGTACATCATCTGGAGACGGCTGCAAGATGACCTGGAATTGATAGTAAAACTGCAAGCGGTTTGGATTTTCGCCATAGCGTCCATCTGCAGGTCGTCTGCATCCTTGAACATAGGCAGTCTTCCATTTCTCTCCTGCTAAAGTGCGAAGTGTTGTTGCAGGAGCGTTGGTACCGGCGCCAACCTCGTTGTCGTATGGCTGCAAGATAACACAACCTTGCTCGGACCAATACTTTTGAAGATTCATTACGACTTCTTGGAAAGTCAATGAACCCTCTCTGGCTTTTCTGCGCTCCATAGCTCAAATTCCTTTCTTCTAAATTAAATGTATGTGGTTAAGCGGCCAATACACTACAAACGCACGCGCTTGAATTGTTTCGACAGCAATAGCACCAAAATATCTCGAATCTTGCGAGTTAGTTCGGTTATCACCCATCACAAACACATAACCATCAGGAACAACATATGGGTAGGAACTAATCGCAATTGAGTTCGCAAGCGGGCGAGACTCTTTTCCGTTAGTATAATCTTCTTCAACAACTTTTCCATCGACCACAAGGTTTCCATCAACAAAATTTACAGTTTGGCCACTTGTAGCAACTACTCTTTTTATAAGTAGTCTTGAAGGAGTTTGGGGGTCGTTAAAAGTCACAACATCACCAACTGCAGGCTCACGAAAGTGGTAGCTGACTTTTTCTCCGAAAACATTGTCTCCAGTCATGATTGTGTCTTCCATTGAACCAGTTGGAATTGTGAAAGGTTCGATGACAAATTGCCTAAGCAGCATGGAGAAGATAAAAATCAGCGCAGCGCACACCACCACCCAAACAACAGAACCCAAAAAGTTAGTCGCTTTTGAATTTGCGTGATCGCCTTCAAACAATTAAATTCTCCCAGAGTGGAATATTTATCAAGATGAGAAAAAATTATACGTTATTTAAACAGTGGGCGCATGCGCTACGTGCTTTACTTTATCGAGCATTTTTAGATCTTCAGTCGACAAAAGATTGTCTCTAAGTGCCCTCTCGATTAAATCGGGCCTTGAATTCCATGTTCGTCTTATGCTTGATTCCCTATTAAATTTATCGATTTTACTGTCATTTCCGCTAAGGAGAACACTTGGCACATCCATTCCTCGATAGGAGTCAGGACGTGTATATTGAGGTTGCTCAAGCAAATAATCAGAGAATGACTCATTGATAGCACCTGTTTCAGCACCCAAAACACCAGGAATTTTTCTCACCGTCGCGTCAATTATCACAGTTGAGGCGAGCTCACCAGAAGTTAGCACATAATCACCAATCGAAACGACATCATCAGCTAATGCATAAACCCGCTCATCAAGTCCCTCGTAATGACCACAGATAAAAAGAAGATGTTTTTCTAAAGACAATTCACACGCAAGCCTGTCATCAAATGTCCTTCCTTGAGGACCCGCAATAATAACTCTCACGTTTTTGTTAGCTGATTTCTTTCCAGACAAATAATCAGAAATTCGCAAAGAAACTTCTTCTTTACCAATGAGCTCTTCGGCCGCCTCATAAATGGGCTCGCACTTCATGAGCAAGCCAACACCACCGCCATAGACATAATCGTCAGTTGTCCTGTGAGCATCGTGTGTCCAATTTCGCAAGTTGTGCGCATGAAATTCGAGATAACCATTGTTTTGAGCGCGCATCATTATTGATTCGCTCATGTGTGAATCAAAAATGTGCGGAAATGTTGTCAGGCAATCAATTCTCATTAATTAAATAAAACTATCAGGCATAACTAAAGTGATGAGTTGTTTGTCGTCATCAATGTCAACTATTAAATCATCATGCAAAACAATTTGAGTTTCTCTGCCACCTGTGTGAGAAATTGCCAATAGTTGCGTTGGCATTTCAATCACATCATCAATTTCTAAAATGTCTCCAGTTTTTGAATTTTTAACACTCCAGCCAACAAAACGTAAATTTTCAGGCTGTTTTAGGGAACATGCGTCAGCTTCGCTAACAATCAAATGCATTCCATCAAGCTCATGAAGAACATCACAGGTCAAAGTTTCTTGAAAAGAAACACTAAAACTGCCTGAGAATTCACCGACTTTTCCAATATGCAGTTTTCTGGGGACATCTATTTTTGGAGGAACTAAAAAAACTTCTAGCCCAACTTCTGGAACAAAAGAAATGTCTGTGCACTCAAGAGCACAGACATTTATAAATTTTTTTCTAAAACGAACAGTGCAAATGTCACACCAATCGCTCTTTTGGAATTCTGAGTTAATCAACTAACTCAACGTCCACGTGCACATCTGACTTTAAAGCGCAAGCACGTGCAAGCCTGCGAATTGACTTAATAATGTGGCCTTCTTTTCCAATAATGTGACCGACATCTGATTCGTCCACATTGATTTCAATTGAAATGTCACCATTGTCGCTTTCTGACGAAACAATGTTAACAGCGTCTTTATTGTCAACAATGCTTGTGACTAGATATTCAACAAGTCCACTAACGTTCTCACAAACGGAGGACATTATTTGTTGTCCTTTTTGTAATTCTCATAAAGGCTAGCAACAACGTCTGTCATTTGCGCACCTTGAGAGAGCCACTTGTCGATTGCATCAGTGTCAAATTGAATGACCTTTGGGCTTGAACAAGGATTATAGCGACCTACTTCCTCAATGAATTTTCCGTCGCGAGGGCAACGTGAGTCAGCAGCAACAATTCTGTAATATGGACGCTTTTTAGCACCATGTCTTGCGAGACGAATTTTTACCATTTTTTAAACGTTCTCCTTAAATTTGTTAAATCATAAGTTTGCAACTTTTATATGATACAAGAAAATCGTGTTAGGGAATAACAAAGTTTTCTTGCGTTAACCCATTTTGTTAGCAAGCTCCATAATATCTTTCATTGAAAGCCCACCTGGCAGTGTTGTGTTTGAAGCGCGATGCGCTCGCTTCTTCTGCTTTTTGCCACCTTTTCTTGGACGTTTAGACCTAGCTTGCTCTTGTGTGGCGGACATCTTTTTGATCATCTTGCGCATTTCATTAAAACGCTTTATTAAATTGTTGACATCGGTTACTGTAACACCAGCACCAGAGGCAATCCTTTGGCGCCGCGATGCATTTAGAACATCTGGCGTCATGCGTTCTTTTTCTGTCATTGAATCAATAATCACAACCATGTTGTCGAGAGCATGATCATCGACTTGGCCTTGATTTAGATATTTGTCACCGCCAGGGAGTTGACCAATGAGTTTAGCAACGCCACCCATTTTATTGATTTGAGCGTTGATGGTTTTAAAATCATTGAGTGTGATGTTTCCACGAGCGATGTTTTCTGCTTCAATTGCTGCTTCTTCATCTTCTTGTGCTTTAACGGCTGCCTCAACAAGAGATACTACATCCCCCATTCCAAGAATTCTTTTTGCAATTCTGTCGGGATGAAATTCTTCCAACGAATCAGGTTTTTCGCCAGAAGAAATGAACTTAATTGGCTTGCCAGTTACTTCGCGGACAGAAAGAATGCCACCACCTCGTGCATCGCCGTCAATTTTCGTTAGGATAACGCCATCAAAATCAAGAGCTTCCGAGAAGGCAGAAACAACACCAACAACATCCTGACCGGTCATTGCATCTACGACCATCAAAATGTATTCAGGCTTCACAGCCTCTTTGATAGCAATAGATTCATTCATCATGTCTTCATCAACGTGCAGGCGACCAGCAGTGTCGATGATGACTACATCTTTCATTGTGTCGATTGCGTGTTGGACGCCATGTTTTGCAATAACAACAGCATCATTGATGTCTTCCCTAAACACCTTGACACCAATCTCAGCACCTAAAGTTTCAAGTTGATCTTTAGCCGCTGGACGATAGATGTCGCAGGCAACAAGTAGTGGCGAATGGCCTTCATTTTTGAGCTTGTAGGCAAGTTTTGCAGCAGCAGTGGTTTTACCTGAGCCCTGCAATCCTGCAAGCATTATGACGTTTGGAATCCTTGAAGAAAATTCAATGCGAGAAGTGGAGGTTCCTAAAAGCTCAGTTAGCTGATCGAGAACAATTTTGACTACATTTTGAGCAGGAGTCAAAGAATCCATAACTTCGCTCGTCAAACAAAGTTCTTTAGTTTTATTCGTGAAATTTTTGACAACTTTGTAGTTAACGTCTGCCTCAAGCAGAGCAAGGCGAATTTCTCGAACAGCAGCCTCAATGTCTTCTTCAGAAAGACGGCCCTTGCCACGAAGATTATCAAAAACGGAGGTTAGTTTGTCACTTAAATTTTCAAGCATAAAAACAAACCTTCTTTCTATTCGTTGAAGCGATCATCAAAAGAGCCAATGAGTGCTTTTGCAAATTCATCAGCTTTAAAGTCTTTTAAGTCATCAATCCCCTCACCCACACCAATTTTATAAATTGGAAGATTGAGTTTAGATGAAATTTGAACAGCGATGCCAGCCTTAGCAGTTCCATCAAGTTTAGTGATTATGAGGCCATCTAAATTGAGTGCCTGGTTAAACTTCTCTGCTTGAGTGAGGCCATTTTGTCCAGTTGTAGCATCGATTACAAGAATTGTGTAAACGTCCATGTTGGCTCGCTTGCGCACAACATTCACAACTTTTTCAAGTTCGCGCATCAAATCATCGCTTGTGTGGAGGCGTCCCGCAGTATCAATCAAGACAAGATCACTACCAAGCTCATCAGCCGCTTCAAGAGTCGAATAGCAAACACTTGCAGGATCTGCCCCTCGTTTGCCAGAAATGATTTTTACATCTGCTCTTTCTGCCCACACCTCAAGCTGTTCAATGGCAGCAGCGCGAAATGTGTCAGCACTGCCCAAAATGACACTTTTGCCAGCATATTTGGCCTCTTTAGCTAGCTTTCCGACAGTAGTTGTTTTTCCTGTGCCATTAATTCCAACAAACAAAACACATGCTTTAGGCAAGTTAAAGATGTCAACCTCAGGGGCACTAAACTGAGCAGCAATTCTTTTATCAAGCTCGTCTAAAACAGCATAGGCGTGAGGCAACCCCTTAGCTGTTGCGTCATAGCGAAGCTCCTCCACAATTTTCTCAGCAACATCAGCACCAAGATCACTTAAGATCAAAACCTCAAGCAAATCATCCCAAAAATCATCATTTAGCTCTGGTCCGCGATCGAGAAGAAAATTTACTTGTTCTTTAAAAGACTCTCTTGTTTTTTTAAGACCTCTTTGTAATGATTCAAAAAATGCCATGTAAAACCCCCAGTAATTTATTCATCATTAAGAGCAAAGGCACTAAGCTTCTGCGAAATTACTTTTGTGATGCCATCTTCTTGCATTGAGACACCAAACAAAACATCAGCCATTTCCATTGTCCGCCTTTGATGCGTTATGAAAATAAACTGTGTTTCTTCTCTCATATTATCAATGTATGAAAGCATTCTTGACAAGTTAGTGTCGTCTAGCGCTGCCTCAACCTCGTCAAGTACATAAAAAGGTGTGTGTCTTGTGCTATAGAGCGCAAACAAAAAAGACAGCGCAACAAGCGATTTCTCGCCTCCTGAAAGAAGCGATATTTTTTTAATTCGTTTACCAGCTGGATTTGCGGAAATCAAAACACCAGATTCGTCTATGTTCTCAGGATTCGTGAGCTTGAGTTCACCAAACCCACCAGGGAACAGTTCTGTAAACACTTTTTTGAAATTCCGATTAACATTTTCAAAAGTCTTTTCGAACTGCTCTTTGAAACGCTTTTCAATTAATGCATTGATTTTTTCTATGGCTGAAATAGATTCTTTAATGTCTTCTAAATTTGAATTCATGAAGTCAAATCTGTCTTGCAATGCCTCATAATCGGCGCGTGCAGCAAGGTCAATAGAGCCAAGCTTTGTCATCTTTGTGTTAAGTTCATTTGCAACTGATTCAACTTCATCTCTGTTTTGCAACTCAGGCATTGAAAGCGCATCCATTAAAGAGCCTTCAAAATTCGACTCAATGCGTTCAGTAGCTGACTCAAGAGCTATGTCAATTTTTGTCAATTCAACTCTATTTGCACTAATTTTCTCGAAACATTCATCTTTTTTGTCAGTTTTTGCCGCAACTTCATTTCGACAATCAGAAAGTCTGGAAAAAAGAGAGGAAATGTGCTCTTCGTTTTTTGGATCATTAAAATCAAAAAGATGCGCCTTATTCCTAAATGTCGATTCAAGATTCGAAAGAATCTGTATCATATCTTGAATGTTTGCTGCTCTAAAGCCCACACCTCGTTTCTCACGTTCAAGATGAGAAATGCGTTTGTTGAGAGTGTGTTCACGTGATTTTTGAGAAGACTGAAGTCTGGAATAATAGGTACACCTCTCATCAAGCACAGCAAGCTCGGGCTTGTGAATGTTAAGTTGTGAGTTAAATTCGCTAATGTCATCAGCAAGCGCATCTCGCGCAGCCATGAGACGACTCATTTCGCTATTAGCTGAGCTTTCAAGCTCTCCTTCACGAGAAAGTTCATCCCGAAGAATATCAATATCATCTGTTTTTAAAACAACAATTTCACTATCGGCTATTTCTTTATTCAGATCGCCTAAAGTCTCAATGGTGTCTTCTAATTCCTTGCTTTTATTTTTATAGTCCGATTTGCTTGCATCAAGTTTGGCATTAACTTCTGCTAGTTTTTGAGAATAGCTTAAAGAATTTGCCTGGGCATCTCCAAGGGCACCTGCTGCAATTCTAGCTTTTTCAGTTAGTTCACAAACACACTTTTCGCTTTCTTTTAAAGCAGTTTTTATGTCTTCGATTTGGCGAGCACGATGCAAAATACCATTATCATGGGCAGCCGACTTTGAACTAAAGCTAACAACTCCATTTGCCCAAACAACGTCACATTCTTTTGTAGCAAACGTTAGGTTTTCATTTAATCTAGATTTTGCGATGCAATCCTCAATGCTCTCGCACACAAACACATTGCCAAGCAAGCAATTTATGATTTGCATTACGGCATCATTTCCTGAAATGTGACAGGTCAGCTTGTCGCACTTTTCACAATCGCCGTGAACAGACACACTTTTTGGTGCAATTAGAGATAGGGCAAAATCGGCATTTTGAGGAATCTCTCGCAACACTTGCAAAGCTTCATCTAAAGAACTAACTGTTAGAGAATCGGTGAGCTTGCTCAAAAGACCTTCACACAAACTCTCATAGCCTTTTTCAACATGAATTTGCTTGAACAAATAGTTGTTCTCAGTCAAGCTGTTGCTGGAGTCAACAAAGCGAGAAACAGACGAACTAACATCTTGTGATTTCGAAATCTTTTCCAAAGCTTTTAGCTGAGCTTGGCAAGAATCTTGCTCGATTCTTGCTTTTGAAAGCGCTTCTTCTGCAGCGATTTTAGCTTTGTTGCAACTAATGACAACCTGCTTTGCAGACTCATCACTTTGCCTTAAACTCTCCTGTAAATCGCTTGCGTTGTCAATGCTAGTTTTTTGAGTATTAAGAGTCTCTCTTAAAGACGATATCTTTTTCTCAAGAGAATCTTTTTTTTCATTTAAAAACTGAAGTCTTGCTTTTTCCCCTTCCATCTCAGCAATAGCCCGAGAGATTTGTTCTTGTAACAAACGAACCTGTTTTGAGTGAATAGACTGCTTTTCTTTTACTTGAGAAATTTCTTCGTCAAAGCATGCTTTCTTTTTATTAACTTCATCAAGACCTGCTTGAACTTCAGACACCTTCTGTGCAAGTTTTTCTTTTCTCTCGTTAGCTTCGTCAAAATTTTTGATGGTGTCTGTCTGCTTTTTTTGCAGAACTGCCAATTCCACACACGCTGATTGAGCATCTCGAGAAATTCTCTGAGATTCATCACGCGTCTGATCAAGAGATCGATCTAAAAGCATCAAAACGCTTTCAAGACGCGAAAGAAGTTCATTATATTTTCTAAATTCACCGCTTTGTTTGCCTCGAATTTCGTTTTCAGTTTTTATTTGTTCTGTTAGTTCTGTAATCTGAACATTAATCTTGCTAATGTCTTCATCAAGAGACTTGAGGCACAAATCGAGATTCGTTATGTTCGACGCAACATCTTGTTTAGATTTTGTTGACCGACGATAATCATCAACAGCTAGTTCAAGGTTAGCACGCATCAAATCGTCTTTGATCTCAAGATAGGTGTCTGCCTTTTTAGCTCGACGACGCAAAGGGACAAGCTGACGTTCAATTTCGGTCGTCACGTCATTTATTCTGTCAAAATTAGCTTGCATAGAATCAAGCTTGCGCATTGACTTTTCTTTTTTCTGCTTGTCTTTTAGAATTCCTGCAACTTCCTCGATGATGCATTTTAGCTGCATCTCATCGAAAGAAAGAACGGAGTCAAGCGAGCCCTGAGAAATGATGGAATGAGTTCCTTCACCAAGACCTGAATCGTGCAATATGTTTAAAACATCGAGGCGGCGAACGGGCGCATCATTTAGCCAATAGTCGCTCTCACCGCTTCTATACATCCTTCTTGTAATTTCAACTTGAGAATAATCGATGTTTAATGTGCCATCTGAATTGTCAAGACAAAGGCTAACTTCTGCCATTGCAGCACGTGATTTGTTTTTCGTACCAGCAAAAATAACATCTTGCATCGACTCGCCGCGAATGTTTTTAGCACTGCGCTCCCCTAAAACCCACAAAATAGCATCTGAAATGTTTGATTTGCCTGATCCATTTGGGCCCACGACGCACGAAATTCCAGGCTCAAAATCGAGCGTAGTCTTCTTCGCAAAAGACTTAAAACCTTTTAAAGTTAGTGACTTTAGATACATTGAGTTCTAATTTGAATCAGAAGAATCGTCTTTTTGCTTATCGAGCTTAAATAGCATTTCGGCCGGGAACTTAAAGCTCGACTTCTTCTTTTTCTTTTCGATTCGTGCAATGTGTTTGTCTAGCTGAGCCATCGAAGCACTAGCCGCATTAGCCTCAGCTTCTTTCTTCGATTTACCCTTGCCTTTTGCAAGAGCAATTTCTCCTGCAAAAACTTGAGTTACAAAAGTCCTGTCATGTGGAGGACCTTCCATTTTTATCAATTTATAGGTTGGAGTAACACCATGAGCTTGCATTTTTTCCTGAAGCATACTCTTAGGATTTTCAGGCTTGTCAGCCATGTGTGCATCCATTTTTGGGATTAAAGTGTCCAACACAAACTTTTGTGCAGCTTGCATTCCCCCATCCAGAAAAAGCGCTCCGACAACTGCCTCATAGACATTTTCCAGAGCAGAATGCATTCCACGCTTGCCCGTCCCAGTTTCAGAGGAGCCAAAAACTATTACATTTTTAAATCCTAGGCTGTCGGACAAATCAGAAAGAGTAGACCCGCTAACAAGCGACACTTTAATTCGCGTGAGACCACCTTCATCCATTTCAGGGAATGACATGTAGGCTTGATGAACCACGATTGCCCCAAGGACAGCATCGCCTAAAAACTCAAGACGTTCATAGGAATATTTTACAGGCTTGCCTTCTATGGCGCTTGGGTGCGTAATCGCGCTCAAGATTAAGTCCTGATCATTGAAATGATAGTCAATAATGTCTTGGACGAGATTGATTTTTTGTTCTTGTTCTGCGCTTAAACTCATTTGATTCAATTCTTTAAATAACGCTAATCTATAACGTCTATTTTATCGCGTCCTCAATGGCTTTTGACAGATCACAGCGGACAGTTTTTGCTGCTTCAAGAATCCCATTCTTTATGCCTTTTGCACTAGAAGAACCATGTCCTATGACAAAGACACCTTTCGTTCCAAGTAAAGGTGAGCCGCCCTGTTCATCTGGGTCAATTTTAATCTTGAGCTCCTTTAGTTTAGACCCAAGCAAAACGGCAGACAGTTTTTCCTTTGGTCCACTCATCAAAGCTTCCTTTAAGAGCTTGAACATAAGTTTTCCTGTGCCCTCAACAGTTTTTAGAGCCACATTGCCTGTAAAGCCATCGCAAACTACAACGTCAAAGTTGGAAAGCAAAAGGTCGCGTCCTTCGCAATTTCCATAAAAATTATCAAGTTTTTTCTTTAGCAACTTATTCGTTTCAATCGCAAATGCGCTGCCTTTTTCATCTTCTTCACCTATGTTTAAAAGTCCAACCCTTGGGTTTTCAACCCCATAAACTGAACGCATATACACAGTTCCGATTTTTGCAAATTGAAAAAGAAATTCTGGCTTGCAATCAGCATTAGCACCGACATCCATCAACAATGTAGGCTTGTTAAAACCAGGCAAAACAGAGCCTATAGCAGGTCGTTTAACTCCTCTTATTCTTCCTGTAATCAAAGTGGCAGCGCTAAGCATTGCTCCTGTGGAACCAGCTGAGAAAAAACCGTCAACCACTTCATCACGCACTAATCTAGCAGCGACAGGAATTGATGCGGTTTTCTTTCTTCTTATTGCATCTACGGGGTGCTCCGCCATTCCAATTACCTCGTTAGCAACAACTGGAACAATGCGGTCGTTTGCTTTTGCCATTTCGTTTACGACAGTTTCTTCCCCCACTGCATAAAGAATAATGTTTTTATCTTCAGATAGCGCTTGAAAAGCCCCCTGTATACACACGTCAGGAGCGTTATCCCCACCAAAGACATCGAGTGCAATTTTTACTGTTTTTGAATTATCCATATTAACTAAAAAACCGCATGAACTTTAAATCCATGCGGCCCCTACTAACAGTTTATTAAAAGCTTAACGTCGCAAACTATTCAGTTACGATTACTTCGCGATCTTTGTATGTGCCGCAGTTAGGGCAGACATGATGTGGAAGTTTTGCATGTCCACACTTTGGGCATGTGCATTTTGCTGGCGCATCAACTCTGTCATTTGCGCTACGACGATGATGAGTGCTCATTCTTCCTGTTCGTTGCTTTGGTACTGCCATGTCTGTCTCCTTGTACTATGTTAATAACTAAAATGTTTATGTTTATTTATGGCGCTTCACACGCGAAGATTTATTTTACAACAAAGTTCCCAAATTTTTATAAGAAAAAAACTTTGGCTATGGCCCTGCCTAACGAGATGATATGCTAATTGCACTGTCAATTGCGCTTCTTAATGGCTCAGTATCGAAATCATAGTCATCAACGCCAGCAACATCAATGTCAGGGTCAATTCCATGATCCTGGATTGAGTTTCCATTAGGAGTTATATATTTAGCTGCTGTATATCGAACTGCTCCCCCAAATGAAAGCTCACTTGTGGCTGCAAAAATTCCCTTTCCAGCAGTTTTTTCACCCACAACACTTGCTCTATTGTTGTCATGCAAAGCTGCAACAAAAACTTCTGCGGCCGCGGCGGTGTTAGAGTTTGTCAAAAGCACAACAGGCTTTTTTGTTATGGTTTCGCCTTCTGTTGTTCTATCTTGATTGCCATCAGCCGACTCTATTGTGACAAGTGTGCCAGTTTTTAGAAAATAGGATGCAGAGTCAAGTGCTCCACTCATATAACCACCCGGATTGTTTCTAACGTCGATAACAAAAGCCTTTATGTCCTCGCTGTCTAGTTGCTTAACTAATGTAGACAAAATGCTAGCGGTGTCCTCGTTAAACTGATGAATGTTAATGTAGGCAAGGCCGTCTGATATCTCAGATGTAACATTTGGGACATTCAAGCTGGCACATGTTAGGGAAACAGAATATTCATCTCCACTCTCGCCATATTTCGACAAGGGATGAACGAGGTTAATCATTAAACTTTCGTTAATTTTGTTAGCAATTAAATTGCGAACCTCAACGGCACTTTTGCCAACCTGGTTTTCACCATTTATGCTTTTAATATAGTCACCGGCTTTGACGCCTTTGAGTTCAGCTTCAGAACCATCAAAAACATCAGCTACATAAACGCGTCCGCTTGTTTCATTAAAGGTCACTCCAACTCCAGCATATGGATTAGCTTTTGATTCTGTAACAATTTTTGAATATTCAGCAGCTGAGTAATATTTAGCAAAACTGTCGCCAGTGCTTTTCAGCATCGCAGTTATCGCATCGGTCGTTGATTGCTCAATATCTATCGAATCAAAGCTGTTCTGAGACAACAAATCTTCAACTTCATCGACTCTTTTGGAAAGCGAATTGTAAACAGACTTCATCGATTTATTGTTTCCAACATCAGAGTTGGCTTTACTTTGGAATCTATTTAGAGTTGATTCCTCGCCAATTGGCACTCCAATAGACTCCATCAAAGAAACTTGTGATCTGAAAGCAAATCCAAGGAAAAAAGCAATACAGAAGCCTACAAAACAAGCAAGGACGACAACAATTCGTCTCGTCCTTGCCTTTTCTTTTAATAGTTTTGATAGCTTCGATTTTTCGTTTTTTGAAGCTGTGTCCATTAGTTAAACCTTTAGGTATCTCCTCATCGCCAGCAATGAACCTATGATACCGATAATTAGACCAAATGCTACAAGCGAAATATAAATCAATGTATAAACCGAGCCGTCAACATTAAAGTTCAGAAACTTAATCATGTTCTGCAACTGAGGAATCGCAAAACGACGCAGAAGCTCAATACACAAAATAGCAAGCGCAGAGCCTATGAGCGCATGCAGCGCGCCCTCCATCAAAAATGGCCCTCGAATGTAGCCATTTGACGCACCAACCAACCTCATAATAGCAATCTCTTTTCTTCTCGCAAGAATTGCCAGACGAATTGTGTTGTTGATAAAAATGAGAGCGATAAAAACAAGCACCAAGATTATAGCAATGCCTGCAATTCTAACGTAATTAGTTATCTGGAACAAACGCTCAACAGTTCCTTGCCCATACTTAACCGATTCACTCGAATCCTTTTCGTTGTCGCAAATCTTTTTAAAATCAGAATCATTAGCAATTTGCTTCGCTACAAGAGCCACGTTCTGGGAATCTACGAGCTCAACATTAATAGAGGCAGGAAGTGGGTTGCTTCCATCAAGACCCTCGATGATATCAGGGTTTGAAGAATTCGTTTTCTTAAAGTTTTCCATTGCCTGCTCTTTAGAAGTGAAACTGACACTTTTGACGCTATCAAACTTTTGAATCTTTTGCATCATTGCGGTGTAGTCGGCCTCACTGGCATCATCTTTGATATAGCAAGTAATTGAAACTTCATCTTCAACAGAAGACATTAACGAATCAAGCATTGATCCTGCTGCAATAAAAATGCCGATTATCAACAACGACAAAAAGATCGTAATAATCGAACCAACCGCAGTTGAAGCGTTGCGGGTGAAGCCCTGAATGGCTTCGCGGAAAAATCTAGCAATATTAGTCATCGAAACCATACACTCCTCTGTCTTGGTCGCGTGTCAATTTGCCTCTATCAAGAGCAATAACACGACGACGCATGTTGTCGACCATCTCACGATCATGCGTTGCCACCAAAACTGTGGTTCCTGTTCTGTTAATTCTTTCGAGAAGGTCCATAATGCCGCGGGAAGTTTGTGGATCGAGATTTCCTGTTGGCTCATCGCAAATCAAAAGCGGCGGGCGATTGACGATTGCTCGAGCGATGCTCACCCTTTGCTGTTCACCGCCAGAAAGTTGATCTGGCTTTTTGTTCATTTTTTCTTGCAGACCAACAAGTCTCAAAACTTCAGGAACTTGCGTTTTTACAACATGACGAGATTTACCGATAGCCTCAAGCGCAAATGCAACGTTCTCAAAAACGGTTTTGTTTGGAAGAAGTTTAAAGTCTTGGAAAACACATCCTATGTTTCTTCTGAGATATGGCACACGCCAGTTTCTCATAGAAGATAGGTCTTCATTAGCAATGGTAATTTTACCTTGAGTTGCACGAAGCTCTCGAGTTATCAGTTTTATAAAAGTTGATTTACCAGATCCTGAATGACCTACCAAAAACAAAAACTCGCCCGCAAAAATCTTCAATGAAATGTCAGACAAAGCTGGTTTGTTAGGTTGAGCTGGATAAATGTGTGTCACATGCTCAAAAGTAATGACAGGCTTGCCAACTGACTCTGTTTGTTCCCCTGTCTCAACTTGAGGAAGAGAAATGTCAAGTTGCTGTGTCGCACTTGGACGGTCGGCAACCTGCTGCCTAGCTGACCCGGGTCTTGTTGTTCTTGGGTTAGATGCAACCGCAGAATCGGCGGTGTCGGCACCATGTCTTGCATGACGAGAGCGCCTTGGGTTACCTTCTAATGCCACGTTTTAGCTCCATTTCTAAATTATCTGATAACACCTTGGAAACATAAATTATAAAGCTAACAAATATAGTTCGCAATAAACCATAGAGATTATTTACATGAGTGCGCGAGCAGCTTCTACAATTGCAGAAGAGTTTAGCCCAAACGCTTCCAGCAACTCATCAAATTCTGCACTCGTCCCAAAATGGTCCTTTACTGCAACAAAATTGCATTTGCATGGGCAAGCATGCGCAAGAGTTTGTGAAACAACTGAGCAAAGTCCGCCAAAAATTGAATGTTCTTCACACACTACAACCCTGCCAGTTTTTTTAGCACTGTTAACAACTGCGTCTACATCAAGTGGTTTTACACTGTAGAGGTCGATGACTTCAGCACTAATGCCAGACCGATCAAGCTCTTCAGCTGCCAAAATAGCTTCGTTAACCTCGACTCCGTTTGCAAAAATAGAAACGTCTGTGCCCTCTTTAATTAAATGAGACCCACCAAGTCTGAGATCAACATCTTCCGAATAAACCTGAGGAACTTTAGCACGTCCCATGCGAACATAGGCGGGCCCTTCAGTTTTTTCGACGAGTTTTAAAGCTGCCTTGCAAGAATTGAAATCAGATGGAACAACCACTTTCATCCTAGGCAAAACTTGCATTAGTGCAATGTCCTCAAGCATCTGGTGAGACCCTCCATCAGGCCCAACTGAAATGCCTGCATGAGTCGGACAAACTTTAACATTGAGGTCAGAATAACAAACAGTGTTTCTGATTTGGTCATAGCAACGACCAGTTCCAAATACAGCAAATGATCCAGTAAAAGCCACAGCACCAGTGAGTGACAAACCAGCGGCAACATCAATCATGTTCTGTTCCGCGATGCCAACATTAATTAGCCTGTCGGCGTGATTTGCTTTTAGCTTTTTTAAAGTTGTAGAGCCAGTTAAATCGGCATCTACTGCAACGATGTTTTCGCCCTGTTCAAGCAATTCAAGGAGAGTTTCTCCAAATGCTTCACGAGTGGCTCTTTTTTTAGAAGGTTTTGGGTTTAAGTAATTCTTGGTCATGTGTTTCACTTTACCTTTATGCAAGTTCATTAAGAGCAATTTCAAGTTCTTCGTCGTTTGGGGCTTTGCCATGCCAGCCAGCTTGGTTCTCCATAAAAGAAACACCTTTGCCTTTAATTGTGTTCGCGATGATGCACTTCGGTTTGCCTTCACGTTTCTTTTTAGCATCTAGCAACACTTCTTTGAGCTTGTCAATGTTGTGGCCATCGACGCTAACAACATCCCAGCCAAAAGCAGATGCTTTTGCGCTCAAGTCGCCAAGACTCATGACATCATTTACGTTTCCATCGATTTGGAGGTTGTTTCTGTCAATTATTGCAACAAGGTTATCGAGACCATATTGAGAAGCAAACATGAAGGCTTCCCAAACTTGACCTTCTTGACACTCACCATCGCCAAGAAGAGCAAAGACAGAATTTTTGTCATCGCCTTTAAGTTCTAGACCCAAAGCCTCACCACAAGCGATTGATAGGCCTTGCCCAAGAGATCCCGTTGAAACCTCAACGCCAGGGCACTTTAATCTGTCAGGATGCCCTTGTAAAATAGATTTATATTTTCTAAGTGTCGGAAGAGATGCTTTATCAACGTAGCCAGCATTGGCCAAAACTGCATAAAGAGCAGGTGCTGCATGCCCCTTCGCAAGAATGAAACGATCGCGCTCATCGCTTTTTGCATCATTTGGGTCGTGTTTTAAAACTTCACCAAAATAGAGCGTAACGAGTATATCGATGCACGAAAGGCTTCCGCCAGGATGACCACTTTTAGCGTTGTGAATCATCTTTACAATGTCACGACGACACTCTCTTGCAATGGCCTGCAATTCTTCTGTTGTAGTGTTCAAGTTTGATTTCCTTAAAAAAATTATTTAAATAGTTAAAAGCTCCCATTAAAGCGAAGCAATGTATTTATGATAACCGATAACAAAATCATCAATATCGCCGTTAAGAACTGCAGTTGTGTTGGAAGTTTCAATGTTAGTTCTAGTGTCTTTGACTAGCTGAAAAGGATACAGCACATAGTTTCTAATTTGAGAACCAAATGATGAATCCTGTTTTTCTCCACGCAATTCATCGATCTCTTCACGCCGCTTTAATTCTTCAATTTCATAGAGCTTTGATTTCAGAACGCTCAGTGCAGCCTCTTTGTTCAAAAGCTGGCTTTTTTCGTTTTGGCACGTAACAACTATACCAGTTGGAATGTGAGTTAAACGAACAGCGGAGTCTGTAGTGTTAACGCATTGTCCACCAGGCCCACTTGACCGATAAACATCAACTCTAACATCATTCATGTCAAGATCAACTTCAATGTCATCAGGCAAAACTGGCAAAACCTCTACACTAGCAAACGTGGTGTGTCTTCTCTTTTTTATGTCTGTTGGAGAAATTCGCACAAGACGGTGAACACCAATCTCGCTTCGTAACATTCCATATGCATTATGCCCAGAAATTTGCATAGTCACACGGTCAAGGCCAATTCGCTCGCCCTTAACGATGTCGAGAACGCTATATTTCCAACCCTTGTTTTCGCAATAATGAGCATACATTTTATAAAGCATCTCGGTCCAGTCTTGCGCCTCAAGACCCCCTTGGCCAGGATTAATGGTTAATATTGCATCTTCCTTGTCGAACTTCCCTGAAAACCACGATTCAAGCTCTAGCTGTGTTAGCTCTTCATCAAGTCTTTCAGCCAAACTATCTAAAAGCGGCTCACAGGCTGAATCCTCAAGCGCTAAGTCATGAGCACAGACAACATCATCATAGAGCTTACACGCACTTGCATAGGAGTCGATTGTGTTCTGCACTTCAGCTATCTCTTTTGAAAGCCTGCTTGCACGTTGCGCATCATCCCACACATCAGGTTTTTTAAACTCATTGTCAAGTTCAATCCGTCGCCCAAACAAATCGTTAATGTGTGAGCTCGCACGAACTTCATCTAGTCTCTTTTTTATTCCGGTAATATCTCTAGGCGCCATGACACTTTTTAAACTTTTTTCCACTGCCACAAGGGCAAGGATCATTTCTGCCAACATTAGCAAAAATATCATCCTTGTCTTTTACATATGTTTCAACTTTGCCTGTCTGGAGACGAGGAGGAGCCCCAGCACCCTGAGCTCGCATTTGTGCCTCTGCGTTAGCGCTTCGCAAACCCGGCTCATTTAACGACTCCTCAGGAGACGAATAGGACATCTCTCTTTCCTCTACAACATCATCTTCAGGCTTCGGCGCGACTGCGATTTGAATGCGCAACAGAGTCTTTAGATAGTCGTCATACATCGTCGCTGTCATATTCTCAAAAGCGTTATACGCTTCATTTTTGTACTCAACCAAAGGATCTCTTTGTCCAATTGCACGAAGTCCAATGCCTGTCTTCAGATAATCCATGTCAGAGAGGTGCTGCATCCAGCGAACGTCAATCATTCTAAGCATAACCTGGCTTGAGAGGTGCTTAATCCCATCTTCACCAAGCAAATTTTTCTTTTCATCGAGAATCGAAGAGAAATAATCATTCAAAGAATCTGCAACAACTTCTGGGTCATCGTCATGGTCAATCTCTTCAACCGACCAATCATCACGACCAGTTTGGTCTTGTACCCAAAGTTCTAGTGCATGCACATCCCACTCGCGAGAATCGTCTCCGACTAGGCACTCTTCAACATGCGCAGTAACAGCATCGTCAATGATTTCAGGAAGTTTCTCTGAAACATCCTTGCCATCTAGAATTGCATTTCTTTCTTCATAAATTGCTTTTCTTTGCAAGTTCATGACGTCGTCATATTCGAGAACATTTTTTCTAGCAGCAAAATGCATTGTTTCGACTTGACGCTGTGCCGACTCAATGGCTTTTGAAACCATGGATGCTTGAATTGGCATGTCGTCTTCCATTCCAGTTTTTTCCATCATGCGAGAAATGGAATCCATTCTGTTCCCACCAAAAAGACGCATTAAGTCATCTTGAAGAGATAAGTAAAATTGCGTTGTACCAGGATCCCCCTGACGACCAGAACGGCCACGAAGCTGATTGTCGATTCTTCGAGATTCATGTCTCTCAGTGCCAATAACGCACAAACCACCTGCCTCGAGCACTTCTTTTTGCTCTTTATCGCAGGTTTTTTTAGCTAATTTAAAAGCTTTATCTCTTTCATCCTGAGATGCAAACAAGTCGTTTTTATTCCCATCTTCGTCAAATTCAGGAGCATCAGGATCAAAGCCATCAAGCCGAATAATGTCTTGTGCTAATACATCAGGATTACCACCTAAAATGATGTCAGTTCCACGACCAGCCATGTTGGTAGCAATAGTGACAGCACCGACGCGTCCAGCTTGTGCAATTATGTGAGCTTCACGCTCGTGGTTTTTAGCATTGAGGGTTTCATGTTTGATTCCGCGCTTATCAAGCAAGCGCGAGAGCTTCTCACTCGTTTCAATTGACACAGTGCCAATCAAGCAAGGCTGACCATTTGCATGACGCTCAGCAATGTCATTTGCAACGGCATTAAACTTCGCATCTACTGTTTTATAAATCAAATCGTTTCTGTCATCACGAATAACAGGCTTGTTAGGCGGAATGGAAAACACTGGAAGTTTATAAATTTGTCTGAACTCAGCATCTTCAGTCATAGCCGTGCCAGTCATGCCAGACAACTTGTCATAAAGTCTAAAGTAGTTCTGAAGCGTGATTGTAGCAAGTGTTTGGTTTTCATCAAGAACCTTAACGTGTTCCTTTGCCTCAATTGCCTGGTGAAGGCCTTCAGAATAGCGCCTACCTTCCATGATTCGGCCAGTAAATTCATCGACAATTTTAACCTGGCCATCAACAACGACATAATCAACATCGCGCTTGAACAAGAATTGCGCTTTAAGAGCCTGTTGCAAGTGATTAGCAAGCACACCTGTCGTGTCAGAATAAATATCATCGACCCCAAGCATGTTTTCTACCTTTGCAAGACCAGCTTCGGTAGTCGCAATCGTCTTCTTTGCCTCATCCATCTCAAAATCAACATCTCTTTCGAGATTTGGCATAACTGAAGCAAACTTGCGATAGGTCTCCGCTGCATGCATGCCTGGACCTGAAATGATGAGAGGAGTTCTTGCCTCGTCGATGAGAATGGAGTCAACTTCGTCAACCACGCAGAAAGAATGGCCACGCTGAACTCGAAGCTCTGGCCGTGTAACCATGTTATCTCTCAAATAGTCAAAACCAAACTCAGAGTTGGTCCCATATGTTACATCGGCTTTATATGCAGGAATTTTTGTTTTTTGATTCATTCCATTTTGGATGAGTCCAACCCTCATTCCCAAAAGCTCATAAACTTTTCCCATCCATTCGCAGTCGCGCTTTGCAAGGTAATCATTAACGGTAACGATGTGAACATTGTTGCCAGGTATCGCATTTAAGTAACCAGCAAGTGTTGACACGAGAGTCTTGCCTTCACCAGTTTTCATTTCGGCGATTTCGCCAGCATGCAAAGACATTCCACCAATCAACTGAACATCAAAATGTCGAAGCCCAATGGTTCGCTTTGAAGCCTCACGAACTGTTGCAAATGCCTCACACAACAAATCGTCTAGGGTCTCACCATCTGCAAATCTCTTTTTGAATTCCACAGTTTTTTGCGCAAGCTCCGCATCTGTTAGTGCAACAATTGAACTTTCAAGCTCGTTGATTCGATTGACTTTTCCTTGATATTTTTTTAGCTGTTTTCCTTCACCTGCAGAAAACAACTTAGACAACAAACTCATCTAAATTCCACCTCAGTTTTTAAAGAAACAATTGAGTCATACAAACTATAAATTTTACTACACTAGCTTTTAGGGGTAAAAGCCCAAAAGGTGAGCTAAGCATTTATAAAGGTGTGAGCGGTTAGCCTAGGTCAACAGCGACTTGTAGATTGACTGCAAACCATCAGAGGGTTTGATTCCATAGGAAACATCTAATGCATCACGACATTCAAAATAGGTCGAAAATGCAGAAGATCGAAGATGAAGTGCACTTTGGGCTTTCATAATCAATTCGTAGGCATCTTCTCTGTTTCTATCAATTTCTTTTGCCTGTTTTGCAAACCATAGAGCATTTCGATATTCTTCTTTTTGCATGAAGTTAACAGCAGCTAATATCAAAGAATCGATTAGTTGCTGCTCATAGGCATATCTAAGCTCAGGCAAATTGATTTTATTGCGAATCATAGGGATGAGAGGACGCGAGAAACGTGCTACATCAGCTGAAAGCTTATCCATGTCACGAAGCAGAACTTCCGGCTCGAAGCATAGCTTATTACAAAAAGAATCGAACTCCAGTAAATCACTTTCACAATGTTTGGCATCAAGGTAATATCCAACAGAGCTTTTCTTTATAAAGTCGAAACCAGATTTGAAATTTAATTCTTTCTTTAAGTGAGATAGCGTGGAATAAAAGTTTCTGTGTTTGCACTCGATGCTGGGCGCGTCTTCCCATATCTTTTCAACAAGTTCATCGCGTCCAAGTTCTCTTCCCAGGTTTTTGGAAAGCCAAAACAACATGTAGCAGGGGTTTTTCTTCCTTAAAATGTCGCTTTCAAAATAGTGGCCATTTAACTCTATTTGTGCGCAACCAAAAAATGTGAGACGCAATTTGTAGGAAGGCTTTTCACGACGAGGCTCAACTGGCTTTACAACAGAAGGTTTCTTTTGATTTAAAGCTAAGGTCGAACAGCAGGCAATTGCATCTTTCGCTCGAGCAGAATGCATTTCTTCAATAATAGATTTTGCTGATTTATCAATTTTTTTCAAAGCTTTATCATTTAGGTGGTCACAATATCTGATTACCTCGCGAACTGCGTCTACAAGCTCAAAATAAAACTTATCTTCGACACCTGCAACATTGGCTTCGTTGATGACAAACTCAATCAAACACTCAAACAAATCACGAACAAAGTTTAGGTCTTCGACATTACCAAACAGTCTCTTATAACAAACTTCTAAATCGTCTGCTCCGTTTAAAAAGAACAAAAAATCGCTAATAACTAGTCTTGAACAAATTAATAGAGCACACAGATTTGAATCGTCTAGCCGTGATGAACTGTAAACGTTGATCTCGTCTAACAGAACAACAAAACCTCGGTAGCGGTTATCAACATAGGTTAACAATATGTCATTAAGCAAGAGCAGCGACTCACCCTTGATTCGACAACCAGAAAAAACATCTTCGCTCAAAATTTGAGCTTCATAAAGACCTGTGCACTCTAGCGCTTGCTTTGCATATTCATATCTATCTTCAACTCCACATGATGCAATAGAAAGCAAACTTGCCAAAAGGCGCTGAGAAGGTAGAGAATTATGTGACCTAAATAGTTTTAAATTAAACTCTTCTGTGCCCACCTGGTTAGAAGTAGCATAATTTGCAACTAAGTTGATTGTGTTGACCTCGTCACGTAATTCCTTTAGCTGTTGAGGAGTTATGCATGTTGCTTTTACAAAAAGACCAATTTGGCCAGCGTCAATTAAAGTAATGCCATTATTTATTGCCCATCTAACGACATCATTAACTTTACAAAAAGCAGAAACTAACTCATAGGCCCTCAAATATTGTTTTCTTTCAACAAGAATACCAGCCAGTCCAAACAAAAATTCTGTTTCATCTGAAAACACACTTGACCTAACAATTTCGCTCATTGCATAATTTAGACCCTGTTTCATGAGTGATGCATCAATTTTGCAAGAGCTAAAAGCTCCTTTTTTGCAATCAATTCCAAGATGTGGATAGAATAGTGAAAATTTGTTAAAGATGCTTGCAACATTTTTAGCAGTCGACAATCCTTCTATATCTTTAACATTTCCTACCTGCAATGCAAGAATGCTGAAATAGACAAGCAGTTCAGAGCGCCTTAAGCCATAGTCTCTAATCGAATTAAAGAATTTTTCAAAATGATTATTAGAGTAACAAAGAATTGGAACACTTTTGTCTTCAGCATCTTCTCTGTCTTGAAACACGAATTCCTCTGGACGCAAAACAGCTAGACTCAACTGCTTAAGAAAAGAAGGGTTTGCCTCGGGGGCAGTGGTGATCAGGATTTCAACGCCAGACTCACTGATTGTTTCCACGATTTGTTCAAACTCACACAAATCCTCTCCAACAAGCTTTGGTACGTTATCAAAAACGCAAATCGCAGCGCCATTAGCTTGATTGCTGAAGTGATTAAGCATTTCTGAATTTTGCAAATCACGAAAAAAGCAAGGAGAAGAGCAATCACACCAAAACACGGTTGAATCCGAAAACATCATTTTTACATACTGCGAGCACACAGTAGTTTTGCCATAACCAGAAGGAGCAACGAGCAAGCGAGGTCTTCGACGCTCTTGCACAAGCTTGCTCAATAAAGTGCTTCTCTCGATTAGACTGTCATCAATTTTTGGGAGACTACAGACTTCTAAAACGCATCTTTCGACAAAAACTGACATACCAACCACCCTTCAATCAGTTTTTTAAGGAAGAAGATAATTGCGCTAATTTTCGATTTTGTCAAAAGAAGATAACGTGCAGCACAAAAGCAATAAACCACAAGCTAAAAGCCTTGTTTTTTTAATTATTGGTGAAAAAGTTACTAAATAATGGGTGAATTATTGTCAAAAAATGAGAACTATTTTTGCTTTTTCATTACAAGAGAGTTGTAAACCTTTAAAGTGTTTGGCTCAACATATCTTCTATTTAAAATGAGCTTTGCAGTCCACAAGCAAAACACCGATTCAAACAATTCTTCAAGCGTAGCCTTCCCGACCATAGCTCGCAGTTGTCCCAATTCGTCATATTTTCGATTAGGCTCTATTGCATCAGAAACATACAAACAAATATCAAGGTCGCTCATGTCTACACAACCTGTAGTGTGCACATAAATAGCATGGGCAACGTCTTGGGGAAAACCTTTAAAATTCTTAAGAAAATCAGCAGCTGCAGTTGGTCCATGAAGCAAGTGCGGCAAGTTGTTGATTGTCCACTCATCAATTTCTTTATCAAGTCCATATTCATAGGCCTTCTCAATTTCCTGCTGGGGAGTGAGTCCCTTGTCCCAATCATGCAATATGCCGGCAAGAGATGCCTTTCTAACATCAAGACCATAGGTCACGGCGACCAATTCGCAAGTTTTGGCAACACTTAAAATGTGGTTATATCTTTTCTTTGAAACACGTTGCTCTACATCATGCTTCATTTTTTCATAAAAATCTTTAGTCAGGTAATCAATCATGTTTTGTTTATCGTTTTACTAGTTGTTTCTTTTTGACATGAAATCTTTAAGCAACTTAAGCGTTTCATCTGGAACAAGACCTGTGACGTCTTCGCCAGCTTTTAGCATCTCTCTGATTTGTGTCGAAGAAACATCAACATTAGGGCTTTTAATGAAGTTAACTTTAAATCCAAGCTCTCTAACTTTCTCCGGAAGCATTTTTTCATTGTAGCCAGGTCGCATAATGCAAACTACATTTGCCATTTGGGCAATCCTACTGGCATTTTTCCATCTATCAAGCTCATTTGCCAAGTCAGACCCAATAATGAGCGTTAAGTTTGCATCAATTCCCTCATCACGATAGAACTTTGTAAAGAAATGAAGAGTGTCACAAGTGTAGGAAATTCCTTGCTTCTCGATTTCACAGTCACTTACTTCAAAACAGTCTGATTCACACAAAGCGGCCTGCAAAAGCTCAAATCGTTCATCGTCACTAAACATAATGTCGTCAACTTCTTCGGCTTTAAAAGGGGAAATGTGTGTTGGAACAAATATGACCCTATCTAAACGCGCAGCCTCTTTTGCAAATTCAGCGCAAGCCATGTGGCCTAGGTGCACAGGATCAAAAGAGCCGCCAAAAATCCCAACGTTTAGCTTTCCAACTTGTCTTGTTGAATAAAGATCAAAAGAAACATCGGCGATTCTCACTTCGTCGCCATTTTTGGCTCCAGCGGCAAAAAGCTTGTCTTCAATTCCCATTTTCCTAAATCGCTTTTGGAAGTGATCAACTGCTTCTTCGTTGTCCCAATCAGTTTGGATGACTGCCCTAACAATTGCGTCACCACCGACACGCCAAGCATCATCTTCTCTCTCAATAGAAGTTCCTCCAGCAGAAGTTGGCACATATTCATAAACGCTGTCATAGCTCTCATTTTGTTGAGATTCAACTTCCAAAGCATGACGATTGTTCTCTACAACTGTGAGAATTTGAGCTTTCAGTTGGTCAATGCCTTGAGTTGTCACAGCACTAACAAGAATCACTTTGTCTGATTGATAAATTCTATTTCCCTCGTTATCTAAAACTTCGTCGAAGTCTTGTTTGACTCGGTTTTGAAGACGCTCTAAATTTTCACGGGCGATTTCATCATAATCTGCGACATCAACTTTATTAGCAACAATCAAACGCGGCTTGTGTGCAAGTTCTAATGAATAATCTTTAAGCTCTTTTGAAATGATTTCATAGTCATCAATTGGATCACGCTGTTCAAGTCCACCAGTGATGTCGACAACGTGGACAATGGTGCTAGCACGTTCAATGTGACGCAAAAACTCGTGCCCTAAACCTTTGCCTTCACTTGCGCCTTCAATCAATCCTGGAATGTCTGCCACAACAAAAGCTTTGTCGTTATATGTAGCAACACCCAAATTTGGGACTAATGTAGTGAAAGGATAATCGGCAATTTTTGGCTTTGCTTTGCTCATAACAGAAATCAAAGAAGACTTCCCAACGCTAGGCATGCCGACGAGTGCACAGTCTGCAATTAACTTTAACTCAAGCTCGACTTCTGTTTCTTGACCTGGTTCACCCAATTCAGCAAAAGCAGGCGCACGATGAGTCGGTGTAACAAAATGGGTGTTTCCCAAACCCCCTCTGCCACCTCTAGCTATCATGCACTTTTGCCCTTCAACCGACAAATCAGCGATGTCATCTCCAGCAATTCCCATTTCAGAATTGTAGAACCTAACAACCGTTCCGACTGGCACTCTTAAGACAACGTCATCTCCAGACCTGCCTGATTTTTTTGAACCCTGCCCATGCATTCCTCTGTCGGCCTTGAAATGATGAGAAAAACGGAATTCAATCAAAGAAGAAATTGACGAATCAGCAACTAAAACAACGTTTCCGCCATCGCCACCGTCTCCTCCATCAGGGCCACCTTTTGGAACATGAGCCTCACGGCGAAACGAAACACATCCGCTTCCACCATCGCCACCTTTTGCAAATATGTGTACTTTATCTATAAACAAATTTGTTCCTTAAAAAAACAAAAAAGCCCTGCGTAACAGGGCTAATATTAACATATCTGTCGAGTCAAACTAAGCAGCAGGAATGACGTGCACTTTTCGTTTATCGCCCTTAGTGTATTGAATAGTGCCATCGCACAATGCGAAGAGGGTGTCGTCTTTACCTCTTCCAACATTGTTGCCTGGATGAAATTTTGTTCCACGTTGACGGACAATAATCATGCCAGTTTTAACTTCTTGGCCACCGAACATTTTGCATCCAAGTCTTTGAGCTCTAGAATCGCGACCGTTGCGAATCGAGCCCTGTCCTTTCTTGTGTGCCATATCAATATCTCCTTACGAATGAATTATCTAACTTGCTTTTTTGCAGAACAAAATAACCTATGCGCCAATTGAAACAATTTTGACACGTGTCAATTGTTGTCTGTGACCAACTTTGCGCTGATAATTCTTGCGCTTCTTAAATTTGAAGACGATTACTTTTTTGTCTTTAAATTGCTCAACAATTTCAGCAACTACCTTCGTTGCAGCAGCTTTTGCTGGATCAGAAACAATTTTTCCATTATCTGAAACAAAAATTGTATCTAACTCAACTTTGTCGCCGGCTTCTCCTGCAATCTTTTCAATGTTGATGAAGTCGCCTTCGCTAACTCTGTATTGTTTAGAGCCTGTATTTACGATTGCATACATTAGTTTAACTCCCATATTCGTTAATAGACACGATTGACTATTATACACGTGTCAGTCTTTAAGTCAAGAAAAAATTAATGTGCTTCCGACCAGTTTTTCCCACACGACACATCTGAAATTAGCGGGACTTTCAATTGTGCCACATTTTCCATGACATCTTTCACAAGCGCTTTTACTGTTTCTAGTTCGTCGGGCGGAACACTAAGGTCTAGTTCGTCGTGCACTTGAATTAGAATTTTTGATTTTAGTCCACGACCAATTAGCGCTGATTGCAGTTTCACCATTGCTTTTTTGATGATGTCTGCAGCACTTCCCTGCATAGGATGATTCATGGCTGTTCGCTGACCAAAAGCCTGCGTCATTCTGTTCGAAGAAGAAAGCTCTGGAATAACTCGTCTGCGCCCAAACATAGTTTGCGCATATCCAACTTCACTCGCACTTTTCACTGTGTCATCCAAAAACACCCTGACTTGCGGGTAAGAAAAATAATATCTGTCGATAATATCTTTTGCTTCTCCAAAAGAGATGCCTAATTGTTTTCCGAGCGTAAAAGCCTGCTGGCCATAAATTATTCCAAAGTTTACGGCCTTTGCCGAAGACCTCATCGTCTGTGTGACATCGCTTTCATCAACACCAAAAATTCTCGCCGCAGTTTGAGTGTGAAAATCTCGTCCTGAGTTAAACGCAGCAATCAAGTGTTCATCTCCAGAAAGATGTGCCAAAAGTCGAAGCTCAATTTGAGAATAGTCGGCACTTAAGAAATAGTCATCATCATTAAGTGGCAAAAAAGCTTCTCTAATTTTCCTGCCAAGCTCAGTTCTAACAGGAATATTTTGCAAATTTGGATCACTTGAACTCAATCGACCAGTTGCAGTTGCTGCTTGATTAAAATCAGTGTGCACAAGAGCATCTTTCAATCGAATTTTCGGAAGAGCATCAATGTAGGTTGACTTTAATTTCGCAAGCTCTCGATATTTGATTACATGCGTACAAATCTCATGTTCAGCGGAAAGTTCCTGCAAGACCTTGGCATCTGTCGAAAAGCCACTCTTTGTCTTCTTTAAAGGTTTAATGCCCATCTCTGCAAACAAGACGACAGAGAGCTGAGCTGGCGACTCTATGCTAAATTCGTGACCTGCCAATTCAAAAATTTTCGTCCTAATTTGATCGAGCTCATGCTCACAGTAGTCGTTAAGTGAAACTAAGATGTCGTCATCAAGACGACAACCATTTCTCTCAATTAAAGAAAGAACGCACGTTAGAGGCTTTTCTGTTTCATAGAATAGATTTTTAACATCCACTCCACATTGCAACAAAGATTCGTCTTGTCTCTTTGCAGAAACTAAAGAAAGAAACGCAAATTCTTGAGCTCTTTTTTCTAGATCATCGTCGGTAGAGTAATTCGTGTTAAGCAACGAGAAGAAGTCTTCCTGTGTTTTAAAAACAACCGACGAATTGAGCATGTTTTCACATACATGAACATCAAACACTTGTGCGCCAAGCATCTCAGATTCAGTCAATAAAGCTAAAGTATTGTTGTCATGAGGATAGGCAAGCTTGATTATTTCTTTTGCGTCATATGCACAAACTTCAGTGTTTTTTAGTGCATGTGCCACAACATAAGCAACTTCAGAAGGTTCAGCTACCGTCATAAAAGAAGCCCCAGAGACACCAACAAGAGTTCTATTGTCACCGTGTTTTTTAGCATATGTTTTTGTGGGCACAACTATGCTAAATGCGATTCGCTCCTTCGCCTCAATCGCCTCTATTGCAAGCTGTCTAGCTTCGTCAAAAGGCACAAAGTTAGGAAAGACAATCTTTTCAAGAGTGTCGTCCTTGCGCGAATCGCTTTTTAAAGAGGCCATTGTTTTTTTGAAATTAGCAGAAGTTGAACGAAGCCCATATTCGCTAAAAACCTCTTCGAGTTTGACCAAATCACAGTGGAAGCTTTCAACAGTTCTTAGATCAACTTCGATGTTTAGATGTGTGTTGATTGTTGCAAGTGTTTGGCTTAGATAGGCGTCGTCTTTACCTTCTATCAAGTGCTCAAGTTTCTTTCCCTTAAAGTCACTTAAGTTCTCATAAACGCCATCAAGCGAGCCATATTTTGCAAGCAAATCGGCGGCACCCTTGCTTCCAATCCCATCAATGCCAGGAATGTTGTCAGATTTGTCGCCGACGATGGCCAAATAGTCAACTATCTGAGTTGGCTCAACGCCAAAACGATCTTTAACAGCATCGGCATCACGAATAATCACATTTTTATTTTTGACGTCAGATGTGACAGTGAACACATCTTGTTTGACAAGCTGGTTCATGTCTTTGTCTCCAGTGACAAGATAGCAAGTGCAGTTTTCTTGGCTACAACGCACTGACAAACTTCCCATCACATCGTCGCCTTCCCAACCTTCTTCAATGAAAATTGGAACATCCATCGCCTGAAGAATGCGCTCAACAACTGGAAATTGCACTCTCAATTTATCATCCATTTTAGGACGATTGGCTTTGTATTTGTCATAAAGGTCGATGCGATGAGTTGCCTTTCCATGATCGAAAGTGCAAATTGTAGCGTCAGGATGAAGGTCTGAGACATACTTAAAAAACATGTTAAAGAAGCCAAAAACAGCATTTGTGGGTGTTCCATCAGGTGCGGTAAAAGGCCCATTGATTGCATGAAAAGCCCTGTGCATCAAGGCATTTCCATCAAATACGCAAATTTTTCTCTTATCACTCATAATGCATAAAATTATAAAAAAGGCGGGATAAGCTCCCGCCCATTAATCTGAAAAATTATTTGAACAGAAAATCTATTCAGCGCTCTCCTCTGAAGAGTCTTCTGATTCTTTAGCAGGTGTTGCTTCCTCAGCAGCAGCTGCTGCCTCAGCTTCTTTCTTTGCGTTTTCTGCAGCAAACTTTGCAGCACGCTCTTCTTTAAGCTTTGCTTTCTCAGCTTTTGCTTCTGCTTTTGCTTTTGCTTCTGCTTCGAGCTTAGCAGCGCGATCTGCCTTCTTCTTTGCCTCGCGCTCTTTAACAAGATCAGTAGCACTTCCGAAACGATCTGAGAAGCGTTGAACACGTCCACCAGTGTCAATGAGTTTTTGTGTTCCTGTGTAGAATGGATGGCATACGTTGCAGATGTCAATCTTTAACTCTGGTTTTGTAGCGCGAGTTTTAAATGTGTTGCCGCAGCTGCAAGTTACAGTGCACTCAACATATTCTGGATGGATATTTTTTTTCATTGTTTCTCCTAATTGGTTAGTGTTTCCCTTGGTTTCCGACCAAGGCACGAGGACTAATTATAGCAAAGAAATAAACTAAAACTCATAATTTTTGAGCACTTCAAAAGGTGTTTGCAAAGGCTCTTCGTTCAGTTCATCATGATCGCAAAATTCAAACAAACCTACGCAGTTTTCGCTACATAGAGGTTGCATTGGCAAATCCAGACAAACGGCACCTTCAATGAATCGAGAAATGTCAATAACGTTGTTGTGAACAAAAACGCACTCATCTTCCTCTACATCGGCAGGAAGCTTAACGTCTTCCTTAAGCTTGGCATACCCCTCTATCTCAGAATCCACCTCAAAAAATGCATCTTCAAGGCATCTTACGCATTCGGTTTTTAATGTAGCTTTTACCTTACCCTCTATAAACAAGAAACCTTCACCGCCATTAACAACACTAACTCTCCATTTAACAGGCTCTGTTGAGACAAATTTATTCCCTGCAAACGTCAAAGCGATTAAGTCAACCACTCCATCGAAACGCTCGGTGCATGAAGGAGTCAACAGGTTGTTAGATATGCGAATTTTTACTGGGTTCAAAACTACTGCTTAGGAACGGTAGAAGTTGCATTCAGGCGATCACGCACACGCTGAACTTGGGACAAAACATTTTCTAATGTCTGTTCTACATGACCAAAGACCTCATCAGCATAATCTTCAGCACCAGCACGTGTTTCGCGCTCCATTTCACGTGCCTCTTGCATAATCGACTCTGATTCTTTTTGAGCAATTCTCACGACCTCTTGCTCAGAAGCAACAGTTAGTGCTTGATTTTTAGCGTCCTCGATGATTCTTGCCGCCTGGGCTTCAGCATCATCAATTAGTGCTTCACGCTCGCGCATAATCTGTCGAGCTTGCGCAAACTCAGAAGGAAAAATATCATGAATTTCATCGAGAATATCTAGAGCCTCATCGGTGTTAACTTGACGCAAATTTGGTCTGCCAAGACAAGGCTTTGCATCTTCTAACAAAATCTGTAGCTCTTCTAGCCTATCAAGAACTCCGCTCTCGTCCATTTAAATCTCCTTTTCAAGTTCTTTTGACGCTATTCTTATAAATTCTAACACAGCCAAAAAAGTAGCTACAAGTTCTGACCATGTGTGCTCTTGTCAGAAATTCTTAGGATGGTCGAACCAACTTCTCCAAAAGACTTGTCATAGAGAACCTCAAATTCAACACCCAAGCAACCAAAAATAGTTTTATTTGAATGTTCATAATATAAAAGAGCATCTTTTGCCACTAAACCAAAATTTCTAAATCTTTCAACATAAGAAAAAACTACTAGAGGGGAAAAAGCATATGGAGGGTCTAAAAACACGAGGTCAAAAGGAGCAAATGGAAGAAGTTTTTCAGATATATTCTCACTTTTAAAATCAGTTTTAACTATCGAGCAATTCGTACTACTAACCTTTAGCACCGATGTATTCTTTTTTAATGTTGAAATAGCCTTCGCATTAACGTCACAAAAAACACAATGATTAGCACCACGCGACAAAGCTTCAAAACCGAGTGCTCCCGATCCAGCAAACAAATCAAGAACTTTAGCTCCTTCTAATGTCAGGTTACAACTGTAGTTAGAGCAAAGAGAATTAAAAACAGCTTCTCTAACTCTGTTAGTTGTGGGTCGGGTGCTCTTTCCCTCGGGAGTTTCGATAAAGCGCCCACCATAGATTCCAGAAACAATCTTAATCATTTGGGGCAAAACCTCCAAGCAAATCATGGGCAACAAACGACTCGGCTTTTTTCAAAAGAGCTTCATCTCTAACAAAATTTACAAGCCTACAGATTTTGAAAATGTCATTTGTGCAGCCAAGGATGTCTCCCTCTCTTCTGTATCGCAATTCATTTTTCAAAATATCAATCTGATTTGTAGAATTACCTAATATTTCAAGCCGTTTTTTATGATTGATTGCATTTGATTTGCTAATTAAAAAACAGTCGCAACAGGCCAGTTTTCGCATCCTGTCTATTACAAGAGAAGATATGCGGTTAGCGTCTTCTACGATTAACATTCCACACTTAAATTTTTCGCTTCTCCTAAATGAATAATCTAAATGCAGATGTTGAGAAATTTCAAAACCCAATGCATGAAGATAATAACAATATCTTGCCTTAAGTCCTTGCAAGTTTTTTTGCAGGCCTTGCATGCATTCAACAGAGATTAAAGTTTGTGGCTGTCTTGCTGGAACTTTTAAGAAATCTGGATAACCCCAAACAAGTCGATCTCGCTGCTCAGCTGAAACACCAGCTAACGGAGACACAACACAAACGTCCCCCTTCCCAAAATCATGCTTTCGAATTGCGTCAAATACATCTCCTGCATCATCTTGTTTATATAGAAAAACAGAACCCACACTCCCACTAGATTCTTCAACGAGGCCGAATGGTTGAAGCAGCAAATCGCTGAGTGTAACATTTCTCTTTTGACATTGCATCAAAACTTCAATGATTGAGTGAAGTTTAAGAGCCATCCTTGATTTCTTTAGTTCAACCTTCCCTTCAAAGCCATGAACACCAATCAAAGCTTGCCGCCATGAATAGAATGTGTCACCTAACAGCATTTCGTCATATTTAGCGTAGCTAAAACATTTCTTTGTGATTGACATATCATGCGCATAAACAGGCAAAACTTCTCGCGCCTCAGAATCTGAAATTAAAGAGATTAAAGGATTGGTGAATGACTTCATTGAGTCATGCTCAATCAAAACTCCACCAGCGACGACCACATCGCCAGTCTCAAAATGTGTAGACAATACATAGGGTTCATAAAACCGCGCTATCAAACAAGCCGAACCATCGCCTAAAAGATAGTCACAAAAAATAGCGTTATTGCTCGTTTTTCCTTCCGAAACGCTCAAAACTCGAGCGCGTATAGTACAAAAAAAACCTGTCCTTGCTTCCCCTATCTCACAAACTGATGTGAGATCAAGATATCTAACGGGGAGATAATTTAGGCAATCAAGTTCCAAATTTATTCAAGAGAGAAAATCACTGGATAGAGAGGCTGGCCACCAACATGCGGGTCAACTTCTAAATCTGGATAGGCATCTTCAATTTTCTCGACGAGGTGTTCACTGTCTTCTTCACTAAAACCTTCGCCAGAAAGCAAAGTGAATGTGTCATAATCGTCAGTATCTTTTTTTGCAATCAAATCAAGAACAACCTGGCTAATGTCATCTCCAACTGCAAGGATTTCTCCATCGAGAATGCCAATCACATCTCCCTCTTTAATGCAATTGCCGTTTGCATCGTGAGAATCTTTAATGGCGCAAGTCACCTCACCAGTAACAACAGAACCCAAAACATCACTCATTACATCAAGGTTTTCTTGTGCAGATTTTGTTTTATCTAATTCAAAAAGTGCGCTAAAAGCCTCAGGAACACTTTTTGTCGGAAGAACACAAGCATCATCGCCGATTAGCTCAGCAGCAGCTCCTGCAGCCATAATAATGTTTGAATTGTTAGGAAGGAACAAATAGCTCTTCGCTGGGACAGATATCGCTGCATCGTAGAGATCTTTAGTGGAAGGATTCATTGTCTGACCACCAGAAACAACGACGTCAACATCGAGGCTTCTTAAAATGTCAGCATTGCCATCACCTGCTGCCACAGCCACCACACAAAGCTCTTGCTCTTCCTGCTCGTTTGCAAGTTTTTCAGCACGATCCATGGATTGCAATTGCATGTTGTGAATGTGCACTTCTGCAATTTGACCTCTGTCTAGGAAGTATTTTAAAACCTGATCAGGAGTGTTTGAATGAACATGAACCTTAAACTTTGGTGTTGCTCCAACGCAGAGTTCACAATCACCCATTGTCGACAAGAAGTTCAAGGCATCCTCAATTACAAGCTCGTCAGAATCAACCAAAAACTCGTTACAGTAACGATATTTAGAACCCTCCCAGTCATTAATTTGTTCAATCTCAACTTTAGGAGCGCTCATTTTTGATGCGTCAAATTTAAGAGATAGTTCCTCGCCTTTTTCAAGGAATGAAGTGACAAATCCGTCGAGAAGAATAGAAAAACCATATCCACCAGCGTCGACCACGTTATTTTCTTTTAACACTGGAAGATATTCAGGGGTCGTCTTTACCGACTCATATCCTGCTTCTACAAGCCCTGTTAGCGTTTTTTCTACAGAAAGTCCAGCATCGCGAGAGGCTCTTGCAGCTTGTGCAATATCAGAAAGAACTGTGAGAATCGTTCCTTTTACAGGTTTTCTCACAGCAGAATATGCTACATCTTCAGCAGAATCAAAAACAAATGCAATTGACTCACTAGTCAACTCATCGCACTTCTTAATTCCTTCGCAAATACCTCTCAGAATTTGTGATGTGATAACGCCAGAATTACCACGAGCTCCCATCAATGCGCCAGTTGTGATTGCGCGACAAACAGATTCTTTGTTTAAATTGGAGCCAAGGGCACTAAGGTTATCTTCGACGCTCCTCATTGTGAGAGACATGTTGGTTCCTGTGTCTCCATCGGGTACAGGAAAAACATTTAAACGATTGACTTCTTCTTCTTTCTCGGCTAGTGAATGTGCGGCAAAAACCACAGCGCTCACAAACTTAGAAATTTCCATTATTGACCTTCGATTCTTTCATTTGTGCATATAGACTTATGAAGTTGCCTTCAAATAAATTACCTAACGTTCACATCGCAAACGTTTACGTTAACGCAAACATCGTCAACACCTGCATATTCCTTCAAGATGAACTGAATTCTCTCGCGCAAGTTATCACAGACCACTGCAATGTTAGTGCCATATTCAACAACAACATTAACTTCAACAAAAACTCCAGAGTCAGTGACATCAATTCTGATTCCACGGCGCAAACGAGTCTGAGGAAGAATTTTTAAAAAAGCGTCTCTTTTACTTGCGTCTGCAACGCCAACTATGCCATAGCATTCAAGGGCTGCATATCCAACAAGATCGGCAAGAACGCCATTAGATATTTCAAGTGAACCATCAATTCTATTATTCACAATGAGTCCTCTCTCTAAATTTGCCAAAACCTGTTGCGGGTTTTTGCGATTTTTTATTTTATCAAAACACCACTTAGCAAACAACATCACGAACAAATGGCGAGGTATGGGGTGCATTTGTGGTATATTTTTTTAATCTTTTGGGCTTTAGAAAAGGAAAATTATGGCTGAAATTAAAAGCCGTGAGAAATTTAAATCACGATTTGGTTTTATCATGATTAGCGCTGGTTGCGCAATCGGTCTTGGAAACGTCTGGAGATTTCCCTACATTACTGGTGAATATGGCGGAGCCGCTTTTCTTATTCTCTATTTGATTTTCCTTGTTATATTTGGACTACCAATCCTAGTAATGGAATTCTCGATTGGGCGAGCCGCACGTTCAGGCGCAGGGCAAGCTTTTAACACTCTTGAAAAGCCGGGCTCAAAATGGCATCTTCACAAATGGGCTTGCCTCATTGGAAATTACTGCCTGTTGATGTTCTATACAACTGTAACGGGTTGGTTTTTAGCCTATATTTGTTACTCATTAACTGGCACTTTCAACAAAGTTGACACCAGCGAGATTCCAAACATTTTCGCCGGGCTTTTAGCCGACCCAGTTCAACTGACTCTTTTTATGTTGATAGTTGTTTTTATTGGCTTTATTGTGTGTAAGGCAGGAATACAAAACGGAGTTGAAAGAATTACAAAATGGATGATGACAGCTCTTTTTGCAATTATGATTTTGCTCTGTATCCATTCTCTAACTCTTAAAGGCGCAGGAGAAGGACTTGCTTTTTATTTAATGCCAGACTTCGGAAAAATCTTTGATGGCGGCTGGCAAAAAGTAATTGAAGTATGCTTTGCTGCAATGGGTCAAGCATTTTTTACTCTTTCAATTGGCATTGGGTCTATGCTTATATTTGGTTCATACATTGAAAAAGAAAGAGCATTACCAGGTGAGGCAGTTCGCATTTGTGCACTTGACACCGCAGTTGCATTTATGGCTGGGCTCATCATATTCCCTGCTTGCTTTACCTATGGAATAACTCCTGATTCTGGTCCTGGCCTTGTGTTTATCACTCTTCCAACTGTGTTTTCACAAATGCCCCTCGGGCAACTGTGGGGAAGCTTGTTCTTCTTGTTTATGGCGTTTGCTGCATTGTCAACGATTATCGCCGTGTTCGAAACAATAATCGCATGGGGCATGGACCACTTTGGCTGGAGCCGCTCGAAGTCATGCATTATTAACAGCACACTGATTGCTCTACTCTCTATGCCTTGTATTTTGGGCTTTAACGTTTGGGCTGGCTTTACAATCCCTGGAATTGGCGACATCCAAGCAATCGAAGACTTTTTGGTTTCAAATAATCTACTTCCAATTGGTTCTCTCGTGATTCTACTTTTCTGCACCAAAAGATCCGGTTGGGGTTGGGATAATTTCATCAAAGAGGCTGACACTGGAAAAGGATTAAAATTCCCTAAATGGATCAAAGGTTACATTACCTACTTTGTTCCAATTTTTGTACTGCTTGTGATTATTTCTGGATACATTCCAATTGTCACAAAATGGTTCGCATAGAGGCTAAAACAAAAGAGAATAACAATGAGAATTCTGTCGATTACTGCCCAAAAACCAACGTCTACAGGAAGTGGAGTTTATCTGACGGAAGTCATAAAGTCGTTTAAAAAAAGGGGTCATGATCAGGCAATAATTTATGGAAGAATGCCAGACGATCAGCAAATGAAAGTTGAGGAGGAAGTGCAGGCTTCTTATCCTGTAACATTCATGCAGAGAGACCTTAACTTCCCAATCGCAGGCATGAGCGACAACATGCCCTATCGTTCCACAAGATATTGTGATTTCACAGATGAGATGACAGCAAATTTCGTTAGTGCCTATTTCTCTCAAATCACTAAAGCCATAGCAGAATTTAAGCCCGACTTAATAATTTGTCATCATCTCTACCTTGTAACTGCAATTGCGTCACACGTAAACAAGGCTATGATGAGCAAATCAAAAATCATAGCAATCTGTCACGGCACTGACATTCGTCAAATGAAGAAGCATCAGCTTTGCAAAAACTACATCAAAGACGGAATATGCAACCTTGATCAGGTGTTTGTCTTACACACTGACCAAATTGATGAAATTAACAATGTATATGGCATGGATCTCTCAAAAATCGACATCATCGGAACTGGTTTTAACTCCGATGTGTTTAAAAGTCCAACAGAAGAGTGCAAAAGAGACGATAAAACAATCATATATGCCGGAAAGATTTGTAAACAAAAAGGTGTGCGAGAACTCATAGAGGCTTGCGAAGAAATATCACAAGAAATCTCAGGGATAAAACTCGTTTTAGCAGGCGGATATAGCAACAAAGAAGAGTATGACGAAATAGCCGCACTTGCAAAAGATGCAAATGCTGACATCACTTTTACAGGGCAAGTCCATCAAGGAGATCTTGCTAAACTTTACTCCACGTCTAAAGTGTTTTGTCTTCCCTCTTTCTTTGAAGGCCTGCCGCTTGTGACGCTTGAGGCAATCGCGTGTGGATGTTCCTGCGTTATGACAGATTTGCCTGGCATAAGACAATGGTATGTAGAAAATGTAAAAGATGCTCCCCTCATTTTTGTCACTCCACCAAAAATGAACAACGTAGATGTGCCCGTTCTTTCAGACCTCCCTGTTTTTAAGAGACATCTCAAAGAAGCAATTTTGGAAGCTTTTAAAATTGAAGGCAATTCGCATTCTGTAGACAAATTGAGTTGGTATTCTCTGGCAGATAGACTCCTTGAAAAAGTTTCAAGAATCTAACTAAAGATCAAACTTTTAATAAGCACTGACATCTCACAATAGAGTTATCAGATAATTCGCTACATATATAGCGCATAATGTAGTCGTCTTAATTATTCTCGACTATATGTAGTGTAAATGTGTCATATTTGATGTGTCATAGGTTATGCGTTAAGGGAGGTATTTATGAAAAACGCAATTAACTACAACACATCTTCAATTTCAGGCAAGAGTGGAGCAATTGACAAAACCACTCAGGTTTCTAACTCTGAAATCCTAGTAGACATTATGTCTTTACTGCTCGTTTTATTTGCTCGCCTAGAGCATCCCAAAAACGCTAAATCTATGCCGGTCATAACGTCAGTACCTCAATTGCTAGAAAGCATAACGAAAGAAAAGAAACTAGCGATAATGAACCTGGCACAGTCAAGAAGTGACGTGATTTGTGAATTTAACGACAGAATGAAAGAAATGTATTTCACCTACTTTGATAAATATGAATTTAAAACACAGGAAAAGGAGCTCGCATGGCTTCTGTTAAAAGCTAATTCAACAAAAGAGTGTGTTGAAAAGATGCACACTAGCGAAAGTCAGTTTAGATATTCCATCAAAAAAATGTGCCAAAAGACTAAAACTGACTCTAAAGACAGCCTAATTACAAAGCTAAGAACTGAAGTTGAGTGCTATTAAAAAGCACGAGGGCATAAAAATTTTTTAACTTCTTCACTCAAATGTATTGCAAACTTTTGTCAGGATTACGAGAGATAATGAGCAAGACTCTTATTGTGAATTTATCATGAGCTAGGCCACTTTTTTAAAAGAAAAAATCAGTACAGCGATGAGTCGAATTTTACAAGAGAATAGTAGAGCAGAAAAAGCGATTCATGGTGTTACAAAAAAATTTAGATTTAGGCCAAACAATTAATTTTTTATCATATAATTTAAAGTCGCGTTCGCAACAACGCCACTAAATGGCTCCGTCGTCTAGCGGTTTAGGACGCCGCCCTCTCAAGGCGGAGGTCGAGGGTTCGAATCCCTTCGGAGCTACCAAAAAGCAATGAGCTGTCGATAATTCGGCAGCTCTTTTTTATTGCTCGTTACATCAAGCTTTCAAAATGAAGATTTACCAAAACTCTAATCACCTGACAGCTTCGAGTCCACGTTTTGACTTAGGCAAACCTTTTTCAAATCACCAAATAACACAGGCAATCAAACATGCATCGTTGCTCGTTTGCTTTATCAATTGTGAACAAATTCGTTTTTGCAGAAACTAAAAACCAGCATTTGATAGAATTAACAGCTGCGGAGGCTTGGACGGGAGCGTGCACAATGCATGAGGAAAGTCCGGGCTTCAAAGAGACAAGATGCCAGTTAACGACTGGGCGGGGTAACCCGACGGATTAGTGTCGCAGAAAAGAAAACTCCCGCGCACTGTGTGTGCGAGAAAAGCTGAAACGGTGTGGTAAGAGCGCACCAGCATGTTGGCAACAGCATGGCTTGATAAACCCCATCTGAAGCAAGCGCAAGTAGGAACGCGCATGAGGTGTCTCTTCCTCGCGTTCGGGTTGCGTGCTAGAGGTGTGCGGCGACGCACATCCAAGATAAATGACCGTCGCTCTGCTAAAACTAGCAGTTCACAGAACCCGGCTTATATGGCCTCCGCTAAAAGAATCAATTCTAGTAACCCCAACAAAAATAGGAGCCAAAATTGGCTCCTATTGAAATCAAAAATTATTGTGCTGTTAAACAGAAATTAATCAATATCATCATCGTCATCTGACAATGCACCAAAACCACTCATGTCTTTTTCGACAAGTCCACCAATCGGCTCAACAGCTGTAGTTTGACCCAAATCTACAGACATGGGCTCATAGCCAATTGGTGCAGGGTTTGAGGTTGGTTGAATGTCTTCATATGGAATAGCAGAAACATCGTCATCAAAGCCAAGGTTTGTGAGCTTCGAATTAGCATCCTCAATGAAGTCACGAAGCATCTCTGCATAATGATTTCTGCTTTCTTCACGATTCTCTTCTAGTTTTGAAATCGCATTCATTATATTTTGCTTTTCGGCCTCAGCACGGTTAACAATTCTGTCTGCTTCATCATGTGCATCTTGAATAGTAATGTCAGCTTTTGTGTTAGCCTTAGCAACAATTTCATCAGCTGAACGCTGAGCAACAATCAATGCTTGAGAAATAGCAGCACCGTCAGCTTGCTTTGCAGCAAGTTGTTCTTGCAGCTGATTAATGAGGCGCTCTTTTTCAGCAATAATTTGCTTAGCATCTTCCCCAAGGTCGTCAAAATCCTCTGACTTGTCAATATTATCAATCTGCTCGGTTTGATCATCGAGCTCTTGTTGTGCGTTGCTGGCTAACTGAGCGCGAAGATTAGCAATAGTGGAATGCAATTCTTCAATGCCATCAGCAACTTTTTCAAGGAATACATCGACTTCGTCAACGTCGTAGCCTTTTTTTGTGATTGCAAAACTGACATTTTCGATGTCTGAAACACTAATTGGCATGTTTTACACCTCTTTTTTCATAGATATATTGCTCATAAATTTTAACATAAGTATAATTATCAATATGAAAGCTAAAAAACACATTTCCCCAGCTATAAAGCTCTCTTTTGTAAATCCTGACTCAGAATCTAAGTCAGTTTTAGGCAAGGGTGTTGTTCGTTTGATGCAAAACGTAGATGAGGTTCATTCCCTCAATCAAGCATCAAAAATGATGAACATGGCCTATTCAAAAGCGTGGAGAATAACAAAAAAAACGAGCGAGGCACTTGGCTTTGAGCTAATCGAAAGTGTCCGTCCAAAAGGAAGCATACTCACACCCGAAGGCAAGGAACTTTTAGAAGTCTATCTCAAAATGGAGCGGCAACTAAGAGATGAGGCGACAGAGATCTTTGATTCACTTCTAAAGGAAACTACTCATCTTAAATGAGCCAACTTTACTCAGGTGACAATTAAATAATCGAACAATTAAAAACGATTAAGCTCTGCGGAAATTCAGGCTTTTATTTCAGATACACTTTTCTTAAAAGAACCGCATCTTTAAAAGTCGCAACAACTTCTAAAAACTTAAGTTGGGGTTAAAAAGTCACGCTAATGTTCAATAACAAGTTTACTGTTGTTGAGATGCGTAGTCGTCACCAAGCACAACCAAAACGCTTGAAGACACGATGTAGCTACCGTCATTTTTCACAACTTGATTAAACCCGAGCTGTGCAGCTATGATTTCAGCGTCGCGCTTGTAGGTGTCATCGTCATAAATAACTATTGACTTATCATAGTCAGACGAGTTAGCGTTGCCAGCAGAAATGTTTGAATAACCGAAATCTTTGAGCTTATCGACAGCAGCGGCAGCAATGCCAGAAGTTTCTGTGCCATTTCTGACAGCAATTGATGCAGAAGCATGGGCTGGGGATGAAGCTGTGGTCGAAGAAAAGTCAGTCTCGCCACCATCACCACCAGATGAAATAACAATTCCAGTAGCAGGATCAATCTCGGTCTCAGCAGGTGGCAAACCTTGGTTCATTCTGTTTACCATCTCTTTCCACTGATCCATGTAGACAAAGTCATACCAAACGCCATCTACATATTGTGATGTCTTTGGCACAGATGCGGTGTAAATTTTTGAAGAATCAATCCCCTGCAAGCTTTTCGCAAGACCAAGCAACGAATTAACGTCAAAGTCGGTGTTGACATAGCTAACTAAAGAATTAACGGTGTTTACAATCGTTCCAACGTCGCTCTTTAGAACCTTTGCAGCTAATGCTGAGATTACTTGTCGCTGATAGGCGGTGCGGAGTGCATCTCCATCTCCTAGATTGTCATATGTGTGACGCGAGCGGCAAACAGAAAGCGCCTGCTCGCCATTTAAAGTGTTTTTGCCAGCGGGAACATAAACGCCTGTGTGTGGGTCATCAATTTCTACAGAAACGTCAACTTCGACTCCTCCCACCGCGTCAACTGCAGCAGTAAAACCATCAAAGTCAACCTCGACATAGTGAGAAATTGAAATGCCAGAAATGTCAGCAACAGTTTTTACACAAAGTGCTGGTCCACCAAATGTATATGCAGCATTTAGCTTTTGAGTGCCATAACCAACCGGGTTATCGCTCGTAGCTCCCATGTTTTGAATTTGCAAGTCGCGAGGCATTGAGACCATAGACACTTGCTTGTTTTTAGGGTCAACGCGGCATAATATCATTGTGTCACAACGATATGATCCATCAAACTCACCGGAAGCGTCTCTATCTTCGCTTTTGTCAACACCAAGCAACAACATATAAAAAGGATCAGAAGATGAGTCTGTTGGCACAAGTGCGCTCAACAAATCCTGAGTCAGTCCATCATTCATCTGATTATTTAAATAGTTAATGTAGGCAAACGCAGAGCCAACGCCCAAAAGCAAAACAGTCAAAACACCAATAAGAACTGCAGCAAGGCGTCTTTTTCTCTTTCTTGATTTGCGAATCTTCGAATAGCGAATTGCATCTACAGAACCTGGATTGGGAACTTCGTCAGCACTATATGGCATTGAAGCAGGCTTTACAGTGCCCGAAACATAGGAATCTCTATTAAATGACCTTCTGCTTCCCTCTGAGCCAGTGCTAGCTAAATTATCTGCAATTGTGTAGCTGCGTTTGTTTCTTCGCGTAGTCATGGATAAGAATTATACACTACCTAGCAGGCAGGGCCCTATTTTCCAAAATGTACACTAGGTCTTGTTCATTTAGAATAGGGACGCCGAGTGCAACAGCCTTTTCCCGCTTAGAACCAGCGTTTTCGCCTGCTACAACAAATGATGTATTTTTAGAAACACTCGACGTTACTTTAGCACCCAAATTACGCAATTCATCTGACGCCTCATCACGAGACATCCCAGAGTTAACCATTGTCCCCGTGAGAACGAAAGTCAAAGACTTTAAAGGCAGATTGTCAGCCGTCCCGCCAGAATTTGATTTCATTAAAACGCCAAGTTCCATGAGCCTGTCAATCACGTTTAGATTTTGGGGAATTTTGAAAAAATCCACAACGCCTTTAGCAAGGATGGCACCTAAGCCGTCAATTTTTGCTAAGTCTTCAGGACTTGCATTCATCAATTCTTTCATGTCAGAAAAATGAAGAGATAAATCGCGGGCCAGGTTTTTCCCAATACCTGGTATCCCAAGACCATTAATAACTCTGTCTAAATTATTAAATTTTGACTTTTGGATGCTCTCGAAAATTTTAATTGCGTTTTTCTCCCCTACAGGAACAGGCTCACCATCCTTGTTTGTTCTCTGAGTTTTTAGTGTTTTTATCTCGTCAACAGTGAGCGTATAAAAATCGGCAAAGTCTGAGACTCTGCCCTCATCAATTAGGGTCGAGATGTTTTCTGATCCCAATGATTCGATGTCCATTGCTTCTCTGCTTGCCCAAAACTTTAATTTTTCAAGCCTTTGAGCTGGGCACTCTAGAGATATGCAACGGTGCGCAACTTCCCCATCAATTCTCACAACAGTGCTACCACAAGCTGGACATTTTTTAGCCATTTCCCAAGGTTTCGCATCTTTAGGTCTCAGTTCAAGAATTGGACCCACAACTTCAGGAATAACATCACCTGCCTTGTGAACAACGACAGTGTCACCGATGCGAACATCTTTTCGCACAACCTCATCTTCATTATGAAGAGTTGCCCTTGACACAACTGATCCAGCAATTGTCACAGGTTCGAGTTCAGCAACAGGAGTTAACACGCCCGTTCTGCCAACTTGAACAGTAATGTCTTTTAATAGAGTTGTTTTTTCTTCAGGAGGAAATTTGTAGGCAATCGCCCACTTTGGCGCTCTTGACGTAAAGCCCAATTTTTCTTGAAGAGAAAAATCGTTTACTTTAACAACGACACCATCAATATCATATTCAAGAACATCACGTTTCTCAAGACAAGCTTTGCAAAAATCATGTATTTCATCTATAGAATTAGCAAGAGTAACATCGGGATTCACATGAAACCCGCAATTAGCCAGCCATTTAAGAAGATCGAATTGATTTGTGATCGCAACATCATCTTGGGAGGCAATCGAATACATAAACGTCTTTAGATTTCTGTCACGTGTGACAAGCGGGTTTTTCTGACGCAGAGAACCAGCGGCGGCATTTCTTGGATTGGCAAAAAGTTTTTCCTTTTTGCCCTTTAAGTGCCCGCATGAAATCTCGCCATTTATTCTTTCCGCCTCTTTATTAAGCGCAGAAAATGACGATTTCGGCATGTATGTCTCACCACGAAGCTCAAGTGGTTTTTTTGAGTTCTCAACCTTAGCAGCACCTTGAATCGAAAGCTCGCGAGGCACATCTTGCACAAACAAAACGTTTTCTGTCACATCCTCACCAACGACTCCATCACCGCGAGTAGCAGCTCGAACAAACTTATTCTCGTCAAACGTCAAGGCAATCGAGAGACCATCAATCTTTAATTCAAGGCAGAATTCAGGGAAAACTCCGAGTTCATCTTCGACCTTGTGAACCCATGAATCAAGTTCCTCGAAGTTCATGGCGTTGTCAAGAGAATACATTTTTGATTCATGTTTGACTTCTTCAAACTGTGATGAAACTCCACCGCCAACAGTAACGCTCGGAGAATTAGCATCGGCAAACTCAGGATAAGCATTTTCAAGTGCAATTAGCTCACGCATAAGCGAATCATAGACAGCATCACTCATCAATGGAGCATCTGATATGTAATAGGCATCGCTTGCTTTTTTTATCTCTTTGCGCAAGTCTAAAATGCGAGTGTGTGCAATGTTTTTTTCTTCTGCCAACAAAGCGTTCGATGTCATTTTTTTCCTTTTTAAATGAATTGAAAAGTGTTTGATTTAGATTATTATTACTTAAAACAAACACATAGTAAAAAAGGATGCTTCGCAAATGTATGACGATTTTGCAGAACTTGGAAGAAACGATGCTTGCTGGTGTGGAAGCGGTAAAAAATATAAAAAATGCCACGCTGACTTCGACGAAAAACTAGAAGAACTCTATCTAGAAGGCAAATGTGTTCCACCTCGCAGCCTCATAAAAACGCAAGCTGACATCGAAGGTATTAAAAAGAGCGCAAAAGTAAACATTGGAGCTCTCGATGAGGTTGCAAAAAACATAAAAGCTGGATGCACAACTGAAGACATCGACAACTGGGTGCATGACTTCACACTTGATAACGGAGCTATTCCTGCGCCTCTAAACTACGAAGGATACCCAAAAAGCTGCTGCACTTCGGTAAACGATGTGGTTTGCCACGGAATTCCAAATAAAAACCAAGTGTTAAAAGATGGAGATATTGTAAACGTTGACTGCTCGACAGTTAAAGATGGATATTTCTCTGATTCAAGCAGAATGTTTATCATTGGCGAAGCTTCTAAAGAAATTAACAAATTTGTTGAAACTGTCAGAAAATCGATCAATGTGGGACTCACACAGGTTAAGCCTTGGTTTAATTTACAAGACATGGCTCGTGAACTTCAAAACTATGTAGAAGCGCAAGGCTACAGCGTTGTTCGGGAATATGGCGGTCATGGAATTGGCAAAGAATTCCACGAAGACCCTTGGGTGAGCCACACTGTTTATGCCGGCGAAGACATGATTATGCCTCCAGGAATGTGTTTTACCATTGAGCCAATGGTAAACATGGGGAAATACAAAATTGTAACAAGCAAAGAGGATGGCTGGACGGTCCGCACAAAAGACCACTCTTTGTCAGCTCAATGGGAAATTCAGCTAGTCGTAACTAATGATGGATATGAGATACTGAGCTGGTAGAGAAACCTAGCTCAGTATCAAGCATCGCGAAAAATCTAGATAACAATTAAGTCGTGTGTCAACGTCGTGAACGATTCAAAACCGTTTTCAGTCAAGACTCCACAATCCTCAAGACGAATTCCAAACTTTGAAGCTTTATAAACGCCGGGCTCAATTGTAATCACGTTGTTTTTAGTGAGTTTTGCACTGCATCGTGGTGACAAAACAGGCTTTTCATGAATGTCGCGACCAACACCGTGTCCTAGACCATGAGGCATGCAACCCTTAAAGCCATAGTCATTAATTACCTCAATTGAGCGGTCGTGACACTGCTTTCCTGTCATTCCAATCTTCACTTCACGAGCGACAGTCTCGTGAGCATCTTTAACTGCCAACCACGCGCGATAAAGCTCACCTCTCGGAGTCCCAACAAACAGAGTTCTTGTGGTGTCGGAGCAAAGTCCTTTATAAACAACACCAAAATCAATAACGACACTGTCTCCATGTTTTAGTTTTTGATCACCCGGTTCTGCATGTGGATTGGCTCCGTTTGCTCCTGTTCCAACAATTGTTGGGAAGCTAAAAGATTCAGCTCCAAACTCGAGCATAAAACCTTCGAGAATGTCTCGAACTTCAAGCTCTGTCATCCCTTCTTTCACTTGTTCTAACATGGCAAGAAACGCCCTGTCTGCAATTTTTTGTGCTTCTTTTAGAACTTCAATTTCATCGTCAGTTTTCACTGAACGCTTCCACAAAACATCGCCTTCGTTGTTTAGAAAAGTCTCTACTGCCTTTGTGTAGGAATCTTTCCCCAGGCCAGAAATTTGGCACTCACAAGCAGGTGACAGAACCGATTTTCTCCTAAAGTCCTCACGAGTCTTGATGTCTGAAATGTGAACCTCAATAACAGGTGTACTAACTGAAGAAATAGCATCACGAAGAGCATAGGAATAATGAGTGTGAGCACCTGGGTTATAAACTATTCCATCGATGTCAGAACAGTGAGTTTCATGGATTTTATCGATGAGCTCGCCTTCAGAATTTGATTGAAAAAATTCAAATTCAACTTCTTTATTCGAAAATGAGCTTTTAATATTCTCGTTTATTTCATCGAGCGTTAAAGTTCCATAAATCTGAGGCTCTCGCACCCCCAGCATATCCAAATTTGGCCCGTTCAATATGAGCAATTTCATTATCAACTCCTAATTATTAGCTTTCAATGATGTCTATTAACCCTTCTTCAGACATCATATCTATTACCTCATGATAGACCCGCCCAGAAGTTTTTCTTGTGGTATCAATCGTGTAATCGGCGGCCTCTTCATATTTCGGCAGTCTTTGAAAAAACAGCTTCTGCGCCTTTTTTACATCCTTAAATAACGGTCTTGTTTTTTTATTAGAAATTCTTCTTGCGCCGTTTTTTGCGTCGGAATATAGATGAATCACGATGCCAGAGTTCTTCATGATTCTAATATTTTCATCTGTGACAATAATTCCCCCTCCACAAGAAACAAGTCTTGGGGTGTTTGATTTAGAAATGTTTAAAAGAGCCTCTGTTTCATATTCCCTAAAGCCACTCTCTCCCACCTCGTCAAAAATTTCAGAAATTTTCTTGCCGTGAAAACGCTCAATGTAGAAATCCACATCAACGCACTCGCAACCACAAACTTTAGCAAGCTTCCGGCACACAGTAGTCTTTCCTGCGCCCATAAAGCCTATGAAATAAATTGTTTTGTGTAACTTAATCTTCATCGTGAAATAACAGAAAGACGATCCTTGTAGTGCTTAAGGTTAGCTTTCAAGTCGCTCATGCAAGTGTTCCCAAACATTTCAATGTAGGCATCAGCCAAAACAAGCGACACCTCCGCTTCCGCAACAACAGCGGCGGCAGGCACAGCACAAACATCCGACCTTTCTTTGCTTGATTTAGCAACTTCTAGAGTGTCAAGATTGACTGTTTCAAGAGGGTTCATGCATGTTGGAATTGGCTTCATTGCAGCTGTGATAATGAGCGGCATTCCATTTGTCATGCCACCTTCAAGCCCACCAGCGTTATTAGTCTTTCTAACAAATGAGCCACTCAAGATTGCGATTTCATCGTGAAAACGAGTTCCCAATTGTGAGACACCAGCAAAACCTGCACCGAATTCAAGTCCTTTTATTGCAGGAATTGAAAAAATGCTTGCTGCAAGCTTTGAGGTGAGACGACTTGTTGCTTCAGAATAGGAACCAAGACCAGGGACAAGGCCGGTTGCCACAACCCTAAAAGTGCCACCACAAGTCTCACCAGCCTCTTTTGCTTCATCTATTCGCTTTATCATGCGCTGTGTTACCTCATCGTCAGGACAACGCACCTCCGAAAATTCAATTCGAGCAAGCAAATCACTAGGAATCTCATTATTTGTATAGTCAATTAAACAAGAGTCATCGGTTGCAACATCTGCAATAGATTTGACCCAAGAAAAAACTTCAACGCCAACTTCGGCTAAAAGCTCTCGCGCAATAGCTCCTGCCGCAACACGTGCAGCGGTTTCCCTAGCCGATGCTCTCTCTAGAATGTCACGACAATCATCGGTGTTGGTTTTCATAAAACCAACAATGTCAGCGTGACCTGGCCGTGGAGTCACTTCGCGAGGGCACTCATCGGGACGATTTCCAAAGGCAGCCATTTTTCCAGTCCAGTTTTTCCAATCTTTGTTGACAATATCAATAGAGACTGGGCTGCCTAGAGTTTTCCCAAAACGAACACCGCTAGTGATTGTTGCAGTGTCGGTCTCTATAATTTGGCGACCACCGCGACCATAACCACTTTGCCGACGTCTCATGTCACTAGCGATGCTTTGTTCATCTAAATTTAGACCCGCAGGAACGCCTGTCACGATCGTAGTTAGTTTTGGACCGTGAGATTCTCCAGATGTTACATATTGCATTTCAAGCTCGTTTCAACTCGTCTACCTTAGTTTTGCTTATGCTATCATAATCCCACTAAGCACCCAAGATCGATACAGGAAACTCGCATGATAGCTACAGTTAAAAATACGGCAACAGAAGAAGAACTCAAGCATTTAATCGACTGGCTAAAAACAAAGGGATTAAAAGTTGACATCTCAAGAGGCACCACTGAGACAATAATTGGTCTTGTTGGTGACACAACAAAACTTGACCCTTTTCTTCTCGAAAGCATGGAAATTGTCAATCGAGTAACTCGTGTTTCAGAAAGCTTTAAGCTAGCAAACAGAAAGTTTCACCCACAAGACACAGTAATCGACTGCGGTCACGGAGTCAAAATGGGTGGAGATAACTTTAACGTTATTGCAGGACCATGTTCAATTGAAGGCGACAATCTCTTCGAGATTGCAAAAGAAGTTAAAAAAAGTGGCGCGACAATGCTTCGCGGTGGTGCTTGGAAACCACGCACTTCCCCCTATTCAAATCAGGGAATGGGAGAATCTGGGCTAAAACTCCTTCGTCAAGCAGGCGATGAACTTGACATGCCAATCGTCACTGAAATTATGGATGCCAGAGACATTGAAGTGTTTGAGAAACACAACGTTGATGTCATGCAAGTTGGAGCACGCAACATGCAAAACTTCTCACTTTTAAAGGCGCTGGGCACAATTAACACGCCAGTGCTACTAAAAAGAGGTTTGTGCTCAACCGTAGACGAGTTGTTAATGGCTGCAGAATACATCATGTCGGGCGGAAACAAAAATGTAATGCTTTGCGAGCGTGGAATTAGAACATTTGAAACTCGAACAAGAAACACATTTGATTTGAGCGCAATTCCTGTTGTTAAAGGCCTGTCTCACTTACCAATTGTCGCAGACCCAAGCCATGCAACAGGCTACACACGCTATGTTGTGCCAATGTCACTTGCTGCAACAGCAGCAGGTGCACATGCTCTAGAAATCGAAGTTCACAACAATCCTTCTAAAGCATGGAGCGATGGCGCACAGGCACTCACTCCAGCGCAATTTGATGACGCGATGAAACGCATCAAGATTATTCGCCAAGCAGTAACAATGAAGACAGAAGAATAATGACAGTAGGAATAGTTGGTCTCGGACTAATCGGCGGCTCGTTTGCCAAGGCGTTTAAAAATAGCGGCACAGACGTTTATGCATGGAACAGAAACAAAGAAACTCTGGCTGCTGCCAAAATCGACTCTGTCAAAAAAGAGCTAACAAAAGAAAACATCGACGAGTGCGAACTTGTAATATTGACAACATACCCTCAACACTGTGTAGATTGGCTTCGTGAATTTGCTCCCCACATCAACAAAAGCACGATAGTAATTGATGCTGCAGGCATAAAACGAAAAATATGCGCTGAGTGTTGGAAAATCGCTGAAGAGCATGGCTTTACTTTCATTGGCGCGCACCCAATGGCAGGAACACAGTTCTCTGGTTATGCTCATGCAAATGCAAGCCTCTATGAAGGTGCACCAATGATTCTGGTTCCAAATCCAAAATTAACCGACATGGAGCGCGTAATCGCAATCGACAAGGTGCAAACGATGCTTACACCTTGCAAATTTGGCTTCTATACGGTGACAAATGCAGAACATCATGACAAGATAATCGCCTACACTTCACAGCTTGCACACGTTGTGTCATCATGTTATGCAAACAACGAACTTGCGCTAAAACACGATGGCTTCTCAGCTGGAAGCTGGAAAGATTTAACTCGAGTAGCATGGCTAAACCCGGTTATGTGGAGTGAACTCTTCCTTGAAAACAGAGATTACTTAAGTGTAATGATTGAAAAAACAATTAATAATTTAGAGCGCTGCAAAAAAGCTATTGATGATAATGATAGAGAGGCACTAGAAGCATTCTTGAGCGAAGGCGACGCTATTAAAAAAGAATCTGAAAGAATAAGGACTGCATAATGACCGATTCAGGACTACAAAAAATCAGAGAAGAAATGGATGAAGTCGACGAAGAGATAGTCGACACTTTTTTAAAACGCATGGATGTAGCTGCAAAAGTTGCAAATTACAAGCGTGAACATGACATTCCAGTTCTCGACCGCGCACGAGAGCGGGAAAAAATAGCAAAAGTTATTGAAAGTGTTCCTGAAAATCGCAAGTCATATGTGATGGCATTGTTTAACACGCTCTTTGAGGTGTCTCGCGCTGACCAGTCAGCGGCGATAAACATGGATTGCCCAATTGTTTCAAAGATAGAAGATGCAATCAAAAACACTCCGGCACTCATGTCTGACACAGCATATGTCGCATGCCAAGGCGTAGAAGGTGCTTTTTCTGAAATTGCAACTGACAAAGTTTTTAAACATGCCAAAATCTCATTTTTCCCAAGCTTTAGAAGTGTATTCAAAGCTGTCGATGAAGGATTCTGCAAATATGGAATGCTTCCAATCGAAAACTCAACTGCAGGTGTTGTAAACGAAGTTTATGAATTGATGCGCGAATTTGATTTTTACATTGTAAAAATTGTTCGCCTGAAGGTGTCTGAAAATCTGCTTGCCAAACCTGGCACAAAACTTGAAGATATAACTGACATTTATTCACACCAAAAGGCGATTCAGCAGTGCTCAAGGTTTCTAGAGAATCTAAAAGGCGTCAAAATCCACGTGGCAGAAAACACTGCAACAGCCTCAAAAATGGTTGCCGAAAGTGATTCCAAAACTGTAGCATCAATTGGGAGCTCAAATGCAGCTGAAATATATAACCTTGATTTCGTTGCTAAATCCATCGAAGACAACAATGCAAACTACACTCGTTTTGCATGCATTTCAAAAGATTTAGAGATTTATCCTGGAGCTGACAAAACATCTCTGTCAATTGTCACCAGAAATGAACCTGGGTCGCTCTATAAAGTGCTTGCACGTTTTAACACATTAGAGATTCAGCTTTGTAAGCTAGAATCAAGACCAATCCCAAACCGCGACTTCGACTACATGTTCTATTTTGACATCGGCTGCAGCGTTTATGCGCCTGAATTCAAGCGCTTAATGGCTTCCCTTGACGATGTTGTCGAAGAATATCGTTATTTGGGTTCTTATTCAGAAATTATTTAGGAGGCATTTTAATGTCACTTCAAAAACTAGAATATGCAACCATCGTAACTAACAACGACAGAGTTGCTGAAAAATACAAAGATGTAACAAACATTATTTTGTGTGACACCTATGAGCAAGTGTTGATTAAAGTTCGTGATTTAGTTTATGACAAGCACATCCTGCTAACCCACCCACAAGCTTCAAGCCTAAAACCAAACCAGACTCCCTACAGAAGCGTGATTGTATACCCAAAAGGTGATCAGGATAACATCAAAGACATCATGTTGATTGATAAATGCATCCAAGTTTATTATGAGTGGCAAGAGATTTCTCCCAGCCCAGAGTCGTATAAACCAAAAGTTGCAAACGATTTTAAAACAATAGATTTGTCAGTCATTGATAACGTTATTCCTAGAATAGAATAACCATCTGATAACATAAGTCCTTGTAAGCTAGTGAAACGCCGGTGGGACAGTGAAGCCTAAAGACAAAAACACATATTTTAAAGGCTTAAATAGAAAAGAATATATCAATAGAGCGATTGCGCTTTCAAATAAAATCGGAATAGACAACATAACAATCAGAAGTCTAGCTGAAGAATTGAAGTGTTCTTCTGCTGCGCTTTATAGATATTTCAAATCTAAGGAAGAACTTGTTTATTATGTCAATTTGCAAGTTTTAGAAAACTACATAATTCGTCTAAACAAAGCCGAACAAAATTGGAAGACCCCGTGGGACATGTATTCTGGGGTTTGGGATTGCTATTGCCGCGAAGCTTTTACCCACGTAAAAGCCTATGACCAAATCTTTTTTCAAAACACTAACAGCGATTTGAATAAATCCATGAAGGAATACTACAAGATGTTTCCAAACAACATCACCCACTCAAATGAGATTTTCCAACAAATGCTCTCAACTTCAGACTTCATGGGACGTGACTACAAGATGTGCCTGAAATGTGCCGATTTAGGATGCATTTCATATGACAAGGCAAAACAACTCAACAGATCTGTTTGCATGCTCTATAAGGGTTATTTCAAAACTATCGAAGATGAAGGCATTGAGCAATATGGTGTCGATTCTTGGACAAGACAATGCATTGAAGACATTGACATGATAATTTTTGCACTTGCAGATGACCTTCAAGGATACAAAGGATACTACGTCACCAACTCCCCTTCAGTTTTGTAGCAACTCATTTGTTCAACCGCGCCATTAAGACATTAATCACTTGAGCTCACAATCACTCAAATAAACATCAAAAATAGCGACCCTTAAATCTCTCATCCAAAAAAACATGTTTAAAAAATTAGCGTGATTACATTATTAAAATTTCTTAGTCTATGAAAAATCAGGAAATAGAGTTGTTATCAAGGTAACACTGGGAAAACTTGATTAAACGATTTTTTGAATGTTGCAAAAAAGTTAACGAATTCCAGAGCATATGCACTAAATTGGTGCATAATATAGACATCTTCGTGAAACAGTTTTAGGGGAATTATTCAGAGGTTATTGTTATCACGATTACAAGAATGGGGGGATCTAAAACAACTCAACTTATCACTGCAAATCTCTATGCAATTGTTATCACGATCATTCTGTAATTTCTGTAGAAGAGGAGGTTTAAGTTATGAAACTTGAACTTGGAGAAATTCAAATTAAGGATATCCAATTCGCAGACAAGTCGGAAGTTAAAGACGGAGTTCTCTACATCAATAAAGAAGAAGTAGAAGCTCTAGTTCTTGAAGACGAGAAACTTGCCGGATGCAAATTGGACATTGCTCGTCCAGGAGACAAGACAAGAATCACTCCTGTAAAAGACGTGCTCGAGCCACGCGTTAAAGTATCTGGTGGCGGAGAAATCTTCCCAGGCATTCTTGGTAAAGTATCACCAGCAGTTGGCGAAGGTCGCACTCATGCATTGAAGGGCTGCACTGTTATGACAGTCGGACGCATCGTTGGATTCCAGGAAGGCGTTGTCGACATGTCAGGTCCAGCAGCTGACTACTGCCCATTCTCAAAGACAGTAAACCTTTGTGTTGTCATTGAGCCAAATGGTGAGCTTGAGACACATGTTTATGAGAAGGCTGGAAGAATGGCAGGCCTCAAGGTTGCTCAATATGTTGGCGCACTTGGCAAAGACGTCGAGCCTGACAACATCATCACATATGAGACAAAGCCAATCTTCGAGCAAGCAGCTCAATACCCAGATCTTCCAAAAGTTGGCTATATCCACATGCTTCAGTCACAGGGACTTTTGCACGACACCTACTACTACGGCGTTGACGCAAAACAAATCGTTCCTACTGTCATGTACCCAACCGAGATTATGGACGGCGCTATCGTTTCTGGTAACTGCGTTGCTCCATGCGACAAGGTAACTTCATTCCATCACATGAATAACCCTGTTATTCATGACCTCTATGAGCACCATGGAAAAGACGTTAACTTCATGGGTGTAATTCTCACAAATGAAAACGTCTTCTTGGCTGACAAAGAGCGTCACTCAGACATGGTTGCAAAACTTTGCAAATGGATGGGTCTCGACGGTGTGCTCATTTCTGAAGAGGGATATGGCAACCCAGACACTGACCTCATGATGAACTGCCGCAAAGTTGAGCAAGCTGGCACAAAAGTTTGCTTGATTACTGACGAATTCCCTGGCAAAGACGGCAAGTCAGCATCTCTGGCTGACACATGCGAAGAAGCAACAGCGCTTTCTTCATGTGGCCAAGGCAATGCTACATTGCAATTCCCTGCCATGGACAAAGTCATTGGCATGCAGGACTTCATCGAATCACAAATTGGTGGATGGGCTGGATGCATGAACGAAGACGGCTCATTTGAGGCTGAACTCCAAATCATCATCGCTTCCACAATCGCAAACGGCTACAACAAGCTTGCTGCAAGAGGATACTAAGAGGGAGCGTGATAGAAAATGGCTAAATACAAAGTAGTACACTACCTAAATCAGTTCTTCGCAGGCATTGGCGGAGAAGACAAAGCTGACTTCAAACCAGAAGTACAAGAAAAGGTAATCGGACCAGGAATGGCTCTTCAAGCTGGTCTTGGTGAAGACTTTGAAATTGTTGCAACAGTTATCTGCGGCGACAACTTCTTCGGCGAGAACCTTGACGAAGCAACAGACACAATTGTTGACATGGTTAAGCAATATGAACCAGACGTGTTCGTAGCTGGACCTGCATTTAACGCTGGTCGTTATGGTGTTGCTTGCGGCACAATCTGCAAAGCTGTTGAAGAGCGTCTTGGTGTTCCAGTTCTTTCTGGTATGTACACAGAAAACCCTGGTGCTGACATGTTCAAACAGGACGTAATTCTCGTTGCTACTGGCGACAGCGCTGCAACAATGAGAAAAGCAGTTCCTAACTTTGTAACACTCATCAAAAAGATGGCTACTGGCGAGGAAATCCTCGGACCAGACGAGGAAGGTTACCTCGAGCGTGGCATCCGTGTTAACTACTTCGCTGATGAGCGCGGTTCTGAGCGCGGAATTAAAATGCTCATCAAAAAGATGGCTGGTGAGCCATTCAAGACAGACCTTCCAATGCCTAAATTTGACCGCGTTGAGCCAGGCCCTGCAATCACCGACATGGCACATGCAACAATCGCTGTTGTAACATCAGGCGGCATTGTTCCTCTTGACAACCGTGACCACATTGAGTCATCAAACGCTACAAAGTTTGGTTGGTACACAATGGAAGGCATGGACTCCTTAAGCAAAGATGACTACATGACCATTCATGGTGGCTATGACCGTCAATTTGTTCTCGAGAATCCAAACCTTGTTGTTCCTCTTGACACACTTCGTCAAATGGAAAAAGATGGCCGCATTGGAAAACTCTATCCAATGTTTGCATCAACAACTGGCACTGGTACTGCTACAAACTCAGCTGCTAAGTTCGGCACTGACATTGGAGCGAAGCTCAAGGAAGACGGTGTAGACGGCGTAATTCTCACATCCACTTGAGGCACTTGCACTCGTTGCGGTGCAACGATGGTAAAAGGAATTGAGGCTTACGGCATTCCTGTAGTTCACATTTGCACAGTTGTCCCAATTTCTAAGACAATCGGTGCTAACAGAATCGTCCCTGCTATTGGTATCCCTTACCCATTAGGCGACCCAACCGAGGGCGAAGAAGAGTCAAGAAAGATTCGCGACGAACTCGTCGAGAAATGCCTTGAGGCTCTTGAAACACCTGTCACAGAACAGACAGTGTTTGAATAAAAAACGGTAAGTGAGGCAAGGGGGCTTGTAATTATTTAGCTCGGTAGGCTAAACGAAGCCCCCTATCCTCAGCAGCAACGTCTGCTAAAGCAGATTCCAAAAAAACTTGAGGGGTTTATTATGGAAAACAACAAAATGAAAATCGGAGCCGTTATTGGCTTCACAGGCGCCATGATCGCTTTCTACATTGGCGCAGGCTTTGCAACCTTCCAAGAGGTTCTTCAGTATGAGGCATCATACGGCAATGCAATGATTGTCGTCGTTATTGCATTGGCAGTAATTTACCTTTACACCAACTTTTCATTTGCAACAGTTGGCTCAAGGGTAAACGTAGAACGTGGCGGCGATATTTACCAGCACTACTGCGGCAAATATGTCGGCACATTCTTTGACTGGTTTTGCGCAATTTATTGCTACATTTGCTTCTTCGTAATGTGCGGCGGCGCAAACTCAACTTTGACACAGCTCTTCGGATTCTTCGGCATTAACTGCCCATATGGCGTTGGTGCTGTAATCATTACAGTAGCAGCAATTGCAACTGTAGTTTTCGGGCTCGACGGCATTGTTAACGCTCTTGGCAAACTTGGTCCAATCATCATCGTTCTCATTCTTTTCGTTGCAATTTGGACATTGGTAGCAAACATTGGCGGATACACACAAGGCATCCAAGACATGGAAAGATTAGTAGCTGATGGCACGGTAGCAAAAGTTGGCACAAATCCAATTTCAGCAGCCCTTTCATACAGCGGCTTTGTAATCATGTGGTTTGCAGCATTCATGGCTGAGCTCGGCGCAAAGAACAAGCTGAAGGAAGTTAACGCTGGTGTTGTTCTCTCAATTATCGGCATTGCTGCAGCAGCAATCCTTTGCTCACTCGCTTTGATTTGCACAGCTAGCTGGTCATGTGTACAACCTATTCCATCACTCGAGATGGCAATGGCAATCCACCCAATCTTCGGCGTAATCTTCGCATGCATCGTTTTCTGCGGAATTTACACCACATCAGTACCTCTGCTTTGGACTGGCATTACACGCATCACTCCAGAAGGAACAACAAAGTACAAGATTACCGTTGTAATCGGCGCTATCGTTGGATGCTTGATTGCATGCTTTGTCCCATACAAAGGTCTCGTAAACTTCATTTACGGTACACTAGGATATGTAGGATTTGTTCTTGTAATCTTCATGATTATCTATGACATCCGCACAAAGATGGGCAAAAACCCAATTAAACCTGGCAACCTCCCATTTGTTGGCGCTAAAGACGAATAAAGCAGAACAACCAACAAACGCAAATGGGATTTGCATAGCGTAGAGAAAAGTAATGGTTCTACCTTCTCTACCCCCCTCCAACAGAAGCGGCGTCTCAATCCCGGCGCCGCTTCTTCCTATATTTGAAACAAAATTTATTTAACTTTTAAGATTGACCTAGCTAGACAAGCCCAGTCAATCTATAATTCTTATAGCCGTGTGAATGAGGGGTTCGCAGGGCGATAGGTTAATTTATTAGTTAGGAGAAATTTGTATGGACGTCGGCTCTTTACTTCCGATTTGGAGCATCATACCTTTCGTTGGCATGCTGCTCTCAATCGCAATTTTCCCACTTGTTAAACCAGAGTGGTGGGAAGCTCATCAGCTGCATGTCGCCTTGGCCTGGGGCTTTTTGTTCCTGATTCCATTTACCTTTGCATATGGAATGAATGAAACGCTCTATCAGCTCGCGGAATCTATCATCGTTGACTACATTCCTTTTATCGTGCTGTTACTTGGCCTGTTCGTTGTTTCAGGTGGCATTCATGTGGCTGGATCTATTGCAGGCACAACAAAAAACAACGTTATTTTGCTTGCAATTGGCACATTTTTAGCAAGCTGGATTGGAACTACTGGAGCAGCAATGCTTCTCATTCGCCCAGTCATCCGTGCTAACAAATGGCGCAAAAACAAAAAACACATCATTATCTTCTTCATTTTCTTAGTAGCGAACATCGGCGGATGCCTAACCCCTCTCGGTGACCCACCTCTGTTCCTTGGCTATTTAAGAGGAATTCCATTCTTCTGGACTCTTGAACACATTTGGCCACTTCTTCTCTTGAATTCAGTGCTTTTGCTTGCTCTTTTTGCCGCAATTGATTATCACTTCTTCAAGAAAGAAGATGCCGAAGCTAGAGCCGAACTTGAGCTTCAACAAAAGGCAGAAAACAAAGTGCCAATCAAGCTCGAAGGTCTTGTCAATATCGCATGGCTCGCGCTCATTATCGTCGCTGTAATTCTGAATGGCTTGATTCCACAAATGCCACAATTCATAGATCCAGCTACAAATCAAGTCTATGGATTTACAATGTCATTTGGTGAGCATTCAGTTCACATTGGATTCCAATACTTTGTACAGATTATTCTTATTTTGATTGCTGCTTTCTGCTCGCTCAAAACAACAAAGAAGCCAGTTCGTGAAGCTAATGAGTTTGAATGGGGTCCAATCGCAGAAGTTGCAAAACTCTTCATTGGAATCTTCATCACAATGATTCCTGCTCTTGCGCTTCTCCGTGTAAACGGTGGCAGCCTAGGCATTGACAGTCCGCTCAAGTTCTTCTGGTGCACTGGTGCTCTTTCGGGCTTTTTGGACAACTCGCCAACATATGTCGTGTTCCTCACAACAGCAGGTGCACTTGGCTCAGAAGGTATGCCAGCAATTGTAACCACTGTTGGCACTGTTGCAATTAGGAACTTGCTCGCAATTTCTGCTGGCGCAGTGTTCATGGGTGCTCTCACCTACATCGGCAATGCACCAAACTTCATGGTCAAATCGATGGCTGAAAAAGCACACATCAACATGCCATCTTTCTTTGGCTACATGGCCTGGTCATTTGGCATACTAATACCTTTGTTCATAATCGACACGCTCATTTTCTTCCTATAGAAAAAAGGTGAAAACAATCAAACTCGCATCCCTATTGCGATTTGTTTTTGCAAACCCCTTGAGGCAAACGCTTCAAGGGGTTATTTTTTTGCATTTAAACATATCATCCATGTGATAACATCATTGATTCACTCTAGCACACAGGCTTTTTTTAAGCTGCGCCTTCAGGATGCCCAAATGCTTCGTGTTTTAAAAAATAAGATAAATAATTAATGAGACAAGGGTACAAGTCGAGCATTGATGTTTATATACAATGAAATGAATGGACAAAACAATTATTCAAGGAGCACCTCTAAATGCATGCAAGCATTAAAGAATTGCACACAAATGATTCTTTTACCGATTTTTATTTACTAAAAAACTACATAAAACAAGCTAAGAAAAATGGAGATCCCTACTTCCGCGTGGAGCTAGCCGACAACTCAGGAACGTGCTCAGGCATTAGTTGGGAAAACCCTGACCAATTTTACGTCTCTCAAAAGTGTATAGGCTCAATTGTAAAAGTCAAAGGCGTTATGAATGACTACAACGGAGTCCCCCAAATGCGCATATTTAACATCAGACAAGCACGCGAAGATGATTTTAATCTCTTCGACACTTCTGACATAGTGACAACTGCGCCGATCGACACAAACGAATATCAGCAAGCATTAGAAAAAATGATTGATGAAATTGCTGATGATGACTACAGATTGGTTTCACAAACCATTTATTCGGAAATCAAAGAAGAATTTCTAAACATTCCAGCAGGAAAAACCGTTCATCATTCATTTAGATGTGGTCTTTTAATGCACACAGTAAACATGATGAAACTGAGTTTAATGACTGCTGAACTTTACCACGAAATCATAGATAAAGACCTTCTTGTTGCAGCAACTTTTTTGCATGACATAGCAAAAATTCAGGAATTTACATTATCGGAGCTAGACCTTGTTAGCGACTATTCAGCCGAAGGGCAACTGCTTGGACATCTATACATGGGAGCTGCCAAAGTGAAGGAAGTCTGCGAGCGTCTTAATGTAGATGAACACAAGAAACTCATGCTAGAGCATCTCATATTAAGCCACCACGGCGAACCTGACAAAGGAGCTGTTGTTACTCCAAAGTGCGCTGAAGCCGAAGTCTTACATATCATCGACTTGCTCGACTCGAGGTTAGAGATTTATGCAGAAGAATATGAAGGACTTGAGGTGGGACAATTCTCTCTTAAGAAAAACTGGGCTCTAGATCACAGAATATACAGAAACAAATAGCTCAAAATTTAAGAAAACTGATAATGTTAATCTGACTTCTGAAACATGCGAAATTGGTCACATCAAAATAACTAACAGGAAACGCTTTCACTGAATAAATAATTTTGCAGACAAAAAAATCTGTCAAACAGTTAGCAAGCACCATAAATTGGGCAATGCACTGCTAAAAACTAAAAAGATGCATTATGTCTCATTAATGGAAGTTGTTATTTCTAGGCGCCTGAAAGTTTTTCGTTTCGTTCTTCTATTTCATCGGCCGTAGGTTCTTCAGGAAGACCACCATTTGCTGTAATTGAATCAACGATTAACTGGGTGTATTGCGGTGCCATATCATATTTCAAATGGGTTCCATCACCATCAAAAAGGTCTGACTTGTTTATGGAATAGGAATACCAATCGATGAGATAGGCGTTATCATAGCGATTGCAGCCTGAAGCAATTGATGCATTGCATGAGGAAACCCAATCTCGCGGTGACTTTGTGTTAACAAAAAATGCACGCTTATCCTTCCCCACCTTTTCCATAATATTGTCGAAATCACTATCGGACATTGGACCGTTTGTTCCAACCGCAAACACAACGACATCTCCAACAAGTTTATAGCCGTCGTAATAATCATATAGCCCAGGGACTTCACTGACATATCTGCTCACAGCACTGTCAAGATGGCCGCCTGGGAAAGCCTCCATAAACGAATCGTTGGCCATAAGCGACACCGAGTCGCCAATCAAAAGAACAGAATATGGCTTGTATTCAGGAGTTTCAGCGGGAGGAGCTTGCGCGGTGGGAGTGGCATCTTGAGACTGCTCGGAGAGCTGTTTTAAAGTGTCGGCAGTCGACACTCCAGAGGTAGCAGGTACAAAGATAATTCCGCCCAGAGCAACTAAAAAAACGAGCGCAGTAGCTACTGACGGGATTGCATGGTTTAAAAAAAATGATTTTATTCGCTGCATAGGTGAAGCGGCAAAAGCATGCCCTGAAGCATAAATTCCACCAACGCCGCCAGACGCATAGGCATAGGTGGAGTCAGCGCGCGTCCTAGCATGTTGCCTTGATCTTGCTCTGGCACGCGAGGAATCACACGTCGTTGCCTCTGGATGCAAAATTGATTTCCAAATTCGCCCTATGGCACCCTTTCTGATGGGGTTTTCAACAAACCTATATGAAAGTTCAGAAACGATAAAAGTGACAGCTAGAAAGACAATGAGAAGCCACACAGGCGCATTGTCTGCAATACTTCGCGGAATTAACAAAAGCAATATTGGATAGTGCCAAAGGTAAATGCCGTATGACCTGGTGCCAATCCAAGAACAAACTGGATTAGAGAAAATCGGAGTCAAAATAGAGCAAGGATGCACGATGTTGGCTATCAAAACCGCAGTGAGAATTGAGATAAGAATCATTCCACCACGATAAAGAAAAGGCGAAAAACCGTTTGTAAAAGTCAAAAGAAGAACAAGTCCACATAAAGAGACGATTCCTGCAACGTTAAGTTTTATTCTGTTTGTTTCGCTGAGTTGGACATCATGTTTAAATCCAAGCCCCTTGACAGGCCACACAAACGCCAGCAGAGCACCAATTAACAAAGAAAAGCAACGAGTGTCAGTCCCATAATAAACGCGGCTAGGATCGCCTGCAGGGTCAAACAGGACAACCATCAAAACAGCAGATGTGCAAGCAACTGCCCCCACAAGTCCCATAATAAACTTCTTGTCGAACTTTAACGTCAGCAACAACAGAAGCACTGGAGGCCAGATGAGATAAAACTGCTCCTCAATGGCAAGTGACCAAAATGTAGTCAGGGGAGAAGGCGCACCAAGCGCATCAAAATAGGAAATGTTTTGAAAGATTTGATGCCAATTGTTGAAGAACAATAGCGACGACAAAATGTCAGGACGCATTTTTGTCAGTAGCTCGTGATTAAAAACAGTAAAAACGGCTGCGGAAGTAAAGATAACTAAAACAATCGCAGGGAAAAGGCGCTTTACTCTTCTTAGCCAAAAATGAGGGAGATCTATTGTCCCCTTGTTTGAAAATTCAACAAGAAGAAGAGATGTGATGAGGAATCCACTCAGGACAAAAAACACTGTAACACCAGAAAGTCCGCCAGAAACAAAGGGGACTTTCATGTGATATGCAAGAACAAAAAGGACGGCAAGTGCCCGCAAACCGTCTAGGGAGGATACATATCCCTTTTTTCCAGCTGGGGCAGCTTTCCGCATTTTTATACTTTTCTACTTAAATAAATGTTCCTTGATGTCTTTATAGACAACTTCAGGGTCACGGTCACCATCGACAGTGACCAACAAATCGCAACCTTTGTAATAGTCGATGAGAGGCGCAGTTGACGTCGCATAAACCTCGAGGCGATTTCTGACAGTCTTTTCGTTGTCATCATCGCGCTGATACATCTCACCACCGCAAACTGTACACTTCTCACCTTCAGCAACAGTTCCAATGTGTCCACATGCTTTACACATGCGACGTGAGGTCAAGCGTTTAACGATAACTTCTGGCTCTACATCAACAAGAAGAGCAGCGTCTAGCGGGCGCTCCAAATCTTTAAGCATTGCATCGAGAGCAACAGCTTGCATTGTGGTGCGCGGAAAGCCATCAAGGATGACGCCTTTCTCAGTGTCTGGTTGCTGAATTCTCTCGCGCATCAAATCAATGATGAGGTCATCAGGAGCAAGTTCTCCAGCATCCATAAATGACTTAGCTTTTAGTCCAAGCTCAGTTTCGTTTTTTACAGCTGCTCTTAAAATGTCGCCTGTTGAAATGTGGCAAAGTCCAAAATCTGCAACGAGACGTTCAGCTTGAGTTCCCTTGCCAGCACCTGGTGCACCTAATAAAACAATGTTCATAATTAAATTCCTTACTTAAAGAATCCGTCGTAATTATGCATCTTCAATTGGCTCTCAACTTTACTCATTGTGTCAAGAGCTACACCAATCATAATCAAAATGGAAGTGCCACCAAATGATTGAATGAGTTGGTTGCCTGTGAAATAGAAAAGAATCGTCGGAATTACAGCGATGGCAGCAATAAACAAACCTCCAGGTAAAGTAATTCTTTTCAAAACGTTTCTAATATAGGTGACAGTTGCGCTTCCCGGACGAACACCAGGAATAAATCCACCTTGCTTTTTAATGGTGTCAGCAGTCTCTTCGGGATTAAACACCATTGAAGTGTAGAAGTATGCAAAGAACACAATCATCAAAAGTGTCAAAATCCAGTTAATCCAACCCGTAGAACAAGCATTAGCCATTGCATGGAGCCAGCCAACATTAAAGATTGCGCTCAGCTGGGCAGGCAAATAAAGAATGCAGCTCGCAAAGATGATTGGAATAACGCCAGCTGCGTTTACTTTCAGAGGAAGATAGGTGTTTTGTCCACCCATCATTTTTCGTCCTTGAACGCGCTTTGCATAAGAAACAGGGATTCTTCTTTGAGCTCTCTCAACGTAAATGATTGCAGGGATGCAAGCAAGAACAATAAGGATTATGAGAATTGTCAGCGCAATTCCCATCCCAGTGTCTGATTGATTTGTTACAGACGAAAAGATTGCGCTAGGCACGCGAGAAACGATTGAAGTAAAGATGATCAACGACATTCCGTTGCCAACGCCGCGTTGTGTAATGAGTTCGCCCATCCACATGATAAAAGCTGTGCCTGCAACAAGTGTGAAGACAATTGTGAAGCACATTAGAGGATAAGGTACGCTGCTTGGGAAAACAACGCCATATTGTTTTGATTGGAACAAAAGAAGATAGCCAATAGCATTGATGAGACCAAGTCCAAGTGTTAAATAACGAGTGACCTGTGTAATCTTTTTTCTGCCAGATTCCCCCTCTTTTGCCCAACGTCCAACAGCAGGAATGACACCCTGCATCAACTGCATAATAATCGAAGCAGTGATGTAGGGCATAATTCCAAGAGAAAACACACTAAAGTTAGAAAGAGCGCCGCCGGTAAACAAGTCGAGCATCGACATCGCAACGCCAGAATCTTGATAGGCAGTTGCAAATTCACGGAATGGAATTCCAGGAACCGGAACATAGGCACCGAGGCGATAGAGAGCAAGAATTGCAAGAGTGAACAAAATCTTCTTGCGAAGCTCTGGGACCTTGAATGCGTCGACGATCGACTTTAGCACTGCTCTTCAACCTTTCCGCCGGCCGCTTCAATCTTTGATTTTGCTGAAGCAGAAACTTTGTCAACTTTAACAGTTAAAGCTTTTGTGAGATCGCCATCTCCAAGAACTTTAACAAGATCGGTTGTGTGTTTTGTGATGCCTTTTGCAAAAAGAGTGTCGGCATCGACCGTCTCGCCTGCTTCAAACTTAGAGTCGAGACGAGAAACATTAACTGCGATATATTCAGCACGATTTGGGTTTTTAAATCCAGGTAGTTTAGGAAGGCGACGTGCAAGAGGAGTCTGACCGCCTTCAAATCCTGCGCCTTTGCCGCCACCAGAACGTGACTTTTGGCCATTCATGCCTCGACCAGATGTTTTTCCAGTTCCTGAAGCAGGACCACGACCAACGCGCTTTCTTGCTTTTGTTGAACCTGTAGCAGGTGTTAAATCTTTGAGTTCCATTAAAATCTCCTTAAATACGCTTTTGGGGGCTGCAAAAAGCGCCCCCATCTGGCAGCTCGCCGCCAGTAACTAACAAATTAACATCTAGAGTTCTTCAACAGTAACAAGATGCTTTACTTTAAAAATCATTCCACGTGTTGCATCGTTATCTGGAAGCACGTGTGAGCTGTTTACTTTGCCAAGTCCGAGCGCTCTTAGAGTTTTGTGCTGATCAGCACTTCTTCCGATTGGGCTTTTAACAAGTGTAACCTTGAGAGTCTTTGCTTCTGCCATTTTTATACCTCAGCTTTCTCGCTAGTCTCTCCAACTTTTTCGGTTTCAGATGCCTTTTCGACAACTTTAGTACCAAAAATGTGAGAGACGCTAACTCCGCGACGACGGGCAACATCCTCAGGGCTTTCCATGAGTTTTAGACCCTCAGCAGTAGCTTTAACGATGTTGAGGGAGTTGCTTGTTCCGAGAGATTTGGTGATAACGTTTTTAACGCCAGCGAGCTCAAGAACGGCACGAACTGGGCCACCAGCCATAACACCAGTACCAGGAACAGCAGGGCGAATCAAAACGCGTCCAGCACCATAAACACCCATTACCTCATGTGGCACAGTTCCTTCTTCAGTGATGGGGACCTTGAACATGTTTTTCTTTGCGTCCTCAACACCTTTTTTGATTGCGTTAGGAACTTCTTGGGATTTGCCCATTCCAACGCCTACTCTGCCCTTTCCGTCGCCAACAACAACAAGAGCTGAGAGTTGCATTCTTCTGCCACCCTTAACAGTTTTAGAAACGCGCTTAATCGAAACGACGCGCTCTTCAAGCTCAGGGATGGCGTTTTGCTGTTGATTGCTTCTTTTTGCCATTTGCTTCTCCTCTAGAACTTGAGACCTGCTTCACGTGCAGCTTCAGCCAAAGCTTTAACGCGTCCGTGATACAAGTTTCCTCCACGGTCGAATACGACCTCGCTTACATTGTTTGATTTAGCAGCCTCGGCAATCATCTTGCCAATTTCAGCAGCACCTTCGACAGTGCCTGATTTTTTGCCGCTTGCTTTGAACTCTTTTGAAAGAGTGCTCACGCCACAAATTGTGGTGTGTGTTACATCATTGATGACTTGAGCCTCAATGTTGCTGTTTGATCTGAACACACAGAGTCTTGGACGCTCTGCAGTTCCTGACACCTTGCCGCGAACGCGACGATGACGACGCGCGATGCCATTTTGTCTTTTCAGTTGGGATTGAATCATCATCACACCTCGTTATTATTTATCCTTGCCAGCCTTGCCAGCCTTACGACGTACAAATTCACCTTCGTAACGGATGCCTTTGCCTTTATATGGCTCTGGTTTTCTCCATTTGCGAATGTCGGCTGCAACTTGTCCAACCTGCTCTTTTGAAGCGCCTTTTACAACAATTTTTGCTGGATCTGGAACTTCAAAAGTGATTCCCTCGGGAGCATGAATGATGACAGGATGCGAATAGCCCAAAGAAAGCTCCATGTCGCTTCCCTTCATAGCTGCACGATATCCAACACCGACAAGCTCAAGATTTTTTGAAAAACCATGCTCGCAACCTTCAACCATGTTGTGAATGAGAGTGCGAGTGAGTCCCCAATATGCGTTTGTCTGAGGCTCTTCATCTTTAGGGCTGCAAATAATTTCAGCACCCTCTTGTTTGATTTCGATGCAATCTTGGAATGAACGAGTGAGTTCTCCAACTTTGCCTTTTACGTTTACTGTTGTTCCATCAATTTTGACTTCTACGCCCTCTGGAACAACAACAGGAAGTTTACCGATTCTAGACATTTATTCACACCTCCTGACTACCAAACATAGGCAACGACTTCGCCGCCAACACCCTTTGCACGAGCGTCACGGTCAGCCATTACACCTTCTGAAGTTGAAATGATTGCAAGTCCAAGACCGCCAAGAACGCGAGGAAGTTTGTCTTTTCCTGCATAAATGCGAAGGCCTGGTTTTGAAATGCGCTTAATTCCACGCATTGTTTTTTCGCCGTTAGGACCATACTTAAGATTGATTGTGAGCGTTGCTCTTGGGCTTCCATCAACTACTTCGTATGAAGAAATGAAGCCTTCCTCGTTCATAACACGAGCAACCTCTACGAGCTTTTTGCTCGTTGGCATTGACACACTGTCTTTGCCAGCAGACTGCGCATTGCGGATGCGCGTGAGCATGTCTGCAATTGGGTCTGTCATTGTCATTTTGATTCCCTTCTAGTTAATGATGCACAATTTGAGCGGTTCGCTTAAGTGCCCATAGCAAAAACGCCTGCTCAGTTGGTGCCAGTTCTACCAAGAAGACTTGGTTACGCCTGGCAATTTGCCTTCGTTAGCGAGCTCACGCAAGCAAACCCTGCAAAGCCCAAACTTACGAAAATAGCCATGTGGACGTCCGCAACGACTGCAGCGATTGTAGCCACGAGTCGAGAACTTAGGTTCACGTTTGGCCTTGGCAATCATCGATTTTTTAGCCATTAATTCCTTCTTTCTAAAAAGTCTTTAAATTATTCAAAACAGACAAAGTCTGAATTAAACCAAAATTAGTTTTCTTTGAAAGGGAAACCGAGTGCCTTTAAAAGCGCAAATGCTCCCTCATTGTCTCTTGCAGATGTAACAATCGTGATGTCCATGCCACGAGTTCTGTCAATCTTCTCATAATCAATCTCAGGGAAGATGAGCTGTTCGGTTACACCAAAGGTGTAGTTACCGCGTCCGTCAAAGCTCTTTGTTGACAAGCCACGGAAGTCACGGATTCTAGGAATAGCTGTTGACACAAGACGGTCATAGAATTCCCACATGCGGTCGCCTCTCAGAGTCGCTTTGCAGCCAATTGCCTGGCCTTCACGAAGTTTAAAAGAAGCGATTGATTTTTTTGCGCGGCAAATCATTGGTTGTTGTCCTGTGATTTGTCTCATGTCGTCTACTGCATGATCGAGAATTTTATGATCAGAAGTTGCAGCCCCAACGCCCATGTTTACGACAATTTTCTTAAGGCGTGGAATATCGTTAACGTTTTTGATATCGAGCTCTTTTGAGAGCTGACCACGAAGCTCGTTAACATACTTCTCTTTAAGTCTTGGCATATCAGCCATTCTTATCTCCTAACACTTGGTGATTTAAACACTGGATTTCCAAACCAGCGTCCCGCATGAGGCTTAGATGAACTAAGCCACTCACGGGCCAACTAATCATTATACTAAATCGGTTTTATTTATCGATGTCTGCGCCGCATTTTTTGCAGACACGAATCTTTTTACCATTCTCGTCACGACGACGAGCAGCTCTTGTTTTAGCGCCACATGAAGGGCAAACAAGCGCAACGTTTGAAACGTTGAGAGGTGCCTCAACAGTTTGGATGCCACCTTGTGGATTAGCTTGTGTTGGGCGCATTGTTTTTCTCACTGTGTTAATTCCCTCCACAACAACTCTGTTTTGAGCAGGAATTACACGAAGGACTTTACCCTTCTTGCCTTTGTCTTTTCCAGCAAGGATTTCGACCTGATCGTCAGATTTAATAGGGAGAACCTTGAACTTGTCGAGTTTTCCTCTTGCATTAGTTCCAAATTTAACTGCCATTACTCGTCCCTCCCCTAAAGTGTCTCAGGTGCCAAAGACACGATTTTCATGTATTTCTTGTCACGAAGTTCACGAGCGACAGGTCCAAAAATACGAGTTCCGCGAGGAGTTCCATCAGCGTTAATCAAAACACAAGCGTTTTGGTCAAAGCGGATGTAGGAACCATCATCGCGACGAACCTGCTTTTTGGTTCTAACGATCACGCAGCGAACAACTTCGCCTTTTTTGACTGATCCATTTGGGATAGCCTCTTTAACAGCGCAAATAATAACATCACCAATTCCGGCATATCTTCTTTTAGATCCTCCGAGAACTTTGATGCATTGCACTTTGCGAGCACCAGAGTTATCTGCTACTTGCAAGTAAGATTGCATTTGTATCATTTTTGACCTCTTTGTCCTTTTTAATAATGCCCAAAAGGAGCACTATTTAGCCTTCTCGACGATGTCTAATAATCTCCAGCGCTTAAGTTTTGAGATTGGACGAGTCTCGGCGATATGAACGCGGTCGCCAACGCCAGCCTCATTATTCTCATCATGGGCGTGATACTTCTTTGTGGAAGTCATCATCTTTCCATAAACTGGATGTGGTTTGTCGCTTTGCACAGCTACGACGATTGTTTTATTGCCAGCAGCGCTAACAACAACGCCTTGGCGCACCTTGCGGTGATTGCGAGTTTCTTGTGCTTCAGTAGTCATTGCTCTTCACACCTCCCTATTGCGCATTGATTTCTCTTGCTCTCATTTCGGTGAGAATGCGAGCAATGTCTTTTTTTACAAGAGCCACGCGAGCTGTGTTATCGAGCTGACTTGTAGCCATTTGAAAACGAAGGTTAAAAAGCTCTGTGCGGTTTTCAGCAAGTTTGGCTTTTAAATCTTCTGTCGTGAGTTCTTTTACTTCACTAGGTTTCATTTAGGCCTCCTTTCCTGCAGCAGCCTGTTGTGCTTCGCCTGTAACGATTTTGCATTTAACAGGCAACTTCATTGCAGCAAGACGAAGAGCCTCTTTTGCAGTAGCTTCATCAACACCATCAATCTCAAACATAATGCGACCAGGTTTTACAACAGCTACCCAATACTCAGGAGCGCCCTTACCTTTACCCATTCTAGTTTCAGCAGGTTTCTTTGAAACTGGTTTGTCTGGGAAAATCGTAATCCAAACACGGCCACCACGCTTCATATGACGAGTCATTGCAATACGAGCAGCCTCAATCTGGCGGTTAGTAATCCAATGGCGCTCGGTGGTTGCGAGACCATATGAACCAAATGCAAGTTTAGTGCCGCCTTTTGCATTGCCCCTCATGGAGCCACGTTGCACTTTTCTGTGCTTAACACGTCTTGGCATTAACATTATTTCTGCCTCCGATTCTCGTTGCCACGACGGCCACTGCGACCGCGGTTGTTGCGTCCAGAACCCTCAAGAGCTGGATCGGAATATTTCTGACCAGGCATAACGTCGCCATGGTAAACCCAAACTTGAACACCAATTGCTCCCATTTGAGTGTTAGCTGTGCAAAAACCATAGTCAATCTTTGCACGAAGAGTTTGTAGAGGCACACGGCCTTCACGATACCACTCACGACGGCTCATCTCAGCGCCACCAAGACGACCAGAGCATTGAATTCTGATGCCTTCAGCTCCACTGTTGCGAGCTGATTGAACAGCCTTTCTCATTGCACGGCGGAAAGCGACACGTCCTTCGAGCTGCGCACAAACTGTTTGAGCAATCAAATTAGCATCAATTTCTGGACGACGCACTTCAAGAACGTCTACGCTCACTTTGCCGTTAGCAATCTCTTGGAGCTTTTTGCGCAAAATGTCGATGTCTGCGCCTTTCTTGCCAATGATTACGCCTGGGCGAGCAGTTTTGATGGTGATTTTAACTGCATCACCAGTTCTCTCGATGTCAACCTTAGAAACAGCAGCATCTTTGAGAGTTTTTTCAATGTAGGAACGAAGTTTTAAATCGTTCTCAAGCAATGTCGCATAGTTTTTATCGGCATACCAGCGACTTTTCCAATTCTCAGTAATTCCGAGGCGGAATCCTGTTGGGCATACTTTTTGACCCATGCTCTATGCCTCCTTGCCAGTTGCGACTGTAATCTTGATGTGAGAAGTGCGCTTGTTAATGCGACTTGCGCTTCCCTTTGCACGAGGGCGAATTCTTTTAATTGTTGGACCCTCGTCAGCTACAGCTGTTTTAACAACAAGTGAGCTCTCGATCAAATGGTTGTTGTTCACAGCATTAGCAACTGCGCTGTTCAAAGTTTTGAGAACAACTTCAGAGACTGCACGCTCTGAGAATTGAAGAATCTCACGAGCTTGCGCTACAGATTTACCTCTAACAAGATCTAATACAATGCGAGCTTTTCTTGGAGAAACTCTCACAAATTTAGAAGTAGAAGTAGCTTCGTTTGGGTTAACTGTTTTCTTAGTTTTTGCCATGTTACTCCTCCTTCACTATTTTCTCTTGTCGGCATGGCCACGGAACGTGCGTGTTGGCGCAAATTCACCAAGCTTGTGACCAACCATTGACTCTGTTACATAAACTGGAACATGCTTGCGACCGTCGTGCACTGCAATTGTGTGACCAACCATTTCAGGGAAGATCGTTGAAGAGCGCGACCAGGTCTTGACAACTTGCTTGTCATTTTCGTCGTTCATCTTCTGGATTCTCTCCAAAAGACGCATCTCGACGAAAGGTCCTTTTTTCAAACTTCTGCTCAAAATTTTCTCCTTAAACCTTTGCGCTATTTCTTGCGACGACGGATAATGAGCTTCTGTGAAGCCTTCTTCTTATTGCGTGTGCGTTGACCTTTTGCAGGCTGACCCCAAGGAGAAACTGGATGACGACCAGCACTCTTGTTCTTGCCTTCACCACCACCATGAGGGTGGTCAACAGGGTTCATAACAGTACCACGAACAGTTGGGCGAATACCCTTCCAGCGATTGCGGCCTGCTTTACCAATTTTGATGTTGGAATGTTCAGCATTTCCAACCTCACCAACAGTCGCACGGCAAGTGAGAAGAACACGCCTCATTTCTGATGAAGGCATGCGCAAGATGGCATATTTTCCCTCTTTGCCCATCAACTGAATAGAAGCACCAGCTGATCTTGCCATTGAAGCACCTTTACCTGGTTGAAGCTCAACACAATGAATCAATGTGCCCACTGGAATGTTTGCGAGAGGAAGTGCATTGCCTGGCTTAATGTCAGCATCAGGGCCGCTCACGACAACGTCTCCAACTTTCAAACCTTTTGGTTGAATGATGTATCTCTTTTCGCCATCAGCATAGTGCAAAAGAGCAATGCGTGATGTGCGGTTTGGATCATATTCAATAGTTGCGACTTTAGCTGGAACTCCGTCCTTGTTACGCTTAAAGTCAATTACACGATAACGTGCATGGTTTCCACCGCCCTTATGACGGCAAGTGATGCGACCATAATTGTTGCGGCCAGCTTTCTTTGGTTTCTTCGCAAGAAGCGATTTCTCAGGCTTTGAAGCTGTTACATCTTCAAAGTCAGAAACCATCTGAAAGCGACGTCCTGGGCTGGTCGGCTTGTAATTCCTGATTCCCACTTTTTCTCACTTTCTTGTGACTTGACGCGAAATAGTGCGTCCCTCTTATACATTCTGACAGCGATTGCCAATAAAGCAGATAAAGAGGCTTTCTACCTTGACTCCGTCTGTCAAACGCGTCCGGGCGTGTCTGCCCTTCATACAAACGCGACTTTATATGTTACCACAAGAAAGTTAGCACTTTAGAAAAGTTTTTTCGTGCTGCCCAAAAGCCTACTTAAACCTAAAAACCAATGGCAGAAATGAAAACCTATAAAGAATTTTCTGCACTATTTAAAAACCGAAAATCATTAGCTGTTTAACTTAGACAGCTAAAAATTGCTAAGGGAGTTTTTTAAAGTTATGGCCTAGCACTCCAAACTAGCTTTAATTAAAAATCATCAACATTAAAAAACAGTTTTAATGTGCTGATTAGAAATTTATTAATCTATTAAGAAAAATGTTTAAGATGCTACAAATTCTTAAAAGCCAAACGAATTTGAGGAATCAAAGATTTGTCTGAAATGATGATTACTTTATCTCCAGGATGCAAAATTTCATCTTCTGTTGGAACTTCTGCATCACTGTCAGTTTCAATTGCAACCCATCGCGCTCCCTCAGGAAGCTCCATGTCACCAAGTCGAATCCCTTTATTCTCTGTAATGTGTCGCCGGTGAGGAATTGTGTGCTCACTTAAAATCACATCGCCATGAGTTAGGGATGAAGTGATTGAAACGCTGCCATAAAGAGCTTCTTCTAAAATCAGAGAACCAATGAGGCTTGTAGATGATACGCTCTCGATGCCAACTTCTCTAAAAATTCTTAAATTGCGAGGGCTGTTAACGCGAGCAACAACACGAGGGACATCAAAGAGACAATCAGCCAGCTCACAAGAAACAAGATTGGTTTCGTCTTGACCTGTGCTTGCCACAAAAACATCAGCACGGTCAACGCCAGCGTCTTGTAATATGCGACTTTCGCAGCAATCTCCTTGAATAACTAGAAACCGGCCGGTCAACCTTTCACTTAGGGAACTACACAACTGCTCATCTTTTTCGATGATTGCAACCTCATTGTCGTTTTCTATAATCGTTTCAGCAAGGTAAAAACCAATCTTTCCGCCTCCGGCAATTACGACATACATGGCTTTTCTACCTTCTTTAGAATTGCTTTTGCAATGAGTGTTGTGCCGCAAATGTATTCAATACCAAGTTCTTCATAAACTTCAAGACGAGTTGGATTGTAAAGTCGTGCGATAACCCTATCAACTCCGCACAAACGTTTTGCGACTTCACAAGCCATGAGATTGACGTCGTCGCTTTGGGTGCATGCAACCACAACATCGCAATCTTCTGAACCAGCTCGCTCAAGAGTGTCAACATCAAACCCTAAGCCTTGAATTTTGACGCCGTTAAAATCGGAGCCAAGGGCCTCAAAAGCTGCGGAATTCTTGTCGATACAAGAAACGTTGTGCCCTTGCAACGACAGCCCTTCAGCTAGTTGAGAACCCACTCGACCGCACCCTATGACAATAATATTGCTCATAATTTAAGAGATTATAGTCAATTGAACAGAAATAGAAACTGTGTCTAGATTAAAGCAATTTGCGAAATGGTTTTGCCATACCAATCTTCATATGTTGGAGGGCAATATTTCTTAGCAGCAGACAAAGTCACAGTGTAGCCATAGCCACTTGCAAAGCCGCTAACATGTGCATCAATAGCTGTCTCCCAGTCGGACCAATGAGCGGTTCCCATCCAGCCCCAAGCGTTGTGAGACCTGAAGCAATTTGCTCCTTTTGTTGACTCAGTGTTAGAAATAGCAGGTGAAACGCGAGGGTCAACACCATATTCAAACGCCGCATTAGCAAAAATCTCGCCGTAGCCATCTAATGCAGAGCCAGCGAGATAGGCATTTATTCTTGCGCCCCAAAGTGAAACGAATTCATCTCTGCCAATAGTGAAATCAACGCCATCGTTTGGATTTCCAGCCGCAGCTTTGTTGGAAACACCACGATTTATGCATTCATTGTCGTGCTTGCGTTTTTTTTCTGCTTCAATGCGAGCTTTTTCGTCTTCTTCGTCTTTAATTTCGTTATAGAGGGCTGAGACATCTCGCTTAGTCGTTGCCTTAAGGGCATCAGATTCATGGGTTGTGTCATCGTCAAAATCGGTTGCAGAGGTGGCCGCTTTATCTTCAACTTTTACTTGGGGCTCACCGAAGCTAAACCCATTAGCATAGGAAATGCCTGCAACAGAGATAAAAACAAAAGCACAAACAACACATAGTGCAACTGTTAGAACGCTAACTCGTGCAGTTGGTTTTGCAACCGCCGAAAAGCTTTTATTTCTAGAATTAATCTTCAAAAAACTCCATCTAACGTGTTTTGTCACAAACTCAAGTCCCCGCCCACACAGTCGGGCTGGCTCAGCTTGTTGTTCGATTGAAGTGTGATTGCTGATCCGCAAAGGCCAAGTAATGAATATTTATGAGTTACCTATTCTACCACAGAACGTTTATGCAAAAAATTTGTCTAGGACAAACTGGATTCTTGCAATCACGTCTTCCCTCTTCATGAGAACAATAGACTCAAACAAAGGAGGTGAAACCATGTTTCCACACACAGCTACTCTGATTGGTTGAAAAATCAACTTTGGCTTAAGGCCTGCCTTTTCTCCTAGGGCCTTAACTTTTTCCTGCAATGGCTCGAATTCCCATGAATTCGATTCGTCAGTGAGAACAGACATTGCAATGCGCAAAGCCTCATCGGCACGAGCACCTTCCTTTAAAAGAACTTTGTTGACAGATTTCTCATCAAGCACAACAGAATCGTCCCAGAAAAAATATTCAATCTTTTTAGGAATTTCGTTAAAACGTACCATTCTTTCGATTAAAAGAGGACAAATGCTCTTTGCAAAATCGATGTCAACATTAATGTGAGATGTTTTAGCGCCTTCTGTTTTTTTAATCCAAGGAAGCGCAACGTTTGCCCATGAATCAACATCCATATCCCGAATGTAGGCGCCGTTCATCCAGTCAAGCTTAGTCTCATCAAAGATACAGTCTTTTTTGTTGATGCGGTTCAATGAGAATTTTTGCGTCAAAACATCACGCGGAATAATTGTTGTTTCACCATCAAGAGACCATCCGAGCAACGCAAGAAAATTAACCATTACATCAGGCAAATACCCAGCATCGCGATATTCTTCAACATTAGTTGCACCATGGCGTTTTGAGAGCTTTTTTCCATCACTTCCCAAAATCATTGGCAGATGCGCAAAAGTTGGCACTTCAAGGCCTAGCGCTTCATAAATTAAAATTTGTCTAGGAGTGTTAGAAAGATGATCGTCACCCCTAACTACATGAGTGATTCTCATGTTTGAATCGTCACACACAACCGCAAAGTTATATGTTGGCATTCCGTCGGTTCTAACAAGAATTAAATCGTCCATAACGTCACAAGGAAATTCCATGTGACCATAAACTTCGTCATCAAATGTTATTGGAGCATGGTCTTTTGGCACTTTTAGTCGCCAAACATGAGGTTGTCCTGCTTCAATTCTTCTCTTTGCCTCTTCAGCAGAAAGATGTCTGCAGGTGCCATCATATCCAGCATAGCCGCCTTGTTCTTTGTTGGCTTTTTCGCGTTTCGCATCGAGTTCTTCTTTTGTACAAAAGCAAGGATAAGCATCTCCGCTCTCGATGAGTTTGTAAAGAGCATCTTTGTATGTTTGCATGCGCTCAGTCTGAAAATAGGGACCAAATTCACCGCCAATCTCAGGACCTTCGTCCCAGTCAAGACCAAGCCACTTCAAAGCACGAAGAATAATTTGTGTGTTTTCGTCGGTAGAACGTTCGCGATCAGTGTCCTCAATTCGAAGAATAAACTTTCCGCCCTGTGCCCTAGCAAAAGCCCAGTTATAAATAGCAGTTCTTGCGCCACCAATGTGAAGCATCCCTGTTGGTGAAGGCGCAAATCTAACGCGCACTTGATTGTTCGACATAAATTGTCTCCATAAAAATCAACTTTATTAAGCCAAAGAATTATAGCAAATCACTCAAAAACGAAAGAGCATCTAGACATTTGCCTGCCCCACTGTCTATATTGTGAAAAGGAACTTTAAGACGCTTTTTGTTTTTTGAATAAAGAGCTGATAGATGTCTCACGGAAGCAACCGACTCGCTGTTCAATTCTATTGGCTCAACCACCAAATAGCCACCTGCTATAGAAATGTTAGTGATGTTATTTTCAAAGCAGAAAGATCGAAGTTTCGCTTTAGCGAAATAATTAAGTGCCTCATCGGGCATCTCCCCATATTTCGATTTAACTTCATCAAAGATTTCTGACACATCATTTGAGCTAAATGCATTTGCAACTCGGCGATAGAGCATAACGCGCTCTGCCACATCTTCGATAAAGTCATCGGAAAGACGCGCAGACTCATTGATGTTTACAGAAATGTCACTTAAAACGTGAATTGCGCGGTCGTCGGCCTCATTGTTTCCTTCTCGCTCATTGACTATTGCCTCATTTAGCATTGCTGCAAACAAATCAAAACCAACAGCACTCATGTTTCCAGACTGCTCGGCACCAAACATCTCACCTGCTCCGCGAATTTCAAGGTCTCGCATCGCAATTCGAAGTCCACTTCCAAGCTCCTGATGCTCATCAATTGCCTCAAGTCGACTCTTTGAATCCTCTGTTAATGGCATGTTGTCAGGATACATAAAATAGGCATGTGCCTGCACAGAAGACCTTCCTACCCTGCCCTTTAGCTGATACATCTGAGCGAGGCCTAGGCGCTCAGAGTCTTCTATGATTAACGTGTTAGTGTTTCTGTTATCAATTCCGCTTTCTATGATTGTGGTCGCAATTAAAACGTCGAGTTTGCCAGCAGCGAAATCCTCCATAACATGCTCTAGCTCGAGTTTAGACATTTGACCGTGCGCAACACCAATTCGTGCCTCAGGAACAATTTCTTGCACTCTTTGTAGCGTCAAATCAATGGTTTTTACACGGTTCGAGACGTAATATACTTGCCCACCACGGGCAAACTCAAAACGCAAAGCCTCACTCACCACATCAGGGTTCCAGCTAGAAACATGAACCTTCACAGGCAACCTCTTTTTGGGCGGAGTTAAAATGAGCGACATGTCACGAACGCCCGACAATGACATCTGTAATGTCCTGGGGATTGGAGTTGCTGACAGGGTTAAAACTTCTATTGTTTCACGCAAATCCTTGAGTTGTTCTTTGTGCCCAACGCCAAAACGTTGTTCCTCGTCAACTATCATTAGGCCCAACTCTTTTGGATTGACATCTCGAGACAAAAGCCTGTGAGTTCCAATGAGAACATCGACACGACCTTCAGCAAACGCGGCAAGCGTTTCTTTCTGCTGCTTTTTTGTTCTAAATCGTGATATGACATCAACATTTACGCCGAGCGGGTCAAGTCGGTTTAAAAATGTTTCGAAATGCTGCTGAGCTAAAATTGTCGTAGGACAAAGAAGCATGACTTGCTTTTTGTTTTTTACTGCAACAAAGGCAGCTCGAATTGCAACTTCAGTCTTTCCAAACCCTACGTCACCGCAAACGAGTCGGTCCATAATCCTTTTCGAATGCATGTCTTGGAACACATCGTTTATGGCACTAGCCTGGTCTTTTGTTTCATCAAATTCAAACGTGCTCGAAAGCACCTGTTTTGTTTCGTCAGAAATCTCAAAAGAAAAACCTGTAACGTTTGCACGCCTGGAATAAACATCTACAAGATCAAACGCCAACTTCTTAGTCGCTGCTCGAGCTTTATTGACGGCTTTTGACCAATCGTGAGTGTTAAGTCTTGTGAGACGGGGGTTATCAGCTTCAGCCCCAACATATCGTGTGACGCGATCAAGCTGTTCAACAGGCAAAAAGAGCTTGTCTCCTTCTGCATAATGAAGCTCCATGTAATCGCGCTTAGAACCATCGATGTCACGAGTGACAATTCGAACAAACTTCCCCACACCAAAGTTCATGTGGACAACATAATCTCCTGGTTTATAGGGAAAAGTAATTTTCGTGATGTCGATGCTTTTAGAGCGACGCATGCCCGAAAGCAAGCCTTTAGAGTCATTTTTAGAAACAAGAACAAACTTGGCCTGCGGAATAACAAACCCAAGAGGAACCGAAGCTGAAGAAAAATTGACAACTCGTGGAGCAATCTTTTCAGTTAATTCATAATCTCCAATCGAAATCTCAGTTTCTAACAAATCGTCTTTAGTTGCCCGAGCAGAATTTGGATCTGGGTCCGCAAATAAAACTTTGAAACCAGCGTCAAACCAGTCTTTTATTCTGTCAACAATAGGAATCTCCACACCGCCTGAATTAGTGCGTAGAATTTTTACTTCATCATCGACAGAAACGTCAACCGACCTCATTATTGACTCAAAAGTAATGTGACGAACATTAGGAAAACTAATATCAAAAATTGAGGACGCAAACTCGTCAACCTTGTGAGAGGTGCCAGTTAATTCTTTATCAAGGTCGGCTAAAAACTTGTTAGCCTCCATAATCACCGACGTGGGTTCACACACTGCAACTGTCACATTGTCAGCCAAATAATCGCTAAATGAACTTTGCCTTTTGCACAAATGCGGCATCAGTAGGTGGGCTTCTTTTAAGTTTATGCCATCTTCCAAAACGTTTCGAAGTTTTCGCATTGAAGCGTTAGTTTTTGCTTTTGACTCGAGTTCTCTATTGGCAAAAAACTTGTTTTCTTTAGTAAGGGGAAGCTCACACACTGGATAAACTTCGACTGCACCAACATCTTTTATCGTTTGACCCGTTGATAGAAATATCTTTCGAATCGATTCAATTTCATCTCCAAAAAAATCAATCCTCACTGGATAGTCCATGTTTCCCGGGTAAACATCAAGCGTCCCGCCAACAAAAGAATAATCACCTCTGTTCTTAATTTTGTTAACACGTTCATATCCTTTAGTAATCAAGGATTCAATCACGTCATCAACTATTAATTCTTCACCAGGAGAAAAAACAAGGGGCAGAGTGTAGTTATCGCGAGAGTCAGGAAGAAGGCGCATTACAGCTGAGACAGATGCAACAACAACCACATTTTGTCCTGTCGCTAAAGCATGCAAACACATGAATCTGTTAGAGCAGGCTTTTGGGTCGATTGCCCTGTCATCTGTTAGCTTGAAGCCATAATCTGAAAATTCATAAACTTTCTTAGGGTCAGTAAATGCGCACATTTGTCTCGCGAAACTGTGCGCAGAGTCTGCTCCAGAGAGCAAGACAAGAAGCGGACCATTCAAATGCTCAAAACAAAGAGAAGCAAACATCGGTCTCGCCGAGCTAGACAGCCCCAAAGATGCATCTTTTCCTTCATCGATATTTTTAAAAAAATCGATTGCGCAGTTGTTTTTTATAAATATATTGTTGATTTCATTTGCGAGCATGAAGTCATTATAATGCCTGCTTTATAATCAAAAACCGTGACAAGAAGAAGACATATGCAAGAAGTTGTCGACCAAGCACTTTCTATTCATGCGAACTCTGAGCAGCTTGGCCTAGGCGTGGATGTAGTTGACATTTCTCACTTTAGGCTCATATGTAAACGCACGCCAAGCTTTGTTAATAAGATGTTTTCTGAATCAGAAATAAACTATGCTAACAAAAAAACTAATCCAGAAGTGCACCTTGCGGCACGTTTTGCTGCAAAAGAGGCTGTATTAAAATCACTCGGTGTTGGTTTTGGGAGAGGCGTTGGTTATAGAGACGTTGAAGTCAAAATCGAAAGAAATGGTGAGCCGAAAGTTCTTTTACACAACAAAGCCAAGACAATTGCAGACAAAGCAGGTGTGACCGACATACCAATTTCAATAACTCACACTAAAACAGAGGCAGTTTGTGTGGCAATTGCGATTACAAAAGCAAGTATTGAGTCGAAAGAAAAGGCTAATGTTGCCGTCGATGAGGTAACAAGGCAATTTAAAGAGCTCCGGCGCGGTCTAGACGAAATCTAGAAAAGCAACCACAGCAAACTACCAAACAAATTCGTCTAACGTTTCAATAGCTTTCCTATAAATGAGACAAGCTTCTAAGTTTCTTTTCCAATGATTCTAGATTTGCACATTAACGAGAAAGGCCCACAAGACCAGCAACGCTTTTTGCATGTCTAACTGCCTCACGAATTGACTCTTCAACAACTTCGGCCGCCATGACAGAAATTACGTCAACATCGGCTGCAACTTTATCAGAAGCCATTACAAAAACTGCATCTCCATCGTTTTGAGTGTGAACTGGGTTGATTGAGCGAGCATATCCATCGTGGGAGCAACTGGCTACTTTTTTGCACATCGATTTTGTTGCTTTTGCGTTTGTCATTACAACAGAAAGTGTTGTGTTTTTGACTCCCCCGAATTTCGATTTTATATTCATCGCTTTGAAAGCTGCAATCATCGTCTTTTCATTTTCGATGCCCGCAAGAAAGTCTCCATTTGATTCATATACATTTCCAAGAGCGTTCACAACCGTGAGGGCCGAAACTTTTAATTTCCCAAAGCTTGCGAATGAATAACCTATTCCAGATTTCATCGGGCTGACTAGGGGCACACCTTTAAGTCCAACTGAAGCACCTGCGCCTGCACCCACAACTCCAACTCCTGGAGCTTGTGTTTTTCCAACATTATCTAAAGCATTCCTCGCACCTTCTTTTCCCATTTCGACATCAGGGAAAACGCATTTTCCAACTCCCAAATCAAAAATGCAAGCCGCTGGAACAATTGGAACAATATCTGTGCCAGCCCGAAAACCAATTTTTTCATCTCGAAGAACGCGAGCAACACCACTTGCAGCCTCCAAGCCAAAAGCTGAACCTCCCGACAACACAACCGCATGCACGCGCTCGACCATTTTCTCTGGACTCAAAAGATCAGTCTCACGAGTAGCAGGTCCGCCTCCACGAACATCACAAGAACACACAGCTCCTTCTTTACAAACAACAACGCTCACTCCTGTCAGCGCATCATTGTCAGTAGCATGTCCAATCCCGAAATCTGCAATTTTTTCATCGATTTTTAGGTCAAATAAACTCATTAGGAAGCCTCTCAAGTTGCTTTTCAATTTGTTTCATATACTATATGAATAGACGGAGATTTATAGCGAATCACACATGGCGAAGGTCTAGAATTTGGATACCTTGGGTAATTTTTAAGGAGGTGGACCAAGTTGGCAGACGGCGAAAACAAAAACGTTAACAGCAACAAAAAGAATGACAACATTCCAGAGTGGCTTGCACAGTTCAAACGTGAGCTAGCTGGAAGCGAACAGTCCTCAGAGCCTGAGGTCAAAAAAAATGAAAAAGCGCCATATGAAAATGCAGACTTCAAAGACGCTGAAAGCATTCTGCATTCGGCAAATGGATTGCAAGGTGTTGCAGCATCAGACTATCATCCTTTTGCTTACGTCGATTTGGCGGGATATGAAAAAGCTGTAACTAAACTCAAATTCTTGGGCTTTGGAGATCGCACGCAAAGTCAAAATGAAAGCATAATCAATGCTCTTAACCGTTTTCACGGCATGACATCACGCCCTGCTCTAAAACCGCTCGTGATGATTGGTGACACACCAGAAGAGATTGAACCTCTTCTAGATGCAACAGCCGATGAGTTGTCATGCGCGACTGTGAGACTCATGATTCAAGACACCCCAACAGGTCTGCCTGGAATTGCTGCCGCAGCAAACAAAACTTGCATAAATCTTAGTCGCGGAAAAACACCTTTGCTGTGGCTGGCAGAAAACGATGGCCTTTTGATTGTTGAAAACGTTGAAGACTGGTCGATTTTCTTCGATGAGGACCCATTTGATTTGGGTGACTCAATGCAGCCAATCGTTCCGGTCAAACTAACACCAGCCGGCAAAGAGTTTTTAGGCCTGATTGAAAAATGCGTTGAAAATCCAAAAGTACAAATAATTTGTACAGCGTGTGACCAGGAAATGATTCCTGAAGAAATTCTTGATTTACTTGGAGATTTTAGCGAGGTTAACATTGAGCTACCAACTAAATCGGAAAGAATACAGCTCTGGAATCAGCTTTCGAACAACCATCCCTCACTTCGTGGATTAAACAATTCTGAACTTGCAGATTTCTGCGAAGGGCTAACTCGACACGAGATTGAGGTTATTGCTAATGAAGCGATTGCCGAGGCATACAACTCAGGACTCAAGCGAGGCTACTGCGATAGTGTGACAAGAGAAAACCTGATGGAAAAAATCATATTGCGCCTAGACCCAAAGAGTGAAGTCTTCAAGAGAATTGAAGATGCTCTAGTGAGCACATTCTTGAACTCTTTTGAGATTTAAGCGAATTGGGTCGCTTTTACAATTAATCACCAAGAATTTCACTGGGGCAAATGTCGGAAAGTGGACATGTGTTGCACCTTGGGTGCCTAGCGACACACACTTCTCTCCCAAACAGTACCCATTGGTGATTGATTTTTCCCCAGTATTCTTTTGGATAAAGTTTTAACAATTCTTGCTCAACTTTATTCGGGTCTTTAACATCTCTTGGGACGAAGGAAAGCATGTGAGCAATGCGATTAACATGCGTGTCAACTGCAATTCCACAAGGCTTTCCAAATCCCTCATTCATGACGATATTCGCAGTCTTTCTGCCAACCCCTGGCATTTTTTGCAACTCGTCAAAATCGCAGGGCACGTGCCCTTCATATTTATTAACGATAGCATCAGCAATAGCAACACACCGCTCAGACTTTACACGATAAAGGCCAATTCTTGAAATGATTGAGGCAACATCAGCTGGGTTAGCATAGCTCAAATCTAGCGGAGTGGGATATTTCTCCCAAAGCACAGGTGTTACCTTGTTAACGCTTTTGTCGGTAGTTTGCGCTGAGAGCATCACGGCAATGAGAAGCTTAAATGGGTCACCCCAAAAATCAAGTGGACATATACGCGCGCCATAACGAGCCTCCATTCTGCGCTCAACCTCAAGTGCGCGCTCAACTCTTGATTTCATAGATTCTCTTGCCATAAAAACATTTTACGAATTCTTGCAAATAAAGCAAAAAGAGCCCGCAATTTGCGAGCTCTTTAAATAAAGTTTAAGCTTTTTGCAAAAACTACTTAAGGGTAACAGCACCGCCTGCTTCCTCAATTTTTGCCTTTGCATCTTCAGCTTTGTCTTTGTCTGCACCCTCAATGATTGCTTTAGGAGCGCTCTCAACAGCTTCTTTTGCTTCTTTAAGACCAAGACCAGTGAGTTCACGAACAACTTTAATAACAGCAATCTTGTTGTCACCAAAGCCCTCAAGAACAACGTCAAAGTTTGTTTTCTCTTCAGCAGCCTCTGCGCCACCAGCAGCAGGAGCAGCAGCAACTGCAACAGGAGCAGCAGCACTTACGCCGAATACTTCCTCGAGATCTTTTACGAGTTCAGAAAGCTCAAGAGCAGGCATTTCTTTTAATGCTTCAACAATTTCTTCTCTAGTGATAGCCATGTTATAACATCCTTTCAAAAATAATAATCAAAAATCGAGCCTCTATGAGGCAACTTTTAGGCAGCTAGATTTAAGCAGCCTTTTTTGCAATCTCTGAAATTGCACGAACAGGTGCTTCGAGGATTGCATTGAGTGTGCGAACTGTCTTTGCCATAGGATTGTTGATAGTTCCGAGGAGCTTTGCAATGAGTTCTTCGCGGCTTGGAAGATCTGCAATTGCTTGAACCGCTTCAGCGTCCTGGAATGCACCATCCATAATTCCGCCCTTGATTTCAAGCGCTTCATTGTCCTTAGCAAAATTCTTGATAGCCTTTGCACTTGCGACTGGATCTTCTCCAGTGAAAACAAATGCAGAAGGGCCGCTCAAAATGTCATCCATTGAAGGCATTTCAAGCTCTTCTAATGCGATGTGCATCAACGTGTTCTTCAAAACAAACATTTGAGCATCATTGGCACGAATGTCGCGACGAAGTTGTTGGATTTGCTTAACAGTGAGTCCACGGTAGTTGACTACCCAAACTGCACCAGCATTAGAAAGGCTCTCTTTAATTTGAGCGAGCTGTTCTTGATTTGCAGCATTTGGCATAAACCTATTTCACCTCCAATCTTTTAATTAGCAAGCTAAGTTCTGCCGTTAGCTGGGCACAAAAAAACCCTTGCTCTGCGAAAACCGCAAAAAGACAAGGGTAAATCAATTCATATGAATTTCATTAACCACCTCGGTAGGCTGATTCCTCAATTAAACCTTAACGGTACCGACTGTCTTAAGCAGCAGAACTATTCTGTTATCAAACGCGTTCTCTCAAACGCGACTAGAAATTATACATCAAAAAAAGTGGCGCTTTTAAACAAAAAGCAAATGAAAAGCGATGAAGCTCTTGTTGTTGTTTTGTGACACTGTGCAGTCTATAAAGTCCATAAGTTTTAAAAAATTCGCCTATTTTTAAAACCCAGGGCAAAATGACAAGAACCTTATATCTTTATCTAAGGTTTCTGATGGTTATTTAAAGGCCCGAAGCGATGCCCCCAACCATCCAAATCTCCAGGCATCGCGAAATATGAATGGCGTCCTTCTTACCACCACCACCTTAAGGATGGACGCCTCATTCTTTTAAAAAATCTTTTTAAAAATTGAATTCTAAATAATGTTGTTCTTTTGTGACACTCAGATTGCTATTTTGTTTTATACAAGGAAATTACAGAAACAGGTGGTGGAATTTGAACTAGAAAAAAGAACGAACGCTGATAATAAATCAGCGTTTTTAATTTTTAAAAGTCTCAAATAAAGCCACCAAAAAGATTAATTGAAGAGACGTGAGATAAGTTTCTTATTGTTTTGCTTAATCAATAGCTAAAGCAAATGGGGTCGCGCTGATAGCGAAAAGAATAAATGAGACCCCAGGCAATGCCAATAACCTCGTCTAAATCTCCAGGCATTGTAAACATGATAAAAAAGGAGCTCTCCCTACCACCACCACCACCAAATAGGGAAGCTCCTCTTTTGTTAATTTTATTTGAGCTTAAATTAATCTTTAACGAAAACTAGCAATAACTAGAAATTAAGCGACAAATTTGCCGCAGTCAATTCAGCCCACGAGTATTGGCTCATATACTCTCCCCAAAATCCATCTCGCTCCGACTCGTCGCTAGCCAAAAAATTGTAATAGTCACAGTCAACATAATTGACGTCGACGGCAATGCTATTGTAACTTTTGATAATGCACTCTCTTGCACCAACCGACTCAAAGGTCTTCATCAATGAAGAAATTATTGACTGAAGGTAACTTTGCCTTGTTGAATCATATGGCTTATCTTCAAATAAAACCGCAGCAAGTTCACGAATTGTGCAAGACGAACCACGCCGGTCAATCAAGTAGGCAAAAGCCTCTTTTGCAAGTCCCCTGCTAAATTTCAAAGGCTGTCCGTTGTAAAAAACTTCAAAATTGCCGAAACAACGAACTTCCAGTTTTTTTGCAGGCGCGTTTGACCCCAGCAATCTTTTGCAAACTCCAGTTTTTGGATCACAGCTTCCATCTATGAATGCAACATTGCATTGCTCACGCTCTGCACACAAGGCACACAAATTTTTAACGGAATAGCGCAAGTTCTTTAATTCACATTTGATTTTTTCTACTGTGACAGGTTTTGTTACATAGCCAGAAGCTCGCAAATTCATAGCATCTGTTGCATAGTGTCCAAATCCTGTAACAAATATGATGTTCAAAAAAGGAAGTGTCGCCTTTAGCTTTTCAGCTAATTCTACGCCAGTCATCCCTCTCATTTCAACGTCAAGAAAAGCGATGTCAACTACTCCCCCATTAGCCACATATGCAAGAGCTTCTTTTGGCTTGCAAAAAGAATGCACATTGGCAGTATCCACAGCCGCTTTTACCGAATCCTCTAAAAGCTCAAGAGCAAGCATCTCATCATCAACACAGAGAATTTCCATTAATTAAACTCCTCTTCCAAGCCGATGGGCAAGCGAATTGTAACAGTGCATCCTTTTCCATGAGAGCTATCAATTGAAAATTCTGCTCCAGGGAAGGCTCCAATTCGCTTTCGCGAGTTCTCAATCCCAAAGTGAGTCTTCCCAACTTCTGGACTTTTTTTGGGATTAAAACCAGGTCCGTTATCCTTAATTTTTACAACCGCAAAATTTCCTTCTTTGATTGCTGAAAGAATAACTGTGCCTCCTTCCTCAAGCGCACATGCACCATAACGAACGGCGTTTTCCACCATTGCTTGTATGCAGAGCGGTGGAACATAGAAATCATCAAAAGATATTACTTCTTTGAAAGCAAGGTCGTCGCCAAATCTCATCTTTTCAAGTGCCATGAAATGACGAATGTGCTCTAGCTCCTTTTTAAATGGAATTAGACGAGCCTGTGACAAAACGTCCATGTTTTCCCGCATATAATCAGCAAAAGTTAGGACTTGCGCTTTTGCCTGCTTTGGGTCTTTGTCGCAAAGGCGGGCGATCGAAGCCAAAACGTTATACAAGAAATGTGGCTGTATTTGGCTCAACATAACTTGTGTTCGAGCTTGCACTAAATTCGCACGCAAGCGTTCAGCCTTTTCCCCTTGAAGCAATTTTTCGTTTGCCTCAACAATGAGCAGGCGCAGTTGTGATATGCCAAACACCAAAAGTCCAATTTCAAACAAAATGACCCAGAACGTTCCTGATATCACATAATGAACCATCTCAAATAAAGCCATGATTGACACACCACATGCGAAAGGAACGAAAAGAAGGTTCTCGCGCCAGTAACGACTTCTCATTTCAATTAAAACGAGCACAATGAGCACAATTATCCCAGCGATAGCTATTGGAGCAGCAATTTGGACGCACTCTTTTAAACCAAAGACTCCCGCTGCAGCTAAAATCAAAGAAAAGCCAGCACACACTATCAAGGCTCCAAAGATTAAAGAACCCACAGTTTGTGATTTGGAGCTCGTTAGAAGTGAGCGCAAATAATCAACAATAGAGACAACAATTAGCAATTGAGAAGCATAGTCGATCCAATTGACAACCTGAACTTCAGAAAAAATCAAACAAGTGTAGTGATAATCAATCAAGCAACAGATTGCGCCTGCGATGAGAAGAGTCCCAGTCGAAAAATAATGCGGCGAAATCTCTTTTTTTGTTGCCCTCAAAAGAAAAAGTGTGAATGCATAAAATAATCCAATTAGCAAAATTATTAGACCTAAAATAATGTTTACAGAATGCTTAACAAGCTGCTTCTGTAACAAATTTATGCCGTCTTCTGAGTAGAGACTAGAGCAAAAATCGTCTAAATCTTGGGCAGCGTTGGGCCCCGAAACAGTTACTTCAATGGAAGTGTGTGGTTCGCACAAAAAACGATTCCATCCATAGCCATAGTAATGTTGAAGGCGTTTATGTTCTGAGGCATTTCTCTCAAAAATTATGGAATCGTCTTCAAGATTTTTAATTGTTATGTTGTCTGCATTAGAGTAAAAATAAAGTTCATGAATTTCAATTTCAAGCACTTCAGCAGATAAAGTAATCCTTGAGTCACCATCTTTTACTAAAGGCCCTAAAAAATTCTCAAGATCACTGTGATTAGAAACTTCATTCCACTCACCGTCGTCAACTTTCACAGCTTTCTTTTGAAAGAATTCCTCTACTGGAGTTGAACGATCACGAATGTCGCCATTGTGAACAAGGCTTTTATTTGTAATCGAAAAAAACCCAAGATAAATCGTGACGACACTAATTGCCGCGATTGCAAAGAGTCGCCACGCAAAATTCCCTTTATTTTCTAAAAACCTTTTTTTCAATCCACCTCAAAAAATGCTTTAGAAAGCCCGCGCTAGATTACCTCTTGATAGCATATGCCTCAAGGCTTCCACCGTCAGCTCGCACATAATCAAACGTAATTGTGTCACCTTCTTTGTAGCGAACAATATCAAGCATGTTTGGCATTTTAAAGTCGTAAAGACTACTGTCGCCTTCAAGCATTACATAAAAATGAGTGTTCCCGTCAAGAACTACCTGACTAAGAAGAGAAATTATTCCACTAGCCTCCGTCACATTAGCAGGCTTGTTTTCCTCTGAAACAAGGCCATTGGTTGCTAATAGCGCTTCATAGGCTTGCTGTGTTTGGGCAACGGTGTCACCAACAGCAACATTTTGATACCGCTGGATGTCGACCATGGCAAACTTTTTAACAAGGCCAGCGCTGTCCTTTAGCGCCATGAAATAGGTTGGCTGATTAGCCACATTAATCAAGAGTGGGAATGTGGCGGAATACCTTAGGTTTTGAACCTGACCTTCAGCTGATCCCATTGCCGATTCTTCAGTTGCGCCACTAACAGAATAAAAATGCGACTCTTGCGTGCGCTGATTCATCAACACAAAACCAATGATTGAGTCGTCGGAAGTGGCCGAAGTTACGCCCGTATACACCCAAACATCGTCATCTTTAGCGATGTAGTTATAGCCAAGAATACTGCCTGACCCTGGTGTGGTTTTAACAACACCTTCTTGTCCCAAGAACGAATTGAGCCATCCGTTGTGATATTTTCCATACCAGTTATATTGTTCAATCAACAAATTTGCCGGAAAGCAGCGATCCACCCATTCTGGGACATCTTCAATGGCTAGACTTTGAGTCTCACCAGTTGTTGCATCGCAAATTACAACGCGGTAGATTGTGTAGCCACCAAACAGACCAATCGTGTATTTTCTAACAGGGCAAATCCAGTATGGATGTCCACTCTCATCAATTTCAAAACTTTTTTCATCAAAAATGTATGTCGGATATTTCAACTGAACATAACGATCAATGTTTCTTTCTAGTGGTTCACTTGTTGAATAATACATCGGAGTGTCACCTAAACGAACAATGTCAGCTTCTTGTGTTGTCATGTCAACAAGTGCATATGCAGGCAGTCCTTTATCTTTGTTCGTAAACCATTTGAACAAATCGGCATAATTTAAAGGAGAGACTCGAACTGGTTTTCCCTGATAGTTAATTTGAGAGTAGAGATCTGAAATTTCAAACTGAGAAACATATTCCGATATTGTTCCCATTTCACGATTGCCAAGAAGAATCGCTGAATCCCTGTCGATGACTGGAATCTGGTTGTAGTCAACCTCTTTAATGTCTTCTTTGAACTCGAGCGTGTCAGTGGTAATAACTTTAGAATATCTCTCCGCATTCCCAGGAACAATTGATAACGAAAAAAGTTGACCCAAAAAATATGCGATAACGATGAGAATTGGTATCCACATCAATTTTTTGAATCTCTTTTCCTTTGATGGGCTCGGTTCTATTTTTCCGCGTCCATGTTTGTAGGCTTGCACACGTGAAGAAAAGAAAAGCCAAAGCGGCAATGCAACAAACACAAGAATAAACATCCAAACATCAACAGAATGAATGCTGAGCGCAGGATGAAACCACCAATAGGCCGCGCCCAAAATCAAAACAAGCGCGACTATGAGACTAATTTTGCCTTTGTTAGTTTTTGGTCCGTTGAATGAAACGTTAAGAATGTTGGAGCGTCCGCCACCGTTGCCACCGTGGCCTCCAAAACCGCCACCGCTGTGGCTTTGTTCTGAGCCACCTTGACTTGTAGAGGAATCGTGCGAATTGCTATCTCGCGAAGAATCGCTAGACGAGCGACCAAATTCTTCACCGATTTTAACGTTACTTTGAGCTAAAGCATCTAAAAGCATGTCTAACCCTGATTTTTTGTTTGGCATGCTGGTCCTTTCTCTCGTTAAAGAAGTTATTTCTTTTTTGATTTTTTCTTACAGTTGTCAATGATTGCTGTGCTTTTGGCAAACAAATTCCCAGTCGAATTTTCTGCATCAAACTTCATCAATTCTGCAAGCTCGCCTGCGACTTCTGGGTCGATTTTTCCATCAGAAAACTCAACGAGAGAATTCAACATGTCGCCGAACTCGATGTCACCATGACAGCACTGAGTCGCTTCATCGATGAGAGGCCAAACCTCACGGCTACGAGCCTCAGTTGTGGCACCCAGTTTGCACAAAAAAACAAACGCAGCCAAGCGCAAAGAGCCAGAGTTCTCATCAAAAAGGGCTGTTTCTGCGGCTTCGATGCAATCCATGCATTCTTTTGCATGCCCATCAACAAGAAGCGTCAACGTTTGTAACACTTCCCAGCGCGTTTGGCTCTCCGGACGATTGAGTCCATCAACAATATCTTCAGCATAAGGTTCAATTTTTGAAAGATCTCTATTTGCTACTTCAAAAACAATAGTTGAAGAAATTTGACGTCCTCGTCTTGTTGGGCCTGCAAGATTTTGGATGTGCTTTGACAACTCTTCATCATTTTTCATTGCAGATTCAATTAGAGGTGCAATATCTACTTTTTCAGGAATTTTCCTTGTTCTTGGCACAAATACCCCCACTATAACTAAAATAACTACTCCATTATATCAGTCAGACAAAAAGCAACCTAATGGGCAATGTTTCCCTAATTTGCACAAAGCGGCGGTACTCGCAGAATTTAAGTGTCCTCTCCTATAATTTTTTGTATGGATTAAACACTTAAAGAGGAGAGACATGCAAGCAGCTTTAATAGATTGCCACACGCACACTTTCTTTTCTGATGGAGAATCATCTTTTGAAGAAAACTTGCAAGCAGCTGCCAACCAAGGTTGCAAAGTTTTAGTGTCAAGCGACCATCTCACCCTGCCTGCCAGCATGGATCCTAACCAAGAATGCCAAGTTCCTTATTCAAAGCTTGAAGAGCACAGGTGCAGTTTTAAACAAGCTAAAGAGCAAGCTAAAAGTTTTGCTCCGAATGTTGAGTTCATATTTGGATTTGAATGCGATTGGTATCCAGGATGCGAAAAAAACATAGATGACTGGGCAAGAAAAGCACAAGTAAAACTAGGAAGTGTTCATTGGATTGGTGATGCGGGAACTCGTAATGAGATTGAAATTGCTGCAGGTGAGCCAGGCAGCAAAAATGTGGCACCAGCCGATGCTCCCCTCACAGGAAACGGCTGGATTGATTACTCACAAGATTTACACGTGTGGGACGAACTGGGACCCAATGAAGTGTGGAGAAAGTATGTGAGTGCTTGGTGCGCTGCTTGCGAGAGTCCTGCCAATTTCGACATAATGTCACATCCTGACTTGCCAATGAGATTCTCTAAAACATATGCACCACCATCCAACCTATCACAACTGTGGAGTCAAATGGCAGAATGCGCGAGATACACAAATCGCCGAATCGAAATATCTTCCGCTTCATTTCGAGCAGGGCTATGTGATTTTTATCCTGCAAAAGGGCTTTTAGAAAACTTCTTTCAAGCAGGCGTGAAAATCACATTTGGATCAGATGCTCACAATGCAAGATTTATCTGTGACGGCATAAGAAAAGCCCAAAAACATGCGTGGGAGATTGGCTATAGACGATTTGATGTCCCCAGAGCCGACGGCTCATGGGAATCGTGGGAACTATAAAACAACCATTAGCTCCACAAAAACTATGTCGAACTCTGCAAGCGTCAGACATAAACAGCAGGAATGTTAACCAACGGCAGAAGGACGACCTTAAGCAAATATTAAATGCTATTTTCGACGTGCGTTTAGCTCACCAGCAAGTTCATTAAGCGTAACGCCATATCTCTCGAGTACAACAAGCAAATGATAGACTAAATCTCCTGCCTCATAACGAATGTGAGCATGGTCGTTATCTTTGCAGGCCATGATAACTTCACTTGCCTCCTCGGCAATTTTTTTTAATAGCTCATCTTCAACGTCGGTCAAAAGACGAGCTGTGTAACTCTCTTCTGGAGATGCATCTCTCCTTGAATGAATCACTTGAGAAAGAGATTCGAGAGTGTCACCAATGTTTCCATCCACAACGTTTTCAGTTCTAACTCCCATAATCACTCCTTAAACTAATTTATTAAAAAAACAAGTTCTGCTTCCTGTGTGACAAGCTGGGCCTGGAGAATCAACTTTTGCGAGAAGAGTGTCATTGTCGCAATCAGAATACAACTCAAAAACGTGCTGGATATTACCGCTTATTGCCCCTTTATTCCAAAGTTCATGCCTGCTGCGGCTCCAAAACCAAGTAGTCTTCGTCTCGACTGTGAGTTTAATGGACTCACGATTCATCCACGCAACCATTAAAACTTCTCCTGTGTCATGCTGCTGAACCACACAAGGAATTAGACCATTTTCATCAAACTTTAGGCCCTCAATCAACTCTTCAATATTTTCTACATAACTCATAGCTCTATCTTCTTTTTTAGCATCACTTCAATTTATTCAAAACAACAGCTTACAAACGTCCGCACAAACGATATAGTCGACATCCTCAAAAATTCTAAAAGTCCAAACATCGCCAGTGTTGAGAATCCAAAGCTAACACCAAACTACCTCTAACAGTTCCAAAACTCTTACACCCTTTAGCTGTTAACTATACAGACAAACCACCGCACGCAATTAAAAGTCAAGCCTTACAGGAATGCCTTGACTTGCCATATATTCCTTCACCTGGCGGATGCTAAATTCCCCAAAGTGAAAAACGCTAGCTGCCAAAACTGCATCTGCCTCACCTTCAACAACGCCTTGAACGAAATGCTCAAGAGTGCCAACACCTCCAGAAGCAATTACCGGAATTGGCACCGCTCTCGCGACAGCTCTGGTGAGAGCTATGTCAAAACCCGACTTCGTTCCGTCGCAATCCATGCTTGTGAGCAGAATTTCTCCAGCTCCCCGATTAGAAGCTTCAATTGCCCATTCGACAGCATCAATTCCAGTTCCGCATCTGCCACCGGCTGTAAAAACTTCCCACTTGTCAGCGCCTGGGGCCCCAGGTTTTCCAACTCGCTTCGCATCAATGGCACAAATTACTGCTTGGCTTCCAAACGCATTTGCAGAATCTGTTATCAATGATGGGTCTTTGACGGCTGCAGAGTTTAAAGAAACTTTATCAGCGCCAGCTGCAACCATCGCACGCATGCCTGCTAGGTCTCGAAACCCACCACCAACGGTGTAGGGAATTGATAACTCACTGGCTGCCTTGCTTGCCATGTCTATCGTGGTATCCCTGCAATCACTCGTTGCAGTTATGTCAAGAAAAACAACCTCGTCGGCTCCCTCTTTGTCATAGGCTGCCGCCAACTCAACAGGGTCACCAGCGTCCCGCAACGAAACAAAGTTAACGCCTTTAACAACGCGACCATCCTTGACATCAAGGCACGGAATTACTCGTTTAGTTAACATATGCAAACTCCATTGTGAAGAAAGTTTTAACAAACCCATTCTCTAGCTTGACAACTTCCGAAAAGTCTGAACCAAAAACAAAACTATTTGCAAGCTGAGAGATCACTAGCAAGCACTTTCTGCCACAACGAGCGCATCTTTTAGAGTAAATGCACCTTCATAAAGTGCGCGTCCTATGATGCATCCTTCGAAAACCACATCGCCGGCACAGACAAGCGCCTTAATGTCATCAAGTGACGAAATCCCACCAGAAGCAACGACCGGAAATCCAGCAACACGAGAAATGTGCTCGTAGGTCGAAACGTCAATGCCCGTTTGCATGCCATCGCGTGAAATGTCGGTGAACACAAGATGCTTGAATCCAAGCGAAACAAGTGTTTCAACAACGTCACCACTTGTCAAGTTAACGTTTTCTCTCCACCCATTTATTTTCACAAAACCTTGTTTTGAAGCAACGTCTGCAACGAGCAATTCTTTATATTCACTGGCTGCACGCTCAGCAAACTCAGGGTCTTTAATGAGAACTGTTCCAAGCGCAATTCGTTTTGCGCCGAAGCTAGCAAACTCATCGATTCTTTCCAACGAACGCACTCCTCCCCCAACATCAATATTTAGACCACTTTCTTTGCAAAGTTTTTTAATAGCTTGGGTGTTTGCATTTCTGGCATATTCATCTTCTTCAAAAGCGGCAGACAAATCAACGACGTGCAACCATGTTGCACCTTGCTCCAAAAAACCTTTCGCAACATTCAGAGGGTCATCAGAATAAACTGTAACTTTTTTGCGATCGCCCCTCTCAAGTCGAACAACTTTTCCACCAATGAGATCAATTGCAGGAAACACTATCATTAACACGCCCCCCTCACAATAGAAACGAAGTTCTCAAGAATTAACAAGCCTTGACTGCTTGATTTTTCAGGATGAAATTGAACCCCATAGATGTTTTCAGATGCAACAACACAAGGAAAACTTTTTACATAATGTGTTTTTGCCAAAACGAATTTTTCATAACAGCTTTCAGGAGCAATGTAGGAATGCGTGAAATAAACATTTGCTCCCTCGGTTACACCGCGCAAGAGTGCGTTTCTCTCTCCAAGCTCAGTTAGATGGAGTTGGTCCCATCCAACATGCGGAACTTTCAAGCGTCTAGATTCAAGCCTTTCACAGGCTCCAGCAATAAAACCAAAACCTCTAACAAAATTCTTACTGTTAGCGCTAAAAACAGTGCCCACAGAGAAATCTTTTTCTAATGACGTTTGGTAAAGAGATGAATTTACAAAATTGGTTGTAACACTATCAAGTTGGCTCGATTCTAGCCCCAGTTTATGAGAGTGCTCGACTTTAGCTGAAATAACGCGTTTATCGATTTTGGAATCACAATCATCTAGAGATTGGCTTTGATCTTTTGGGCTCTCGCAAACATTATCTCTACATTGAGGCAAAGAAGCCCCAACAAGGGTTTCGTTCGATGGCAAAACGCCTTCATCTCCGCACTCAAACAATAGCTGAAGACCCAAACATATGCCAAGAAGAGGTTTTCCTGCCTTGCATGATGACAAAATCGCATCACCTAAACCAGATTCACCCAGAAATTCTGCAGCGTCATAATAAGAACCAACCCCGGGGATCACGATACCATCAGCAGAAGCTATAGTACTAGGATCATCGCTGGAAAAAGCATGAGCTCCAGAACGAGTGAGACCCTTAACAACGCTTGAAAGGTTCCCTTTGTGATAATCGACAACAGCTATGCGAGGAAAACTCATTACAAAGCACCTTTAGTAGATGGAATTCCTTTTACACGAGGATCAAATTCACAAGCCTGCCGCATGGCCCTGCCGCATGCCTTAAAAGCAGCCTCAATTATGTGGTGAGAATTCGCTCCAGCTAACTCCTTCACATGAAGAGTTATTTTAGCTTCGCGCGCAAATGCATAGAAAAATTCAACTGCGAGTTCCGTGTCAAAATCTCCAACGCGAGGTGCTGGAATTGGCATGTCGCAATAGGCTTGGCCCCTACCAGAGATGTCAACTGATGCCATGACTAGTGATTCATCCATTGGAATTATTGACGAGCCAAAACGCGCAATGCCTGCCTTATCACCGAGAGCTTTAAAAAACGCTTCACCAAGCACAATACCAACATCTTCGGTTGTGTGATGAGCATCAACTTCAAGATCTCCTGTAGCCTGCACTTTTAAATCGAAAAGCCCATGTCTAGCAAAAGCATTTAACATGTGGTCTAAAAAACCAACTCCAGTTGAAACGGCGCATGACCCTACACCATCAAGATTAAGCGCAATAGTAATTTGTGTCTCTCTTGTATTTCTTGAAACTTCAGCACAACGAGCCATAATTTCTCCTTCAACGTGATAGGGGACAATCCGTTCCCCAGTTCCTCACAGCTTCATAGCAAGATTAGATAATTAGCCAAAGAAACCTTCTAATAGAAAGAACCAGCAATCAACTTGATTTGGTTCATGCCTCATAAACATAGGCTCACCTCAGCCAATTCATCACATAAATTAATTTTATAAATACATCAACTAATTGTTTGTGCTTAATATAGTTTTAATTGCTTCTATTAGTTCATCGTTTTCGCTTTGTGTGCCAACTGCGATCCGAAGGCAATTTTTTAAACCAGTAGTTGAGCTAAAATCGCGAACAAGAATTGAAAACTCATCGCGCAGACGTTTATGAACAAAAGTCGCATCAGGGACTCTCACAAGCAAGAAATTAGATTCACTGGGCCACACTTCAATGGGTAGCCCGTCATCTCTCATGCAATTAAAAGCAGATAGCAAACGCTGTCTCTCAAACTTAATGTCTTCACAAACACCTTGATATTCATCTCTGTTGGCGATTACCGCCGCAGCAACTGCTTGAGTGAGGGCATTTACAGAATAGATTTGGCGGACAGAGGCAAACACATCGATTATGTCTGGAGATGCAATGATGTAACCACAACGAATGCCAGCAAGTCCAAACGCTTTGGAAAGTGTGTGCAATATTATCAAATTATCGTGCTTCTCAAGAAGGTCATCGCAAGATAATTCTTTGCGCGAAAATTCATCATATGCCTCATCAACCATAACAATACCAGGGCACACTTCACACACAGATGAGACAAATTCGCGTGACACAACATCACCCGTCGGATTGTTTGGAGAAGTTAGAATAACTAAATTGGCATCTGAAGCGGCATTTAGTGCAGCTTCTTCGTCAATGCAAAAAGTTTCAAGATTGCGCCAAACGTTCACAACTTCAGTGTTTGTAATTTTTGAAAAAAGTTCATATTCCGAAAAACTTGGTGGGCAATTCAGAAGTTTTCTTCCCTGTCCGCCAAATGCAAGCAAAAAGTTGAAAAGAAGTTCATCGCCCCCATTCCCAACACAAATGCACGCAGAATCACACTGTCTCCATTCAGCAATTGTTTTGCGCAAGCCATTTGCCATCGGATCGGGATAGCGATTTAGCTGCACCTTTGAGAGCGCCTCGCAAACAGCCATTTTCGTGCCAGCAGGCATCTCATGAGTGTTCTCATTAGCCGATAAGTTTATTCTTGTTGAAGTGAATTTTGGATCATAGGGCTCGAAATCAACAAGTGAGGGGGCAACGAGCGTCTTCATCTGACTAGATAGCGATGTCATCTTATTCACCTGCGCTTGGAGTTTTTAAATCCTGTGGCCAGGCAATTCTATTTATGTCACCCAAATCAACTCCGTCATAGGAACTGATTGACTCATTAATCATCTTGCGTCTGAGTCCAGCTGATAATGCATGTGCCCACAAACCTTCTGCTTGTGCCATAGTTTGTGTTGCAGGCGCATCATTCATCAAGCCTTCAGGTGTGTAGCAAATAACCGAAGAGCGAGTTACAAAATCTTCCACCGACAATGGATTAGAAAAAGCAGCAGTCCCTCCAGTTGGGAGAGTGTGATTTGGGCCAGCAACATAGTCACCAAGAGGCTCTGAACTCCATGGACCAACAAATATAGCGCCAGCGTTCTTTATCTTTCCTAAAAGTCCCATTGCGTTTTCGCAGTGCAATTCAAGGTGCTCAGGTGCAATAGTATTAACAGCATCAATTGCAGCCTCCATGTCAGACGCAATAACAACAACTCCTTGGTTGTCAAGAGAAGCCCTCGTAATTTCTTCACGTGGACTAACAGACAAAAGTTTTTCAAAACTATCTTGAACCTTAATCGCGAATTGCTCATCGCAAGTCACCAAATAGCAAGTAGCAAGTGGATCATGTTCGGCTTGAGCCATTAAGTCAGCAGCAACGACAGTGGCATCAGCCGAAGCGTCAGTCAAAACGCAAACTTCGGAAGGGCCTGCAACCATATCAATTCCAACATCACCAGAGACTATTCTTTTTGCAGCTGCAACAAAAGCATTTCCAGGGCCAACAATTTTTGAAGTTTTAGGGATGGATTCCGTTCCATATGCCAATGCGGCAATTGCCTGAGCACCACCAACGGAATAAATATCATCGACGCCAGCAATTTTTGCGGCAGCAAGTGTGTATAGAGAAATGCCGCCTTCCTTCTGCGGAGGGGTCACCATCACAACTTTATCAACTCCTGCTACTTTTGCAGGAATGCAATCCATCAACACCGTGGATGGATATTGCGCACGACCACCTGGCACATAAACTCCTGCTGCAGAAACTGGAGTAATTTTTACACCAAGAATAGTCCCATCTTCGCGTGCTGTAAACCAAGACTGTTCGACCTCACGCTCATGAAATTCTCTAATTTGCGCAGCTGCTTTTCTTGTTGCTTTTACAAACTCGGAATCAACTTTTGAAAGTGCCTCATCCATGAGTTTTGAATCAACTAAAAAGTCGTCAACTTTAACGCCGTCGAATTTTTCGCTGTACTCGCGAAGCGCTTCGTCTCCTCGCAACTTGACGTCATCAACTATATCTTGCGCTACCTGCATGATGTTAGCGGGCAAAACTCCCTGACGAGGGAGCTGTCTTGCTTCGAGCCGCTCTCCGTCTTGCAATTTTATAGTTTTCATAATCTATGCCTTTCTTGAAGTTTCTAATGCACGAGCAAGTTCGCGAATGCGACTGTCGCAACGAATGCGGGCAGGGCTTGCAAAAAATCTCGCAGAACATTCCATAACGTCATCAACCACAACGAGATTGTTCTCTCGAAGAGTAGTTCCTGTTGCAGTAATGTCTACAATTCTATCGGACATGCCAACAATGGGTCCAAGCTCAATGTTGCCATGAAGCGTGATAATGTCAGCTTGCACTCCAATGCTGTCATAATACATTTGCGTAATACGAGGATACTTTGTTGACACCCGAATCGACCCTCGTCTTGAATAAGACTGCGCTGCCTTGCCGGCAGCATCTACAGGCTCAGCCACAACAAATCTACAGCCACCAAATTTCAAATCAACTAGTTGTTGAAGATCAAGACCCGCTTCAACAAGGGAGTCACGACCACAAATTCCACAATCAGCACCTCCAGAAGCAACAAAAGCAGGAGCATCAGTTGCTCTCACAATCACATAGTCAACACCGTCACCGTGCACTATCAACTGACGCCCAGGATTCTCGAGGGGCTTTGTGTCATATCCCGCGTTTTCAAGAGCTGCAACAGCTTCCTTGAATAAAGACCCTTTTGGAACTGCTATTCGCAAAGGTCGATTATCGCTCTCGTTTGTGGCTGCATCCTCCAACTCATCTAACGACAAAGCGAATCCAGCAGAAGGAAGATTACGCTCCCCCAGTTTAGAAAACACGTCATCATATCTACCACCAGATCCAAGAGGAGAAGACGCGCCTTGAGCATAAACAGAAAACACGAGGCCTGTGTAGTAACCAAAAGAATTCATCACTGAAAAATCGATTGTCACGTTTTCGATAAACTCTTGAATTTCATCGTCTTCTAAGAGTGCGCGGAGTTCACTAATTCCTTCAACAGGAACCGAAACGCTTTTCAAAAGACGTTCTGCCTCATCAAGTGCCTCAACACCACCACAAATGCGAGGTAGGGCAGATAAGGCATAAGACAACTTTGCATCAAGTTCCAGGGTTGCAATTTTGTCGTCAAGATCAACAAAGTCGGACGCGTGCACGCACTTTAATATTTCTGTTTTGTCAGCCTCTTTAATTCCAGCAACTTCAAGCAAATCTTTCATCGCTTTTACATTGCCACAAACTATCTTCCAATCTTTAACATCGGCAGCACTAAGCGCTTTTTCCGCCAAGGAAAGAATTTCAATATCAGCACCAATCCCGCCGGCTCCAATTAACTCAATGCCAAGCTGAGTGAATTGGCGAGACTTGCCCATGTTTCTTGCTTGTTCGCGAAGAACAGGCGCAACGTAGCGCAATCTAATTGGAGTCTGGGCGTTTTTAAGACGCGTAGCAACTAGTCGTGCGACCTGAATTGTTAGATCAGATCTAACTTGCAAAAGATTGCCGTCGCCATCAAATAACGAAAAAGGTGTTGATGATATTTCACCTAAAAGACTAGATGTTGCCTCCTCTTCAAGAAGAGGTGTTTCTATGGGCAAATAGCCATACGAAGAAAAAACATCAGAAACATGTCTGCTAATTCGCTCACGAAGAAGCGCTTCCTCAGGCATAATGTCTCTAAATCCCCTAGCTGTAATGGGCGTCATTTAAAGTGTCCTTTCAAAATGAAATAAATATTCAAAAACCAGCACTTAAAATCCTATCTATTTATCTTCATAATCGTAAAAGAAATGAACAACAAGATAAAAGAGTTTAAACGCAGTAACCACTTTATCACAGTAGAGTGATAAAGTGCCTTGAGTTTAAAAAAAGCCAGTCTCAATTGACTGGCTTTCAAAAAATATCCTGAGTAAGCGGAACGTCCTAGTCTCACACGACCTAACGTCGTACTACAATCGGCGATGAAGGGCTTAACGACTGAGTTCGGAATGGGTTCAGGTGATCCCCTTCTCTATGGTTCCGCTAACTCAAGATATTCTTTTATCAATTAGCGCACCTTGACATCTGCATAGGCGCAAAGTATCTAAATGATACGGCACAAGATGAACAATCGCAAGTCAAACGTGAAATCGATGCATATAAAAATGTTAGGTAATAAAAAGCTCGGACAATTAGTAGCGCTCGTCTGAATACATTACTGTACTTACAACTGCGCCCTATCAACCTCATAGTCTATAAGGGTCCTTACCAAAAAGGGAACTCATCTTAGGTGTGGCTTCCCGCTTAGATGCTTTCAGCGGTTATCCATTCCGTACGTAGCTATGCGGCGATGCTGTTGGTCAACAACCGCTACACCAGAGGTACGTCCACCCCGGTCCTCTCGTACTAGGGGCAGCTTCCTTCAATTCCCTTGCGCCTGCGGAGGATAGGGACCGAACTGTCTCACGACGTTCTGAACCCAGCTCGCGTACCGCTTTAAATGGCGAACAGCCATACCCTTGGGACCGGCTACAGCCCCAGGATGCGATGAGCCGACATCGAGGTGCCAAACCTTGCCGTCGATGTGGACTCTTGGGCAAGATCAGCCTGTTATCCCCGGAGTACCTTTTATCCGTTGAGCGACGGCCCTCCCACATGGGGCCGCCGGATCACTAGAGCCTGCTTTCGCACCTGCTCGACTTGTAGGTCTCGCAGTCAAGCCCACTTACGCTCTTGCGCTCTCAAGCACGATTGCCAACCGTCTCGAGTGGACCTTACGCGCGCCTCCGTTACATTTTAGGAGGCGACCGCCCCAGTCAAACTACCCACCTGGCACGGTCCTCGCGCCGGATCACGGCCGCGAGTTAGACAGCCAGCACAGCGAGGGCAGTATTCCAAGGGTGACTCCATGAGGGCTTGCGCCCCCACTTCACAGTCTCCTGCCTATCCTCTACACGCTGTACCAGATGTCAATGCCAAGCTGCAGTAAAGGTTCACGGGGTCTTTCCGTCCTTCCGCAGGGAGTCCGCATCTTCACGGACAATGCAATTTCACCGGGTCTAAGTTTGAGACAGCGCCCAAGTCGTTACGCCATTCGTGCAGGTCGGAACTTACCCGACAAGGAATTTCGCTACCTTAGGACCGTTATAGTTACGGCCGCCGTTTACTGGGGCTTAATTTCAAGGCTTCGCTAAAAGCTAACCCATCCACGTAACCTTCCAGCACCGGGCAGGCGTCAGACCCTATGCATCGTCTTACGACTTAGAGCAGAGTCCTGTGTTTTTGATAAACAGTCGCTTGGGCCTATTCACTGCGGCCGCCCATCGCTCAAAGAGCAAGTCTCATCACAACAAGCGGCACCCCTTCTCCCGAAGTTACGGGGTCATTTTGCCGAGTTCCTTAAACTTAGTTCTCCCGATCGCCTTGGTATACTCTACCCGCCCACCTGTGTCGGTTTTGGTACGGGCACTGCAAAGTCTTCCTAGAAGCTTTTCTCGGAAGCATGGGATGACCGACTTCACACCAGTGTGCTTCGTCTCACGTCTCGAGATTAGCGATTCCGCTGATTTCCATGCGAAATCTCCCTACACGCTTTCACGGGGACGTCCAGAACCCCGCTCGGCTGCCCTTCTCCGTCACTCCATCGGTATAACGACCCGCAGTGGTACAGGAATATAAACCTGTTGTGCATCGCCTACGCCTCTCGGCCTTAGCTTAGCTCCCGACTAACCCTGGGGGGATTAGCCTTCCCCAGGAACCCTTGGGCTTACGGCGGATGGGTTTTTCACCCATCTCTCGTTACTCATGCCAGCATTCTCACTTCTGTGCTCTCCACCCAACCTCACAGTTGAACTTCAACGTACACAGAAAGCTCCCCTACCACTAATAAATTAGTCCGCTGCTTCGGTGTTATGCTTGAGCCCCGTTAATTGTCGGCGCATGTCCACTCGACCAGTGAGCTATTACGCACTCTTTAAATGCATGGCTGCTTCTAAGCCAACATCCTGGTTGTCTAGGCAAACGCACATCCTTTGCCACTTAGCATAAACTTAGGGACCTTAGCAGGCGATCTGGGCTGTTTCCCTTTTGAACACGCGGCTTATCCCACGCGGTCTGACTCCCGAGCTCTAACCTTATGGCATTCGGAGTTTGGCTTTCGTTGGCAGGCTTTGACACCCCCGCAAAAAACCAGTGGCTCTACCACCATAAGGAAACGCATCGAGGCTAGCCCTAAAGCTATTTCGGGGAGAACGAGATATCTCCGAGTTTGATTGGCCTTTCACCCCTATCCCCAGCTCATCCCCTCGGTTTTTAACCCAAGTGGGTTCGGCCCTCCACGGGGTCTTACCCCCGCTTCAGCCTGGCCAGGGATAGCTCACTCGGCTTCGCGTCTACAGCATGTGACTAAAACGCCCTGTTAAGGCTCGCTTTCACTTTGGCTCGTTTTCTAACTAAACCTTGCCACACACCGTAACTCGCTGGCTCATTCTACAAAAGGCACGCCGTCACACTGCAAGAGTGCTCCGGCTGCTTGTAGGCACACGGTTTCAGGTACTATTTCACTCCCCTCCCGGGGTGCTTTTCACCTTTCCCTCACGGTACTGTTTCACTATCGGTCACAGACTAGTATTTAGCCTTGGAGAGTGGTCTCCCCAGATTCGAACCAGGTTTCACGTGCCTGGCCCTACTCGGGAACTCACATCCGCAGACTTAAACATTGTGCATACGAGGCTTTCACTCTCTATGGCCAACCTTTCCAGATTGTTCTGCTATGAATAAGTTTTGTAACTGCGGCACACAATTTGGGTTGTATGACAGTGAGCCCCAACAACACCATTGAGGCATCGCCCCAAAGCTGTAACACACTCAATGGTTTAGGCTCTTGCGCTTTCGCTCGCCGCTACTAGCGCAATCTCGGTTGATTTCTCTTCCTCCGGGTACTTAGATGTTTCAGTTCCCCGGGTTGTCTTCTCGGCAACTATGTGTTCATTGCCGGATACATGAGCATAACCCCATGCAGGTTCCCCCATTCGGAAATCCCAGACTAATAAAGGCTGTTTGCGCCTCATCTGGGCTTATCGCAGCTTGCCACGTCCTTCATCGACTGTCTGTGCCAAGGCATCCACCGTGCGCCCTTAATATCTTTACTACCTAACTCAAGTTTTGAGTTGAAATTAAGAATGCTTTAAATGCATACCTAATATGTCTTAAATAGACACATTTTTAAGCTATCGAAAATTTGAAAATTGCGATCGTCCGCGACAGAATTGGTTGCAACTAATGTTGCTCTCCTTGCAAAAAGTATTAATAACTTTCGCTTTCTGTCTTGGTTATCATCTGCGACATATCTTTTCTTTTAGAAATGTCGCGCGCTATGCAGATGTCAAGGTGCGTCAAAAAAAGGAGCAAATACAAGCTCCTTGGAAACCAGATGCTGTGCTCATGATGAGAATCTGAGTTTGATGACTAGACGACAAAAAGGTTTACTAGGTTACTCCCTAGAAAGGAGGTGATCCAGCCGCACCTTCCGGTACGGCTACCTTGTTACGACTTCACCCCCCTCACCCTCCACACCTTCGGCGCCTCCCTCTAAAAGTTGGGCCGGCGACTTCGGGTGCAGACGACTCGGGTGGTGTGACGGGCGGTGTGTACAAGGCCCGGGAACGCATTCACCGCGGCGTGCTGATCCGCGATTACTAGCAACTCCGACTTCGTGCAGGCGAGTTGCAGCCTGCAGTCCGAACTGGGGCCGGCTTTAAGAGATTCGCTCCCTCTCGCGAGGTGGCAGCTCATTGTACCGACCATTGTAGCACGTGTGCAGCCCAGGACGTAAGGGGCATGATGACTTGACGTCGTCCCCACCTTCCTCCGGCTTAACGCCGGCAGTCTCGCATGAGTCCCCAACTAAATGCTGGTAACATGCGACGGGGGTTGCGCTCGTTGCGGGACTTAACCCAACATCTCACGACACGAGCTGACGACAGCCATGCACCACCTGTATAGGCTCCTTTCGGCCACCGTGTTTCCACAGCTTCACCTATATGTCAAGCCCTGGTAAGGTTCTTCGCGTTGCTTCGAATTAAGCCACATGCTCCGCTGCTTGTGCGGGCCCCCGTCAATTCCTTTGAGTTTTAGTCTTGCGACCGTACTCCCCAGGCGGAGCACTTAATGCGTTAGCGTCGGCACGGAAAAGTAATCTTCCCCACACCTAGTGCTCATCGTTTACGGCTGGGACTACCAGGGTATCTAATCCTGTTTGCTCCCCCAGCTTTCGCGCCTCAGCGTCAGTTAAGGCCCAGTAGACTGCCTTCGCTGTCGGTGTTCTTCCCGATATCTGCGCATTCCACCGCTACACCGGGAATTCCATCTACCTCTACCTCACTCGAGGCTGCCAGTTCGAGGCCCGGTCCAGGGTTGAGCCCTGGGATTAGAGGCTTCGCTTAACAGCCCGCCTGCGCGCGCTTTACGCCCAATGAATCCGGATAACGCTTGCCCCATACGTATTACCGCGGCTGCTGGCACGTATTTAGCCGGGGCTTCTTCTGTAGGTACCGTCTGAATCTTCCCTACTGAAAGCAGTTTACAACCCGAAAGCCTTCGTCCTGCACACGGCGTTGCTGCGTCAGGGTTTCCCCCATTGCGCAATATTCCCCACTGCTGCCTCCCGTAGGAGTCTGGGCCGTATCTCAGTCCCAATGTGGCCGATCAACCTCTCAGTCCGGCTATCCATCATCGGCTTGGTGGGCCGTTACCTCACCAACTACCTAATGGACCGCGACTCCGTCCTGCACCGCCTGAGCTTTCCTCTAAATCTCATGCGAGATAAAGAGAATATTCGGTATTAGCCTGTCTTTCGACAGGTTGTCCCAAAGTGCAGGGTTGGTTAGTCACGTGTTACTCACCCGTTCGCCACTCTATAACCACCCGAAGGTGGGTTAATCGTTCGACTTGCATGTGTTAGGCACGCCGCCAGCGTTCATCCTGAGCCAGGATCAAACTCTCCGTTCGAAAAGTTCACATAACCATCGGTTATGTTTCCTGAAAAAATGTGTGCAGATAAATTCTGCTATCTCAAACTCATTGTTTTATAACGAGGATAAATCTTTAAAATTTATTTCTTAAAGATGTGAATTCGAAAAAACATCGTCTGTCAAATTCTTCGTCATTTACACAGTATCTGGTTGTCAAGGAACTCGTTAGATTTGTTCCAACTTCGCGTCGCCGTTTGCGGCGCGACTACTTATATTACCAGTCTCAAAATAGTTGTCAACGAAATTTCGAAACTTTTTCAAAATCTTTAAAAAAGACACGCCCGGGTTGTTTTTAATTCCTTCAAATTCACTCTAAAAATCAAGCATACACTGGGAAAAGACAGATAACTGAAGCGTTTTTTTGAGTATTGATCGCACACCCATAAACGAAAAGAGTAGCCCACAAAATCTCTTTCATTTGCTCAAGAGTTGCCAGTCAGCTCGGGCACCCATAAATAAGAAAATCCTACATAATCTTTTCCACTTGCTCCAGAGTTGCCAGACAGCTCGCACACCCATAAATGAAAAGAACATATATGAGCTTTTTTTACTTACCAAATAGTTGCTCGTCATCTTCCGCGCCTAATAATGTAAGGAGAATCCATAAAAGTGCCTCTAAAAATTCAGAAGTTTAAAAGCTCACTAGGCACGAATAAAAGATAGGTGTTTAAGACATTCATTTCTTTTCTCTTTATAAAATGACCCATTCGCCGAGGAGTGATAGCAGCCTGAATGAATGAATGACAGGACCCACGGGCGTCTTCTTTCCCTGTCAAGTACAATTGATTTAGACATGTAAAGGAGGAACTCATGCTAGTCAGCACATCAGACATCGTGCCAACAGACAAGACAGTCCAAATCCTCGGACTTGTTCGTGGGAACATTGTGACATCAAAAAACATTGGTCGTGACATCATGGCCAGCGCAAAAACACTTGTGGGTGGAGAAATAAAATCCTACTCGGAAATGACAAATGAGGCTCGCCAAATTGCAGAAAATCGAATGATTGCAGAAGCTGAAAAGCTAGGTGCCGATGGAATTATATCGATGAGATTTTCAAGCAACACCGTAATGCAAGGAACAATTGAGATGCTTGCCTATGGCACAGCAGTAAAGTTTGTGTAATCAGGATTAGCAAATTCGCCAAAATAGAAAAACCTCGGCCATGAATATTTAAACATTCTGCCGAGGTTTTTTAAAGCTTTAAGAAAAGGCACAGTTATCAAGTAAGTCAAATCTATGAAATCAAAGTTCTGCCAACGCTTTGCTTAATAACACTTTTGCTGGTTGAATAGGTAATAGCCATATAAACAAAATAAACAACAGCAACAAACAAGGCAGAAAGAATAATTGGCACAAGTGTTCTAACACCAATAGCTTTGTATAGGTTTTCATAAAGCACGTAATAAACGCAGGAGCAATGCGCTGCCGCCAAAATGAGAGGCGAGGCAAACGAAAGAACTGACTGAATGAGAATTGACTGATTGATTGTTTTTTCGTCACAACCCATCTCGCACAAAGTTTTGTAGCGATTTGTGGAGTCAAGAGTTTCGCAAAGTTGCTGAATAGCAAGAATTGTTGCAACAGAAATCAACAACACTAATCCAATGTATAGTGCAAGATAGACGCACAAGAGTTTTACCCCAAGCATTGCGCAGATCGCATCTCCTCGAGTGATAGCTGAAGCATAGCCGGTAGTCGAATTTGACGAACTATCGCTCAAAGATTCTTCAGAATTGTTGGACTGGGAAAACCTATCGAGATATTCAAAGACCAAAGAATTACCCTCGTTGACATCAATGCCATCTTTATACTGAGCATTTATTATGCAATCAGACAAAGGAGCACCTTCCGCTAGAAGTTTCTTTGCAACTTCATCTGGAACAACAAACAACATCATATCGCCTGTTCCAAAATTGCCTATACTTTGCCAGATGTTTTGGTGAGAGGAAGAAATGGCAATGTCGCCTAGATTCAAAGGCACATCACTATCGGAGAGAAAGTCTGCAAAACTCTCAAACTCATCATAGGAATTAACTACAGCATATTCCCCCTTATTTAGTGATATTGGTTCCCGAGAAGAAACATCTCTTAATGCGTTGAACTCAGACAAACTAACAACATTCACTGGATAATCAAAAATCTGAGAAGCAAAGTCAAATTGTGTCCCTTCAGCTATTTGAGTAACTGCATCACCGTAGGTCATTGGGACAGATATCAATTCCAAAGTAGATGCATTGCCAATCAAATCTGATAGTTCCGTGTAAAAGCCATCTGATATTTCCTTATATTTATCGGCAGTTGCAGATTCATTGGTGGAAAGGTAGTATCTCAAAGTGACGTCAAATTGTGACGTTTCTTTAACATCAAACGAATAAATCTTGGCAATGCCCATCCCATTAGTAAAAACAGTGATACCGAAGAAGAGCAGTATGCAAATGACCCACATCGAAATGCATGCAGAACTAACACGGGAAGTGACTTGACGCAAGTTAAAGAAATTTATTTTCTGGAAATAGAATTTCTTATTAGCTTTCGATACATAAATAACAAATGACGATACGCTAACGAAGAAAAGAAAGGACCCAACAAGCATTGCTAAAGTGGCAATTTCAAATTCGTCGTTAAAAGTTACAAGACCGCTTTCAATTAGTTCATAGTAGGCAAATACAAGGATTGCAATAGCGAATAGAAAAATGACGATAGAAACAGGTTTGCTTAAGATTTTGCGATTGCGTGTGTTCGAGGTCACAAGAAGATTCACAAGTTTTGTTCGTCTTATTTTTACAATTGAAAAAACGCCAACAATAACAAAAATCAAAAGAAAAGCGATGCAGGTATAGACAACAGTCTTGCTTGATATAACGAATTCATATTGCTTCATACTCACATCGAGAATGACAGCACTCAAAAAAGCCATTCCCTGGGAAATAAAAATCCCAATAACCAAACCAGCGCAAAGCGCCAAAAGGCCACAGATTAGAGTTTCAACAGCAATTACAAAACTAACATGACTTGCCTTCATTCCAAGGAGTAGATAGGTCCCGAACTCGATTTTTCTTCTTTTTATGAGATAGTTTGTTGCATAGAGCACCAAAGCACCGAGCACAAAAACAATAAAAACTGAGACAAACGAGATGCAGTAATCAAGCAGTTCCCAAATTGACATTCCAGAATTTGCAATCTCGAAGAAAACTTCTTGCGATGATACAGAATTAAACGCATAGAAACACGCGATTGCGAGAGCAAGTGTCACAAAATAAACTGCGAAGTCGCGAAAACTTCGTTTTATATTTCTAAAAGCGAGTTTAACCAACATTGTTATGCCTCGCTTCCAAGAAGAGCCAAAACATTAACAATGTCTTTGTAATAATCCTTGCGAGATTTACTACCCTTCGTAGTCTCGCAAAAAATTTTTCCGTCTTTTAAAAAAATAGTCCTGTCGGTAAAACCAGCTGCATATGCATCATGAGTGACCATGAGAATTGTTGAATGTGAGGATTTATTAATGTGCTCAAGAGTCTCCAAAAGAATTGTTGTGTTCTTCGAATCGAGAGCGCCTGTGGGTTCATCGGCAAGAATAATTTTTGGATCGCCAACAATTGCTCGCGCAGCTGAAACACGTTGACGCTCACCCCCACTCATTTCGTTAGGCATTTTGTCCAAAACAGAAGATACACCCAATGTGGAAGCAACAGTTTGAACCCTGCTTTCAATTTCTGCACTTGAGACTCCTTTTAAACTCAGAGCTAGCGCAATATTTTCCGCCCCTGTTAGCGTCTCAATTAAATTTGCATTTTGAAAAATAAATCCAATGTTTTCTCTGCGGAATTTTGAGAGTTGAGAACTGCGCAGAGTGCACACATTTTGACCACCTAAAACAATTTTTCCCGAAGTGGGCACGTCTATAGTCGAAATACAGTTAAGAAGTGTTGATTTTCCGCTTCCACTAGAGCCCATTACACCAACAAATTCTCCGTCGCAGACGTTAAAGGTCAAGCCGCAAAGCGCATGAGTAGCCGCCTCCCCCCTGCCATATATTTTCTTTAAGTCAGTCACACTCAACAGCGCATCATTGCAATCAATAGAGGTTGAAACAAAATTCGAATCTTGTACCACGACCGTTCCCTTTCTTTTAAATAGCATAATTTAGAATGTCAAAATCCTATTCAACATAGGGTTTATGCGCCATCGATTAAGAAAACAATAACCTAACATTTTTGTCACATTAAAGTGTCTAATTTGCAACTGAATTCACTTCTGAGCTTCGCGAGAACAACAAACACAAGTTGTCTTAAAAAAACTAAATCTATAAAACTCTGAAAGATGAACCCAGGTGCTTTATTTCAGATGTTTGGCAATGTTTAGAAGCGATTGCCAACATTCTGCGGCCGCTAAATCAAGGGGATTTTCCCAAGTCCGCCAGTCATTGTTGATAATTTGTGGCTGCTATGTCGCGATTAATAGGGAATGTTATCCGTGCCTTAGTTCCAATTCCCGCTTGTGATTCGATTTCAAGCGAAAGACCCAACTTGTCGCAAAGCGATTTAACAAGGTAGAGGCCGATGCCGGTTGAATGACCAACAATTCTCCCATTTTTACCAACAAAGCCTTTTTCATATACCTTCGACAAATCTTCAGGCAAAATTCCCCAACCATCATCCTCTATCACAAGCTGCGTTTTGGAAATAGCGCTCTGACGCAACGGTTCTTCACTAACACCTGAAGAGCATTTTGGAAAATCTTCATTACTGTCCAATTGCCCTAAAGAGTTTATATGCTCACTCACACCGCATGCGTTGCACGAAGAAAATCCGTAATTTTCCTCAGTGTAAAAATTAATAGTTTTTGCGCCATATTTTGCAGCGTTAATGACAAGCTGAGACAAAATAAAGCTCAACCACTTAGCATCTGAATAAACCACATCACCTTGTTCTACTTTGTTCTTTGGGGAAACATGTTTTTCAATGAGAAAACGTGCATTAGATGAAACGCAGGAATTAATCAACTCGCACAAATTAACTCGCGCAACCGAATAGTCTTTGTTAACAGAATCATTGCGAGCATACCAAAGAACTTGGTCAATTAAATACTTAATCGAATCAAGCTCACCCGAAATTTGAACTTTATCTGAGGATGGCAAATGATCAGCAAGAAGAAATGCTGCCGCAAGAGGCGTTTTTATCTCATGCACCCACGCCTCAATGAATTCTTGGTATTCAGAATTGCGCGCTTCCATTTCAGATATCGCTGAAGTAGAACTGATGATTACTGCTTCAATTGCCTCATAAATTAACTCCTGTTCTGACGTTCGAATATTAGGAAAACTGTTCATGCAATCAAAAGTGTAACTATCGAGTTGGCTGATGGCCTCGATGGATCGAAAAACATCACGATTTTTAAAATATGAACAAGTGAAAACAACAATAAAAACAAACAGAGCAACTAGAGAAAAAAGAAAGACGTATGAACCAGACGCTTCAACCATGCACAGAAAAACATCAGCAAAAACGACAATTGCAATTAGGGCGATCAAATATTCTATTCTTGAGCGACAAAATTTAAAAAATGTCATATGCGATAACCTTCGCCCCTAACAGTTTTGATGAAATCATCCCCCGCACCAATCTCCTTCAACGTCTTTCTTAAACGATTAACATTCACTGTGAGAGTGTTGTCATCAACAAACTTCTCGGTTTGCCAAAGTTCATACATTAAATCCTGTCGAGAAATGACGTCCCCTTTCGCCCTCGTGAGGACCAAAAGAATTTTCATTTCGTTTTTCGACAAGTCAACCTCTTGGTCGCCTAGCTGTATCTTGAACTTTGAAGGATAAATCTTTAGCTTGTCGCACGAAATAAAGTCCTCATTTAGTAAAGGTTGTGCATTTTTGATAACTCTCTCAATGTGAGCAAGCAAAACAGGAACGCTGTAGGGCTTCGTAACATAGTCATCAACGCCAATGTGCATTGAAAAGATCTCATCAAATTCAGAATCGGAAGAAGTGAGAACAAGTATGGAAATGTTAGGATTTTCTTCCTTGATTTCTTTACAGACCTTCAGTCCATCAAAACCAGAAAGTTTTAAGTCGGAAATCAAAAGATCACAATTCGAAGACAGGGCCGCTGAACTCGATTTTTTAAAATCGTCGCCTTCAAATATCTCAACTTCATAGTTATTTAGCTCAAGAATTCTCCTAAGTTCGGTCCTCAGAACAACATCGTCTTCTATGATGAAAATTTTTGCCATAGGCAAATTATAGGAGACAGCGAGAGCAAAGCAGAGAACACAGACTTTTGTAGAGAAGCTTTTGAAATTGGCATTCGCATCATGAAAGCTTCTCACATTAAAAAAATGTTTGTCCGAGAAGTCCGCAACCGAAAATAAAAAAGCCAGTCTCAATTGACTGGCTTTCAAAAAATATCCTGAGTAAGCGGAACGTCCTAGTCTCACACGACCTAACGTCGTACTACAATCGGCGATGAAGGGCTTAACGACTGAGTTCGGAATGGGTTCAGGTGATCCCCTTCTCTATGGTTCCGCTAACTCAAGATATTCTTTTATCAATTAGCGCACCCTGACATCTGCATAGGCGCAAAGTATCTAAATGATACGTCACAAGATGAACAATCGCAAGTCAAACGTGAAATCGATGCATATAAAAATGTTAGGTAATAAAAAGCTCGGACAATTAGTAGCGCTCGTCTGAATACATTACTGTACTTACAACTGCGCCCTATCAACCTCATAGTCTATAAGGGTCCTTACCAAAAAGGGAACTCATCTTAGGTGTGGCTTCCCGCTTAGATGCTTTCAGCGGTTATCCATTCCGTACGTAGCTATGCGACGATGCTGTTGGTCAACAACCGCTACACCAGAGGTACGTCCACCCCGGTCCTCTCGTACTAGGGGCAGCTTCCTTCAATTCCCTTGCGCCTGCGGAGGATAGGGACCGAACTGTCTCACGACGTTCTGAACCCAGCTCGCGTACCGCTTTAAATGGCGAACAGCCATACCCTTGGGACCGGCTACAGCCCCAGGATGCGATGAGCCGACATCGAGGTGCCAAACCTTGCCGTCGATGTGGACTCTTGGGCAAGATCAGCCTGTTATCCCCGGAGTACCTTTTATCCGTTGAGCGACGGCCCTCCCACATGGGGCCGCCGGATCACTAGAGCCTGCTTTCGCACCTGCTCGACTTGTAGGTCTCGCAGTCAAGCCCACTTACGCTCTTGCGCTCTCAAGCACGATTGCCAACCGTCTCGAGTGGACCTTACGCGCGCCTCCGTTACATTTTAGGAGGCGACCGCCCCAGTCAAACTACCCACCTGGCACGGTCCTCGCGCCGGATCACGGCCGCGAGTTAGACAGCCAGCACAGCGAGGGCAGTATTCCAAGGGTGACTCCATGAGGGCTTGCGCCCCCACTTCACAGTCTCCTGCCTATCCTCTACACGCTGTACCAGATGTCAATGCCAAGCTGCAGTAAAGGTTCACGGGGTCTTTCCGTCCTTCCGCAGGGAGTCCGCATCTTCACGGACAATGCAATTTCACCGGGTCTAAGTTTGAGACAGCGCCCAAGTCGTTACGCCATTCGTGCAGGTCGGAACTTACCCGACAAGGAATTTCGCTACCTTAGGACCGTTATAGTTACGGCCGCCGTTTACTGGGGCTTAATTTCAAGGCTTCGCTAAAAGCTAACCCATCCACGTAACCTTCCAGCACCGGGCAGGCGTCAGACCCTATGCATCGTCTTACGACTTAGAGCAGAGTCCTGTGTTTTTGATAAACAGTCGCTTGGGCCTATTCACTGCGGCCGCCCATCGCTCAAAGAGCAAGTCTCATCACAACAAGCGGCACCCCTTCTCCCGAAGTTACGGGGTCATTTTGCCGAGTTCCTTAAACTTAGTTCTCCCGATCGCCTTGGTATACTCTACCCGCCCACCTGTGTCGGTTTTGGTACGGGCACTGCAAAGTCTTCCTAGAAGCTTTTCTCGGAAGCATGGGATGACCGACTTCACACCAGTGTGCTTCGTCTCACGTCTCGAGATTAGCGATTCCGCTGATTTCCATGCGAAATCTCCCTACACGCTTTCACGGGGACGTCCAGAACCCCGCTCGGCTGCCCTTCTCCGTCACTCCATCGGTATAACGACCCGCAGTGGTACAGGAATATAAACCTGTTGTGCATCGCCTACGCCTCTCGGCCTTAGCTTAGCTCCCGACTAACCCTGGGGGGATTAGCCTTCCCCAGGAACCCTTGGGCTTACGGCGGATGGGTTTTTCACCCATCTCTCGTTACTCATGCCAGCATTCTCACTTCTGTGCTCTCCACCCAACCTCACAGTTGAACTTCAACGTACACAGAAAGCTCCCCTACCACTAATAAATTAGTCCGCTGCTTCGGTGTTATGCTTGAGCCCCGTTAATTGTCGGCGCATGTCCACTCGACCAGTGAGCTATTACGCACTCTTTAAATGCATGGCTGCTTCTAAGCCAACATCCTGGTTGTCTAGGCAAACGCACATCCTTTGCCACTTAGCATAAACTTAGGGACCTTAGCAGGCGATCTGGGCTGTTTCCCTTTTGAACACGCGGCTTATCCCACGCGGTCTGACTCCCGAGCTCTAACCTTATGGCATTCGGAGTTTGGCTTTCGTTGGCAGGCTTTGACACCCCCGCAAAAAACCAGTGGCTCTACCACCATAAGGAAACGCATCGAGGCTAGCCCTAAAGCTATTTCGGGGAGAACGAGATATCTCCGAGTTTGATTGGCCTTTCACCCCTATCCCCAGCTCATCCCCTCGGTTTTTAACCCAAGTGGGTTCGGCCCTCCACGGGGTCTTACCCCCGCTTCAGCCTGGCCAGGGATAGCTCACTCGGCTTCGCGTCTACAGCATGTGACTCAAACGCCCTGTTAAGGCTCGCTTTCACTTTGGCTCGTTTTCTAACTAAACCTTGCCACACACCGTAACTCGCTGGCTCATTCTACAAAAGGCACGCCGTCACACTGCAAGAGTGCTCCGGCTGCTTGTAGGCACACGGTTTCAGGTACTATTTCACTCCCCTCCCGGGGTTCTTTTCACCTTTCCCTCACGGTACTGTTTCACTATCGGTCACAGACTAGTATTTAGCCTTGGAGAGTGGTCTCCCCAGATTCGAACCAGGTTTCACGTGCCTGGCCCTACTCGGGAACTCACATCCGCAGACTTAAACATTGTGCATACGAGGCTTTCACTCTCTATGGCCAACCTTTCCAGATTGTTCTGCTATGAATAAGTTTTGTAACTGCGGCACACAATTTGGGTTGTGTGACAGTGAGCCCCAACAACACCATTGAGGCATCGCCCCAAAGCTGTAACACACTCAATGGTTTAGGCTCTTGCGCTTTCGCTCGCCGCTACTAGCGCAATCTCGGTTGATTTCTCTTCCTCCGGGTACTTAGATGTTTCAGTTCCCCGGGTTGTCTTCTCGGCAACTATGTGTTCATTGCCGGATACATGAGCATAACCCCATGCAGGTTCCCCCATTCGGAAATCCCAGACTAATAAAGGCTGTTTGCGCCTCATCTGGGCTTATCGCAGCTTGCCACGTCCTTCATCGACTGTCTGTGCCAAGGCATCCACCGTGCGCCCTTAATATCTTTACTACCTAACTCAAGTTTTGAGTTGATATTAAGAATGCTTTAAATGCATACCTAATATGTCTTAAATAGACATATTTTTAAGCTATCGAAAATTTGAAAATTGCGATCGTCCGCGACAGAATTGGTTGCAACTAATGTTGCTCTCCTTGCTAAAGTATTAATAACTTTCGCTTTCTGTCTTGGTTATCATCTGCGACATATCTTTTCTTTTAGAAATGTCGCGCGCTATGCAGATGTCAAGGTGCGTCAAAAAAAGGAGCAAATACAAGCTCCTTGGAAACCAGATGCTGTGCTCATGGTGAGAATCTGAGTTTGATGACTAGACGACAAAAAGGTTTACTAGGTTACTCCCTAGAAAGGAGGTGATCCAGCCGCACCTTCCGGTACGGCTACCTTGTTACGACTTCACCCCCCTCACCCTCCACACCTTCGGCGCCTCCCTCTAAAAGTTGGGCCGGCGACTTCGGGTGCAGACGACTCGGGTGGTGTGACGGGCGGTGTGTACAAGGCCCGGGAACGCATTCACCGCGGCGTGCTGATCCGCGATTACTAGCAACTCCGACTTCGTGCAGGCGAGTTGCAGCCTGCAGTCCGAACTGGGGCCGGCTTTAAGAGATTCGCTCCCTCTCGAGAGGTGGCAGCTCATTGTACCGACCATTGTAGCACGTGTGCAGCCCAGGACGTAAGGGGCATGATGACTTGACGTCGTCCCCACCTTCCTCCGGCTTAACGCCGGCAGTCTCGCATGAGTCCCCAACTAAATGCTGGTAACATGCGACGGGGGTTGCGCTCGTTGCGGGACTTAACCCAACATCTCACGACACGAGCTGACGACAGCCATGCACCACCTGTATAGGCTCCTTTCGGCCACTGTGTTTCCACAGCTTCACCTATATGTCAAGCCCTGGTAAGGTTCTTCGCGTTGCTTCGAATTAAGCCACATGCTCCGCTGCTTGTGCGGGCCCCCGTCAATTCCTTTGAGTTTTAGTCTTGCGACCGTACTCCCCAGGCGGAGCACTTAATGCGTTAGCGTCGGCACGGAAAAGTAATCTTCCCCACACCTAGTGCTCATCGTTTACGGCTGGGACTACCAGGGTATCTAATCCTGTTTGCTCCCCCAGCTTTCGCGCCTCAGCGTCAGTTAAGGCCCAGTAGACTGCCTTCGCTGTCGGTGTTCTTCCCGATATCTGCGCATTCCACCGCTACACCGGGAATTCCATCTACCTCTACCTCACTCGAGGCTGCCAGTTCGAGGCCCGGTCCAGGGTTGAGCCCTGGGATTAGAGGCTTCGCTTAACAGCCCGCCTGCGCGCGCTTTACGCCCAATGAATCCGGATAACGCTTGCCCCATACGTATTACCGCGGCTGCTGGCACGTATTTAGCCGGGGCTTCTTCTGTAGGTACCGTCTGAATCTTCCCTACTGAAAGCAGTTTACAACCCGAAAGCCTTCGTCCTGCACACGGCGTTGCTGCGTCAGGGTTTCCCCCATTGCGCAATATTCCCCACTGCTGCCTCCCGTAGGAGTCTGGGCCGTATCTCAGTCCCAATGTGGCCGATCAACCTCTCAGTCCGGCTATCCATCATCGGCTTGGTGGGCCGTTACCTCACCAACTACCTAATGGACCGCGACTCCGTCCTGCACCGCCTGAGCTTTCCTCTAAATCTCATGCGAGATAAAGAGAATATTCGGTATTAGCCTGTCTTTCGACAGGTTGTCCCAAAGCGCAGGGTTGGTTAGTCACGTGTTACTCACCCGTTCGCCACTCTATAACCACCCGAAGGTGGGTTAATCGTTCGACTTGCATGTGTTAGGCACGCCGCCAGCGTTCATCCTGAGCCAGGATCAAACTCTCCGTTCGAAAAGTTCACATAACCATCGGTTATGTTTCCTGAAAAAATGTGTGCAGATAAATTCTGCTATCTCAAACTCATTGTTTTATAACGAGGATAAATCTTTAAAACAAATTTCTTAAAGATGTGAATTCGAAAAAACATCGTCTGTCAAATTCTTCGTCATTTACACAGTATCTGGTTGTCAAGGAACTCGTTAGATTTGTTCCAACTTCGCGTCGCCGTTCGCGGCGCGACTATTTATATTACCAGTCTCAAAATAGTTGTCAACGAAATTTCGAAACTTTTTCAAAATCTTTGAAAAAGACACGCCCGGGTTGTTTTTAATTCCTTCAAATTCACTCTAATAATCAAGCATACACTGGGAAAAGACAGATAACTGAAGCGTTTTTGAGTATTGATCGCACACCCATAAACGAAAAGAGTAGCCCACAAAATCTCTTTCATTTGCTCAAGAGTTGCCAGTCAGCTCGGGCACCCATAAATAAGAGAATCCTGCATGATCATTTCCACTTGCTCCAGAGTTGCCCCTCTAATAGGACATGCATAAATGAAAAGAACATACATGTGCTTTTTTTACTTACCAAAGAGTTGCTCGTCATCTTCCACGCCTAATAATGCAAGGAGCATCCATATGAAATTCCTCTAAAAATTCAGAAGTTTAAAAGCTCACTAGCCACGAATAAAAGATAGGTGTTTGAGACATTCATTTCTTTTCTCTTTATAAAATGACCTATTCGCTGAAAAATTAGAGAACCACAGACAGCATTTTGCTTCGTCGTTTTAATAAAAAGAAAGGTCGCCAACTTGCGACGCCCAACTAAAAACAATAGATGATTGCAGATTTGATTTAACTAAACGGGAAACAAATGTGTTCTAGCAAACAACTTTGCGTTTACCAGTCCAACCTAATCAAGGCATATATAAAGACATTAGAACTGCATAAACTTGCGTTTTCCCGAACGAAGGACCTTGCCTTTTAAATCTGTCGGATTAATGTTGTATGCCTTAGCAGGAACAACGTCGTCGCCAATTTTAACAGCTCCTGAATCGATTAGACGACGTGCATCAGATGCACTTTGAGCAAACTTAATTTCTGCAAGAAGAGCAGCCAAATAAACATTGCCTTCGTCATTTACTTTTAGCTCTCCTTCATAGGACTCGATATCATCTGGCACATCGCCCTGCTTGCAAACAACATCAAAATGTTCTTCTGCTGCTTTAGCTGCTTCTTCATCATAATAGGAAGCAACCAAATTTGCTGCAAGTTCGCGCTTTGTTTTGTATGGATCAACTGAGCCATCTTCTAGTCCAGCCTCAATCGCATCGCATTTCTCAACTGAAAAACTAGAGGCAAGTCGACAATATTTCACAATCATCTCGTCAGGAATGCTCATGCACTTGCCAAAAATGTCTTCTGGTTTGTCGGTGAGACCAATGTAGTTACCATAGCTCTTTGACATTTTTCGAACACCGTCTGTGCCTTCGAGAAGCGGCATGGTGAGTGCCACCTGTGGTTCCATGTCGCACTTTTCCATGAGTTCGCGTCCGGCAAGCAAGTTAAAAAGCTGATCGGTGCCTCCAAGCTCAACATCTGCATTGATTTCAACAGAGTCAAATGCCTGCATTACAGGATAGAGGAACTCATGCAAACTGATTGGCTGATTGTTGGTGTATCGATTGTGAAAGTCATCGCGCTCAAGAATACGAGCAACGGTAAACTTGCTCATGAGCTCGAGGAGCTTTTTAGTGTCGACCGACAAAATCCAATCGGCATTAAATCGAAGTTCGGTTTTTTCAGGGTCAAGAATTTTGAAGGCCTGATCAACATATGTTTGTGCATTTTTTGCGATTTCTTCTGAGGAGAGTTGTGGCCTTGTTGTATTTCGGCCAGAAGGATCACCAATGAGCGCAGTGCCGTTTCCGATAATGAGAACAACTGTGTGACCAAGGTCTTGGAACTGACGAAGCTTTCTCAATGGAACGGCGTGCCCGATGTGAATGTCTGGTGCTGTTGGGTCAACGCCAAGCTTAATTCTTAGCGAGCGTCCAGATTTGAGCTTTTTCAATAGCTCATCTTCGGGCACAATTTGTGCAACGCCGCTTTTTATAATGTGCATTTGTTCTTCAGCAGAAAGCATAAAAATCCTTTTCATCGTAATAATCGTGATTGCTATTGTAACCGTGTTTTATTCTATGCGGTTTTCCATTACTAAAACCGTCGCTCACTGCATGAGTCAAAATCATTTGATTGACAAAGAAAAGACTAGACCTGTGTTTAATCGTTTTTGCTTGTGTAGCAATATTGTTCTTAAGCGTTCGAGTTGTTGACAATCACGGCTGCGCTTCATGACTACTACTGCAAAGAGTGCAACAACAGCTAGGCTACGAAAAATCCACATCGCGTAATTTGTAAATGGTCCAACCGTTGAATTGAGCGCTTCTTTTGTCTCGTCATTTTCGTCGTAGGGAACTCGATGACCTCGAACCAGCAGTCTGTGTGAATTCACTCCATAGGGGTGCAAGTTACAATCGAGCAATAATCTTCCCCACCCTCTTGACGTCCAAATCACTTGTCTCATCGGGCAGAGCAACTTTGTCTTCAGCAAAAACATTAGTTTACTTCCAGCACAGAAGCCCAAGAAATATTACGAGAATAAGGGCAACCAAAGCCCACCTAGCACCCGATTTGCAAACTCTATCTCTTTTTGAAGTAAAAACCGAAGCTTACTTCCTACATGAATTTCCACTTAAAGATGAGACGCCGAAAAGGCCGTACAATTCCACTTTACACAAGAAAACAAGATAGCAAAATGAACATAAGTTCACATAAAACTTACGTTAGGCAAACCAGTTCTTCCACCATATGACAAAAGTTATAAAGAAGAGTCGCATTAGATAGCGCAAGTTGCTCATCAGCGTCTAAATTAGATTCAAAATGTAAGAATTGCGCCTAGCAATTCTCACTTCGTGCGACAACCACTCGACATTTGCAGCCTCATTATTAGACAATGGCTTTATGGAATAATTACGAAAATGAAACTTTCACAAAAATTAGAAGGGTAGTCAATGAAATTTGAAAAAACAGCTCGCGAATGGGCAGATAAAACAAAATGTGAAAACATGCGCAACCAGTTGCTTTCCTGGATAGAAGAAGGAAATGAAGCCGCGATAGAAGATGCTTTTTTTCAAGATTTAGAATTTGGGACAGCAGGGCTCCGAGGAATAATTGGGCCTGGCACAAACAGAATGAATGCAAACACGGTCGCACGTGCGACTCAAGGTGTGGCTGACTACCTAAATGCGCACTACAAAAAACCAAGCGTTGCCATTGCCCACGATTCGCGAAATAAAGGTGAGAGGTTTACAGAAATTACGGCCTCTGTTCTTGCGGCCAATGGAATTACAGCACATGTTTTTCCAAGGCTTGAGCCAACCCCAGCGCTTGCCTATGCAACACAGTTTTTGCATTGTGACGCCGGCATTTGCATTACCGCAAGCCACAACCCAAAAGAATACAACGGCTACAAAGTCTTCAATAGCAAAGGTTGCCAGATAACATCACAAGTCGCAAGTGACATGTCTGACGCAATAAAAAAACTAGATTACTTTGACGGCATTAAGAAAATAGATTTCGAGGACGGAATCAAGTCAGGAAAAATCAAATGGATTAACGATGAGTGCATCAATTCTTTCGTAAAAGACGCAGTGAATAACGTAAATAATATAGATAAAGATGCTATGAAGAATCTATGCCTTGCCTATTCACCATTAAATGGAACAGGTCTTGAACCTGTAATAAAGGCGTTTGAAATGATTGGTGTCAAAAATGTGCACATAGTTGAGGAACAAAAAAATCCAGATGAAAATTTTCCAACATGCTCCAAACCAAATCCTGAAGAGCGCAGCGCCCTTGAACTTGGCATCAAATTGGTTGATGATGTTGATGCTGACCTGCTGATTGCAACAGACCCAGATGCAGACAGAACTGGCATCGCTGTTCGCCACAATGGAGAATGCGAACTAGTTAGCGGAAATGAAGTTGGGCTTTTGATGATGAATCATTTTGCATCACAATGCTCACGTAACGAAATTAAAAACAAAATCTTTTGCACAACGCTAGTCTCCACTTCAATGGCCGATGCACTTGCAAAATACTATGGATTCGAGCTACGACGCGTTCCTACAGGGTTTAAATACATCGGCGAACAAATCACAAAACTCGAAGAAAAGCGCGAAAAGAACAGGTTTGTTATGGGCTTTGAGGAATCCTATGGCTATTTAGTGGGAACGCACGTGCGCGATAAAGATTCAATTTCTGCCACAGTAACAATTTGCGACATGGCAGCAAAGTGCAAGAAAAAAGGAAAAGACCTGATAGATGCGCTAACTGCCCTCTATGAAGAATTTGGTTATTACAAAAACTCAACTACTAGCTATTCCTTCCCAGGCGCCGATGGCTCAGAGAAAATGAAAAACATAATGGCCAGCCTGAGAGGTAATGCGCCAACAGAAATTGATGGGAAAAAGGTCGTTCAATTCATCGACTACAAAGAAGAGACGAAAATGTCAATTCTCAATTCAAGAGACAGAGAAGAACAGATTCTGCCACGAGTCAACGTTTTGCAGTTTGACCTAGAAGATGAAGCAAAAGTTATTATCAGACCTAGTGGCACCGAGCCAAAGATTAAGGCATATACCTTCGTTAAAGGAACCTCAACTGATGATGCAAGCAAAAAACTTGAGGAACTAAACGCCACAGTAAATGAATATTTTAAATAGAAATAAAACGCAGATTATATCTGCTGCGTTATAAAAAAAGAAAAAGGCTGACTTTATTGCCAGCCTTTTATTCTTTTTCTGCAAGTTTTAATTATTAGCTAAACTCTACTGAACTTTGTCGTATCCAGCAGCATCCCAAGCTTTCATGCCGCCTTCAAGAGTCACAACTTTTGACATGTCATAACCAAGAGCACTCAAAGAGTTCGTTGCAGCTTGTGCATATCTTTTGCCTGAGTAGCAAACGAGAACGAGTTTTTGGTCTGAAAGGTTGTTGTCCTGAATTGCCTTAGAAATATTTACAAGACCGTCAGTCGTGTCACCATCTTTTGCCTTGTCCATGTCGGCATTGATTGCACCCTCAATGTGGCCAGCTTTAAAGTCATCAGCTTTGCGGCAATCAACAAACACAACATCAGATTGTCCAACTTCGCCTTTTGCGGTGTCAACAGCTTCTTGCTTCATCTCGACATCTTTGACATCAGTTGCTTTTGGCAAACCAGCAGCATCCCAAGCTTTCATGCCGCCTTCAAGAGTCACAACTTTTGACATGTCATAACCGAGTGCATTCAAGATGTTTGTAGCAGCTTGAGCATATCTCTTGCCTGAATAGCAAGCTAAAACAAGCTTTTGGTCTTTGAGGTTGTTCTTCTCGATTGCCTCTTTCATGTTTGCAATGCCAGACTCGTTGTCGCCATCTTTTGCTTTGTCCATGTCGGCATTAACAGCTCCAATGATGTGTCCAGCAGCATAATCGTCAGCCTTGCGAACATCAAGGAAAACAACGTCAGACTTGCCAACTTCATCTTTTGCTACATCAACAGCTTCTTGCTTCATCTCAACTTCCTTAACCTCAGTGGTAGTTGTTTCTTCTTTCTTTTCCTCTGTTGAGCCAGAAGAGCAAGCAACAAGACCGAGAGAGAGTCCGCAAGCAAGTGCAACAACGATAAAAGCACTCATAAATTTTTTCGAAATTGTCATTAAATAATCCCCCTTAAAACAAAATAAATCAGTGGCGACAGTCGCCAGACTCAAATGTCACAAAACAACATCGTGAACAAACAGACTTGCAGAAACGGTTTATAGTAAAAACCATATATATAATTTTAGCATGATGGAGTTAGTAGTCGTTGGCCCCTTCGGAGTTCAGCCAAGCAGAAAGGAATTCAGAATAATTTCCGGCTATAACTGCAGCACGCGCTCTTCTCATTAAATCAAGCAGGAAGTGAATGTTATGAATTGAAAGAAGAATGCTGCCAAGCATCTCATTTTGTTTTACCAAGTGACGAATATAGGCACGAGTGAAGTTTTTGCAAGTGTAGCAATCACATTCGTGGTCAAGAGGTGTGAAGTCATGTTCAAATTTCGCATTTCGCATGTTCATGCGCCCTTTTGAAGAAAAAGCAGTGCCCATTCGTGCAGTTCTGGTTGGCAAAACGCAGTCAAACATGTCAACGCCCTCACCTACGGCACGAACTAACGTAGTGGGATTTCCAACCCCCATCAAATATCGAGGACGATCTTGAGGTAGTGCTCGAGCAACCTCCCCAAGAGTTTCAAACATGGTTTCGTGATCTTCTCCGACAGAATAACCACCGATTCCAAAACCTCCGAATCTTCTTCCGCCGTTTGCCATGCTTTCGTTTTCAATTTCGATAAGGCTGTTTATCGACTGGAGACGAAGGTCAAGATGCATTCCGCCTTGCACAATTCCAAAAAGTGTTTGATCTTTTTTAGTGTGTGATGCCAAGCAGCGCTTTGCCCACATAGAAGATAACTCCACAGCTCTAGCAACGAAGTCTTTTTCTGCTGGATAGGGTGCGCACTGATCTAGTTGCATAACGATGTCGGCGCCAATCTTTTGCTGAATTGCCATGTTCTCTTCTGGCGTCCACTTGACTCTATGTCCATCATAAATGCTTTTGAATGTGACACCATCTTCGTCAAGTTTCACTGTGTCGGCTAGCGAAAAAACTTGAAAACCGCCACTATCTGTCAGCATTGGGCCATCATAATTCATAAACTTATGAACGCCACCAGCTTCGGCAATCAAATCTGCTCCGGGGCGCATCGAAAGATGATAGGTGTTTGCAAGCACTACCTGAGAATTTAGCTCCTTCAAAACCTTTGGCGTTATTCCTTTTACAGTTGCACTGGTGCCAACAGGCATAAACATTGGCGTCTGAAAGTTTCCATGCGCGGTTTCATATGTTAGTGCCCGCGCGTGACCACATACAGCGTCAATTCGACAATCAAAAAGTGACATGTTACTCCACTCGTTGTTTAAATAATTGTTTTGCAAGCACTAAATTATAATTTATGGCTATGAGCCCAACCAAAACACAATCAAATGAGAACACAAGCTTTTTGCTGCATGCATGTTGTGGTCCATGTTCTTTAGAGCCAATTAGAATATTGCGTGATCGCGGCATCGAGCCAGTTGTTTTTTATTCAAATTCAAACATAGCTCCACTTGAAGAATATGAGCGCAGACGAGACACTATTCGCGATTGGTGCAAAATGCACGATGTTTCATTTATCGAAGATGACTACAGCCCATGCGAATGGAAAGAGGCAACAAAAGGTCTTCTTGCCCAAAAACCGAACAGATGCCGAGAATGCTATCGCATCCGTTTCGAGCGAGCAGCAAAATTTGCAAAACAAAACGGGTTTCGTGGCCTTGGAACCACACTCACGATTAGCCCCTACCAATACACCTTAACCATTAAAGAAGAGCTTAAAAAAGCATGTGAAAAAGAAGACATTGATTGTTTTTTTAAAGATTATTCAACGCATTATCGAGCGGCCCAAAAACGTGCAAAAGAAGAAGGGCTCTACAGGCAGAATTACTGTGGATGCCTGCCTTCTAAAGCAGAGGCAGAAGCTGAAAAGAAAAGAACTAAAGCGATAAAAGCAAAGCGACAGCAGGAGCGAGAAGAAAAACTTCAAAAACAACGCGAAGAGAAAGCCGACTATGCAAAAAAACGCGCAAAACAGCGCGAGATATTAAAAAAGATGAGAGAAGAGAGAGATGCTCACTAGCGATTTTGACTATGAACTACCAGAAAAACTGATTGCGCAAACTCCAGCGGAGGTTCGTGACGAATGCAGAATGCTCGTTTTGCATAAAGACTCAGGCGAAATTGAACATAAGATTTTCAAAGACATCGTTGATTATGTTAATCCGGGCGACCTGTTGATAGCAAACGAAACGAGAGTTATACCAGCGCGACTGATTGGCAAAAAGAGAGGGACTGGCGGAGTGTGTGAAATCCTGCTTCTTCGCCCCATGATTGAAAATAAAGTTAATTCAAAAGTCGCAAAATGGGAAGCACTTGTTCGTCCGGGCAAGAGGCTAAAACCTGGGTCAGATGCTGTAATTGAGTTTTTTGACATTAAAGGAAATGTAGCCATTAAAGCAAGAATTATCGACTGGGCAAAAGATCTTAAAAACGCGCAAAAGGGCGAGAGGGTTGTTGAACTCACAACAGAGCTTCCAAGCCTTGATGAGGCGCTTCATGAGGTTGGAAAAGTTCCACTACCGCCATATATTCATGATTATTCTGGCGACGAAGAAATGTATCAAACTGTCTACTCAAAACACGAAGGAAGTGCAGCAGCTCCAACTGCCGGCCTTCATTTCACGCCTGAGCTCATTTTTAAGTGCGAAGAAAAAGGGGTCGGCTGGGCCACAGTTGACTTGGAAGTGGGTCTTGACACCTTCCGCCTGGTCGATGAGGAAAATGCAGAAGATCATGCGATGCACACCGAAACATATTCGGTGCCTGAAAGCACTGTCAATGCCATAAATGAAACACGTGCTAACGGCGGACGCATTTTTGCCGTTGGCACCACAAGCGTTCGTTCACTGGAGTCATGTTTTTTGCGCACAAGCTCAATCGAACCTTGCTGCCGCGCAGCAACTTCACTTTATTTAATGCCAGGTTCACATTTTAATGTCGTGGATGCGATGATTACGAACTTTCACGTGCCAAAATCAACGCTCATGATGCTCGTCTCGGCATTTGCTGGAAGAGACAACATTATGAATGCATATGAAGAAGCAAAAAAAGTAGGTTACAGATTTTTATCATTTGGCGACGCAATGCTTTTAGTTTAAACAAATCACGATTGCATTTTGAAACTCATGATGAATGTCTAACAACTCATTTAGCGATTGCGTTCTTCACTAAAAAGTTGAGAATTCGGCTCACCGTAAACGAATAGGCGACTTTAGCTGGAAGCCAAAAAATAAATGAATAACGCGAGCTAACCATGCGCGTCATAAACAAGAAGTTCCAAAAAACTAAGATTTCTTTGTTGATTTATTAACGCATATGCTATTATTAGACGTGCTGATTTCGGGACGTGGCGCAGTCTGGTAGCGCGCTTGTTTTGGGTACAAGATGTCGCAGGTTCGAATCCTGTCGTCCCGACCAGTTTTTCACTTGGTCAAGCGGATGTGGTTCAATGGTAGAACTAAAGCCTTCCAAGCTTTCAACGCGGGTTCGATTCCCGTCATCCGCTCCAATCTTACAAGCATAAATCCGAGCAAATCTGACAACTCTTAAAAATTATCGTATAACGAATGCGCCAGGATTTTTTTCGTTCATTTATCGTGAGTTTCTGCTCTCCTCTATTCTCTAGCGCCGCTCCTAAATATGAATACCAGGCTTTTCTTTGTGCGATGTTTAACAATTTCTGCCACAAGTTATTGCATGTTATAATTCAGAGTTACGTAAAAACGCGAGATAAAAGGCAAGACGAAATGGAAATTCAAGAGAAATTAAGCTCACTTATCAAGCAAGCTTTCGAGGCTGCGATCAATGACGGTTCATTAACAATGGACTCAAACGAAATCCCTGACCCCGCTCTTGAACGACCACGAGATGAATCTAATGGCGACTGGGCATCGACTGTTGCAATGCGCAGCGCAAAAGCAGCTCATTGCGCGCCACGAACAATTGCAGAAGCAATTGTGGCACACATTCCAAACAATGAATTGATAGCATCAGCTGAAATAGCAGGGCCAGGGTTTATTAACTTCAAGCTTGCAAATGACGTATTGCAAAATGTCATCGTAAAACTGAGAAGCGAAGGCAAAAACTTCGGAAAAAGCGACTTTGGTGCAGGCGAGAAAGTTGATCTTGAATATGTATCAGCAAATCCAACAGGCCCAATGCACGTGGGTCATGGTCGCTGGGCAGCACTTGGATCAAGCATTGCAAATGTTATGAGACATGCAGGCTATGAAGTGACTGAGGAGTTTTATGTAAACGACCACGGTGTGCAAATGGATGTTTTTGGAAACTCAATTTCAGTTCGCTACATGCAACTCCTTGGACATGACGTTCAGATGCCAGAGCAGTGCTATGGAGGTGCATATGTCGCCGACATCGCGCGATCAATCATCGATGACGAAGGCAAAAAATATGAGTCAATGACTGATGATGAGCGCAAATGTGAATTCCGCGAAATTGGCTACAAAATGATGCTAGAAAATCAAAGGAAGATTTGTGCCTCAATCGGAACAACTTTTGACGTTTGGTTCTCTGAAAGAACACTTTATGTGCCTGATAAAAATGGCAAGAGCATGGTAGACCATGCAATTGCTGCCATGGAATCGAAAGGCTACATTTTTAATAAAGACGGTGCTGTTTGGTTTAAGTCAAGCGCGTTGGGTGACGACAAAGACCGCGTGCTAATTAAAGCAAATGGTGAGATGACCTATTTCATGAGCGACGTTGCCTATCACTTTAACAAAATGCAGCGCGGCTTCACTCACCTGATTAACATTTGGGGCGCAGATCATCACGGGTATGTCAAACGATGCCAGTGCATGATGGAAGCCTGGGGCTACAAAGACAAACTCGAAGTTGTGCTTGGGCAGCTCGTTAATCTATTCAGAAATGGAGAGTCGGTGCGCATGTCAAAGCGCACAGGCGAGATGGTGACCCTCGAAGAACTCATCGAAGAAGTTGGTCCTGACGCAACACGTTATTTGATGCTTGCAAAATCAAGTGACCAACCAATCGATTTCGACATCGAAGTTGCAAAGAAAAAAGACTCTTCTAACCCTGTCTATTATGTGCAATATGCTCACGCTCGCATTTGTTCAATATTAAGAAAAGCAGCGGCAGAAAGCGGAATGACAGAAGACGAAATCAAGTCGCTTTCTACCGATGAACTGGCAGAAAAACTGATTGGCGAAAACCCCGATTTGAGCCTTCTGTCACACGAATCGGAACTTGCACTGATGCGTAAAATGGCCGACTTCAAATCGTTCATTGAATCAGCTGCAAAAGATCGCGCACCCTACAGATGCACTCACTACGTTGAGGAGCTCGCTTCCCTGTTCCACAGCTTTTACACAAACTGCAAAGTCATTCAAGACGACAAGGGGCTCGAGAAGTCACGTTTGGCACTCTGCGATGCAACGCGCAAACTCATTGCTCTTGTGCTTGGGCTTCTTGGTGTTAGTGCACCGGAGAGAATGTAGAAGCTAGTCTTGTAACGCTCTTTACGATTCCAACATCAACAGGTTAGTACACTGGAGATAATGTAGAAGCTAGTCTTGTGTGAGACCTAGCTTCTTTCGGTCTAACTTCAAGATTAAGAAAAGAAGTGCAGTGCATATAACGATGACTGTTGCGCCAAGTGCCATTGCGATGCCAAGGTTGTATTCCTGCATATTTGTGATAATTGATACCGAAATTGGCCTGTTAAACACGCCATAAAGGAGAGAAGACATTGTAAACTCTCCCATCATTTTCACGAAAACAAGAATGGCGCCCGACATGATTCCGGCTGCAATCATCGGCAAAACCACGCTCATGAAAGTTCTTAACGAATTTGATCCAAGTGAGCGAGCTGCTTCTTCAGAATTCTCTGGCATGGATCCGAGGGCGATGCGTGAGGTGTTGAGCATGATTGGAAGCGCAACAATTGTGTAGGCAAGCGGAAGAATTTCAAACTTTCCAACAAGCGTAGACCCAAATGCAAAGATATTTGGAACGTTGAATGAAACAATCAATCCGACAGCCACGACTGACGCAGGTATGCACCACGGAACTGTAATTGAGAGTTGCGCGAGGCGAGCGAATGCGCCTGCTCCCCTACCCTTCACACGACTTCTAAAATAGGCAGTAGGCAAAGCAACCAGCGTTGAAACAACTACTGCAAGACCTGCCATCTCAATCGAGTTTTTCAAAGGGGCAAGGTCACGCGGATTGTTGAATAGTGCTACAAAATTGTCAAGCGTGAATTCATGCGGCACCACCTGAGTCATAATTGCTTTGCCCGATTGAAAGCTCATCCAAAAGACTAGAAACACCTGCGCCAAAATCATGAAAACCTGAATAATCACAAAAATCACGAACACAGTTTTTAGAACTTTGTGATTTTTCCCAAAGTCGGGTTCATAATTAACGTGACGAGTTGACACATTACCCGAAAAACGTGCGCTCAACCAGGAACAAAAAGCTGTCACTATAACGCCAAACAACAACAGTATCGTCACTTCTATTGAAGTGTTAAACATGTCAAAATTGAGCTTGGAATCGGCAATTTGTTTCACTAAAACTCGATAGCTTCCGCCAACAAGGGTTGGTGCAGAAAGAGAACCAATAGCTGAGACAAACGTTGTCATTGAACTAATGCAGATTGCTGGCAAAAGCGGAGGGAGTATCGCGTCTTTAAAAACCTTAAACTTGCCTGCACCAAGTGATTTGGCAGCGTCGACGGTTGAAGCATCAATTTGCTCTAACGCGGAGTGCATATTGATAAAGAAATAGACATATTGTGTGTATGTGATGACAAGGACGATGGCACCTAGGCCTTCAAACTTGTAGGGCGCGGCACCGAGACCAAGCAGTGCCTTAATCGCCTGCGTGATAACACCACTCTCGCCATACATTTGAGAAAACGCAATGACAATCACAATGCCAGGAATCATAACGGGGCTCATTAACAGAATTTGCAACAGCGCCTTTCGTTTTTTACAGAAAAAGCGCATGTAGACTGCCAACAGTGTTCCAAGAAGACCGCAACTCAACACACAACAAAAGCCAACAGTAAATGTATTAGCAAGAACAGTGAGGTTAGCAGGCTTAGAGAAATAATCTATGTATCCTTGAAAAGAAATCGCACCGTTAACAGTAACCGACTTAACAATAGTTTGAACGAGCGGCAACAAAATGTAGCCAATCGCAAACAGAATGACAAAAGCTAGGAAAATGAGTTTAAGTGGCTGTTTGCGAATGTCCGACACAAAGCCCATTATTTTGCCTCGCTCACAAACGCAGTGTCGCCAGGCTTGAATTTGCACGCCGTTTTAGTGTTTAGCATCATAACTTTAACGAGCTGATTTCCCACTTCTACAAAGCACTGGATAATTGCTCCTTCATATTTGACACGCTTGACTATGCCCTCTATTGCACACTCACTCGGATCTCGGCTAACAACAAGATGCTCAGGGCGAATAAACACTTTCCCATTTGCATCAATGTGGTCAAATGTCGACCACTGCGAACCCGCATCGAACACGTTCATGTCACCCACAAAAGTGCGCAAAAAGTCGGTGTTTGGGCTTTCATAGATTTCATAGGGCGTGCCCGTTTGCTCAATGACGCCGTTATTCATGACCGAAACACTATCAGAAATAGATAACGCTTCTGACTGCTCATGAGTAATCAGTAGCGTTGTAATTCCAATTTGCTGTTGAATATTCTTCAGTTCAACGCGCATTTTTTCGCGAAGTGAAATGTCTAAGTTGCTCATTGGTTCATCTAGCAAAAGAACATCCACGCCTCGCGCTAGTGCTCTTGCCAAGGCTACCCGTTGCTGCTGCCCTCCCGACAATTCGCGAACATTTCTGTTTTTAAACTCAGACATGTTCAAGAGGTCTAGATATTCATCAACGCGTTTAGTGATTTCGCTTGCAGGCACTTTGTCAACCTTCAAGCCATAAGCAACGTTTTCAGCAACACTCATGTGTAGGAAAAGGGCATAGTTCTGAAAAACTATGCCCATGTTGCGCTTTTCTGGTGCAAGGTTAGTAATGTCGCGACCATCTAAAAGAATTTTTCCCTTGCTGGGTGTTAAAAATCCTGCCACAAGACGAAGAAGTGTCGTTTTTCCACAGCCCGAAAGCCCAAGAAGCGAGTGAAACTCTCCTTCTTTAATGTCGAGGTTGATGTTTTTTAATACATCAGCTTCTCCATAGGAAAAAGACAAATCCTTAATTGCAATACCGCTCATTACTAACCTTTGTTCTAATCGTCCCAGTTATTTCTTTTCTGCTTCAACAACTTTGCTTGTGTCATAGGCAGTGTTGTTCCAAAGATCAAGCCACTCAGACTGATGTGATGCAATAGTTGCTGTGTCAACATCAAGCATCTTCATTTCTTTTTGCATCCACTCAGGGCTGTCTTTGAGAGCACTTTTGAGTGTTGGGATGCGTGATTGAGAATTAGCAATCTTTGCCTGTTCTTTTGCAGTTCCGCAGAATTCAACGAATTTAGCAGCTGCTTTTGAGTGAGGAGCATTCTTGAGAGCTGCAACGCAGTCAACTGAGATAACGTTGCCATCGCTAGAATCGATTGCCTTCAAAGGCATTCCGTTCTTTTCGATGTTCTTTTGTACGTCATTCAACGTTGAAACACCAATGGCAGCTTCTTTGTTGCCGATTGCCTTAAACATCATTGAGCTTGAGTTGTAGTAGTTCTTCGTGTTTGAAGCAAGGCCTTTGAGCCACTCATTTGCTTTGTCCATGTTGCCATCTTTGCTGTTTGCATAAATCATTGCGCAAATCCACTCACGCTGTGAGGAAGATGCATTGTCGCGTGTCACAACCTGATCTGCATACTTAGAATCTGCAAGGTCGTTGTAGTTCTTAGGAGCATCAGCTTCACTCATCATTTCAGTGTTGTAGAACATAACGACTGGTGTTTGAATTGTTGCGTACCACTGGCCATCTTTGTCCTTGAAGTTAGAATCAAGTTCATTTGCCCAAGATGGGTTTGTTTTCTCATAGCAACCCTGCTTAGCAAGCTCGGTGAACGTTGTTGTAGATCCACCATACATAATGTCAGCTTGTGGGTTGTCTTTCTCGCTCAAAACACGATCAGCAAGACCGCCTTTGAGGTTAATGAATTCAACTGGTACACCAGTTTCAGCCGTAAAGTCATCAGCAACTTCTTGTAAAAGTGCCTCTGGATGAGTTGAATAAATGACGAGCTTGTCTTCGAGCTGCTCGTTGTCAGAGCTGCTGTCGCTCGATTGTCCTGCACATCCAACAAGAGCAAAGCAACAAAGTGCAGCGCTCAATGCAGATGCCATAATTTTCTTAAGAGTCATGTAACCTCCCCCAATTAAAAGTCGATAACACAGCTATTCAAATATTTTTTTAGAATAGCTAACAGATTGAAAAGCCCACCAAAGCGCAGAAGTAGACCTTCCAAATCCCAAATCCTCATTATAGCCAAGTCGACGATTAAGAAATGAATCAGGCCCGTAATGTTTAAAGCTCATGAATAAAAATGTGTGTATCCTTAGCGGCTGCATTTGCTATAATATGTGAGTCTTAAGCGCGCCCGTGGCTCAACGGATAGAGCATCGGACTTCTAATCCGGCGGTTGTAGGTTCGAGTCCTACCGGGCGCACCATGTTAAAGCGATGAAGGGCATCGCTTTTTTTAAACGCTGTAAATCCTCCTGAGAAGCAACTTTTCACTGCACGACGTTACTACGGTTCAAAGGCCAGCAACAACTCCGTTCGCGAAAATCTGAATTCTCAAGACATTATTAGATGCGCTTGTTTATTCGCATCACTTTAGCCCGCTCAAACAAGACCTTTTCACTACTCGTGTTATCGCGAAAATCTGTGCGCGCAATATTGCTTTCGCTTCATTAAGAAACCGATTCGTAACTTAAGTCATTTGGAAAATAGACGCGAAATTATGAACTGTCCTTAGCACCTTTAGGAAATTTAGACGTGCACTCTTTAAATTAAGAAAACCCAAACTCAGCAGGAAAGGCAGAAGCATACGAAAAAAGGTCAATGGATTTACGATAGCATATGCTTCAGGCTTGATAAATCAGACTCACACAGCAGTGCTATCAGGGAAAACAGTTCATTATGAGGTCTCCCTGTCTGAATACCGAACAAAACATGAATTCAGAATTCCTGTTGTTGGCAAGAATGGCCGCACAAAAAAAGTATTAGCAGTTTATCAAATTGATAAAGGCTCTATGATTCAAGGAATGATAGCTAACTTCCCAGAGAGTAAAAGAAAATGGAGATAGATGAGAACAACCGAGTGAATTCGCTGATTGAACGCGGAGGTTTACCTGAGGGAACAATTCGAGTCGTAGCAAGCATATATGGGAGAATGCCCCAGATGCGAAGTCAAGTTATGAGACGAAGACGACTGCCCAATCAATGTGATTGCATATAACTTTAACGAATTGAAAAAACTCGACTAAAAGAAAAATGTCCAGGGTTACACAAGGTTTCCCTGGGCATTTGTTTTTATTCATACTTTATGCGTGAGCTGATGCTTTTTTGTCGGCGGCTTGATTGTTTGTGTTTTCTTCCTCAGCTCCTTCCTGTTTAGCATCGGAAGTTTTCCCCGCTGTAGCTGCAAGGATGTTTGCATAAACAGCTCCAGAGATGTTGTGCCAAACACTAAACACGGTGCCGGGAACAGCTGCGAGAGGCATTGATGCAAAGTGAGTCAAAGCTAGAGAAGTTGCAAGCCCAGAGTTCTGCATGCCAACCTCGATTGACAGTGTGCGCACTTGTGCCTTTGAAAGATGAAGTGCGCGACCAACACCATAACCAAGTGCATATCCAAGTACATTGTGGAGCATAACAACTGCAATAATCAAAAGTCCGCTTGTCATTATTTTTGCTGCATTAGCCGAGACAACAGCCATGATAATCAACGATATTGCGATTACAGAGATGAGTGGGAGGACCTTTCCGAACACTTCTGAAACTTTTGGAGCAACTGCGTTAATTAAAAACCCTAAAACTATTGGCACAAGAACAACTTGAACGATTGACATGAGCATACTCACATAGCTAACGTTAATTGTTTGACCTGCAAGCAGAAGAACAAGAGCTGGGGTCACAACTGGAGCCATGATTGTGGTGCAGGCGGTCATGCCGACCGACAGCGCAACATCGCCTTTTGACAGATAGGTCATGACGTTAGACGATGTTCCACCAGGACAACAACCAACAAGGATTACGCCGACTGCAAGTTCGGTTGGCAACTGGAATATGAGACATAAAACCCATGCCAGAAAAGGCATGATGATGAATTGCGAGAAAATGCCAGTGATGACAGCCTTTGGCTTTATGAATACAACTTTAAAATCGGAAAGTTTGAGCGTCATGCCCATTCCAAACATAACGATGCCTAGCAACGGATTGACCCAACTTGTGGGTAGAATAGTGTGGGTAGGTCCTGGAATAATTAGAGCAATGACTGTGACCGCCAACGCGATGAATGCCATGTACTTTCCTGCGAAATCACTTATTTTTTCAAGTGTTTTCATTTCTAACTTCCTTTCCTAATCACACTTTCGTCAAACCGAACATCCCAAGCAAAGTGGGTCGCGCAGAAATGTGGCAGAAAAGTCAGTCTAGTGCGTGCTGTATTGCTTTGGAATGCGCGACATCGACGCGCATGCCCTTTGCATGCAATGCGTAGTATATCGCTGCAAAAATGCCACACATCAAGCACAAGTGTCCTGTTTTCAAAAATTTAACATAATCAAAATAATTCGTTGCAAATGCGTTTTTTGGGCGGAAATTGGGAAGAACCAAGATAAACAAAAAAAACGAGGTGGGCTTTGGAATCGTTAAACTTTTCGTTATGCCAAGTTTTCACTGGTGTCAGACATCACTGCCTCGTCTCTACAACGTAGGAAGACAAACATAAAAAACGGATTAAAGGAATTAAAATTGAGATTGGCAGAAAGTTTGCGAAAGGGATAACAGGATGAATGTGACACATGATGAACAGCTGGTGTTCACTCACAGTGACTGTCCCTATTACCCTTGCCACTCAATAGCAGAGGGAGTTAAATTCAACTGCATCTTTTGCTACTGCCCGCTTTATGCACTAGGACCAAATTGCGGAGGAGACTTTTGCTATTTGGACGATGGCACCAAAGATTGCAGCAAATGTACAATCATGCATGAAGGCGCAAAAGGTTTTGAACGAGTCCGTGAGAAATTTCCCGAACTCGAGGATTTAGCTAAGGCGTAAAAGGGAACTACAAGAGCAATTATTGTTCAAAAACCAAAACAAACCTTTTTCAAATTCGGAGTAATCTAGAGCAAAAGAATCTAAACCCCTCTACAAAAACAAAGAAACATAAAAAACAATTTTTAAAAAATCAAAAATTTAAACAACAAACAGAAAAACCACGGGCAACAGGCACTTCCAACAACAAAGACGTCAAAAATAAAATTTGCACTGACTGTGAACTTCCTTAAGAATTTAATTTTATGAAGAGTGCCTCACAACCTTGATTAATTTCAGAATAGGCCTTTTCGAAGTCTCGCGTGTACCAAGGATCTGATATTTCATGAGGATTATTCGTGTATTCCAGTAGCAGGTGAATTTTATGGTCACCGTCACCGCCAGCAATTCGTTTCATTTCAGAAATGTTTGCGTTATCCATTCCCAAAAGAAGATCGAAATTATCATAATCGGATTTGACCATCTTTCTTGCTCTTTTTCCTTCACATGCAATGCCGTGCCTTTTTAAAAGCTCTGCTGCTTGTGGATAGACTGGACTTCCTACTCCGTTCCAAATCTCATCATTGCTTGTTGCCGCTGATTCAATTTTGTAATCACTTTCAACCCCGTGACTCATAACGATGTCTTTAAAAATAAATTCCGCCGATGGCGAGCGACAGATGTTGCCGTGACAGACAAAGAGAACGCGGTGGACGGACTTTGGGCTATTCATGACCAGATCTCTCCAAACGAAGCTAAGTACGACGCATTATCGAACGGCGTCCCTAGGCCCTGACGATGCCAGCGAGCGCGACAGGTTCATGCTGGGAACCTCGATTATGCGCCAGAACGCAACGGAGACGAGCATGCTTGCGGGCAGCGAGACCGCGGCAATCGCGAGCGGGTCGACAATCCCGAGCCTGGGCAGCAGGGCAACGAGCACACCGATGACAATGGCGTGGGTAAGGTAGAGGCTGTACGACACCTTTCCCAAAAAGACCATGGGGGCCGCAGAGAGCGCACGGCGCGTGAACCCATCGGCGATCGCGACGACAACCACCACCAGGCAGGCCGCGTTCATGGCGGTGGACTTCAACGCCTCAAGGACCCCACCGGGATGCCACACTAGCGAGAGCTCGATAACACCAACAGAGGCCACAAGCAGCGCCAGCTCGGCCAGCATTGAAAGCTTGACGGCCTTGATTTTGTCGAATCGCCGGGCCACCATGACGCCAAGCCAGAACATCAGGCAAAAGCGCAGCGGAAAGTAGCCCGTCCAGTGCGAGACAAGCACCGCAATAAAGGTCGCAACAACCGCCAGACCCGTCCGGTGAATCCTTGATATGCACCAGATGGCCAGCGGAAGCGTCAGGCTAAACCAGAGCTCCCAGCTCATGGACCAGACGGGAGAGTCAACGCGGACGAGATGCGCGCCAAAGAGGTTGTTGACGCCGTCGGACACGTTGAACAGCACGTCGAACTGCATGAGGATGTCATGAACCGCAGTGGGAAGGCCCGCGTCGTAGGCGACGGCAAGCGCGGAGCGCGACGTGGACCCCAGGCGCCAGGCCACGTAGCCCGCAGGAAGGGCCAGCGCAATCGCCACAAACAGCGGCCCGCAAAGGCGGACGACCCTTCTTGGGTAATAGCCAAGCCAGTTGTACCCGCCGTTTCCCATGTGCTTAAAGGGAACAAGAGACAGCACTATTCCAGACAGGATGAAGAACACCATAACCGATGCGGTGCCAGGGAAGAGGCTCGGACCCCCCGCGCCAAACGGCTTGACCATGATGTCGACGTGATACAGGAACACCATCAGCGCCCCGAGCCCTCGCAGGCCGTCAAGCGACAAGACGCGCTTCTCGTGACCAGGCATTATCACTCCTTCCTTCGTGCATTCCAGCAGAGCGTCCCATTATATACCCTCATGGATTTAGCGTACATTTTGATGAGCCAGACCCCCAAATCGGGCGGATTCGGGGGTCTGGCTCATCTTTATGTACGCTGTCCGGAGCCGCGGCCGCCGGCGGCAAGGGCGCCGGCACCCGCCCTAATCGGCCTCGGCCGCCTCCTCGCGGATGCCCATCTCGAGACTCTTCTGGGGCATCCTCTGCACCAGCGCCGACTCCTTGACCAGAAGGCCGTACACCACGGCAGACGCCAGCACAAAGGCGGCCTGCAGCAGGAAGAGCGGCAGGCAGTCGGGGCGCTCCACGTTGGGGACCATGACCGAGATGGCAACCAGCATGACGCCCGTGCCGGCGTAGCCCACGATCTTCTGCACGGAGTCGGCCTTGGTGCGCAGCGGGTGCGGCGTGATGTCAGCCACGATGACCACCGTCATGGTGCGGTACATGCAAGTGGCAAGCAGCGTGATCAGGATGGCGCAGATAAGCAGCGGCAGGCTTCCCGCGTTGTTTGCGATTGCGATGAGCGGCAGATGTTCCCATGCCTTACACGCAGCTTCTCAACGCAATCACGCTTTTTGGCGGTAGCGCGCGACATATCGAACCATTTGACAGTCATTCGGCGTTGTTCCAAAGCTCCGTTTGCTGTTAAGTATGGGGTTAGACCCGTTGTGTCATCAGGATTCTCCACAACAAGGCTGCGAGAGTTCCACCTTGGTCCCATATAGATGTGAATGTCTTTATCGAGCTGACCAATTGTGGTAACCGACCATCCTTCTTTTTCGTCAAACTCGTTTACGCGCTCTAAGGTAGCGTTCAATTCTGGTGAATAATGCTGGGGATTCAGATTAAGATTGTCGTCCAATTCGCTACGTTTTGCACTGAAGCACGTTTCGGACTCGATAAATGTACCATTAGCCTTGACCGTTTCATAACTATCCGAGATTTGGGTCAGATCTTCATCCAATACGTCTGTAGCGTGCCCCTTTTCATCAAGGGAGAAGACTGGTTCACCCTTTGAGTCTCTACCAACTCGCCTAGACTGAGCCATGAAGATGGTGTAGTCGCTGGGAACCTCTTCACCTTCCGAGGGTTTGGAGAGGAACAGAATACACGTACGCACCCCGGTGTCTGGCTCGAAGGTATTTTTATGAAGCGTCACAACGGCGTCAACCTTGCAATTGGAGAGCACCCATTTTCGGTAGTTTACATAGGTTTGATTATCTAGGATGCCCTTTGGCAAGACGATGCCGATACGCCCACCAGGTTTGAGCCAGTCAATGCAGCGCTCCAGGAATAGCAGCTCTGGCGCCTGCCGAGAGAGTATTGTGCCCCTGTTGGCCTCCCAGTCATCCTTTCCGCCGATTTCGGGGAAGATTCCGTCCGAAGTGGGCTTGTGACCGAAGCTGAATAGCTTAAGTATTTCCGGGTCCATCATCATAGACTCGGTTTTCTGACCCGAGAAAGGTGGATTAGTGACTATAACGTCAGGGGTGTGCCTAGGACAGTGACTTGTAATCCACCCATCAAGATTGGAATATTCATCGAGCGAATTGCCTTGCGTCATTCCGCTATTGCCGTCACCGCTGAGCAACATGGCCGTTTTGGCAATTTTGACAAGACGCTGAGAAATCTCGACTAAAAAGACCATGTTTTTGGAACGTTCAAGTTGCCTTTCCCTCTGCGCAGTGCCCTCAATCGTGCTCTCGATGACTTTGCGGCGTTTGTGGCGAAATGCTTCGGTAGCAAAACCACCACTACCGCCCGCCGGATCAAGAACGGCGTCCGTGATACTCGGATTAAGCATATGAACCATTGCTCTTACGACTAAACGGTTCGTGAAGAACTGGCCTTGTTGCCTTTTAAGCACAGAATGTGTGAACTGCTCATAAGCGGCAACCATAAGATCCCACTCATCAGCATCATCACCGCGGCTGATGAACGTATAGCGTTGCAAAACCGAGGCAGCCTCGATCAGAGTTGAGTCACCTACGGATATATCTTCATGAGCGTCAAACACATTCGGATAGGAATCAGCATATTCGCCAAAAAGAGCACGGATCTCTTTCGCAACCTGTTTTCTTCCATCTTCAGATGCATATTGTTTAGCCGTAATCCAAAACTTTGGATACTTGTCAGGGGAGGCATTGGACTCGTCCTGAATTTTCGCAAGGAGGATGCGAACCATATCCATAGTCAGTATTTTGCTGAAAGAAAGGCAATCGAATCGACCAAACTAGCTACCGTTACCGATGGTAAAGGTAGTGTGTTCTGGCATACGCAAGGCAGCGGTAAATCGCTGTCAATGGTATTCTATTCTCATCTGCTTCAGGAAGCCTTGGATAGCCCAACGATTGTTGTGCTGGCCGACAGAAACAACCTGGACGATTATCTTTTCGGACAGTTAGCAAAGTGCAAGGATTTCTTGCGTCAGGACCCGATGCACGCTCAGAGTCGTGAGAATCTGCGTGATCTCCTTGCCGGTCGTCAGGCAAACGGTATTATCTTTAGAACAATAAAAAGTGGTTTGCGTTGGTGGTTGAAGTCAATGCAAAAAAGCTGGGATTGCAAGAAGATAAAACGGTTGATGCTCTGAACATCAAGTGCGATCCGATGATGATAGGTTCACTGCGTATGAAAGAGGGATTCTTCCCCGCCTACCACATGAACAAAGAGAATTGGATCAGCATTCTTCTCGATAGTACAGTCTCGGCAGATGAAATCAAGCCCTTGCTGGAATTGAGTTATCAACTGACCCGGTAACGCAGACGAAACGGCAGATGGGTTTTAGGAGGTGCGATATGCAGATACATTATTTTCAGAGATACCACTCCAAAGAGAATGTGGATACCTCAAACACCATGCTGATGCTCTCTCGTTTGTATAACTATAACGCTGATAAGTTCTTTTCTATGCTGAACAGCCTTATTCTTGGAGAGGACGAAAGCCCGGAAATCACCTTTGATTTGCAGGTCGTTGGTGACGATAGTGTTCCGGATGCGGTTATCAGCCAAAAGAGCTTCAAAATAGTGGTGGAAACAAAGCTCTACAATCAGTTTTATAAGCAGCAGCTTGTAAATCATCTGGAGCAGTTTGGTGCTGAGGATATAAAGGTTTTGCTCACCCTTGACCCCAAGCCGATGAAACCGCAACTGTTTGATGAACTGGCGGTTGAACTGAAAAAGTATAATAGCGAAAATGCAACTCGGCTTATCCATCCGATTAAGCACGTCAACTTGACATTCGAGCAGCTTATGGACGCTATGGAGGATATTGTTGACGACAGAGATACGGAGATCATCGCCGTTTTAGACGATTTCAAGAAGTATTGCTTTGATGAAAAGCTGATACCGGATGGCTATAAATGGATGAGAGCAACCGTAGCCAGTACAACTTTTCAGGATAATATGGATTTGGATTTGTTCTATGACCGGGAGTCCCGCAACTTCTCAGAACATGGATATATCGGCTTGTATAAGGACAAGAGTATCCGTGCCATTGGTAAGCTGAAAAAAACCGTCATCGCAGTTGAAAATAACGGCAGCATGACCTATCGTGCCGAAAGCGGAGCCGAACCTACCACAGATGAGATTGAACGCATCAACGAGGCAATCCGTCGTGCAGATAATTATGGCTATAACCTTCGAACGATTAGCCATAGATATTTCATCGTTGAAAAGTTCTACCCGATGGACTTTAGAAAAAGCAGTAAGAATCCGATTCAGAAAAGCAAGTTATTCAATCTTGCTGATATGTTCGGATATAAAACAATGCCTGACACCGATGTGATCGCAAATGATCTGAACGGTCGGACTTGGGAGGAGTTTTAATCCGATTCGGAAGGAGGTCACAATGGAGTATTTAGAGCAAGTACACTTATTCGCCACAAAGTGGATTGAGAAATTCAGAGATCAAAAAATCAGCTACATAGAGCTGGTTGACCATTACTTGGCTGATGATTGTCAGGCATTGGGATTCCAGATGGATTGCGGCCATGCCTTTTCAGAAAAATATGGCGATGCAGCAAGCAGTTGTGATGCGCTAAATCGTATCATTGACGAGGTTACGGACATTAAACTGCTTGGATCGGCAATCTATTCCCAATGGCGATATTTTAATCATTGGGCATTCGATGCAGCAGCCATCTTGAACACTGAAAATCGTTCGTGGTTTATTCTGGCATTGAGCCGACTTGCCCTGCTTTCTGGCGAGAACCCCTTCCTGTTCAAAGGAGCTTAGAAAGAATCGACTGGTTTCCAACCGGCTTGGTTATGGGCCTTGCCCGGAACCAGACGAAGAAGTTGAACAGCATATAACCATCAAATCTACCGGAGAACATACAAGAACTCCAACCAAGTACGAGCTCTGATTTTTGTAACATCGAGACTCACTGGTGTGGTAGTGGTGTAGTAGCACCACCTTCAAGCCCGAAAAACCTTGATATTACAGGGAATTTTAGAGATTTCTACAAATAATGCCGTGACACACAAATAAAATTCATTTCATAAATTCCCTATCTCTCATTATTCATTTATAACGCGGGGCACCTCACAGTCAATTATTGACAAGAGAATAAATAGTTTTAAAAAGAAATTGAAAAGAATACGAAGTGCTTAGATGGGGCGAAAGTAAAACAAAGCAACCAGTAATGAAGCAACAGAGAAAATCCATGCAATTCCAATACCAATCAAAGCGAGCGATTTAATGACGGCATGTTCTTGAAAAAATTTCAAACGTTTAGAGATTCGCCTTTTGTCGTAAAAGGCAAACAGAATAAAGAAGCAAAACGGAACGAAACCAATTATATAAATGGCAACATTAAATGCAAAATCTGCCGTCGGAGTTGAACTGACAGAAGGTGGCTGAGGAACAAAAGCAAGCTTGCAGCAAACATAAAACAAGACAATGAAAAGGACAACCAGAAATGCGTTCCAAATGATTCCTGCCGATTGAAACTTGCCGCGTAGCGCTTCGCGCACTTCGAGCACTATTCCACGAAACGTACCAGCAGATGCGGCAGCTGTGGAGTCATTTTGTAGGGCAATAAGAATTTCTTGCTTAAACTGCAAAACATTTGGCTGGCGCATGTCAGGATCAAAGGAAGAAGCCTTACGCAAAACGTTTGCCACATTTTTCCCGAACAACTCATCAAGATTTTCAATTTTTGTTAGTGGCTTTTCTGCTTGATGGCCAGCAACCATGAAATAGTAGGTTTGAGCTAACTGATATAAGTCGCTTCTAACATCAGTTTGTCCGAACCCAAATTGCTCGGGCGGGGCAAAGCCCTGCGTGCCAAAAACCGTGGTGTCGGAATTCTGCAGTGCATCATAAGCGCGAGAAATGCCAAAATCGATAATCCAAACGTTTGTTCCGTTGGTTAATATGTTTGAAGGCTTTATGTCCCTGTGAATAATTGGCAGGTTCTGTGAATGGAGCTCAATTACTGCATCACATATTTTTAGAAATATGTTATTCACCGCGTCTCGTGACAATGGTTCCACTAGAATTAAGTCGCGCAATGACGGCACTTCTAAATATTCTATGAAGACTACTTCGGAATCACTTCCCTGTTTTAAATCGAGGATTCTAGGCACGAATTGGAGTGGGACGCCTTCGCGTTGCAAGTCAAACAAAAGATCATAACCGGTGCGCCTACCTCCTGTTTTTATAACTTTTCGAATACACTGCTTCCCGGCATAGAGAACGCGCTGTGTTGTCTCGTTACTCGATTCTTTGAACGTCTCTTCTACACGGACTCCATCCTGGTCGAAGGATTCTAGCAGCTGACGCAGTTCTTCAGAATAAGCAGAAGTTGCGCGAGCAGAGGAACAAGAGGTCTTGCAAAAGATGTCTTGTTTTTCTGATGAATCTTTTTTCTCTGAGTGACTATCTTTTACTGCAGTAATTTTCATGCGTTTAAAGTGGTTTAATTAAGCGTCGGTTCCTCAAATTCATAAAGAGCTTCATTTGTTCTTTGAAAAGAAAAGTTGTGTTCGATTGCAAAAATAATAATCACATCTCGACGATTCTTTGAATAAAGCTCGTTTGCTCCAGAAATCTTAAGAGCCCGGTTAGTTTCTCGAAGCGTGCAGTCGAGAGCCAAGCAAAGCGACAGGACCTTATCGCGCGATGGATTTCTCTGACCTTTGAAAATCTGATAGCCGAATGTAGCATCAATGCCAGCCTCGCGAATCACATCTACCCGCTTTTTGCGTTTAATCTCGAGCAGTTCGCAGAAATATTCAGCAAAGGTCCTGCGAGAGTAAGCCTTCGGAACACTTAAGTCCTCTATCGAATCCGACTCAAGTATTTTTCCCAACAACTCTTCAGTTAGTGGTTCCTTAAAACTCATTTATTAATGCCCTTCCAACTAATCTCTTTAAACATTAAAAGAAATGTTAGCAGAGAGAAATTAAATTATCGTTCGACCACTTTTCTACAAACACTAATCCTCTGAATAATGACAGCATTATTGCTATCAGCGTCATTCTTTGCGCACATCTCTCCATTAAACCTTTGTAACGTCAAATGGTTTGAGATAGCTATCAACAAATTCTGATACAGGTTAGATGCGGCATTGACACCTGAATGCACATATTTGCCGCAATCACTTCTGAGATCAGTTATTAATCAACATACTTCCGAGCAGCACACAAACATTGCCTCAGCGTCTTTACAAAAATCTGCTCGCCGAAACTCACTTTCGCTTACTTCTCTCTAAATTCTCCTCACCTTAGGTTACTTAATGAGCAAAAGAATAAAAACCGGCAACCCTGATATATAAGGCAGAATGACCAGGGTTGCCAGCACGCTCACGAGCAAACAAGCCAACTGAGTTAATTATTAGTACTGGCTTACCGACATTATTTTGAATGTTGCCCCTTGAAGTGATTCAACATCATCGGTAGAAACGAATTTGAAGATTTCAACATCCTGTGACTGATTCGATCCTAATTGATTGAAATAAGCTGTGTCATCTTTGATTCGCTTCCCATCTGAGTCTACCGCCTCAACCTTAATGCTGTATGACTTAGCCTCTGAATTCTTATTTGTAGCAGTCACCACTAATTTGGTGTCATAAGTTCCATAGGTGGTTGGCGAAGCAGTGAAGTCTCCGAGACTGACGTCAATGTCTGTGTTGAGTAGCTGCTCGGTCGCATCTCCAGTCATTTTGTCAGCGCTGTCTTGAAGTTGCCTGCTGGCTTCGTCCACTGAAGAAGAATAAGCCGCCTGAGATGCTAAAACAACAACTGCCGCAATCGCAGCAACTACGATTGAGGCAATTGCTATTGATTTACCGCTTTTTCGACCGTGGGATTTGGAAACGCTTACTACAGCGACTACCCCAAATATTGCAGCAAGAATTGCAATAATAAAAGAAAAGTTATTCAGGATTGGAACCCAAGAAATAATCAGCGCAATAATTGCTAATATCAATGCAACAATTGCAAGAACTGATTTGCTTTTATTTTCTCCTGAACCATTAAAGTTTTGAACATCTTCCATGAATCCTCCTTAGAAATATTAACGCTTAAGATAGCACGCATGAAAACTGAATCCATTAGCTGGCAGCTAAGAAATATCGAGAACTTATGTCTGTTGCCAGAGGGTAATGTCTGGCACTAATGAATCATGTCTGGCACCAATTAGCATGACTAAGCATGACTAGGGGGGTAATGTCTGACACTAATGAATCACGTCTGGCACTAATGCGTGATGTCTGGCACCATTAAAAAGAGAAGAGAAAGTATCTGCTTTTATCCAGATTTTTTGGGTTTAAAATCCTTCATTTCAGGGATGGCACCGCCAGAAACAGCCCAAAGATAAATGCTTGCGGTGCTGCAATAAGGGCTAAAACGTCGTCTGTATTTTTCGAATAGTTTGCGGGTAATGTTTCGGTGATGATAAACCATTCGCAAACCGCGTTGTATCGCCAAGTCGTCATAACTTAAAATGTTCGGACGCTGAAGACAGAACAACAATATCATCTCCGCCGTCCAAACACCAATGCCTCTCAAAGCTACAAGGGCCTGAATTGCGTCTTCATCAGACATCGTTTTAACAGCTTCCAAATCAAACTCTCCAGAATGCACCTTTCGCGAAAAATCACGAATATAGACCACCTTTCGAAAAGAGAGACCAAGGGACTGAAGTTGTTCTGGGACCGCATCGAGAATCGACTCTGCGTTGACAACTCCTAGTTCGTTGCGTATTCTGAGCCATATTGTAGCCTGAGCCTTGGTAGATATTTGCTGCCCTATTATATGGTGCACTACTGAGGAAAACAAATCGGGGTCAACGTTTCTGTCAACGTGCCCAATGCGTTCAATAACATCTTTTAAACGGGCGTCTTTGCTGCACAAATATGAAGTTTCGGTTTCCCCATACTCAAAATACATTTATCACACCGTTCGTAAAAAGCAATCCTAACAACCATCCTCTAAATTATGAAGCAACATTTGTGTCTGGCACCAGTGAACCATGTCTGGCACCAGTGAAAATACTTGTTCAATTATTGTTCCACCAACCATTGTGTCTGGCACCAGAGATTAATGTCTGACACCAGTGACTGTTCTCTGACATAAATGAACAAGTTAAATCGACACGCATTCCAGATAAAAAGGCGAAGATAAGATACTTCCTCGCAAAGAACTTCATGCCCCGTTCCAGTGCAGACACCATTAACGTACAAACGAAAGTGAGCGGAAGTGAAGCTGTTACGACATTTTTAGACTACAGCGGCAAAGCCCTAGCTTGATTTATGTTGTGTTGGACAGTTGAAATTAATTCCTGCGTAGACGTAAAGTTAATCATTGGGCGTAGGAATTCGACAAACTCGATTGTTATTTCATTTCCATACAAATTGCCGTCAAAATCGAGAATGTGCGCTTCGATATTAGCGTGAGTTTCTGCCTTAAAAAGGGGAGAAACCCCAACAGAAACTGCAGCGCGAAAACATTGGTTGCCAACTTCGACATAGGCGGCATAGACCCCTTCATCGACCGGAATGGAAGAGCGAGGAACTTCGAGGTTGGCAGTGCGGAATCCAAGCGAAACGCCATCTCCCCTGCCGTGTTTTACAATTCCTCTTACCTTCCCGAGATTTTCTGTTTTCTTATTGCCCATGCATTAATTATCGCACTATGAACTATTTTCATAAAATTTATGTCTGACACCAATACAAAAACTCTGGCACAACTGTGCTGAAAGCTTTTTGTTTCTCTTTTCATACCTGCAAATTTAATTAGCGTTAGCAACATCTTATCTCTGTATAGGGATCAAAGAATCCAATGGAACCTCAAGAACAGCCACACCCTCGATAAGTCTGACCCCCAATACAAAACTCTGGCACCAAGACGACCCCCCAAAGCACATACCATCTTCCTGCCAGAATAACTTGCCTGCTTTCACGGCGAAATACAGTGACGAAATATAGCGACTTACGTCTGACCCTGATGCAAAAAGTCTGACACTAGAGAGACGTGACACTAGAGAGACGCTTGGGAGACACTGGCAAAAGAAAAAAGCAACAAATAATCACATAATTCCGAATTTCCATATAAAACAAATCCCAAATTAACAGTAAAACAGCAAAAAAATGACTAATTGACGCATTGATGAAAGTTGAATTTCTAATTTAAAGGAGGCAGGAAGAGAAAGAAGAATAAACAATTAAGGATATAAGCAATTGCAAACACAGTGGCTGCTTAAACCTTTCACATGTAAAAATGAAACATCTATTCTAATGTCAAATAGAGTGCAAAGCACGAAGTCAGATATCTGAACCGTCTCTCTTAGCTTTCCAAGTGGCTGAATTAACGCTTAAACCTACGTAGCGAGGACGCTAACTTGATGACGTGTTAAAGTTGTGATTCGAGAAATTTGACTAATGTTAGACCCAAACTTCAGGAGTTCCTTAACAAGTTTCCGAAGAAAAGACCTGGACATCATTGGGATTTTACCAAGATTCTTACTTTTAACAAGTCTTTTGACTGCATCAATAACCTCAAGATCAGAGGGTGTGGTATTCGGAATAACTTCGCACTGTTTCTGGACATCTGAATCGAACTTGACCTCGGCGGCCTCGTGCGTATACTGCTTGAGATAGGCAATCGAAAGCGTCGAATCAAGTATCTCTCTTGCCTTTTCGTCGAATTTTTTTGTATCCATGTCCTTAAACGAGGACCATCTATAGTTCTCTGCTCGCTTCACGATGCCCGCTTTTACCGGGTTGTTAAAGATGTATGCCGCAGTTTGCAAGAATTGCTGTTCGTCCTGGACAGGCTTTGAGTAAAAGCGGGAATTCCAAAGCGTCCCCGTCCTGCCATATTTTCGGTTAAACCAGCGCACATAAGTTGAACCAATAGATTGAAAAACACTCGCACATTTTTCAATATCCCCGTAAAACAACGCGTGGATATGGTTTGACATCAACACATAACCAAGCAGCACTACCCCAAATTTTTTGCAGGCATTTTGCAGGCACTCAAGGTAATACTCTCGATCTTCGTCATAATAAAAAATGACCTGCCCATTGTGCCCTTTTTGCCCAATATTAAGAACACGCAGAGGCGAATCGCACCTCAAAGGTCGCGGCATAATGCCCTCCTTTCCCTGTAAGCTTTCGTTTCAACATTAGCCTACTCTGAATAGTGAAGAAAAATAAGAATAAACAGGTTATTCAAAACCGATAGAACAGATGTTGAACTAGTGTACGAGGAAATGAAGAAAAGCGAAATTGGGCTTTCAACCAGGGTGTTTTAAGTGCTAAGTTGGCTGAAATTGGTAAAAAAACTGTGTCTGACCCCTGTGTTGAAAACCTAAATCTATGGCTTGCACCATTGCAAATATGAGGTGCTTACTCGAGACTTTTTAAATTTAAAAATTAATAAATTAATACTTGGCTATTTTTTAGAGAAATGAATAATCATCAAAATCAAAGATACTCAGGTAAAACATCAAGGGAACTCAATAGTTACGGCGGAAGAAACTTAGAAGCAGATAGGCAAAAAAGAAGAAGTCAACCTAAAAAACAAGTGAACATTTAGTAAGAATGACCATTTTCAATTCATGTTTGACTCCATGGGATGGCCGTGTCTCAATCAAAAATCGGACTCAATGAATTTCCTTTACATACTGTGCGAGTTATATGTCTGGCACCGATGATTTTATGTCTGCCCCCCGTGCTAGAAGTCTGGCACCCTTGCAAGAGAGCTGTTAATCGCTATTCCCACAACTGTTTTATTCTTCGAGTTCAAGTCTGGCACTGGTGATTCATGTCTGGCACCAGTGCCGGAAGTCTGGCACCAAGGGTTCCTCACGCCGCGAGTGCAGATTTATTCCTGAACCTTTAGTGCCATAGCCATTGGCACCTTCCGAATATGTCGCAAATCAAGAATTACAACTAGCGCATAGGAAAATATACCAAGCAAAAATACTTTAATAAGTTCTATAGACGGAACCATGGTGATTAGGTTTCCAGAGTATCTCGCCATTGCAAGCTTCATAATCCAAGAAACAACAAAAATTATGATTGGCATCGAGATCAGCAAAGATGCAACAACTGTGGTAGTAATTGACGAAATGTAGAGTTTTGATATCTCTTTAGGTCGGTAGCCAAAAATCTTCATATAGGAAATTGAGCGTGCCGACTTATCAACGATGATCTTCGTGAGTAAAAACATCGCAATCAAATAAATTACAAGAGCTAAAAACACAATTATGCCTACCACGCGTGACATAACTTGGTTCATTTGTATCGCAACGCTTTCCATGTCTGCTGTGGTCATGTCACGAGCAAGATACTCTTTGTCGATATGCAAATCCTCATTGGAAACGTAGCCATTAAAATAACCTTCGTTTTCGCCAAATATTCTTCGATATTGTTCAATCGACATGTAGATGTTTGTGTTTGTGCTGCCTCCCCAAGTGTCAACCGGAATTAGGTCATATTCGTCACTCGTAAACTCGGCATTGGCGCCAAAGACGACCCCTTTTTCAACAAAACATTTATCAAGAAGACCAGGACCGCAAACTATTTCGTTTTCTGAAAGATTGTTCACCGAAAGGTTCTGCCAGTATTTTGAATTTGGCTGAATTCCGTAAACAGTAACTTCTTCTTCGCTGTCGCTGTATCGACGTGGAACTTTTAGCGTAGTAACTGCGATTTTTTCCGCCTGATCAAGGGCATCTTTTGAAAGTTCATAGGAATTGACAGGAATCGCATTCTCATCACTGATGTCAATCCTGCTTGATTTTTCAATCAAATCAACAAGATGTGAAATTGTCATATTTCCATAAACAGAATCGTCGAAACCAAGATCGCTTGGCTTGAGTGTGTCAAATTGCTCTGGCGTCTCTATGCCAAGAAGTTCAGCATGCCCAGAATGAGAAATGTAGTACTGCCTTGCCATGTTAGCTATGTCTTCTTCGTTCGCGCGAGTCATATCTACATTTTCTCGCAACTCCATTAAAGCGCTCCAAGCCTCACGCTCCTCCTGCTTACCATCCAAATTAACCTCGCTTTTAAGAGTGTAGATGTGTTCGGCAGGCATGGAGGTTTTTAAATCGTCACTATAATTGTCCATTGTTGGAATAATACAGAATCCGAAAATCAGAAGCAGGCTTGCGAAAGTGATCCCAAAGAACAGAGTTATGAAGTTACCTCTATTTTGCAAAATTACGCGCAGTCGAAAACGCGTCGTAAAAGGTAGATTTTCTGGCAAATTTATTTTTGAAGCCTTGCGATGTTTTTTCAAGTCGTGACGAAGGAATTGAAGTGGGGTCAGACGTAATTTACGAACAAGGCCAATAAAAGTAATAAAGACTAAGAGGAGCAGCGGACCAATCGAAGTTTCTACGAACGCACCCCAATCGAAATTCGCATAGAAAGGCGGAAGACTGTAACTTGAATAATAAAGACCAGCTATGTAGTCGATAACAAATAGATACCCAACGATGTTTCCCAAAATCACTGCAACAATTCCAATTAGAACAGGAGGGCTCATGTAGTGGCGAAGAAGTTCTGATTTTCGGTAGCCTGACGCAAGCAGCGTTCCAATGACGGCAGACTCAGAATCTATGGCTGAGCTATTCAGAACAGCAAAAATGAACGAAAGCAAAGCAATCACAAGAACCATTAGAACACCAACGATAGAGCTGTCGCCTTCAAAATCACTCGTTGCAAAATTGATACCATTGTTCATCGATGAATCAATAAAAGATGAAAGCGTTACTTTTTCATCGGCCAGCAAATCGGAGATTTCACTTTCGAGATCGAATCGTTTCGAATCGCTCAGTTGACGGTCGTCACAAACAAAAGAATAGGTATAAGAAACCGTTGCGCCAGAGTTTTTAATTGACGCAAAACCGTCTTTTGAAACACACCCAATGCCAAATGAAACTGAGTTTCCCATCATGTCGGAGTTATCTTTGAAAAGCATTTGCGCGTCGGGGAGCGAAATGAGCCCAACGACAGTGAACTTTAGCCCCTGAATGGCAATCACATCGCCTACGTTAATGTCATTGTTGTGGGCAAATGAAACATCAAGCGCAATTTCATTACTTTCACTTGCCAACGTTCCCTCATGAATCGCCACCTTGTCAACATTTTCTCTATTTTTAAAAACCCTAAAATCAGCTTCTTTGTTTCCTGAGCTGAATGTAGAGTTTGCCGTGAGAGAAAAAAGCTCGTTGAGGGATACACCTTTATCTTCAACCCTAGAGATTACATTGTTGGAGAGTTCAAAATTTGAGGTAAAACGCCCATCCTCAACGGTGTATGTGTCACGAACACTACCAACTATCTTTTGACATGAAGTCACTGCCGCCTTGAAGCCGGAGCAGATGCTAACAAACAGCACGAGCAACAAGAAAAGCGCAAGATACCTAGACCAGTTGTTCTTGAGTTGACGCAGATGTCTTTTTGCCAAAGGGCTCACGAATTGACCCCCTACCAGTTCAAAGAAGAAGCAGGGGCAACGTTTTCGTTGAAACTATTTTCAACGAGAAGCCCATCATGGAGTCTCAAGATTCTTGTTGCCATTTTTGAAATTGCTTCGTTGTGTGTAACAACAAGAATTGTTGTGCCGTAATTCTTGTTCACGCGCTCTAGCAGGCCAAGAATTTCTTTTGAAGTAGAAAAATCGAGGGCTCCTGTCGGCTCGTCACAAAGCAACAGCTTCGGGTTTTTTACAAGAGCTCTGCCAATTGCGCAGCGCTGTTGTTGTCCGCCGGAAACTTGATTGGGAAACTTAAGCCTGTGTTCCCAAAGGCCCAAATCGTGTAACAAATCGTCAACTGAAAGTGGGTCATTTGAAATGTGCTTTGTAACCTCAATGTTTTCGCGAATGGTGAGATCTGGCACCAAGTTGTAAAACTGAAAGATGAAGCCGAGCGTTTCTCGACGATATTCACCGAGCTGTTTATCGTTAAATTTAGTAATTTCACGCCCCTCGATTGAGATTGTCCCTGAATCACACAATTCCAAACCGCCAACGATGTTTAGAAAAGTTGATTTCCCAGATCCCGAAGGACCTAGCAAGACACAAAAATCTCCCTTATCTAACGACAGGCTTATTCCTCGTAATACTTTCGTTCGACTCTCGCCATCGCCATATGACTTCTCAAGAGCGTGAACCTTTAAAAATTCAGACATGCGTTGCACTCCACTAATCTAAGTTAATCAATGCTAACGATTGTAGCACTATGGTAACGATAATGCGGAAGTTAAAAAATCTTTTGAATGAAACAGTCAAGTCTGGCACTGGTGATTCATGTCTGGCCATTTGCTAGGGAAACATCTCTTAGGGAATTATCTCTGACCCCAGTGATTTATGTCTGACACCATTGTTAAATATCATCTTTTACATCAACTTAAAAGTGCGGATTTCCACGAAGGAAACGAAAAGAAGGCAACTATGTCTGACGCCAGTGATTTATGTCTGGCACCTTTGTTTAGGGAACTATCTCTGACCCCTGTGATTTATGTCTGGCACCAGTGATTTATGTCTGACGCCAGTGATTTTAGATTCGGTTACATCGCATAATGAAAGAACGGATGAGTAGCTAAACATAAAAAAAGGGAGTCACACGACTCCCTTCAAGTTCTTTATTATGATGAAACTTATTTAGATAAAGGATCCACAAAAAATTCTTTGACAGGCTCTCCGATTTCAGGAATGTGTTCCTCATGCCAGCAATCGCAAGCTGGGAGCCCAGGAATCGATGAAGCCAAAAACACAGGATCCTTCCCCTCTTTCTTCTGCTTCTCATAATCCTTAAGTGCGAGAATCGCCCACTTGCCAATTATCAAAATTACGATGAGGTTCATCATTGCCATGAGCCCCATAAAAATGTCGGCGAGATTCCATGCAAGGTCGAAGCTGTTGACAGCGCCGTAAAGGATTGCAGCCAGACAGAGGAAACGGAAAACGATTAGAGCATTTTTGTTCTTAGTAATGAATTTAAAGTTACTTTCTGCATAGAAATAGTTTCCTATGAGTGATGAATATGCAAACGCAAAAATAGCAAATGTAATAAAGTGGATTCCAATTGGTCCAATTGAGTTTTGAACGGCCTGCTGAACTAGAGGAATTCCTTTAAACTGAAGCGCAGTTTCAGGATCTTGCACGAGGAAGAGGCAAACCATTACAGCTGAGCAAGAGCAAATCAGAAGAGTATCAATGTAGACAGAGAGGCTCTGTACGAGTCCTTGCTTTACAGGATGAGAGACTGACGCTGTAGCTGCAGCATTTGGGGCCGAGCCCATGCCAGCCTCGTTCGAATAAAGACCACGCTTGATTCCTAGCATGATTACGCTGCCGGTAAAGCCGCCGAATATTGCTTGCCAATCAAATGCTGCTGCGAAAATCGCCTGGAACATCTGAGGAATATAGTCTGCAAAAATAATAGTCGTCCAAATTGCAACAGCGATGTATGCAAATGCCATTATTGGAACAACGATTGAGGTGATGACGCTGATTCGCTTTGCGCCACCGAAAATTACAGCAGCGGTCATGAGCACAAGAATGAGTCCAACAATCATTGCACCGCCATTTGTTTGGTAGTCAGGCATGTAATACTCAAGAGAAGAGCATGCGTTAAATGCCTGAAGGCCATTGAAACCAAAAGCAAAGCAAAGAATCAAAAGTATTGCGAAAAGGACTCCAAACTTTCTGCTACCAATTGCCTGTTCGATATAATAGGCAGGACCGCCGCGGAAAGCACCTTCGCCGTCTTTGACTTTCCAAATTTGTGCACATGTTGATTCAATAAATGCAGAAGCTGCACCAACAAGCGCCATTGCCCACATCCAAAAAATTGCGCCAGCACCGCCAGTGGCTCCAGCGCCGACTACACCAGCAATCGCACTCGCTACACCAGCGATGTTGCCAGTACCAACACGACTAGCAGTAGAAACCATGAGAGCCTGAAAAGAAGAAATCGAGCGTTCACCCTCAACATGCTTCTTTTCAGTCACCTGGCGAAACATGTCGCCAATAAAGCGAATCTGAACAAACCTTGTTTTGAATGAGAAATAGATGCCCACTGCCACGAGAAGAATTAGAAGAACGTAGGTGTACATCCAGGTGTCAATGTCGCCGGTAATCTGTACCAGCATTTCGTTGATATCCATGTCAACCCCCCTTATATTACGAAGTTTTAATTTTACCGCAGCAAGAACAATAAAGGCGGCTCGACTCGAAATCATGTCTGACACCAGTGCGTTATGTCTGACCCCATTGAAAAAGCTGGGGCAAACACAAAGAAAAGCACGAGTAGAAAAGGGCCACATAAACGAATGACAGATATTTAAATCCATGTCTGGCACCAATATCACATGTCTGACCCCAGTGTAAATTGCCTAACGCGTGATGTCTGAAACCAGTGCGTTATGTCTGACCCCATTGAAAAAGCTGGGGCAAACACAAAGAAAAGCACGAGTAGAAAAGGGCCACATAAACGAATGACAGATATTTAAATCCATGTCTGGCACCAATATCACATGTCTGACCCCAGTGTAAATTGCCTAACGCGTGATGTCTGACACCAGTGCGTTATGTCTGACCCCATTGAAAAAGCTGGGGCAAACACAAAGAAAAGCACGGGTAGAAAAGTGCCACATAAACGAATGACAGATATTTAAATCCATCTCTGGCACCAATATCACATGTCTGGCACCAGTGTAAATTGCCTAAGGTGTGATGTCTGACACCAGTGCGTTATGTCTGACACCAGTGTAAAAAGAAGTCATATAAAGGCAATTGCTGAACAACTAAAGGTTATTATGCATGGCTAAAATCCAAAAAAGCATGAGCGATGTGTGCCCACTGTAATTATCCGCAGATGCGAGGCAAACATTTCCTTTGAGAAACAGTACTTGAAACTTGATACTCAGAGCTTATTATTGTGAGGTTTCAATAGAGGTGTTGTGTTTTTTGCAGATAGCGCAATTGTAGAAAGGTTATGCAAGGTAGCCGCTTTTTCAGGAGTGAGAATTCCAGCAAGTCCAAGAAGAATCAGCATGGTGTTAAACCAAATAATGAAATTGTAAGAGCTCTTTACCCTGTTGGTTAGGGCAACCGAAAGCTTTCGCAATTCTATTAGTGGTTTCAAACTTGTGTCGAGAACGCTCACATCTGCAACGCTTCTAGCGATGTCACTAGCGTCACTCATAGCAATGGAAACATCAGCACAAGCGAGAGCTGGTGAGTCATTTATACCGTCCCCAACAAATGCAACTACATGCCCCTCTTCCTTCATTCTTTGTACATACGATGACTTTTCTTCAGGCAGAACTTGAGAATAGTAGTCATCAAGATTTAATTCCGAAGCTACTTTTTTAGCACAGTTCTCACTGTCTCCAGTGAGCATTACTATGCGGGCAAAACCTAAGTCGCGCAATGTGCTTACGACTTCAAAGGCCTCTTCTCGAATTGGGTCCTCGACAATGATTGCGCCTTCCAAAACACCATCAATTGCCATATAAACCACTGAGCCGGCATCGTTTTTCTCAGCGATCTTCGAATCAAGATTTTGTGGCTTTTCCACCAATTCGTCTTCGAACACAAAATGAGCGCTTCCGAGAACAACGCGTCTACCATTCACAGCCGAAACAATTCCGTGTGCAACGATATATTCGACATGATTATGGAGTTCCTCTTTGTGCTGTAGATTCCTCTCGTCTGCGGCACGACAAATTGCGCGGGCCATCGAGTGAGGATAATGCTCCTCGAGACATGCAGCAATCCTCAAAATGTCGTCTTCCGAATAATCCCCCAAAGAGACAACACTGTGAACTTCAGGTTTTGCATTTGTCAAGGTCCCAGTTTTATCAAAAACAATGGTATCAGCCGCAGCGAATGCCTCGAGAAATTTTCCACCCTTAGCAACTATATTGTGATTTGTCGCTTCTCGCATTGCACTCATGACAGCAATTGGAGTCGACAATTTTATTGCACAAGAATAGTCAACCATCAACACGCTCAAAGCACGCTGAACGCTGCGAGTTAAGAATAAATCAGCTAAGAAAAGGCCGAGCGAAAGAGGAACAACGCTATCAGCCAACTTTTCTGCTTTGCTCTGAGCTAACGATTTTGTCGATTGAGAATTATCGACAAGATCAACAATAGAATCAATCCTAGACTGCCCAACTTTAGAAGTTGTCTGCACAACAATCAATCCTTCTTCAACAACTGTTCCAGCGTGTACAGAATTACCCAAAGTTTTTGGAACAAGCTCGCTTTCTCCAGTCATTGTAGCTTCGTTCAATTCGGCCAATCCAGAAACAACAAAACCATCAATAGGCACGACAGAACCAGCGCGAACCCGAATCTTGTCCCCAATTTGGATGCTTTCTATCGGAACTTCGATTTCTTGCTCATTTTCCTGGACAAGCCAAACTTTTTCAACACAAATAGACAGATTTTGACGCAGTGCATTTCGAGTCCGCGCATGAGTATAATCAGCAAGAATGTCCGAGATTCCAAGCAAAAACATTACCTGACCAGCGGTTTCAACATGGCCTGATATGAGAGCAGTAGTGATTGCCGTAGCATCAAGCATCTCAACTGTCAGCTTTCGCTTTTTAAAAGCCCTAATTCCTTCTTTTATATAGGATAGCGAATTAAACAATGTCCATGCCAACCTCAATTTATATGGAAGGAAAATTTTCTTGAAATAACGAATTGCAACCGTTCGCGCCAAACTGAATATAAACGCATTATTTATTGCCGCTAAATCACATGTCACATCCTCTGGATTTTCAGGAAGACACTCAGAATCGAGAGAGCTTATGTAATCGAGTATCTTTTGACGCGTTTGTTGAGGCCGAATCTTTGAGTACTCAACAAGAACAGAACCGTTAGCAACACGAACAACAACAGACGAAACATCATCAATTTGAAGCAACTCGCAAGCTACGCCACGGGCCTGGATGTCGTTAAACACCCATTTGCCCGCACGAAGCCTGAGCCTCCCCGGCTCATCATATGCAATTCTGTAAAACACGAATTTTTGTTACTCGGAAACCTTCTCAGAGTCCGCAGAAGATTTCGTAAATTCTTTTTCAACTTCTTCGCGAACGCGCTTCTCGATTTCTGCTTTCATTTCAGCCTCTGCAGTAATCCTCTTCGCTTCTTCTCGAGCATCAGCAGTTAGATCCTCTGCGTCATCTTTAATTGACTGCACCGCCTCAGAAACGTTGTCTTTCAAAATCATTCCCTGCGCGGTGGCTTTAACAAGGCCGTTTCTTACGCATTCAGTCCTTGAAAGACCAGCTACAACGGCAGCTGCTGCCAAGCCGCCAACAAAACACCAAGCTTCTTTACAATGTGACACGAATTTCATTTTCGTCCTTTCAGTTAGTCATAACTAATCGATATTCCTATTAAAACATACTTTCACATATACGGATAAAAATCGCGAACAATAAACACTTCCGAAACATTAATTCGCCAATATTTACTAAAAACATGTCTGGCACCAGTGTTTTATGTCTGGCACCAGTGTTGCAAGTCTGGCACCAATGCAAGAGGCGCTGGAAATTATTTCAGTACTTGTCGCTAATTATGTCTGGCACCAGCGATTTATGTCTGGCACCAATGCTACAAGTCTGACACCAGAGTCGCAAGTCTGGCACCAATGCAAGAGGCGCTGGAAATTATTTCAGTACTTGTCGCAAATTATGTCTGGCACCAGTTATTTACGTCTGGCACCAATGCTGGAAGTCTGACAAAAATATACAGGGAGAAATGGTTCTCTGCAAGATTAACAGAGCACGGTTGATTTCATGTCTGGCACCAATGCTGCAAGTCTGGCACCAGTGTTGCAAGTCTGACACCAATGCAAGAAGCTGGAAATTATTACAGTAGTTGTCGCAAATTATGTCTGGCACCAGCGATTTATGTCTGGCACCAGCGATTTATGTCTGCCACCAATAATTTATATCTGGCACCAATGCTGCAAGTCTGACACCAGAGTCGCAAGTCTGGCACCAATGCAAGAGGCGCTGGAAATTATTACAGTAGTTGTCGCAAATTATGTCTGGTACCAGCGATTTATGTCAGCCACCAATAATTTATGTCTGGCACCAGTGCTGGAAGTCTGACAGAAATATACAGGGTGAAATGGTTCTCTGCAAGATTAACAGAGCACGGTTGATTTCATGTCTGGCACCAATGCAAGAGGCGCTGGAAATTATTTCAGTACTTGTCGCAAATTATGTCTGGCACCAGTTATTTATGTCTGGCACCAGCACTAAGAAATCTATAAATTTATTCTGAAGAGATTTTTCAAGTTTATGCGGTCTTGGAACTCATCAATTATATCGTCAGGAATTTCTTCTCCCACATTTACATAGACAAGAGCAGTTGAATAGTCTTCCGAAGTGGCAATCTGCATTGTCGAGATGTTTATGTCGTGATTTCCTAAGATGGTGCCGATAATTCCACAAACACCAGGCATGTCGTCATATTCAAATACAAGAGCATTTTTTGTCGGAGCAACATCAATCTTGTAATCTAGAATGGAAGTTATTCGTGGCAGTTTCTCTGTCCCAAAAACTGTGGAAGCAATGCGAATTCCATCAGCGTCAATTTCAATTCCAGCCGCATATTCGTCGGCAATATCGGTTTTGGCACACTCGATGTTGACACCATGACGATTAGCATAGCGCTTTGCTTCGAGCATGGTTGCACATTGTGCACGTTTAGAAGCTAGCATGCCCTCCAAAACGCTTGCCACCAAAGCGGTCGGATCAAGTTCCGCTAAATTGCCCATCATTTTAACTTTCACATTGCGAGGAACCGATCCCTTAATTTGGCTAACCATCCTGCCAAGCATGTTGGCTGCAGGAATAAAAGGTGCAACGTGACGAGACATTTCGGCACCAGAGCCAGTCGCTGTCAGAGCAGTGGGCACGAGCGACCCTTCAAGTCCAGCCCAAACATAGTCAGCGATCTGCACTCCACTTCTCACCTGCGCTTCTTTTGTTAAAGCAGAAATGTGAGGTGTCAAGACGGCATTCTCAAGAGAATGCAGAGGAGAATCGTGACATGGCTCATCATCAAAAACATCCACACCACATGCAGCGATTTTTCTCGCGGCAACAAAGTCAGACAAAGACTTCATATCAATAATTGCGGGACGCGAAGTGTTTACGAAAATCACGCCAGTCTTCATCTTTGAAAATTCTTCAGGTCCAAACATTCCCTCAGTAGTTTTAGTCACAGGCAAATGAATTGAAATAAAATCAGCTTGCTCCAAAATAGAATCGAGGTCGTTAATTAAAGTAACGCCAAGTTGAGTGGCACGTTCTGGATTGCAATAAGGGTCATATGCAAAGACACGCATTCCAAATGCGGAGGCGCGCTCGGCAACCATACCACCAACGCGACCTAGCCCAAACAGTGCAATCGTTTTTGCATAAAGCTCAACTCCTTTAAACTTTTCACGATTCCACTTTGCTTCGTGCATCGATTGGTTAGCCTGAGGAACTTTGCGTGCGCAAGAAAGAAGCAATGCAAAAGTGTGCTCTGCTGCAGATACAATGTTAGAAGTTGGCGCATTGCAAACAATAATGTCTAAATCGTTGGCAGCCTCAATGTCGATGTTGTCGGTTGTAACACCTGCACGACCCACAACTTTTAGCTTTTTTCCCGCGCGAAGAAGCGCGCGATTAACGCTAGTCGCACTTCTAACTATTAGTGCATCATAATCACCGATAATCTCCTTTAACGAAGCATCATCAAGGTTAAGCCGAACGTCAACTTCATACCCTTTCGATTTAAGCGAATCGAGACCTTCTTGAGCTATCACTTCCGTAACTAAAATTTTTGCTGGCATAAAAGTCCTTTATCAATGGCTTGCTACACTGGAACCTCATCGAAAAAATACAACATAAAAAGTGTCGTAAAAGTAAAAGGAAGCCTTAGTTGCACTAGCCAAGGCTTCCCAGTGAATTAATTAAGCGTTTTCTTTTTCGAATTTTTCCATAAAGTCAACGAGCGCCTGCACGCCTTCCTCAGGCATAGCGTTGTAAATACTAGCGCGCATTCCGCCCACCGATCTGTGTCCTTTTAGCGATTTCAGTCCTGCTGCTGCAGATTCAGCAACGAACTTTGCATCAAGATCAGCATCGCCTGTAACAAAAGGAACATTCATCAAAGAACGAGACTCCTTTTGAACAGCCGCTTTAAACATCTTGCTTTGGTCAAGATAATCGTAAAGAACCTTAGCTTTTCTTTCGTTTATTTCCTTGATTTTCTCAAGACCGCCCAGTTGCTTTAGCCATTTAAAGGTGAGTCCGCACATATAAATTCCCCAGCAATTTGGAGTGTTCATAAGGCTGCCAGCGTCGGCGTTCTTTTTGTAATTCAAAATCGAAGGTGTTCCAGGGAGCACCTCTTCAGTTACCAAATCATCTCTCACAATCACAATTGCAAGACCTGCTGGTCCAATGTTTTTCTGCACTCCACCGTAAAGAAGCCCATATTTTGACACGTCGTGAGGCTCGCTCAAAAACATTGAGGAAACATCAGAAACTAGAGGAATGTTTCCAGTGTCTGGAAGCTCAGGGAACTTGCAGCCATAAACCGTTTCATTTTCACAAATGTAGACATAATCAGCGTCTTTATCAAACTTCAACCCCTTAATGTCTGGAATAGCAGTGTAGTTGTTGTCCTCCGAAGATGCAACAACATTTACGTCACCATACATCTTTGCCTCAGTCAAAGCTTTCTTAGACCAATTTCCAGTCTGCAGATAATCAGCCTTTCCGTTTTTCATGAGATTCATTGGAATTGCTGCAAATTGTGCAGTTGCGCCACCCTGCATGAAAATCACGCGATAATTGTCAGGCATATGGAGCAATTCGCGAAGATCGGCTTCTGTTGTTTCAATGATTGATGCAAAATCTTTTGAGCGGTGCGACATCTCCATCACGCTCATTCCGCAACCTTTATAATCAACTAAATCTTTTTGAGCTTCTTCCAAAACACTTAATGGGAGATTTGCTGGACCTGCTGAAAAATTGAAGACACGTGTCATCTTTGAGCTCCTAACTCGAAAAGTATTAACTTCTATCAGTGTATAACAATGAAATTGAGGTGCTAGCCAATACTGGCTAAGAACCTGTTTTTACCCGCTAAATCTTTCATAATCGTAACTTTTCGCAAACCCTGCGACTCAGCAAATTGTTTAGCTTCCTCAAGGCAAGTCTCATGAAGTTCGAAAAGTAACAAACCACCCTCCTCAAGAAGCAACTTTGAGCCCAAAACAATTTCTCGGAAGACATCAAGCCCATCTTCACCGCCATCAAGAGCAATTTCAGGTTCAAAATCGCGAATTCTGTTCGGAAGTTTTTTAACAATCTCACTTGGAATATAGGGTGGATTGCTAACAATTGCGGAAAAATGATTGCGTGAGTGCTGAAAGTATTCAAAATTGTCAAGACAAGAACAGTGTTCGAAATAAATCTTGTCACTCACTTCATATTTCTGCGCATTTTCACGTGCTACATTTAGAGCAGCTGATGAAACATCGGTTGCATAAACTGTGCAATCCTTGATTTCTGTTGCAAAAGAAACAGCAAGGGCGCCACTGCCAGTTCCAACGTCAGCGATTAGCGGCTGCGTTATGCCATTTTTCTTTAGATAAAACGCCACTATGTCAACCATCATTTCAGTTTCTGGACGCGGAATTAACACATTAGGATTAACAGTTAGGTCCAGAAAGCGAAACGGCGCGTGCCTAACCACATATTGAATAGGCTCACCAGCTGCTACACGGTCACAAATCTCGTCAATAGCGTCGCATTCTTGCAAAGTGAGCATTGGTTTTTTAACAACCGACTTTGCATAGGACATGCCTGTAACTTCGCTAATAGCCAGACGAGCTAAATTTGCGGCATTCTCAACATGGTAGAAGTTAAAAAAATCAGTAATGTATTCTTCAACTAACTTTATAGATGTCGGTTGATCGTTTTTCAAAATTAAAATCGCTCACTTCTCTTCAAAAATATAAAGAAACAGGCAAAAAACAGTGCATTAAAAAAACATAAATAAACATGAATGATGTGCAGATGCTAGCAAGCCACAAAAAATTTTTTTCCAAAAATGTTTTTGCTTTACACAGCTTCTTCGAGTTTTTGTGCTCTATCGGCAGCTTGAAGAGCGTTTATCATGTCAATCAATTTGTCGCCAAGCAAAACACCATTGTAGGTCATGGAAACGCCAATTCGATGGTCGGTCACGCGATCTTGAGGTCCATTATATGTGCGAATCTTTTCCGCTCGGTCGCCGCTCCCAATTTGTGCAAGACGTTTTGCCCCCTCTTCAGCCTGTTGGTCTGCAAGCATTTTTTCATATAACCTAGCACGCAAAACTGACATAGCTGCAATTTTGTTCTGAAGCTGAGACTTCTGGTCTTGAGACTGAACAACAAGACCGGTTGGAAGGTGAGTTATGCGAACGGCTGAGTCAGTCGTGTTAACACACTGACCACCAGGGCCGCCAGCACGGAAAACATCAATTCTTAAATCACCTTCGTTTATTTCGACTTCAACTTCGTCGGCTTCAGGCAAAACCGCAACAGTGGCAGTTGATGTGTGGATTCTTCCTTGGCTTTCAGTTTTTGGAACTCGCTGTACGCGGTGAACACCACTCTCAAACTTCATGAGCGAGTAAACATAATTGCCCTTGACTTTAAACTGAATCTCTTTGTAGCCTCCAACCTCAGAAGCAGAAACATCCATAAGCTCAATCTTCCAACCTTGAGAGCCAGCAAATCGCTCATACATTTTGAACAAATCACCAGCAAAAATAGCCGCTTCATCGCCGCCTGCCGCAGCACGAATCTCGACAATAATGTCTTTTTCGTCAGCAGGGTCTTCTGGTATGAGCAAAATTTTGATTTTGTCTTCCAACTCTGGCAATTGAGGCTCAATCCTAGTAATTTCTTCCATTGCGAAAGACTTCATTTCGGAATCAGAGAGCATCTCCTTTGCTTCGTCCAAATCACTAACAAGAGAAATATACTTCTTTGCTAAATCAGCAAGTTCGCTCTGATGAGAGTACTCTTTTGCAAGCCTGTTGTATTCCTTTTGATCAGAGATAATCTCTGGGTCTGCCATTTTTTGCTCTAGCTCATGGTAGGCCTTAAGAAAATCTCCCATTTTATTTTTAAGTTCTTCGTCTGCCATAAATAGCCTTTAAATCTGAGCTTCTTTAATAATGTCAATTAGTTTTTGTTGGTCCCAAGTGCCAAGATCGCCCTCAAAACGATCTCGAACAGAAATTGTTCCATTCTCAACTTCCTTGTCGCCAATAACTACCATATATGGAATTTTTTCTGCTTGAGCCTTAGCAATTTTTACCTTCATTGGCTCATTTTCAAGAAGCAGCTCAACTCTCCCACCAACAGCCTTTAACTTCTTCTCAAATTCTTTGGCAGCATCGATGTGACGATCGGTGATAGGAAGAATTGCAACCTGCGTTGGTGCAAGCCACAGAGGGAAAGCTCCGGCATAATGTTCAATCAAAATACCTAAGAAACGTTCAATCGAACCAAAGATTGCACGGTGCAGCATCCATGGACGCTGCTCAGTGTTGTCAGCATCGCGATAGGTGAGATTAAAACGCTCTGGCATGTTGAAGTCAACCTGCACAGTGGAGCATTGCCACGTTCTTCCCAATGCGTCTTTTACCTTAATATCAATCTTTGGACCATAGAAAGCGCCATCACCTTCGTTAATGTCATATTCCAAATTGTGACGAGAGCAAGCTTCTTTCAAAGCATTAGTTGCATGTTCCCACATTTCGTCGGTGCCAATTGACTTACTTGGTCGAGTTGAAATTTCAGCCTCGTATTCAAAACCAAACGTTTTCATAATGTGATCAACCAGATCAAGAATAGCAACTACCTCGTCGACTACCTGATCTTTTGTGCAGAAAACGTGTGCATCATCTTGCGTAAAACCACGTGCGCGAAGAAGTCCATGAACAACGCCGCTCATTTCATGGCGATAAACCGTTCCGAACTCAAAATAGCGCAGAGGCAAATCACGATATGAATGGAGATTTGCACGATAAAGCATAACGTGACCAGGGCAGTTCATTGGCTTAACAGCATACTCAACAAGGTTTGGCTGCTCATCAGTTCCTTCATTAATGTTGAAGAAATACATGTTTTCCTTGTAGAAACCATAGTGCCCAGATGTCTTCCAAACATCGGCATTAAACACATGCGGCGTGATAACTTCTTCATAACCTCTGTCATAGAGATCGCGGCGAAGCCACTCTTGCATGATGCGAATCACACGTGCGCCCTTAGGCAAATAAAGAGGAAGTCCCGCTCCAGCAAGTGAATCCATTGTATAAATTCCCAGCTCTTTTCCAAGCTTTCTGTGGTCGCGTTTTTCTGCCTCTTCAATCATGCGCAGATAGTCTTGCAAGTCTTTTTTCTTAAAGAAAGCAGTGCCATAAATGCGTGTGAGCATCTCGCGGTCAGAATCACCCTTCCAATATGCGCCAGCAATTTTGGTGAGTTTAAACGCATTTGAATCAATCATTCCTGCACGCAAAACGTGAGGTCCGCCGCAAAGATCAACAAAATCTCCGTGACGCCTAATTGTAATTTGGACGTCATCATCAAAATCATCAATGTGCTCTAGCTTTAAGCGCTGGTCTTTAAAAATCTCTTTCGCCTGATCACGCGTAACAATTTCCTTGATAAAAGGCTTGTCCTCAGCAATAATTTCGCGCATCTTTTCCTCAATTTTTTCGAAATCATTGACCGATACTGGCTCAGGCAGGGCAAAATCATAGAAAAAGCCGTCATCAGTTTGAGGACCAAAACCGATTTGTGTACCAGGCCAAAGAAGTTGCACAGCCTCTGCCAAAACATGCGCACAGGAATGTCTCATTATTGGAAGAGCATCCGGCGACTTTGATGTAATGATTTCAACAGCATCGCCATTTTTTACAACATCGGTAAGATCAGCGAATGCACCGTTAATTCTTCCTGCGAGAGCGGCTCTCGCAAGACCCTCGCCTATTGATGCCGCAACATCATAAAGAGTAGCGCCTTCTGCGACCTTTTTTGCCGAACCATCTGGAAGTTTAATTTCGATTGACATATCTTTGCCCTTTCTCGTGCCGGGCGCACACAAAGCGCCTGCCTCCTTACACGCTTCGGTTTTGATTGCCAAAGCGCACTTTCCCAAAATGAATATTTAATTGTTGCCTGTGGTCCCAGGTTGAACTGAAGTTTTTGCCGCCGCAGTTGAAGCTTGTTGTGCGTGGGTTCTTCTTCTGGTGCGCTGTGTCTGCGGATGCGCCGCTGCACGGCCTGTGATAGGTGTTGCACAATATGGACAAACTGGCCAAGCTGGCTCAAGAGGTTTTCCGCAATGTGCACACATGTTCCTTAACTGTGTTTGACAATTTGGGCAAATGACATATGTGTCCTTGACAGGATATCCACAATGAGCGCATTCGCCATATTTCATGAGCTGTCGCTGTTTTAGCGCAACTTCGAGTTCTTGCTCATCGCGATCCATCGCCAACATCGGAGGGCGAAGCAACAGATAGGCAATAATTCCAGCTCCCGGAACAAGCCCGACAATCATCCATTTAACTGGAGATGTGCCACGCAATTTTGCGTCTCTTGAAATCCAAACAATGGTTAGAGCATAAAGGCAAACAATCATTAGGACGACAATCGTAAACGTGACTTGCATTTGTGGCGTCCAAATCTGTTTCAAGATTTCACTCATTTAAAAACCTTTTAAAACCTTTTCGAATTAACAATAAATAAATTCCTTAAGAATTCTAACACACGGGAAAATCAAGGACTTGTTGCCCCAGTGCAAATGGGGTCAGACATCAATGGGGTCAGACATGATTGAAAATGTGTGTAAACTGCTAGTGAATACCTGTTTTTACAATGGGGTCAGACTTAATTGCTTGTTGCCAGTTGCTGCACTCTTCAACGCTCCTTTTCCGTAGGGTCAGACATGATTGTCGAATATCAATGAGAGACATGTTGCAATGGGGTCAGACTTGATTGTTTGTTGCCAGTTGCTGCACTCTTCAACGCTCCTTTTCCGTAGGGTCAGACATAAATGTCAAATATCGACAAGTTGCAATGGGGTCAGACATGATTGAAAATGTGTGTAAATTGCTGGTGAATGCCTGTTTTCACAACGGGGTCAGACATGATTGTCAAATATCAATGAGAAACATGTTGCAATGGGGTCAGACTTGATGAGACATGATGTGGTGTGGCGCAATAAAAAAGGCCAGACCTCAATGAAACGAGGTCTGACCCCCTAGGATTAGAATTTAGGCAATTAATTTAGGCAATTAATTGATTAGCCGATTTTGTCTCGTTAATTCAACGATTCAAGTTGAGCAGTTGATTTTTCCCAAACTTCCTTTAACTCTGAATAATGAGCCTTATCCTTATCGATTATTTCTTGAGCTGCCTTAGCTAGGAAGCCAGGGTTGTTTAGTTTCTTCTCAAGCCTTTCCATATCCTTCTTCGTATCAGCAATCTTTTTCTCGAGACGCTTTTTCTCAGCTTCCATGTCAACTAATCCAGAGAGACTAACATAAATCTCCAGTGCATTTGTAACAACCACGGCTGAGCCTTGCGGTTTTTTAACATCAGGCGAGCAAACAAGCTCAGACACATTAGCAAGTTTCGAAATGAGCGCGCATTGATCGTTTACAAGTTCCGCATTTTCAATGTTTGCCTTTACAAAAATGTTGAGTGCCACTTTTGGAGAGACTCCATAGCGAGCACGAACAGAACGAGCAGTTCCAACTATTGAAGTAACAAGCTCGATTTTGTTTTCGCTCTCATCATCAACAAAACACTTGAACTCTGATGCTTTAGGCCAATCGGCAACAATTAGCATGTCATCCGGTGACTTGTTAGGCTTTATTTCTGCATAAATTTCTTCCGTAATAAAAGGCATCACAGGATGCAAAAGCTTACATGCAGTTTCAAGGATAAAAAGCAGGTTGCCTTGGCAAATAGCTTTGTCTTTGGGGTCCGCATCTTCACTCAATCGAGCTTTAGAAAATTCGATATACCAGTCACAGAACTCATTCCAGAAGAATTGATAAAGGGCGTGTGTCATTGAACCAAAGTCATATTCACCATAGGCAGCATCAACTTCAGAGATCAATTTTGCAAGTTTTGAAAGAATCCATTTGTCGGGCAAAGTAGAAGCAATTGGCTTTGGCTCAACCGTCTCGTCAAGATGCATAGTCACATATCTTGCTGCATTTTTAACCTTGTTAGCGAAATTGCGAGCTCCTTCGATTTTTCTCTCATCGAAATTGACCGCCTGATTGCCAGTAACCTGCGTCAAAAGACCAAAACGCATGCCATCAGCTGAATATTTCTCCATCAGGTCGAGAGGATTAACGCCGTTTCCTCGAGATTTACTCATCGGTTTTCCATCAGAGCCCATGACAGTTGGATGGATGATGACATCTTTAAATGGAATTTGTCCAGTGCAATATTCTGAAGCCATGACCATGCGGGCAACCCAAAGCCCCATAATGTCACGTGCCGTTGAAAGAACCTGCGTTGGATAACGCTCCTCGAGCTCCTTTTCCCCGCCGTTTGCCCAACCTTGTGTCGCAAAAGGCCACAGCTGGGATGAGAACCAGGTGTCTAAAACATCTTCATCTTGATGAACATGAGCGCCACACTTTGGGCAAACATCAATCGCGTCGACACTAGCGCCTTCCCAGCCACACTCATCGCAATAAAACATTGGGATTCTGTGGCCCCACCACAATTGGCGAGAAATGCACCAGTCTTTTAAATTGTCAAGCCAATCGAGATAAACCTGCTTCCAACGCTGAGGATGGAACTGAATCTCTCCACTAGCAACCGCATCACGCGCAGGCCCCTTTATTTTTTCAACATCGACAAACCACTGCTCAGAAAGCCACGGTTCAAGTGTCGTGTGACAACGATAACAATGCATAACTGAGTGGTTTAGGTCTTCAATGTGATCAAGAAGTCCAAGTTTCTCGAACTCTTTGACGACCTCTACGCGTGCTTCGTCGCGATCCATTCCGCTAAATCGGCCATAACCTTCAACTACATGAGCAGTTTCGTCAAAAATATTAACTACTTCAAGGTCGTGTCGCTGCCCCATTGCAAAGTCATTAGGGTCATGCGCCGGCGTCGTCTTCACACAACCAGTGCCGAATTCTGCATCTACATAGAAGTCTTCAAAAATTGGAATTTCTCGATTAACAATTGGAAGAACTACTGTTTTTCCTACAAGTTTTTTGTACCGCTCATCTTTTGGAGAAACTGCAACACCAGTGTCGCCAAGCATTGTCTCGGGTCTAGTTGTGGCTACAACCAGATATTCTATCCCGTCAACTGGCTCTTTAAGTGGATAACGCATGTACCAAAGATGGCTTGCCTCATCAACATATTCAGCTTCATCATCGGCAATTGCAGTGGTGCAATGAGGACACCAGTTTACGATACGCTTCCCGCGATAAATAATTCCGTCGTTATACCAATCAACAAACAGCTTTCTGACAGCACGGGAAAACTCTTCGCTCATGGTAAATTGCTCATTGTCATAATCGCAAGAGCAACCCATTCCAGCGATTTGTTTCACAATAGTCGTGCCATATTCACGGCGCCAATCCTGACAAGCTTCAATAAACTTTTCGCGTCCTATTTCACGACGGTTAATTCCCTGCTCTGCAAGATGTTTGTCAACTTTGGTCTGCGTCGCAATTCCTGCATGGTCAGTGCCTAACACCCAACGAGTTTGGTATCCTTGCATCCTTGCACGACGAATACAAGCATCTTGAATTGTGTCATTTAAGGCGTGACCCATGTGCAAAACGCCTGTAATGTTTGGAGGAGGGATTGTGATTGTGTAGGAATCACTTGCGTGCTTCCCTTTTCCATCACTTCTTGAAAAGAAGCCATTTGCCTTCCATGCGTCAAAAATTTCTGAATCGCGCATGCGTTCTTCGTTAGACATAATTTCTCACCTTATTTAGTTATTCGTTTAACTGTTGTCAGTTACAGACAATGTTTCAGTAGTGTTCTCGCGCTCATTCTCGGCCATTTTGTTTGAATCCTCGACTATCTCAGGTTTTGTTTCACCTTCAACGTCAGATTTTCTAATTCGAACAAAAGTTGGACATCCAAAATCTGGTACTTCAAACATTGCATCACTCAAGACTCGCTCGACAATTGCGCGAAGCCCACGAGCCCCTGTTCCGCGATCTTTCGCCTCTTCAGCAATCGCAGTCAATGCATCATCATCAAATTCGAGTTCCGACTTTTCAATTTCGAAAAGTCGCTTATATTGCTTGACCAAGGCATTTTTTGGCTCCGTCAAAATGCGAACCAGTGCTTCAACATCTAGTTCATCTAAAGAAGTCACAACAGGCACTCTTCCAATAAACTCAGGAATCAACCCGAATTTTTTAAGATCCTCAGGAGTGCATTCCTGCAACAAATCGGCTTCTTTTTGCTTGTTTATTTCAGAAACATCGCTTGTAAAACCAAGCCCCTTTTTCCCAAGCCGCTTTGAAATGATGTCAGAAAGACCAACAAAAGCTCCGCCAAAAATGAAAAGAATATTCTTCGTGTCGATGTCAATTACATCTTGTTGAGGGTGTTTTCTTCCTCCTTGAGGTGGAACCGAAACTTCGCAACCTTCAATAATTTTCAACAAAGCTTGCTGAACTCCTTCGCCCGAAACATCTCGAACGAGCGAAACGTTATCTCCCTTCTTTGCAATTTTGTCTATTTCATCAACATAGACAATTCCAATTTCTGCTTCTTCAACATTCCAATCTGCAGAAATGAGAAGTTTGCGCAAAATGTTTTCAACATCATCGCCGACATAACCAGCTTCTGTCAAAGTTGTAGCATCTGCAATTGCAAAAGGAACTTGTATAATTTTCGCCAACGACTGCGCCAGCAAAGTTTTGCCAGAACCAGTTGGTCCTAATAACATCACATTAGGAATTTGAATTTCAACATCGCTGTTAGAACCATCATCTAAAAAGATGCGCTTATAGTGGTTGTAAACTGCAATCGATAGTTTTCGTTTTGCATCTTCTTGGCCAACGACATAATCGCTTAATTCTTCATAAATCTCTTTTGGCTTTTTTAAGTGAGTTCTGTCAGCAACCTCTTTATGCAATCTTGCAGGCTCATTTACAGCATCCGCGGGATTTGAATAATAATCAGAATCAGCGACTGAAGAATCTCCATGCATCTTCATGAACTGCTCCTGCAAGAATTGCTGAAACTCTTCTTGATTTTGAAAAAAATCTTCGTCAGCTGCAAGCGTGCCAGCTCCAGGCTTGTCAGACTGCATTTCGATAGATTTAGCTATCTCAGAAACGCATTCGTCACAGATGTAAACTCCATTATGACCAGCTATAGTATTAACTTCGCTTTGTCTTTTCCCGCAAAAGGAACAGACAATCTCGTTATTTTCTGACGACATTTTCACGTTGTCTTTGCTCCTTTTTTGGAAACTCTATTCGCCGTGCTTGCTTAACACCTCATCGATAAGGCCATACTCTTTTGCTTCATCGGCAGTTAACCAATTATCACGCTCAGTGTCTTTTGAAATCGTCTCAATGTCTTGACCAGATGCCTGAGCCAAAATGTTGTTCAAACGCGCACGAGTCTTTTTCATTTGCTCGGCAATTATCGCCATGTCGGTCTCTTGTGTGCCGCTTTGCGCTCCACCCATTGGCTGATGAATTAAAACTTCAGAATTAGGAAGAGCATATCTCTTGCCTTTTGCTCCTCCCGCGAGAAGAACAGATGCCATGGAGGCACAAAGTCCGATGCAAATCGTAGAAACGTCACACTTAACGAAATTCATGGTGTCAAGAATTGCAAGCCCTGCAGTTACAGAACCACCAGGTGAATTTATATAAAGTGAAATGTCTTTGTCAGGATCTTCACTTTCAAGATGCAAAAGCTGAGCAACAACTGTGTTCGCAACTGCGTCATCAATTTGTTCACCCAAAAAAACGATTCTGTCGTTTAAAAGACGAGAGTAGATGTCATATGACCGCTCGCCTCTTGGAGACTGCTCGATAACGTATGGTATTAGTGCTGCATGTGTGTTGCTCATATTTTGCTCCTAACAAACAGGTTTATTCGTCTTTCTTCTCAGCAGTTTCTTCTGAAGGCTTCACATCTTCACTAGATTCAGCCTTATTAGCTTCATCATTTGTCTTTTGCTCGGCATCTTTGTTTTCTGCATCTTCATTTAAATAATCGAATTGATGCTCAGCTTTTTCGGCATCAAAAGTAAACTTAGCGTTTTCAACTGCGTTTTCCACAGCCTTAGAGCGCTCTATTGCTTCGCGAAGTCTCCAAAGGCGTCCACTTTCAGCCCACTGCTTCTTTGTTTTCTCCACATCTTTAATTCCTGCTTTTTCGAACTCTTCGGTGATGTCTTCATCTGTGGTTGCAAGGCCAAAATGACGAACCCAAGCATCAAGTGCCATGCGAGTCTTTGCCTCGTCAACAGCCTGCTTTTGTACATCATCATAGAACTCATCTGAACTCATCTTACGAGAAGCAAGATATTGGTCAAATGTCATGCCATACTGTTGAAGATTTTGGAACATTTCGTTAAGCAAAACATTATTAATGTAGTCAACCATCTCATCAGTGGGTTCAACTTGAACACGCTCACGAAGTTTTAATGAAACTACATCCTCTTTAAGGCGAGGTAATGCACCTTTTTTCTCATTCTCAACAAGACCCTGGATTGCCTCACGGAGCTTCTCTTCAGATTCAAAACCCATCTTTTCCTTGATGATTTCTTCTGTGAGTTCCTCTCCTTCTTCAACGCCAGCATAGCCCTTATAAAGATCTATTTGCGACTCGATGTCTTCTGCTGTGGCTTCGGTTGGTGGCAGATATGCCTCAACTGGTTCATAGCTGTCAAGCTCAACTACTGGAGAAACCTCAAGCTCAAATTCGAACTTGAAAGGCTTCTTGTCCTCAACGAGCATCTCGTTTTCTTTTCCTTCAAAATTTGGCTCCCCAACAGGACGAAGTGATTCCTGCTCAATGAGCACATGATAGGCATCATTGAGAACTTCTTCGGTAGCGTCAAGATAAACTGTCTCTTTGCCAACCGCATTGTCAATTACTGGTCTTGGAGCATGACCTGCACGAAAACCTGGGAATTTATATTTATTTGCATACTTTTTGTATTGAACATTTAACTCTTTTGAAACAGTGTCAGCGTCAACTTCTGCTGAAACCTTTACGCGCGTATCGCTTACTTTTGTTACTTCTGACTTCAATTCCATTGTCTAAAAGACTCCTATTATCACAAACTTACAAGTTCCGTTATGTTAACATATTTCCCGGTGTTCGCGTGAACTGTGAGAGGCATTGGCGCACGGAACAACGAGTTATGCGGGCGTGGCGGAATTGGCAGACGCGCCAGATTTAGGTTCTGGTACAGAGATGTGTGAAGGTTCAAGTCCTTTCGCCCGCACCACTTCTTTATCAGTTTCATCAAAAAGAGAAAGGAATGCGATGGCTGAAGAGGTTAGCCAAAATAAAAATCTTTGGCAAAAATGGATGGATATCCCTCTCGTCCTTAGGATTGTATGCGGAATTATAATTGGCATTATACTTGCGCTAACAATTCCTCAAGCAGGCGATTCTCTTGCTGCTCTGAGCGATTTTATCGAACTTCTTGGTAAATTATTCACAACAGCTCTTAAGGCAGTCGCACCTATCCTTGTTTTCTTTCTCGTGGTTTCCTCAATCATGAATGCAAAAACCGCTGGAAATCTAAAAACTGTCATCATTCTTTATTTAGTAGCAACAACGCTTTCTGCAATAGTTGCCGTTATTGCATGTCAACTTTTCCCCCTCACTCTAGTTTGGCCTTCCACAGTTGACGTAGAACAAACAAGCCCAGGTAGTGTTGGAGAGGTTTTCACAAATGTAATCGTTGGGATGGTTTCAAACCCTGTCGATGCCCTTGCTAAAGGTAGTTTCCTAAGTATTCTTTTTTGGGCAGCCATAATTGGCGTTGCACTACGTCGCGCAAAAGAACCAACCAGAACTTTCATGGAAGACATGGCTCATGCAACCACCACTGCTGTTCGCTGGGTTATAAACGTAGCACCTTTCGGTATTCTTGGTCTTGTTTACACATCTGTCAGTGAAGCAGGAATGGAAATATTCACGTCATATGGAAAAGTTGTTTTATTGCTTGTAGGATGCATGCTTTTGATGACACTGATAGTAAACCCAATAATTGTTGCAGTTTGCCTTCGCAAAAATCCTTATCCTCTCCTTTGGAGAACGCTCAAAGAATCATACATTACAGCATTCTTTACTCGTTCGAGTGCTGCGAACATCCCTGTCAACCTCGAGCTTTGTAGCAAACTAGGTCTTGATGAAGAGTCATACTCAGTATCAATTCCTTTGGGTGCAACAATCAACATGGGTGGAGCTGCTATCACAATTTCAATCATGGCAATGTGCGCAGCAAACACTCTTGGCATCACCGTTGAGCCAGCTCAAGCAGTGCTTCTTTGTATCATCGGCGCGCTTGGAGCATGCGGGGCATCAGGTGTTGCCGGCGGTTCGCTATTGCTCATTCCACTTGCATGCTCACTGTTTGGAATCGGAAATGACGTAGCAATGAACGTAGTTGCAATTGGCTTTATCATCGGCGTAATCCAAGACTCGTTTGAGACAGCTCAAAACTCATCAACAGACGTTTTATTCACCGCTACTGCTGACTACATGAAACAGAAAAAGCAGGGCAAGGAGATTCATCCTGGCAAAGATGCTGTGGCTGCCTAATCGTGGGGTCAGACATAAATTAATTAAAGCTTAAAAAAGCCGCTTAATTGGGCGGCTTTTTTGTGTTTGAAACAAGACAAGACAACTGATGGGGTCACAACTAGATGGGGTCAGACTTCTTTGTGCAGAACAAGGGGTCAGACTTCTTCGAAGCTAGGTGGGGTCAAACTTAGATCCGACCTATATCCAATACATAACGCAACTAGGGGTCAAACTTCGTCAGCAGGGGTTTCACTTAAAGGATATAAACACAAGAACACATAAGGGGTCAGACATAGAATTACATAGGCTTACACAGGTACAATCGCGTGTGCACAACAAGGGGCCAGACTTCTTCGAGGTTAGACTCAGAGGTTAACAAGGGGCCAGACTTCTTCGCAGCTAAGTTGAGGTCAGATAGCAAGATGTGGGGTCAATTACATAGGCTTACACAGGTACAATCGCGTGTGCACAACAAGGGGCCAGACTTCTTCGAGGTTAGACTCAGAGGTTAACAAGGGGGCAGACTTCTTCGCAGCTAAGTTGAGGTCAGATAGCAAGATGTGGGGTCAAAGATGGAGGTTCAGACTCCGACCCCGCAGGACGAAGGACAAGGATTACGAGGAATTACAAAAACTGGCTCAAGAGTTGAAACCAACAAATCAAAAAGTCTGACACTACTTCAATCATTTCAATCGTTCCCAACCATTCCTTAGAAATGTTCCAACCCTGTCCAATTAAAACAAGATAGACAGCCAAGAGGTCTGACCCTATCAAATGAAGCCCATCAAGAAAGCCAAAGAGAGCAAACAACAGTGACGCTACGAAAAGGGCAAGACAAAAGCTTTCCAGTTCTAATTAAAACTTAAGTCTGACCCCTTTTAAAATTGGTTGCACTACTCGCGGAATTAAGGCTAATAACAAGGATGAAAAAGTCCCTTTCGAACCTATCACGAAGAACTTTTAGCAAAGAACCTCAACAGAAATGTGATGTTTTACGATGATTTAGAAAAACTTTGCCTTTAGCGAATTTCTTTCTGTCCTTAAATAAAAGGAGTATGGAGGCCAAGGAGTATGGAGGCCAACTGGTACAAACATTATTAACGATCAGGGATGGATACGACCATACTCATTCTTCGCTTGCAATAAGCGATTACTAGTTGAAATAAAACTCAAAGTCATATACAGAAAAGCTAAGAGAAACAGGTGATTGAAAATATGTGAGGACGATTTAAGTTTCTTGCGGCATGGTCTTTAATAAAAAGGACTCATATTAATGACACAACCAAGCGCCTGTTCATGCCGGTAATTCGTGAAATTTGTGAAATGCTTGAACCCATTTTTAGCAGCTTTTTGACCAATCTTCGAAGAAGTTTCTTCGAAAGCGATGGGACTCTACCGAGGTTCTTTTTCTTGACCATCTTCTTCACAATATCAATAGCCTGCAAGTCCGATAACTTCTTCTTAGGAATTACCTCGCATACTTTCTTCACGCTCGAATCCATTGGCTCATGTGCAACTTTTTTAGTATATTTAATGATGTTGTCGATACCCAGATACTGAGCTAAAATTTGACAAGCCTCAGCATCAAACTCGCGAGACTCTAGCGCCTTTAACGAAGACCAACGATATCTTTCAGGTTCTTTAACCATTCCTGCCTTAACAGGATTGTTGAAAATGTATGCAACCGTTTGCAGCATTTGCTGTTCGTCCATAATTGGCTTTGAATAGTAGCGGGAATTCCAAAGGGTACCAGATCTTGCGTATTTTTGATTAAACCATTTCACATAAGAAGCTCCTACAGATTGAAAAATGTTCGCGCATTTCGCAATCTCTCCATAAAAAATAGCGTGAATATGGTTAGTCATCAGCGCGTAGACAAGCAAACCATGTCGTTCTCCTTGCAGGCTTTTCTTAGGCATTGCAAGTAATACGAATAGTCTTCAGGTTCATAAAAAATCACCTGGCCGTTGTGACCTTTTTGCCCAATATTCAAAACGCGAATGGGCGAATCACATCGAGGTTTTCTTGGCATGGGGACCCCCTTTAACTTCAAAAAGAATCAATAAGAGAAGAATAAGAATAAAAGTGAAGAAAAATAAGAAAGAACTGCCCATCAAAAGTGAACACTATGATGTTGAACTAGTGAAGGACAAAATGAAATAAATGTAAAAACAATACTCTATCTGGTAACTTTACTTAAATGATAGACAGAGAAGCACATTCTATGAGAAGTAAGCAATAACGGGATCAATAAAAAAAGTCTGACCCCTAATACCTGCCCCTAATACATAAAACTGCTACGAATAGAGAGAAACACTAAAAATGCATCTTACACTCGCTTTTCTTATCTCTGCAGAGGATGTCTGACCCCATTTATTGACCTGTTACTGAAGCAATGGAAAATCAATGCACTCAAACGATTTAAAGCGTGTGGCAAATTCTAGAAATGAAGAAAAGAGAATAACAGGCCTGAACTGGCCAACTTTAACTCCTTTGTAATTGGTAATTTAACTATCTTTCATTTAAGAAGATTAAGCCGCCAGGCAGACGGCTTAATCCAATGCTAAAGACGACAGCTCTATTTATATAGCATTTTTCTGAATTCTGAACCAAACAGACATAAAAAATTAATTCTCGTGTCGAAAACAATTCGGACACACATTTTCAGTGGACATTTTACAAGCAATAGCAAAGAGATCTTGTTCAAGGATTGCTATTTTGACGTGAAGAAGAGCTAAACTTTGGGAGAAATTGGAGACCATGTAAATGAAGTCTGACACCATTTGCATGGGACGCCAGTTTCAAAGGAACTCTGACCCCATTTATGGGCAGACCATTATTAATGCAAGCAAAATAAATCACTGGTTGCCATCAGTATAAAACCAAGAAACATTGTCCCCATTTTCCAAAACATAACCACTGCAGGCTATATTCGGGGTAACACCGTTAACTGCATAAAGCCACCCGCTTTTATCGCCATACTGTTTTTCAGCAACTCCTCCAATTGCGGCTACATAGATACCATAAACTGTGTTTTTAGCGTTAACAGAAAGCCCGCAAGCCATTAGTGCATCATAGGCAGTCGCACCTGGTTCAAATGTGAATGTTCCTCCTCCCGAGACACCATGTCCGTATACACTCACGTTTACGGTGACCGCCTGGCCGTTCGAATTGTTTTCATCTACAGAGCCACCGTTCGAAAGAGTCCCGACCTCAGAGGACCCTGTAGCCGCACCGTCCACTTTAACATCTGCCTCAGGGTTACTAGAGTCAGAATTCTCGGAGTCAGTATCTTCTTCTGGGTCCTCTGACTCAGAGGGGTCAGACTTCGTTTCATTAATGCCTTTTTCACCAGCACTTTGTACTTGGTTTGAATCATTGACACTTTCTTCCCCAGAGAAAACGTAGTTAATCGCAAAAACTGCCGCACATGCAAACCCTGCGCAAAAAATAGCAACTACTACCCTTAAAAGGATCTTTTTTTGCAAAGAAATTTTCTTTGAAGAGTTAGCGACAGAATCTTCTTCCAAGCTGCTAGATAGTGCAACTGTTGTTGCACTTCTAGCAGCCTTATCGCACCCAACATCTTTATTGGCACTTTCAGCGAGCGATTCCGCAAAGGGGTCAGACCTACCATTCTCATCATCTTCTATCGAGTTGTCTAAAACTTCTCCCTCAATTGGTTCAGACACTCTGGTTTCTTCATAGATTCCAGACATCGAAGCGGAGCCCCCCTCTGCTAGAGGCCTCCTTGCAGAGGGGTCAGACTTCGTGTTAACGCTATCCGTCACAATAATCCAATCGCACTACATTAAAACGATTACAAGTTTTTCTTCTTCAGCAACCTGAGAGCTGCAAGAAGCAAGATTAGGAAGAGCACGCTGCCTGCAACAACTGAAGCTACGAAAACGTCATTAGAGGTACTAGCAGGGGTTTCTTTCTTCTGAGAGCTATCACCAGAAAGGTCTGACCCCTTTTTAGAGGTTCCTTTTTTATCAGCAACACTTTCATCAGCTGCTTTCTTCTCCCCAGAAGCAGCCTTGCTTGACTGAATTAAACTTGCGCCGATTACTGCACGTTGCGCATAGCCATAATATGGAAACACTGAGGGGTCAGACTTCGTGGAACCACTAGTGTCATCGCCGCTGTTGTTTGTGTTGTCATCATCTTTAACAGCCTTGCCAACGCAGAAAAGGTTACCTGAGTCGTTGATATAGTAGAGCGTTCCGTCTGTATCGCAAATTATTGGCGAATCACAATACTGGTTATTTCCAACGGGGTCAAACATGAGTGTGGCTTCTACATCTCCGACCCTATAACGATAAATTCCGCCACCCTTCTCATAATTGCCAGTCTTTTTGTTATAGCCATCAGCGCCGTTGACGGTGAAGTAAACAAATGTTCCTTCACTCTGAGTCGACACTAATGGTGCACCCTTAACTCCTCCGCTCAGTAAAGACTGTCCGTCAGCCGATGTTACGAGCGTAACATGAGGATTGTCGGTCATAAAATCAACAACTGCTAGTGCAGATCCTCCGCGAATCTCACCTCCAACATAAACGCAATTGCCAACAATAACAGGAGTTGAGGCACTGCCACTAAAGCCAAGATCGAATGCGTTTTCAACACTAAGAGCCGCGTTATTAAGAGAAAGCACATTTAACTTGCCGTCACGGGACATCACAATAATGTTCCCACCAGGTCCTGCAACACAATCAGAGTTGACCAACTGCCCAAGAGAAACAGAGCTCAAAAGAGTACCGTCTTTATCGTTAAAAGCTTTTACCGTACCAGCACTCGTTGCAACAACCACACATCCATCTTTCACTAAAGCTCCGTTCCAGTAATAGCCCTCATTCTCGTCAACATCACTCCACGCCACAGCACCATTTTTCAAGCTTACTTTTACAAAATGACCATTGTTAAAAATTTTGTTTGTGTAGTCGACATCCACGGTTCCAAAATAGACATAGTCTCCTGAAACAGTTAAAGTTGAGTTTGACTGTGCCGCGCTGCTAAGCTCATCAGTAACCCAAACTGTCGTGAGATTGTCGGCCGTCAAAGCCTGAAGACGTCCTGTGTCAAGAGGCACTACAACAACGCCCTGCGAATAAACTGGTCGTGACGTGAACCCAACACTGCCAGCAAGATCTGCGCTTCCAACCACATCACCGCTAGCCTTGTTTATTTTTACTAGTTTTCCATCAACGGCGAGGTAAATGTAGTCATTAACAATTAGTGGCTCACTTGCATTTGGATGTTTACTATCCGAGTAATCTTTATAGCTAAATTTCCAGATCTCCTTAGCATTTTCTACTGGGGTTGATGCATTAGAAGAAGCATTTCCACCGTTGTTATAACCTGGCCAACTGCTTTGCCAATCAGGACGAGGAGCAGAGGGGTCAGACTTGATGTTGTCGGTGTTATCCTTTTTCGTTCCGTCACCTTTGTGGTAGCGGAATTCTACAAAATCACCATCATTTACGTAATAGCCTGCTGCCCCGACGGAACTCTGAGATACACCATTAAGGTAGAATTCCCACCAGCTCCAGCTTCCGTTCACCTCTTCCATAGCAAGAGTGCGCCCATCAGGAAGTTTAGCCGAAGTGAGTCCAAGGCTGTTAGAAACCAAATCGGAGCATCCAGCTTTGATCATTATCTTTTCAAGGATAGTCTCGGCTGTAACGCTGTCATCATAATCTACAGTAATTTCGCTAAATGGCGCAACAACGATGTCTGTATAGGTGCCATCGGCATTCATGTCTGACACCCCTGTAACCTTCGCGGTTACTTTTAGATCTTTGCCAGCATTGGGATCGTCTGACCCCGTTGAGCCTTTTACAACAACCGTGGCGGTGACTTCCTGGTTAGCAAGTTTTGCATAAGTTGGATTGTCGGGGTATTTTTCTGCATAACGAGCAAATTTTTCACTTGAAAGAACAGAAGTGATCTTTACCCTAGTGTTATAGACAGGCTGTTTGACAACTAGATTTTCATGTTGAACTACATTAGGCTTGCTCGATTTAAACAAGCGATAGCCTGCTGTCTCGCTTGCACCCTTGATTTCAACAGGGACAATGCCTGAGCCAGCAGAATCAGAAGTTTGTTTACTGTAGCTCCATGCAATAGTGCCATCATCTTTCAAATAGGCCTTTTGGAACGCATGTAGGTTCTCCGTAACTTCACTAGCAACCTGCCCGTCCAAGAGAGCTTCTGTATAACCAGCTTTTGCCTGCTCCATAAGCGCAAGTTCAGCTTCAAGCTCCGCCTGATCTTGTGGCTCAATGAAATAATCTAGAGTCTTTGTTGCAGATATCTCGCTATTAGATTTATCAGTTACAGTAACTGAGATTTTAGTAGCTGCGGCAGAGGTGCCAGACATTGGCTGATAGACTGCGCCTCTATAGCCATTGAATACAACGTCTTCAGTGCTTGCACTGAATTCAACCTTGTAATATTTGCCATCAACTCCAAGGTCAGAAGGACGAGGCATCTGCAAATCGTCTGTCAGCCCCTCATGATTTGCAACCAAGTCTGACCCCGCGTACTTCACCTTATCGTAGGTAAAGCCAGTATCGACTTTTTGCTGTAAAGCCTCCTTTTCAGCAGCAACTTTTTCGGGATCCCCCTTGACAACCAAATTAAAACCACAATAGCCCGACACGCCTTCTGGCCCATCTTTAATCAATTTCAGTGTGGCAGTGAGCGTTACTTCACGGTCTGTCGCCGTTCGCGTGACTTTCCCTGTGTAATCAGACCAGCCATAACCTGAAACCCAGACAGCTTCCTTATCAGAAGTCGACCATGAGACCTCAAACTTATTATTCGAACCAGCACGATATGGCAAAGTCATGTTAGCAGTGACTGATTCTGCTGAATCTCCTTCTGCAAATCCAATCGCAATTTGCTCAGCTGCGCTATCCAACAGACTTTGAAGCGCACTTTCATCCCAAGCAACGCTCACCGTTCTGTCTGGTTGATAATAATCAACTTCATCTCCGCGGGTTAATTTAAAGACAACATCTGCATATCTCAACTGATCAATCGAAAAACCACTGTAGTTATTAGGGTCAATCTTCAAGAAAGTTACAGTGCCGTTGGAGTCATCATGCGCATCTGATATTCCAACAGTGGCAGAAGGGTCAGTTTGCTTAAAGGCGACACCGCCTTCCATAACCTTAACGTCAACGTCCGCGTAACCGAGGTTTAAGAGCACTGCTTTGAGGGTATCGTTGACATTTCCGCCTTCTGGGCTGTATTCAACACTGAGCTGAACATTTGCGTCATTGAGCTTCTGAATTGCCGCTGCAAGCGAATTCTTGCCCAGCACTGCTTTTTTAAATTGAGCTTCGACGCTTGAATTTCCGCTATTAACAACTACTTTTATGTATTTATTTGAAACTGAATCTGGCAAAGTAACACTTGAACCTGCCAAGCCTTCGATTTTTGTGAATTCCCCATCAGAAGAATCAGATGCAAACCACTCTACATCTACATTTTTAGTGACATCGATGCCATTTGTAGTAGAGCCATCGGCACGTTTGGCCTGGACTGTTGCAGAAATGCTGTCGCCAGTGACAAGTTGCGTTGAATCATCGTTAGCTGCTGGATTTGTTATTACACGAAGTAAATCATATTCGCCCTGTGAACCAACAACACTTGAAGAAACCCACTCAACTGTGTTATCTAGGGCGGAGGCCGTGACCTTTAAACGCTTTCCGACAAGGGGGTCAGACATCGTGAGACTTCCATCGCTTGTATCAATGCCATCAGTGATTTCAGTCCAAGTTGCACCGTTATCAGAACTCTCATACCAAGCCATTGTGAGTTCCGCATCGGCAGGAACATCCTTTGTTGATCCAGCATAGGAACCAGGAACAAGCACACGAGGCGTCAGCTTTGACCCCACTTGAAGCAGAACATTTTTGTCAGCCAACTCAATTGCAGCTAATTTGTATTGACCCTTGAGGGTTACTGGTCCCAACGGATCTTTTGCGCTATATCCACTACCGTAAGAACTTTTCTTTTGTGTACTGTAGAGAGTATTCTCGCTTGTGACTTTTACACGAAGATATTTCCCAACATACGCTTCCTCAACGGTGTAGCTAGATGAAGTAGCATCAGGGATGTCTTTAAAAGAAGAATCGTAACTAGTATTAGTGTCAGAATACTGCCATTGATAAGTTACTTTATCAGTGTTATTGAGATATGAATAGCTTGATCCGTCTTTCTTGCGAACCTTAGATTTAATAGTGTTACCAACACGAACACCATTCGTCTCATAGCTTCCTTCAAACTGAACATCATACAGCTCAACTTGCCCGGCCACAGAAACTGGTCCAGCCGCATAATATGGTTTTTTCTCTCCATATCCGCCGTCAGCCGTGGCAACAACATAAAAACCCTTGAGCGATTCGTCTACCGTAATTGAGCTGCTCGTTCGCCCTTCAATCAAAGTATTGCACGAACTTGCAGTTTTGGAAGTTCCTTTATACCATCTCCATTTGACATGGCTGTCATTGGTAACATCCCCAGAAGCAGCCTTTGCAGTCGCAGTGATAGTTGCACCGACTTCAACTTTTCCAGAAGAAGGGCTCATTTCGACAGAAGTCACGTTAATGGATCCCGCTGAAGCGATGAGCGCCCCAGTTGAATTAGTCAAAGATGAAGTGCCAATTTTCGAAGATACCAAGCACTTTAAATATTTCCCGCCTAAATCGTCAGAGAGCACAAGAGTCTCATTGGTCGCGCCATCGATGTCGGCGTAGGTTCCTCCTTTAGTGTCACAGCTTTGCCACTGGAAGCAGAGCTTTGAAGGGTCAACGAACGCACCGTAGGCACCACCCTTTTCTTTGGCGCGTGCTTTCGCAGTGTCACCAACAGTAAACACGCTTGTGTTGTCTTTTATGTTGATGATAGAAATGGCCGATAATTCAACTTCGCCTGCAAGCTTAACCTTGCTTGTGGTCGTTTTAGAAACAGTGTTAACTCCCGCGGAAGCCTCCACCTTAATATACTTGCCAGAAAGATCATCGGTAACAGAAATTGACGAGCCTGTCTGTCCTTCAATGATTGCGAATCCTGATTTTTGAGAGCTTGAAGAATACCAGGTGTATGTAATATTTGCATCGGCTGGCGCCTGACTTGAGTATGAAATATATGAAGTGGCTGTGAGCGTGTCTCCAACACTTGGAGCATCGCTGCTTAACTTTACATTTGCTAGCTCATATTGACCTGCTCCTAAAACTGATCCAGGAATGTAGTTGGCATTAAAAGACCCATCATATGTTGACGCGGGTGCAAAATAATCTTTTCCGCCTGCGTTAACTTTGCAGATTATATATTTTCCTGCCATGTCAGACGTAACAGTAAGCGACTGATCATGACCCAGCTCTTGGGTGTAAACACTCGTCTCATCGCCCTTAGTATCTGAGGCAATCCATGTGTATGTCCACCCGCCGGGGTTGACAACAGATTTAGTCTCAGTTGTTGGGTCACCCCAGTAGTCCTCGGTCTCCACCTTGTCGAACATGTTTGCCCACAGCACGTCGCCATTTTTAAGCGTGCCGTACTTTTGTGGGTAAGTTGTTGAGTAGTCCTTTGTCGACTGAATCAACACAAAAGCTTGGGAACTCAACTCAGATCCAGATGTCAAAGTTGCTGTATCAGCGGCACTTTCAGGCTCCCCTGCATCATTTCCAATAGCGCTTGTGTTGACATCCTGTTCGGATGTGTCATTAAGGATTGCAACCTCGGAATCTGAAGAGACTCCCTCGGCATTCGCTGTTCCTCCTCCTTCAACCTGGGCTTCTGCGGAAGATGATTCAGAAACAGGGGAACTAACCGAGGTAGCACCACCTGCATCTATGTCTGACCCCTCTGTCGAAGAGTTCTGTGAAAGAGCAGCCTGCGAGCTACTAGATGAGTTTTGATCAGAATCATTAGCAAAAACTAGATGTGGACTCAGAGAAATTACAAGAGAAAGAGCTAGAAAAGCTCTCAAAATTCTATGCCATAACGGCACAACATTCGATTTTGAGATATTACTCTCAGACATAAAAAAACCTTTCTTCCAGGGCAAATAGCGACAGATGAGCATTCCGACTTTGCCTGTGTGACCCAATCTGCATGCCTGCAGGAATCTACGAAGAAATTCACTGTCTCTTCGCATAGACAGTGAGAGCTTCGACCATGGGGAACAGCTTTTACGGTTACTGGTATAGCGTAGGATTTTCACCCACATTCCCTCAAGCGACAATAATCGCTCGCGCCTTTCGCATGGCGCCTATCTGTACAGTGCCAAATGGTTAACCGATGCAGATGCAAAAAACAAGTCCATGCAGAAAGAACCTGTTCAAAATTTTACTGGGATATTTGAATTATAGAACACTTTCTGCATTTACCATCATGTCTGACCCCATTGTCGGCTTGTAAAATTTTTATGTCTGACACCGCTGTCAATCAGCTAACAAATATAAAGTCTGACCCCTTATGTCCCCGTGGTGACCGCTGCATAAAGTCTGACCCCTTTTAAAGGAGATCTACACGAACTGAAAAACCAGCATTCTTTTAGAAAAGAGAAATCAGAAACCTGTGTACTTCATGAAAGAATATGTCTGACACCAACGTAAAAGAAAACTCCCCCAGTAATTGATTTGAAAAAAGCTTAATAATAAAAAATGATGTCTGGCACCATTACAAAAGAGACAGGTTTGCAAGAAAAGTAATAAGGCACTAAACGCCAATAGAACCTTAAGAACAAAGCAAAACAGCAAATTCAATGAAACCATATTATCGATGTGAGTATAAACGCCTAGAAGCACGAACCATTAGTGACAAGTTGCGCACATCCAACTCATATAGAAACAATTCTTGCAAAAACGACAAGCAAACAGCAATTACCCTAATGCAAAAATTGATACATTTTTACACTAGAGAAAGGATCAAAAAAATCTTTTATGGTCTTAGCTTAGGACGCGTAATTTAGGATTGGGCGGCGGGAGGAACCTTTTCAGTGCCTCCCGCCAATAGGAGTAAAGGTAAAGTGATGTGGTGTTTAAACCAGTTGTTATTATACTTTAAAAAGATAATGGCTATCAATATTTTTTTCCTTTATTCAAATCTTGGCTTCCTCAGCTAAAAATAGCATTTGACCTTAGAACTTTTTGAATATTTCGATATTTCTAAAAATTGTCTGGCACCGCCTAATTATGTCTGATCCCACTGAAAATGTTTGGCACCAATGCAAGGAAATTAATGACTGACCCCTCTGCAAAAGGTCTGGCACCAACGAAGTCTGGCACCAATGCAAGGAAATTAATGTCTGACCCCTCTGCAAAAGGTCTGGCACCAATGCAAGGAAATTAATATCTGACCCCTCTGCAAAAGGTCTGGCACCAACGAAGTCTGGCACCAATGCAGATAGTCTGACCCCAATGCAAGGAAATAAATGTCTGACCCCTCTGAAAAAGTCTGGTACCAATGAAGTCTGGCACCAATGCAGAAAGTCTGGCACCAATGAAGTGAAATGAAATTAAATTTAAAGAAGGTAGTTTCATTCAATTAGCCGTTACAAGAGAAAATCTAGAAAAATATATGAGTTATGAAGAAGAGGCTTTAAAGTCTTTTAATCTAGAAGAAGATGAAAATAATGTAACAGAAAAACCACCAATGAAGTCTGGCACCAATACAGATAGTCTGACCCCACTGAAATGACACCAACGAAGTCTGGCACCAATACAGAAAGTCTGACCCCACTGAAAATGTCTGGCACCAATGCAAGGAAATTAATGACTGACCTCACTGAAAAGGTCTGTCACCAACGAAGTCTGGCACCAATGTAGATAGTCTGACCCAAAAGACATAAGTGAGGATTATGAGATTATGCGAACCTGTGGCGCGTTAATTTCAGTGATTAGTGATTACCGATATAATGTGTTACGCAATACATTAATTAACGCAAAGCACGATCAATTTTCGTATTTGATTAAAGAAGTTAAAGTTAATAGCTCATACAAAATTTTTCTTGATAGAGCAGATGGTGGGCGGTATAAGATTTGAACTTACGACCCCTACCGTGTCAAGGTAGTGCTCTCCCCCTGAGCTAACCGCCCGAATAAATATTCGCTTTGCGCGAGATGAAAATGCTTGAAAAGATGGTGTCGGAGGCGGGATTTGAACCCGCACACCCGAATATGTGGGCACTAGCACCTCAAGCTAGCGTGTCTGCCGTTCCACCACTCCGACAAATTCAAACATATGTAAAAGTGCGAAAACTATTCTACCAAAGATTGAAGAAAAAAACGCTAAAAATCTAATTGCCTGATTGAATCATTCCTGTTGGGAAGAAAACCATCATCAGAATCAATGTGACGATAAATACAACGGCGCAAATGATAGTGATGCGATCAAGGTTCTTCTCAATAATGCTAGTGCCACTCTGCGAAGAGTACATAGATGAAGCAATAGCGTCAGAAATACCAGTCCCTTTGCCACTGTGCATCAAAATAAAAATAACTAGACCAGTCCCAGAAAGGAACAACAAAACTAGCAAAATTATTGCAATAGGTGACATTTCACATCCTTAGTAAATCGCAACTAATGTGCATGAGTCATTACGACTCACGAGTTAGTTATTATAGCAAAACAATCAAGTTAGTGTTCAAAAGTTTTCTGTTTAGGCAGAAAGGTTGCTACCAGTCATCTCCGGCGGTACAGAAAGACCAGCTAGCGTTAGCATTGTTGGCGCAATGTCACAAAGAGCTCCAACATGACTCTCGTCAGTAAACTCCCTATTCTTCCCCGTGTAATCACACAAAATTAGTGGGACGAGCCGGGTTGTGTGTGCAGTGTGTGGTTGACCATCTTCTGCAATCATCTGATCTGCATTGCCATGATCAGCTGTGACAAGCGCGAAGCCACCTTTCTTCTCGATGGCATCAGTGACTTTTCCAACTCCGTCATCAACAGCTTCAACTGCCTTAATAGCAGCATCTAAAACGCCTGTGTGCCCAACCATGTCGCAATTTGCGAAATTTACAATGTAAAAATCAGCAGAATCATTCTCAATCGCTTGAACAAGAGATTCAGTGACCTCTGGTTCGCTCATTTCAGGCTTTAAGTCATATGTTGACACTTTAGGACTGGGAATGAGGATTCTATCTTCCCCAGGTTTTACTTCTTCAACTCCTCCATTGAAAAAGAATGTAACGTGAGCATACTTCTCAGTCTCTGCAATATGAATCTGTTTTAGCCCCGCATCGCTCACAACGTCGGAAAGGACATTCTCAGGAAATGATTTCGGAAAAGCGACAGGCAGAGGAAAAGTCTCGTCATATTGGGTTAAACAAACGAAGAACAAGTCTTGAACCTTTTCGCGATTAAAATCGCAAAATTCATCTAAAGCGATCGCTCTAGTGATTTCACGCGCACGGTCAGGTCTAAAATTGAAAAAAACACATGAATCACCTTTACGAATTCCTTTAGAGCAAAACGCCGCAGGCTCCACAAATTCGTCAGTTATTCCCTCTTTATACGAATGTACAACATATTCTAATGGATTCAACTCTCGTGACAAATTCTCGCCCAAAACAACCGACCTGTAGGCAGAATTGACGCGCTCCCATCGATTGTCTCTATCCATTGCGTAAAAGCGGCCACAAATTGAACCAAATTTAATGTTCACATTATCGTGTTCGAGTCTAACCTGCTCAAACTTTTCTAGAGTTTCAGTGACATATTTGGTACCCGAAGTTGGCGCAACATCGCGCCCGTCAAGAAAAGCATGAACACGAATAGTCTCTACTCCATGTGAGACTGCAGCATCTATGAGTGCAAACAAATGGTCGATTGAAGAATGAACGCCACCATCGCTCAATAATCCAAGTAGGTGAAGGCGACTATTCTTCTTAATGCAGTTATCAAAAGCCTGCACAAGAACTTCATTTTTTGCAATTGAACCATCTCTACAAGCGTGGTTTATGCGAGTGAGCTCCTGCGGAACAAGACGACCTGCACCAATGTTTAGATGTCCAACCTCGCTATTTCCAATTTGCCCATCGGGCAAACCAACAGGTTCACCACTCGCAGCTAGTTGAGTGTGAGGACATGATAAAAACAGACGATCCAAGTTGGGGGTGTTCGCTAGTGCAATCGCATTGCCCTCCTTTTCATCACGAAGACCGAAGCCATCCATGATGATTAAACACGCTGGCAAATTGAGTTTAGACTTATCTACTTTTGACATTCAACAGCAGCTTTCACTAAATTGACAAATGATGATGCTTTCAAAGAAGCACCGCCGATGAGACCGCCATCAATGTCAGGCTGCTCAAGCAAAGAATCAACGTTTCCTTCGTTCATCGAACCGCCATAAAGCACTCTGATCTTTTCTGCCATTGCACCACCAAGGATGTTTGCAAGGCAACTTCTAATTGCGGCACACACTTCTTGAGCCTGTTCAGGAGTGGCTGTGCGACCAGTTCCAATTGCCCAAATTGGCTCATATGCAATCACCAGTTGGTCAGCATCAAAAATATCGATTCCAGCCAAAGCCGCCTCTGCCTGTTTAGTTACATAATCAATGTAGTCACCAGATTCACGAACCGCCAATGATTCACCCACACACAAAATCGGTGTCATTTTCTTGCCTTGATACTCCACCAAAGCACGAACTTTATCGTTAATCATCGCATTAGTTTCACCGAAAATTTCGCGACGCTCGCTGTGTCCTACAATGCAGAAATCGCATCCAGCATCAGAAATCATCTTTACAGAAATTTCGCCGGTGTAGGCGCCAGATGGTTCAAAATAGCAATTCTGTGCGCCAACATAGATGTCTCGCTTATCAAATTCCAAGACACCTTTGACTGCTTTCAAATCAACCGCCGGGGGACAAATAATCACATCGACAAATTCTGTGTAATCACGATAGAAATTGTTTGAAATCTCTTGAGCTAATACGACACCTTCGGCAACCGTGTTATTCATTTTCCAGTTGCCGGCAATAATTGGCTTTCTCATTATTTCCTCCTGTTGAGAAGTACTAGACGGTCGTTTTTCTTAAAGAAATTACCTTTTTAGTCAAAGCGTTGTAAAGAATCAAAATAACGATTACAGTGACCTGAACAATCAAGCGAGAATGCATGAAGTCCGTCGTTCCCATAAACAATGCATAGCAAGTAGCGGCAATTTGAAGGCACATAGCAAGTGTACATAAAGAAACTATTGCGGTTGCAAGACGGCTTCTTTTTCCTCCATTTGAAACAATAATTCCCTTTAAACCGACAAACACCAATAACAAAAAAACTAAAATTGCAACACCCACAGTAGAGTTTACTGTCGTTGAAGCAAGTGAAGGTGCCATGCCAGTGATGTTTACAAGTGTTTCATAGGAATAGGCACCATTTGGAAGAGCGACTGATGCGATAGCGCCGATTAAGTCAAAAATTGCCAATACGATGATAATTACAGACGTGCTCTTAAGGTCACGTTTCGCTTTGTCCATAAATAAACCTTTTCTTTATTTATAAAGTGAGTTCATAATAGCACATGGACAATTGGCATGTTATCTTTATAGAAGCGATTTAGGAGGACTAATGGAGCTTGCAAGATATTCAAATTTTCTTCCGCAAAACAACCCTCACGTGCACAAATATTCTCGTGGTAGAGTTGCTGTAATTGGAGGGAGCGGAAAATATCCAGGAGCTGTGATGCTTGCAAGCAAAGCTGTTGCGCGTGCTGGCGCAGGCTATGTCACTGCCTTTGTGCCAATTTGCATAAGAACCATTTTTCAAAGTTCTCTTCCTGAAATTGTTTCAGTGCCAATCCCAAACAACACAGAATCATTCATCGGAAAAAATGCATTTGAATTCATTTCGCTGGAAAAACAACACTGTGTTTTATATGGCCCTGGTGTTGGCTCTGGCAAAACACAAACAAAACTTTTAAAGAAGTTGGTCAACGCAGACACACCTCTGGTCGTGGATGCCGACATGATTGAAGCACTTGCGTCGCTCGAAGACATTAATGGGGCCAAATCGGTCTACGGCCGAACAACTCCACTCATAATCACTCCGCACCATGGAGAGCTTAAAAAATGGTTGCGCGATAATCGCGAAGACGACTACAACAAATTAGATCCCTCACTAATTGCTTTTCGAGTACAAGGAAAACTCAAGGCAGCCGAAGCTAACAATGTTGTCGTTGTCGCCAAAGGTGAAAAAACGCAGGTTATCACTTCAACCAGCGTTTTGAATCCAGCTGGAGGAACAGACACTCTTGCAACAGCTGGCACAGGTGACGTTTTAGCGGGAACAATAGCAGGTCTCATTGCTCAATCACGCCCAACAAGCGTCAGTGAAACCGCTAACGTTTGCGCTGCAGCTGTTGAAGCACACGCGCTTGCAGGAGAAATTGCGAGCAAACAATTTGGTCGACGCGGTGCTATGGCAAACAATGTTTGCGACTGCATTGGTCTTGCAATCGACCAGTTGCACGGAAAAGAAGAGTAAATAGGATGCACCTAAAACGCGTACCTAGACTATTAGTCTATGCAAAATTAGAAGAAAAGCTAAAAAAACATCCTCAGTTTGCGGAATGCATAAAATTCTTACTTCAAATCTGCGTGTAACACGTAACCAAAGCAAACTTTCTTTGACGAGGCAAAACTTTTTATCTAACCAAACTTTTAATTCCTAAGAGTCAAATCAACTGACGCACAAAACACAAAATGTAAGCAAAAATTCCCATTCCTGCAAGACAAAAGATGTCCACCTTCATGGTTTTTGCGCTCAGTGCAAATAAAGCAAATGTGTTTGTCTGTTAATAGAAAAATGGAGCTTAACTTTTATGCACTCGTCGTTTAAAAGGCAAATCCACCTGTTGCAGCTGCATAAAGAACAGCATAAATTCCTATTCCTGCAAGACAGCATATAATCATCGACTTGGTTTTATATGCAACAAGAAACACGACAACTGCAGCTAAAACTGGCAAGCACCCTGGCCAAATGCCTGCGTCAAACATCCCAGCCGTGAAAATGTCATTCGCAACAAGAGCCCCAAAGGCGGCAGGTGCTATCAAATTTAAACACAATTGCATTCGCTCTGAAATCTGCTTGCCTTTCAAAATAAAAGCAGGCATGACCCTGCATGCAGCAATGGTCACAGTGACAGAAAGAAAAAGAACTCCAAACGTTGTCCAAGACATTAACTCTCACCTGCTTCAGAATTATCGACTTTAGCACGCCGGTTTTGCAGCTGTGCAAATGCATAGGCAACAACAACGCCAAAAATAGCGCCAAGAAAAATAGCTGGTCCAGTTAGCCCGACCGATTTAAAGACGATAACACCAACAACACCGGCAACAGCAGCAACAAAAGTTGGCTTAGTTTTTATCGAGCCCACAACTAGACAAATAAAAAGAGAAGTCATCGCAAAAGAAGCAATTGGCAGCGGAATGTTGATAACTGGCCCCAAGAGGCAACCAATTACACAAGAAATTGTCCAGGAAGCATGAGAAAACTCATTGAGAAAAATTGCTCGTTCTACACTCCAATTTCCCTGTTTAAACTTGCTAATGGCGATCCCAAACGTCTCATCGGTCACAGTAACCATGTACCAAAACATGCGACGTTTGCGAGATCTTTCGCAGAAAGGCGCAAGTGCAGCAGAATATAGTGTCTGGCGAGTGTTGACAAAAGAAACACTTGCAAAAATCGAAAGTAAATCAGCCCCGGCGAGAAACATATTAGGAATCATAAATTGACCTGCGCCAGAATAAAAGAAAATGCTAAAAAGCAGGACTTGCAACCAGTTAAGACCCATCGATGCCGAAAGAATCCCACATGGTATCCCAATGGCAACATAGCCTAACATCACAGGGATAGCCGCGACTAGCGAGTCATGCAAAACCTCAATAGTTATTTTGTCATTGCTCTGCATTAGGCGTTCTCCACGCAACTTAACTCAGCAACATTGAGCAACGAACGCACAATGGGACTACCTAGTCTCTGACTCGAAAAATAATTAAAACTGTTTCTTCTGTAGAAGTTATGCTCCATTGTCATCTTTGAAGCAGTTTGCGAGAAAAATGGTCGAACGAAGACCCGAAACGAACTCCGATTCGTAACTGATTTTGAGCTAGCTTGTTCAAAATTAGTCCCACCATAAATCAAGCATACTTTGGTGCTTGAAATGAGATAGTGATATTTGCAGGACAAAATAGCCAAAACGAATGCGAATCAGCCTAATTAACCTTAAGAATAGCCATAAATGCTTCCTGCGGCACCTCTACGTTGCCGATAGCCTTCATGCGTTTTTTACCTTGTTTCTGTTTTTCAAGCAACTTGCGTTTACGCGAAATATCACCGCCATAGCACTTTGCCAAGACATCCTTTCGCCGTGCTTTCACCGTTTGACGCGCAAGCACACGTCCACCAATAGCGGCCTGGATCGGAACTTCAAAAAGTTGTCGAGGAATAATCTCTTTTAGTTTTTCGCAGAGGACTTTTCCACGGTCATATGCTTTATCCTTATGTACGATAAACGAAAGCGCATCTATCGGTTCTCCGGCAAGAAGAATGTCAAGTTTCACCATGTCTGATTTGCGATAACCATCGTAATCATAATCAAGTGAAGCATAACCTTTTGTATAACTTTTCAACTTGTCAAAAAAGTCCATTATGAGTTCTGAAAGTGGGATGTCCCACAGAAGCTCTACTGTTGTTGAAGACAAGTAATTCATGGTTTTGAAAGTTCCACGTCGGTCAACTGCCAAATCCATCACAGCACCGACATAATCTGGCGGAATGAGGATTTTCGCGTTGAGATAGGGTTCTTCAACTCTCTCGATTTCGCCTGCGTCTGGCATATCTTGTGGGCTAGTAATCACTAACGGTTCGCCCTCACTGCCAGGACCTTCTGTAACTCCGCGCCTGTAGACGTGATATTCCACACTAGGCGCAGTAGCAAGCAAATCGAGAGAAAACTCACGTTCAAGACGCTCTTTTATAACTTCCATGTGAAGAAGTCCCAAAAAACCAACGCGGAAACCAAAACCGAGTGCGCGTGAAGTTTCCGGCTCCCAAACAAGAGCGGGATCGTTTAGGGCAACTTTCTCGAGTGCCTCCTTAAGCGGCTCATATTGATCACTGTCTATTGGAAAAAGACCAGTAAAGACCATCGGTTTAGCTTCGCGATAACCTGGAAGTGGTTCTACATCATTGTTTTGAATTAGAGTGATTGTGTCACCAACTTTTACTTGATTAACATCCTTTAGGCCAGTGACGACATAACCAACTTCACCAGTGTTAATTGAAGGTAGTGGTTCTTCCGCAGGGTGGCGAGCTCCAACTTCTTCAACAATTGCAGTCGTTTTTGTCGCTAGCATTTTAATTTTGTCACCCTTAGAGAGCTTTCCGTCTTCTACTTTCACAAGCGCAACGACGCCTCTATATGGGTCAAAAAAGCTGTCAAAAATAAGTCCTCGCAGCGAAGCATTGGGATTCCCAGTCGGCGATGGAACGTTATAGACAACCGATTCTAAAAGATCGGTAATCCCCTGCCCCGTTTTCCCGGAAGCAAGAACTGCATCATCAGCAGGAATTGCAAGAGAATCCTCAATTTCTGCGCGGACACGATCAGGCTCAGCAGAAGGCAAGTCAATCTTATTGATAACAGGGACGACTTCCAAGTTGGCATTCATTGCAAGCATTGCATTTGCAACGGTCTGCGCCTCTACGCCTTGTGTCGCATCAACAACAAGAACCGCACCCTCGCAAGCTGCAAGTGAGCGAGAAACTTCATAGGTAAAGTCAACATGACCTGGTGTGTCGATGAGATTTAGTTGGTATTCTTCCCCATCTTCGGCAGTGTAATTAACGCGCACGGCTTGGCTTTTGATAGTAATGCCGCGTTCGCGCTCGATGTCCATCTGGTCGAGAAGCTGTGCCTCCATTTCGCGCGCAGCAACAGTTCCCGTCTGTTCTAAAATGCGGTCAGACAGGGTCGATTTACCGTGGTCAATGTGAGCAATTATTGAAAAATTGCGGATATGTGATTGATCTATTGTCATTTTTGAAAAAATCTATTTGGGCATTCGATTATGATACAATAGTTTTCCCAGTGAGGAGCGATTCGTGCGAAAAGCACACACCGCAGACGGGCTGCAAAAGGTAATCGACACTGGCGACTTTCAGCAAAAATCCTGTGCTGATAATTTAAGAATTAGTCATTCTTGTGTCGCCGCGCGTCTATTCCACCATTCAACCTAATCACTGAGTAATTTATAGATAAAGCACTTTTGCTTTTGATTTGATTAGAAAGGACACGGCTTCAAATGGCAAACATTAAGTCACAGAAGAAAAGAATCATCACGAACGAGAAGTCTCGCATGCGCAATCGCGCAATCAAGAGCGAACTCAAAACTGCAACTCGCAAGGTTAAAGACGCTGTTGCTGAGGGCAACGGCAAAGAGGCTTTTGCAGCAGCATGTGCAGCATGCCGTCTGATGGACAAGGCAGTAACTAAAGGTGTAATTAAAAAGAACCAAGCTGCTAACCGCAAGAGCGGCATCATGAAACTCGCTAACACCGTTGTGACAGAGGAAGATCGCAAGGCCTACGAGCCAAAGAAAGGCGCAGCTCCAGAGGCAACAGGGAACAAAAAAGCTGCTGCAAAACAGGCTCGCAAAGATGAAATGAAAAAAGCTCAGAAGGAGAAGGACAAGCGCCGTTCTGCTCAGAAAAAACAAGAAGAAGCCGCTGCAAAGCGCAAGGCTAAAGAAGAAGCAGAAGCAGCAAAAGCTGCTGCTGAGGCAGAGGCTGCAGAGGCAAGCGAAGAAGCTGCAGAATAAAGCAGCAACTTTCAGCTCGATGAGGTCAATGTTAAACAGTGGCCTCATCGACAAGCCTTCAATGAGTGTCTTTCTGCCTTAATGTCAAGGTTTGGCGGAGTGCCCGTTCGGAGTGCTCGTTGTCGGTTCTGTGATGAGTGCCTCCTTGCTGCTCGGAATTTATGTCGGTATTTATGTCTTCGGAATTTATGTCTTCTTCGGAATTTATGTCTGGCACCAGTGCAAGAAGTCTGACGCTAAAGTCTGATCCCTGTTTTTGGAATTTATGTCTGGCACCAATGCAAGAAGCCTGACCCTAATTCGCAGCGCAAAAGGTCTGACCCTGATTCGAGAAATCTGACCCCTGCTTTAAATCTAACACCACAATCTTATGTCTGACCCCAATACAAAAACTCTGGCACCAAGACGACCCCCAAAGCACATACCATCTTCCTGCCAGAATAACTTGCCTGCTTTCACGGCGAAATACAGTGACGAAATATAGCGACTTACGTCTGACCCTGATGCAAAAAGTCTGACACTCGAAAAAAGTCTGGCACTAGAGAGACGCTTGGGAGACACTTGCAAAAAAAGCAACAAATAATCACATAATTCCGAATTTCCCTATAAAACAAATCCCAAATTAACAGTAAAACAGCACAAAAATGACTAAAAATGACTAATTGACGAATTGATGAAAGTTTAATTTCTAATTTAAAGGAGGCAGGAAGAGAAAGAAGAATAAACAATTAAGGATATAAGCAAATGTAAGCACAGTGGCTGCTTAATCCTTTCACATGTAAAAAATGAAACATCTATTCGAATGTCAAATAGAGTGCAAAGCACGAAGTCAGATATCTGAAACGTCTCTCTTAGCTTTCCAAGTGGCTGAATTAACGTTTAAACCTACGCAGCGAGGACGCTAACTTGATGACGTGTTAAAGTTGTGATTCGAGAAATTTGACTAATGTTAGACCCAAACTTCAGGAGTTCCTTAACTAGTTTCCGAAGAAAAGACCTGGACAGCGTTGGGATTTTACCAAGATTCTTACTTTTAACAAGTCTTTTGACTGCATCAATAACCTCAAGATCAGAGGGTGTAGTGTTCGGAATAGCTTCGCACTGTTTCTGAACATCTGAATCGAGCGTAACCTCGGCGGCCTCGTGCGTATACTGCTTGAGATAGGCAATCGAAAGTGTCGAATCAAGTATCTCTCTTGCCTTTTCGTCGAAATTTTTTGTATCCATATCCCTAAACGAGGACCATCTATAGTTCTCTGCTCGCTTCACGATGCCCGCTTTTACTGGGTTGTTAAAGATGTATGCCGCAGTTTGCAAGAATTGCTGTTCGTCCTGGACAGGCTTTGAGTAAAAGCGGGAATTCCAAAGCGTCCCCGTCCTGCCATATTTTCGGTTAAACCAGCGCACATAAGTTGAGCCAATAGATTGAAAAACACTCGCACATTTTTCAATATCCCCGTAAAACAACGCGTGGATATGGTTTGACATCAACACATAACCAAGCAGCACTACCCCAAATTTTTTGCAGGCATTTTGCAGGCACTCAAGGTAATACTCTCGATCTTCGTCATAATAAAAAATGACCTGCCCATTGTGCCCTTTTTGCCCAATATTAAGAACACGCAGAGGCGAATCGCACCTCAAAGGTCGAGGCATAATGCCCTCCTTTCCCTGTAAGCTTTCGTTTCAACATTAGCCTACTCTGAATAGTGAAGAAAAATAAGAATAAACAGGTTATTCAAAACCGATAGAACAGATGTTGAACTAGTGTACGAGGAAATGAAGAAAAGCGAAATTGGGCTTTCAACGAGGGTGTTTTAAGTGTTTAGTTGGTTGAAATTGGTAAAAAAAGCTATGTCTGACCCATGTGTTGAAATACCCAAATCTATGACTGGCACCATTGCAAATATGAGGTACTTACTCGAGACTTTTTAAATTTAAAAATTAATAAATTAATACTTGGCTATTTTTTAGAGAAATGAATAATCATCAAAATCAAGGATACTCAGGTAAAACAACAAGGGAACTCAATAGTTACGGCGGCAGAAACTTAGAAGCAAATAGACAAAAAAGAAGAAGTCAACCTAAAAAAACAAGTGAACATTAAGCAAGAATGACCATTTTCAATTCATGTTTGACTCCATGGGATGGCCGTGTCTCAATCATAAATAGGGCTCAATGAACTTCCTTTACATACTGTGTGAGTTATATGTCTGGCACCGATGATTTATGTCCGGCACCAATGCTCCTTTTTTATGTCTGACCCCCGTGCTAGAAGTCTGGCACCCTAGCAAGAGAGCTGTTAATCGCTATTCCCACAACTGTTTTATTCTTCGAGTTCAAGTCTGGCACTGGTGATTCATGTCTGGCACCAGTGCCGGAAGTCTGGCACCAGTGCAAGAAGACTAGAATCGCTGTGTCTCCATCAAAAGTTGGCCTCATTGTAACTCCTTGACTTCCTGTGTGAGCTTTATGTTTGACACCAATGTTTTCAATGTTTTATGTCTGGCACTTTTATTTCGAGTCTGACACCAGTGTCGCATGTCTAATGTGAGAATATCTATGCTTCAGAACAAATAAAAAAGGTCACAAACATGAAATCCACAACTCGCAGAAGCGTTAAAACAAGCCGAAACGACTTCTCACCAAGTCCAAACATTAACAAAGAAGCGAGCTTCAGATGTTTAAAGGATCGCGTTAATAATCAATGCGTTTATGACCACTCGGGCTTTAGATCATCGAAATCTTATAACAAATGCGCTGCAATAACAGACAATTTTTCCTGCGGATGCACCTCTAAGCTTTTCTCATTGTTTGCTGCTGTTGTCATTTTTGTAAGTATTCTTTTCCTCGGTGGTTGCGCAAGTTCCGCCGAAAATATCTTCAGCGATGCATCGCAAAGCGAAGGAAACGCAGCCACACAGCAAAGTGGAGACTCGACTATTAAGCAAAATAAAGAAGGGGAAGTTAACGAATCAACAGGATCATCGCCCGACTTCGAAAGCAAAGGCGAACTGAAGGTTCGGTTTATCGATGTAGGGCAAGGCGATTGTGCGTTGGTTTCATTCGGAGAACACCACATGCTCATTGACGGAGGCAAACCAAAGGCCTCAAGCACAGTCTACACAATTCTAGAACGATTAGGAATATCCGAAATTGAAAGAATTGTTGCCAGCCATCCTGATGCAGACCACTGCGGAGGCCTGGCCGGAGCTCTTGAAATTGCCAAGTGCGACAATTTTTACTGTTCAACCACAGAATCCAACACCAGAACCTTCGACAACATTAAAAAGCAGGTCTCCAGGCAAGGAATTGGAATTACCGTGCCAAAAGTTGGCGACAATTTCAAACTTGGAGAAGCAACTGTAACTTTCATTGGCCCGACTAGCAAATTCGAAAGCGACAATAACAATTCCCTAATATTGCGCATTGATTATGGAAATAAATCGTTCCTATTTACGGGCGATATGGAACATGAATCAGAGGCCTCAATTATCCAATCAGGAGAAAACACAAAGGCAGATGTTCTTAAAGTTTCACATCACGGATCGCGCACAGCTTCGGGCTCGCGCTTTTTGAGCAAGGTAAGACCAGAATATGCGGTTATCTCATGCGGGAAAAACAACGACTACGGGCATCCCCACAAACAGACTTTGAATCATTTACAAAAAGTTGGAGCAAAGGTGCTTCGAACCGACGAGCTTGGTGACATCGTGTTTACAACTGACGGAAACACACTAACAGTTAGAACAACAAAAGAAGGTATCGAGGATTAAAAGTCCTCATTATCATCAGTTTTTGAATTAAGAATCCTCAATTCAATTTATGTCTGGCACTAATGCTTAATGTCTGACACCTGTGCAGCAAGTCTGACACCCTTGCAACGTGAAGGGGAAATAGTAACAAAGCAATTGGTTTTAGCAACGGTTTTTGGCGATAAAGAACAGTAGTAATTTAAGGCTGAAACAAGAAGAGAATTTATGTCTGGCACCAATGATTGAACAATTATTTCTGACTTCATTAATCTATGTCTGACACCTGTGCAGCAAGTCTGACACCCTTGTAACGTGAAGGGAAAAAGCAACAAAGCAACAGGTTTTAGTACAGGTTTTTGGTGATAAAGAATAGTAGTAATTTAAGGCTGAAACAAGAAGAGAATTTATGTCTGGCACTAATGCTTAATGTCTGACACCTGTACAACAAGTCTGACACCCTTGTAACGTGAAGGGAAAAAGCAACAAAGCAACAGATTTTAGCAATGGTTTTTGGCGATAAAGAACAGTAGTAATTTAAGGCTGAAACAAGAAGAGAATTTATGTCTGGCACCAATGATTTTGACACCAGTGATTGAACAATTCTTCTGACTTCAGTAATCTATGTCTGGCACCAATGATTTATGTCTGACACCTTTTAAAAGTAGGTGGCTAGCCAAGCGTTTTTGCCAACCACAACGTGAGCACAGCCACAGGGTCGCCTCCGCGCTTCATCTCGATTTCAGCTTCAACCGAAGTCTTTATCGCACGCTTAAGTTCTTCTGTCGAAAACTGTCTGCTCCAAGCCGCATGCTGTTTAACCCGCCAACTCAAAGAAGAAGGAAGTCCTAATTCTTTTGCAATTCGTTCATTAATGTTAGACGTTCCACTTTTCAAGCATTCTTTAGCGCAAATGAGTTCGCGCGCTCTAGCCACGCAATAGTACAAAACACCACTCGGAGTTGTTCCCATCACGCGCGGAAGAAGTTCAATAACCTTAGTCAAGTTACGCGCAGCAAAAGCATCAGCCAAAACCCAAACTTTTACTTCGGCACTCGCGGCCACAAGAGACTCAACTTCCACTTGATCAATCGGGCGTGAGCTCGAATGAGAAGCAATTATTTTTGAAAGCTCATTTGTAATTTTTGTCGTATCTTGGCCTACAAGCTCGACAAGTTTCTTTGCACCAGAATCTAAAAGACGAACGCCCTTTGTTTTTGCAACATCAATTGCATATTTCTCAAATTCCCTAGGCTTTGGGGAATCGCAAGGAATAACTGCATTTTCAGAAATTGCTATTACTCTTTTATATAGTCTTGTGTTTTTTGCCAATTTCGTAGCAAGAAGCAGAAGAATTGAAGTGTCGCTCGGTTCAGTCGCATAATCCGCCAAAACATTAAGCTCTGCCGCATTATATTTATCAACATCCTTAATGATTACCAAACGTTTGTCGCTTGCAAATGGCAGAGTTAAACAAGCACTCACTGCACGCTCTGGTTGATGGGTTTCACCATCAAAAACATCGGTGTTGATTTCCATTTCCCCAAATTCTTTGCATCGGTCTTTCATGCGAGCAAGCAGGGCTGATTTTTTCTGCTCATCATCGCCGATAAGCAGATATATTGGGTCTAACTTCTTTTGTTTCGACTTTGTCACAATTTAATTCTAGCATCGACAAGCGTGTATAATTTTTTGCAGTTTGTCCCCGAGAAAAGAAAGGCGAATTCGATGGCAAAAAAACAAATACCAAATGACCAAAAGTACTACGACCCCGAAATAGAATGCATGCCACGCGAGGATATCGAGAAGATGCAACTCGAGCGCCTTCAAGAAATGGTTAAATTCGCCTATGAAAACGCCCCATATTACAAAAGATCGTTCGACGAAGCCGGTGTCAAACCTGAAGACATCAAAACTTTGAAAGACATTGCCAAATTCCCTTTCATCGACAAGAAGACCGAGCGCGAAACGCAAGGTATCGGGTCTTTCTTCGGTGAGCTTTGCGCTGTTGATGAAGAAGACGTTATCTTTATGGCAACATCTTCTGGATCGACGGGAGTTCCTACTGTGAGCCCTTTTACACAGGAAGACTTCGACTTGTGGCAAGACACAGAAGCACGTCTCTTTTGGCAAGCAGGAATGCGTCCAAAAGATAAATATGTCCACGCTCTAAACTTCGCGCTTTATGTTGGCGGACCAGACGTAATCGGTGCACAGAATTTGGGTGCAACAGCAATTTGGGTTGGAGCCGTTCCTTCCGACCGCCTGCTGTTTGTTCTCAAGCAATATCAACCTACTGTAATTTGGACTAGCCCATCTTATGCATGGCAGCTAGGCAACAAAGCAATCGCAAAAGGTTTTGACCCAAAGAAAGACTTCTCAATTCACACAATCATAGTTGCTGGGGAACCAGGCGGATCAATTAAATCTACTCGCGAAGCAATTGAGAATTTGTGGGGTGCAAAAGTCGTCGACTTCTTTGGTCTTTCTGACATCTATGGCGCATGCGCCGCTATGTGCGAAGCAAAAGACGGCCTCCACATCGTGGAAGATCAGATACTTGTAGAAACAGTTGACCCTGCAACAGGCGAGGTTCTTGAACCTGACGAGCGTGGCGAACTTGTCTACACAACTCTCATGAAGAAGGCTCGCCCGATGATTCGTTTCCGCACGGGAGACATTGGATACGTTTCGACAGACAAATGTAGCTGCGGAAGAACGCTAGCGAGAATTCACATTCAGGGTCGCAAGGACGAAATGTTTATCGTAGGTGCCGTTAATGTGTTCCCAACCGACATCGAATATGTTGTCCGCAAAGAAGAAGGTCTCACAGGCGAGTATTCAATTAGAGTTTATAATGAGAACTATTCAACACGTTACGAGGTGTCGGTCGAGCGCGCACAAGGAAGCAGCGAAAGCTTCGATGCAGTCTCTAAACGAGTTGAGAACGCTCTCAAAACTCACACTGGAGTTCGCCCTGCTAAAGTCCTTGTCTACGATGCAGGAGCACTAGGCACTGAATCGGAACACAAAGCTTCAAGATTTATAGATGAACGCGGAAAAGGAGACAAATAAAATGGCTAAGAATTTTGCAGTTTCCGGACAGCACTACCTGTTCAACGTCCAAGCATTTGCACACACCATTCTCACAATGGGCGGCGATGTTTACGATTATGCCTATCGCGACCGTTCAACTGCAGGCATTATCGATGACGTCAAAAACGGAACATCTGAACTGGGCGTTATTATGCAAACAGAACGCTCTAAAAACGAAATAAACGCGGCACTCGCGGAAGCCGGGCTCAAGTTTGTGCCAATCAAAGAAAGCAAACCAATGGTTGCACTTTCTGCCTCTCACCCACTTTCAAATGCAAAATCGCTTCGTTTAGAAGAACTCGAAGCCTGGCCATATCTCTACTTTGAGCAAAGACCTGACTCACCAGTCTCTTTCTGCGAAGAAGCGCTTGCTCAAATTCCGCGCAATAAAACGATTGCTTGCAATGATCGCGCTTCTCTTTCGGAGTTAGCAGTTGCTGTTAATGGCTACACCATAACAAGTGGAATTCTTGTTGGAATTACCGATGGCGGCTCACTTGCAACCGTTCCCCTGGAGACTGATGAAACGTTGAGCCTGGGTTATATAGTGAAGGAGAACTCCTCATTCTCACCTGCTGCTGAGCGCTTCATTGAAGAACTTACAAAAGAACTCAACCTTTACGCAAAGTAGAAGAGAAAACTGAGCGGTCGAGGTAAAACCTTGGCCGCTTTTTTCAATATATGGTAATCCAAAAACGTGCGGGAACGCACTTTTTTTATAATTAGACAACACAGTAATTTTTAATAAAACGGGGAAAAATTGATTGAAATAATTTGGCATGGTCGAGGCGGACAGGGCGCGTTCACCGCCGCAAGACTGCTTGGAGCTGCTGCTTCAATTTCAGGAGAGAACTCGTCTCTCGCCTTCCCAACATTTGGGCCTGAGCGCAGAGGTGCACCCATGCGTGCTTTCACAAAAATTGATAGGCGTCCAATTGGCAACAGAAGCGAAGTCAAACAGGCTGATTATGTTGTCTATCTCGATGAAACGCTTTTAGCGGAAGGCTGGGACAAGGAACTAAAAGACACAGTAAAAAATCTAAATGCGGACATGATTACTTCCCCGGTTGTTCTTGTAAACAGCAAGAAACATTTTAATGACCCGCGCATTAAAAGCATTGATGCCAGTGGTATTGCGACTGACATATTAGGGCGAAATATTCCAAACACCGTCTTCTTGGGACTGATTTGTGCAATGTGCGACGCCCTCTCAATTGAAGACGCGCGTGAGGCAATTAGGCACTATATGCCAGAAAAACTTCACGAGAAAAACTTGGCAATTATCGACAAAGTTGCAAACGCTAAAGAAGCGCTAAACAAAAAAGGCGGGGATAATGAGACGATTGTCGCCAGCAATCATGGCTCAAATTCATCCGAATCTAGAATCGCCATTAATAGGCAGAATTCGCCTGAAGGACAGACAACAAAAATTGCTTTTAAAAAAAGCGAGATAGTTAATGGTTTATCAAGACCAAATTGCGTAATTCCTAAGCTACATTCCGAGGCCGTTTCTCCAAAAGAGTTTGCGCACAACACATGCTGGCAAGCTGGGTGGCTAACTACAAAAAATGCGGGATGGAGGACATTCCGCCCTAAGATCGATCAAGAAAAATGCACAGGCTGTTTAAAGTGCTACATGGATTGCCCTGATGGATGTATTTTTAAAATGCAAGAATCTAGAACAGTTGGAATCGATTTAGATTTCTGCAAAGGATGTGCAATGTGTGCTGAGGCATGCAAATTCGATGCGATAGAAATGATTGCAGAAAGGAGCGCTGAGTAATGAGGCATTTTCTTTCTGGCGATGAAGCTCTGGCAGAAGGCGTGCGCCTTTGCCGACCGAAGGTGATTTCGGCCTATCCAATCACACCTCAGACTGTTGTAGTGGAGAGACTCTCAGAAATGGTGGAGGCAAAAACGCTTGATGCAAAATATATGCATGTAGAGTCGGAGCACTCAGCCCTTTCTGCTGCAATGGGCGCAAGCGCCACAGGCGTGCGCACATTTACTGCCACTTCAAGTCAAGGGCTTTTGTATATGGCTGAGGTTCTGACATATGCTGCAGGCGGGCGTTTTCCGATTGTAATGATGAATGCAAATCGCTCAACTGCGCTTCCATGGAACATATATGGCGACCAGCGCGACTCACTCGCACTTCTTGACCACGGATGGATTCAAGCATATGCCGAAAACAACCAAGAAGCTCTCGATTTAACACTGATGGCATATAGGATTGCAGAAGATAAAGACGTGAGCACACCATTTATGATAAACCTCGATGGGTTTGCTCTCACTCACACATATGAAACCGTTGACATCCCTACTCAAGAGGAAGCTGATTCCTACCTGCCGCAATACTCGACAGCGAACCGCTTCGATTTTAAAAACCCAGTCAACATGGCATATTCTGCAGGCCCTGCAACGAACAAACTTTTTAAATTCGCAGAACATGATGACATGGTCAAATCTCTCGATGTTATTTCTAACGCAGAGAAAGAATTTGAGAAAATTTTTGGCCGTCATTACTCAGGACCAGTTGAGACATATCGCTGCGAAGATGCAGAATTTGTGTTGGTAACGCTGGGTTCAATAGCAGGGCTTGCACGCACTGTTGTTGACGACCTTCGAGAAAAAGGAACAAAAGCTGGTTTACTAAAAATTCGCTATATGCGCCCATTCCCTGAAAAGCAAATTGCCAATGCTCTTAAATTCGCTAAATGCTTTGCAGTTCTTGAGAAAGACATCTCGTTCGGCTTCGAAGGGACAGTATTTACAAATGTTAAGTCGGCAATGCATAACAACCGCGCAGATGTGCCTGGCATAAACTTTATTGGAGGGCTAGGTGGCGATGACATTGCAGAAAATGACATTGAAGCAATTTTTAAAGAATGCGAAAAGTGCGCGAGAGCAGGTGTCTCACAAACTGTTTACTGGTTAAGCATCGATGAAGGCCAGGTGAAATAATGGCAGTCAACGCAAGAAGCATAGTTAGTAGCCTGCATCAATTCCGGTTAAACGATATGGGAAATCTAAAAACAAGGCTAACAACCCACTCACAGGGATATTTTTTTGGAAAAACTATTGAAGGCCAGGTGAAATAATGGCTGTCAACGCAAGAAACATAAGCGATAACGAGCTATTCTTCGGACATAAAGCTTGCGCAGGATGCGGCGGTGCACTTGCACTTCGACATGCTCTAAAGGTGCTTGGTCCAGACACGACAATAGCGCTGCCTGCAGGTTGCATGAGCGCTGTTGGTTTCAACTTTCCACAGTTGTGTTTCGCTAACAATGCCATGATTACACCTTTTGCAGCAACTGCGGCAGTAGCCTCAGGAATAGCTGCTGGTCTTGAAATGCAAGGAATAGACACTGCCACTCATCCAGTTATCGGTTTTGCGGGCGACGGTGGTACGGCCGACATTGGAATACAAGCACTGTCTGGCGCAATCGACCGAAACGAAGACATTATTTATTTTTGTTATGACAATGAAGCCTACATGAACACCGGCATTCAAAAAAGCGGCCTCACGCCTCTCTGCGCATCGACAACCACAACTCCTGCTGGAAAAAATGCCCATGGCGCTCTTACGCAAAAGAAAAACATTTTTGAAATCGTGGCTGCCCATGGGATTTCATATGCGGCCACTTCAAGCGTGGGCTACCTTAGCGATTACATAAAAAAAGTAGAGAAAGCGCAATCGATTAGGGGCACGAAGTTTATTCACGTCATTGCGCCTTGTCCTACTGGATGGGGCCACGCAGAGTCAGCTACAGCGAAATTCGCGAAAGACGTTGTAGACTGCGGTCTTTGGTATTTAGCAGAATACGAGGGTGAACAAGTTTGCGGCGTGCCTGGCGGCAAGTTCAAAATCAACAAAGCTCCAAAAGAATTTAGCTCAATCGAGCACTACTTGCGCGCTCAAAAGCGGTTCTCGCGCATTGATGATGATGATATTCGCACAATAACTGCTTCTCGTGATTCCAAATGGAAGCAAATTAAAAGGGATTGGGAATAGATTGGGAATAAGTAGTCAGCCTACAAAGGCACCAGAAGGTCACTCAGCAGAGAGCCGCCAGCAAAAAAGCAACAGAAGAACCGACATTAAGAGTTCGGTCAACACGCATTGTTCGATGGTTTAGATAGTTTGTAAACGTAAGTGAAACTTATCAGAAAAGCTCAATAATCGATATTTTGTAATTGGCAGATGCATCCTCCCTTGGAGTGAACTCAAAATAATTAGCCTTAAACCCTGGTTTTATTAATTAGCGATATAGAAAACAACAAGGAGCGCGAGCACTATAACCCCCGTGAATCCTCTTGCCAATCGCATAAAAAACAAAGAGCTTGCACCAATTTAATGAATGATTGCACGGTTTCATGAAATGACTTAGAAAATTAAATTTTTTGGAATTCTCATCTTAATTCTTATTATTTAGTGTGCTAGAATAGAAACTCCGTGGTCGGGTAGCTCAGTTGGTAGAGCAGCGGACTGAAAATCCGCGTGCCGAGGGTTCAAGTCCCCCTCCGACCACCATTTTCTCTCATGTGTATTTCTTCTTTTCCTAACTCACAGTTTTTTATTGTGCTTTGATTTTCAATTCCATGTTTTGATTAGCTAGTTTCTTCACACATTAGTCATGTCTGGCACCAGTGTTTTATGTCTGGCACCAATGATCCATGTCTGACACCTTCGCAAATGCGCATTACCAGTGTTTTATATCTGACACCAATGATCCATGTCTGGAAGCGATGGAAAAGGGGCCCGGAAAGTATTACTGTTCTTGTCGCAAATTATGTTTCGCCCTAGTGATTTACGTCTGACACCAGTGATCCATGTCTGACACCTTTGCGATTGAATTTGTGTCTGGCACCTTTGCAAATGCGCATTACCACACGGCGGCTTGGTTAATATCTGGCACTTATGCATCATGTCTGGCACCAGTGTTTCTTGTCTGGCACTAATGATCCATTTCTAGCACCAATGGAAGCGGAGCCAGAAAGTATTGCTGTTCTTGTCGCAAATTATGTCTGGCACCAGTGTTTGCGATTGAATTTGTGTCTGACACCTTCGCAAATGCGCATTACCACTCGGCGGCTTGATTTATGTCTGGCACTTATGATTCATGACTGGCACCAGTGTTTTGGAACCAAAGGAAAAGGGGCCCGGAAAGTATTGCTGTTCTTTTCGCAAATTATGTCTGGCACCAGTGATTTATGTCTGACACCTTCGCAAATGCGCATTACCACTCGGCGGCTTGATTTATGTCTGGCACTTATGATTCATGACTGGCACCAGTGTTTTATGTCTGACACCAATGATCCATGTCTGGAACCAATGGAAGCGGAGCCGGAAAATATTACTGTTCTTGTCGCAAATTATGTCTGGCACCAGTGTTTTATGTCTGACACCAATGATCCATGTCTGGAGCCAATGGAAAAGGGGCCTAGTGATTTATCTCTGGCACCAGTGTTTTATGTCTGGCACCAGTGATCCATGTCTGACACCTTTGCGATTCAATTTATGTCTGACACCTTTGCGATTGAATTTATGTCTGGCACCAGTGATTTATGTCTGGCACCAGTGTCAGGACAAGCAAACAGTTAGACCAAACGAAAGCTCAGGCCGACGTCTAGGATTTCTGAGACACAAAGACAGAGGGAATCGAAGCCCTAATTTGCAGTTTATTTACTTCTCGTTTGCTTTCTTTAGAGCGTGAAGAATTGGTAGGCCAAGCACATAGAGTGTCAAAGACTCACTTATGGTGATTGATACGAAACCGAAAAGCCACATCCAACCATAGTAGCCATCTAGGGCGACATCAGTGAAAGGAATTGTGTAAAAACCAGTCCATTCGCAAAGAATCGGCAGGTATGCAGGAACAATCACTGCATTTGTAATCACGAACATGAAAATTGCGAGCATTGGCTTCTCGCGGAGCTTCCAGCACAGAATCGCGCCTAGCAAAGTTGCCAGACTGCCAAAAACGACGTCAAGAAAACCAAGTGCACCTGTACCTGCAATAACAATGTTAAAAAGATTGGCGATAGCGCAACCAATAGGAAGACCTGCGCGTGCAGAAGGATATAGAACTGCTACGACACAAAGTGCTTCACTCAGACGAATCTGCACAGGACCCCAAGAAATTGCAGGAAAAACAAGATTGCACACCAAAGTTGCCGCAGCATAAATAGCTGCAATTATTCCCGCCTGTGCTATGTTGTTGAGATTTTTCACGATTGACTATTATACAGAGCCGACAAGAACAAACCCCTGCGTTTCGAATTTATTTTTTCGAAATTATCAATGATGAACTAGATTTTATTAAGGCAATGGATGCAACAATCGGCACAATTGGTTAAATTTACCACTATTCCTAAAACTCAATGAGCGGCAATGACGCGTGTGCCGAAGAAAGACCATTCCTCGCAAATAGAACTAGCTAAGCTTCATGTCTCCATCCTTTATCCAGCCGAGTTTACGGCATGCAACCCCAAATGCCCACGCAAGAAGAGCTGGGAGAACTACAGAAATGAGAACTAGCCCAATCCAATCGAAAGTAGTGGGAACAATGGCCGCAGCCCCATCCATCAATGCTTCCGCAGAAGGATTAGTCCAACCGGTCCACACTCCGATGGGACCAACAAGACCGCAGGTGCCCATGCCCGACGAAACGGCAGCTCCGTTCATTTCTAGTTTAAACACGCATGTAGAAAGTGGGCCAGTTATTGCGCTTGCAGCAATAGCGGGAATCCAAATTCTAGGATTGCGAACAATGTTTCCCATTTGAAGCATCGAGGTGCCAATGCCCTGCGACACAACTCCTCCCCAGCCGTTTTCCTTGAACGAAATAACAGCAAAACCAACCATGTTTGCACAACATCCAGCCAGTGCTGCGCCACCCGCAAGGCCTGTCAGACTCAACGCAGCACAAATTGCCGCCGATGAAATTGGTAATGTGAGTGCAATCCCCACTACAACCGAGACGATCACTCCCATTATCAGCGGTTCTTGTGTGGTCGCCCATTTAATCAAAGTTCCAACTACCATCGCGCCACCGCCAATTGGCGCAGCGATAAAGAATGCAACACCAACGCCGACAAGAATGGTGACGATTGGAGTAACAAGAATATCAACCTTAGTTTCCTTCGACACCAACTTACCAAATTCGGCAGCAACGATGGCAACCACATAAACTGCAAGCGGTCCGCCTGCTCCGCCCATCACATTGGTGGCATATCCCACAGGAATTAGCGAAAATAAAACCATAGCAGGTGCATTTAACGCATACCCAATAGCAACTGCCATCGCTGGACCCACCATCGCGGACGCAAACTTGCCAATTGTATACCCTGTGCCCGCAATATCGATGAGCGACGTAGTCAAAAATGCGATTCCGAACTGCGTGCCAATGGTGTCCAGAATGGTTCCTACCAAAAGCGTACAAAAAAGCCCCTGCGCCATCGCGCTCAATGCATCCACGCCATACCTTTTGAGGCTCACTTCGACATCTTTTCGCTTGAAAAATGCTTTTACTTTATCCATTTTTAGAATCCTCCCTTAGAAATAATAAAGGTGAAGAACAAAATGAATAAGAGCAAACTGCATATTTATGCTCTTGCAAAATATAAATCGGCTAAATCTCGCCTTTTGAAAAGTTCTATAATCATGGCAATCTATCTAGGAGGCAAAAATGAAAATTGTAGTTTTGAGCGCAAGCCCTCGCGAAGGCGGAAACACATCAATCATGGTTGACGCTTTCAAAGAAGGTGCAGAAATCGCCGGAAACACCGTAGAGGTAATTGACGTTGCTTCGAAAAACATTGCACCATGCAGAGCCTGCCAGTACTGTTTTGAACACGAAGGCCAATGCGCGCAAGAAGACGACATGACAGCGATTCGCAAAACCCTAAAGGAAGCAGACATGCTTGTCTTAGCCAGCCCAATCTATTGGTTTGATGTTTCTGCGCAACTTAAGCTTGCTATCGATCGCCTTTATGCATTTGGCGGAACCGGCTTTAACTTTTCAAAAGTTGCCATGCTCCTTGATTCAGGATCTGACGGAGTGTATGAAGCAGCAACGGCAGCCTTCAAAGGAATGTGTTCCTACCTCAAATGGGAAAACATGGGCATCATCACAATTCCTGGAATGGTAAACAAAGGCGACATGGCAAACAATCCAAAACTTGATGATGTTCGCAAATTTGGAGCCTCGCTAAAATAAATGAGGAGAGAGTTGTAAGACACTTCAATTGTTGCATTTCTATTGGCAACTCTATTTGAAAAAGCAGCACTAAAAAAAGAACTTACAAACTCCGCGACGCTTGTTCTAAAAAATAATCACAACAACCATGCAGGGGATTTAGAGTTTATCCCCTGCTTGCTTAATAATTCGAAATCTGGGAATGGCACTAGAGCTTAACAGCATCAATAATTTATCGATGCGCATGAGTAAAAGATAATAATCTGTCCAAATCAGAAATCTTATTGCTTGGCCTGTTTGGCTAAAAGTTTTGTGGGAACTGGAAGATAGGCGCCGATGAGACAAGCAATTCCAAACCACGGAAAACTCTCAACGGGAAAACACAAAAGAAGCGTGCCTATAGCCATCAAAGGTTTACGCTGAATGCCAGCTACAAGTGTTGCAGTTGTAATTGCTACGCAAAACATGTCGTTAAATCCACCAATAGAAGCAACGCCGTAGCCAAGCGCGATTCCTGCAAAAATGATGGGAAAAAAGTGTCCACCTTTCCAACCAAAATTGATGCAAAGAGGCGTCATGGCGCATTTTAAAAGACCTGTTGCAATCAGCAAACTACCCGGAACGACCGTCCACATTTCCATCAATTCAAAAGACTGAGACTCTCCAGAAAACAGTAAATATGGAAGCGGAATTGCGAGGATACCAAGCACAAGCCCAGCAATAACAGGCTTTAAAACTTGACGCTCCCCCATTTTCTCACCCAGTTTCTTAAAAGCAAATGAAGACCCATGGAATATTAGAATTGCTGCATATGCAGAAATCACACAGGGTATCGCCCACCACAATTTATTTATGCCAGGAGTAACACCGCCAAAACGCGGTATTCCACTTTCAGTTCCAAAAATTGAAGTAAACAGAGCGATTCCTAAAGTTGCTCCAATTGCAGAAGCTGTGTACAACACAAGTTTCGCTCTGCGATGGAACTGAAAATTTGAAGGGTCGAAATCGTTCATACAATCTTCAGCTGTTGTAACAACCCCTGCAAATGGAGAAGCAAAAATCGCAGAAAGTGCCGCTGAAAGCGTGGTGTCTGTAAGCAGCTTAACGCGTATTCCAGCTGCTTTTAGACTTGTGCCAATTCGCGTGCAGGCAGCCGCGATTATTCCCGTGAGGCCTGCTTCAGGACCAATCGAACCGCCACACACAATAGGTAGCAAAAATCCAACAACACTTGCGCCAGGTTTTTTTAAACTATAGCCACCAGTAGTTTTAACCTTCTCCATCACTGTCTCAAGCAATTCTGGCTCACCACCGACGCGCGATGTCCACATCCCAATAATCAAACCTCCACTCACACAAAAAGCAAGTGGCAACCACCAAGTAGGAATGTTTGCGTTTATCAAAAGGCCAGAAATTAAGTTGTTGGAATCCACCCAAAGTAATTGAGTGAGAGCTGATGAGGCCCAGAAAACTGCCCACACAAAGAGGCCAATAACGAACCCAATAAAAACAGCGAGAAGAACCATCCCAAAGCCAATTTCAGCTTTCTCTGAAGCGCTTTCAAGGGGCTTGCCTACCTCACCAACAAACTCTTTGTCTTTATTTTTACCATTTTTCATGCGTTGGATTATACGCCGTGGATGTCGAAAGGCGGGGCAGAGCGTGAAAGTTAACGAATCAACAGCACCCTCTTAACAATGGTGCCAGACATGTTTCAATGGTGCCAGACATGAATTGCGATGGATCTTTAATCAGCGGTTTACATTGGTGTCAGACATAAAGTCGAAGGTACTTTTAAAAATGGTGCCAGACATGAATTGCGGCAGCAATAATGCCGACCTCGTTTGAACTTTAATAAGCGGATTTATATTGAATTTTTGATTCCTGAATTAATTACAAGAGATTACTACGAAACCTCAAAAGAATGGTGGAGCTTAGGGGGCTCGAACCCCTGACCCCCTGCTTGCAAAGCAGGTGCTCTCCCAACTGAGCTAAAGCCCCACGCTTATAGGTCTCGCACTCTTCAATGGTGGGCCCGAATGGACTTGAACCAGCGACCTCACGCTTATCAGGCGTGCGCTCTAACCAACTGAGCTACGGGCCCTCGAAAAGTGCGTTTCTTATCTTACTACACTTTCTGAATAGTTTCCAATTCTTTTTCTAAATTCTTAAAAATTTTTGAAACTTGTCTTTCCTCCATCAAGTGTTTGCAGATAAAACAACAATAAATGCTCCCTCGACTAGAAGAATAGTGCAGGCGTCATGGGGATTATTACAGAAAGACATGTGTTCAGCATCAAAATCCTTTAGCCATGCGTGCTAACAGAAAAACCTGTCGGAAACTTCGGGGTTACTATAATCGTGCCAAGCTCATCCGTGCAAAAAACCCTCACATCATGCTTTTGAAGGAGCCCTAACGCCTCGGATGATGGATGCCCATACCTGTTCCCCTTCCCGACAGAAATCAATGCGACTGATGGTTCTAGCTCATCCAGCAATGCATCGTCAACCGAAATTTTAGAGCCATGATGGCCGATTTTAAAAATGTCAATTGTCCCAAGGTTTTCTTGCTGAAGCAACTGCCGAAGCGGTTCTTTTTCTGCATCTCCAGTAAGCAGAGCGCAAAATTCTGCCTCAGAATCGCTATTTGCATTACAAGAAACTTTAAGGCAAACACTATCTTCGTTCCCTCCTTCATTCGAGAATTCCATCGGCCACACAACCTTGCATGAAAAATTCCCAGCTCGAACGCAATCACCAACTGTCAAACCGCACAACTCTTTCCCAGTGGCTTCTGTAGCGGCGGATCGAAGTCGATTGCATCCCTCACAAGCGCAAGTTTTCGCATCTGCGGCAGAATTAACAGCGCCTATGCTTTCGTAACTCCTAAGAACCTCCAAACAACCCATGTGGTCGTCATCGTGATGGGTTATTAGAACCCCATCTAGCGAAAATACGCCCAACTTAGCCAATCCTGTTCTTAATTTTGTTTCATTGTTCCCAGTATCAACGAGAAAATTGCAACCGTTGCTTTGAATTAATATAGCGTCTCCCTGTCCCACATCTATAAAAGCAATTCGGTTTTGTGGAACGATGAAGGAGACAAAAACAAAAGCAAACGGCAGCATTATGCAAACAGAAAGAGATGCGCAAGCCAGCCTTCTGCTTAATTTTGGCCAAACAACAATAAGACTTAGAGCGAGAAGAGCAGAGAATAAAATCGATAGAACCACGTCAAAATCCAACGGTATGCAAGCAAAAGGAATTCTGCCCAGAATTTCGACGCACTCGTAAAGCGGAAATGCAACAACAGATGCGCCAAAACAACAAAAACTCGCAATGGCGGGAAAAAAGATAGAAATCAGGGCTGTCAAAAGTCCAAACACGCACGCAGCAGAGAAAAGAGGAGTAGCAATCATATTAGCAATCACGGAAATTGTCGATATTTGCGAAAAGATAGCAGCTGAAAAAGGTAGCGTCATCAAATTAGCTGCCATGGTGAGAGCAATCGGCTGAATGATGATGCCATTTGCGACTTTATTTCTGCAATCAGCCCATGAACTAAACAATCGCGCAAACACAATTATCCCGAATGTCGAAGCAGAAGAGAGATATAGAGAAACCGATGTGCACGTTGAAGCATCGGCAACAATAAAAAGAATTATGCAAAGAGAAAGCGCGTTTAAAGAATCCGCGCGTCTTTCCTGGACACCAGCAATCAGACACAAAACCACCATTATCGCTGATCTAACTGCCGAGATGGGAATACCAGAAAATAGAAGATAACAAAGAACAATTGCAACAGACGAAAACGAAGATGCGCGATGACTGACCTTGAATTTTTTTAGCAATAACAGAAAAAAGCTAACAACAATTGCAAGATGTGCGCCAGAAACGGCAACCGTGTGAGCCAACCCACAGACCTTAAACTCTTCGTATGTTCCATCATCTTCAATGGTGTTTTTATAGCCGCAAACTAAAGCCTGCAACAGCCCACCGCACTGCCCTCCGAAAGTCTCGAAATTGCGGATTGAATCTCTGCGCATGTTCACAACTGCAGATAGGACAGGGTTTATCGAAACAGTTTCAGCTTTCGAAACCTTAAGGATTGAACAAACGGAGCGATTAAAGTTAAAGTCTTTAGACTCAGGCTTTAGACTCTTAAAAGTCCCTTTCACTTTCAGCTTTTCTCCCACCAAAACACATGTGTTCTTGTCAAGATAGGCGAGCACTCGCAAATCTCTGAAATCTTTCGAATTAAGCGAAAGAATTGTTTGATTACCAAACTCTCCCGTCGTGGAGTCTTCTAACACTTGCGCATCAATTTCTGCGACTGACGAATTTAGTGCAATTATCGCGTTGGATTCTAGAGAAACGTTTTTGTAAACACCAAGCGTAGCACCTAGCATCAAAAAGCTAAGCAGAAGAAAAAGCCATCGACGCTGCTTGTGGACACACGCAAACAAAGAGATTAAAAGACCGAACGCAAACACAGACAAAAGCGTGTTCTTCATGGAATCATCGAAACTTCGCGTACCTAAAAAAGAGAGAAGACACGATCCCCAAAGAATGAGCGAACAAGGCAAAAGAAAAGGCATTGAAGGTTTGCGCGGCGTTTTATCGTCGATGACAACATCGAAATTCGCACCTTGTTCGCCAGTCGAAATAGCAAAATCATGCCCAGCGCCATGAATGCTTCCAAACTTTTTCTTTCTGATTTTCAAAGTCGAAAAAGCTGAAACCAACTTTTGCAAAGAGAAGGGTAACCGCACCAAGAAGCTCAAGGCACAGAGCTTTTTCAGAAAGAATGAACGTAACTTTTTCAGTCGCCTAATCACAGGAGTCTCTAGCTATCAAACGACGAAATAATATTTGAACAGGGCATTGAAAATAAAGCCAGAGCATGACCATCTAAAAGCGGACGAGTACGCAGGATGCAACGAATCTGATGTTTAACAATGATTATCAAAAGGCGCTGCTTTTTAGTGCTAATTTTTGATTCTTTGCATGGTCCGAACCGGTCCACAATTGCACAAGACCTACATGCAGAAAAACAGTACCTAAATAAAAACCGTCCCAATTCAACAGCAATTAAAAACGACATCGGAATTTCTGAAACATTTACCACAGGAATACAAATCAATGCAAATCTATTGCTTGATTTTTGTCGTACGCACTTCACGATAACTTGTGGAGTAAAAAACAATGCAAGCTGGATTTTTAAATTCAAACGCATATCTGACTCCTAATGGACTCAAGAGTCTTTACACCAATTCCACTAACATTCGTTAAATCGTCGACGGACTTAAAGGAGCCGTTTTGCTTTCGGTACTCAATGATTTTTTGCGCCTTAGAAGGACCAATGCCTGAAATTGTTTGTAGAAGTGAGGCATCTGCGGTGTTTATGTTTACCTTCCCCGCTCCCGACGCACCACCGCTTCCTTGCAAAGTAGATGCTCCCGAACTTCTCTTTGCAGCCGAACCCGAAAGTGTTTCGTCCGCAGCACCATCAGCATCGACCTCAGGCTCGACTTTAGCTGGGATGATAATCTGTTCGCCATCCTCGCATTTCTTTGCTAAATTCACAGAATTTAGATCGGCATTCTCTGTCGCTCCGCCGGCCAGCTCAATAGCCTGAGACACACGCGCATCGGCATCTAGCTCTTGCAGCCCTGGATTATTAACTTCCCCTGCGACATGAACAAATATTTTTTTAGAATCAACAACATCATCTTTAGAATTCACGCTTTCGACCTCAAATCCCGAATTTTCACCAGTGGTAAAAACATTAAAAGCAAAGTAAGCAATCGCAACTATAAGAAGCAAGGCGATTCCTACCATATAGACTGGCTTTTGGTTCTTCTCTTTTTCATCCTCCTTGAAATTAGAGGCAAATTCTTGGAATGGCACAAGCACCTCCTTCATTCAAATTGCTAACTCAAAAGCCTAGCTTGAACAATCCAAAAAACTAAGAAAGAATTACCCACCAAAAGTGAATAAACAAGTGTTGAACGAGTGAATACAGAAATGAAAAAATGCACTGACACTGGGAAAATAATACAGAATCTAAATGAAATTGCCGCTTTTGCAGATGAGACACATTCATGTCTGGCACCAGTGTAAATGGCCGACAATCATGACTGGCACCAGTGTATAAATCGTGGTTACACAGGCATAATTGACTGGAGTCTAGGAAAATCGACGCCTTATTAAAGCGTTAATTCGACAGATAATACAAAATTGAAGAAATGAAACATTTCTAATAATACATTTAAGTGCATGTCTGGCACCAGTGCTTCATGCCTGGCACCATTGTAAACTCACGACACAAATTCATGTCTGACACTAATGCGTGATGACTGACCCCAGTGTTATTTCACGACACAAATTCATGTCTGGCACCAGTGCTTCATGACCGCCACCAGTGTAAATTGAAGCAAAAAGGGATAAAAACTACCTAAAAGGTAGCTAAGAGAAAAAATGATGAAAATAGATTAGACTCTGTGGAGTTCTGCCGAAGCTACGATTTCGTCAATCCACGAAGGATCAAAAAACTCTTCTTCCTTTTTGACCTCATCCAAATGCGCATGGGTTTCAGGCATTTTTGGCATAAACAAAGTACAACAATCCGAGGCGTCTTGCGATGATATTTCAAAAGTACCAAGCCTGATTGCCTCATCAATAATCTCGAGTTTGTCAAAGCCAATCAATGGACGAAGAACCATTTTTTCAGACGCATCAGAAGTGGCAATCATATTCTCTATTGTCTGAGAAGCAACCTGACCTAGACTTTCACCTGTAACAATCGCCTTGGCACCACATTGTTCAGCAAGTGCGTTAGCCACCTTAAACATGAGTCTGCGATAGAGAACAACACGAAGCTTCGGTGTGCAAGAAAGAGCAATTTTCCTCTGATAGTCGCCAATCGGGCAAACAAAATACTGGTGCATACAGCCACGTTTTGCAAGCACCCTGGCAATGTCGTCCACAAGGTATTCCGATTCGTCTCCAGTTTGAGGGCGACCCGAAAAATGCACACCAATGCAAGTTGCCCCACGTTTCGCTATCTTCCAAGCTGCAACTGGAGAATCAATCCCCGAAGACAACAAGCATATAACCTTGCCTGAAGTGCCAACTGGCAAGCCACCAACCCCAGCAATGGACCGCGCACAGACAAAGCACTGATTTTCAATCACCTCAACGTTAACGGTAACATCAGGTTCTTTCATCTTCACTTTCTTCTCAGGGAAAGCATTGCAAAGAACTTCGCCGATTTCCCGATTTAGAACCATGGAGTCAGGCTCAAAATTTGTGTGATTTCTCCTAGCCTGCACTTTAAAAGTCTGAAACTCACCTGCATCAGCCAACGCCTCAACCGCAAGCTCTTTCATGGTGTCATATTCAGCAAGACACTTAAAACCTGCCGAAACCCTCTGAATTCCGGGTATTGTGGCAATAAACTCCTGCGCACGCACCTGTTCATCGTGCGTTGTTCCTTCCTTTAAGAAGACAACTATTCGCCCGCTAATACGATGACAAGCGGAAACAGGAAAATCGCAAGTAAGAGCTTTTATATTGTCTACAAGCTTCTGTTCAAACCTACCGCGATTGTGCCCTTTTAGACCAATTTCGTGGTAATGAACGAGAACGACACGCTGGAAAGTGTCAGCTGCCATGGTTTAGTGATGAATAGCGTCGATGGTTTGAGGATCGTAAGAAACTTCCCCGCGATAAATCTCATTAAATGCCATAGAAAGTGGTTTTACAGTGCTGGCCTGCGCAATTTCCTTTGCAGTCTCCGTACTAACTGCGCGGTTGCGCTGGCCTCTCATCATGTCATTAATGTCATGAGCACGCTTCGATGCCATCGAGCAAAGTAAGAATCTGTCGTTTTCCGACCTGTTAAGAAGTTCGTGAATTTTTGGTTCTACAACGCTCATTATGAAAATCTCCTATTTATAGAGTTAATCTGCAACCCTATTAATATACTCTTTTAGCTCCTTGAATGCAACATCTAGGTCGTCATTTACAATTATCTTCTCGTACTGCTCGGCGCACTCGAGCTCGAACTCAGCAGCCTGCATTCTCTTTCTAATTGATTCTTCGGAATCGGTGTTACGGCCTCGAAGCCTGCTCTCGAGAATTTCTAACGAAGGAGGCATAATAAAAACGCTGTGACACCCTGGGCACTTTTTCATTACATCTGAAGCACCCTGAACTTCGATTTCCAAAAGGACAACATCCCCATTGTCTAAATGATCATGAATATATTTACGAGGAGTCCCATAAAGATTGCCACTGTATTCAGCCCATTCAAGAAACCCATTTTGTTCAATTGATTCTTTGAATTCATCGCGAGACATAAAATAATAGGATTTGCCGTTCGTCTCTCCCTCGCGTGGCTGACGCGAGGTTGCTGAAACACTCAGCCAAACTCCGTCGACATCATCGAGCAACTTTTTAATAAGCGTTCCTTTACCGCCACCTGATGGCGATGAAATAATAACTAGTTTTTCGTATTCATTTTCCATAGAAAGTAGTGTAGCGCAGTTGCGGAGGAAGTACAGGAGTTTATGTCTGGCACCAGTACTGAACGTCATTCACTAGCGTTGAAATTCATGACTGGCACTAATGCTTTGCGTCTGTCACCAGTGCTGCGAATTCATGACTGGCACTAATGATTTGCGTTTGTTACGATTGCTGCATGTCTTTTTCTAGCGTTAAAATTCATGACTGGCACTAATGAAACATCACTAATCAATCACGTCTGTCACCAGTGCTGGGAATCCATGACTGGTACTAATGAAGCATTAGCATTGATTCATCACTGGCGTTAGTGCACAATAACTGTTTCATGACTGGCACTTTTGCGAGGGAGATAGCAAGTTACGAAAAGACTAAGCAGAAATCACGAGAATAACGCCGGAAAATGCAAAATAAGCGAATTCTCAGGGATTGTTTAAAGGGCAAAAAATACCGCAAAACAAAACAAAACAAGCCATGAACTAGCCAAAAAGTTCAAGTGAAACTAATGACAACGCTTCAATTAGAGTGAACTTTCGTCTAGTACAGAGTAAGGTCAACTGTAAGTATCAGATGTCGTGTTCTCACAACTCAGCAGCACAAAAACTTATATGACAAAACGAAATACCTCGCCCAGAACTCTCAGTTTTAAAATTGCTAAAGTTATAAAGACATCTTTACGTCGCAAGAATGCCAACTTGATGCCTAGTCAGACCCGTGACCCGAGAAATTTGATTTATATTAGATCCAAGTTTTAGAAGCGACTTCACAAGTTTTCTTAAAAGTGACCTGGACAGAGCAGATATTTTGCCAAGATTTTTCTCTTTCACAATTCGTTTCACCGCATCAATCACCAACATATCCGATGGCGTGCTGTTTGGAATCACTTCGAACTCTTTCTCGTCATCGGGACTCATTTGACTCTCGGCAACATCATGTGTGTACTGCTTGAGATACGAAATCGAGAGCGTAGTATCCAGGATTTCCTTAGCTTTAGCATCGATTTTTTCAGAATCTAGATCCTTGAATGAAGACCACTTGTAATTTTCTGCCCGCTTGGCCATTCCCGCCTTGACGGGGTTGTTGAAAATGTATGCGGCGGTTTGCAAAAATTGCAGCTCATCCTGCACAGGTTTCGAATAAAAACGCGAATTCCACAAGGTGCCCGACCGGCCATATTTTCGATTAAACCACTTAACGTACCGCGACCCAATGGATCTAAAAACCTTGTCGCACTTTTTAATGTCCCCATAAAACAGCGCATGAATGTGGTTCGACATCAGCACGTAGGCGAGCAACACTATCCCGAACTTATCGCATGCATTTTGCAGGCATTCAATGTAATACCCACGGTCCTCATCAGAATAAAAAATTACCTGGTCGTTGTGCCCTTTTTGCCCGATATTTAGAACCCCAATCGGAGAGTTGCATCTTGGCGGTCTTGACATTTTGTCTCCTCTTTCTCGCGAAGTCTTAATTGTTGATAAATAAGCCTAGTCATAAAAGTGAAGAAAAATAAGAAAGAAATGGTTATCCAAAACTGATGATTTAAGTGTTGAATAAGTGAACATCAAGATGATGATTTTGTAAAAAATAAGTCTATGCTGGGTAATCTCGAAGATAATTTCAGCAGAAATTGATGTCTGTCACCATTGCTGGCTCAACCGACGATTTCTGCATTCATGTCTGTCACCAGTGAAATTTATAGGCAGAGCTGTGAAAATTGAGTCAAAAAAGTCAAGATAATTAGTAAAAACGAATTTTTGCTACAAATGAACAATTCATAAAAACACCTTTATACAGGTAATTTCCCGATAAATCCCACAGTAAATTACCGATACATCACAAAATAATTGAACGAACCAAGTCAACTGTAGTTACTAATCATTACATCTGCGAACAATGTGTTATGCCTACCACCAGTGCAAGATCAGTACGACATGACTGACACCAATGAGACATGTCTGAAACCAGAACTAAAGACTATCATCTAATCCCGAATTCATGTCTGTCACCAGCGCTTGAAGACTGTCTTCAATGGCAGCACTTAAACATGCAATCTTGAATTCATGTCTGTCACCAATGTAACACGTTTGTCACTTTTGCGAATTAGTTCAGCCTGATTTCTTTGAACCAAATGTATGTCTGGCACCAGTGGCTAACGACTGTCACCTTGCGAATTGAATAAATTTGCTATTAAACAGAACATTCAGCTGGAGCTGGTAACCCATGATGCAATGCGTCATGTCTGACACCAATGCAAGAAGTCTGACACCAACGCTATAAACTAGCCACAAGGCTTTTCGCAACAACTTAAAAGGCGCTGGCCAATAACGTCAACGCCATGAAATAAGTAAATTAAACAATTTAAAAACATGTCTGGCACAAATGTGGTTGGACTGACTCTTTTGCTAATTGCAGTCGATTTTTCTTTGACACCAAATTCATGTTTGGCACTAGTGCGTTATGACTGTCACCTTTGACTGACCTGCAACTGCAAAACATGACTGGCACCAGTGACTGATGACTCACCAGTGCCGGCGAAAAGATCGCCAGCACCAGCACCAACCGCGCAATCACTGCCACCAAAAAACTTCTACTTAAAAAGAACCAGCGTGTTCGGACGAGTGTCCCCTTCTACTCCCTTCGCATCAGGATGCGCCCTTTGTAACTCGTCGAGGTCGCCAAACTCGAGCGCACGTGAGTTGCAAACATCCATGCAAGCTGGATTCTGCCCGTCTTTTGTAAGGTCAAAGCAGAAGTCACACTTCATACTCTTCTTCTTATCAGAATCGATTGTTGGCGCGCCAAAAGGACAAGCTTTCGCACATTTTCCGCAACCAATGCAAACGTCTAGGTCGACCTTTACAACTCCAAGCTCGTTGTCGCGACTCATTGCGCCAGATGGACAATTTTCCACGCATGCAGGGTTCTTGCAATTATTGCAGCTTCTTGAGTGATAGCTCATTCTCACATGAGGAAACGAACCCCACACCTGGCTGTTCACAAAACGAAGATTAAAACCAGCATCAAGATTACGCTTGTCTTTGCATGTGACAACACAAGCCTTGCAACCTGTACACTTAGTTTCATCGATAAAAAATCCTCTAGCCATCTAACTTCACCGCCAAATCAACTTTCCAATCTTCTTCAAGAGATACGCTCGACTTCCTCATATCTGCAATACAAGCATTCCACGACTCTACGTCTGGCCCCGATGGAAAATCGCCCGTCAAAACATTAGGAGAGCCGGCGATGCATCTTCCGTCTTTCATGTCTACCCAAACACCCTCATGAATGACAATGACGCCAGGCATAACGCGCTCAGTGATGTGAAGTTTACGCAGAATTTTTCCACGAGAATTAAAGATTTCAATCACTTCGCCCTCTTTGAAGCCCTTTTCTTTTGCGTCAATAGGATTGACCTCAAGCTCATACGGAAAAGCCTCACGCAAATAATTCACCTGATTAAACACGGTGTGTGTTCCACGCAAATCATGAATACCAAGCACTTGATAGGGATACTCACCTTTAACGCCATTCTCAAAATCTTTGAAAGTCGCTTCATATCCTTCAGTTGGCGGAACATATTTAGCATAGGCATATCCCTTGTTCCAACCAGCTTTATCAACAGCTTTCTTCAAAGCCTTGCAATAAAGCTCAATCTTTCCACTCTCGGTTTTAATCGGATTGGCCTCAGGATTTTGACGAAGCTTCTTATTAGCAATGTAGCCATAGTTGTCACCAAGATGACGTTCCACTTGATAAATTCCGGCCTTCTTCAGTTCAAGAATAGGAACACGACCATACTGAGGTTTACCTTTCACTCCTAGTTCTTTGAGATCATCTTCAGTAACGCTCACGAGCTTTTCATAATCCTTGCCGTTTTCCTTAACAACTGTTGTGCCAGCAATGATGTTATAGCAGCGCTGTTTGTTATTCACAGGGTTTGCCTGATAGGCATCAACTCCAAGGCGCTTTGCAATTTCTTCAGCAATCCATGCATCGTCTTTTGACTCAAAATATGGCTCAATTACTTTTTCTGTCCATATAATCGCTTCACGATTTCCTTGTAAAACCTCACCTTCTTTTTCCCATGGAGTAGTCACAGGAAGGACAACGTCAGAATATTGACATTCTGGCGTAAATGTATAGTGGTTCGTCACAACAAAATCGACTTTGTGGTGCGCTTCGATGCCTTTGTTCACGTTGTTGGTCTGATTTAATGTCGCGCTGTGGCTGTGATAAATCACATGAATATCAAGCGGTTTTAATCCATTTTTGCCATCGCGCCATGTGCCAGAGACAATGTCTTGCCAGTGATGGTTTGTGCAAAGTTTAGGCTTAGACAGAGGATTTTTGATTTCCTCGATTCTGTCTTTGCCTTTCTTGATGAGGTTAGGACCACCGTTAGTCGACGACTCTTGAGAACTACAAGAGAAGGCTCCACCTTTAATTCCCATGTTGCCCGTCAAACTACCAAGTGCCATTTGTGCTAGGCAAACATGCTGAGCCTTCTCAACACGAGCAGAATTCCAGCTGAAGAGACAAGTTGTAGGCTTGTTTTTGATAATCATCTCGGCGATTTTGTTGATGTCCTCAACAGGGGTTCCGCAGATTTTCGATGCCCATTCAGGTGTCTTTGGTTCATTATCATATGTTCCAAGGACATAATCCATGTAGTTTTCTTCCACATTAGCACCCTCTGGCATATGATCAGCGTCAAAACCGATAGTGCAACGATTAAGGAAGTCCCAATCTATGATGCTGCCTCCAGCTTCTTTGTCCTTCTGAATAATTACATAGGACAAAGCGAGAAGTAAAGTAGTGTCTGTTGCGGGTCGAATAGGGTAATATTCATCGGCAAGTACAGCCGCCGTTCTCGTAAACATTGGATCAATGCAAATGATTTTCGCGCCAGCCTCTTTTGCTCTTCTCAAGTTCAAAAGTGGCATGCCCATTGAAGATTGTGCAGGATTGCATCCCCACAAAATAATCAGTTTTGCATTCATCAAATCCATGCGGTCATTCAAGCAGTGGCTCTTTGCAGTAACACCACAAATTGGCTCCATTGCCTTGTTCCAGCATCCCTTAGAACGGCTGCCAGACTTTGCAACATATCCACCATAAAGCGCGAGTGTGCGCTTCATTTCACCACCATCAAGAAGGTAAATGGATTTATTGCCATAATTCTGCTTGGCTTTTTTGAGTTGTGAAGCTACGATGTCGAGTGCCTCATCCCAAGATATGCGCTCCCACGTGTCTCTTCCGCGCATGTCTTTACCTTTTTTGCCTTCTGGGTCAAAATGCTTGCGCTTCATTGGGTATTTTAAACGCTCTTTTCCAACGATTTGAAGTCTCTCCGAAAGACCTCTGACACATGCCCTTTGTTGAGGGTAGTCATAGGAATCGGGGTGGGAATCGTCGGTTTTTAGTCTCACAATTGTGTCGCCTTTGACCTGCGCTTTTAAGCAACAAGTGCCACCACAATTGTGCCAGCAAGGTGCGTTTTTCCAAACTGCCTCACCTGTAGCCTCTTCAGCCTTTTTGAATGCGTCTTCCTCGACAACATTTGATAGTTTATTAGTGCAGCCATCAAGCATCGTGGCTGCACTAAGCACAGCAAGTCCCTTGAGGAAGGTTCTTCGGCTGAAATCCCTCCCCTTCAAGGTTTCTTCAAGATTCATTAGTCCTTTACTCCTAAATTTTGAATATTTATTACTATTTAGTTTTTAAAATCAGGAAAGCTCAGTACTCTCCCGAGAATTTAACAGAATTTCACAACTCGTTTCTTGAACAAGAAGCAGAGTTCTGTGTATTTATTACTAAACCTACCCATCTCTAACGCTTTGCCAATAGAAACAGATTGTTGTCAAATGCAAATTAATTGAGTTCGGTCACTCAAATGCAGCTTAAACTACTCTATTTTTAATCTCTAGACAAAACTTCAAATTACCTAAAGAATTCAAGAATCCTCCTCCTTATTAACAAAAAGAGAACAGATTCAAACTTCAAGGTCCAGAGCGAGAAGAGCTTTTGGCAGAAAATTGGTTTTGCAGAAAACAAGCGCGAGGAATTGACTGTCCCTCTACAAAATGAGCAAACTACTCATCACTTATAAATTAGGCATAAAAGCCTTATCTTCCTCACAAACGATTTTTACCATCGAGGCGAATAGCAAATAGTAAACGCTGGCATTATCTTTTAATGAATCAATAAATTCATCAATCCATGAGAGGATGTGTTTGCAAATAAAATTTTGGATGTCACTCAGAAGTTGTTTGTTGCCTCCTTGAATGACAGAGTCAATGTTTTTAAGCTCCCGGCTCGAGAGCTTGCTTAAAAAATCGAGTTCAATTGCAATGTGATCACCAGGCAAATGATTGTCTTCAACCTTATATCCATAGCGGCGATACATCGCTTTTGCCTGACCGTCGGTCTCCTGGAAAAGTAGCTGCTCCTTATTAGTGTAGCTAGACTGCCAGGGGGAAACGTTAATCCCGCATGGATCAAAAAAGAGATTGTAATATTCTTGCGAGAGAGCTTGAGTGAACTCCTCAAGATTAGTTTCCCGAAGTTTTTCTCTTAAAGATAAGCACAGCGCATGAAGCTCGATATTGTTATCAGCCAATGGGAAATAGTCTTCATTGAGCATTCCCCAAAGCGTCGTGCAAAAAGCGTTTGTAGGGCTGTCCATAAAGACCATGCTCATGAAACTATAGAACTCTTCTTTTTCCTGCAGAAAATTGAAGATATCTGTTTTATCGTTGTCCACTCTTTACTCCATTAGCGATTTTTAAATCATATTTGTTCGTTGAGGCGCGCGATTAGCAATCACCTTAAAATCATGTCTGGCACCAGCGATTCATGTCTGACACAATTGCGAACAGTGCTTAATTTCAAATTTCTATTTGAAGGATTCTAACAAACAGACGAGGAACCGCGGAGGACTCTCAATCGAATCCCCCCCGTCCTCATAGTATTTAAATCATTTCTTGCTTGCTCTGCAAAAAAGCCTTCCGATGCATTTCTTGACAGGAGAAACTCTCAGTCAAATACCTTCATACGACAACTGACTAAGTCCTCAACTAATAGCATTCAAGTGAGCTTCAAAAATCGCAATTGGCTTTTAAGCATTCAACTTACAAGTTACATAGCTCTTTTCTTAATCTAGAAATCATTTACCTATTGCTTATCGTCAAGAATAGCAACTTAAAAACTCTTCCTTGACTGTCAAAGCCTGGTCAGTTTCTCATTTAAGTTCCAACAAATCAACTAAACATTGGCTTTCTTTTGTGTTAATAAAATTCTTAACAGTTTCTTAAAAAAATTTAAGTGCTTTCCAAACACACCATCCTCGATTAAATGAGTTGTGTTAACAGACAGTGTGAATAATCGAAAATGTATAATGGACCGTAGGAAAAGGAGACTCATGTTTATCCAAAGAAGTAAACGATATTTTCTCACGTTATTAATTCTTACAGTTTTCTTCGCGCTCTCCCTTGCGGGGTGCGCATCTAATAATTCAACATGGTCGAACAATGCGGAGGACGAAGTGAAACAGCAACTTACTGAGATGCCAAATTTCGAATCGACGGACCTTGATGGCAACACGATTACGGGAGATGTTTTCTCAAACAAAAAGTTCACGGTGGTTAACTTTTGGGGAACCTACTGTTCACCGTGCATTAGCGAAATGCAGGATTTAGCTGAATGGTCTAAAGGTATGGAGCCTGACATTCAATTAATCGGCGTGGTTTGCGATGTTGATTCAAAAGGTAGCTCAAGTTTTGACACAGCGGTTGAAATTTGCAACTCTAAAGGTGTGAAATTCACTAACGTGCTTGCAAACGATTCGCTGGCACCTGCAATTCAAACTCTCGTAGGAATTCCAACTACATATATAGTAGATAGCAATCGACAAGTTGTGGCTGGCCCAATTGTTGGAGCACAGGTAGACGCATATAAGCAAGCGTTACAAGACTGCCTGGCAAAATAATCTTTCCTAGCCATCAACAGAATCAATAAAAACAAAGTCCTTCAGAAAAGAAATAGATAAATTTACCTTGGCGTGCACTTTTCTCTAATAGTGTGCAAGGATTCTATTGAAAAGTGAAGACAGATTTAAACGAAAGTTGTAGGCAATGCGATAAACAAAAAAACAAGAGAAGAACAGGTTTAAAAAGGATAAGACCATAAACCAACAATAGGATTTAAATACTTGATTGATAACTCAGGGAACTTTTCCATCGGAGAAAATAGTGGACAAGAAGATTTTTCAGGACAATAAAACTAAATTAATAGCAACTATTGCCTTGCTTGTTGTCGCAGTTTCTTTTATCGCAGTCGGGATTGCTAGAGGCGAAATTGAGGTTGTGTTCACGAGAGCAGTTAACATATGCCTCGAATGCATTGGCCTCGGTTAATCCCAGGCATTAGCCGAAATAATCAACTAGCCTTCGTTCTCTACAAAGAGAAAAAAATGCTCTTTGTGCGTTTCGCAAATAAGAAAAAGCGAAATTAGGCTCTTTCAAAGCAACGAATTATGTAAGTCGCACCATTTTCTATTCCATAGACTTCATGTTCAAAAAAATAAAACTGAGGAAAGATGAAAATTAAGAACATCAAAACTGAGGCAAAGAGAAAAATCATCCAAGTAGTGGCTTTTGGTTTTTCAAATGCGAACATTCAGAACTTCGCAGGTGGACAAATTTATAAGGGCAATTGGAAAAACTTCTGCAATCCTGGACTAAATTGTTATTCATGCCCTGCCGCTACGACTGCGTGTCCAATAGGCGCTCTTCAAGCAGTCGCTGGCTCATCAAAATTCGATTTCAGTTTCTATGTAGTTGGTTTCCTTCTTGCGCTTGGTGTTGTTTTTGGACGCGCAATCTGCGGATTTTTGTGCCCATTCGGCCTAATTCAAGAACTAATTCACAAAATTCCAAGCCCAAAAGTTAAACTTCCAAGGCCTTTCAGATATTTAAAATATGTAATTCTCATAGGGTTCGTGATTATTGCTCCAATTGCGTTCACTGAATTTGGAACTGGAGCACCTGCATTTTGCGAATGGATTTGCCCAGTGGGAACTCTCGAAGCTGGAATACCGCTTCTTGCTACACAACCAATGCTTCAGTCCCTAGTTGGATTCTTGTTTTCATGGAAGATGATCATTCTTGTAATAACGATAGTAATGTGCACACTATGCGAGCGATTTTTCTGCAAAGCACTGTGCCCACTCGGGGCAATTTATGGCTTGCTTAACAAAGTCAGCCTTTACTCGATGAAGTTCATGCCTCAAAACTGCATTTCATGCGGAAAATGTGCAAAGGTGTGCCCAATGGACATTGATCCCACAAAGGAGCCGAACTCCATTGAGTGCATCAGGTGCAAAAAATGCGTTTGCGCTTGCAACTTCGAAGCGCTAAACCTCTCATTCTTTGAACATAAAAAGAAGAAAGAAGCAAACGCGAATCCTGCACAGTAATCGCTCGACTCCTTGCAGAATTGAACAGCATGTTATATCTGGCACCAGCGATTCATGACTGGCACCTTTGCTAAGAGTTCATGACTGACACCGTTGCTAAGAGTTCATGACTGGCACCAGTGATTCTTTGCTCACTTGATTGATGACTGGCACCATTGCTGAGAGCTTATTTCTGACACTAATGTTTCACTGTTTCACGACTGGCACCATTGTTGCTTTCAGACATTTATGTCTGACCCCAATGTAAATTGCCACCTATACCCATGGATTCTAGTTGGAAGAATTCACGTATGACACTAATGTTTCACTGTTTCACGACTGGCACCGCTGCTGATACAGAGAATTCATGTCTGGCACTAAAGTAAATTACCGTTTGTACCAGGGGATTATGGTTAGCGGAATTTTGTCTGACACCAGTGATTCATGACTGGCACCGTTGCTGCTTTCAGTCATTTATGTCTGACACCACTGCTTCATGACTGGCACCATTGCTGAGAGCTTATGTCTGGCACTAATGTTTCATGACTGGCACCGTTGCTGCTTTCAGTCATTTATGTCTGACCCCAATGTAAATTGCCCAGTGATTCATGTCTGACACCTCTGCTGAGAGCTTATGTCTGGCACTAATGTTTCATGACTGGCACCACTGCTGAATGACAGATCCCAATAAAAAAGACGCTGTGACTTTATTTTGCGTAGTTACCCAAAGAAAGAACTATCGTCCCAAAAACCCCGATAACAAGCGCGATTGAATCAACCGAGTTTACGTCGAATCCCTCGGCGGACGAAATTTGACAGCACAAGATAAAAGAAACAAAACTCAAGAGCAAAACTTGGTAAGAAATCATCGAACGATTACCGCGGAAAACGAAGAAGAAAACCGAAGCGAGAACCACAAATGCGAGTGGGGCAAGGGTCACAGTCATCAAATCCGAAGTTGTCATTGTTCCTCCAATTCCGGTATCAAACCATTCAAAAGACACTCCATTATTTGCGGCAACTTCCGCAGCAAAAATTCCAACAAGACAGGCTATTCCAATAACAAGAGAAACTGTCTTTTTTATATTCCCTGCTGACATAATTAAAAATCCTCCTAGCTTAAACGTCCACAATTCATCCTAGAAAATTGTATTTAAAAATCAAAGAGCAATTACGTTTGACACCTGTGAAAAAGGTCTTTACCATAACAAACTGGAGCAAAGGCAACTAAGAGATAAATGAAACTACATGATTGATCAGATATTTTGGTCTTCCACAGTTGTTCAATTTCATGTCTGGCACCAGTGAAAATAGTTTTCGCAATTACAAACTTGGGCAAAGACAACGTAGAGATAAATGAATCAGTATGATTAATCGATCAGATATTTTGGTCTGGCACCAGTGATTCATGACTGGCACCAATGCAAAAAGACTATCACCGGTGAAATAAAGCATCTAACATCGGACAAAGTGAACTAATATTCATTCATGAAAGAAAAAATAGGACAATCATTCTCGGTCGCTCGCGATAATCCGCCAGTGAGCGGATGCACCGTCAGTAGAGCAATTCTGCAAGGCGAAAATCCATTAATTTACTTTTCTCTCGCAAAGAACACCGACATAAGTGCAGAAGTTTTTCCTTACCATAAACTAATATTGGTTAACGAGGGCGAACTTGAAGTATATGGTTTTAAAGATAGTTCCGCGTGCTCCAATCATGAAGACAAGTACAAACGAAAAGCCGAATCAGACATCAGCAGCCCTACTGCAAACAAATCAGGTCAAGAAGACCAACAACTCAATTATGAGAATCCGAATTCGACTTCGACGGGCCAAAAATTGTTAAGAAAAGGTGAATCAATTCTTACGCCAACCAACGTTCCGGTTGGATTTAGATCAAAAAGCTCGGCAGTGTACACTGAGTTAGAAATTAGGAGGTCAGACATAATGAATGAAGCAGTGCATCCAGGAGAAATTTTCGTTTTGAAGGATATTCTCCCATATCAAGAAGGACGAATTGTCAATATGGACATTGCACACAACGACAAAATGAAGTTTGTGATGATGGCATTCGACGAAGGTCAGGGACTCTCAGAGCACTCCGCGCCGGGAGAGGCATTAATTTTCGCATTGGATGGAAAAGGAATCATTGGCTATGAAGGAGAGGAACACTCAATCAAAGCTGGTGAGTGTTTCCATTTTGCAAAAAATGGCCGACATTGGGTCAAAGCGGATGGTAAATTCAAGATGGCATTGCTCCTGACACTCGAATAAAAGGTGGAGTAAAAACACTTTCCCGACAAAACAACTGAATTAACTGAGGCTAAAAACAGATCAATTCTGAACGTTTATCTGCCTTACGCTCATATTCTAAAACTTTTAACCCAATAGGGAAAAAAGTGAAATTGAAAAGCATTGCTTATCAAGAGGACGAATTTGCAGGACTAAAAGTCATATGAGCTAACCGACAGTTTTTATATATAGCAGCGATTGAAATGACAATTCCATTACCTGCATTAAAGAAAGCTGACGCACTTAAACGAAGTATTGTCGGAAGGTCTGCATTCAATAACTTAATGTCTGGCACCAGTGAATGAGGCTAGCACGAGCAAAGGTAACTGGATTGTATAAAAGACAATTGCTTGAAGAAATTCAGTGAATGGGCTTATTCCTAATAAAAAGAGGCTGACACCCTTAAACGAAGTATGATCGGAAGCTCTGCACTCAATATCTTTATGTCTGGCACCATTGAACGAGGCTCGCACGAGCAAAAGTAACTGGATTGTATAAGAGACAATTGCTTGAAGAAATTCAGTGAATGGGGTTATTCTCAATAAAAAGAGGCTGACACCCTTGAATGAAGTCTGGTCGGAAGCTCTGCATTCAATAACTTTATGTCTGGCACCAATATAAAAAAGCAGCTAGAAAGAAAAATGGCACATTAAGAAACCCTGTAGGGTTCGTGCTCGATGTATGATTAGCAACCTATCTACAAAATGCAACGGCCATCTAGAGCCTCAATCCAAATATTTTTTACTACACCACTTTCAAATTCTGCAAATCCTAGCGTCTCGCCCGCGGGAGTACGTGGAAAGGCTAATGAACCAGGGCAGATTAAATAGCCTGCAGGAGCAGCTGAGCTCCCAGTTTCAAGGCGAGCAGTGTGAGTGTGACCATGCACAGCAACAATTTCCCCAGCAAAATCGGCAAATTCATCATTTTCCTTCAAAAGCTTTTCAGTTCTTGGTCTAATCTTCTGAGGGTAGTGTGTCACAGTAAGCAAAACGCCATCAAGCACCACGTATGCAAACTTGTCAACATCATCACCATACTCACGAAAGTCATTATTTCCCATGACAGCAGTCGTCGGAGCGATGCGCCGAAGTTGTCGAAGGATGTCCGGAACACAAATGTCTCCAGCGTGGACAATGTGGTCGCACTTAGTTAACAAATCCTCCGCTTTAAGAGGCAGCGTACCGTGCGTATCCGAGACAATTCCTACAAGCATGTGCAAACCTAACGAAAGACTACAGTATCTGAGAGCGGTTTTCTCGAATTATGATTCGGAAGCGGACCAGCGCCTTCAGCAGCATAACCCAAATCAAGAAGCATCAAAACCTCTTCATTTTCGGGCAATTCAAGAGCTGACTTTGCCTTGGTGGGGTCAAAGAAGTTCAACCAGCAACTGTCAACACCTGCGTTTGCGGCGCCTAACATGAGATGAGTAGCAACAATAGAAGCATCTTCGATTCCAGAATCGCGCGCGTCGCCTGGATAGGTGAAAACGTTGTTAGTGTCGTAGGCAACCACCAAAACGATAGGCGCGCCATAACGACAAGGAGTTATTTCATCAATCAGTTCGAGGTCCTCTGGTTTCTGGCAAACATAAATCCTATGCTCCTGTAAATTCTTGGCTGTCGGAGCAACCCTCCCAGCCTCAAGGATTTCATTCAAAACGTCATCTGAGATTGCCTTGTTGGAATACTTTTTGCAGGAATATCGATTAGTAATGACATCGGCGAAATCCACTGTTAACTCCTTCTTCAATTAACCGTCAGTTTGAATTTACCACAACATAAGGACTCTTTAAATTCATGTCTGGCACCAGTGCTTCATGTCTGGAACCAATGCGGGAAGATCAGTCTACTGGAAAAATATGTCTGGCACCAATGTTAACCACCTGTATTTCATGACTGACACTATTGAAAACTATTGGCAAACATTATGTTCTAAATCATGTCTGGCACCAGTGTTTTATGTCTGTCACCGTTGCGCGATGTCTGGCACCAGTGTTTCATGTCTGGCACCAGTGAAAAACCTGCATGATGTAAAATCGGTCTATGAATCAAGAAGAACGAAGAGAATTCCTCATCAGAGAACTTCAAAAAGAGCGAGGCGAACACGTTGCTTCGCTGCCTAAATCTGCAATAGAACAGAAAATCTTGTTACGAGGCTTGTTAAACGTTCGCCCATCAACTCCTGCTTCAAAAGTATTTCTTGAAGTTCAGGACGATTATCTCAAAGAAGAAATTGCGCGAAAAGGAGTATTTGACCCCTCGAATCTTGCTCCTGCTCGTGGAAAACTGTGCCTTTGGCAAGGTGACATTACTCTTCTTAAATGCGATGCGATTGTAAACGCAGCCAATGGGGGGTTGACAGGGTGTTGGATTCCAAATCACATCTGCATCGATAACTGCATTCAAACGTTTGCCGGCGTTCAAATGCGCATTGAATGCGACAGAATCATCAAAAAGCAAGGGCACACAGAGCCTTTTGGCCGATGCAAAATAACACCTGGGTACAACCTTCCTTGTAAATATGTGTTGCACACAGTTGGGCCAATTATTAAAGATAGACCAACGGAACGAGATTGTGCAACACTTGAATCATGTTACGAGTCGTGTCTTTTGGCGGCAAACGAATTGAGTCTTACAACCTTAGCTTTTTGTTGCATATCAACAGGCCAATTCAGCTTTCCGAATACCGAAGCCGCAAAAATTGCTATTTCCACATGCGAGAAATGGCTTAATTCTCACAATACCTCAATTGAAAAAGTCATATTCAATGTATTCCTAGACAAAGATCAAGAGATATATGGTCGACTTCTAGGAATCAACAATTAACGCGGCTTTCGTTTCAACATTATTCATGTCTGTCACCATTGAGTGTCGACTGGCACTCGTGAAAGCAAATCGAAGGAAATGGAGAAAAATTATGTCTGTCACAAATGCTGATGATTGGCATTCATGTCTGACACCATTGAAAGGCGGCTGTGTCTTGTGAAAGGAAACAGAAAGACGTGGAGAAAAAATACGTCTGGCACCAGTGCCGATGCTTGGCATTCATGACTGGCACCAGTGCGCGACGACTGGCACTTTTGCAAATGCCGATTACTTACTTACTTTACAACGAAGCTACAATTTCACGGAAAGCCGCAATTGGATCTTCGGCACCTGTGATAGGTCGCCCGATAACGATGTGCGACGCACCATTGTCAAATGCTTGCTTAGGAGTTGTAACACGTGTCTGATCGCCAAGATCTGCGCCAGCAGGACGAACGCCAGGAGTTACGATGAAAGCATCTGGCCCCAAAACTTCTCGTAACATTGCAGCTTCTTTTGGAGAAGCAACAACGCCTGAAAGTCCAGCGTCGGTAGCAGATTTTGCCAAACATTTTATTTGCTCATTAAGCTCACGCGAAACACCCATGGCCGCCAAATCGTCTTCACTCATTGAAGTGAGCACAGTAATCGCAAGAGTAATTGGGTCATCTTTCCTTAGAATTTCCGCAGCTTCATGCGAACCTACAATCGCAGCTTGCATCATGTCTTTACCGCCAACTGCATGCATAGTTATCATGTCAGCATTTGAAAGCGTTGCGCTCTTTGCCGCCCCATGAACTTGATGAGGAATGTCGAAAAATTTTAAATCAAGAAATACGTTGTACCCACGCTTTTTAAGCATTTTCACAAGCTCTTCGCCATATTCATAATAAAGAGTCATGCCAATCTTGACCCACTTAGCCTCGCCAGCAAGCTGATATGCAATCGATAGCGCTTTATCGGCCTCACAGTCTAAAGCAATAATGACGCGGTCTTTCCGCGGCTGATTCTTAAAATCACTTAACATTCCAAAGCTCCTGTCAAATCACAAACGTTTTCAACGCCCTGTTCTTCGCAATATTGTTCAATTTCATCAATCACACGAACGGTCGAAGTTGGATCCAAAAAGTTAGAAAAACCAATCCCAACTGCCGAAGCACCAGCAAGCATAAATTCGACAGCATCTTCTCCTGAGCAAATGCCACCCATGCCAATAATTGGCATGTGCGTAGCGTTCCAGCACTGATAAACACATTTAAGAGCAATCGGTTTCAGACAAGGGCCTGCCATTCCTCCAATTACCCTTGAAATTTTTGGTTTTCTCGTCTTTGCATCAACCGCCATGCCTTGAACACTGTTAATAACTGACAAAGCATCAGCACCCGCGTCCTGCACAGCTTTTGCAATTACAGTGATGTCGGTTACATTTGGCGTTAGCTTGGCGCTCATTGGCTTTTCAGTAACCTTCCTGCACGCAGCAATCACTTCTGCTGCCGCCTTAGGATCTGTTCCAAGCGATGCGCCGCCACAAGCAACATTAGGACAAGAAATGTTAATCTCATAGGCATCTACATCAACATCTTCGAGACGCTCAACAACCTGCACATATTCGCTTAAATCGTGACCGCAAACATTAGCAATGATTGTGGCTCCCTTGTCTTTCAACCACTTGTAATCATCGTCAATCCAGTGATCAACACCATCGTTTTGAAGCCCAATGCAATTAATCATGCCACCTGTGATTTCGCACATCCTTGGCGTATCATTCCCCTGCCAAGGAACTGGCGACATGCCCTTGGCAGTTACGGCGCCAAGCTTGGCAACGTCGACAAAATCGGCGTAAGGCTTGCCCGATTCAAAAGTTCCAGAACAATTGGTGACTGGGTTTTTCATCACAAGCCCGCCAACGTTTACCTCCATGTTTACCATGAAATTACCTCCGCAGGGAATACAGGCCCACAGTCGCACGATTTAACTTTTCCATTCACCGTGTCAACAACGCAAGTTTTGCAAGCGCCAACGCCACATGCCATTCGCTCTTCGGTTGAGACCTCCACGAACTTCGCCTTTTCTTTAGCGGCATCGGCAACGGCCTTCATGACAGGAGCTGGACCGCATGTTCCAACATAATCATATGAATTCTCATTAATCAAACGCACTGCAGGAAAGGTGCAAAAACCAGCCTCACCATAAGATCCATCGTCAGTTACACAAACCAGAGTGTTTAGATCAAGCGTTCTGTAGGGAGCTTCCATCACGAGAACTTCTTTCGTGCGAGCACCAAGGACAACATCAACACTAATGCCTTTTTTCACAAAATTTCTAGCAAGCATAAACAAAGGAGCAGCACCTACACCACCACCAACGATTAACGCCCGAGAAATTTTTGAATCCTCGCCCTCAGGAAGCGTGGCCAACCACGAATTTCCAAGCGGAGCAATGATGCTTGTGGTGTATCCCTTTTGCCACTTTGTCATCATCGTGGTGCCTGCGCCTTTTACCTCATAAACAATATCAATAGTTTTATTTTCCGCATTAGCGTTCATGATTGAAAAAGGTCTTCGCAACATCGCTTTGCATCCGCCGTCAACTTGAAGATGAACAAATTGGCCGGGCAAAATTGCGTCAGGCGTTTGATTGCAGGAAAGCACAACTTTCCAAATGTTTGAAGCAAGCTGTTCGTTCGAAACAACCTGCGCATTTTCAACGAATTTAGGTGCCAAAATTCCTCCCTACAAATCCTGCAGCGCAATTACGCCAAGTTCTTCGTCTCGTAGTGTTTCCATAGCAGCTGTTATTGCCTGCGTGCCTTCCAAAGTAGTCACCGCTGGAACGCCATAACGAACACAAGCGGAACGAATCGCATAACCGTCACCGCGAGCCTTTTCACCAAAAGGAGTGTTAATCACAAGTGAAATATCTCCGTTAGCAAGGCGATCAATAATGTTTGATTCACCCTCCGAAATCTTGTTCACTTCCTCACACTTAACACCAACTGCCTTCAAAGCGTGCGCAGTGCCTTTCGTCGCAACAATGTCAAACCCTAGGCGTTCAATCTCGCGCGCAATCGAAAAAACGTTTCGTTTATCGCGGTCGCACACACTCATAAAAACTGTGCCTTTAGTGGGCATTGTGTAGTCAATTGCGAACTGTGTCTTTGCATACGCAGCTGGGAAGTTATCAGCTATCCCCATGACCTCACCGGTAGATTTCATCTCTGGTCCCAAAATTGTGTCCGTTCCCGGGAATCTTCCAAACGGAAGCACAGCCTCTTTTACCGAGAAGTGATTGAACTCACGCGTTTCAGACGGAAGATTTAAGTCTGAAATCTTTTCTCCGCACATTATTCTTGCAGCACACTTTGCCAGAGGAACACCTGTCGCTTTAGATACAAAAGGAACAGTTCGGCTGGCTCTAGGGTTTGCTTCAATTACATAAATTATCGAATCTTTTACTGCAAATTGAATGTTTATTAGGCCAATAACACCAAGTCGGAGGGCAATCTTTCGAGTAATTTCACGAAGTTTTTGTTGTTCTGATTGACTCAGAGCAAAAGGTGGCGTACAGCAAGCAGAGTCACCAGAGTGAATTCCAGCCATTTCGATGTGCTCCAGAATTCCACCAACGAACACCTCTTCGCCGTCACAAAGAGCATCAACATCAACTTCAATTGCGCCTTCGAGGAATTTATCAAGATAAACTGGATGGTCAGGCGTAATTTTAGCCGCCTGCGTCATGTAGGTCTTTAGATGCTCGGTGTCATAAACAATCGCCATTCCTCGACCACCCAAAACATAGCTTGGACGAACAAGAAGTGGAAAACCGATGTTTTTTGCCACACTGCAAGCCTGCTCAAAAGTTGAAGCCATACCAGCGGCAGGATATGTAACACCTAATTCATCAAGGATTGCGCTGAATTGGTCTCGATCTTCTGCCAAGTCAATCGCCTCAGGTTGTGTTCCCATAATTTTCACGCCTGCCTCAGCCAAATCATGCGCAAGTTTTAGAGGAGTTTGCCCACCAAGCGTGACAATAACGCCGTCAGGATCTTCTGCATCGATAATATCCATCACATCTTCAAAAGTCAACGGTTCAAAATACAACTTGTCAGAAGTGTCATAGTCAGTTGACACAGTTTCTGGGTTGCAATTAACCATGATGGTTTCATATCCCTCATCATGCAGGGCATATGATGCATGAACACAGCAATAGTCAAACTCAATTCCTTGCCCAATTCGATTTGGACCAGCGCCAAGAATCATCACACGAGGCTTAGTCTTTTGCGCGCCAACCTCGCTTTCAGCAGCGTCGTATGTCTTGTAGTGATAGGCTGTCTTGCTTTCAAATTCAGCAGCACAAGTGTCGACCGTCTTAAACGCAGGACGAACCCCCAAAATTTTTCTCACGGTTCGAACAAGTTTCGAATTTCCGCCCATTAGATGCGCAATTTGCTCATCAGAAATGCCAAACTGTTTAATAGTAAGCAGAGAATCGGCATCAAGCTCCTCAAGCTTGTGTCCTTCTATGTTGTTTTCAACAGCGACGATGTCAGCCATCCTGTTCAAAAACCACTTGTCGATTCCAGTTTTTTCCGCAATTTCATCAACAGAAAAACCGCTTTTCATCGCTTCGGCAATGTGAAAGACTCGGTCTTGGGTTGGACGACCAAGAAGTCTGTCAAAATCTTCTCTGGTTTCAACGCGCTCACCCTTGCCATCGGCAATGAGGCCTGCCCTACCATTTTCCAAGGAACGCAGAGCTTTTCCTAATGCTTCCTCAAAAGTTCGTCCAATAGCCATAATCTCGCCAACAGCCTTCATTCGAGTCGAAAGAGTGTCGTCGGTGCCATTAAATTTTTCAAAAGCAAAACGTGGAACCTTCACGACGCAATAGTCGATAGAAGGCTCAAAACAAGCAGGCGTAGCCTTTGTAATGTCATTCGTGATTTCATCTAGAGTGTATCCAACTGCCAATTTTGCGGCAGCTTTTGCAATTGGAAAACCGGTCGCTTTAGAAGCAAGTGCAGAAGAGCGGCTAACGCGTGGGTTCATTTCTATGACAACCATGCGTCCATTTTTAGGATTGATAGCAAACTGCACATTCGAACCGCCGGTCTCGACGCCAATTTTTTCGAGAATAGCAAGAGACGCAACTCTCATGCGTTGATATTCAACATCGCTTAGAGTTTGGGCAGGAGCAACGGTGATTGAGTCGCCGGTGTGAACGCCCATTGCATCGAAATTCTCAATTGAACAGACGATGATTCCATTGCCTGCGCGGTCACGCATGACCTCCATCTCATATTCTTTCCAGCCTTCGATGCTTTCTTCCACGAGAACTTCGCCGACTGGAGAAAGGTCGAGACCTTGCTCAACAATTTGTTCTAGTTCCTCTTCGTTATGAGCAATTCCACCACCAGCTCCACCAAGGGTAAACGATGGACGTAAAACAACAGGAAAGCCAAGGTTGGAGACGATTTCCTTAGCATCCTCAACGCTGTAGGCATAGCCACTTCTTGCTGTTTCAATGCCAAGATCTTCCATGCATTCATTAAATAATTTGCGATCTTCTCCTCGCTCAATAGCATCGAGATCACAGCCAATCATCTCAACACCATATTTCTCGAGCACACAACTTTTTGCAAGTTCTACCGCAACATTTAGCCCAGTTTGGCCACCGAGCGTAGGCAAAAGAGCATCAGGACGCTCAGTTGCAATAATTTTTTCCACGAATTCCTTCGTAATTGGTTCCACATATGTTTTATGCGCAAGGCCAGGGTCAGTCATAATTGTCGCTGGATTACTGTTAACAAGAACGACTTCGAATCCGTCCTCTTCCAAAACCTTGCACGCCTGAGCTCCGGAATAGTCAAATTCACAAGCCTGCCCAATAACAATAGGGCCAGAGCCAATAACAAGAATTTTCTTTAAATCTTGACGTCTAGGCATTAGCTACCTCCTCTCCGCTCTCATGAGAAGGCTTTTTACTGTTTGATAGATTTAAAGGCGAAGAATCTTTCCTGTCAACCGCACAAGGTGTTGCACAATTCCTTCCAAATCTCCAGCCAGCAAGTCTGTCTTTTGCAATATCGATGTTCAAATAATCGTCATCTCCATCCATTAAACGCGTGAATGCTGTAAATAGATAGTGAGAATCGGTCGGGCCAGGATTTGCCTCGGGGTGATATTGCACACAAAATGCAGGCACATCCATAAACTGAATGCCTTCCGCTGTACCATCGTTTAAATTCACATGAGTGAGACGAATTCTTCCATATTTTTCATTTTTAACGACAGGTGCTACACCTGCTTGAACCCAAGCACGAAGATCCTCAGCAGAACCGTTGAGGCCCCGAGGCACTTCAACAGACTTATATTCATCCTCCAACTCACCAAGCGAAGAGAAAACACATCCAAAACCGTGATTCTGTGAAGTGATTTCAACGCGATGAGTTAGCAGGTTAAAAACTGGCTGGTTGCCGCCACGATGACCATATTTCAACTTTTCAATTTCAGCGCCGGCTGCAATACTCATCATTTGATGGCCCAAGCAGATTCCAAAAATTGGCAACTTTCCTAAAAGCTCCCGAACTTGGACATATGTGTCCTCAACCGCATCTGGATCACCTGGTCCATTTGAGAAAAATACGCCATCAGGATGCATACCAAGAACTTCTTTTGCAGGGGTGTCCCAAGGAACAACTGTCAAATCACAACCGCAACGAACTAAATTTTCCAAAATTGCAAGCTTTGCACCGCAATCATATGCGACAACCTTATACTTCTTCTCGGCAGGCATTCCGAAAGCAAACGCTTGAGAAGCGGGCAATTCGTCAAATTTAGAAGCAGCCGCGCGAGACACAGTCTTCACAAGATTCTGTCCAACGATAGAAGTGGATTCTTTCACTTCATCCAAGAGACGTTCTTCGTCTAAAACAACAGTCGAAACAGCAGCTTTTTGCGCGCCGAAGTCTCGAATATGACGAACGAGGGAGCGCGTGTCCACTCCCTCGATTGCAACGATTTTGTTTCTTATCAAAAAATCTGGCAGCGAAATCTCACTTCTGAAGTTAGAAGGAGTTTGGCACATGTCGCGAACCACAAGCGCACGCATCGCAGGCGCCGCCGACTGGCAATCGTCAAGGTTAACTCCATAATTGCCAATTTGAGGATAGGTCATGGTCACAATTTGCCCAGCGTAGCTCGGATCTGTGATTACTTCTAAATAACCCTCAAGAGTCGTGTTGAAGCAAATCTCACCAAACGCCGTTCCGTCTACTCCACAAGAATAGCCTGAAAAACTCGTCCCATCCTCCAGAACTAACAGCGCCGGTTTCCTGCCAAATTTAGTAGTGTTTTTAAGAATAGTCTCAGAGAGTTTAGTCAATTACCTCGCCAGCTTTCAAAACAATGTTTCCATCCACCAAAACTTCGGTCGCACGACCAACAAGTTCACACCCAAGAAAACCACTGTTTTCAGCTCGCGATTCGAATCCGCCTTCGCCAACCGTCCATTTCAAATCAGGATCAAAAACAGTGATGTCAGCTGTTTCACCTTCTTCTAGTTTAACGGCTTTAGCGCGAAGAATCTCTCTCGGTTTAACACTCATTAAAGAAACTAACTTTGAATAATCAATTTCGCCTGTTTTTACGAGATTCGTGTTTATCAAAGCAAGAGAAGTTTCAAGTCCAATCATTCCAAAAGGCGCGAGCTCGAATTCTCTGTCTTTTTCATATGCTGCATGAGGAGCGTGATCTGTGACAATAATGTCAACATCTCCTGACTTAACTCCCTCAATTAACGCTTTAGTATCAACTTCAGTGCGCAGAGGTGGATTGACCTTTAGAGAAGTAGGATAGGTGTCGTCAATGTCATTCTCATTTAAGAACATGTGATGAGGCGTGACCTCACACGTTACAGGCAAACCTTCTGCTTTTGCACGCTTAACGAGCTCTAATCCACGAGCAGTTGTAATGTGCTGAATGTGTAATGGGCAACCTGTTAGGCGACACATCGAAATGTCACGTTCAATCTCAACTTCCTCACCCTCAGCAGGCCATGGAGAAAGACCAAGGCGGGTGGAACATTTCCCCTCATTAACCTGGCCTTCGCCAACGAGAGAATCGTCTTGCGCATGAACAGAAACTACACAGTCGAATTGAGAGGCATAATCCATGACAAGGCGCATGATCCCAGCTTTTTGAATTCCCGCACCGTCATCAGTGAACATGCGAACACCATGTTCGAACATGTCTCCCATGTCAGAGAGTGTCTCGCCTTGGCGCTCGTGCGTACAAGCCCCCGAAACTTCGACTTTGCAGTGGCCCTTTTTCTCGGCAACGGCTTTAACATATTCAACACCAACAGCGTCATCAATGCATGGGTCGGTGTTAGGCATCGCACAAACAGATGTAAAACCACCTTTTACAGCCGCGCGAGTTCCAGACTCAATGTCTTCTTTATGCTCAAAGCCTGGCTCACGAAGATGAACATGCGCATCAACAAGACCCGGAGTAACAATCTTTCCGTTACAGTCGATGATTTCTGTACCTTCAACAGAAAGATCTTTTCCAACTTCTGCAATTTTTCCGTCTTTAACATAAATGTCGGCAACTCCATCAATGCCAACCTGTGGATCAACTAAGTGACCGCCTTTAAGAATCAAGTCCATCACTGACACCTCCCAACAAAAGATACATTGAAGCCATTCTTACAAGAATTCCTGCATAAACCTGATCAAGGATGAGCGAACGCTCAGGATGATCAGCCATGTAGCTGTCGAGCTCGACGCCACGGTTGATTGGTCCAGGGTGGCAAACTACAGCATGAGGTTTCATTAAATGCTCGTGTTTTTCTGTTAGGCCGAATCGCTGATGGTATTCGCGAATTGAGGGGAATGGAGCTCCTTCGATTCTTTCGTGCTGAACGCGCAGCATATAGACAACGTCGAGATCAGGCAAAACAGAGTAGAAATCGCTAGTTTGCGAATCAGCGCCAAGTACCTCAACTTGCGCTGGCATGACTGTTGGAGGTGCCACAACACAAACGTTTGCACCCATGATTTTTAGTGCTGGAATGAGAGAGCCGCACACGCGAGAGTGAGAAATGTCACCGACAATTCCCACGTTTAGGCCGTCGAGATGACCGAAACGCTCCCAAATTGAATAAAGGTCAAGAAGTGCTTGTGTTGGGTGCTGATGTTTTCCATCGCCCGCATCGATTACATGAACGCCTGAAACGTTCGATATCTTTTTGGGAACACCGGCATGACGATCGCGCACTACAATCAAATCAACTTTGTAGGAACAAAGGGTTTTGACAGTGTCAACGAGGCTTTCGCCTTTCACTGTGGAAGTTGAAGAGCCGCCAAAGTTCAAGCTGTTGGCAGAAAGCCTTTTTTCTGCAATTTCGAAACTTGAACGTGTTCTTGTAGATGGCTCGTTAAACATGTTAACGATGGTGGCGCCTTTTAGAGTTGGCACCTGTTTTACAGCGCGCTCATTTACGGCGCGGAAACGCTTCGCGTTTTCCAAAATCAACATGATGTCATCTGCGGAATATTCGCGCAAATCAATCAAGTCTTTGTGATTAAAGCCCACTTTTCATCTCCTATTTCTCATAAATCTCGACCGCATTTCTGCCGTCAACCTCTTCAAGGAACAATTTGACATCTTCGTGCGATGACGAAGGAACGTTTTTGCCAACGAAGTCAGCGCGAATTGGAAGCTCACGATGGCCGCGGTCAATGAGAACCGCTAGTTGAACCGTTTTTGGACGACCAATGTCCATGAGCGCATTGAGGGCGCTTCGGACAGTTCTTCCGGTGTAAAGAATGTCGTCAACCAAAATGACGTCCTTGCCGTCGATGTTAAACCGAATGTCGGTCATCTTGATTTCTGGAGAAAAATTGGTGGCATAATCGTCACGATAGAAGCTGATGTCAAGCTTACCGTAGGGAATGTCAGCTCCTTCAATCTCCATCACCTTGTGGCGCAAGCGCCTGGCCAGCGAATCACCTCGCGTAACAACACCCACAAATACAATGTTGTCAGCGCCTTCGTTGAACTCCAAGATTTGGTGCGCCATGCGAGTGAGAGTTCTGTCAATTTCTTCACCAGTGAGAACGACAGATTTTAATGGTCTTGAATTCTCGCTCAAAAGAATCACTCCTAAAACTCAGAGCACATAGAGAGCGAGCAGAAGAAAAGCATAGCTAGATATAGTTATGGCATATGTCGCTTTGTCTTGTCGACCTCTCTGTGCCGCTTTTAAAGACTTTAGTGATTATATACGATTTTGACACCGTTGTGAAAGATTGTTGCGCATTCACGGCCTATCAGATCACATAACTCCCACATATCATGTCTCACATATTATGTCTGGCACCATTTCTGCACGTCTGTCACTGGTGTTATATGTCTGTCACCAGTGCTGCGAATTCATGACTGGCACTAATGCTTTGCGTCTGTCACCAGTGCTGGGAATTCATGACTGGCACTAACATCACTAATCAATCACGTCTGTCACCAGTGCTGGGAATTCATGACTGGCACTAATGATTTGCGTTTGTTACGATTGCTGCATTTGTTTTTCTAGCGTAAAAATTCATGACTGGTACTAATGAAGCATGAGCATTGATTCATCACTGGCGTTAAGTTCACAATAACTGTTTCATGACTGGCACTTGCAGCGTAACCAAACCAGCGAGACACGACTGACACTTGTGTTTCATGACTGGCACTTTTGCGAGGAAGATAGCAAGTTACGAAAAGAATAAGCAGAAATTACGAGAATAACGCCAGTAAATACAAAATAAGCGAACTCGCAGGGATTATTTAAGGGGTGGAAAATGCCACAAAACAAAACAAGCCATGAACTAGCCAAAAAGTTCAAGTGAAATTAATGACAACGCTTCAATTAGAGTGAACTTTCGTCTAGTACAGAGTTAGGTCAACTGTAAGTATCAGAGGTCGTGTTCTCGCAACGCAGCAGCACAAAAACTTATATTACAAAACGAAATACCCTGCTCAGAACTTTTAGTTTTAAAAATGCTAAAGTTATAAAGACATCCTTATGTCGCAAGAATGCTAACTTGATGCCTAGTCAGACCCGTGACCCGAGAAATTTGATTTATATTAGATCCAAGTTTTAGAAGCGACTTCACAAGTTTTCTTAAAAGTGAACTGGACAGAGCAGATATTCTGCCAAGATTTTTCTCTTTCACAATTCTTTTCACCGCATCAATCACCAACATATCAGATGGTGTGCTGCTTGGAATCACTTCAAATTCTTTCCCGTCATCGGGGCTCATTTGACTCTCGGCAACGTCATGTGTGTACTGCTTGAGATACGAAATCGAAAGCGTAGTGTCTAGGATTTCCTTAGCTTTAGCATCGAATTCTTCAGAATCTAAATCCTTGAATGAAGACCACTTGTAATTTTCTGCGCGCTTGACCATTCCCGCCTTGACGGGGTTGTTGAAAATGTATGCGGCGGTTTGCAAAAATTGCAGCTCATCCTGCACAGGTTTCGAATAAAAACGCGAATTCCACAGGGTGCCCGACCGGCCATATTTTCGATTAAACCACTTAACGTACCGCGACCCAATGGACCTAAAAACCTTGTCGCACTTTTTAATGTCCCCATAAAACAGCGCATGAATGTGGTTCGACATCAGCACGTAGGCGAGCAACACTATCCC